>JAHDHQ010000036.1:3529-27936 GCA_020631235.1 Saprospiraceae bacterium | reverse complement strand
CGCCTTTGAACTCTTGGCCAGATAATGGAAACTTAGATAAAGCTAGAAGACTTTTGTGGCCGATCAAACAGAAATATGGAAATAAGATTTCATGGGCAGATCTTATGATATTAACGGGTAATGTAGCTTTAGAATCGATGGGTTTTACCACTTATGGTTTTGCAGGTGGTAGAGCGGATGTTTGGGAACCTGAAGAAGATGTTTATTGGGGTTCTGAGACTCAATGGGAAGCTGGAGACAAACGTTACTCTGGAGATCGAGATCTCGAAAATCCATTGGCTGCCGTACAAATGGGTTTAATTTATGTTAACCCTGAAGGCCCGGAAGGAAATCCAGATCCGATTGCTGCGGCAAAGGACATTAGAGAAACTTTCGCGCGAATGGCAATGAATGATGAAGAAACCGTAGCCTTGATTGCCGGTGGTCACACCTTTGGAAAAGCTCATGGTGCGGGAGATGCTGCCTTAGTTGGTGCAGAGCCTGAAGCAGCCGATATTGCTTTGCAAGGTTTCGGATGGAAAAATGCGCATGGTTCTGGTAAAGCTGGTGATACTATAACTAGTGGATTAGAAGTGACATGGACACAAAAACCAACGCAATGGACACATTTGTTTTTTAAGAATTTATTCGAAAACGAATGGGAATTAACTAAGAGTCCAGCAGGTGCAAATCAGTGGGTAGCTAAAGGTGATACTATGGATGTGCCTATGGCGCATGATAGCACCAAAATGCAAAAGCCAACAATGCTTACGACAGACTTATCATTGAGGTTTGACCCAGCGTATGAAAAGATATCTAGGCATTTTTACGAAAACCCTGCGGCTTTCGAAGAAGCATTTGCAAAAGCATGGTTTAAATTGACACATCGTGATATGGGACCTAAAGTGAGATACCACGGTCCAGAAGTACCTAAGGAAGATTTAATCTGGCAGGATCCGCTTCCAGCTTCTCAAGGTGAGACTTTGGATGCTTCAGATATCGCTCAGTTAAAAGAACAATTATTAAACAGTTCTTTGAGTGTTTCTGAGATGGTGTCGACAGCTTGGGCTTCTGCATCAACGTATAGAGGTTCGGACATGCGTGGTGGAGCTAATGGAGCTAGAATTCGTCTGGCACCACAAAAGTTTTGGGCCGTGAACAATCCAAGCCAATTAGATAAAGTGTTGGCTGTATACACGGATATCCAAACTAGTTTTGCTAAGCCAGTATCCATGGCAGATTTGATCGTATTAGCTGGTGCAGCTGCAGTAGAAAAAGCGGCTAAAGATGCCGGTTACGACATGGAAGTACCGTTTACCAGCGGACGAGTGGATGCGAGTCAAGAGCAAACAGATGTAGAATCATTTGGCGTTTTGGAACCAGTGGCGGATGGCTTTAGAAATTATCTAAAAAATAAGTTTTCTGTCTCTACTGAAAGTTTGTTAGTGGATAGAGCCCAGTTGCTAGGATTGACGACGCCGGAGATGACCGTGTTAGTGGGAGGATTAAGAGTTTTAGGAGCAAATACAGATAATGCAAGACATGGAGTACTTACTGACAAAATAGGCGTGCTGAGCAACGACTTCTTCGTGCATCTATTGGATATGGATATTAGTTGGAAGTCAGTGAATGAGGATCAGGAAATATTTGAAGGAACTTCTGCTAAAACAGGCGATGTAAAATGGACAGGAACGCGAGCAGATTTAGTATTTGGATCTAATTCTATTTTACGTGCTGTAGCCGAAGTTTATGCCAGTTCAGACGCCAAAGAAAAGTTTGCAAAAGACTTTATTAAGGCATGGGTAAAGGTCATGGATGCTGATCGGTTTGATCTTAAGTAGAAATTAAAAAGGTGATAAAAATAGAAAGGCTGCTCTGATAGAGTGGCCTTTTTTTGTTTGTTAAGAAGGCCCAGCTTTATTTTGTCGAATGTTGGCGTATAATTTTGATGACTAAAGCTTTTGTAAGTGGTCTGCCATCGGCCTGCTTTTTTATGTCAGCAAACAAAATCTTAAAATCACACCCACTCTTCCACCGAGAACAACCATAAGCAGTTTTTCCTTTAATAAGAAGGCCATCTTTACATTTCGGGCATTGGGGCATAGATGCTTTTTTTTCTGTAGTTGGTTTTCTTGCTTCTGGGACATTGGCCATTCTGCGAAATACAAGTTGCTTGTTATCATTGATTTCAATGGTTCCTTCTACTTTACCATCTTCAGTCTTAAAGCCTTTTAGTTTTACAGTAGATCCTTTTTCCACCAGACGTTTTATTTGATTATCGCTGATCTTCTTGCCTTTAAAAATAAACGGAATACCAAAAGTGCAACCACTTGCATATTGGTTGCAGCCGTAGCGAGTTTTGCCTTTCACAACTGTACCCTTTGAGCATTGCGGGCATTGCATTGCCGCTTTTTTAGTTTTGATTTTAGTGGCTTTTTTATAGCTGTTGCGCTTGCTTTTTGTTGTTGATTTTTTGTAGGCACTCGGGCTGGTGGTTTTAAATCTTGCTACATTTTTTTCCATTCTAACTTCGGTAACTAAATCATCCACCATTTGCTTCATATCTTGAATAAATGGTTTTGGCTTATAGCTTCCGAGTTCGATTTCTTTGAGTCGTTTTTCCCATTGTCCAGTGAGCTCAGCAGAAGTTAAGAGTTTATTTTTTATTGTGTCGATAAGTTGGATACCCATTTCGGTAGGAAGAACTTGTTTCTTTCTTCGATAGGTATACTTTCTTCTAAACAGGGTTTCTATAATATTTGCTCGTGTAGATGGTCTGCCAATGCCATTTGCCTTCATTAACTCGCGCAATTCTTCATCATCTACCTGTTTTCCTGCTGTTTCCATGGCCCGAAGTAAAGAAGCCTCTGTATAATATTTGGGCGCTTTAGTCATTTTTTCTAGGAGCGCTGGTTCATGAGGACCTTGTTCGCCTTTAGAAAAGGAGGGTAGTACTTTATCTTCTTCATTTTCTTTTTCATTTGAAGAGGAAGGCGGATGTTTATCTTTTTTTGGGAATAGGACTCGCCATCCTGGATCGATGATTTCTTTACCTTTAGCCGTAAATTGTACCGATTCCACAGATGCTTTAACGATTGTTTTTGCCACTTTACAATCAGGGAGAAAAACTGCTAAAAATCGACGGACAATCATGTCATAGATTTGCTGCTGTTCACCGGTGAGTTGTTGTTGCACTCCAGTTGGGATAATGGCATGGTGATCCGTTACTTTTTTATCATCAAATATTTTCTTTGATTTTCTGATCTTTGATTGTAGGATGATTTGAGTAAACTTGCTGTAGTTTGTTAGCTTTTTCAAAATGCCAGGAACCTTAGGATAAACATCTTCTGGTAAATAAGTAGTATCTACTCTAGGGTAGGAAACCACTTTCATTTCGTATAGTTTCTGAACTATTTTTAGTGTTCTGTCCGCTGTAAATCCATATTTATTATTACAATGTACTTGGATGCTCGTTAGGTCATACAATTTGGGAGCATACTCTTTTCCATCTTTTTGTTCAATGTCGTTTATCCTTAATGGTTTGCCAGTGATCTGCTCTAATAAGGCTTGACCTTTTACTGGATCATCAAATTTGCCGGTGGTGTTCTTAAAGATGACTTCTCGATACTTAGTTTGTAATTCCCAGTAGGCTTGAGGTACAAAGTTGGTGATTTCATGATGGCGTTTGACTAACATCGCGAGGGTGGGAGTCTGTACTCTTCCAATGGATAATACTTGTTTGTATCCACCATATTTCAAGGTGTACAAGCGCGTTGCGTTCATCCCCAATAACCAATCACCAATGGCTCGTGAACTAGCTGCATAGTAAAGATTGTCAAAAGAACTCGATGGTTTTAAGTCTTCAAAACCTTTTTGAATAGCTTCACTAGTTAGTGATGAAATCCATAGTCGTTGGACGTTTCCTTTGTATTTAGCTTCTTTAATGACCCAGCGCTGGATCAATTCTCCCTCTGTTCCTGCATCCCCGCAGTTGATAACCAACTTTGCTTTATTAAATAATCCTTTGATGATTTTAAATTGCTTTTTAACCCCGCTGTCACTCATTAACTTAGTCTTAAAGTGATCAGGCAACATTGGCAAACTGTCTAAATCCCATCGTTTCCAATGCGGTTTGTAATCTTGAGGAGGCAGTAAAGTGCAGAAATGCCCGAAAGTCCATGTTACCTGATATCCATTACCTTCGAAATAGCCATCCTTTCTGGTATTGGCTCCTATAACTTTGGCAATTTCTTTGGCTACACTTGGTTTTTCAGCAATGCAAACTTTCAATGGATATATTTAAATTTTATAATGTGAAATTACATAAAGTATAGTTTCTGCAGTCGATACTATCAAATATCGAGTGAAGGTATTAGGTATGGATTTGTACTTGCTAAAACTATTGGCAATTAATTCATCTACATTTAGCAAATTAATAGCAATGGCTATTGATAAACCCGCTTCCGAATCTGAGAAAAGACAGCTCGTAAAAAAATGTACGCTTTTCTTTCGAACAAATTAGAGAGTATCCTTTTGTTGTGCATTGCGGATGATGATATTCAGCGAATCTGTAAGGTACGAACAGATATGCTGTGATATCTATTGTTAGTGGTCGTTTTTTGCAATCAAATTATATTTTCAATTTCTTGTTTGCCAACTATTGCCATAATTTTAATTGTGTCTTTTTGGACTTTAAAATATATAGTATCAGAGCCACATGGACATTTTCTATATCCTTTTCGTATATGATTCACAGATTCGAATGAGAAAGGATTATTTGAAATTATATCAAAATAATCAAAGAATGCTTCGAAGTATTTATCGGCTTGTTTTATGCCGAATTGCTTGGTTCCAAATTGATGTATCCTAATTAAATCCTCTTTTGCTGTATTACTCAATTTGTATTTACCCACTCATCCTTGATTTGGATTCTTTGAGAATTTCTTCTTTTCTTAGATTAGTAAATCCACTTTGTTCAGCTTTTTCTAATTTTCTATTTAACCAATCAATTTGAACTTGCTGCTTTCTTGCTTGTCTAATCAAATCATTTACTAATTCGCTTTTACTTGAATATTCTTGATTACTGACCATTTCTTTCAACCAAGCATCATTGGGCTTTGTGAATGATATACTTTGTCTACTCATAATTTAATCCATTTGGTGTAAAAATACATCAATATTGCTTCATTCGCAAATGCATGGTTATTAAATGTAGATTTGGTTGAAATAGAATTTTTAAATGAACTTTACTTCTAAAAATGAATAATACTTTTTGTTGAAATTCTTATTCTATTTATCTAATTGGATGAGTGAAGTCTGGGGAATGATCACTAACTTATAATGATATCCAGCGTCTCTGTGAGGAACGAACGGATATGCTGTGATTATCTAATGTTATAGACAGGTCATTCGTTTTCTAATTTTATCACGAATTCTTTTGGTGTTAAAATTGGAAGCTTACTAAGCTTAAAATCTTTTACATTTCGTGTAACTATTAAATCCATTTTTTGGCTTATTGCACAAGAGTTTTGAATTGAATCTTCGAAATCCTTGAATTTTGACTTTATTGATTCTAATATTTCAGATTCACCTACACTTAAAATTTTAATAAAACTTACCAGCTTTTCTATTTTTGAAATTGCTCGTTTTGAGTTTTCAACTTTTGAAATAAAGTAATGAATGTTTGCTATTATGAGCGAGGAAGTAAATAATTTCACTTCTTTTTTAATTCCTTTATCAATTATTATTTTGATTTCATTTAGAAATGGCTCTCTTGCTGTCAAATAATCTAATAGAACATCTGAGTCTAGAAATATTTTCATCTATTTGAATATTTTTCAATAAGAGCTTCACCTATTAATTCATCATATGATTTATTTGGGGGTATTTTTACAGAACCACATAATTCTTCAACTAATGGGTGGAATTTTGATTTTTTTGAATTTTTTTTTGATTTAGAAACTGATTTCAAATATTCTTCAACGATGTTGGATAAACTTCTCCCTTGCTTTTTCGCATATTCTTTGGCTCGCTGGATAACTTGCTCTTCAATTGATAGTGTTAATTTGGAATTCATACGTAATTAATTTTATATAAATATACGTATATATTTTAAAGAATGCAATATACTCTGCTGATTCTTAAAGACTTGTCTATAACTAGAATCTATACGTAAAGCAAAACTTTGAAGTTAAGCTCTTGGTTTTAAGCAAATTTTGGATTGTAAAACCTACATCCTTTTTTATTCAACATGACTTCGATAACCTAGAGCAATTATGCTAATTCCAAGCAAGAGTCCTTTTGCTCCTAAATCAGGACCATATACAAAATTTAAAAAAAAGCTTAATATGATCACAGATAAACCTATTATCCAATAAGGTATTACAGCTCGTTTTATATGGATTCTTTTACGTGCAGGGACCTTACTAGTTTTCACTTCGGACATGCTTTCATAGTGAATCTCCAATAATGATTTTTCAGTCAGATTATTTCCATTTTCAGTTTCAAGAATGGCAATTTGGTGGGCTTTTAGGCGGTCAAATAGTTCAAAACTGAGTTTATTAAATTGGGGCAAATGGTGGGATAAAGTACCTTTTTGTAGGTGCATTTTTATACTTGGTCCAAGTTGGTCTTGGATAGTTTGCTCTGCTTCTGCTATTAAAGAATTATGTTTAAATTTTGCAACTTTTTTCTCTTTTAGATTTTCTTTAATTCGTTCAATTTTCACCCCATTTAGCATAGAGTTTACAACCCCATTAAGTTGTTCATGATTCATATATGTATAATCTATAATAAATTAAGCGTAGTAAATTGTTTTTAACAGCTTATTGAAGAATAAAAGTTTAAGCTTTATTCAATGTACATAAAAAAATGCAAACTTTAGCTCATGAAAAAAAAGCTGTCTATTATTGGAGGAGGAGCAGCTGGACTGTTTGTGGCATCCTTTCTTGATACTCACAAATTTGATGTAACTATATACGAACAAAAAGCTTCCTTAGGGCGTAAATTTTTGGTCGCTGGAGATGGAGGTTTTAATTTGACACATAGTGAAGACATGGCCAACTTCAAACAGAGATATTCGCCTGAAGCTTATCTCGATCACGTGTTCGATGTTTTTTCTAACGAAGATATGAGGAAGTGGTTACTCTCTATCGGTATACCCACATTTGTCGGCAGCAGTGGTAAAGTCTTTCCTGAAAAGGGGATTAAGCCCATAAACGTTTTAAAATCCATCGAACAGCACATAGTAAAGAGAGGAGTTTCCATTGCTTACAAAAAGCGTTTTACCGGCTGGAGTGAAAACCAATCAATAGTCTTAAATGACTCAGAAATGCTGGACAGCGAAAGGGTAGTTTTTGCTTTGGGCGGCTCCAGTTGGAAGGTTACTGGATCTGATGGACATTGGTTGGATATTTTTACGAATAATGGCATAAAAACTATTCCATTTAGATCCTCAAATTGCGCCTTTAAAATACCATGGACCCAAGCATTTTTATCCCAACATGAAGGCACACCTCTTAAAAATATAACGGCAAGTATCGACCATAAGACCCAAAAGGGTGAAGCTGTGATTACCCAATTCGGATTGGAAGGCAATGCCATTTATGGCCTGAGCCCATTGATTCAGCATAAACTGGAAACAGATAGGGAAGCCACAATTCTTATTGACTTTAAACCAACATTATCACTAGAAAATATCATCGAGAAACTGCAACAGTCTACTTCCAACACAACAAGCACTTTAAAGCAAAACCTGCGATTAGCATTACCCGCTTTGACATTAATAAAATCTTCCTTAAATAAAAGTGAGTTTTTAGATAATGCAACATTGGCCCAAAGCATCAAAAAATACCCCATAAAAGTTACTGGAGCTGCGAATATAGATGAGGCTATTTCCACGGGAGGAGGGGTATGTTTATCAGCTATTGATCGACTATTCCAATTGAATACATTAAAGGGACAGTATTGCATTGGAGAAATGTTAGACTGGGATGCACCGACAGGTGGTTATTTACTCCAAGCATGCGCGAGCATGGGCGTTTATGTGGCAAAGCATCTTAATAATGAAACTTAACTAAGTTCTAAATATATATTAAAATTTGAGCCTATGAAACGGAAAATAGCTCGCGTACGTTTCTAAATTAATGCAACTAAATTGGTAGCAATCGTTTAAATTTGCCACTGCCTTAAAGACTTATAGATAACATTAATGAAACTCAATTTTTACAGTATTTCTTTGTGTTTATTATTGTTTGTACCATCTAATATGCATGGTCAAGTACTCAACAATATACTCGAGTTTTTAACCGTCTATCCAAACAAGAAAGCAGTGGCTAAGGATAGTTCTATTTATCCAATGAAAGCCATTTTTACACCGGTTATAACCTATGCTCCAGAAACGAATTTAAGTTTTGGGATAGGCATGAAAGGATTGTTTAAAGTTCGAGGTGCTGGTCCTGAAACAAGAACTTCGAACATACCTTTGTCAGTCCAGTATACGGTAGAAAATAGATATTTTTTCTTTTCTGGTTTCGATGTCTTTTTCCCTGAAGAGAAGTACCGCATTTCGGGAAATGTAAGGGTGCAGTCCTTTCCAAGTTTATATTTCGGAGTCGGACAAGATACACCTACATCTGATAAAGAAGCTTTTACCTATAATCAATTACAGATCGAACCCATTTTCCTCAAAAGAATATTCTTTCCAGATCTGTTTATTGGAATTGGTCCCAGGTATAATCAAATCACTAAAGTCATAGCTAAACCAGGTGGTTTGTTAGAAGGAGAAAGTCGCTCAGGCTCTGATGGATCGAGATCATTAGGCGGTCAAATGGCCTTGATTTATGATAGCCGTGATAATGTACTGAATGCCAACGAAGGTCTTTATCTAGCTTTTACTCATGGATGGTATGATAAGAAACTAGCTAGCACTCAAAATTTTCAATTGACTCGTTTTGATGCGAGATATTACATGAGTCCTCTACGAAGTAATAAAAGCATTCTTGCTTTTCATTTTACCTCACGTTTTAGTCAAGGAAACACTCCATTGCTAGAACTGGGCCGATTAGGCGGTCATGAGATTATGCGTGGATTTTTTGAAGGTAGATATACGGATCGTCATTTTATGGCTACTCAGATAGAATGGAGGCAGAAGCTAAATCATCGTTGGGGCGTGGTAGCATTTTCTAGTCTAGGTGAAGTTGCTCCTGTGATCAGTCAATTCTCTTTCCAAGACATTCGCTTTGCTTATGGCGCAGGAATCCGATTTTTAGTCGACCCAGAAGAAAATCTAAATCTAAGGATAGACGTAGGTTTCGGACAAGGCAAAAGCAAATTGTACATTAAAATTGCGGAGGCGTTCTAAAAAAAAAATCCTGAAAGCATATGCTCCCAGGATTTTAATACCCTTTTATATTTTGTTTACCAGCAACTAATTAGCGTGTCCACATCTATATCTGAATTGCCATCAATAGGATAAGTCACCGTAGTTCCTTGTGAGAATGGATCGTTACTTATTCCAGATACTGTGACCTCCATTAGATCACACACGTCTATTGAGCCACTAAAACTTCCATCTTGATTTACATCGATGAAATCAAAATAAAATTCTCCATATTCTACTTTTACATAACCATCAGATTCGGGCATATCGCTGCAATCATGTAAAACTCCAAATAATGTAACGACATTAGTAGCCGAACTTGATACTTCAAATGTTGGAACGATGGCATCCTCGGAAAATGGACCTAATGGACTAGTATAAACTGGTTCTCCACATTTCCCGAAAACAGTTAATGTCAGAGGTTCATCTTTAGGCACAAATCCTTCAAAAATACCATCTCCATCGGTATAGCCATAAATGGTGCCTGCTCCATCTGTAATACTAATTTCAAGTGGCAACCAACTAACTCCTTCACCATCTTCATTATTAGCTAATCCCTGTATGGTTACATACGGATAGGGAAGATCATAGTTCCAATAAGAAAAATGACTCACTGTTCCCACATAAGTATTGTCAGCCGTCAGTGTGCCCTCACCGTCTTCGACCCAGTAACCAGTAGCCTCATCAAAATGCCATAACGGAATGGTGGCTGGTGCCGAACCCAATAATTCATCAGGAACTGGTAATTCTATAGTTGCTGTTTGTCCTTCTGCTATATTTAAAGCTTCTCCATTAGCACCTTCTAATTCTACACCTATCATTCCGTAAGTAGCTAATTTTACTGTTTCATTGTCTGCATTAGTTGCTCTCAGATCCCCAGGCATTCTTTCATTTAAATCTTCTGCAGTTGGATCTAGCCATGTAGCAAAAACATTGATGGTGCCATTATAAGAGCCTCCACCTTCTAATTGTACAGCATTGGAAGGAATGTCAACGATTGCACCTCCATTGGTAATCGCCTCACCACCTGTTGTTGCTTCGAAACTGGCAGTCAGTTTTTTCTCGACCAACATTATTTTGGTAAAGGAGGTTTGATTAGCTCTAGTAATTAAGACCTTAGTGTTATTAAAATATCCATCTTTTTCGGCACTAACTAGAGCACCATTTTGATTCATTTCAATGTTGCTAAAAGAAAAAACTCCGTTTACATCTGTACTTGTGGTGTTTCCTCTTAAATAGAGGTCTACGTTTTCTAGAGCTACACCAGATTCGTTCACCACGGTGCCTTCGATGGAAGCCGTTACAAGTACTTCTGGAATTTCGGTTTCTACTGGATTATCTTCTTCTTTGATACATGAACTAATGCCTATCATTAAGAGTAATAAAATGGAACTGATTGTTTTTAATCCTTTCATAAGGTTTGTTTTAACGATTGTGATAAAGTGTTTATACTTGATTTTTAATATTACGAGTTTAATGTATCTTCCTTTCCTCCACGTCACAATAAAGATGAATGAGTCTGGCTAAACCCCTATTTTTCTTTTTGTTAAAAATTAGAAGTTTATGCCGAATACTTCTAGCCGACATTTCTAATGTCATGATCATTTGCTCAGCCATACTCTTTATTTCATTAATTGTTGTTCTATAGCAACTTTATATTTTCTTTTAACTTCTTCGTCCTTTATTTTTTCTACCCATTCTAATGCCTCCTCATATTTTCCTTCATTAAAAAAGGATTTAGATAAATTTAATTTAGGATCATCAAATAAAGGACTAATGGCGATAGATTGCTTATAGTGTATTTTGGCCAACGCCTTTTCTCCTAATACTTCATAGCAAGTAGCTAAATCATTGTGTACATGCTGGTTGTATGGAGCCATTTTTTCTGCCATTAAAAAATCTTGCTTAGCTACAGATGCTTGACCTTGCGCAAAATGACTGGTGCCTCTGTACCAATGAATAGGTATACTCGTAGGGTCGATGGTATAAAAAGCCGAATAAGCCCGATCGGCTGCCGCAACTATTGGGGCCCAATTTTTCTGCTGTTTTAAAATGAGCACATCTTTCATGTTCTGTTCTCCTTTGACTCTTTTGTAGGCAATAAAAATGTTCAACAACATTGACAATAATAATAAGCAAATGACTAACAGATTACTGAATTTGCCCTTGCTTTTTTGTGTCGATGCTGTTGGATAAAGCAATCCCATTAAAGTAAATACTAGGATCAAAATCTCAATTCTTTCTTTCGGGAAACTAAAAAAAGAAATAAGCATAAAACCTATAATACAGACATGACGAATGAGACTGGCCATACGGTTGGGTCTACTACTTAGGTTTTTTAAATGAACGTAACTTTTCCGAAGTACGGCTATAAAGAATCCCAGGTATAAGCATAAACCAATTATACCGTTTTCTGCCCAAACCCATAGCCAGTCATTATGAGGACGCTGGAATGTAGTTGAATCTAATTCTACGCTGTACAAATCATGTACCCCACAACTAGGAAAGGCTAATTGCCAATTTCCTGTGCCTACCCCGAAGAAAGGATTTGCCCTAATGAGGCAGCCTGTTTTCTCCCAGAGAATAATGCGCTCATATCCAGTATCTGATTGCCAAAGTGCGTCTATTTGCGATGCATGTAACCATGGCACTAATTGGTAAGTGTTGAGTAAATAAAGAAAACAGGATAGACTCGACAAAATCATGATAATAATTACTCCTGTAATTATTTTGGCCAATGTCGGTCTTAGTCTTGAATGAAGATTAATATATCCAAAACTTAAACCAGCAAAAATAAGAGCAAGATAACTCGAACGAGTTCTCAAATAAATCATCAAAATCAAGATGATTATCACTAAAACTAAACTGAACAATCGCCATTTATCCCTGGATGTAAAATAGGCGGAACCCACAAAGCCCAGCAAAAGGAATAACACAGTTGAAAAAAGATTTTTGTGACCACTAATACCTCTTATCTCATAATGAGCAGCGGCCAAGGAATAATCGACTGTAATCATTTGCATTCCGACAACAAATAATATTGGAATGCACAGGAGTATGATGATTTTTATTAAACGACCCTTAAAATTAGGGTCATTTAAAAGCAACAAGCGACATATATAAAAAGAGGCTAAGCCTATAAACATTTTCGAGCTTTCAAATATTGCTTCGGAAAAACTTAAAGCCCAACAAATAGAAAGACTTCCCCATAAGGCATAAGCAAGCAGGAGACCAGTAGGTAAATCAAAATCTGGCCAAATAATACTGATTTTGTTGCTTGAATTATGATAAAGAATAATGGAGAGTACGCTCAATATTGTCAAGGAAGCAGTTAGATATCTTGGAAGTAAGGTATAATCTAGAAGCTTTGGATAAAAGGCTAAGACTGCCAAAATGAATACACCAGCCAAATAAGTATAACTCAGCCAATCAGGCCAGAAACGATGGGAATGTAATGATGTTTTTTGGATATCTTGTTTCACGCCACAATCATAAAAGTTCAATACATGAATTCCTTAAAATACATATAAATATTGATCCATCATGTTTCTTAGCTAAAATCAATTGCCCTCAATGATTAAAAGAGAGAAGTTGATCTTACCGAAGGATTCTACTGGCTGAGCGCCATCTATGATCATACGCATTAAACTCAACACCCAATAAAACATTAAATGGGTTAGACTCGATTAAGGATGACCACATTTGCTCAAAGGCATCCATTGGTTCGGTATAGAACAATAGATCTAAACCATAATCAGTAGCGAATCGAGCGATTAGATGACTGACGCCGATCTCTTTACATTTACGGTCAAAGTAATCCTCCAAGCTAGCAAAATCAAGTGTTTCTTTTTCATCCTGACTTAGCTTTTCGAGACTAATTTGGATCTTAAAAAAATGAGGGCAAAATTGTTTAAAGATGTAGTGCTTATAGCCATGATCGATCCAGGCGGTGCCTATAGTACCATCAGCTAATGCATGCTCCATGTGTGTCAAAGCACTCACTGGATAGACAGTTCCATCCACTTTTGCTTCATCAAAATCCTCGATTGAGGCTTTTCTTCTAAATAATCCAAACATAAGCTTGATTTAAGTTGAATGAATATAAGTAATCTATTGGCTTGTCTAGTAAACTAATTTCGTTTCCATCTTCCTTTCTCTTTTAAAAAGGTCATGGATGACCTGGTCATAGGCTTCAAAGGTTTTGGTTTTTTTGATTTTCTTTATGATACGATCTGGATCAGTAAAAGATAGAGCAAAGTAGCGCCAAAAACTGAGCATTTTCATAATAACGTGTTTTTCACCACTTAGCTTTTGTTCGTATTCTGAAAACAACCTATCATGGAATTTGCTAAACAACTCGATTCGATTTTCGGGATATTCAGTAGTATCATTTTTTATCATCATTGGCAAAAATGGATCAGCTATTAATCCTCTACCTAACATCCAATGTGTGATGGATGGAAATCGATTTTGCATGGTGCGAAAAACTTGAACACTGGTAATATCTCCATTATAATACAGGGTGTGAGGGGATGCATCTATGCAACGCTGGAAAGCATCTAAATCAACTCCTCCTTCATAAAGTTGGGCACCAATTCTAGCATGGATGGCAATGTTTTTAAGGGGATATTTAGCTAAAACTGGAAAAGCTTTGAGTATCTCATCAGGGCTCTCGTAACCCATCCTCATCTTCATAGACACCACAATATCTGTTTCCGAATGAACAAGATCTAATACTTCTTCTATTTTGTCTGGACTTGCGATCATTCCCGAACCCATCCCACGATTGGTGACCATTGGATAAGGACAACCAAGGTTCCAGTTAAGTTCTTTGTAACCCAGAGATTGGACATATTTTGTAACAAATAGAAACTCATCTGGTTTACAAGTCATGACCTGTGGGATCACATCTATTTTTTGGTTGTTTTTCAATGCTAAATCCCGTTCGTAAATGGCTTTAATAAGCATTCTACCATTAAGTCGTATATAGGGCGCATAGTAAGTGTCAATTCCTCCGAAATGATGATTTACGGCATTGCGAAAACGATAATCAGTAAAGCCCTGCAGTGGTGAAGATATAAGAGTAACACTCATGTAAGTATAAAAATAGACATTCTAAAAAGGATTAATGAAGCAAAGTATCTACAGCTTGCTTGAGACCATTTTCGACACATCTAAACCTTGGAAACATTTATTGAACTTCATGATACCTAAAACAATGGGTAGCATGGTCATTGACCATGCCAGTAGCTTGCATAAAGGCATAACAAATGGTGGACCCAACAAAGCTAAACCCTTCTTTTTTGAGTGCTTTGCTCATCCGGTCAGACAATTCTGTTTTAGCAGGCACTTCACTCATGTTTTTCCAGCTGTTCTGAATCGGTTTACCACCCACAAATTGCCATATGTATGCATCAAAACTACCGTATTCTTCCTGCAGGCGTAAGAAAGCTTGCGCATTTTTAATGAAGGCTTTTATCTTTAATTTATTGCGCACGATGCCTGCATTTTGGAGTAATTCTTCTCGTTTAGCTTCATCATATTTGGCTATTTTTTTTGCATCAAAATAATCAAAAGCAACTCTGTAATTGTCTCGCTTTTTTAATATCGTGGTCCAGCTGAGTCCTGCTTGCGCACCTTCTAGACAGATCATCTCAAACAATACTTGATCGTCGTGGACGGGCAATCCCCATTCTTGATCATGATAATGCATGTCCATTTCGTTTTTTGTGGACCAAGAACATCTTGATTTTTCCATCTCTATTTTTTGTGATAATGAATGCTATTTCCTCTAGAAAGAGTAAATGTAAGCGGTATTTCTGTAAAATTTTATAGATAGAAAAAGGAGCCTGATCTTTTTTATGCACTCTAGAAGGGAGAATCTGCTAAAAAGAGCTTAAATTAATAGCGACATAATATGATCAATCTAAAAAAAATGTGATGGCAGATCTAAGAAAAGAGTATACTAATGATAAAATCACCATTGTTTGGAAGCCAGGTTTATGTCAACATGCAGGGGAATGTGTGAAAAATCTACCCAATGTGTATAAACCAAAAGAAAAGCCTTGGATCCAAATAGAAAATGCCTCAACAGAAGAGCTAAAAGCACAAATCAATAAATGTCCTTCCGGTGCTTTAAGTTTTATCGAACGATAAGTGTGTTGTGTAAATTAATGCTCCACTCACGAAATTAACTGTCATAATCACCGCCTCCAAAAAGGCAAAGCACTAGTATTTCTTCGCTGGATTGTTGCACTCGACCAGCAGAGTCTGTAGTTGTGAGTGTGATGGTATAATATCCATGCATTTTATAGGCATAACTTGGATTGGAATCCGTCGAACTATCTCCATTGCCAAAGTCCCAATGATAAGAGACAACATTGGTAGAATTATTGATCAGTTGCAAAGCATCCTTTTCAAATAAAGTGTTGTCCTTATGATCTATGGAAAAATTTGCCTTTGTATAGTAGCTCACATCAGGTTTAATAACAGAAGTCGAAGGATCTAATTCTTGATGAATCTGCACCTGCTCTTCTTCCAATACTTCTTTTTCGCAAGAGAATAGGAAGGCTAAAGAAAGCATGACCGTAACAATAAATATATTTTTCATAGTTGTGTGCTTTTATACACTGTTAAATTAAGGCTAACTTGGGATAATACAAAATTCGTGGACTTGTTTATGCTTGTGTAAATACTCTTACTATCCCTTATGCTCATTATGTTTATTTCCTTTAATATTATTCTATTAATACAAATCCAGCCCAGTCATATGGATCAAAGAACCGATCGCGCATTTCCAATTGGGTTTTATTGAAAGCTTCACTGATGCTCAAGTTTTTACCTAAATAATTTGAGTAAAAGCTTGTCATAAACAATGATGTGGCTCTGTCTGGTACTTGCCAGAGTGACATGATTAAATATTTGACACCAGCCATTCTAAAGCTCCGTTGCAAACCATACACATCGCCAATACTGGTAATTTCACCTAATCCAGTTTCACAGGCAGACAAAACGACCAACTCGGTGTTAGACAAATTCATCCCACTCACTTCATAGGCAGTTAAAATGCCGTCCTCTTTTTGGTTGCCAGTATCTAGCCCTAGCCAAGCAGCATTTCCATCTGATAGGATTAATCCAGATCTTAGCAAAGGATGATCGGAAAGTCTAAAACTCCGCTGATCCGGATCTTCCTCCTCTAGAGAAACCTTGGGTAGGAAATAACCATGAGTAGCCAGGTGTATAAAGCGAGGTGAGGGACCATCGGTTCCAAGAGATTTAAAATCCTCTTCTGTAGCTTGATTTCCTGTGCGAGACCAAATCTCAAATTGGTTATCAGCCAACAAACTATTGATAGTCTCTGTTTCTTTTTGGGTCCATCGCAAGTAATTCCAGCTTTTTACTTTATTGTTTCGTGATATGTCTGCGTATGCTAAATCTTTACTATTTGCTGCATTCGCTGAACCATCACTCTCTAAATTTTCATACTGTACACCTCCTACAGTGTAAGCTATATTATTGTATGATTTTTCATCTTGTAGAGCAATAGACCGTGTGGAAAACATTTCGATCATTTTGTATTTGTCTGCTAAAACGGTTTCTTCATCGAGTCCAATTGCATTTAAATTTAGTCTATTCAAGTATCCAGTGGGCGAATAATAGATTGTGTGTACTTCGTTCAAGATTGAATCAATAGGCTGCCAAACTAATTCATAGAGATTTGTTTGATCTTGTGAAACAACTAAACCTCTGTTTTCCTGACCGTATAAGGCGTTTACATAGTTTGCATCAGTAACACCATTGATATTAAGTTTTTTAAGTAATTCATCTTCTGTAGTCAATGCAACATAGTCTAGTTTGCCCATATGGTCAACCACACAAGCTGCATAATATCCAATACTATCGTGAGTATTAAAATAACGAGAAAACTCAATGGCAACTTCTCCCTTTTGTAGCTTTTCGGCTATTTCAGGCATATTAATATTATTCAATGCTTGATCTAAGCGAAAACTATTGGATGCTTTAGCTAATTGCTTTTCGAGATCTGTAATCTCATTGTTTAGAACCTGTGTGTCATCCCGTTGGGCGAGTGGAAGTTGGTATTGATTATATAATCGTTGTTTTGTCTCATTGAGTTGGTTATATATGCTCAGAAGGCTCGAGTCTTTTTGCGCAAATACAAATTGTTTAGTTTGGATGCTGGAATTAAGATGTAATCCTTTTTCGTATAATATGCTATTGTAAAGTGAGGCTAAAAACTCTTGGGACTTATGTTTAAAACCAAGTGCTTTTACATTGCTAAAGGAAACAAGAGATCTTTTATGATACAGTTGCTTTTCTTTTTCTGACATAAAAGTAAAAGCATTTTCAAGCATTAATTTTGTTATATCATTAGCCTCTGTATATACTTTGGCAGCCATTTCAAACTGTTCTGTTTGCTCATATAAATTTCCCAATTTATGTAAAACATTGGCATAATCTGGATGACTAGTTCCTTTGATGTCTTTCTGTATCTCTTGGGCTATCAAGAGTTTAGATTCCGCTTTTTCATAATCCTTGGTTTCCAAATAAATACTTGCCAGATTGGCCGAAAAATCCCCATAGGATACACTTTTTTCGCCGGCCATTTTTTTACTGATTTGTAATGCTTCTAGGTAGATGGATTCTGCTTTGTCATACTCCTTAGTTTGAGTGTATATATTAGCAAGATTGTTTAGTAAAATAGGGTAGGTTACATTCTCTTTTCCGTATTGCGTGGCCCATGTATCCACTAGTTTTGAAGAAATAGATTCTGCTTTCTCATAATTGCCTAATCTCTTATGGATGATCGCTAAATCATTCATTGGAGTAATCGAGTAGAGGTTGCTTGGACCAAATATTTGATCATATAGATCTATCGATTGTTGGAGTGGCTTGACGGCTTTTTCATATTGTCCCATTTTTGAGTATAGCCAGCCAAAACCACTCAAAGCATGTGCATGATTAAAACCACTATTATCACCAAGTTGTTCGTTGATGGAAAGTGCTTCGGTATATAATTGTTCTGACTCTTCAAATTTCCCCATTTGGGTATATAAACTAGCCGTATTTATTAAAGTAAGACTGTATACTTTATGGAATTTTCCAAATACTTTTTTTCTGATTGATAAGGTTTTTTGATAATTAGACTCCGCTTTTTCAAACAAACTCATCCTGGAATATAAGCTTGCCATGTCAAATAATAGTTCGGCAAATGTTGGATGATTCTCGCCATAATAGTTTTGCATTCCCTTTTTACATTGCAAATAAAGTGATTCAGATTCTTGGTATTGACCTAAATTCATATGGATAAAAGCCAGCCAAGAAAGAGCACTAAAGTATTCTGGATGGTCATCACCTAGTTGCCTTTTTCTGATCTTTATTGACTGCTCGATGTATTCAATCGCTTGGTCGTATTCATCATTTTGGAATGCAATGCTGCTCTTAATATCTAATAAGATAGCAAGCAGTACATGGTTAGTATCTTTTTGGGAATCTAAGTAGTTTTCTACTGGTCTTATCAAGCTTGTCGCTAAAGAATCCTCAAGATTGTTCGCATAAAGTCCGCCTTTCAGAAGATTGATATAGTTTTTTTGATATTTGTCATAAACATAAGCGTTTTGCAAGCTATCGATGCATAGTAAACCTTCTTCGATGCCTTCATAAATAGTGGTGCTATCTATCAAGTTTACATGCGATTCGAACAACAAAGAATCAAGTGCTTGAGCAGAAATAGTTGAAAAGGAAATACTGCTTAAGAAGAGAATAAATAAGATCTTGTAGATTTTCAATTTAATGAAGCTTGAAATTGATGAATTTAGGCACATTGTCATTGGCTTAAAGTGGTTTCAGGATTACTTAAGCAAGATAATAAAGCCCTTGTGATTTGAGCTTCTAAATTTAGTTTGTTTTAGATCATCTAAAATAAAGTCTGGTCTACAGGAGTGCATTTATGGCATGGTTTCTCTATATAAATTGAAGCTATTTTTTTGACTCGTGAGTCTCTAGATTTTAGATTGATCGATTTTGTTAGGGAGTAAGCTTGACTAAGATTTGCCATAAAAACTTAATTTATTTTAACTCGCATATAAGTATAAATAGCCAACTTAATTAAACCAACATTGAACCACATACCAGTATAAAGTCTATCTTAAAACTTTACGTATACAAACACTACCATCGGACATATACCGCTTTTCAATGTAGATGCCCGCACCATATTCCTCAATCTTATCCAGCGCTATTTTCTTACCATTGATATCAAAAATATCAATACGCTCGAATACGGAATTATCTAGCAGATGACAGTCATCCCTTACAAAACCAGCAGTTGTATTAAGTGTGCCCACAAAAAAATCAAGGGCATCGACTAATTGATTGTTCCTCGAAAAACGCAATTTCCACCAGCCGGCAGGCAAATCGCCAGGATTAATGTAAGTCCAATAGTAGTAGTACCACCAATCTTGTTCTATGTCTACATCATAGCTAAACCAAGACAAACCAGAAGGTGTAAACCACTCAAGCTTTAAAACATCGCCAGCACGCAATCCTATAAGATGGGCCCAATAACTGCTCTCTTTGGTAGTTGTATTAGCAAGTACAAAAGGGCAACAAGCCGTTAAATCCGCGCGCTCTCTTAATTGATCTATGCTCAATATATTCTCAGCCAAACCACTTTACCAAATACTAAACTCTGTTTGGTAGGTGATCTCATCGAGCCACAAACTTTCACCATTTCCACATTCACCTAAAAATGGATCAACTACATATAAACTATCAAACCATAATTCAAAATGCAAGTGAGGATCCGTACTGTTACCACTACTACCAACTTGCCCGATCACTTCTCCTGCTACTACTTGTTGGCCTACCTCATAAACACTCGAATGCTGTTTTAAATGGCCATAATAGGAATAGTAGTGATTTGTATGCCGAATAGCTATATAATTGCCTAAACCTTTAGATACATCTGATACTGTTTCTCTATCAAACAAAGAGTCAATGACGAAAGTAATTTCTCCATCAGCGGCGGCTAAAACATCGTGACCTTCATCCATGGCCGCAAAACTGGCAAGGGTAAAATCTATTCCTTGGTGACCATCATAAGTTTTAGACCCACACTCATGGTCATGCAATCCATTCTCATCCCAATCCACATAATTGACGACAGTATAATCCACTAATTCTTCACCAGCCATAGGATTATATAAAAAGGCTTGGGCGTTTATCTTTACCGAAGATATGAGCAGTAATGCATATAAATAGAAAGGATGTTTTTTCATATCCTTAAGGTATAAAAATGTATACAAACGGATTAGAAATACTTGGTCTATAGAAAGAAATTATTTACTTCTTCGTTTACTCTTTCGCCCTTTTTTGGGGAAGCTACCATTTCCACTTCGAGCCTTGTTAGCGTTACCTTCCGGGCTTTCACCATCTCTGGAACTGCTTGATCTTCGTTTGGATCCATATTTCCCGCTGCCAGTGCTAGATCTCCTCTTACTTCTTCCACCTCGGTCATCATCATAACGACGACCTCTAGATCGCCCTCGATCGCCGCGTCCTCCGCGACCCCTTCCACCTCGATCACCACGTCCACGTCCATCTCCTCTGCTCGATTGTAAATCCGAATTTAAATCTTTGTTGCTGGTCAGTTTTAATCGCTCGATCTCGATCGATAATAACTTAGCTATGATCTCGTCTTTAGTCACATTTCCAAAGATGGCCTTTGCTCGGCTCAGTAAGTCTTCAGTAACAGCATCGTTAATTTCATGATTGACAATACCTTGACACCATTTTTTAACGCGTACTCTTGCTATGTCTTCTGTAGCAGGAATCAATACTTTCTTAAAAGTAATCCCTAAATTTCGTTCGAGGCGATTGATACGATATTGCTCCCGACCATTGATGAATGATATGGAAACTCCTTTTTTACCAGCTCGGGCGGTTCTTCCAGAACGATGCGTATAATAGGCTAGTTCGTCGGGCAAACTATAATGAAATACGTGGCTTAAGTCATTTACATCGATACCTCTGGCAGCTACGTCAGTGGCAATTAAAACTTGTAAATCTTTGGATTTAAAACGCTTCATCACTCGATCTCGATGCGCTTGGGTTAAATCACCATGCAAAGCATCCACCCGATAATTAAACTTCAGGAGGTTTTCAGCCAAATCTTGCGTATCTCGCTTGGTTCGACAAAAAACGACGCCACGCATATCAGCTTGCATATCTAAGAAGCGCTTCATTGCTTCTAATTTGTTCGCCGCATTTACCACAGTATACAGGTGGCTTATATTTACATTTACTGTCTGCGATTGATTGATCTTAATTTCTAAGGGATTATCCATGTAGTTGTCTACGATGGATTTAATAGTTTTAGGCATAGTGGCAGAAAACAACCATGTTTTCTTTTCACTCGGGCAAAAAGTTAGAATTTCATCTAGCTCCTCCTTAAAGCCCATGTTGAGCATCTCATCGGCTTCATCTAAGACTAAGCATTTTAATTGGTCTAAGTGGACCGCTTTCCGATTAATTAAATCTCTAAGTCTTCCTGGAGTGGCGATGATAATGTGTGTCGGCTTTTTCAGTGCTCTGAGTTGTACATGGATGGGTGCTCCTCCGTATACCGCCAATATACTTGTTCGTTTCTTGTACTTTCCAAAAATGGTAATTTGTTCGGCAATCTGTTTGCCTAATTCTCGAGTTGGTGCTAGGATTAAGGCCTGTGTAAAAGGTAGATTAGGGTCGATAAAGTCGATGAGAGGCAGGCCAAAAGCTGCCGTTTTACCAGTACCTGTTTGAGCAAGACCTATAATGTCCTTTTGCCCACGCATTAAGGGAGGGATAGCCTGCGCTTGGATATCTGTGGGTTTCTCAAAACCTAATTCTTCTAATACTTTCAAGATTTCAGGTGAAAGTCCTAACTCATTAAAATTTGCCAAAGGATAATATTTTAGAAAAGTAAGGGACAAATGTACTACATATAAAGTTCTAAATAGGCGCTTTTTAAATGAATCGTGATTCGATGAGGGGTTCTATGAATTTGCCTATTTTTTTTTACATGAGATATAATAAAATAAGGTATTTGTAAATGGCTAGTTATCTTAGAAGAATATATATATAATAGGTTTTCTAATGAACTTAAATTCTTCTGGCAAATGATAAATATTATTTATCAAATTTTAAAACTGGGGCTCTTATTATTGCTCCCTTTTGCGATTTTGATACGTAGTGCGACTTATTTTCACATTCATTATGAATGGCCAGCCATGATTTGCCTATTGGGGTCCACCTTGGCTACAGCTATAGTGATGTTTATTTATTTTAGTTTTTTTTACGGCAAACTAACAGGTCGCTTGGGAAATTTTGGAGCGATGAAACGACGTGCGATGATCGCCTTTTTAGTGGTTGTGGTCTACAGTATGCATGGCGTTTTATTCTTCTCTTCGGACAATTTGAAGAGTTCGGCATTGAAAAAAGAAATGAATAGCTTACATCCAATCTTACGTCTATCTCTGTCGACACTTGTTTATATAAATAAAGATTTAGTGATTACAGATGCAAGTCGTGAGCCCGAAGATTATAAGCAAATGGGACTGCCTTCTAAATCTAGCTCCTTACATTACAAACAACCTTCAAGTAACTATGCACATGCAGTGGATCTTCGAACCAAAGGTAAGAGTGAGTGGGTAAATGCATTGGTCAAAGGCTATTTTGGACTTATGGGTTTTAATACCTTGCGCCACGGAGGTACAGCGGATCATCTGCATGTTTCCTTAAAAAGTCATGATTATCCTCACGCTAAGTAAACTTTTCCTTTATTTAATGTGGGCGATCCCCGGCTTGCCGCATTAACTGCCCACGGGCCGGGCTATCCAGGGCTATCGGTCTCACCTGTGGTGTGACGCCTGCGGCCCCTTACTATCCCTATCGCAAAGTACTTATACTGTGGACTTTGTATAAACAATTTTATTTGTCAATAGTCACGCTCAGTTTCATTTCGTCCGTAACAGAACCTGTCAGTGAGGAGGTGTTCGCGTCGACTTCTATCAAGTAAGAAGTTTCATTAGGTTCAGAAATCGTTGCCGTGCCACCAGATACTATATATTGAGTGCCACCTCCTGAGGTTCTAAAGGTTCCAGTCATTTCCTCTAAATTAAGCTCTAAAACATTTGTAGTAAACTTGCTCGTATATTCTCCGGCTAGAGAGAAATCTGGGAAACTCACTGAATTAGAAAAATCCAAGGCTATATCTATACTATCCAGACAAGTATCATCAAAAACCTTAAATCTAAAGCTATGATTTAAGACAATCGCATCCGACTAATTGTATTCGCTAATGTTGTATGTGTCGCCATTAAAATCGAGAACATTTCCCGTTAGTTCGATAGAATCGCACGGTTCCATCATCTCCTCCATCTCTTCTTCCATTTCATTTTCTTTATTACACGAACTAATGCCTAAACATAATATTGCTCATCCAAAGAAGAAGAACAGATTTTCAACTAGTTTGGTCGTATTCACAATTGTAATTTGTTTTTTTTATTTCCTACTATTTCTTAACGATTAATGTACTGCTTGTGTGATTAGAAACAGGGTCATTAATGACAAACCAATATCCACCATTCGCAAGATTTTGGATATGTATTCTGTTTAGTCCATTGATTAATTGGCCTGAAACAACCAGTTCTCCCAGCTGATTATAAAGACGGTAGTGTAATGTATGTTTGGGATTTTCCACAAATAATGCTTGACTCGTCGGATTAGGATATATATCTACATCCAAAGATGAATGATCCGAGGTAAAACTTATCAAATCTTCACCGTCACAATCTTCGTCAATTCCATTATTTGCAATTTCTTCAGCTCCAGGATTTATTCCGGGATCGAGGTCATCACAATCCTCATCCGAATTAAATCCATCTCCATCTTCATCGATGATCAGCACTTCACCATCACAATCTTCATCGATGTCATTATTTGGCACTTCCTCCGATCCAGGATTTATACTGGCATCGAGGTCATCACAATC
>JAHDHQ010000036.1:0-3429 GCA_020631235.1 Saprospiraceae bacterium | reverse complement strand
TATTTGGCACTTCCTCCGATCCAGGATTTATACTGGCATCGAGGTCATCACAATCCTCATCCGAGTTAAATCCATCCCCATCTTCATCGATGATCAGCACTTCACCATCACAATCTTCATCGATGTCATTATTTGGCACTTCCTCCGATCCAGGATTTATACTGGCATCGAGGTCATCACAATCTTCATCCGAGTTAAATCCATCTCCATCTTCATCGATGATCAGCACTTCACCATCACAATCTTCATCGATGTCATTATTTGGCACTTCCTCCGATCCAGGATTTATACTGGCATCGAGGTCATCACAATCCTCATCCGAGTTAAATCCATCCCCATCTTCATCGATGATCAGCACTTCACCATCACAATCTTCATCGATGTCATTATTTGGCACTTCCTCCGATCCAGGATTTATACTGGCATCGAGGTCATCACAATCCTCATCCGAGTTAAATCCATCCCCATCTTCATCGATGATCAGCACTTCACCATCACAATCTTCATCGATATCATTATTAGGCACTTCAGTGGCCTCGGGATTTATCCCCGGGTTCGAGTCATCACAATCTAAGCTGTTTTCCACAAATCCTGAAGGCAAGAAACAGTCAAAAATGCTGTTTTCTGTACTACCGTAACCATCTCCATCCGAGTCCGCAAAGTATTCAACAGTAGGTAAAACACTCACTTCGATAAAGTGGCTTTCTTGTTCACAATTTCCCAGAATACGGAAAGGACTAATCTCATAAATAACCGTTTGAGTCTCTTGTGTGTTATTAATAAGTACATCTTGAATAGTACCTGCGCCATTGCCCAATTCTTGATCTGTACCACCTGTTATAGAAGTGCCATTCGCATCAAAACTTACATCTGTAGACCAGCTGGATATCGCAGCAAAAGATAGATCTATGTTGAGCTCAGACCCACTACAAACAGTATACTGACATATTCCATCTTCACAGACTAATCCATCTACGAGAAGGGTAGGAGGGTTTGCACATGCATCATTAAGTGCGCCTAGATTGTTACTTATCCGAGGATGGCCAAAATAATCATCGATCACAAAGTCAAAACTGATTCCTTCTAATAATAATTGGTTATCATCTGTAGGTATAATCGGATTAATATCAGTGTGACTGGCAGAGGTGGGAATGTCAGGATTTATAAAATCTTCTTCTTCATCAAAAGGATAATTAAACCAACTAAATACTATTGGGTTTTCACTGTACAAATTGCTATTCATCTCCAATGAATCAGGGAGTTCATATAGACTACCAGAAATAAGTTGGACTGAGGAACTACTTTGTAGGAAATCTGGAGATGCACTAATGATGTTATTCTGTATAAAAATATTTTCAATTTCAAAAAATCCTAATTCAAGATCTAAATAATTAATTCTAATCGATCTCACATTCTCTTCTGGATTTCCTTGCAAACCTACAATCGTGTTATGGACAAAATATATGTCTTCGATCGTTACATCTTGTGGTTCGTTAGAGGGGCGATTATCATCGATATAAAAGGCTTGTGTATTTAGGAAAATATTATTAAAAATTTTGTTGTTTTTACTTCTATTTTCTACAGGATTAAAATAATATTCTGCCGCTACAGCTACTCCAGCTGCAGGTGCTCCTCCTCTCCAAAACGTAGTATCACCTTCAGTGGCATAAACTAAATTATGACTGATAATGCCATCTTCTGAGTTGTCTGAATAAATGTTGACACTATAATTGTCCGAAACTTCATTGTTGTGGATAAACACTCTATCTGCATTGGTAGCAGCAATGCCTTCACCCCAACAATTTGAGACTCGACAATCACTAATTTCGACATCTACTGCACGAGCAATTTTGATGCCTGATCCCCAAGATGTACTTGAAGGAAAATCATTTCTTCCAGCTATATTTATGAGATTGGTATGACTGACTTCACAGTGGCTGATCTTTATTCTTTCCGCAAAACTTATGTTTATTCCATGATCATAGCTGCCATCTATACGTACACTATCTATAAGTATATCATTTGTAATATTGTTGTTGCATGGAGATGCACTGTTTTTAAAATCGATAGCGGCAAAGTGAGTAGCAGTATCAGTCTCACTTGCAAGACTAATGGTTAAATTTCTAATACTTATATGACTACCCAACAAGTTTAAAAATCGTCCGTTGTCTTCTGGAGTTTTGGAACCATCAAGTATCACAGAATCCATGTGGGTTCCTGACACACTTATTGCTTTATATCCTTCTTCATTATAAAATTGCCAACAAGCCTGTCTCAGTTCTTCCTCTATTTCATAGTGGCCTGGTAAAAAAACAATCTCTGAGAACACAGTATCTCCTTCAGATCCATAAGGTAGAGCATTTACGGCCTCATAGAAAGTAGCTTTAGGTTGGTCCATGCTACCATCATTGGAGTCGTCTCCATTTAGGCCAATATAAATGGTTTGTTCGATAGTTTTTAGCTCAGGATTAATTGCAGCTTGAGTGATACCCATTTGGCTAAATAAAATGGCAAAGAGTAGTGTAAAATGAAATTTCATACTTGATGTTTTTACAATATTATGACCCAACATATAGGGTTTAACCCCTAGAGCAACGATGTTAAATAGCTAATTGTAATTAGTAATGCATAAACTTACGATAATTATCGAATGGAAATTAGGGTCTTGTCTACCTATCAATAAACGAAATAATCAAGGCTCTAGCTGTTGTTCTCGTACAGCTAAGACATCAATCACTTCTTTTTAAACATAGTTGCATTAGCTTTTCCCTGTATGATTGTTTACGAAATGAATCAAAGTTTCATCACAGAAATTATTGTCTCGATTCCAAGTAATACAATGAGATATCCAACAAGAATAAAAATCTAAAAAGACCAAATTTCTGGAATAAAGAACATGGATGATATTAGAACGGATGATTATATCCATCGTCTCTGTGAGGTACGAACAGATATGATGTGATATAGTGTTACATGCTGGCATTTCTTGATTTATTTATAATTTTTCTATAATCTTTTCTTTAACTAAATCGAACGCAACTTTAGGATCCCATTCATCATCTGCCCTAATTAGTCCAATTGTGTCACCTGTAAATTCAGCATCTGCCATCTTCATATTTATGTTTTCTAAATATTGTTCTTGATTAGGAGATTGTCCTTCAGAAAAATTCATATATCTATGATAACACTGTTTTACTTTACTTATGTCCAATTCTGGCGTCTTAATTAGTGTCTGATACTGATCAAACAAATCTCTTCTTTTACTTCTTTGATATAATGCTCGTAGTTTTGAGCCAATTAATTCTTCTAAATGATATGTATTGATTTCACAATGACCAGTATACCATTTTGAATTGATTTGGAAGGGTACTTTATGTAGATACCCCCAAAATTAAGACAGTGATTTAAACGAATTAAAAAAAACTAAAT
>JAHDHQ010000002.1:20335-327674 GCA_020631235.1 Saprospiraceae bacterium | reverse complement strand
ATTTTATAAATGAAAATTATTGAAAAACTGTCCTAACAAAGGGGGTAACTACAATACACTCCATATTGAAATAATTTTTCTTCTATTTATAAATGGTTGATAAGTTACTCTTTAGCTTTAAATTAATAATTAACCTATGAATCTATGCGCAATATTCAAGATTTATTTATAATTGTCTGTTCCCTGAAGAAAGTAAACACATTAATGATTTGATGGCTTAGATTTAGGTTTATCAGTGTCTTAATTTTGGAGGGTATCTACAGTTTTAACTGGATTTTGTAAGATTCTATTTTTTTATTTAGAATGTAAAAAGTGCAATTTTTCTCAGTTAAAAAGCCGAGATTAACGGAGGAAGATTATGAATCACTTACAGAAGATATTATGAAAAGAAAAACATAGGCGCATAGCTGTAATTTACGTTTAACTACCCTTAGCTAAATGCGCCTAAAACCTCAAATGTTTTTTTGTTTTCTTTTCTGAACTAATGGAGGTGCTGTAATGAAAGTTAATACCCTTTTTTTGATTCTTTAACCAATGATATCACTAAGACCATAGTCTTAACAGTTAATGATTGACTAGTTTGATGTGTTAACTGAAAGCAATTTAAATCACTAAATATTGGTATTCACTAAAAAGTAACGAGTGGCGCCTATTTTGTAACGAAATTTGCGTTTTAAGTTATTAAGCAAATTTTTAATAAACTTAGCTTATTATATTGTCTTCAATATTTGTTCAAATTGAACTCTATTTGAATTAGAAACAGGCAGGTTCGCTCCATCTGTCATAGTTACAGTACACGTTTTTGCAATGGAGTATTTTTCTATTTTGTCCAAATTGATAATAATCGATCTGTGAATTTTGAAAAAATGATGATCGGTAAGGATGTCTTCCAACTCACTAATAGATTTAGATGCTATTTTCTTTGTTTTGTCATCCATGTAAAAATCAGTGTATCTGCCATCGGCTCGGCAATAGCAAATGTTTTGGATGGTTAAAAATTCAAAGCCTCTAGATATGGGGATTATTATTTTTTTATTTTCTGGACTAGCTTTGATATTTCTTTTGTATTGATCAATGCGTTCGTTAAACGAAGATACATTTCTCAAGGCCGCTTGTACCGCATTTTTAAGTTCGTCGATATCAATAGGTTTAATTAGGTAGTCAATAGCTGAAGCCCTCAAAGCCTTTATGGCATATTGGCTATAAGCGGTTGTGAAAATGACCATGAAATCCAAGGAATCATAATGAGAAAGCAGTGAAAAGCCATTTTTACCGGGTAATTCTATATCTAGAAACACCAAATTAGGTTTATAATTTTCTATAAAGACTATCGCGTCAGACACATTGTTTTTATGCCCTATAACTTGGACATTTGGACAATACGTATGTAGTAATTCTCGAAGAAATTGGGCACTTGGTAATTCGTCTTCTACAATTAGGGCTTTCAGTTTAGTCATGGTTAGCTAGGTAAATTTTAAAAGTGGTTATTGTACCTTCAGTATTAGGATTTTGATCTTTTAAGTTTTCAGTATGCATGCTTATTTGCGCATTATTTAGTTGATTAAATAATTTAATCCGCTCGTTGATTACATCAGTACTATTCCTTTTATGCGTATTACCATTGGCTTGTTGTTTTTTTGTTTGTTCAATGCCGATGCCATTATCTATAATTTGTATTAATACATATCCTTCCTGCTCGGAAATTTGAAGTTTGAAGGATCCTTTTTCTTTTTTGTGTAACAATCCATGTTTAAACGAATTTTCGATAATAGGTTGTATGAGTAGGGGAGGAATTAAATGTTGGCTGTCCTCTAGATGCTCTTCAATGTCTACAGAAATGCTTACTTTATTATCAAATCTCAGCGCTTCTAATTCTAAATAGGTTTTTAGAAATTGGATTTCGCTAGATAATGCAATGGCTTCCATATTAGCATTGTCAAAATTAAATCTGATCAACTTTGAAAACTTGGTTAAATATTTCATAGCTGATTCCTGATCATTTTTGATGAAGAACAATTGGATTGCATTGAGCGCATTAAAAATAAAATGGGGATTCATTTGAGATTTGAGTGCATCTGCTTTCAGGTATTGGATTTTTCTTTCTAACT
Organism: Saprospiraceae bacterium; assembly: GCA_020631235.1. Lineage (GTDB taxonomy): Bacteria > Bacteroidota > Bacteroidia > Chitinophagales > Saprospiraceae > JAHDDO01. The sequence continues at coordinate 325,566 of JAHDHQ010000002.1, read as the reverse complement.
CATTTTCTTTTTGGATTTGTTGTTGTTTCCTATTCGCTCTTTGGTTAAAATATAGTCCAGTTAAGGTAAAAATGAAAATTCCCGAACTGAGTAGAAACCACCATTTTTGCCAGTAGGGAGGATTCAATTTTATAGCAATCTCAGCTATCTTAGAGTAGTTATTTTTATTTATCTCATCTGTAATTCTAACTTGAAATTTATATTGCCCGGGACTTAACTGTGGTACACGTAGTTCATTTTGTTTATTTGGTATTTGTTGCCAGATAGAGTCAATTCCAATTATTCTATATTCAAATTTGGAGAGACCTAAAGAACCTATCGAGTTAGATCTAAACTTGATTAAGAGATTATTTTCTTTGTTCTTTAGACTTAACTTTTTTTCCAGGTGTTCAACAGATTTACCCCATATCTGAACGTCTGTAATAATCGGATATTCAGTAAATTCTTCTTTATTTTTCTTTAAATCTAAAGAGTATAAACCCACCTTAGTGCCTACTAGCAGATGGTCTTTTGTCGTTTCTATAGCATTTATTGTTGAAGAAAATAGACCGTCTTTCTTTGTGTAATAAGAAAGTCTGTTGTTGTAGAAATTGTATGCAGTTATTCCTCTTGTTCCTCCAATAAAGATGGTTGAGTCACCATCTTCGTGCATTATTTTATTAAAATCCCACAATAGTCCATTTTCAGTGGTTAAATGTTCGTATACACTGTCATTTTTAATTCTGAAAACTCCATCGTTGTTAGATAATACCCATATCGAAGAATCTTTAGTTTGTATGATTTTTCTTGCTTTTATATTATACGATTTGACAAATGAATGTTTTGCTGTTTTTTGATTAATTCTATAGTTAGATAATTTATTTCGCTCCTCTAACCAGATGTTTGATGAGAATTTATCTTTCAAAATTACGATTGAACTTTTGGGTGATATTTTATTTAGTTCATTTTGGTTTTGAGTGTTTTTCTTTTGTTCTTTAAAAGTCCCAAGCATTGTACTGAAATACAATTTATTACTTGTGCTATCATAAACAAAATTCCTAATAGTATTTACTTCAGGTGTCCTAAAATCTAATGCCTTTTTTATAAATTGTATATTCCCTGATTCAGTATCAAACAGCTTTAAACTATGGATGGATTTGGTCAAATTGTTAATAAATGGCACTCCATTTACTTCAATTTCAACCAATTTAGTGGGTGCGTTTTTGTCTTCATGAACATAAATAAACTCCTCATTATTTTTATTTACGACCATTGATGTTTTGCCTAAATCCGCATGTTGACCAACAAGTTTAAGTTCATTATCGTGAAAATTATATACTGACCCAGATTCCAGGATAATTAGAATATGATTTTTCCATTTCTTAATAAATTTTATTTCATCATCATCCAAGATCGAGTTGTTTTGATTAAATATCCTGGTATTAATATTTGGGATAAAATGCAATCCATCCCCTCCTGTGCCAAGCCAATAATTTTGACGCTTATCTTGCATCAGGCTATTGATAAATTCACCTTTGAAATATAGTTTATTCTTTACGGGAATTAATTGGGAATCAAGACCAATTAAACCCTCTTCAAATGAGGCCCATTGTTCTCCTAATTTATCAAGTAGAATATGATTTATTTGTGGGAATTTTGAAAGATTTTCATTTCTTAATAGTAAGCTAGGCTGATTAATGTCGCTTATTTGCATGTTTCTAAACGAAACTTTTCTCGGGATGATAAAGTAATCTTTGGTTTTGAGAAATTTTGGGTTTACTCCTGTGAAAAATATGTTGTTAGATTTAATAGATTTTTCTAATCTGAACTTGCTATCAACACTATATATGGAATCTATAGATTTATCTTTGTAATCATCTTTTACACAAAATAAGTCGCCTGAATGGGAATAAAAAACGAGGGGTGAGCCGTTTCTTTCTTCTAAGTAATCGATTGTAGATTGTAATAAAAGTAAATGCCGATCGAAATCGTAGGAATATATATATGCTATGCGAGATGATTGAGTTTTTTTTGCGGAAAAGACAATTTTGTTTTTATGATGATCTAGAAGTTGGCAATTTAAGTTTTTCAATGAGTCTACCGGTATGAAGTTTCTAAGCGTATCATCATTTGAATGTTTGATAACTATGTGATCCGAGCTATTTTGACCTAAGATTATGTCATTTGGTAACATAAAGCTATTGATGACATAAGGGCTATTGATGGTCTCTTCCTTTGGAGCAAGAGTAAATGTCGTTCCATCATATGAATAAAGGCCTGATTCTGTTCCTAACCATAGTATACCCAAAGAATCTTCCATTATTTCACCAAAGACTGAAGCAAAAGGTAAATTTATACTATTGGGTTCAAAATGAATCGATGCAGGATTTTGTGCAAAGGCTTGGACAGCATATAAGCTCCAAAAAATGAGGGATATGCAAAATGTAAGTAATGATTTCATGCGTATAAAAATCATGCTTAAAACTACTAATTAATCTGATATCTTATGTTGGATGCTATTGTATGGATAAGATCTTTACTTTCCTATTTTGATATTAGAATGTATCATTAAATATTATTAAAATAATCTTTAGTGATCTTCAAAATCTTATTTTTGTAGTTTAATATTTACACTTATTATGACTGCAGAAATACATACAGAAAAAGGATTGATGAAGGTTGAGTTTTTCGAAAATGACGCTCCGGGAACAGTGAAAAACTTTATAGATTTGTCAAAGAAAGGCTATTACGATGGCTTAAATTTTCATCGGGTGATTCCTAATTTCGTTATTCAAGGCGGATGCCCAGATGGAATTGGGTCTGGAGGCCCAGGCTATCAAATTGACTGTGAATTAGATGGTGAAAATCAATTTCATGATCGCGGTGTTTTATCTATGGCCCATGCAGGAAAAAATACCGGTGGATCACAGTTTTTTATCTGTCACAGTAGAGATAACACGGCTCATTTAGACAGAGTACATACCTGTTTTGGACGAGTATTTGAAGGACTTGATGTAATAGATGATATACGCCAAGGAGATAAAATAGATAAGATTATTATTGTAGAATAGCCACAAGACATCACACAATATTTTTAAGCATTAGAATTTCTAATGGCACCAATAAAGCCTTATGGATTATGATGCAGTAAATTTAATTTAAGCTACCCAAAAATAATATTACGTTATAGTTAAATAATTATTTAGGGTAGTTTAATGCTATTAATCCTCAACTTCTTTGACAAACAAATCTCTTATATTGAAAGGCTTGTTTTGGCTAATAGGAGATTCCTTTTGTTCTTCTTTAATTTGCTTTGAATTAGTATCGAATTCTTGATTTTTTTCAGATAAATATTCCTCTATATTCAGTTCCATTTCCTCAGTGTTATTTTGCACTTCTTTGTCAAGCATAAACTCCTCTTCCTTCATCCTGAAATTTCGTTCTTCCTCACTTAATATTTCTTGCTTTCTTGTTGCTTGATTTTCTTTGCTTGAATCGTTGCTTATATTACGATTTTCAGGGTATGGATCGTGTCGCTGTTTCCTTTGTTGATTTCTTTGATACTTTTGTATTTGCCGGAAAATCATCGGTCCGAACATAATAAGAAATCTAACTAGTCCTCGCATAAAATTGTGGTGTTTGGTATTATGACGTAAAGATATTGTAGAAGTATCGGGCTTCTCTTTATATTATTCGACAAACAAAAAAAGGAGGCTATCAAGCCTCCTTTTTCTTCAAATAGAATAAATATAATTTAGTCAATAATAATCTTTTCAATCATTTGATTTCCCTGATTATCAACAACTTTTAACAAATACATACCTTTTGTTAGGTCTTGAGTATTGATCATTGTTTTGGCATTATCTGTCTGGCCATTGATCACTAATTGACCTGATAAACTAATCATTGCATAATTCAAGTTTTTAACTCCATCTTGTTCGATAAATAAGCTTTCATTAGCCGGATTAGGATAAACATCTATCACGGAATTACCTAGGTTGTGCGTGCTTGAAACTAAATCCATACCATCACAATCTTCATCAATTCCATTATTAGCTATTTCTTGCGCATTTGGATTTATATTTGGATCTGAGTCATCACAATCTTCAGCATTTTCTACAGTTCCAGCAGGTTGTACACAATCAGAAACTGCATTGTTTGCATCTCCAAAACCATCCATATCGCTATCTACGTAATATTCGATTATTTCTAAGCCTTCATCTGCTTGACCATCACAATTATTATCTAAGCCATCACAAAGTTCTTCTGCTCCTGGGTTAATATCGGCATTAGAATCGTCACAATCTTCATCAGAATTGTATCCATCCCCATCATCATCGATGACTAATGCTTCTCCATCACAATCTTCATCAATATCATTGTTTGGTATTTCTTCAGCAGCAGGGTTAATATCCGCATTAGAATCGTCACAATCTTCATCAGAATTGTATCCATCGCCATCATCATCGATAACTAATGCTTCCCCATCACAATCTTCATCCACATCGTTGTTTGGTATTTCTTCTGTGCCAGGGTTTACGTCTGCATTAGAATCGTCACAATCTTCATCAGAGTTATATCCGTCACCGTCTTCATCGATCACTAATGCTTCACCATCGCAATCTTCATCGATATCATTGTTAGGAATCTCAGGAGCTGCCGGATTTATTGTCGCGTCTGAGTCATCACAGTCTTCATCGGAATTAAATCCATCACCATCTTCATCAATGATTAAGATCTCGCCATCACAATCTTCATCCACATCATTATTAGGAATTTCCTCAGCACCAGGGTTTACATCAGGGTTAGAATCATTACAGTCTTCATCTGAAGGGAATCCATCTCCATCATTATCCACAATTCCTAATTCTCCATCACAATTTTCATCTACATCATTATTTGGAATTTCTGTTTCTCCTGGATTAATGTCTGGATCATTATCATCACAGTCTTCATCAGAATTAAATCCATCACCATCTTCGTCTATAACTAAAGCTTCACCATCACAATCTTCATCCACGTCATTATTAGGGATCTCCTCCGATCCCGGATTTATACTGGCATCGAGGTCATCACAGTCTTCATCGGAATTAAAACCGTCCCCATCTTCATCGATGACTAATGCCTCACCGTCACAATCTTCATCTACATCGTTGTTTGGAATCTCAGTCGCAGCTGGATTAAGATCGGCGTTAGTATCGTCACAATCATCTGCAATGCCATATCCATCCCCATCTAAATCATCATCTGGAGTAGCTTCATCACAGTCATCATCAATACCATTATAGGGTGTTTCGTCATTACCGGGGTAAATGTCTGCATTATCATCATCGCAATCTTCTGCGGCAATCACTCCATCTCCATCAAGATCTAGCATAGAGGCATCAGGTGTTCTTCTAAACTCCATAGCTATTTCTGTTCCGAAATTTGATGGTTCAATGATGGGCTTCAAAAGAATGCCTTCATCACTCAAGAAAGCTACTCCTGGTGTAATATCCACTCCATTTGGTATGCCTCCCATACCATCTCCGAAAGAATCAAAAACCTCTACAGTATAGCAAGTATTTTCTGTTGGGTTACCAGGCAGTTCGACTATAAATTCATGAGCTCTCAAAGCATCTGGTCCACCACCACCATATTGATCTTCAGTCCCGGCTTGAAAAGGACCAAAAGAAAAGATTTCATCTCCATTTTCATCCAATAATCGACCAGTAGTTTCTGCAGGATAATAGTCAGTAACTACGGTGATATTAATCATATTTGTACTTACTGTTGGGATAAATGATTGAACACTAGATGAGATCATTACATCTTCTTCCAATTGAATACCATTAATGATATCAGTTGCAACGACTAAGGCAGAAGTCTCGCTAATAGTGGCAGAAGTTATATCTACAGTTTCTGACATAAATACTGGAATACTACCTATATATTCATATGGGTCTTGGGATTCAAACAATTCATACTGAGTACCATTAAAACTAGAAAAAAGATCCATGCTAAAACTAGCAGAATTAATTTCATTAGTTCCAGTATTGAGGATTCTAGTAGTGAGTGCTATTTCTTGATCTTCACAACTTGAAGTGTTAGGAGATTGTCCTAATAAAATTATATCCTCCTCATATTCGTCAACACCTAAAATTCTGTCCCACCATAATTGATTAAACAACAAATTTCTGACATCTGATGTATACATGGCAAATACTTGACGATCTGGTCTAACAACAAAAATGGAAGGATAATATGGAGTCTGAAAATATGCACCCCATGCAGCATTATCTATCATATTGTAAGGAACTCCTTCAGTCCAATCACCAATAGTGTTACCTCCTGTACCTTGTATGTCAGCTAATGTGGTTCCTGCGTCTACTTCTGCACCAATGATTCTAATTTGGTCAGTTCCTTCAGGTCCATATTGCTGATATAAAATTTCAAATAATCCTGATTGCTGTATGCTCCAGCATGGGCCACACCATGTGGTGTAAGTATCCACAATGACAGATTTTCCATCATCGAGCATAGCAAATAAGTCAACATTGGACCCATCTACTACATCTGTACCTGTAATATTTTGTGTAAGGACAGTCCCATTCGCAATTTGGGAAAATCCTTGAACAGAAAAAAGTAGAAAAACTAATGTCTTGAATAAGGTTGGTCTCATAAAATATTTTTTTGTGTAAATCAATAAAAGCAAAAGATACGATTAATTTCATCAATTCTATAATGCATTTAATGGCTAATGTTTAACAAAAGTGACATAAATATTCTTGAAATTTTTATGTCGCTAGTTATCAATAAATTACAATTTGATGAAGCAAGATTAGTTCGTGACTTTTGATTGGGTAAGCATATTTTGATGGCTAAATGGATTTATAATTTACCTTACATTGCTAATGACCTTGCTTTATACTTAGAGGTTTCCAAAAAAGGCTGCTTCTAATATGTTGTAAAAAGCTTAAAGTTTATAGAACAAAGAATATTTGGTTCAGAATTTGGTTTAATATTACATTACAATAAAAGCTGAAAATGTTGATTCGACTTCTTACATATATTGTTGTTTGTTTTTTTTGGCAATTTTCTGTTTCAGGTCAAACGACATTGATCAAAAACCTCACACCAGGATATGCACAGGATAGCAGTTTTTATGATGTAGCAAAGATCAACGATAATGAATACTGGATTGGTGGAGAATTCGGTATACTCTATAAAACAGATACATTAGGTAACCTAAATAGTATATTGAAGGATAAGATTGATGCAAGTATACTTAAAATCCAACATGCCAATAATTATGTTTTTATAGCTACTGACAAAAGCCAAATTGTAAAATACGATTTGCAAAATCATGAGTATGTAATAAAATCGTTTCCTCAACTTGAAAATAAATGTATTTATGATCTTATTGTGTGCAAGGATGGCACTTTGATGATTTGTGGTGGAAAGACAGATATTTCTAAATCTAAACTAAGAGTGCCAAGAGGATTTATTGCGACCTTGGATACTTCACTAACTAATTTTGAATTTTCGTGGACCTGTTACCGTAAATTTGTGTGGTCTCTAATACAATTAGATAATGGGGATATTTTAGCATCTTGTTTTGATGGCCTTACCAGTAGTATTCTTGTGAGTGACACACCTAAAGCATGGAAAAGAAAAGACAGAGTATTTGGCCTAGTGCATGAGTTTTATAAAGTGGATAATGAAGTGTGGTATTCTGGGACTCAAACGTTTAATGTCAGTAAGAATGGTATCTATGGGAAGGTGTTTGATAATAAAGGACCGCTTCATACATTCAAAGAAGGCTCAGTTTGGGCTTTGACCATCATTAATGGAACCCTCATCGGTGTGACCCAAACCGGTGAAATATTTGAGGTAGACACACAAACAGGTTTAGCTCGTTTAAAAAGCTTCAAATCAGAAGAGTCCATATACGACTGCATACAAGTAGGTAAGAATAAGATGATTATCGTAGGTCATGGAAAAAGTGCATACATTGTCAAAACACATGATATTCAAGAAATTTAAAAAAAGCCCTTAACATATTACAAAAATTAATAATATGTTATTACCTTGCACACTTATTGTATAAAGTAACATTTGTACATCAAGCATTATGCATCTCAGAACAGTAGTCTTTAATTATGTATTGAAAACTATTGTCTATAATGAAAACCTCACAGACTCAATTTCAAAATTCCTTTGGTTTAATACCAAGAGTTATTTTATCCTTTTGCTTTATATGTATTTTATGGTCTAATGCAGTTGCTCATGAAATGGAATCTTCTGCATCTTTAGAAGATGCCGTTGATATTTATGCAGATGTACTAAAAACATATCAAGAAGATTTACGCTTCATAAAGAATGAAGGACAGTTTAATACTCCTTATTCTTATGTTTTGAAAGGAAAGCAATTAAATCTCGGTTTTGATGATCATCAAATTATGCATTGGGTGTATTCCGAAGACCAAGGTTTTGCATGGTCAATGCAATTTCAAGGAGCTAATCCACTAGATTTTCAAGGTTATAAGTATGATGATTTGCATAAAAAGATGCACATCAAAGGCCAAAGCCAAATAGAAGAGTCTAGATACAAGGAAATATGGTCCAAAGATTTATATGATGGTATTGATTTAAGATACTATAGTAGAGGAGATGGGTTAGTAGAATATGATTTCGTTGTAAATCCTCATTTTAATCCTAATCAAATTTCGTATAAACTAGAAGGGATTAAGTCCCTTAGTGTGGCAAAAGATGGAAGATTGATGATGACCACTCCATTTGGGGAGTTGTTTGGAGGTAAACCTTATGTATATCAAATTATAGATGGTGTAGAAATAGAAATAAAGTCCAACTACCGCTTAGAAAACGGGCAAGTAGGATTTAATCTAGGTGAGTATAACCCTGAACACTTATTAGTTATTGATCCTATTTCATTAGATTGGAGTACATTTCTTGAGGATGATACAAATGCTATTATTTCTGACACCAAAGTCACAGCTGATGGTGTATATATTTTAGGTAGAATAATCCAAGCTATGTCAGACTTTCCTGTAACTAGTGGAGTTTTTAGCCAAGTTGGTGACAATCAGGATAATTTTGTGGTTAAATTTGATCATGATGGAAACATTCAATGGTCTACTGTAATTGGAGGCTCATCTCAAGAAACACCTTCAGAATTAGTGGTTGATGGTAGTGGGAATGTTTATATAGCCGGAGCTACCAGTTCGATGGATTATCCAGTGACTCCAGGAGCCATGCAAACAGCTTTAGGATCTATGCCACATGATGGATATGTGACTGCATTAGATGGAAATGGCCAATTGTTATGGTCAACTTATATAGGAGGAGATGGGACAGACACACGTCCTAGACTTAGTATTGATGGGGGACAACTTATAGTAGCTTTAGAAAGCTCCTCATCAGATTTACCTACTACTTCTGGAGCTTCTCAAACAATTTTATCAGGAGAAATTGATATTTATGTTGCAGCTCTCGATATAACTAATGGTTCTAATATCTGGGGAACATACTATGGAGGTACAGGTACCGAAAATGGTTTAGTCGAAATCGTAAATGATGGCACTAATATATATTTTTCTGGACTAACTAATTCATCAGATTTACCGACGACTGCCAATGCTTACCAGAGTTCTGCTGGTGGTGTAGGGGACAGTTTCTTAGGCATAATAAATTTAGCTGATGGTTCTCTTAGTGCTTCCACTTATGTGGGTGGAAACAGCGCTGACCAAGTCATAGATATGGAGGTTGATGCTGGATTTGTGTATTTAGGAGGATATACCTCTTCTAGTTCAGGATTAGCCTCAGCGAGTGCCCCAGATGGCACGCTGGATGGTGCTATTGATGGTTTTATGGGTAAGTTTTTAATTGATGGATCTGCCCAATGGGTAACTTATGTAGGTGGAGATGAAATGGGATCGAGAGATTATCTTGTAGATATTGAAGTTGATAATGGTGATGTATATTTTCTATATGGAGCAGGCGCATTATTTCCGACTACAACGGGAGCATTTCAGGAAGTTCCATTAAATCCTGAATCCCCCCAAAATATAGTTGTTGGTAAGGTGGCTTCTGATGGTGTTTTTCAGTGGGCAACCTTTTATTCCAGTGATGGGGAATCTTATCCAACAGATTTAGAAGCAGTAAATGGTCTTGTTTATGTTGTCGGGGTGACTGGAGGAGAAACGATGATTACTACAAATGATGCAGTACAAGAATTTAGCAACGGACCAGGTGAAACCATGGTTGGAGTGTTTACTTCTGATGGAAATTTATGTTATTCTTCATTTTTTGGTGGAACAGGTAATGATGGACCAGTAGATATCGAGATTTATGATAGTGAAATTTATTTAGCTTCTAATGGTTCTGCTGGGTCTCCAACAACAGAAGGCGCATATATTCTTCAGGCAGATAATCAAAGTACTACACCTCACTATGCAAAATTTACTATTTCACCTGATTATTCAGCGAACGAAATTATATCTCCAATGACTCAAACTACGTGTAAATTTGGGCTTGCAGAGATAATAGATGGAACAACTGTCGAGGTAGATCAAGCTTCATTGCCAATTATATATTATGGTGGAGCAACGGTAACTCACCCTCCTATTGAAGCCAATTATTTATGGCAAGAGGCTGAAAGCCCAACTGGACCTTGGACTGATTTATCTTATGGAATTTTAGAAGACTTCCTCCCATTTGTTGGAGGTGTAGATATGTATTATAGACGGCAAGTTATTGACCAATGTTCAGGTACTGTATTAAATGTATCTGATGTTGCTGCAGTCTTGGTAAACGAGAATACAGCTCCTGATGTTGACGCAGGAGGAGCTTATTATACCTGCCCAAATATATCTGTAGATATTGGGGGTTCTCCAACAGCTGACGGAGAAGCTCCGCCATTTACCTATGCTTGGGATATGGCAGGATCATTATCTGATGCCAGTGATCCAAATCCAACCGCAACAGTTCCGGTTTCTACAATTTTTACATTGACGGTAACCGATCAAAATAGCTGTTCACAAATAGACCAAGCAGTAGTAACTGTTGTCCAAGCAGATGCTGGTCCAGATGTGGCCTCTTGTGAGGGTGTTGCAGTAAGAATTGGCACTCCAGCGATTGCTGGGGTCGCTGGGATTAGTTATACATGGACTCCTACAACAGGTTTAGACGACCCAACTATCGCTATGCCATTAGCAAGCCCTAGTACTCCTACAACATACACCTTAACCGTAGAAGTACCATTAGCAGCAGGAGGTACATGTACGACAAGTGATGATGTACTTGTTACGCCAGTATCTTCGCCAGGAGCAGATTTTGCAGGTCCAGATCCTACCATTTGTTTTCCAGCAACAGTTGATATTGGTTCTGGTGTGGCAGGGTATAATTACCAATGGGCTCCTGGAAATTATTTGACTTCAACAACAACAGGAATAACTACGTTTGACTATGGTACAGATATGCCAGAACCAAATCCTTTTAATTATGTATTGAGAGCAGAAAGTAATGGTTGTTACTTTTATGATGATGTAACAGTTACGGTCTTAAGAGCAGAGGGAGGAAATGATGTTTGTGGGCCTAGATGGATCGGAGGATGGGATCATGGAGATCTTAATCCAACTTATCTTTGGACAAAAATAGCAGGCGGAACTAGTGATTTTATAGGTCCTACCGATACACCTTTTACCACGGTTAGTTCTTCAGGAACTGGTACCACAGAATACCAAATCGATGTTTCAAAAAATGGTGTTACTTGTACGGATAACGTACTTGTTCCACCTTGTGGTTGTGTAGTTGAATTTGGAGCTAATAAACCTTGGGATTGCCCTAAAATATTTGATAATGGTGATACTCTAAAAATCACAGCATATGCAGCTAATTTGGGAAGCTCTGATCCAAACGATTTTGACTATTTATGGAGTCCAGCTGCTGGTACAGATGGAATTTTAGATAATCGAACATTGAACGTAATTACCACTGGTGCAATGACTTATACCGTCGAAGTATTCAGTAAAATTGATGGGTCATTTATTTGTTCAGGTTCTGTGTTTGTTAATAATCCAGCCTGGTCATTACCAAATTTCAGCGCACAGGATCATTTTGCTTGTCCGGGAGATGCTGTTAACTTAGGTGAAGGTGATATATCAGCATACGAATATGAATGGTTTGGGCCAGATAACTTCTCTTCAACAATTTCGGATCCAAGTGTTACGCCTCCTGGTGTAGGAACTTATAATTATGTGGTTGAAGTTATTGAAACAGCATCAGGTTGTACAGTGTATGATACAGCAACTGTCGAAGTACAAAGTCTAGGTGCAAATGCAGGACCTGATTGGGAGGTATGTGATAACGCAATTGTTATCCTAGGTACTCCAGATCCGAGTGGAGGAATTTATACTTATCAATGGGCACCAGAAGCTCCTTGGCAAAATGGGACAGACTCAAATTCACCTCAGCCAGAAGTTTTGATGTCTACTTCTTTGGAATTTCAATTAACCGTAACAAATCCAGTTACTGGGTGTACGGAGTTAGATACAGCTATGGTGACAGTAATGCCAGATTTAGAAATAGGAGATGCTCCTGATTTAATATTTTGTGAAGGAGGTGACCCAGTTGAAATAGGGCCTGAAGAGTTGCCGGGAGTAACTTATTCTTGGTCTCCAGCTACGGGATTAAGTTGCACCGATTGTCCAAATCCTTTAGCATCACCAACAGCAACTACAACATATACAGTGACTGGAATATTTTCTGGTTGTCCTAATCAAGATACTGATCAAGTGACTGTTACCGTTCCAGATCATTCTTTTGACTTAATGGGTCCAGTTGGTTTCTGTCCTTCGTCTGGCGGAGTCAATATTGGAGATAATGTTCCTGCAGGTACTATGTACGAATGGTCTCCTGCAACAAACTTATCTTGTACTGATTGTCAAAATCCAATGGCAACAGGAAATACAGAAGCTACATATACTGTGACAGTTACTTTCGCCGATGGTTGTACAGATGAGGCATCTATAGATGTCGTTCCAACAGCCAATCCTAATGCAGGAACGGATAAAAGTACTTGTGTGAATGAGCCAACAACAATTGGTGATGCTAATAATACAGGAACTATAAGTTGGAGTCCTACGACTGGACTAAGTTGTACAACATGCCCTAATCCATCGTTTGATCCCCCAGCTGGAGGAACATATACTTTTACGATAAGTATAACTGAAGGAGGCTGTACAAATACAGATGAAGTTACTGTAACTGTCAATGAATATGTCCCACCTTTTCAAGCACCACAAGCAGTTTGTCAGGGAGGTTGCACAGAGTTGTCAGTACCATTTGAAACGGGTAAAACATACGCGTGGGCACCTACCACAGGATTAAGTGATCCTAATTCAAATGTAACTATTGCGTGTCCAACTTCTACTACAGAATATTCATTGCTTATTGTTGATGCAATTACTGGATGTTTTGCAACAAGTCCAGTTGTTGTTACGGTAGCAGATGTACCTGCACCAGAAGCCATTTTGAACGATCAAGAATTTTGTGCTGGAGATCCAGCTACACCTATACCACTGACGGTAAATCCAGCCGTTGGAAATTATACTTATGTGTGGAGCCCTAGTACATATTTATCTAATCCTTATATACAACAACCAGAAGTATTCCCAGTAGGCGATATTAGTTATTTTGTAACAGTAACGGATAATGATAATGGATGTTCAAGTGTAGCTCAGACGTTTATTGATGTAATAGAATGTAGTTCACAAACATGTACTATGTCTGTGACTGCAGATGGAAATACACCTCTTTGTGAGGGCGAAGATTTAAATTTATCAGCAAGTATAAGCAGTGGCGCAGAGCCATATATGGTTTCATGGTCAGGTCCTGATGGATTTAGCTCTACAGAACAAAATCCAACCATTATGATGGCTACTCAGTTAATGAGTGGTGATTACACGGTTGTGGTTACAGATGCAGATGGATGTATGGACGAATCTACAGTTAGTATCACTGTAAATGCAGTGCCTACATTAACTATAGATAATGTAGAGTGTTCTGCTGATATGACAAGTTACACAATAAGTTTCTCCACTAATGCAACCGTTACTTCTACGGCTGGAACTATTAGTGGAAATCAAGTTATTGATATTCCTGAAGGGACAGATGTAACAGTAACAGCTACCATTGGGACTTGTACAACAAGTGTCGATGTTATGGCTCCAGATTGTAATTGTCCTACAGTAAACCCTCCTACCAATCCGAATAACCCTAGTATTTGTGATGGTGACGTGATTCCTGAATTGACAGTTAGTGTTGAAACAGGATTCCAGGCACACTGGTACGACGCGGCAACAGGCGGCACATTATTAATAGCTGATAATACAGCTTATACTCCAAGTGGACCACTTGCAGCTGGTATGCATAGTTATTTTGTAGAGACTTTGGAACCTAGTACATCTTGTACTAGTAGTACACGTACTGAAGTAATTTTAACGATAAACGAAAAACCTACAGTCAGCCCTACAGCTACATCACCTATATGTGAAGGAGATGCGTTTAATTTGATGGCTATGCAATCGGGTGGAGTAGGACCGTTTACCTATGCATGGACAGGGCCAAACACATTTACTTCGACAGATCAAGATCCAGCACTTTTTGATGCAGATGCAGCTACCATGGCTGGAGATTATACAGTAATAGTTACTGATGGTAATGGTTGTAGTGGAGAGGGGACAGTTAGTGTTAGTATCAGTCCAGCACCTTCGCTGACAATTGGAGATATCGATTGTTCAGCAGATCAGTCTTCTTATAGTGTTGGTTTTACATCAGATGGAACAGTAACAAGTACTGCGGGTACAGTTGGAGCAGATGCTATAACAGGTATTCCAGCTGGTACAGATATTACTATAACATCGACGATCGGAGATTGTGTTGCGACCATGGATATTACGGCACCTGATTGTAGTTGTCCTGAAGTAGACCCACCAAGTGATCCAGTAGCAGCAGATATATGTTATGGAGAAGATATACCTACACTTTCAGTTACACCAGCAGCTGGAATGGAAGTAGACTGGTATGCTGACGCGACCGGTGGTACAGCTTTATTAACAAACAGTACAAGCTTTACTCCTGCAGGACCATTAAGTCCAGGAGTACACACCTACTACGCAGAATCTAGAGATGCTGCGTCAACATGTGTGAGTGCTGTAAGATTAGAAGTGAGCTTCACTATATTTGAAGCTCCAGTGTTAGTGCCTAGCTATACAGAACCAGTTTGTAGTGGTGAAACTATCTTTTTGTTTGCCAATGTTGGTTCTGGTACAGCACCTTTTGATATCTCTTGGACAGGACCAAATGGTTTTACTTCTTCAGAAGCGGATCCGACCATTGAAAATTCAACCACTGCAGATGGTGGTGATTATACGGTTTCAGTAACTGATGCGAATGGTTGTGCACATACAGCGGTACTGGCTGTTACAGTAACACAATCGCCTACATTGAGCATAGATAATGTGGCCTGTGCACCTGATTTGATGAGTTATACAGTGGAGTTTACTAGCAATGTTACAGTGACTTCAACGGTAGGAGATGTTGGAGATGGAGTTATAACTAACATACCAGTGGGTCAAAATATAACGGTAACGGCTGAGGTAGCACCTTGCTCTATTTCTGAAGACATTATGGCTCCTGAATGTACATGCCCTATGATTATGGCGCCTACAGGCGCGGGACCATTCGAAATTTGTGATGGTGATGATATTCCAACTATTTCAGCAAGCACTGAGGCCGGATTTGTTATTGATTGGTATGATTCGAGTGCAGATGGAAATTTATTATTATCAGATAGTGATAATTATCTTCCAGGAGGTCCATTAGGAGTAGGTACTCATTCTTTTTATGCAGAAGCAAGAGAAGTAGTTAGTAATTGTACTAGTCCAACACGAACAGAAGTAGAAATAATTGTGCATGCAAACCCAGTAGTTACAGCGTTCAGTGATTCTCCCGTATGTGAAGGCGGCGAATTAAATTTAAGTGCTAGTGGATTAGGAGGGACGAGTCCATTTACATTTACATGGTCAGGACCAGGAGCATATACTTCTAGTGAGCAAGAACCAGTGATTAGCGGAGTTAGTTTAGCTGAAGCAGGAACATATAATGTTGTATTTGCAGATAGAAATGGTTGTTCAGATAATTCAGATGTAATAGTTGAGGTGGTACCAGCACCAACACATCCTGATGTTGATGGTATTTGCAATGATAACAACACGCCATTTGTTTCTACAGATGATTATGTTGAGTTTGTAGTTAATCCAGGAGGACCAACTGGAGGTACATATACATTATCGGTTGATGTAGGGACAGTTTCACCTAATACAGGTACTTATGGTACACCATTAAATGTACGTTTAGAAAATAATTCTGCAGGCTCCGGAACAAGAACAATTACTTTAGGTTCTGATCAAGGACCTGGATGTGAAACAACATTTACTTTGACCATTCCATCTGTTTGTTCAGAAGATTGTCCTCAAGGTTGTTATGAAATTGAAATTATCAAAGACTAATTATTAATAGTGATAAATAAAAAGCCCTGCTTTGAAAAAAGGCAGGGCTTTTTTTATGCACTAAATAGTCTAGATATAGTTCTAAAATAGTGCAAATTAGAATGATACATATTTAAATAAAACTATATAATATTCATTATCATATTATAATAATTTGTAATATATTTGTATTTGAAGTAGAGTTAGTTTAATTCTATTTCGTCCATTCCCTTATACAGTAATCATCTTGTTCAAGATGAATTAATATTCAAACAAGTAAGCAAAGTCAGATTTGACTATCGAAATATTGTAGTTCTAGGAAACTAGAATCTTAAACTCTTTTTTGAACATAACTAAGTACAATGAAATCTAAGGCAAAAAGAACTCATTTTATGTTGAATTATTTAGGCACAATCACAAAATCATTATTGATTTTAATGTTTGGATTGACTGTCAATATTCAACTATCAGCCCAACAACCCTCTGGTTGTATGCTTGACACTAATGATGCTAATCCTCCTGGAATTTTAGATTGCACCGGAAGATTAGGTTGGTGTCTTGAACCATCGTTAAATTTTTGTAATAATGTTAAGCATACTTATGATATTGCTCCTGGTCCACCGCCAACCACTGGGATGGTTTCTAATGAATGTGCAACAGGATATATTATGTGGTTAGCAGAGTATGCAGATAATGCAGATAATACCTATACGGAAGACGAAATGCAGCAAGCGATTTGGGCTATTCAAGATCCAATAAATTATCCAGCTGCTGCTGGTCCAATTGCTGATTTAGTGTTAGAGGCTGAAAATTATTGTGCTAATTCTTCTTGTTCAACAACTGGGCTAAATGTTAGTTTAGTTGATGATGGTTCTTGTGGTTTTGCTGAAATTGCATTTACGAGTTGTGCCCCATTTATTGAAGTGATAAATGGAGGGCTTTTATCCGTAAGCCCTTGTGATGTGTTTCCAAGTGGAATTTACACCTACACAAATTTTGATAATTTTTTCACAAATTCTGCTGGTAATATCGTATTAACTAACCCTAATTACCCAAGTACTATGGATTGGAATTTATGTGTTTTTTATGCAGGATCAAGCTGTTCGGGATTTTCCCCAGGGCAAGAACTTTGCATAAATTCAATAGACAATACAGGAGGTGAGATTTGGGTTTGGAACGATCAAGATGCAAATGACCCAGATGTTCCTGGATGTCAGTATATTGGTGGTTTACCAGAACCAGTTTGTACATCAATTGATATGTATAATGCCGCAAGCACATGTGATATTTCAAAGATTGAATTTAATGGCTCAGGGCCAATTTGTATCCAAGAAAATTCAAATGATACAATTAAGTTCCCCATTACTATATCAAATGTCCCTTCCTTATGCGAGACTTCAACCTCAGGTTCATGTGATTTAGCATCTTTTTCATTAAGATTTAATGCGGTAGGAGTAGGAATGTCCTTTGATTGGTTTAATAATGATATATCTTTTGTGAGTGGGACGGTGACAACTCCAGATCCAGGACTTACAGTAAGTGGTACCATGGTGAAAAATGGACCTTATCTTGAAGGATTAAGCATTTCAGGATTTACTTCTACTGGTGGAGATTTAGGTACAGGAGATTATACTTTAAACGTTTGTTTAGTTTTTAATGGTTCTCCTCAAAGTGGACCAGGAAGTTTTCAGTCATGGTTGGAAAATGTAGTTTTTTATATCGATTCAGGTGATCAATCTTTTGTCAAATATTGTGAAGAAGGAGATTGGACTGCTAATTTATTTCCATGGGAAGTTAAGGAGCCGGGTTGTTCAATAAGTGATGCAGGATTAGATAATATAGCTTGTGTTGATCAAGGAACATCAACAGTTAGTACTGATGATGAAATTGTTTTTGATCTTTGGCCAACAGGTACTACATTAAGTAGCCTTGGATATGAAGTAAGCGCTTCAAGTGGAACAATTACTCCAACTTCAGGAAATTATGGAGCTCCTACGGCCTTTCAATTAGGTATGGGCAGTGCAGGAATGGGTGATGTAACCATCACTATTACAGACCTTGAAGATATGAGTTGTACTTTGGATGTTGTAGTAACAGATCCAGGTACGTGTAGCAATCCATCTTGTAATCTTGTACCTACAGTAACTAACATTACTTGTAATGATAATGGAAGTACTACAGACGCAACTGATGATAAAATTCTTTTTGATTTAGAAGTAACAGGTGCTACAGGCAGTTATGGTGTAAGCACAAGCAACGGAATGGGAATTACTCCTACTTCAGGTAATTACGGAAGTGTAGTGAGTTACGAAATAGCCAGCGGCAGTGCTGGTGGAGGAGATATAACCATCACCATTACAGATGGAACAGATATGACATGTACTACTACAGTAGTTGTAACTGATCCGGGAACATGTAGCACCGGAGGAGGATGTATGATAAATACACCTAGTGGTACTGTCACCTGTGATAATAATGGTACAACATCCGATGCTACTGATGATAAAATAGTATATACAATAAATTTAATGGGAAGTGGTGTAGCAAGTACTTATAATGTAAGTAGTTCGGCAGGTACATTAACTCCAAGTTCAGGTAGTTATAATACATCTACCATGTTTATGCTTCCTGCCGGAAGTGCAGGTTCTACGGGTGCATTCTCAATAACATTTACAGATGTAAATGACCCTACTTGTTCTCAAACAGTTGATTTAAGCGATCCAGGAACATGTAGTAACGGAGGTACTGATTGTGAAATTACGGATGATGGCATAAGAATGATCATGTGTAATGACGGTGGAACACCTGATGATGATAGCGATGATTTTGTAACTTTTGTGTTAGAGCCAACGGCAAATAATGCAAGTGCAGGATATAATTTAGTGGTTAATGGTACTACAGTTACTCCTACAAGTGGTTTGTATGGAGTTGGAACAACTTTCACACTTCCTGCAGGAAGTGTGGTAGGAGCAAGTTCTTATTCTTACACTATTACTGATTCAGAAAAACCTGGTTGTTTACTAAATGGTAGTTTTAATACGCCTACATGTAGTACTCAAAAATGTCAGCTTGAAGTTTCAGTAACGGATATTTTGTGTAATGATAATGGCACAACCACAGATGCAACTGATGATTATTTAACATATACAATTAATACTAACCAGCCAGATTTAAATGGTACTGGATTTACTGTATCTGTTTCAAGCGGTACAGTTACCCCAAATACTGGAATTTTGGGAACACCTTTATCAGTAACCATGCAAGATGGTAGTGCAGGTAGTGGAGATGTGACCATTACGATTACTTCTGATGCAAAGCCAGATTGTTTTGAAACAGCTATTGTGACCGATCCTGGTAGTTGTAGTGATGTGCAAGAATGTACAATCACATCGGCAGAGATAACGAATGTCAAATGTAATGATGGAGGCACAAATACAGATAGTACAGATGATTTTATAACTTTCGATATTGAAATTTTTGGTACTAATACTGGTTCGATGTATTCTATTAGTTCAGATAAAGGAACTGTCAGTCCTACCTCAGGTGCTTATGGTACAGTTGTATCTGTGACTATGCAAGCTGGTAGTGCAGGCGGAGGAGATGTTATGATTACTGCTACAGATGAAAAAGATAATACTTGTTTTACCACATTATTAGTGCCTGACCCAGGTACTTGTAGTAGTACAACATGTAGTTTAAATATTGGATTGGGAGACATAAGTTGCGATGATAATGGAACTTCAGATACTAATGATGACATAATTACCTTTACTTTGAATCCAAGCGGAACAGCCTTGGGCACAGGATATAATGTGACAGTTAGTTCAGGTACTGTGACTCCTGCGAGTGGGACCTATGGTGCGGCTACTACTTTCACTATGCAAGCGGGTAGTGCAGGAGCAGGTAATTTTTCTGTGACTATAGAAGACAATGCTACCGCAGGATGTACTGAAGGGGCAGATATTCTTGATCCGGGACCATGTAGTATGAATGATCCATGTGTATTAACGAGTGATGGTTTAAATAATATAGTATGTAATAGTAACGGAACTGATGGTGATCCGAGTGATGATTATATCACCTTTGATTTGGACCCTAACGGTATGCAATTAGGTACTAGTTATACAGTGTCTGTAAGTAGTGGAACGATTAGCCCTACAACGGCCACTTATGGCAGTGCAACTAGTTTTACTTTGCAGAATGGTAGTGCTGGAGCAGGTAGTGTAACAGTTACTATACAAGATAGTGGAAGTGCTTCATGTACTTTAGATGTGATTATTAATGATCCTGGATCTTGCAGTTCTGGGGAATGTACAATCACAGGTTTAGGCATAAATGGAGTAGCATGTAATGATAATGCTACAGAAAATGATATAACTGATGATATTATCACGTTTAACTTGAATGTAAGTGGGACCTTGGTTGGTGCCAACTATACAGTAAGTGTAAGCAGTGGTACAGTCAGTCCTACAACAGGAACTTATGGTTCAAATACTTCTTTTTCTCTTCAGCCAGGTAGTGCAGGAGCAGGAAATATTGTAGTTACTGTTGAAGACGTAGATGGAGGCACACAGTGTACTTTATCGGGAACTGTAAGTGATCCTGGAATTTGTTCATCAGAAGAATGTATGGTAAATATTAATTTGGGTGAAATCAGCTGTAATTCCAATGGAACACCTACAAATGAAACAGATGATTTTATCACTTTTGAATTAAATCCGACAGGAGCTGGTTTAGGAGGTTTTTATCATGTAACAGTCAGTGGAGGTACAGTATCTCCGAGCAGTGGAATTTATGGAGGAAGCACTTCATTTATGCTACAATTAGGTAGTGCAGGTGCTGGAGATGTTACAGTTCAGATAACCGATGGAAATGATCCTGCATGTATTTCAAGCGGAACAATCACAGATCCAGGCCCATGTAGTACAGTTTGTCCTCCATTTGATCCATATGTAATATGTGATGATGGAACTGAACAAGTGACACTTGAAGCAGATCCAGGACTTACGGATGTTATTTGGTACAACGGTGATGATGTAGAAGTAGGGCGAGGCAATATTTATGTTGTTGATCCGGACTCACCCGGTTTAGCTGATGGTTTGGAATCGTTTTACTATGTAGCTAGAGATGCTAATGGATGTGAAGGTTTGGTTTGTTGCCCTATATTTGTCGAAACTGAAGTTTGTTGCGCACTCATAGCTGATGGCTTTGAAGGAGATTGTAACAATAATGGTAGTACGACAGATCCTCAAGATGATTACTTTACCATAACAATAAGCGCTAATAATGATGCAAATCCTGATGGGATGTATGAAGTTTATTATAATGGAAACTTAATAGGAACATCTGATTATGGAGACAATATTACATTAGGTAGTTTCCCGAATACTTATTTCATTGCAGATGGTAGTACAAGTTATAGTTTAGTTATTCAAGACAAGGATAACCCAAGTACTTGTAGCTATACATATATAAGTGCACCAGTAGAACCTTGTTCTGATTGCAATATTATACCAGAGGCCATCCCATACGCTTGTAATGATAACGGTACACCATTAGACCCGACAGATGATTATGTATTGATTGAGGTGAGTGCGGATAATGCAGGAGCTGGTGCATCTGATATGTATGCAGTGTATTATGACGGTGTTGTTTTAGGCATGATGACCTATAATTTGGATATTGAAATAGGTAATAATTTGCCTAGACCATTTGTGGCTGATGGAGTATCTACATTCACATTAGTCTATAGAGATGTCGATGATCCAGCTTGTATGACTGAATTAGAGGTGGGACCTTTTGATCCTTGTTCTGATGATTGTGAAGTCACCGTAGAAGCTACAGTTAGTGAGTGTTTTGATAATGGAACACTGACAGATGCAAGTGATGATTACTTTACGGTTGCTCTTGAAGCGGATGTAGTTAATGGAGGATCTAATGCAAGCTTTGAAGTGGTTATAGGTGCAGATTTAGCTACAGGATTAGGCGGGACTGTAATTGCAACCGGTACTTACGGAACACCGATTACTGTCGGCGATAATACCACACCACCTTTTAGACCAGATGGTGTAACAGATTATCATATTATTGTAAGAAACACAGTAAATGACTGTTTTAGTCACATAGAAGTGGGACCAGTGGCACCATGTGCACTGATAACACACGAAAAAGATATAACCAGTGTAGCGGCTACAAATGTTGGTAATAATTACAACGTAGTCTATACAATTACGGTGAAGAACGAAGGAGGAAGTGCAGGCACATATGGATTAATAGATACTCCAGATTTTGATGATGATATCATTATTAATAGCGCAAGTTATAGCTCATTACATGGCTTATCAGGTGCTTTAACAGGTACAGGGCCATGGACTTTAGCAAGTAATGAGTCAATCGCAGCTGGTGGACAACATGTGTATACACTTACTGTAAATGTAGATCTAGACCTGTATGAAGGATCCGGTGGAGGAGACGATACTTATGTAGGTTGTGGTCTTGGTGACCCAGGTACACCTCCATCAGCTGGTCAAGGTTTGTATAATGCATCAGCTTTAGATTTAAATGATGATGGTGATCCAGAAGAAGAAGATGATGCTTGTGATGATTTACCTTTTATAACTCATGATAAGAGTATAGGTGATGTTACACAAGTAGGGGTTCACACATATGATGTAGTATATTTTGTGGAAGTATTTAACACAGGAGGAGCACCAGGTGATTATGACTTGGTTGATATGCCAGATTTTGATGATGACATCACGATATTGAGTGCTAGCTTTACAAGCACAGGTTTAGGAGCTGGTATACCTACAGGTTTAGCGAATCAAGGACCTTGGGTATTAGCAGATAATGCAACCATTAATGATGGAGATACTCATGTTTATACCTTAACCGTTCGAGTTGAGATTGATTTAGAAGATGAAGGAGCGGGCAGTGACTTAGGTGATAATGATTATACGGCTTGTGGCGAAAATGGTCCAGCAAGTTGTGTAACTGATGGTGTTATTACTATGGGTGGTCAAGGTTCTTCTAAAGACATAAGAACGATTGCCGTAGATATGGCAAATGCCTGTCCTGGTGAAGGTCTATTTAATATGACTTTACTAGACACAAATAATGATGGAAATCCTGAAGAAGAAGATACTGTATGTGATGATTTACCATACATCGTATTGGACAAAGTAGCCAATGATGTGACTATGGTACCGATGGATCCTTACAGATATAATGTAACTTATACAATTGAAGTATGTAACATTGGTGGAGCAGTTGGAAGTTATGACTTAATAGACACTCCAATGTTTGATGATGATATAGTAATTGAGAGTGCAAGCTTTACAAGCGATGCTCCTGGAGCCCCAGGAAGTGGATTGACTGGAAGTGGTCCGTACAACTTAACTGACGACGAATCATTAGCTGCAAATGAGTGTCATACTTATGAAGTAAGCTTTGACATCTATTTAGATTTAGAAGCGGATTCAGATGTTGGAGACGATAACTACTTAGAGTGTGGAGAGAATTCTCCAGGAGGTGAGGCAGTTCCTTTCCAAGGTCTATTTAATCAGGCAACTATAGATACAAATAACGATGGAGAGCCTGATGATGTGGCTGATGATTGTAAAGATATTCCAAGAGTATTCGATCTAGCTTTAATTAAGACAACTACAGCGACTGGACCATTTAATTTTGGAGATGTTGTAACGTTTACAATAGAAGTAAGAAACCAAGGAAATGTACCTGCTACTAATGTTAAAGTAGTAGATTATTTGCCGAGTGGTTTTGCTAATGTAGCAGGTAATGCTCCAACATGGAACTATGACGCTGCAAGTCATATTAGTAACACAGAAATACCAGGGACAATAATGCCAACAGATAGCTATTTCTTAAGTATCGACTTAGAAGTAGTGCCTACTATGGATTATGCTAATGGCTGGACTAACTATGCAGAGATTTGGACACATGCTGATGAAAACGGCGATCCTATTGATGACATAGACTCCACACCAGATGCAGATAATACGAATGATCCAGGAGGAGAACCTATGGGAGACACGGATAATGAATGGGATGGAGATGGTACTGGACCTATTGGTACTGGACCAGCTGATGGAGATGAAGATGATCATGATCCAGAGAAAATTGAAATCTTTGACTTAGCCTTGAAAAAAGAGCTAGTTACAGTAAATAACCCATATAGATATGGTGATTTATTAGAATTCAAGATTACTGTTTGTAATCAAGGAAATATCGGTGCGCAAGATGTAGTCATTAGTGATTACTTGCCAGCAGGTTTCGGATACGATGCCGCTAATAACCCTGGATGGACAGGAGCGTGGCCAGAAACTATGACAACTATTCCAGCAATTGCTGTGGAAGCATGTGAAGAGGTAAGTATATTCTTAACCATTGAACAAACTGCAGGAGGCGAGAAAGATTGGATAAACTACAGTGAAATCCAAAGTGCATTTAACAGCATGGGTGATGATCGAACGCTATGGGATATTGATAGTACACCAGATACGGACAACGCTGATGAAAACGACGTTGAACCAAATGATCCATTAGATAATGACTTAGACAGTCATGATAAAGGTGGTGAGGAAGATGATCACGATCCTGCGGGAATAGAGTTGCTTGATTTAGCATTAAGAAAGTTAACAGCAAACCAAACAGGACCGTATGAGTACGGCGATGTAGTAAGCTTTACGATCGAGTTATATAATCAAGGAAGTATCCAAGCAAGTGATATAGTAGTTACAGATTATATACCATGTGGATTTACGTATGAGTCAAGTAATGACGCTCTGGGATGGAGCTTTGATTCAGCAACAGGATATGCAAGTATGACAGTTGCAGGACCATTGGTGCCAGGAGCGAACACAAGTGTGAGCATTGATTTAGCATTGACACAGTGTCTAGATATGGATGAAGATAGCTTCACAAACTATGCGGAAATCAGCGATTATACAAGTGATGATCCTGACTATCCAGATCCAGAAGATGTGGATAGTATGACGGATAGTGATGAAGATAATGACAATGGAGGTACACCAGATGATCCTAACGAAGATGATAATGTAGATGGCGACAAATACATGGATGAAGACGAAGACGATCATGATCCAGAACGTGTAGAGATTTTTGATTTAGCCTTAAGAAAAGAATTGGTTACGATCAATGATCCATACAGATATGGAGATAAATTGACCTTTACTATTACCGTTTGTAATCAAGGAAATGTGGATGCAGCCAATATCGTAGTAGAAGACTACGTACCTGCAGGTTACAGCTTTGACTTTGCTGATAATCCTGCATGGGGTGGAACAGTAAGTGACCCTACCTTTGCGGTACCAGGAGTATTAGTTCAGGATGAGTGTACAAGTTTCGATGTTGTTCTTGAAATCCAACAAACAACTGGAGGCGAGAAAGACTGGATAAACTATGCTGAAATTATAAGCAGTACTGATGATAATGATGTTGTGAGAGTAGATGCAGATAGTGAAGAAGGTACCGATAGTTCTACTGAAAATGATGTCGAGCCAGGTGATGATGAAGACAATGATGTAGAGAGTACAGACAAAGGTGGAGAAGAAGATGATCACGATCCTGCAGGTATCGAATTGTTTGACTTAGCATTGAAGAAAGAACTCGTTAGTGCAGGACCATTTATGTATGGTGATGTAGTAGAATTTGCTATCACCTTATACAATCAAGGAAGCATTCAAGCAAGCAATATTGAAGTAAGTGATTATTTACCATGCGGACTAATCTATGAGTCAAGTAATGACGCTTTAGGTTGGACAAACGCAGGAGGCTTAATAAGCATGACTTATGATGGACCTTTAGCAGCTGGTGAAAGTGATGTAGTTACATTTAGCGCTAGACTTAAAGAATGTTATGATGATCCTGAAACGGCATGGACTAATTACGCAGAAATAAGTGATAGCGATAGTGATGATCCAGATTATCCGGATCCAGAAGATACGGATAGTATGACAGATAACGATCCTGATAATGATGAAGGTGGTACACCGAATGATCCTGATGAAGATGATAATGTAGACGGTGACAAATATGCAGGAGAAGATGAGGATGATCATGATCCGGCCTTTGTTCCAGTGTATGATTTAGCTATCCAAAAGACAGTAGACTCTGTAGGACCATATGTTCCGGGTGATATCGTAGACTTTGATATCAAGGTATACAACCAAGGTAACGTAACTGCTTACGATGTTGATATCACTGATTATCTAAATGATGGATACATTTTCGATGCAGGAATTAATGCAGGATGGACTGCAGCAGGAGGATTGTTGACTTATACAATAGATGGACCATTCGAGCCAGGTGATACTAGAGATCTAGTCATTAATCTTGAAGTACAGATTTTACCTACAGCTCAGCATGGAGATTGGTATAATGAAACAGAGATTAGTAGTGGAGCAAATGAAGATGGTGAAGAGCAAGAAGATGCAGATAGTATGCCTGATACTGATCCAGATAATGATAATGATCTAGTCGATGGACCAGATGATGATGACATCTTTAATGGTGATGAAAACGATAATGTAATCGATGAGCATAAGCATGATCCATTTAATGAAGGAGATGATGATGAAGATGATAATGATGCAGTAGAAATACTTGTAACAAGCGAATTAGGAGATTACGTTTGGAAAGATTTAAATGGAGATGGCATACAAGATAAAGATGAGCCAGGTATAGAAAATGTGGTGGTTAATTTGTTTGACTGTGATGGTAATTTCTTAGAGACTACAACAACAGATGCGACAGGATACTACTTATTTGACTTATTATTACCAGGTAACTACCAAGTACAGTTTGACATCAGCGGATTACCAGAAGGTTGTGCGTTTACTCTACAAAATCAAGGAGACGATGATGCAGAAGATAGTGATGCAAACTTAGGTGGATGGACTCCATGCATTGAGTTAGGTCCTGGGGAGAAGAACCATACAATCGATGCAGGGGTATTACCTCTAGCTAGTCTAGGAGACATGGTATGGCATGATTTAAATGCTGATGGTATCATGGATGCTGGAGAACCAGGAATAGAAAATGTACGAGTGGAAATATATGACGAACAAGGTAACCTTGTCGGTACGGATTTCACAGATGCAGACGGTAAGTACTTATTTGACAACTTATATCCAGGAGAATATTTTGTACAATTCTACGATCCAACTGGCTTCGAATTAACGCCTAGTAATGAAGGTGGAAATGATGCAAATGATAGTGATGTAGATGGTAGTAATGGAGCAGGTACGACGCAGCTAATTTGGTTAGATGCTGGCGAACATGATCCAACCATTGATGCAGGTTTCTTCATGTGTGCTAAGTTAGGAGAACTAGTTTGGTTCGATACTGACAAAGACAATGTATGGGATGATATTGAGAATGGTATCAATGGTATGAAGGTTGAGATTTATAAGGAAATCGCCGGTGAGTTTGTATTGTACGATTTCGTATACACAGGTCATAAGCCAGGTACTCCTTCAGATGATGGATACTGGAAAGTATGTGTGCCTCCAGGTAATTACTATGTAAGATATGATGCGCCTCCTTACGGTTTAGTGACAGTGAGACCAGACCAAGGTGGTGATGATACTAGAGATAGTGATGTGACGGATAATAATGGGTTAAATACTACAGATATCTTTAGCTTAACAAGTGGTGGTGAGAAATGTGACCTAAGTGCAGGTTTCTATGCGATGGCTGTTATCGGAGATAGAGTTTGGTACGATGAAAACGCTAACGGTGTTCAAGACCTAGGTGAGCCAGGTGCAGAGGGAATACAAGTAGAAATTAGAGCTTTAGATGGTACTATGTTAGAGCAAACAGTTACCGGAGTAGATGGATATTATGAGGTAGACGAATTAAAAGCTAAGGAATACTACATGCAAGTAGTACCGCCAGCAGGCTTTGGATTTACGACACCTAATCAAGGTAAGGAGGTCGAAGATAGTGATATCGATCACTCTAATGGATTGAATACTACTTCAGTATATAGCTTAGAGTCAGGTGATGAAATTCCACATGTAGATGCTGGATTAATCCAAGGAGTATTGCCAGCTAGCTGGTTAGGATTTACGGGAGAGAACAAAGGCACATTTAATCACTTAGAGTGGGCAGTGGCTAATGAAATCAACGTAAATTACTATGAGTTAGAAAGAAGTTTTGATGGCATTAATTTCGAAGTAATCACTAAGAAAGGAGCTGTAGGTCAGGCGGAATACTTATACGATTATGCAGATCATGATTTAAGTGTAGAAGGTATTTACTACTACCGAGTAAGATCTGTAGATAACAATGGAAGTGAACAAATGACAGATATCATTACCATCGAAGTAGAGGCAGTAGAAGCTGGATTAGCTAACAGTACAAGACTATATCCGAATCCTACAACTGGCACATTTACTATCGAAATAGAATTAACAAAAGAGGTCATCCAACTAAAAGCCGATATGTTAGATGCTACTGGAAAGAAAGTATTAAGTGGTATCATGCTAGACGAAAATGTAGCACCAGGTATTCACAAGTATGTGATCGATGGTGATAAATTACCAGCAGGTATGTATGAAGTACTTTTAAGTTTAGACACAGAAAGATTTAGCAAAAAGCTAATTAAGTTGGACAACAACTAATAGAATAAACTAGTTATGCAAGACTAGTTGCAAAGATACTGTAACGACAAAAGCCTCGATAAGCATTATGTTTATCGGGGCTTTTTGTTCAATGTTGATTTTTACTAGAAACATATTATAAAAAATCGTAATATGTTAATTCTTTTTTATATCTTGCATCTAATTCCTCTTACACAAGGAATAGACAAGTAAAAGGTCTCTTTTTTTGTCGATTTACGAATTTTTTCATTTTGCATAACGAGAGCTTTACAAGCTTATTCCGCTAGTAAACGGAATAATGATTAGGATACTCGTATCCTAATGTATTCATCCCAAACAGTAGTCGCCTAATCCTAAGTGTTTTTCAATGCAATAAATACTTGCTTGCAAGTAATCATATACCCATTCGATTTTTCGGATTGGCTTAATTTATTTTTTGAACATAACTACGTACAATGAGAACTAGTACATTTAATCAACTCTTTAAAACATCCTATGATGTGACTTCCAAAGTAGCACAAATGATGCTTCTATTGGTTTTTTGCATATATGGAACCCTTCAACTCGATGCACAATGCCAAGTTGACTTAAATATGGGTGAAATCACTTGTGATTGGAATGATACTCCAACAAATGAAACAGATGATTTTATCGTATTTTCTTTAAACCCGACAGGTACTGATCTGGGCGGCTTCTATAATGTAACTGTAGCTAGTGGCACGGTTACTCCCAGCAGTGGAGTATATGGTGTAAGCACTATGTTTACTTTACAGTTAGGCTCAGCTGGCAGTGGAGATGTGGGCATTGAAATCACAGATGGAAATGACACAGCTTGCCAAGCATCAGGAACGATAACGGACCCAGGATCTTGTGGGATCATTTGTCCTCCTTTTGACCCTATCATTATGTGTGATGATGGTACTGAAGATTTTAAATTGGTTGCCGAGGCCGGTCTTACCGATGTTATTTGGTATAATGGTGATGATGTTGAAGTAGGTCGTGGTGATACGCTGACCGTGGATATTGATACACCCGGTTTATCCGATGGACTAGAGTCTTTTTATTACGTAGCTATAGATATGAATGGTTGTGAAGGTTATGTCTGTTGTCCTGTATTTGTAGAAACAGTCGTTTGCTGTGCTTTAGTAGCCGATGGTTTTGAGGGAGAGTGCAACAATGTAGGTACAACCACTGATCCAGATGATGATTATTTTACAATAACTATTAGTGCCAATAATGAGGCAAGTCCTGATGGAGTGTACGAAGTATATTTTGAAGGAAACTTAATAGGCTCAGCCAGCTATGGTGATAATCTAGTACTTGGAGATACTCCAGATACTTACTTCATTGCAGATGGCACTACGAGTTATAGTTTATTAATTCAAGATAGAGATACTCCAAGTTCGTGTAGTCATACTTATGTGAGTGCACCTGTACAACCATGTTCAAATTGTAATTTAATACCAGAGGCCATCCCATATGACTGTAATGACAATGATACTCCTTTAGATCTTTCAGACGATTATGTGCTTATCGAAGTAAGTGCAGATAACATAGGTGCTGGAGAATCTGATATGTTCTCTGTTTATTACGGTACAGTGCTATTAGGAACCATGACATATAATTTAGATTTAGAAGTAGGTGGCACTATGCCTGAGCCTATCATGGCTGATGGAGTAAGCACATATACCTTAACATATGTAGATGTAGATGATCCAGAATGTACTGCTGAATTAGTGGTAGGTCCATTTGATGCTTGTTCTGATGATTGCGAATTGTACGTAGATGCATCAGTCAGTGACTGTTTTGATAATGGAACGTTTACTGACCCTAGTGATGATTACTTTACGATCACCATAGATGCTAATGGAATAAATCAAGGCGATGGAGCAACATTTGAAGTTGTCCTTGGTGCTGATTTAGCAACTGGTCTAGGAGGTACAGTGATTGGTACTGGTGATTATGGTACACCTATTACCATTGGTGATAGCACCACACCGCCATTTGTGCCGGATGGTGTAACGGATTATAATATTATAGTTAGAAACACAGTTAATGAGTGTTTTAGTCATATCGAACTAGGACCAGTTTCTCCTTGTGCTTTGATAACACATGAAAAAGATATTGTATCTGTCACGCAAACTGGCTTAGGCAACAACTATGATGTTGTTTATACTATTCAAGTAACAAATTTAGGTGGAATCACGGGAACTTATGGTTTAGTTGATACACCTACATTTGATGATGATATTACGATTAATAGTACCAATTTCTCTTCCACTAATGGACTTTCAGGTGCTTTAACAGGCACTGGTCCTTGGACACTTGCAACAAACGAATCAATAGTTGCTGCTGGTGTGCATACATATACAATCACTACAAATGTTACTATTGATTTATATGCAAGTTCTGGTGGAGATAATACTTATACAGCATGTGGTCTTGGAGATGCAGGAACACCAGCTGCACCAGGGCAAGGTCTTTACAATGCCTCAGCATTGGACCTAAATAATGATGGTGTTCCAGAAGAAGAAGATGATGCTTGCGATGATCTTCCATTCATTACACATGATAAAAGCTTTGTAAGTGTAGACCAGGTAGGTGTACATACTTATGAAGTACAATATGTAGTAGAAGTTTATAATTCAGGTGGAGCGCCAGGTCAATATGATCTAGTAGATATGCCGAATTTTGATAATGATATTACCATTTTAAATGCGAGTTTCACTAGTTCAGGACTAGGAGCAGGAGTACCTGCTGGATTAACCAATGCTGGACCATGGCCTTTAGCAGATGATGCCAGCATTAATCATGGTGACACGCATGTTTATAATTTAGTCGTGCTTGTAGAAATTGCATTGGAAGATGAAGGAGCAGGCAGTGATTTAGGAGATAACGATTATATGGCATGTGGTGAAAGTGGCCCTGCAAGCTGTATTACGGATGGAACTATCAGTATGGCTGGTCAGTACATGGGGACGGACCTAATGATTGTTGCTGTAGATATGGCTAATGCTTGTCCAGGAGAAGGATTATTTAATATGACCCTTTTGGATACAAATAATGATGGTAATCCTGAAGAAGAAGATACGGTGTGTGAAGATTTACCTTACATTATTTTAGATAAGGAAGTAAATGAGATAACGATGGTTCCTATGGATCCATACAGATATAATATTAGCTACAACATCAGTGTGTGTAATATTGGAGGTGCTGTCGGGCAATATGATTTGACAGATACACCAATGTTTGATGATGATATCGTAATAGAAAATGTAAGCTTTACAAGTGATGCTCCAGGAGCTCCAGGTACAACTTTGAGTGGAACTGGACCATACACTTTAAGTGACGATGAAGCATTAGCTGCTAATGCTTGTCATACTTATGTGATTAGTTATGATATTTATTTAGACTTAGAAGAAGCATCACCAGTAGGAGATGATAATCTATTAGCTTGTGGCGAAAACTCACCGGGTGGTGGAGCTGTGCCTTTCCAAGGTTTGTTTAACCAAGCAACAATAGATACCAATAATGATGGAGTTAATGACGATGAAGCTGATGATTGTGAAGATATTCCTCGAGTATTTGATTTAGCATTGATAAAAACAACCGCGGAAACAGGACCATTTAGTTTTGGAGATATCGTAACATTTACGATAGAAGTCCAGAACCAAGGAAATGTTCCTGCTACAGATGTAAAAATATTAGATTACTTACCGAGTGGTTTTGCTAATGTGGCTGGAAATGCTCCAACATGGAACTATGATGCAGCAAGTCACTTAAGCAATACAGAAATACCAGGTACTATCATGCCTACTGATAGTTACATCTTAACTATTGACTTAGAAGTTGTACCTACAACAGATTACTCAAATGGTTGGACAAACTATGCAGAAATTTGGACGCATGCTGATGAAAACGGTGATCCTATTGATGATATAGATAGTACTCCTGATGCAGATAATACGAATGATGCAGGTGGTGAACCATGGGAAGTTACTGACAATGAATTAATGGGAGACGGAACAGGACCAGTGGGTACTGGACCTGCTGATCAGGATGAGGATGATCATGATCCAGAAAAGATAGAAATCTTTGATTTAGCTTTAAAGAAAGAATTAGTGACGATTAATGATCCATACAGATATGGAGATTTATTAGAATTCAAAATTACTGTTTGCAATCAAGGAAACATCGGTGCTCAAGATGTAGTGGTGAGTGATTACATCCCAGCTGGTTATGGATTTGATGCGGCTAATAACCCAGGATGGACAGGTGCTGCGCCAGAAGCAAGTACAACAATCGCTAGTATAGCAGAAGAAGCTTGTGAAGAAGTAAGCATTTTCCTTACCATAGAACAAACAACAGGAGGAGAAAAAGATTGGGTTAACTATAGTGAAATCCAAAGTGCCAATAATGAATTTGGTGAAGTTAGAAATGATTGGGACATTGACAGTGATCCAGATACTGATAATGCAGACGAAAATGGGGTCGAACCAAATGAGGAAAATGATGACAATTTAGATAGCCATGATAAAGGTGGAGAAGAGGATGATCATGACCCTGCTGGTATAGAGCTTCTTGATTTAGCATTGAGAAAAGTCACTGCAAATCAAACTGGACCTTATGAGTATGGTGATGTGGTAAGTTATACAATCGAGGTATATAACCAAGGAAGCATACAAACAAGTGATATAGAGATTAGTGACTATATACCATGTGGACTAGTTTATGAAGCAAGTAATGATGCCTTGGGTTGGAGCTATGATGCAACAACAGGAAATGCTACAATGACTATCGCTGGACCATTAGCTCCAGGTGAAAATACAAGTGTAAGCATCGATCTATCATTGGCACAATGTTTAGACATGGATGATGATAGTTTCACAAACTATGCAGAAGTAAGTGATTACACTAGTGATGATCCTGATTATCCAGATCCAGAAGACATCGATAGTATGACAGACACTGATGAAGATAATGATAATGGAGGTACTCCTGATGACGCCAATGAAGATGATGTAATCACTGGAGATAAATACATGGACGAGGATGAAGATGACCATGATCCAGAAAGAGTAGAAGTGTTTGATTTAGCCATGAAAAAGGAATTGGTTACAATTAACGATCCATATAGATATGGTGATAAGTTAACCTTTACCATGACGGTTTGTAATCAAGGAAATGTAGATGCTCAGAATATAGTTGTTGAAGATTATGTTCCAGCTGGTTATAGTTTTGATTTTGCAGACAATCCAACATGGGGAGGAACCATTTCGGACCCTACCTATACGATTCCAGGCGTTTTAGCTCAAGATGATTGTACTACATTTGATATCATTTTAGAGATTGTACAAACCAATGGAGGTGAGAAAGATTGGATTAATTATAGTGAGATTATTAGTAGCACGGATACAGATAACAATCCTCGAGTGGATGCAGATAGTGAAGAAGGAACAGATGGTATTCCAGAAAATGATGTAGAGCCAGGAGATGATGAAGATAACGACTTAGAGAGTATCGATAAAGGGGGAGAGGAAGATGACCACGATCCTACAGGTATCGAACTATTTGATCTAGCTTTAAGGAAAGAAATGACTTCAACAGGTCCATTTAATTATGGCGATGTAGTTGAATTTGAAATTTCAATATTCAATCAAGGAAGTATTCAGGCAAGCAATATTGAAATCAGTGAATATTTACCTTGTGGTTTAACTTATGAGTCAAGCAATGATGCATTAGGATGGACTGAAAACGCTGGACAAATAAGTATGACTTATGAAGGTCCATTAGTTCCAGGAACAAGTGATGTAGTAAGCTTTAGTGCTAGAATTATCGAGTGTTATGAAGATGTAGAAACAGCTTGGACAAATTATGCGGAAATTAGTAACAGTGACAGTGATGATCCTGATTATCCAGATCCTGAAGATACAGATAGCATGACCGATAATGATCCAGATAACGATGAAGGTGGTACACCTAATGATCCAGATGAAGATGACAACATCGATGGAGATAAGTACAATGATGAAGATGAAGATGATCATGACCCGGCATATGTTCCAGTATATGATTTAGCAATTCAGAAAACGGTAGACTCAATAGGACCATATGTGCCAGGTGATATTGTTAATTTCGATATTACTGTGTACAACCAAGGTAATGTAGATGCTTACGACGTAGATGTAACGGATTACTTAAATTCAGGATATATTTTTGACGCAGCTATTAACACTGGATGGAGTGAAGCTGGTGGTTTACTAACCTACACTATTGATGGCCCATTTGCTCCAGGAGATACAAGAGAATTAGTCTTAAATCTGGAGGTGCAGATTTTACCAACAGCTCAACATGGAGACTGGTACAACGAATCAGAAATTAGTAGCGGTACTAATGAAGACGGCATAGCACAAGATGATGCTGATAGTACTCCTGATACTGATCCAGATAACGATAATGATTTAGTCGATGGTCCAGACGAAGATGATATCTTCAATGGAGACGAAAATGATAATGTTATTGACGAACATGTTGATGATCCTTACAATCAAGGAGATGATGATGAAGATGATAATGATGCAGTAGAAATCCTTGTGACTAGTGAGATAGGAGATTACGTATGGAAAGATTTAAATGGCGATGGAATTCAGGATAAAGATGAGCCAGGTGTAGAAAATGTTGTAGTTAACTTATTTGATTGTGATGGTAACTTCATTAAATCAGAAACTACAGATGCATCAGGGTACTATTTATTTGATCTTTTATTACCTGGAGAATACCAAATACAATTTGATATTTCTGGATTGCCAGAAGGATGTGCAATTACCTTGCAAAATCAGGGTGACGATGATGAAGCAGATAGTGATGCAAACTTGGCAGGATTTACTCCTTGCATCGAACTAGGTCCAGGAGAGAAAAATCATACAGTAGATGCAGGTGTGTTACCTTTAGCTAGCATTGGAGATATGGTATTCCATGATTTGGATGCCGATGGTTTAATGGAAGCAGGTGAAGCGGGTATCGAAAACGTTCGAGTAGAACTATATGATGCAGAAGGAAACTTAGTTGGTACGGCATTTACTGATGCAAATGGAAAGTACTTATTTGACAACTTATATCCTGGTGACTACTATGTTAAGTTTTACAGTCCTGATGGATTTGAGCTGACACTAGATAATAAAGGTGGAGATGATGCTAATGACAGTGATGTTGACGGAAGTAATGGTGTAGGAACTACCCAAATTACTACTTTATCAGCTGGAGAGTATGATCCGACGTGGGATGCAGGATTTTACATGTGTGTTCCATTGGGAGAGTTAGTTTGGTTTGATACAGATAAGGATAATGTGTGGGATGAAATTGAAAATGGTATCAATGGACTGAAAGTGGAAATCTTTAGACAAATTGATGGAGACTTTGTACTGTATGATTTTGTATACTCAGGACATAAACCAGGAACACCTTCAGATGATGGATATTGGAAAGTATGTGTTCCACCAGGAAACTACTACATCCACTACGCAGCGCCACCGTATGGTCTAGTTACTGTTAGACCAGATCAAGGCGGAGATGATACTAGAGATAGTGATGTAACAGATAACAATGGAATGAATACAACGGATATATTCAGCTTGACAAGTGGAGAGTCTAAATGTGATTTTGGAGCAGGATTCTATGCCATGGCTGTAATAGGTGATAGAGTTTGGTTTGACGAAAACTCAAACGGAGTACAAGATTTAGGAGAGCCAGGAGCTGAAGGAGTACAAATTGCCATTAGAGCAGCAGATGGAACGATGTTAGAAGAAACGGTAACAGGCGTAGATGGTAAGTATGAAGTAGACGAATTAAAAGCTAAAGAGTACTATTTAGAGGTAACACCGCCAGCAGGTTTTGGGTTTACTACACCGAACCAAGGTAAAGAAATCGAGGACAGTGATATTGATCATATGAATGGTATCAACACTACCAGCCTATTCAGTTTAGAATCTGGTGATGAGATGCAGTATGTTGATGCTGGATTAGTCCAAGGAGTTTTACCAGCAAGTTGGTTAGGATTTACTGGAGAGAATAAAGGCACATTTAACCATTTAGAGTGGGCTGTAGCTAATGAAATCAATGTAGATTACTATGAATTAGAAAGAAGTTATGATGGCGTCAGCTTTGAGACTATTACTAAAATAGGAGCAGTTGGTCAAGCAGAACACTTATACGATTATGCAGATCATGATCTAAGTGTTGCAGGAATTTACTACTACCGAGTTAGATCTATAGACAACAATGGTAGCGTAAATATGACAGATATAATTACTATAAATGTAGAAACATCTGACGAAGGATTAGCGAACAATACCCGATTGTATCCTAACCCTACAACTGGAACATTTACAATAGAAATAGAATTAACGAAAGAGGCCATCCAACTAAAAGCCGATATGTTTGATGCCACAGGAAAGAAAGTTCTTAATGGATTGATGCTTGATCAAAATGCATCTGCTGGATTACATAAATATGTTGTTGATGGTAGCAAATTACCAGCGGGTATTTACGAAATCCAATTGAATATTGATACAGAAAGAATCAGCAAGAAACTGATTAAATTAGATAATAACTAGAAGCAAGACTATATAAGTTAGTCTACTAGTTTAGATACAGTAAAAAAGCCTCGACAAGCATAGCTTCGTTGGGGCTTTTTTCTAAAAATCGGATAAAATCAACTAAACAAAAGCAAAATTGACCACTTTTCGAATATGTCTGATCCAGCTTCAACCAAAAGCTACTTTTGATGCACAATTGGAAAACCGTGAAGAGATCATTAGGGTTAAAAGTGTTAAGACTATCTACTACATATTAAAATTATTTTTAATATGTTATATTTGTCCTTAATCTAGAATTAGGGTATTGAAAATTCTACAATTATAGATTACCAAACATCTCAGACACAGTATTTCATTTGTTTTTAATTGAATGATTATTCAAATAGTGTTATATGAGTACTGTTTACACATCAAAAGGGGAAACGATTGTTTCTACGCACAAAAGAAATGGCGACAAATCTAAATTTTTGCCTACGATATTAGGCCTTGTTTTGTTTTCTGTAATTCCTTTCTTCGGAAGTGCGCAATCTACCTTGTTTTTTACGGTGGATGCCCCAGAGCCAGGAGTCGAATTTATGTCCATATGTGACACAGCTGATGTGTTTACCATATCCATTGCTAATATTTCGGGCAGTAATTTGGACTCTATAATCGTTGCTCCAGATTTGCCACTAGGGATCAACTATGTACCAGGAAGTATTTTTGATAATATTGGGGATGTTAATGGGGTAGAAGCGGACATTTCGGATTTAAATAATCCTACCTTCAAAATTGGACTTCTAGCAGATGATGAATCCTCCATTTTTAGCTTTAGAGCAAATGCAAATTGTGACGCTATTGCTCTTGCCACATCTGGGGTAGCCATTAATTTCGATGTGGAAGCAACTTATTATGCAGGTACAACTTCCGGTTCGGAAACAAAAACAACAAATGATTTTGAGATTACTAAACCCATCTTAAATGTAATAAATATTGTTCCTCCAGTCTTGCCAGCTTATTTAAACGGTACATTTTCTCGTAAATTAACAGTAAGTAATGGTGGAAATGGTCCCTTGGACTCATTTCAAATATACTCTGTGTTTAACCCTGATGCTTTTTGTGTGGATGATCTTTCTTACATCAGTACAAGTGGCGATACCATTAGTTTAAGCACTACACTAGCGGCTACAGGTGACACTATATTTGCTAACATAAATCCAGCTCAAATTAGTGATGGTACATTTAATGCTCAAGAACATCCTGAACAGCTAAATAGGACAGAATTTATGGAGATTGTGGAAACCGTAACCATCAAAGATTGTTCGGTTCCTGCTGAATCTAGACACCATGCGAGATGGGGATGTGGTGGAGAATATTGTGAAGATCAATTTACTCCAGCAGGTGTTTCTTACAACATATTGTTACCAGATTTAGTCTATAATAGAGCTACAAATATATTCGGAACAGAAGATTATACTTCATGTTTTGGAGAAGGATTGACAAGGTATTATTATGGAACAAATATCGGAGATGCACCAGCAAGTTTAATTCGTCATAGATTTCATACCATATGGTCAGACGAAACAAGGATTGATGCTGCTTCTATTCGATATAGAATTGGTAAAAATGGTACACCAGAAGTACCTATCATAGAAAATGATTTGAAAAAAGCGGCAACAGGCGATTGTTTTGGACTAGGGACTCATTCATATGTTGTTGATGTTCTTGCAGATATAATCCTTAATGTAGGTGATACTATTTTTTGGAGTTGGGATCAATATTCATGTTGTGACAATAACGTCTGTGGAGCCTATGAAGAGACGCAAGGTATGTACATCTATAGTCGAAGTTACTATGATGGTTGTCAGTTATATAGGCAAGCAGAAGGGAATCATGGTGCTTGGGTTTACCGGAGAGAATACGTTGCTGGTGTTACTGAGACACCTACGGACATTGCCACCGACGAAACCTCGTGTGCTACATTCACAGTTACTGGATGGGATGTGTCATATCCACTGATGAATTCTTCTTGCAACAATTGCTATTATGAGTTTAAATACATTATTGGACCAGGTTTAGATTGGGATGGTGATCCGGCAAATACCTCGGAGTTTATTTGGAGAGATCCACAAAATGATCTTTGGGAACCTGATTATATTTCATATACCGATCACAACGATTTTACGACCTCAGATACTTTGGTGCTGAGGTTTAATGGACCTAGATTAGCAGGGTTTAATTTTATTGGTTCTGAGCTGCTATTTAAGCTTAAAAAAGATTGCGTAAATGAGCAACCAGAATGTAGCTTCACACCTGTAGAAGTGACCAATGAGTTTTTCTTTGTTCCTGATCCATCTACTTGTACGGATTGTAGAGTTCAAATGAATAATTGTGACTTCACAAACAATATTAGAGCCCATTGTCCAGGTGGTTGTCCGCCATGTACAGGGATTACAATTCAAGATTTTAAAACGATTCGATATAATTACGATTTACCCGATAATAACAATGATTCGAGGCCAGATGCTGCTGGCACTGTTATGGACACGTCTCTAGTAAAGCAAAGACGTCTAATGGTGGGTGACACTTTATTAATCGAAGCTATAGGATCTATATCTACAACAGAAGGATTGCCTCCAGCAGATGATACATTACCTTATTTTGAGCATGTTTACTTTTCATTGAATTGGAATAATCCTAATTATGAAGGGGTAGGAGCCAATGTGGAAATTTATGATTATGATGAAGATATATGGTACAATTGTACGGTTGATGATCTTCAATTTGCTGCAGGGAATAATGAGGTGCTTGATTTGTGCGCTAATTCGTTAAGAGCTGTTGGATGCGGTATCCCAATTGATTTTGTCTTTGAGGATAAAGATACTATTAAAGTAAATGTCTTGAACAAAGTAAACTACGATGTAGGATCTAACCCGGAAGTGGTTGATGCAAATAACAGCTTTTTTGCTAGTGATGAACCTTATCCAAGTACTGGAAGAGTTTTCCAATGTAATTCGCTGAAAGATAGATTTACTTTATTTGGAAGTTATAAAGTTAAAGGTGGTGGTGTGGACCGTAATTTTAATGGTTGTGTAACTACCCATATTTATACAAATAATTATATCAGGACAGGAAATTCATTATATGCTAATTTTTTCCCGTTCGAATTTAGACCCTTCTTTTACCCAAATAAAACGATATTAGAACCTATCCCAGGGTATGATTTTAAATACATGCGATCTGTGTATTATTATATAAACCCTGCTTCAAGCAGCGGAGCGTCTACTTTTGCTGAAAACCTAAATCTCAATAGTAGTCATTTGTCTTTAGTAAATGGTGATCTTGTTATGGATCATAAAGCTCATTTAGATTCGCTAGGATGGGAAGGTTTTGACGAAGCCTACAGAGTATATACCTATGCCTATTTTACACCTACTTGTTTAATTCCAGACGGTGTCCAGCAGTTTGTGCCGTGGACTCACGAATTCGGTTTTGAAGAAGGAAGATTTGCTGAAGATGTTTGTCCGATAACTTCATCTGACCAGTCTTGGGCAAGATTTTATTCCGCTAACTTACAACTTGATCCATTACCAAAAGAAGTAGAATCCCTAGCGAAAGAGGTTTGCTGGGATGTACGTTTATTCAATGCCTCAAATAGCAATTCAGCCCTGCATTCATTTATAAATACTGAAGAACTATCCGGGCTAATAACGATAGATAGTATTTATTCGACTAGTTACGATATTAATACGGGAGAAACTACTTTAGATACAAAATTAGAACAGTCAAATGGATTGTATGAATTAGGAACAGTGGGTGGAGCTGCAGTGAGATACTTTAAAATATTTGCTACAAATACAAGTTGTGACATTGATTCCATCATGCTTAATGTAGGTTGGAACTGTCCAGGTTACCCGAATGGTATAGAAGAATACCCATGTGATTTAACCACAACAGCTCTTGTGGCGGTGCCTCAGCCTGCCGAACTACAAATGAAAGTTTTACAGCAGCCAATGTCCACCGAAGTATGTTCGCAAGCAATGTACGAATTAGAACTTTCAAGTGGAGGTAAAGGATATTTATATGATGTTCATTTCAGATTCGGAATCCCTGATGGCTTTGAATATCTAAACGGATCTTTTGAAATAGAATATCCAATAGGTTCAGGCTATTTTGTGCCAGCCAATGATCCTGTAAATACTTTTGGTAATAATTATCAAATAAATATAAGTGAACAAAATGACCTCCTCACGGATGAAGGGATGATAGGAGCTACAGATCTTAGCGGTAATTATAATAGAGCTAAAGTTAGATTTACCGTAGAAACAGGTTGTGAATCCACCTCAGGAGGAAGATTACGATTCTTTAGTTGGGCGTATAATGCCTGCGGAGCCTTTAATAATTATGTATTTACTTCTTCTGAAAAACTCGTGTTAGAAGACGTGCCTATCCCATACGAAACAGTTTTTGATGCTGATTTTGGACAAATAAATCCATGTATCGCAGACTCGACGATGGTAGAAGTGTCGATGATTACTGGATTCGATGCAATGACAGGAGCTATGGATTCTATAACTGCCGTTTTACCAGAAGGATTTACCTATTTAACTGGGTCATATAACGATATTCAAAACGCACTTCCAGGTGAGCCAGATATCTATGATTTGAATGGTTTAGTCCAATTAAAATGGAAACTTACAACTGATTTGGGTGAGTTAGAAGAGGTGCTTTTTGAATTTGCAGTGGTAGCTTCAGATCAGATGACTATGTGTGGGGAGTCTAATCCATTAGAACTATATTCCACAAGCCCTAATAATGTGGAGTGTGTAGCCAGTGGAGAAGATTGTTTGGTGCAAGTGGTTACAGGTGATGGTTTGTTTAATCTTGAAACCGTCAAACCACAAATCGATATTACTAGCGTAGATATGACACTTTGTGCTTTGCCTACAGAACCTTATCAAGAAGAACTTCGATATACTGTAAATTTTGAAAATATAGGTGAGGATGTTC
Source organism: Saprospiraceae bacterium (assembly GCA_020631235.1). Taxonomy (GTDB): domain Bacteria; phylum Bacteroidota; class Bacteroidia; order Chitinophagales; family Saprospiraceae; genus JAHDDO01. The sequence continues at coordinate 282,810 of JAHDHQ010000002.1, read as the reverse complement.
CGATGGATACCAGTTTAGTTTTTCACGTGTATTCCGATGCTGATAATAATAACACTGTGTCAGGATCTGATGTTTTGCTTACTACTTTCGACTTTGATTTGGGAATTGCCAATGGAGCCTCTTCTAGCCTTAGCGAAACCATATTAATTGATGGAGGAAATGCATGTAACTTACTTGTGAGTTTGGATACCATGACTAGTTGCATATGTATGCCAGATTTAGTTATAATCAATGATTTAAATCTGAAAGCCATTTCTGCTGATACAACCATCTGTTCGATTGATAGCACAGAACTTCTAGTTGTACCTTCTACGGCTTATACCTACGAATGGTCGGCCTTAGGAACCGCTCCTATATCAGCACTTAGTGATGTTAATATTGCAAATCCGATTTTCTATTATCAAAATAACTCTGGTGCTACAGAAACGTTAGAGTATCAATTAATAACGAACCGAGGAGATTGTCAAAGTTATGATACTATGGCCGTGACAGTTTATCCTTATGAGTTTTCTGAGTTGACCAATGCAGTGTGTCTTAATAACTCATATCAATTAAATGGACCAGCCGGATTTTCTGATTATATATGGTCTCCAGCGGCAGGCTTAGACGATGCAACATTGGAAGACCCAACCTTATTGAATTTAGATAGTACGGTAACTTATACTTTATCTTTCGTTGATAATAATGGATGTCCAGGATTACACATCGAAACAGTCGAAGAAGACCAGTCTTGCGTAGATCTAGAATTGGAGAAAACAGCAAGCATTAGCATAGGTGCCCTCGGTGAGCAATTTAGTTATGTACTTCAGTTAGTCAACAAGGGTCCAGGCCCAGCCAGCGATATTTTAGTGGCAGATACATTGCCTTCAAATACTCAATTTATATTCTCCACTCCAAGTCAAGGATTTTTCAATTCACTGGCATCAGTATGGAATGTCGGTGATTTAGCTGCTGGCGATACCGCCACACTCGAAATATTGGTTGAAATAGACGAAGAAGGAACATTTTATAACTGCACAGAGGTTAGCTCTATGAATGAGTTAGACGTGGATTCCGAGACAGGAAATGGCGATGGTTCGGAAGATGACCAATCATATGCTTGTGTAACAGTCCCACAGACGATTTGTGGCAATGAAGAAATAGCATTAATTGTACCTCCTATTTTCTCTAGCCTTCAATGGCAATTAGATGGCGTCGATGTAGCAGGTGCAACAAGTGATACATTAATAGCCACTACAGCAGGAGTTTATGAAGTATCAGGATTAGATCATGATGGCAATCCTTACACTTATTGCGAATTCCAATTAGTAGAAGAAAATTGTCCAATCGATCTAGAGCTTGAAAAAACAGTCTTTGAAATGGACGGGGTCACACCAGCTACAATGGTTTCTTTAGGTGATACCATAAAGTATCAAATTGTAGTAAGCAACAGAACAATGGCTCCGGATACCTTTGCCATGGATGCAAATGGTGTTGAAGTATTTGACAATCTACCAACGGAGGTTAGTTATGTTTCCTACACTAAATCTACAGGGACATACTCTGATGGAACAGGTATTTGGGATGTTGGCATAATTGAAAATGGAACAACTGATACCTTATGTATTTTAGCTGAGATTACTTCTTCTGGTACGATTTCCAATGTCGCCGAAATATTAGCTAGTGATCAACCAGATGTAGATTCTGAGGAAAATAATGATGATGGAGATCAAAGTGAAGATGATGAAGATAATGCAGTTATAACGGTAGCACCATGCGATTTAGTAATTAGCAATGTGCTTGTAGGAGATTGTAATCCTAGTACTGGTACATATGATTTGTCAGTAACTATTAGTTATTCTAATAACCCTAATTGTCCTATCAATTTAAATAGTCAAACATTTCTAATCGATGGTTCTGGTTCAGAAACTTTTGTGCTTCAAGGCTTGCTAGCCAATGGAGCAACTGATCTACCTATTACAGCATTCTTTACATGTTTAAGTGAATGCAGTGATACTGATACTTATGATGCCCCGAACCTCTGTTCACCTCTAGAATGTACAATTTCTGGAACAGATGTATTATGTAATGGCGGTACAAGCGGGACAGCCACGGTCGTGGGATCAGGAGGGTCACTTCCTTATACCTATGCTTGGTCAAATGGAGCAAACACCGATATGGCTACAGGTTTATCGGCAGGACCTCATACGGTTACTATCACGGATGCTGATAATACCGAAACTATTTGTAGCATTACTTTGGCTGAGCCATCACCTTTAACATGTGGCTTGGTGAAAGAAAATGACATTAGTTGTAATGGACTATCAGATGGTTCAGCTACAGTGACAGCTGGTGGAGGTTTCGGAGGATATTCTATCTTATGGAGCACGGGAGAAACGACAACCACCGCTGTAAATCTTGTATCTGGTCTAAATTCAGTTACAATTACAGACGGAAATAATTGTACACAAACATGTACGATTGATATCATAGATCCAGCAGAATTAGTTTGCGCTATTCCTACTGTTGTAAACCCCGCATGTCCAGGATCTGCAACAGGTAGCTTAAGCGTGGATGCCACTGGTGGTACAGGAGTTGTGGAATACAGCTTGAATGGAGGACCTTATCAACCTGGAAGCACATTTATTGATTTGCCAGCTGGAGATTATACCGTAATGGTTAAAGATGCAAATGGCTGTACTAATGTTTGTTCAGCTACGCTTACTGATCCGGATGATTTTACTTGTAGTATCGTAGAAGATAGTCCAGCCTCTTGTGGAATGGCAAATGGAATGGCTACTGTAACAGCAGTAGGAGGTGATGGAAGTTACACCTATGAGTGGGATAACTTAGAAACTACTGCTCAAGCAATAGCCTTAAGCAGCGGTGTGCATATGGTCACAGTTACCGATGGAGAAGGATGCGAAACTTCTTGTTCAGTAGTGATTATGACAGCAACAGGATTGACTTGTCAGGCTACTAAGAATAACGATGTTCTTTGTAATGGTGATTCTAATGGTAGCGCTAGTGTGCTCGCCGTGGGAGGCACGAGCCCTTATACTTATCTTTGGAGTAATGGAGAAACTACAGCAACAGTTAACAATTTAGATGGAGGTACACATTCAGTAACCATTACTGATAGTGATGGATGTACAACTATGTGTATGATAGAAATAGAGGAACCAACGGAATTAGTTTGTGAAGTTAATTTTGAAAGTGGAATAAGCTGTGCTGGTGAAAAAGATGGAAGTGCTACAGTAGTGGTTATGGGTGGTACTCCTAATTACACCTATGTATGGGAATCAGGTGAAACAACAGCAACAGCCGTTAATTTAGCAGCAGGAAAAAATGGTGTAACCATTACTGATTTAAATGGCTGTAAAGTAGCTTGTTCTATAGAGTTAGTGGAACCGAAAGAATTAGAGTGTCGTATTAATGAAACCAGCAATCCACTTTGCTTTGGTGATGCAAACGGTTGGATAGAAGCTGAAGCAGCTGGAGGTACTGGTACATTATTGTATAGCATAAATGGTTCGCCATACCAGCCGGGAGGTTTGTTTTCTGATCTTCCAGCAGGAGAGTATACCATAACCATTATAGATGACAATGGATGTGAAACAACATGTTCTGCAAGTCTCACTGAGCCAAAGCCTTTGATTTGTGATGCTTACGAACTCATTCCAGCTTCTTGTGAAATGAATAATGGAAGTGCTCAAGTAAAATTTGAGGGGGGAACAGGTCCTTATACAATCCTGTGGGATAATTTGGAAGATAAAGATGAAGCCATTGCCTTAAGTAGTGGTATTCACACTGTGACAGTCACGGATGCAAATGGATGTGAAGTAATATGCTCGGTCGAAATAACAAGCCTTCCACCGCTTACTTGTGAAATAGTTAAAAAGAGAGATGTAAGCTGTAATGGTGCTAAAGATGGTAGAGTAGGAGTTGAGGTTCAAGGCGGTTCGCCAGAATACACCTTTTTATGGTCTAATGGTAATACCAATGAAGGAATAGAAGAATTAAGTGGTGGCGTTTACTCTGTAACCATAACTGATAAAGTTGGCTGTACTGTTGTTTGTCAAACAGAAATTCTAGAAGCTCCAGCACTTATTTGTGAAGTATTAGTAAATAGCGATATCAGTTGTTATGGAGAAAAAGATGCCAGTGCTACAGTAAGCGTTATGGGTGGAACACCTAACTATACTTTTGAATGGACATCAGGAGAAACCACTTCTACAGCAGTTAATCTGGCTGGAGGAAAGAATAGTGTGATTGTCACAGATATGGACGGTTGTAAAACAGAGTGTACTTTCGATATACTTGAACCAAAACCAATAGAATGTAAGGTTGTTGAAAGTAATGATCCTCTTTGCTTTGGAGAATCTACAGGGAATATTACTGTCGATGCTCAAGGAGGTACTGGTATTCTCGAGTTCAGTGTAGATGGATCTCCATTCCAGATAGGAACATATTTTGACGGATTGAACGCAGGTATTCACACGGTAACTGTACAAGATGAAAACGGGTGCCAATCAACTTGCGAAGTTGAATTAAAAGAGCCACTAGAGTTAACTTGTGTAATTACTGAAGTTGAACCGGCTACTTGTGGTCTAGAAAACGGTTCTGCAACGGTTATTCCTACAGGTGGAACGGCACCTTATAATTATTTATGGGATAACTTAGAATTGACAAAAACAGCAGTCAGTTTATCGGCAGGATTGCATATGGTTACTGTAACAGATGCAAATGGTTGTGAAACTGTTTGTTCGTGGGTGATCTCTAACCCTGAAGATTTAACGTGTAGTATCACAGATGTAAGTCATGTTACTTGCCATAGCTTATCTGATGGTGAAGCTACAGTTGTTGCAACAGGAGGAACAAGTCCATATACTTATAATTGGTCTAATGGAGCTACAACTAACTCAGTAAGTAATTTTGTAGCCGGTGATTATTTAGTAACAGTTACAGATGCGGAAGATTGTGAAGTCATTTGCAGTGTTACTATTACAGAGCCTAATGTGCTTTTATGCGAAGTAAATAAAGAAAGTGATATTTCATGTCACGGGGCTGGAGATGGAAGTGCTAGTATTTCTGTAATGGGAGGAACACCTAACTATTCTTATCTCTGGACTTCTGGCGAAACAGGTAGTTTAGCTATTTCCTTGGAAGCCGGAGTCAATAATGTAACTGTTACGGACATGAATGGCTGTGAGCAAGTTTGCTCAGTAGAAATCATAGAACCAGAAATGGTGGAATGTCAGATAGCAAGCTTTACAAATCCACTATGTGCTGGAACAGCTACAGGTACCATAACGGTTGCCGGTAATGGTGGTGGAGTTGATTTGGTCTACAGCCTAAATGGCTCTCCATACCAGCCAGGTGAATTGTTTGAAAATGTACCAGCTGGGATGCACACAATAGGTGTTATGGACGAAAATGGATGTATGAGTACGTGTGAAGTTACGCTTGAAGACCCTGAAGTACTTACTTGTACAGTTGAGGAAGATGATGCGGCAGCTTGCGGATTAGACAATGCTGTAGCTACAGTAACGGCCGTTGGAGGTACCGGAACCTATACTTATTTGTGGGATAATTTAGAAACAACGCAAACAGCCAGCAGTCTTTCGCCAGGATTACATATGGTAACGGTCACTGATGAAAATGGATGCGAAACGGAGTGCTCTGTTTTATCCACATCAGCAAGTGATTTAGCTTGCGAAATTGATGGAGTATCTCACGTAAGCTGTAATGGTTTATCGGATGGCGAAGCTACCGTTACAGTAACTGGCGGTTCTGAGCCATATACTTACTTGTGGTCTAATGGGGCAAACACAAATACGGTTACTAACTTTTCCGCTGGACTTTATACAGTAACAGCTACAGATGCCGATGATTGTGAGATAGTATGCGAAGTTACTATAGAGGAACCGACAGCATTATTATGTGAAGTAATAAAAGAAAGTGATATAACTTGTAATGGTTTAACAAATGGTAGTGCTAGAGTCATTGCATCAGGAGGAACAGAAAACTATACTTATTTATGGAGTTCTGGAGAAACAACAAGCTTAGCTCTTACTCTTGTAGCAGGTAATAATACAGTTACTGTCACAGACATGAATGGTTGTGAAAGTATTTGTAACGTTGATATAGTTGAGCCTGAAAGTGTGAGCTGTGCTATAATTAGCACTTCTGATCCTATTTGTTTCGGTTCAGCAACTGGTTCTGTGAGTGTAGAAGGTGCAGGAGGCATCGGAGATTTAGTATTTAGTGTGGATGGATCGCCATACCAGCCAGGTGTGGATTTTGATGATTTAACTGCAGGAGATCATGTTGTGTCTGTAATGGATGAAAACGGATGTGAAAGCAGCTGTAATTTTACTTTGACTGACCCTGCAGAAATGACTTGTGCTGTAGTCCAAGATGCACCTACGGCTTGTGGTCTTGATAATGGGGCTGCTACTGTTACTTCGGCTGGAGGTACAGGTTCTCATACCTACTTATGGGACAACCTAGAAACAGGTGCTCAAGCAGTTGCTTTAAGTGCTGGAGTTCATATGGTTACTGTCACGGACGAGAATGATTGTACTACGGTTTGTTCGATAGTCATTATGACCACGAGTGGTTTAACGTGCGAGATGACTAAACTTTCAGATGTGATTTGTAATGGAGATAGTGACGGATCAGCCATCGTTGAAGCAATGGGTGGAAACCCTCCTTATGCTTATGCGTGGAGTAATGGCTCTGTATCAGATCAAGCTGATAACCTCGCTGGTGGACAATACACGGTTACAATAACTGATGCAGATAACTGTGAAACTATGTGTATGGTCGAAATCTTCGAACCGACAGCCTTGCTTTGTGAGGTGGTAAAAGAAAGTGATGTTAGCTGCTTTGGAAATGAGGATGGAAGCGCAAGTATAATCGTGATGGGTGGTGTCTCGAATTACACTTACTTATGGAGTAATGGTGAAACAACGGCAGTAGCAGTAGCTTTACCTGCAGGTAGTAATAGTGTTACTGTCACAGACATGAATGCTTGTGAAAGTGTTTGCACTATAGAAATACTTGAATCAGCTGCCATGACTTGTAGTTTAGAAACAACTCCAAGCGCATGCATGGGTCAGAATGATGGAACTGTAACAACAACCGTTGTTGGAGGAACAGCTCCATTTGAATATGCGATTAATGGAGGTATTAATCAAACGGGTGGTTTATTCGAAAATTTAGCACCTGGTTTTTATACAGTTGTTGTCACTGACGCAAATGGATGTATGACAGATTGTGATATTGAAGTACTAATCAGTGGATGTGAATTTGATTTGGCTTTAATCAAAGAATTAACGCCGGGGCAACCAGCTTCTTTTGATCCTGGAGACGATATCAGCTTTACTATAAGCGTCTGTAACCAAGGACAAATACCAGCGGATAATATCACAGTTATTGACTATGTGCCTGCAGGATTAAGCTTTGATGGTTCTAATGCAGTAAACATAGCTAATGGTTGGTCTGATGCAACAGGTGATGTGTTATCAACTATCTCTGTAGCAAATAGCAAGCTAGCCACAGGAGGACTGCAAGCAAATGATTGTGTACAGTTAGAAATTGTACTCAACATTGATCTAACAGCTCCTCAAAACGGAAGTCTTGTAAATGCAGCAGAAATAACATCAGCTACCGATGATATGAATAATCCAGTGGATGATATTGATAGTACGGAAGATAATGACAACACTAACGATGGAGTACCTATAGATGATGAAATGAATAATGGTAGCAATGATGAAGATGATCATGATATTGCAGTGTTTGAGGTAAATTACTTTGATTTAGCATTAACTAAAACACTAGCAACAGGTCAAGTATCAAGTGTTGCGCCTAACGATATTGTAACATATAGTATAGTTGTTTATAATCAAGGAACTATAGCTGCCGATAATGTGGAAATCACCGATTATATACCAGCATGTATGCAAAATGTAGATGCTAATTGGACAGGGGCTGCAGCAGGACCTGTAACAAGAACATTATCAGTAGCCACTGGAGAAATTCCAGCTGGAGGTTTATTACCTGGTGATTTTGTAACAACAACCATTGATGTTCAAGTATTAGGAAGTGCCAATATGAGTTGCGACCTAACGAACTACTCAGAAATTAGTAATTCGACAAATACTAATGGTGGTCAAACCTTTGATATAGATAGTGATACAGATAATGATCCTACAAATGATATAGATGGTGGTAATGATGAATTGAATAATCTAAATGGAGATGAAGATGATCATGACGGCGAAACGATAAGTTTGCTCGGAGCAGATTTGGCTTTAGCTAAAGATTTAGCAGCTGGACAAGCTCCATCAGTAGCTGTGGGACAAGATGCAACATTTACCATTACAGTAATTAATCAAGGAAGCATCGCAACGGATAATATCGAAGTAGCGGATTATTTAGATGCTTGCATGAGCTTAAATGATGCAGCTTGGTCAGGAACTAATCCTGCCTACTATACACTTACAGTAGCTAATGGTGATTTACCTACAGGAGGATTACTTCCTGGAGCCATGGCTACAGTAGATATTACAGTAACCATCACTTGTATTCCTTCCAATGGCATACTTGAAAATAACGCGGAGATCGTAAGTATGACAGACGAAGATGGAAATCCATTAGAAGATACCGATAGTGATTCGGATGATAATCCAAACAATGATTTAAGCGATGAAGACGATAATGATGGAGTTACCTTAGATGTGCTAGAATTTGATTTAGCATTGACTAAGGACCTAGCTGCAGGACAATCGTCAATCGTAGCTCCAGGATCTGATATAACATATGATATTACCATTCTGAATGAAGGTCAGGTGGCTGCAGATAATGTAGAAGTAACGGATTATATTCCTACTTGCATGAGCCTAAATGATGGCAATTGGACATTAGTAGGTAACAATGCCGTGACTACTTTAAGTGTAGCCAATGGTGATTTACCATCTGGTGGTATCCCGCCAATGGGAATGGCAAGTGTTCAAATTACACTTACATTAGATAATCCTGTACCAGTAGATTGTAATCTAAATAACTGGGCAGAGATAAGCAATACTACAGATGAGTATGGCAATCCTCAAACGGATATAGACAGTACTCCAGATGGAGATAATAGCAATGATCCTAATGATGAAGATGATATAGACGATGCATTGGTTTCAGTATTGGAATTTGATCTTGCACTCACTAAGGATTTAGCCGTGGGACAAGATTTAGTGGTAGCACCTGGAGACGATGTAACCTTCGATATCACTATATTGAATCAAGGTAGTATTCCTGCGGATAATATATTAGTCACAGATTATATCCCTAGCTGTATGGTCTTAAATGATACTGACTGGACAGCAAGCGGATCTGATGCAAATTATACTATGACGGTAGCTAATGGAGATCTACCTACAGGTGGATTGTTGCCAAATGAAGAAGCTAGCGTCCAGATAACATTGACCATTTTAAACCCTGTACCAGTGGGATGTAGTTTGACAAACTGGGCAGAAATTAGTGAAGCTACTGATCAAAATGGTGGACCGACAAATGATGTAGATAGCGACCCAGACGCAGACAATAGCAACGACCCATATGGTGAAGATGATCTAGACTCTGCCGAAGTAAGTATTTTTGGTTTTGATTTAGCTATCACCAAAGATTTGGCTGTGGGCCAAGCGGCTGTTGTGGCACCTGGAGACGATGTGACCTTTGATATCACGATATTGAACCAAGGTAATATTGCTGCTGATAATATATTAGTTACAGATTATATCCCTAGCTGTATGGTATTAAATGATAATGACTGGACAGCAGCTGGATCTGACGCCAATTATACTATGACAGTAGCGAATGGTGATTTACCTACAGGTGGATTATTGCCAAATGAAGAGGCTAGTGTCCAGATAACATTGACCATTTTAAACCCTGTACCAGCGGGATGTAGTTTGACAAACTGGGCAGAAATTAGTGCAGCCACTGACCAAAATGGTGGACCGACAAATGATGTAGATAGCGACCCAGATGCAGATAATAGCAACGACCCAGAAGGTGAAGATGATATTGATGATGCTGAAGTAAGTATTTTTGGTTTTGATTTAGCCATCACCAAAGATTTGGCTGTGGGCCAAGCGGCTGTTGTGGCTCCTGGAGATGATGTGACCTTTGATATCACGATATTGAACCAAGGAAATATTGCTGCGGATAATATATTAGTTACTGATTATATCCCTAGCTGTATGGTATTAAACGATACTGACTGGACAGCCGCGGGATCTGATGCAAATTATACTATGACGGTAGCTAATGGAGATTTACCAACAGGTGGATTGTTACCAAATGAAGAAGCCAGTATACAGATTACATTAAGGGTGTTAAATCCAATGCCATTTGGTTGTGATTTAATAAACTGGGCAGAAATTAGTGCAGCTACCAATCAAAACGGTGGACCGACAAATGATGTTGATAGTGATCCTGATGCAGATAATAGTAATGATCCTGAAGGAGAGGATGATATCGATTATGCTGAAATTTCAGTGCTAGGTTTTGATTTAGCCATCACTAAAGATCTGGCAACAAATCAAGCGGTAGCGATAGCTCCAGGAGAAGATGTGACTTATGATATCACGGTATTGAACCAAGGAAATATAGCTGCTGATAATATTCTGGTTACGGACTATATTCCTAATTGTATGACATTAAATGATGCAAACTGGACCCCTTCAGGAACAGATGCAACGTACACAATGTCAGTTGCGAATGGAGATTTACCTGCAGGTGGTTTATTACCAAATGAAGAAGTCAGTGTGCAAATAACATTGACCGCAAAAAATCCTACTCCTACGGCTTGCGATTTAGTAAACTGGGCGGAAATTAGCGCGGCCACAGATGACAATGGAGGACCTACAAATGATATAGATAGTGATCCTGATGGAGATAATAGCAATGATCCTGTAGACGAAGATGATATTGATCAAGCAGAAGTAACATTGCTTTCATTCGATTTAGCGCTCACAAAAGATCTTTCTGCTGGACAAGATTATGCGGTGGCTCCTGGTGACTACGTAAGCTATGATATCACGGTCATTAATCAAGGAGATATTGCGGCCGACAACATTGTACTTACAGACTATATTCCTTCATGCATGGCATTGAAAGATTTAGATTGGACAGCAAGTGCTAATGGTGCAACTTATACAATGAGTGTTGCTAATGGTGATTTGCCGGCCGGTGGTTTGGAACCTGGAGATATGGCTAGTGTTGAGATTACATTAGCTGTTATTAATCCATTGCCGTCATCATGTAGCTTAATAAATTGGGCAGAAATAAATAGTGCAAGTGACGAAAATGGAGGTCCGACTCATGACATAGATAGTGATCCGGATGGCGACAATAGTAATGATCCAGATGGTGAAGATGATATAGATTTTGCAGAAATCAGCATTCTTGGATTTGATTTAGCCCTAAGCAAAGATTTGGCTAATGGTCAAAGCTCTGTTGTGGCACCAGGTGATGATGTTGTTTTTGATATCACTATTCTTAATCAAGGAGATATTGCTGCTGATCAAATATTGATTACAGATTATATCCCTAATTGCATGACCTTAAATGATAGTAGATGGTCAGCAGCAGGGAATAATGCAGAATATACCATGAGTGTAATAAATGGTGATTTACCGTCTGGAGGATTATTACCAGGCGAAGAAGCGAGCGTGCAAATCACTCTACAAGTGCTAAATCCTATTCCTTTGGATTGTAATTTGACTAACTGGGCTGAAATATCAAATGCTACTGATGACAATGGAGGATCTACTAATGATATAGATAGTGATCCAGATGGAGATAATAGTAATGATCCAGTAGGTGAAGATGACATAGATGATGCAAGTGTAACGGTACTGAATTTCGATTTAGCTCTAAGCAAAGATTTGGCTGATGGTCAGTCCAGTTATGTGGTAGCTGGTGCAGACGTCACTTTTGATATTACAGTGATCAATCAAGGTAATATTTTTGCAGATAACATCGAAGTAACCGATTATATTCCAAGCTGCATGAACCTTAATGATTCAGATTGGTCTGCGACAAGTAATGGAGCTAGTTACACCATGAGTACAGCGAATGGAGATTTACCAGCAGGAGGCTTAGCTCCTGGATCGGAAGCAAGTGTAGAAATCACTTTGCAAGTTATAAATCCAATGCCGATAGGATGTAGTTTGATAAATTGGGCTGAAATTTCTAATGCTACCGATGATAATGGAGGATCTACTGATGATGTAGATAGTGATCCTGATGCTGATGATAGTAATGATCCGGTAGGTGAGGATGATATCGATCATGAAGAAGTTTTCTTCTTATATTATGATCTTGCGCTCATTAAAAATCTAGCAAATGGCCAAGCTTCTAATGTTATGGTTGGAGATGATGTGCATTTTACATTTACAGTCATAAACCAAGGGCTTATCGCTGCAGATAACATTGAAATTACAGATTATATTCCATCTGATTTTGCTTTAAATGATGCAAATTGGTCAGGAACAAACCCTGCAGTCTATACCCTAAGTGTAGCGAATGGTGACTTACCTGCAGGTGGATTGTTGCCAGGAGATTTTGCTTCTGTAGATATTACCTTAACAGTGCTTAATACAGAAGTAGAAGGAGATACATACATTAATAAAGGTGAAATTTCAGGAGGAACGGATATTTATGGTATGGATCAAGATGATGTGGACAGTTATCCGGATAATATACCTTTTAATGATCCTAATGGTGAAGATGATGTAGATACAGAGCCAGTTACCATCGATGGGGAGTGTGATTTAGCCTTGATAAAACATTTTACTTCTTTTGCAAGTGCCGGTAATGGTACAGGTGGACAAGTGACATTTACGATAGAAGTGATCAATCAAGGAACATGTACTGCTTATGACATAGGATTAGTGGATTATAATCTAGAAAGCTGGAACTTGAATGATAATGCTTGGTATTTTAATGTGCTGGATGGACATGCATATACTGAAGTGCCTGGTCCATTGACACCAGGAAATAGTTTGTTTGTAGATATTACATTTGATGTGGCTAGTTTCGATCCTAATGATCCGATGATTAACTACGCAGAAATCATGTATTCGAAGGATTTCAATGGAGATTACCAAGATGATGAAGACTCTACGCCTAACATCAATCTATATGATGATGGATTAGTCATAGATGATAATGTAACTAACTTTATCGGAGACGAAGATGATCATGATTTAGAATATATAGAAATCATTGATTTAGCTTTAGATAAAAACATTAAAACTCCAGCTCCTTATGCATACGGAGATATAATCGAATTTGAATTTGCTATTGAAAATGAAGGAAATGCAACTGTATTAGGAGCCACCATTCTTGATAATATTCCAGCAAGTTTTTCTTTCAATGCTGCTTTAAATCCAGATTGGACTGGTGCTTCTCCTGCAGTTAATTACGAGTTTACACAAGCCATTGCTCCAGGGCAAGTGGTAACAACAAGCTTGTTTTTAACTTTTTCTCAGGTGGGAAACAGTATAGCAGATTATACAAATACAGCTGAAATAACAGAAGTAATTGATAATACAGGTAATGTAAATCCTAATGACTGGGATAGTACTCCTAGCAATGATGATGGAGATCAAAGTGAAGATGATGAAGATGCAGTAATATTTAGCATTTTCGACTTAGCTTTAACTAAGACATCATCAACTTCAGAAGCCACAAGTTATGGGCAAGTGATTGATTACGATATTACCGTGTATAACCAAGGAAGCATCACGGCTACTAATATTGAATTGACGGACTATATACCATGTGGTTTGTCACTAGTAGCTAATAGCGCTTGGAGTTTATCAGGGTCCAATGCTGTGACAACGATAGCTGGACCTTTGGCGCCAGGACAATCGATAGTGCAGACGATTAGCTTGCAAGTAGAAGAGTGTGCTACTCCGTCACATGATGCATGGGCTAACTATGCAGAAATCAGTGCATCTAATGATCTAAATGGAGTATCCATGGATGATATCGATAGCCAATTAGACAACGATGAAAATAACGATGGCGTTTCCATCAATGATGCAATATTAAACGAAAGCAATGATGAAGATGATCATGATGGACATTTAATCGAATTATTTGATTTATCCATTGATAAAGAAATGGTCTCGACTTTACCTTATGCTTATGGAGATTTGCTTGAATTTAGCCTAAGCATTACAAATGAAGGTCAAGAGAGCTTATATGATGTGCAAATAGTGGATCATGTACCTCCAGGTTTGAATTTTGATGTAGCTAATAACTCCGGATGGCAGGGAAGTAACCCAGATGCAAGCTATACCTTTGGAGGAGAAATAGTGCCTGGCCAAACCAAAACAGTATCGATTTACTTATCGTTTACTGCGGATGGAGATAGCTTGGAAGACTATACTAATACAGCTGAAATTACGGCACAATATGATGAGAATGGTCAAGCCAATGATAGTGATATTGACTCAAATGTAAATAATGATGATGGTGATCAAGACGAAGATGATGAAGATGCAGTCATCGTAGAATTATTTGATCTTGCCTTAGAAAAATCATTAATCACTGCTGGTCCATATCGATATGGTGATGAATTGGTTTTCGAAATTACAGTAGTTAATGAAGGCTCAATGATCGCGGAAAATGTTAAAATTGTTGACTACTTACCGTGCGGATTTGAGTTTGTTTCTAGCCCAGGATGGACAGTGGTAGGAGATAATCTTGAGGCAGTGTTAGCAGGTCCGATAATGCCAGGTGAAGATGCAACTATGAGTGTTACTGTTAATTTACAAGCTTGCGGTGATGCAAATGCATTCTTGAATGAAGCTGAAATAAAAGAAGCATTCGATGCAGCGGGTAATCCAGCAAATGACTACGATAGTGAGCCTGATGATGATAATAGCAATGATGTAGACGAAGATGATCGTGATGGACAATTAGTGGAAGTATTTGACTTAGCCCTTCAAAAGCTTGTGCATAATGAAGGACCTTATTTATTCGGAGATATAGTCGAATTTACTTTTGTTGTATTTAATCAAGGTAGTGTGCCTGCAAGAGATATCGTGATTGGTGATTACCTGAGTCCTGGATATGCATTTAATAGCGGTGGAAATAATGCACAATGGTCATACGACGCAGGATTGGATGTTTACGCTAACTTATGGAAAGATCCTACAACAGGTTATCTTGACACTTTGGTACTTATGCCAGGGGCATCAGATAGTCTACACATATATCTTGAAGTTCAATCTGCAGATAATATCGAAGACTGGATAAATTATGGAGAAATCATCGCAGCAAAAGACACTAACGGTATGTCTAGGATAGATGCGGATAGCGAGTTCGATGCCATCAATGAAAACGATATCTTGGATGGGGACAATGAAATATTTGGAATTAACCAAGATGAAGATGATCATGATTTAGCTCAAATTATAGTGACCGGTGATCTGGGAGATTACGTGTGGAAGGATTTAAATGGTGATGGCGTTCAGGATGATGGGGAGCCAGGAGTGGCAGATGTAATTGTGCATTTATTTGATTGTGACGGAGCATATTTAAAGAGTACTACCACGGATGCTAATGGATTCTATTTATTTGATGAATTGTTAGGAGGTAGTTATCAGATACAATTTGTACTTAGCAACTTGACTGAATCATGTGCTATAACTGTTCAGAATCAAGAAGCTTCCGATTCAGAAGATAATGATGCTAACTTAAACGGTTTTACGCCGTGCATTGAATTGGCTCAAGGCGAACACAAACGTGACGTAGATGCTGGATTAATTCCTTTGGCAAAAATAGGAAACTATGTATGGGAAGACTGTGATGGTGATGGTATACAAGATGCAAGTGAAGATGGAATATCAAACATAAGAGTAGATCTATATTTTGCTTCAAATGACTCTTTAGTAGGAACAACCTACACAAATAATTCAGGAGCTTATTTATTTGATGAAATTTATCCAGGCGATTATTATGCGCAATTCAGCTTGTCAGGCGATTACGAGTTTGTAGATGCTAATTTAGGTGGCAATGATAATTTAGATAGTGATGCAGATGGTTCGAATGGCTTTGGGACGACTCAAGTAGTAAGCCTTAGCCCAGGAGAATGCGATGAATCTTCTGCTGATGCTGGACTTTATAAATGTTTAGCTATTGGAGATTTAGTTTGGTTTGACACTAACAATGATGGAATCTGGGATGCCATAGAGAACGGAGTAAATGGTATAAAAGTAGAAGTGTTTAGAAATGGCGATAATGGTTACGAGCTGTATGATTATGTATACACTGGGCACAAACCAGGAACTCCTTCAGATGACGGATATTGGAAAATGTGTGTGCCTCCAGGAGAATATTACATTAAATATGGAATTCCATTGGAAGGATTGTATCCAACACAAGCAAATCAGGGGAATGATGAATCGGTGGATAGTGATATCACTGGAGCCAATGGAGAGAATACAACCAGTACTTTTAGCTTATCATGTGGTCTCGGTAATTGTGACATTGGAGCAGGCCTGAGCAATACTTCAGATGATTTATTAGTAGAAGATGAAGCCGTAGTCGGTATTCAGTCGCAAAATGATGACAGCTTAAACAAAGATGAAGATCATGCAACTGTGAGCAAAATATCAACTGATAAATTGTTTGATGTCTCCACCAAATTGTATCCTAATCCAACTATAGGAGCCTTTACTGTCGAAGTAGAATTAGACAGGCAAGTGCAGTTTATAGAATTAAATATTATGGATGCAAAGGGTAACAAAGTGATCAGTAATGTATCACTTGGAAACAACGTTGATGCTGGCATCCACAAATATAAAATGGATGGTAGTTCATTGCCTGGAGGTATGTATTATGTGCAAATAAGCTTAGATAATACGATAGTAAATAAACGATTGATCAAATTAGATTAATAAAAAATGATAAAGAAAGCTCTTTTATGGGCTTTCTTTATTCATTTTTTTCTTTTCAATAATCAAAATGAATTAATAGATAATTTAACACATTAAATATATTTAACATATGTTAAATATATTTATTACTTTTGCATTTAAAGTTGCTTCTGTAATTCCAGAGCTTCCCTTGATAATGATACTTAGGACCTATCATTAATTATCAAAAAGGGAAAAAATGAAATTTGGGACTCAATTCGCCAGACAACTAACATTAGTATTATTAGTATTTTCATTCAATACATTATTTTCACAAGGGCCAAGTGATCCATGTGATGTTGCTTTAATTGAAGTAGCCTTGGTTGATATAACCGGTTTGAGCGGTCAACCAGACTTTGATGACGCTCACGTTTGCACTCAAGGAGATACTATCCGGGTTGAATTCGGTACACCAGGTATTACCTGTAATCCAACAGCAATAATGACTGCTAATGAGTTTAGAGTATTGAATTTGGATGGTTATGAAGTCGAAGATGTAATTATTTCAGGTGGGGTCAATGGACCATACACAGCAGGAACAGATTACACTTTTGAAGAGTTATCTGGTTTAATCACTGTAGATATGAACCCAGGAACAAATATCCAAATGGATCAAAGTAATCCTGTAATCATAGATGTGGTGCTCATACCAACTTGTGATTTAACTTCATCCACTAGTCTTTTTGTGCCTGATTATGAATTGGATTACTCTCTGCCAGGGAATATTCCAAGTCAAACCAATGCTTCAGGTTTTATTGATTTGGGTTCTTATACATATTCAGCATTCCTTAATATTGTTGAAACTTCAACTATCCCAGCAGCTACGCTACCTGATGAAGAAATATGTAGATCAGTGACAATAATTAATAATGGACAGTTTTCATTATTAGATACGTTTACCTTCTGTGACCTACCAGATTATACATTTGGAGAGTTTACTAGCTTTACTATTACTCCAGTGGAAGATGGAGTATTAGGTACTCCAATAGATGGGATGCCATTTATTCCTAGTACCCTAACACATGACAGTATAGAAATAGTAATTGATGGAACTACTTTTGGTGGGGCCAATAGTTTATTTGAAGTAGATGGTGGTGTGATTTTAGATTATTGCTTAATGTCTATGTGTCCAGCTGAAGTAAACAATAGTATGCTGTCTGCTAAGTGGGGGTGCAATGGAGAGGAATGCCAAAGAGCCACAGGGCTCGAATCATTTGTGGTGAATTTTGACGGAATACCAGATCCACAAATAGAAAGAAAAGCTAAATTGCCAGCAGATCAGTGTGCATCGCCTTACCAATGGGAATTTAGAATAGTAAATGATCAAGAAAATGGTGGAGCTTTTGAAATACAAGAAGGAGAAGCAGATGCTCAAGAAGTAAAATTGACCCTATTTAATAATGATTGTACAGTTTTTGGCTATGAAAACTATACAATCAACTACATTGATTTTGATGGTACAATCACAGCTGTTACTGATTTTGTAACTACTGAATTTCAAGACTCTATTTGTTTTACAAATATTCCGGATTTATCAGTAGATGATACCTTGGTTGTTGTATTTGATGTCATACTCCCAACATTAGCAGATATTCCACTTTGTGAAGAAATGATTGGTTTAGATGAAGAAAGTTGTTTAGATCCCTATATGGCAGTTGATTTTGAAAATAGATGTGAAGAGCCTGGTCGAAATATGCAATCAATGCCTTTATCGGCTACTTACCCGTTACAAGAAGGAAACCCCATAATTTCTTTTACTGAAGTGGAATACACAATGCCAGGATATTGTTCGAATGGTAAAGTGGTACTTCTAGCAGAAAATGTCAGTGGGTTACCAGATCCATCTACAGAAGCACAGGATATTATGTTCTATATAAACAAAAGTTTCTGTGATCAGTGGAATTTAATAAACTTTGAATACGGTATCGATGTGACAACAGGTAATACAACGGGTATTGTTATTGATGATACAACCTTAGATAGTATGTTTGTTGTTATTGTACCATCAAGTTTAACACAAGGTGAACAATTATTTTTTTCTTATGAAATAGAATTGAATAGTAGAGATAGTGATGCTTGTTTTCAAGATAATTTTCTTTGCATAAGACCAGATGTCAAGGCCACATGGGAAAATTGTTTTGGATTGAGATGGTTTCAAGAATACACTTTTCCATATAAAATCCTAGACTTTAAACCACCTATGTACCCATATAGTTTTGACCCTAATTACGAATGGGCTTTAGGAGATGATAATGGTGCATATTCAGGTTATAACTCAAGTTTAGAACAATTTGGAGGAGGAGCAGGCCCAGTAGATTTTGATGTGTCAGATTGTAGTTCAAGAAATTACAATTATAGGTATCAATTTTTTGGAATTGACTATAGTGATTGTAATGTCTTTATGAGATATAAGGTAGCTCAAATAAATGATGATGGTACGGCTGGTTCAGTATTGACAGCTGCAGATATGGCAGCAGGAGTAGCTTCTAATACTGGTACCACAACGGATTATATTATTCCAGGAGTTGGAGGAGCACCAGATACTTTAGTCGTAGAAGTAACTAGTGAATTTATAGAAAGTTGTATTATCCAAGAAGAATTAACAATAAATGTTCAGCATGCAAGTGTATGTACTTCTTCAGTAGATCCAGTTAAATATTATGAATCTTATGAAGTCATATTTGAATGTAATGATGGTACTGAATGTAGCTCACATAAAAGATCTTGTTTTGAAAGAGTAAAAGATTGTTATTGCGGCTCTGGAGGACCACCACCGGCACCGTGCTATAAAATGTGTACAAATCCTTTAGATCTTACCATTGAAAGACAAACTAATGGATGTACTGATCCTAATGGTGGAAGTTCTCCTACGCCTGATCCTTTAGATTTTGGCTTGGCTTGTGATATCTTTACTGTTAATACATCATTGATGATTGACAGAGGTCAAGCTGGTGGAAGTTTGCGATGTGATACCATAGCATCAGTGATAGCGAAAGTAAACCCTGGAGCCTATCTAGATTATATTGATTTGACCGCTGTTGCCACTGCTACAGCTAGTGGAGCACCTTTGACGCCATTATGCACAAGCATTCCATATGATCCATCGGACAACACCTTTGATTTAACGACCTGTTTTGATTGGACTAATGTAGCGGATGATGATGTTATTGAATTGACATTTGATTGGCAAGTCAAAGAGGATGTACCCGAATGTTCAGAAGCTTTTATGCAAGAAGATTTTAGAATCACTAATTGGACAATTACACACACAGATGGAACAAGTATGTCTAGTTGTGGTTCGACGGCGACTGCTCCATATTTCGTAGGAGATCCGTTTATAGCTAGAATGCAAGCAAATCTTGAATTTGAAAATATGTGCCAAGTTTCTGCTTCAATTACTATGAATGATGATTGTGCAGTTGGGAATGTTTTCAATGATTATAGACCAGGTTACATATTAGATACTGTTGTCTATGATATTCAAGGAATTGAATTCCAATATGTAGAGGGTTCTGCAGAGCTAGTTCGAAAAGGAGAAAATGGAGATCTTAGTTTTCCAATTCCTACCGCAGATATTACAATCGATGCCACAAATGGCACCAAATTAACCTTTGCAAACCCTGGTACATGGCCAGAAGAATTGACAAGAGCTTCGGACAATGATTCCTTGTATTGCATAAATTTTGATATAGAATTTATTGAATGTTATGATTATTCTACGGACTTAACAGCCTCTTCTTACATTAATTTCCACTCATGTGGAACATGTGCACCTAAAACAATCGAATCACCAGGTGGCATAGAGGTTAATAACCCACCCGAAGTTATATTAAACTGTCTAGGCGCTCCTATGGTGCAAGTACCAAATGATAGTGTTACATGGACTGTTCAGGTAGGACATACTCCTTCAGCAGCACTACATTATCTAGCCTTTGATGTGCCTGCAGATTTAGTAATAGATGAATTAATAGATTTAAATACAGGTACTGATTTATTACCAACTGCAAATACTAATGGATCGGTTATTTGGCTAGAGTTAGGGACTAATGATGTGGACGATATTGAAATAAATGCTTTATATACAAGTTGTGATACCGTCTATTTACCTGTTTATGCAGGATGGTCATGTAATGATTATCCCGTAGATCCAACTACTGGAGAATTTTCAGGTGGAGAGTTCTGTTCAATTATGGAGAAGGAGTTAGCCGTTATAAGAGGCTCGACAGCTTTGCAAGCAGCATTTACAAGTCAACCAGAACAAGGTATTGAGTTGTGTGATGAGTTTACTATGGAGGTAACAGTGAAAAATGTAGGTACAGCCTCAAATTTTGAGCAGCACTTTTGTTTCTACGGACCGGCGTCAGGTGCAACTGTTGATTTAAATAGTGTATGTTTTGCCTATCCAGACACCTTGGCAGAATTAGGAAATCCAGGAGCCTACCAAAACCTTGATGCTGCTTTAATTACCATTGATAATCCTGCCATTATTATTGGTGGACAAGAATGTATTAAGTATTGTGTAGATCTTTCTACAGTTATGCCTGGATGGGGCACAAATCAAGAACTGCTTGGCGCAAAATTTCCTGAAGACAATACAAATAAATATAAAATAAAGTGGAATGCTACTACAGATTGCGATTATGTGTCTGGTAGTAAGTTTTTTGGAGAAGCACATGCAAAAGATCGATGTGCAGGAGAATTAACCTCCACCGCTGAATCATCAGACATCGTGTTCATAGATGGATTAAACCCAGCAGATTTTAATAGAAATGTAGTAGTCGTTTTAGATACATTGATAGGCGCATGCGTTGGAGAACAAGTAGTGACTGTAAATTTAGTATCATTCCCAGCACCTATAGGTGATGACGAATATATTTGTGTACAGTTCCCAGCAGAAGCTAGCTTTACTCAAGGATATCCATTTAATCCAGTCGCCTGGGATCTAAGTACTCCAGTTATAACACCATTAAATTCTGGTGGAACAGAATATTGTTGGTTAATTCCAAGTGGTACACCCGAAGGTGTATTATCATTTAATATGGGCATTTTAGTGGATCCAAGTACTTCATGTGGAGATTTGGACTTCACTTCATTTACTAAGGTATCAAAGCCTGCTACATGTATTTCAGATGGAACTATGTGTGATTTAGAGCTGTTAACTAGTGACCCAGAGGGCACAGCAATAACAGTAATACCTGCATTACGATTCGAAGAGACAAGATTTGATGGGGAAATAAGCTGTGGAACAGAAGGAGGAGATATTGTTGGAGTTGCGAGCGTAGCTATTCAAAACATGGCAGGGAATATTTCTCCTGGCTTCGCCGTTAATGTATCGATATTTGAAGATATTAACGATAATGGCATTATTGATTTAGGTGAAGAGCTAGGGACAAGTAGCTATTCTGACGGAATTTTTAGCAGTCAGATTGTTTTCGTGGAGGTGCCATTTACTGGTAATCTTGCAACAATTTGCAATTTGAGCGTTGGAATTGCTAGTGAGGGTTGTGCATGTTCAACACCTTCAGTCCATTTCCCATCGAATCATTTTGACTTAAACCTTTGTACAGATCAGCCAATGGTTTGTGAAGGAGGACAGCAAAGCATACTTTGTGCAGCACTTGCAGAAGAAACCCTTAATATTAGCTATTCTTCAATTACTGATCCAGACTTAGAGTTTATTAATACCGCCACAGGCACTTTTGGGCCAGCACCTGCAGGCACTTATACATATGATATGACTCTTAACTTAGGAAATGGGTGTTCTTTTTCAGGAACTTGTTCAATGCAAGTAGTGGGTTCATTAGGTGATTTTATGATGACTGGCTTGCCGTCTTGCCCAGGAGATACCGCAGTGTACTGTATAGGTTTAGATGATATTTGTGTAAAACCTGTTTATCAAGAAACATTTACAAAGTTTACTTGTGCTGAGTTACTCGAAAACGATAGATTAATCATTGGAAGCACGAATAAAGAAATAGGCTTAGTCAGTGCAAATATAGATTATGATGACTTCCAAGGTTTTATTGACCAGTTCAATGAAGAATTAGAACTGGGTCTACCACAATCAGTTTGTTATGTCAATGATTTTGGAGTTGAAACTGAAGCTTCAGCCATTGCAGTGATAGATCCTAATGATGTTATGTTTGCTATGCAAAATGAATGTCCAGTCGACTACGAATTCACAAAAAATATTTACATTAAGATTCCTAATATGAGTCCAGCAACTGGACAAACTACTTTTGTTATAAATTCCCCTTGTGGAGGGATAGAAACACTTGAACTAAGTTATACATCACCTGAAGACTATCTTGCACAAATCACTTCATGGTATGGAACAACAGCAGCCGGAGCTTCTGGAAGTTTAATTACTTTCGAGTTAGTAGAAGGTTTAATTGGTGTTGATCTAGATAATTCTTTCATTTCAAGTAATTGTGCAGGTTCATGGACAATTTCTTCAGGTTGGGAAGATAATGGTAAAGCCAGTAATTATGGAGAGATAGCTTTAATTGATAAATGTACTATCGAGTGTGTGAATCCAGATGCAGAGTTAACTGTTTGTTGGATTTTTAAAGACATTAATGGGAATGAAATACCTACACCAACAAATTTCTGTTGTAGCCAAAATGGGTTAAATTTTATTTCTAGACTTACAAAAACAGCTAAATCCACAAAAGGAAGAGCGGAAGATGCAGTCGAATCGACAGAAGATAATATAGTTGTTAACTTAAATGAATCAGTATTTATAGAGAATCCTTTAAATGATATTTTATTATATGATTGGGATATTGTCGGTGGAGATGTTTTAATGGTAACTGATAATTGTGCTTATCTCAGATGGGATGAAGTAGGTACTTATGAAGTGTGTGTAACACCACTTTTAAGTCCCGAAGCAGGATTAGATTGTCCGATTCCTCCAATTTGCAGGAATCATACTGTTAGAGCTGATGATTTAGATGCTATTGTAGAGGTAACAGAAGCTCAGTCATGTAATGAACAATCTACAGTCAGTGTAACTTTTTCAGACCCTTTAAATTTAAGTGTAGTTAGTATCTGTGACTCAGAAGGTGAAGAAGTATATGAGCAGAATGCTGTTGGATCTGGTTGTGATGGGTTTAAATTATGTCCAGGGATTGTTGATGACAATATTGCTCTTGGCAATATAATTGAGCCTTATAATATAGAAGATTTTGATATAATTACTATCAGACCTTACGGAGTTCTATATTATTTTGGAGAGCCAGAATTTGTTTCAATAGCTGAGAATTGTTCTGTTGATTTTACTAATACAAGCAAGGCTGGAATAATGGGAGCTTGTGAATACAAGTTTAATTTCGAAACTATACAGTGGTTTAAGGCTGATGGTCAATCATTTGAAGATTGGTTGAAGAGCAATTTGGTAGGTTCACTCATATCAGGTTGTGAAGTAGAAGGAGTTGTTGAAATTTGCAATGGAAATGTTTATTTAAATTTTGGAGATTTTCCAGCTGGAGCATATACATATATTCAAGTTGTTGCAACTATTGGAGACCCAGATTGTGGAGCAAAAGCATGTCCAACAGAAGACTTTAAACTAGCGATTCCTGGTGTAATGGAAGGTGGCTTAATCATTTCCAATATTGAAGATTTAGGTTTGACGGCAGGTGATTATACACTAAAAATAAAAGGTGCTTTATGCGGGGAAGAGTCAACGGTAGATTTTAATCTACCTGAACCTCCACCATCCGAAGTGATTGCTACTATTTCGTGCAATGACCCTACTGATTGTGTAGGGAATAATGGATTTATTGACTACACTGTAACAACAGCTGGTTTAATTGATTCAGTCCAACTTTGTTTAAATGGAGAAAGACTGCTATCTAAGGATTTTGAAGGTGGAGAGTATGGTGAAGTAGAAGGTGGATTTTCAGATTTAGGAGTTGGAACTTACAGTGTTAAAATCTTTACAGAATGCGGTGATCAAGTACTTGATTGCAATCTGGTAGCAGCTGATGCAGTGTTAGAAATCGTAAATCCTGTGATAACGCAATTTTCTGATTGTGCAGCTGATGACGCGCAAATTGAAATTAGTATAAATTCAGATTCAACTATTGATTCTATCATTTGGACTGGAGCTTCAGGAACCATAATTAAAGAATTAGGGCCGGTTTCAGCTCCACATACAAGTACTATAGGACCAGGTATCGAATTTGGTACTTGGAATGCAACTGTATACACAGAATGTGGCATCATAGAGGGAGTCTACAATATAAGTAATCCACCACCAGCGGCAGGAATAGATGTTGTTTGTAATGGAATTGCTCCAGTTTCTTGCTTCGAGACTTTTGGATCTTTGGATCTAGAATTAATTTACACGCCATCTAGCTTTACACCTGATTCTATTGTTCTATCAAATGCTAATCTTCAATATGTAGATGATAGCGGAAATACGAATGTTAGTTTCAGTCCTTTATTACCAGGAATGTATACGGTAGATATCTATTCATGGGATGCCTGTAATAATATTACTGTAGAATGTATGGTTCCTGAACCAGAAAATTCGGTGATGCTTACAGAACTGGATATCCCAGTTTTACCTTGTGCAGAGACTGATCCAGATGTAGTGTCAGAAGTTATTATTAACTATACAACCACACCATCAATGCCAATTGCTAGAGTAGATTGGTATACTGGAAGTTCGGTAGAAGGAGGAACGATATATGAATCACATATTAATCCAGCAAGCGATGCAGATACTTTATTTTTACCAGTTGGTCTAGCAGGCGAGTATTGCGTGGTTACCATTGCGGGTGAAGACGATTTGTTTAGCACTTGTCCGAGAGATACAACTTGCTTTACTATAACAGCAGAAGAATGTCCACCTGCCTGTGAAGTCGTTCTAGATACAGCAAATTTAGTCCTCAATTTAGATTGTGAAAATGGATCAATGTATGATGTAGATCTTGTATTTGAAGGTACAGGTATTACCATTGAGCAAGGTTTAGCTGGTGGAACTGGATCTATCTTAGTGGAATTAGTACATACTACTACTGGAAATATAGCATGTATGGAAACATATGATGTAGCTACTGGAACACTTTCTTGTTCTGGATTAATGGCAGGAGAATACGAAGCGATGATTGCTTATATAAATGGTGATGGTGAGATGGATTGTATGTTTACTTTGCCGCTTGAAATGGTATTTAAAAATGTAACAGGATTAGAATATTTTATAGAAATAGAAACGACTCCAACTGCTTGTGATGCAACAGATGGTTGTGTAAACATAGTCGGAGTAACAGATAACGAAGGAGGAGTATATACTCCATCTGATTTTAATTGGGTCTTATTTGATGGGTTTACACCTATTGCAACTATTGATTCACCAGATGAACCTTCATTCTGTAATTTAAAAACAGACTTATATGTTGTCGATATGATTGATCCAATCTCTGGATGTATATTGGCAATGGGAGGGGCAATTGTTGAAAATACTGATGCAGAAGCATTATGTCCACTTACGGTACTTCCAGGCAATAACTGCGGGCCATGTGATGGATGGGTTATTATGCCTGATAGTCTTGGTATTATATATAGAATGCAGGATGCATTAGGGAATATTATCTTCCCTCAAAATGCACCAAACGAGCATATATTTGTTGATGTTTGTCCAGGTGATTATCAAGTGATAGCATTTAATTTAGCTTTACAAGTACCGGATGAATGTCCTTCTATTTGTGATGTTTATGTACCGATTTCAGAAGATGGATTTGTTGTTGCCTTGGATACAATAACGGCAAGTCCTTGTGAAATAGGTGACGGTAGGATTTTGGTCAATGCTATTGGAGGGAATTGTTCTTACGCATACGAATTGTATGATATGTCAGGGCAGTTATTATCCGATAGTCCAATATTTGATCCAAGTGCAAGTCTGTGTGCAGATAAGACAGATAAAATGCAGTTCCTTAATTTAGTGCCGGGCGAATATGTAGTCCATGGTTATGCAACTGATGGAGCTGGTAATCCTTTATCATGTTTTGATTCAGATACTATTATTCTCAGAGATAATGATATTAAAATAAGTCTTGAGGATTTTACAAGCATTGATATAACGTGCTATGAGAGTGCTGATGGAGAAATGTGTGTTGATGGAATATTGCAGATTGGTGAATTATTAGAAATTGAGGATCCAAACAATGTAGTGTTAGCTACCTTTACATCTGCAGATACACCACCGTTCTGTGTTCAAGGTTTAGCACCAGGAGTATATCAAACTAGATTATATGCTGGTACGGGTGTCTTTGCATGTGCAGATTTATTTGAGGTAGAAATACTAGAGCCTACAGAAATAGTAGCCAATGGTACTGCCACTGTTCCAAGTGATTGCTTCCTTGCTGATGCTGAAGCTGATATTTTTGTTTTCGGTGGCACAGGCGATTTATCTATAGCTTGGTCAGATCCTTCAGTTTCAGGGTTTACACCGGATAACTTAGGGGTAGGCGTATATGCTTATACAGTAACGGATGAAAACAATTGTGAAAAAATAGGCGAGCTAATGGTTTATCCAAACCCATTTTGTGAGGACTTATGTCCTGAAATTGTGGTAGAATTTGCTGTTGTTGATGCTGAATGTGGTTCAGAGAATGGAAAAATTAATCTATCAGTCCAAGAAGACGCTGCTTTTGAATTTAATTGGAATAACGGAGAAACAACTCAAAACCTTGAAAATATAGGTGCTGGAGTATATTGTGTCACCGTAAGTTCTATGCTTTACAGTGACTGCCAGTTTACTTTCTGCCAAGAAGTGGATGAGATAGACGGTCCAATACTTTCAGCAGATTATGTTGTAGAATGTGGCTCAGATGGAACAATAACTTTAGATATTTCAGAAGGTACACCAGATTACATGGTGACATGGGACGGTCCTGGTATAAATGATGGTGGTCCTATTGCGGCTAGTACTGGTTTCCAAATTGTAGGTCCAGTAGGAGAATATATAATATCTGCAGAAGATGCTAATGGTTGTTCTAATTATTTACTAGTAGAAATGGCTAACCAGAATAGCTTAAATCTCACAACAACTATAGACAACTTCCCTTCTTGTGGAGAAAACAATGGTGAGTTTACATTGGAAGTATTCTTAGGGACTGCACCATATGAGTATTATGTAAATGATGTATTAATGACCTCAAGTGCATCCACGACATATAGTATGTCTGGGGCAATGCCTGGTCTATATAATGTTAAAGTAGTCGATGTAAACGGGTGCGTAGGAGAAGCAATGGTCTTATTGCCTACAGCCAACGGGCCAACTTTCGATCGAGGAATGTGGAGTTTTGAAGACCCAATATGTTCGGTTGATCTTGGATTTATTAGATTTGATGGATCTGATGATGCTACTATATCGTATGCAGTTTATGAAGAAAACTCCATAAGCCCGATTGCCACAACTGCTGGTAATGAGAGTATAGATGTGCAAGTCCCTCCTGGAGCTTATTATGTGGAAGCAACAAACACAGTAACAGCTTGTGTAACTGTTGTAGATGATATTAATCTAATGGGACCTAATCCGCTTGATTTTATAGTACAATATCAACATTCTGATTGTGATTATACTGGAGAAATTGAAATTGTAGAAATTCAAGGAGGCTACGTACTTGATGATCTTAGCATTACAATAACAAATGGTGATGATGTTACCATAAACGATGCATTAAGTACAACGCCATCACTAGATGCCGGAGATTATACAATATCTGTTTGTTATACTGGTTCGGATGCAGCAAATACTTGTTGTAAGGAAACATCGGTAACTATAGAAAATATAAGAGAATGTCCGCCATGTGAAGTCCCAATAGTGACTCTAGGACCTATAACTTGCCAAGAAGATGGTTTAGCTTATAGCGTAAACTATTATTCAAGTTCTACAAATACAATAAATAATGTAGGAGACTTAGAACCAGATAGCTTTAAAATTGAAAATATTGCACTTGGAGAGGATTTAATATTAACAGCTAGTGATAGCTTTGATTGTGAAACCGAATTGAGTCTAGTAGGACCTTCTGTATGTTCTAGCGAATGTAAATTCCCAAGCCTTTCTGTTGGTCAAGGAGTTTGTATGGCTGATGGTACATATATGATTGCATTTGGAGTTGAAGAGAGTTTTGTGGTTAGCACTACTATTCCAGAAGCAATTATTGAAAATAACACAATAAGTAATATTCCTCAGGATCAGACGATAACTGTTTCAGCTGGTGAAGGAGACTGTATAACGGCAATAACTGTTCAGCCACCATCTGATTGTAGTACACCTTGCTCAGATCCCCCAATTAGTATTTCAGCTCCAGTATGTACAGAAAATGGATTTTATACTGTTTATTATTCTGTAATGCCTGGAGATACAATTTCAGTGACTAATGATTTTGAACCAGATAATACATCAGGTATTATAAGTAATATCCCCGTAGGAACGAATGTGATATTTACTGCTTCCATGGATGGTTGTTCTGAAAGAACAGTTGAAATAGGAAGTCCATTAGAATGTGTCTTATGTCAGGAGATAGGAGGAGAGGTATTTTATGATTTAAATCATGATGGATGTCAATCTGGAGAGGGCGAAATTGGAGTAGAAGGCGTTGAAGTGTACCTATACAATTGTGATGAAACGAATCCTACATTAAATAATGCCTTGTCTAATGTAACCACTGGAGCTGATGGGTCTTACGTGTTTAATACAGAACCAGAAGGAGGCGAAGTTTGTTTATCCATTGATTCAACTTATTTTGTAGTATTTGATATACCTAATGGAAGTGGAGAGCTACTAGAGGATTATCAATTTACAGAAGGCTTGGCTTGCGGAAATGATGAAAATGGGGATAATATTGATCCTTCTAATGGGCAATCTGCTTGTTACGATCCTGAAGGAGATGATGATGATACGGACATTGATGCAGGTATAACCCCTTGCGAATCTTTAAAAGGTATAGTATTCTATGATCTTAATAATGACGGATGCCAGGCAGGAACAGGAGAAACTGGGGTTGTAGGAGTAAATGTTTATTTGTTTACTTGTAACGAGACTTCTGGAGATCCGTCTAATGCCCTAAGTTCCACTTCTACGGGTGCTGATGGAAGTTATTCATTTGGACCAAATGATGGAACTGATAATGTTTGTTTGCATCCAGATTCAACTTATTATGTATTGTTTGACTTACCTAATGGTTTTAATGAGAATTTAGAAGGATACCAATTTAGTACAAATGAAAGTTGTACCGGCACGGAAGATGCAGATGATGTTGATCCTAGTAATGGGCAATCGGCATGCTATGATCCTGAGGGAGATGATGACGATTTAGACATTGATGCTGGTATCTATCCATGCGAGCAAATTGGAGGAGAAGTATTTTATGACTTAAATAATGATGGTTGTCAGTTTGGCCCTGGAGAAACAGGAGTAGGTGGAGTAACTGTTTATCTATTTACTTGTGATCAAGTAGCACCAAGTTTAGCTGATGCCCTATCAAGCACCATAACCGATAATGATGGAGACTATGCATTCGGACCTACGGATTATGGTCAGAATGTTTGTTTAGATCCTGCTCAAGAATATTATGTTTTATTTGATTTACCAAATGCCCTTGGAGAAAGTTTAGAAGGATATAATTTCTCAGGAAATGAAGGCTGTATTGCAGACTCTAATGGAGATAATGTAGATGCTGACACTGGATCAAGTAATTGCTATAATCCTAGCGACTTTGATGACGATGAAG
Organism: Saprospiraceae bacterium; assembly: GCA_020631235.1. Classification (GTDB taxonomy): domain Bacteria; phylum Bacteroidota; class Bacteroidia; order Chitinophagales; family Saprospiraceae; genus JAHDDO01. The sequence goes on along the minus strand of JAHDHQ010000002.1, from coordinate 252,089 downwards.
ACATTGATGCAGGTATTTATCCATGTGAGATGCTTGGAGGCGAAGTTTTCTATGATCTAAATAATGATGGATGTCAAAGTGGAGAAGGTGAAACAGGTGTGGAAGGAGTAGATGTATTCCTATACGACTGTTCAGTGACGAATCCTGGACAAGATAACTATGTAAGTAATACAAGCACGAATAGTAATGGAGAATACGCCTTTGGGCCAGCTGCTGAAAATGGTGGTGTCTGTTTAGATCCAGCGGTTAGCTACTATGTACTATTTGATATACCAAATGGAGTAGACGAATTGTATGAAGCTTATGAATTTAGTGAAGGACAAGTTTGTCCAGGTTCAGAATTTGCAGATGATGTGGATCCTACTACTGGACAATCCACTTGTTATAATCCTGAAGGAGAAGATGATGACAATGATATTGACGCCGGTATTATGCCTCCATGTGAGTCATTGGGAGGAGTTTTGTTTTATGATTTAAATAACGATGGATGTCAAGCGGGTATTGGAGAGTCAGGTGTAGAAGGCGTGGATGTTTATGTCTTCTTATGTAATGAAACAAATGTGGACCCATCGAATGCAGTCGGTAGCTCAGTTACAGATGCGAATGGAGCTTATGAGTTTGGCCCTACACAAGATGGTGGTAATGTTTGTTTATATTCTTATGAAGAATATTATGTTTTATTTGATTTGCCAAATGCCCTTGGAGAAAGTTTAGAAGGATATAATTTCTCAAGAAATGAAGGCTGTATCGCGGACTCAAATGGAGATAACGTAGATGCTGATACTGGATTAAGTAATTGCTATAATCCTAGCGACTTTGATGACGATGAAGACATTGATGCAGGTATTTATCCATGTGAGATGTTGGGAGGAGAAGTTTTCTTTGACATAAACAATGATGGATGTCAAAATGAGGATGGAGAAACAGGTGTGGAAGGAGTAGATGTATTCTTATACGACTGTTCAGTGACGAATCCTGGACCAGAAAACTATGTAAGTTCTACAAGCACGAATAGCGATGGAAAATACGCCTTTGGGCCAGCTGCTGAAAATGGTGGTGTCTGTTTAGATCCAGCAGTTAGCTACTATGTGCTATTTGATATACCAAATGGAGTGGACGAATTATATGAGGCATATGAATTCAGTCAGGGAGATGTTTGTCCAGGTTCAGAATTTGCAGATGATGTAGATCCGACAACAGGACAATCCACTTGTTATAACCCAGAAGGGGAAGATGATGATAATGATATCGATGCTGGTATCATGCCACCATGTGAGTCATTAGGTGGAGTTATATTTTATGATTTGAATAATGATGGTTGTCAAGCAGGTCCTGGTGAGTCAGGCGTGTCAGATGTTAGCGTTTATTTATTTAATTGTGATGCTGTAGATACTGATCCAGTTAATGCAACGGCAAGTGCAAGCACTGATGAAAATGGAGCATATACTTTTGGTCCAACACCTGAAGGTGGAGATGTATGTTTATATTCTTATGAAGAATATTTCGTCGTATTTGATTTGCCAAATGCTTCAGGAGAATCATTAGAAGGATATAATTTCTCAGGAAATGAAGGTTGTTTCGATGATTCAACAGGTGATAATGTCGACCCTGGTACAGGTGCTTCAGCTTGTTACGATCCATCAGGAAGTGACGATGATGAAGACATTGATGCAGGAATTTATCCATGCGAAATGCTTGGAGGAGAAGTATTTTATGATTTAAATAATGATGGTTGTCAGAATGGAGTAGGAGAGATAGGCGTAACAGGAGTGGATGTATACCTTTATGATTGTTCAGTCAGTAATCCTGGTTTAGACAATTATACGGGGACAACTAGCACAAACAATGATGGAAAATATGCCTTTGGTCCTGCTGCAGAAAACGGTGCTGTCTGTTTAGATCCGGCAGTAGAGTATTATGTAGTATTTGATTTACCAAATGCTTCTGGGGAATCATTAGAAGGATACAATTTCTCTGGTAATGATGTATGCCCTGGTTCTGCAAATGCAGATGATGTAAACAATGAAACAGGTCAGTCAGATTGCTACAATCCGGAAGGAGAAGACGATGATGAAGATATCGATGCTGGTGTTTATCCATGTGAAATGTTGGGAGGAACAGCATTCTATGATCTAAATAATGATGGATGTCAGAATGGAGTAGATGAGATAGGTGTCGAAGGAGTAGAGGTCTTAGTCTTTGATTGTAATACAACGGATATCAGCCCATTAAATGCAGTAGGAACTACATTGACAGATGAAAATGGAGATTATGCCTTTGGGCCAGCTGCTGAAAATGGTGGTGTTTGTTTGGATCCTGCAGAAGAGTACTATGTAGTTTTCAATCTTGAAAATGGTAGTCAAGAGCCTTTTGAAGGATATTATTTCTCAAGCAATGAAAGTTGTGCAGGAAGTCCAGATGCAGATGACATTGACCCAACAAATGGACAATCGTCTTGTTACAATCCAGATGAAGAAGATGATGATAATGATATCGATGCAGGAATTTACCCTTGTGAATCTATAGGTGGAGAAGTATTCTTAGATTTAAATAATGATGGATGTGAGGAGGGAGTAGACGAGATAGGGCTCAAAGATGTAGAAGTCTATCTGTATACCTGCGATGTCCAAATCCCGACCACATCGAATGCAATAACCAGTGTCACAACAGATGCAGAAGGAGCATATGAATTTAATGAAACAGAAGGTGGAGGTAACGTTTGCTTGGATCCAGCTTTAGAGTATTTTGTTGTATTTGATATACCAAATGAAGAAGGAGCAGCATTGGAGGGTTATGAATTTAGTGAAGGCGATAGCTGTCCTAATACGCCAGATGCTGATAATGTTATTTCTACAACGGGTCAATCTGAATGTTACAATCCTGAAGGAGAAGATGAAGATGAAGATATCGATGCAGGTATTAGACCAAATTGTGAAGTACCAACTTTAGCGATCGGTTCACCAGTATGTAATGGAGCTAGCTATGATGTTGTCTTTTACAGTAGTGTAAGTGAAGTAACAGCAACTATTGGAGATGTAGATATAGATAACTTAATAGTTACAAATATCCCAGTAGGAATGAGTACAACTATTACAGCAACTACTTATACTGGATGTGAAACAGAAATGACCATTGTAGGCCCTACATCTTGTAATGAGGATTGTGTGCTGCCAAATTTAACAGTGGGGCAAGCGATTTGTTCGGGTAATGATAGTTACTCTGTATCATTTACGGCAATTGAAAGTGCAGAGATTGTACATAATGTAGGAATATTAGGAGACAATGTAATCCATGGTATTCCATCAAATGCTAATTTGATATTAATAGCTAATAATGGTGATTGTAGTACGCAGATTAATGTATCCGCGCCAGAGGATTGTACAGATCCTTGTGCTGATCCGGCGATTAGCCTTAGTGGTCCTTTATGTGCTGTTGACGGAACATATAGCTTTAATTACATAGGCACATCTGGAAGTAGTATTAGCAATGATTACGATGACACTACAACTGAATCAGCAAGAATATCAGGTATTCCAGATGGTACAAATGTAATTGTAAGCACAGATTCGAATCCTTGTTCATCTATGCAAATAGAAGTACCTGGTCCAATATTGTGTCCAGTATATGATTTAGCATTAATTAAGGAATTATCAAGTGCAGGTCCATTCGAACCTGGAGATTTAGTAACTTTTACGATTACTGTATATAATCAAGGGGATATAGACGCATCAAATATTGAAATTACAGATTATATTCCTGCAGGATTATCTTATCAAGGTGATGCTAATGGATGGACAGGTTCTGCTAATGGTCCAGTAACTAATGTAATTGCAAGCTTGCCTGCATATGGCACTCCGGTAGAGCTTCGAATCGATTTAAAGATTGATGAGATGTTTATGGGTGATGTCCTAATAAATAATGCAGCAATTACTAAAGATGACGGGATTGACTATGACAGTAATCCTGATGTTTATAGTATTCCTAACGATTTATCAGACGATAATGATCCAGATGAGAGAGATGGAGGAGATGATGAGGATCCTGCAGAAATTGTTGTAGGTCAAATATATGATTTAGCTCTAATGAAGGAAGTAGTTAGTGCTGGGCCATATGCCCCAGGCAGTGATGTTACCTACGAGATTACAGTATGTAACCAAGGAAGTTTAGATGCAGCACAAATTCAAATTACAGATTACATACCTGAAGGCATGAGTCTAAGTGCAAATGATGTAAATGGATGGACTGGAAATACAGCAGGACCTGTTAATAAGACTATTGCAAGTTTACCAGCTTATGGACCTTGTGTTAGTACACAAATTATCCTCACCATTGATGCAGACTTTACTGGAGCAAGCTTGTCAAACAATGCAGCTATCACTGCTGACAATGGCGATGATATCGATAGTGATCCAGATGTATATGAACTACCAGATGATTACGATGATGATAATAATCTTGGAGAAAAAGATGGTGGTGATGACGAGGATCCAGCATTAATAACTATCAAAGATTGTTTATTAGAAGTGTCAAATATTCTAGTTGGTGAATGTAATTCATTCGATGATAGTTATGATTTGACTATTGAATTTGATTTCTGCAATGGTCCTGGAATTGGGAATGGTGGAGATATTCGAATTGGAGATTATGGTATTTATGCTGCCACAGGAAGTGGAACTGGAGGCTCAGGCGTGTATACTATCACAGATTTACCAATCGGTGATGGTGGATCAGCTTCTTTTGATATTGAATTTGTAAATGCTATAGGATGTGCAGATGTGGTTGAGTATGAGATTCCTGCTTCATGTCTAGAATATGATTTAGCGATTAAAAAAGAAGTGATAACTACAGCACCATTTGTACCAGGTCAAGATGTTGAATACTTGATAACTATCTGTAATCAAGGAACAACAGATGCAAATGATATAGAGATTACAGATTACGTACCGACAGGTATGACATTAAGTGATGCAGATACCAATGCTTGGAGTGGTCCAGCTAGCGGTCCTGTGACCAAAGTCTTAGACTACATTGCAACTGGCGCCCCTTGTGCAACAATGAATATAGTATTAACCATAGATGATATGTTTATGGGTGATCAATTAATTAATAATGTAGCTATTACAGCGGATGATGGAGATGATATAGATAGTGATCCAGATGTATATGATACACCTAATGATTTAGATGATGACAATAATCTGGATGAAAAAGATGGAGGAGATGATGAGGATCCTGAAGTAATTGTCTTGAATCAAACCTACGATTTAGCATTAACCAAAGAGCTAGTAAGTGCAGGGCCATTTGCACCAGGAGATGTGGTAACTTATGCCATTACGGTATACAACCAAGGTACCTTGGATGCAACGAATGTTGAAATTACAGATTATGTGCCAGTAGGCATGACGCTAAGCTTAACAGATGCTAATGGATGGGCAGGACCAAGTACGGGACCTGTAACTAATGTGATTGCAAGCCTTCCAGCATATGAAGCCCCAGTAGTTGTTGAGATTGATCTGAAAATTAATGATGATTTCATGGGAGCGAGCTTGTCAAACAATGCAGCGATTACGGCAGATAATGGAGATGATGTAGATAGTGATCCAGATGTATATGATACACCTAATGACTATGCAGATAATGATGATCCATTAGAAGAAGATGGAGGAGATGATGAAGATCCAGCATTAATAGATATAGATCAAAGCTATGATTTGGCATTAACTAAGGAGTTAGTGAGTGTTGGACCATTTGTGCCAGGAGATGTGGTAACATATGCTATTACAGTATATAACCAAGGAACTTTAGATGCTGCAGATATCGAGATTACGGATTATGTACCAGCAGGTATGACTTTAAGTGTCACTGATGAAAATGGATGGGCAGGACCAAGTACAGGGCCTGTAACTAATGTAATTGCAAGCCTTCCAGCATATGAAGCTCCAGTAGTTGTTGAGATTGATTTGAAGATCAATGATGACTTCCAGGGATCGAGCTTGTCAAACAATGCAGCGATTACAGCTGATGATGGGGAAGATGCAGATAGTGATCCAGATGTATATGATACACCAGATGACTATTCAGACAATGATGATCCATTAGAAGAAGATGGAGGAGATGATGAAGATCCAGCATTAATAGAGGTAGAACAGACCTATGATTTAGCATTAACTAAAGAATTAGTAAGTGCTGGACCATTTGTGCCAGGAGATGTGGTAACATATGCTATTACTGTCTATAACCAAGGAACCTTGCATGCTTCAGATATTGAGATTACAGATTATGTGCCTTCTGGTATGACTTTAAGTTCAACGGATGGAAATGGATGGACAGGACCAAGTACAGATACGGTTTCATTGGTAGTTGCTTCAGCACCTGCTTATGGTCCTCCTATAGTTGTTGAGATTGATTTGAAGATCAACAATGACTTCCAAGGGGAGAGCTTGTCAAATAATGCTGCAATTACAGCTGATGATGGAGATGACATAGATAGTGATCCAGATGTATATGATACACCAGATGACTATTCAGACAATGATGATCCATTAGAAGAAGATGGGGGAGATGATGAGGATCCTGCGCTTATAGAGGTAGAACAGACCTATGATTTAGCATTGACTAAGAAGTTTTTCTCCACGACTGATATTAATGGTGATGGAGTAATGGGATCTAATGATGAGGTAGTTTTCACCATAGAAGTTTGTAATCAAGGAACCTTAGATGCAGCTAACTTTGAAGTTGTAGACTACATACCAGATGGTTTAATTTTAGCGGATGGCCAATGGAATGAATCGAGCGGAAAAGCACATTATCTTGCAGACTTAAGCTTGGATGGGACACCAGTAGGAGAAGCATACAATTGCTTAACTTTATACATTACATTTACCGTTGATCCGAATTATTTGGGAACTCAGATTGTTAACTGGGCAGAAATTTCAGATGATAGTGGAGATGATATTGATAGTAATCCGGATTCGAACAATGGAGAGTATGATGAAAGTACTCAAGATGATGCAACTGAAAATGAGAACAGTGATGAGGATGACCATGATTGGGCAGAAATCACGATTGTTCCGGCAGGAAGCTTGGGTGACACCGTTTGGAAAGATTCTAACGGAGATGGCATCCAGAATAATGGTGAGCAAGGTATTGAAGATGTAGAAGTACATTTATTTGATTGTGATGGTAATTATTTAGCATCAACTGAAACTGATGAAAATGGATTTTATCTATTCCAACCACTATTAGGTGGAGATTATCAAGTACAATTTGATACTGATGGTTTACCAAATGACTGTGCATTTACACTACAAAATCAAGGAGTTAACTCCGCAACAGACAGCGATGTTAATCTGGCTGGATGGACGGAATGTATAACACTAGCACCTGGCGAACATAATAGAGATGTTGATGCTGGTTTATTACAATTAGCGAAGATTGGAAATTATGTGTGGTACGATTGTAATGCAGATGGTATTCAAGATGGTTCTGAAGAAGGAATAGCAAATGTTCGAGTACAGTTGCATGATGAGCAAAGTAATTTAGTAGAAGTTGTATATACTAATGCAGATGGAGCATATTTATTTGATGATATCTATCCTGGCAACTATTATGTTAAATTCATAACTACAAACGATCTGAATTTCACTTACTCAAACGTTGGAGGAAATGACAATTTAGATAGTGATGTAAATGGTGCGAATGGTGCTTATACTACAGCAATAACTAATTTGTCTTCAGGAGAATGTGATGAAAGTTCGGCGGATGCAGGATTATACGAATGCCAATTGATTGGAGATTTAGTATGGTTTGATACGGATGATGATGGAATCTGGGATGTTATCGAAAATGGTATCAATGGAGTAAAAGTTGAAGTTTATAGGCAGATAGGCACAGATTATATATTGCATGATTATACTTATACAGGACATAAGCCAGGTACACCTTCTGATGATGGATATTGGAAAATGTGTGTTCCTCCAGGAAACTACTACATCCATTATAAAGTTGAATCAGCCGGACTAGAAGCAGTTGAAGCAAATGTTGGCAGCGATGAATTAGTTGATTCAGATGTAACTCATGATTATGGACTAAATACTACATCAGATTTTACTATAAGTTGTGATGGAGGAAAGTGTGACCTTGGAGCAGGATTTAATAATCTTGATGCTATAGATTTTCAAGAAGAAGCAGTTATTGGAATTCAAAGTGAAGAAGATAATTCATTAAACGATGCAGATAAAGCATTAGCAAGGATTGAGGAAGAGACTAAGAAATTAGAGTCTGCCAGTAAGGTATATCCAAATCCTACTAGCGGGGACTTTACCATTGAAATTGAATTAGATCACTTAGCTACCAGAATAACAGCCGATATAATTGGATATAGTTCACAAAAATACGTTGAAGAATTAGAATTGGGAGTGAACGTGGAACCAGGAATTCATAAATACAGAATAGATGGATCAAGTTTGCCGGGAGGTATGTATCATATACAATTATCAATAGGCAATAAACGGATTACTAAACGATTGTTAAAAGTGCAATGATAAATTTATAAATAGAGGCTGTCTATTAGCTAGACAGCCTCTTTAATTTAAATTGAGTGTCAAAAAATTATGGTAAAAAATTAGCTTGAATATTATCAAGATAAAATCAATAATAAATGTAAAACAATAGCAATGAATTATTTTCATATTATAAAATATTTTAATATATTTGAGTAGGTTATAACAGCGCCTTAATTGGCAAGATTAAAAAAGGGTGTTTATAACCCCAAGGAACAAAGTGAAATCTCCCCCGATTTCGCTTTTTTTATTTATTTGGTTTGATGACACTTCGCTAGATTTAAATATTTTCTACCTAAGAAAAGGTAAATAAAGCAGTCCTGCTACATCTAGATTAATTATATATATATAATTTAATAATATGTTATTAACTTACATCTTTGTCATAGTTCACACTTTCCGTTAGTGTCCACCTAGATTGGTAATAGTTTGACCTAAATCAATACTTAACGCATTTAGTCAAACAATTATGAGATCATCAAGCTTGTTGTTCGCAACTTCTAAAGTTGTACTTTCCTTAATCTTAGTTTCGTGTTTTTTATCAGCATTAAGTTATAATGCTAATGCTTCATCTTTAATGGATAAAAAACCCATAAATTATGATCAACTAATCAAAAAGTATTCGGAAGATTTAAGGTTCAAAAAAAATATTGGGAATTATCCCGAAACATATAATTACACCTTACTTTCTGATCAAATAAATGTAGGCTTTACCGATGATAACATTTTCTCATGGGTGTATAATGCAGATAAAACGCAAGGGTTTTCGTGGATCACAGAATTTGTTAATAAAAGCCCTAATAATGAATACATACTCAAAGAACAGGATGAGGCGAAGCACACCTATCTTATAAAAAACGATGTAAAGCGGCAGGAAGTAGCAAAGGAGCTTTGGATCGAAAATTTATATGATGGTATAGACTTAAGATATTATAGTAGGGGAGACCAATTACTTGAATATGATTTTATAATTGCACCATGCGAAGACCCTAATGCCATACAATATAAATTATCAGGTTTTGACAAGTTATCTGTCGCTCAGGATGGCAGATTAAAAATGGCTTCTCCTTTCGGAGACTTATTCGGAAGCAAACCCTATGCTTACCAAATGATAAATGAAGAAGAAGTAGAAGTGGAAGTGGCATTTAAAGTGGAATCAAATCAAATAAGCTTTTCCTTAGGGGATTATGATGAATCTGCCTTTTTAATTATAGATCCCATAGTTCTAGAGTGGAGTACTTTTTTAGAAGGCACAAACACAGGAGAAATTTACGAAATAGACGTAAATGGAGCTGGGGTTTATGCAGTAGGTTCGACGCAATCTACAGATTTTCCAGTAACCGCAGGCGTATTCCAAACTACTTATGATGATAAAGTAGATGCCTATGTCGCCAAATTGAATCATGCTGGTCAACTAGAATGGGCAACTTATTTTGGAGGATCGTCTACTGAATCGGACGTTAAGTTGGAAATTGTAAATGGGACAATTTTAATTGGAGGGACTACTGTTTCAGAAGATTTACCAACCACCCCAGGTGTCTATCAAGAAAATTATGGAGGTAGCATCGAAACTTTTATGGCCAGTTTTACTGATTCAGGTACTTTAAATTGGTCTACATATATAGGAGGATCATCGAGAGAAGGTAATTTAATTTTCGAGTCAGATGGGACTAGTATTTACTTTGCCGGTACTACAAGTTCGGATGATTTAGATGTACTTATGGATGCTTATCAACCTACATATCAAGGAAATACCGATAATTTTTTAGGGGCTCTTGATTTTAATACCGGAGCAATGAATTGGATTTCATATTTAGGTGGTTCAGATTTCGAAGGACGTCCAGTTGATATTATCTTGGATGGAGCTAATTTTACGCTCGCGGTAGCAGGGACAGCCTCCACAGATTTACCAGTTCTAAACGCTGCCCAACCGACTATTGGCGGTTCAAATGATGGCTACATAGCCCAATTTCAAACAGATGGAGATGCTCTTTGGGTAACTTATATTGGGGGTGATGGATATGATCTAATTAATGATTTTGATTTTGATGGAACCAGTTTTTATTTGGGAGGAGGTAGTAATTCTTCTGATATAGCTTCAGCAGGAGCATACCAAGAAGTCGTGGTTGGTTATGATTGTTGGCTGGCAAGCTTAGATAATTCAGGGAATACAAATTGGTCTACTTATCTAAATGGTAATAACCTGATAGGTGAAAGCGGTGGAGAAAACATTACCAATATTGAAGTTGAAAATGGCTACATATATTTTATAGCTGATACAAACGTCGACTTTGTAGTTTCATCCAACCTCTTAGGACCTGCATCCCAAGATGCTATTTGGTACAGTGAAATAGTAGTAGGAAAGTTTACTATTGGTGGACAATATGATTGGGCAACTTATTATTCTGGAGAAAATATTGACAGAGGAGAAGATATTGAAGTCGCAAATGGATTTGTTTATGTGCTCGGATATATAAATTCTGCTAACTTCCCAATCTCTGATTATGCTGTTCAAGAATTGTCTCAGGGTGGGGATCAGCCAGGGCTTGGTATGTTTAAGGAAGATACTGGAGTATTAGTATACTCTACTTATTTTGGTGGGGCCACTAAAGGCCAATTCCCAGATGACTTAGAAGTATTTGGAGAAGATGTTTACTTTGCTTTTTGTGGTGATCCGCAATCACCAGTAACCACAAATGCCTTTCAATCTTCTACCACGGCCGGAAGAGCTGGTGTAATCACAAAATTTACACCTATTGTAGGAATAACTGATAATATTATCAGTCCCAGTGATCAAGTTACTTGTCAATTTGGAGTAGCCGAAGAGCTTATAGGTAATCAAGTTTTTGCTACCAATATTTTGCCTCAAATAAATTATGGAACAACAACTATTGATCATCCAGAAGTAGAAGCAAGTTATCAATGGCAACAAGCAGATGATCCTGCAGGACCTTGGGATGATATACCCATCGGCATCACCCAAAATTACTTACCTTTTGTAACGAACATTACTCAATATTATAGAAGAGTGGCTTCATTTGAATGTACAGGTATTGTTAATATTTCTAATGTAGCAACGGTCGAAGTAAATGATATGGTAGCTCTACAAGTGGACGCTGGACCACCCTTTTATACTTGTCCAGGAGAAGCTATAACGATTGGTGGGATGCCCACCGCAAGCAATGGAGCTACGCCATATAGTTATGATTGGGATATGGAAGCATTTCTAGATGATGAAACCTTAGCAAACCCGACTGCTACAGTCACAGAAACTACCATATTTACGGTGGTTGTCACAGATGCCAATGGTTGCTCTCAGATAGGGCAGACGGTAATTACACCAGTGGCGGCAGATGCTGGACCAGACCAAACGGTTTGTTTAGGAACTCCTGTACAAATTGGTACAGCACCTCTACCTGGATTAACCGGAGCCACATACTCATGGTCACCCATCACGGGCCTAGACAATCCAAATATTGCTCAACCAATTGCTAACCCTACAACGACAACTACCTATTTTTTAATGTTGACGCTAGATACACCTACTGGTCCTTGTAGCACCTTTGATGAAGTAACCGTAAATCAAGTACCCGCACCATCAGCCAATTTTGCTGGACCAGATGTCGTGTCTTGTAACACTACTCCAGCTAATATAGGAACCATGGATGAAGGTTTCACTTACCTTTGGTCACCTTCCTTGTTTTTATCTAATAACACTGGTGCAACAGCTACAGTCACTCCTTTTTTCAACCAAGTACCGGATAACCAACCTTTAATCTATACTTTACAGGCTATCATGGGAGATTGTGTTTATGAAGATGAAGTAGAAGTAGCATTTCTTAATACCGATGCTGGGATTGATTTTTGTGGACCTAGGATCGTAGGAGATCCACCACAGACGGATCTGAATCCTACGTATATGTGGACCAATTTAACACCCGGCATAGGTACTATAACACCTCCAACCAATACAGCTCAAGTTATGGTGTCAGCCTCGGTAGGTGGTACAGCAACCTACCAATTAGAAGTTAGCTATAATGGCACTACTTGCATAGATGAGGTAAATGTTCCAGAAGGTTGTGATGGATGTAATATCGATATTAGCATAGAACCACTCGGTTGTCCCTTACTGATCGATGGAGGAGAACTTACCTTAAATGGTTTTGCATCAGTGACAGGTTATGCTCAGAATGAATTACAATACACCTGGACACCTACAACAGGATTATCTGACCCTAATTCTGCCACTACTAATGTGACTACAATGGATAACATTGTATACACCCTTACAATTACTGACTTATTTGATAATTTCCTTTGTTCTGCAACTATAGATGTTAATAATCCTAATTATTCGATTCCAGTTTTTATGGCTCAAGACCATGAAGTTTGTGTGGGTACAGTAGTAGATCTGGGACAAGCTCCTGTAGTGGGTTACGAGTACGAGTGGGCAGGACCCAATAATTATGTTTCGAATGAATCAAATCCAAGCATTATAGCCCAATTTGACGAAGAGTATTATGTAACAGTTACAGAAACCGAAACTGGGTGTGTTGCTTTAGATACTGCAACCATAGATGTTTCTGACGTATTAGCAGACGCAGGAGATGATATTGAAATTTGTTCGGGTGGTATTATAACCTTAGGTATTCCAGATATAAGTAATGGAACATGGTCATATAATTGGGAACCCGTCAACGCTCCATGGCAAAATGGTACTAACGAAAACTCACCTCAACCAGAGGTTTTGGTCGTCACTGATTTAGAGTTTACCTTAACCGTAACCGATCTGGCTAAATGTTTTGATACTGATGTAGTAAATATAACGGTCAATGATGATATAGCTTTGGAAGATGCCCCTGACGTAGTTTACTGCCCTGGTAATGAACCGATACAGATAGGTCCGGAACCTATCAATGGAGTCACTTATAGTTGGTCACCAACAAACGATCTTTCATGCGTTGATTGTGCCCAACCCTTAGCATCCCCGAGTACAACCACCATTTATACAGTTTCTGCACAATTCCCTGGTTGTGAATTTACTGTAACGGATAACGTCATCGTAACCGTCCCAGATTATTCCTTTGACTTAGGTGGACCCTTGACTTATTGTCCGAGTGATGGACCAGTTTCTATTGGAGATAGTGCACCTACAGGTGTGGGTGTTTTTCAGTGGACACCTAACGTTAATCTATCCTGTGATGATTGCCCGAATCCTACTAGCAATACGTTAATTGAACAGACCTATACCTTGACTGTATATTATGAAGATGGCTGTTCGGCTTCAGATGATATCACTGTAATACCATCTGTATTGCCAAATGCAGGGCAAGATTACGTGATCTGCTTAGAGGAGAGTGTCACCATAGGTACCCCAAGTACATCTGATCAATTTATCTGGACACCTTCAGCTGGCTTGAGTTGTAGTAATTGCCCTACACCCATTTTTACGCCTCCTTCTACTGGTGTTTTCCAATTTAATTTAACAGAAATAAACGGCTCTTGTCAAAATGATGATCAAGTAACCGTTACGGTTTTAGGAAATGATGTACCAGATCTTGTAACGAGTACTGTGTGTGAAAACGGATGTGTATTGCTGCAAGCACCATTTTTTGATAACCATAATTATGTGTGGTCTCCAGCAAATGGACTTTCAGACCCTACATCCAACGAAACGCTGGCTTGTCCAGACGAAACCACTAACTATACGGTAGTTATCGAAGATCAAATTTTTGGTTGCATAACCTCAGCAGATGCACTTGTTGTCGTAAGTCCACAAGAAGCGCCTATATTAAATATTGGTGATTTTGAATATTGTATCGAGGATGCTCCTATACTATTGGACTTACAAATAACGCCTCCAGATATGGGGGACTATTCTATTTCTTGGAGCCCTCAAGTAAGTTTAAACAATCCATTTATCCAGCAACCAGAAGCAACTCCTCAATCCACCACAACTTATTATGTAACAGTTACAGACAATACTAATGGTTGTGCAAGTGTGGCAGAATCTACCATTACTGTGGTCCCTTGTTTTGATTGTGATATGGTTCTAAATGCCACGGGAAATTCGCCTACCTGCGAAGTGGATGAGATTATGTTATTTGTCAATGTCATGAACGGTACAGCTCCATATTTTTATAGTTGGTTGGGCCCTAATGGCTATCAATCAACTTTACAAAACCCTGTGATTCCAAATGCCACGACAGAAATGTCAGGTGTGTACACAGTATTAGTGACAGATGCAAATGGATGTACAGAAACAGCCATGGTAGATATGCAAGTTTTTGAAGATCCAATGTTGAGTATCGATATAACTGAATGTACAGATGGTTTAGATAATTACTTTGTGGTGTTCTCCACCAATGGTACGGTCAGTACCACAGGAGGTGTAGTGAGTGGAAATCAGATTATAAACATACCTATAGGGACAGATATAGTGGTAACGGCTTCGCTCAATGGCTGTACGGTAGAAATTCCAGTCATGTCCCCTGAGTGTCCTTGCCCTACTATCAATCCACCCATTAATCCACAACACGCTGAGATTTGTGAAGGAGAAAATAATCCTAGCATCAGTGTTTCTGTTGGTCCAGGCATCAGCGTTAATTGGTATGATGCAGGTATGGGGGGAAATTTATTATTAGCTAATAGCTTGACATATACTCCTAATGGGGTGTTAGGTGTAGGTCTGCATACCTTCTATGCAGAAGCATATGACCCATCAAATGATTGCTCAAGTAACACGAGGACACCGGTCACTATTTTTGTGAATGAAAATCCAGTACTGCAAGTAAGTTCCAATAGTCCTGTATGTACTACTACAGACATAGAGCTGTATGCAACAGTTAGTGGAGCTTCTGGGCCCTTTATTTTTAGTTGGACAGGCCCTAATGGTTTCTCTTCAATGAATCAGAACCCAATCATTCCTAATGCTAATATAAACATGTCAGGAACGTATACGGTGACTGTGTATTCCGGTAATACTTGTTCGGACACACAAAGCATTGATGTAATCTTACAAGATCTCCCGACATTGGACATAACCGCAACAAATTGTGATGATGGAGTAAACACCTTTACGATTACTTTCCAAACCAATGGTACAGTAACAGCTTCTAATGGAACCATTGTAGGTAATCAAGTGATTAATATTCCCGACGGACAAGATGTAACTTTAATTGCCGAGTTAAATGGTTGCTATAGATTTGTTTTGGTCGAAGGACTAGATTGTGGCTGCCCTGATTTTTTCCCTCCTACGAATCCAGTCAATGGAGAGATATGTGAAGATGAAGCTATTCCAACTTTAAGCGTTACCGTTGAGTCAGGCCTAAGTGTAAATTGGTATGATGCAGCCGTAAATGGTAATTTATTGGCTTCAAATACTCTAAACTTTACTCCTTCAGGGCCATTGGCACCAGGTGTGTATACATACTATGCAGAAACAACAAATATTCCTGCTGAATGCCCAAGCCCAGATCGGACAGAAGTTTATCTAATTATCCATGATATTCCTGAAATCCAATTGACTACTATGCCAGTATGTGCGGGAGGAACAGCAAGTATTGAAGCGACAATCTCAGGAGGTACAGCTCCTTTTATGTACTTTTGGACAGGTCCTAATGGTTATAGTTCCAATGTTGAGGATCCTGTCATAACCATGGCAAATACTAATGATGCAGGAAACTACACACTGATCTTAATCGATGCATTTGGATGTGTCAGTCAAGCCGATATTGATGTAGAGATTGAGCCATTACCTTTTCTTGTCATTACAAATGTCATGTGTGCTGTAGATAATAATAGTTACGTCATCGATTTTAGTAGCAACGGCAATGTAAGTACCTCTGCGGGATCGATCGTAAATAACCAGATTATTAATATTCCTATCGGAACCAATGTTGTTGTCTCTTCTTTCCTTGGTAGTTGTGATGTACAGATAGATGTTGCTTCTCCTGAATGTGAGTGTCCAATGATCGCCCCTCCTTTAAATCCTATGCATGCGGAAATTTGTGAAGGAGATCCGATACCTTCTGTCAGTGTTACCGTGGCTGCGAATCAATCAGTAAATTGGTATAATGCACCTACGGGAGGACTACTTTTAGCCAGTAATACTACGGTGTTTACACCTAATGGTCCTCTAAATATAGGCCTTAATACCTTTTATGCAGAAAGCTATAATCTAGATGATAATTGCGCAAGCTCCACTCGGACGGAAGTTTTTATCATCGTGCACCCAGCCCCAAATGTGGTACTTGAAACAGACCCTATTTGTGCGCAAGAAACTTTGCTTATTAGTGCAGCATTAAGCGGTGGATCCTCTCCCTATTTCTTTGAGTGGTCAGGTCCAAATAACTTTAGCTCGGCTGATCAAAACATTGTTATCAATAATGCAACAATCTTGAATGATGGCCTCTATGAGTTAACAGTAACAGATGCAAATGGATGCTCGACTGAGGCGTCCATTGATGCTGTGGTGGACGAATTACCCATACTTGAAATTACAGATGTTTCTTGCGATGATAATGATATGTTTTATACGATTACATTCATAAGCAATGGTCAAGTTACCAGCTCAGCTGGAAATGTTGTGGCTAACCAAGTCATCAATATTCCGGCCGATGTAGATGTACTCATCACTTCAGTCTTAAATGACTGCATAATCACGAGCTCAGTAATGCATCCTGATTGTTCATGTCCCATGATTGCTCCACCAATTAATCCAATAGATGGTGAAATTTGCGAAGGCGAACCTACTCCTACATTAATGGTGACTGTTGATCCAGGCAGCACTGTTTTTTGGTATGATGCTCCTATTGGCGGTAACCTTTTAGGCATGGGTACAAGCTTTACACCATTAGGTATTTTTACCTCAGGCGTTTATGTCTTTTATACAGAGACTTATGATGATGATACGGCATGTACAAGTAATACGCGAACTCCTGTATTTTTATATGTATACCCTAATCCTATGATAATGGTCATGGCACCACCTGTATGTGAAGGAGATATTATTTTTATAAGTAGTGTGGTATCCGGAGGCACAGCTCCATACACTTACCAGTGGACAGGCCCAGGAAACTTTAGTGCAAGTGATCAAAACCCACAAATTACAAATGCTACTTCTCTAAATGAAGGCACTTATTATGTGACAGTATCAGATGCAAATGGATGTTTTGATATGGCTGAAGTGGAGCTTGTCGTAGAACCAGCGCCATGGTTAAACATTGAAGAAGTACTATGTTCCCAAGATAATAATAGTTACACAGTGACTTTCTCTTCGAATGGAATGGTCAGCAGTAATCTAGGAACCATCCTTGGAAACCAAGTGCTCAATATACCTAACGGACAAAGTGTAACTTTAACCGCTGTTATAGCAAATTGTCAAGTAAGCGAGACGATTAATCCGCCAGACTGTTCTTGTCCACCAGTGGAAGCGCCCATAAATCCTATCCCTGCTGAAATTTGTGAAGGCGAACCCAATCCGACGATTTGTGTATCTGTAGGTTCTAATGAAACTGTATTTTGGTATGATGCAGCAATGGGCGGTAATATATTATTGGAATCTAGTCTTTGTTATACTCCAACAGGAATATTAACTCCAGGTGTATATACTTATTATGCCGCAGCGATGAATATTATAGATGATTGTTTCAGCACTGTGAGGACTCCGGTGACTATTACTGTTCACCCTAATCCTACAGTGATTATTGATGTTCCTCCAGTTTGCGAAGGTGATGCTGCTATGTTTAGTACTATGATTACAGGAGGAACCGGCCCTTTTACTGTCCAATGGTCTGGACCCAATGGATTTAGTGCTAATGTGCAAAACCCTATCATTAATAATACAGAGCTGTCTGATGCCGGTGATTATACAGTAATTGTGACAGATGCAAATGGTTGTATGGCCATGATGGATGTTGAATTAATGGTAAATCCTACTCCAAGTATTTCTATAGAAGAAGTCGTTTGTACGAATGATCAAAATTGGTACTCCATAAGCTTTAATGCTACAGGGAATGTAACTAGTAATATAGGAACGCTTGTAGGAAATCAAGTAATCGATATTCCAGTAGGCCAACATGTAAGCTTAACGGTAACCTTAGGTGATTGTGTCATTACAGTATCCGTAAATTCACCCATATGTGAATGTCCGCATATTGATCCACCAATAAACCCAATTTCAGCAGAAGTATGTGAAGGAGAGCCTAATCCTACCGTTTGTGTAAGCGTAGGTATGGATGAAACTGTATTTTGGTATGATGCACCTGTGGGTGGAAATATATTATTAGAGTCAGCATTATGTTTTACCCCTTCAGGGTCACTGACACCAGGGGTATATACTTATTATGCAGCAGCTATAAATATTGTTGATGATTGCTTTAGCACAACTAGAACACCTGTCACAATAACGGTACATCCTAATCCAATAGTTATGGTCAATGACCAAGAAGTGTGTGAAGGAGAAAATGCAGTCTTCACGCTTAATATCATAGGAGGACAAGCCCCTTATGTATATCAATGGTCAGGGCCTAATGGATCAGTTTCTATGAGCCAAAACCTGCTTGTAACCAACGCACAAGAAGAGGACGAAGGTATCTACATGGTCATGGTCATAGATGCTAATGGATGTGTTGGTACTGGCCAAGGAGAGTTGATTGTGCGGCCAAATCCTATTTTGGAAATTGTAGATAGAGTATGTAGTGATGACCAAGAGACATATTCAATACAGTTTATGAGTAATGGTGTTGTTACCAGCAGTGCTGGTACTATTATAGCTAATCAAGTAGTAGATATTCCTTCTGGAGCAGTGGTTACTTTAACAGCAACATTAGCTGATTGTGTAAGCAGTCTGGCTGTTAATCCACCAGACTGTTCTTGTCCTATGGTCATGGCTCCAGTAAATCCTATCAATGCAGAAATTTGTTTAGGGGAAACGACACCTACTGTTTCTGTTACTGTTGGAGCGAATCAAGAGGTTAACTGGTACGATGCACCTTCAGGAGGTAATCTAATAGCTTCTGGGACTAACAGCTTTACGCCCACTGGAACACTTGTAGTGGGAACATATACTTATTACGCGGAGACCGTAAATTTGATTGATAATTGTATAAGTGATGCTAGGACACCTGTAACTATTGTGGTACATGATTTACCTAATATCACAGGAACAAACATAGAAACTTGTGCAGAACAAGATGTGGCTATAAATATTGGTATCAATTCTACTTCTAGTATAGGGACGATATCATGGACAGGACCTAATAATTTTACATCTTCTCAAGAAGACTTTGTCTTAAGCAATGTAGATGCTTCTGATGCGGGCGATTATTCAGTCATTGTAACCACGGTACATGGCTGCCAAGCGGAGTTGACGATTGAGCTAATTGTAAATGAGCTACCGATCATAAACATCTTGGATCGGGTTTGTGATCAAGGAAATGATTTTTATACCGTTTTCTTTAACAGCAACGGTCTAGTAACAAGTAATGTAGGTGAAGTACAGACGGATAGGATTATCAATATTCCTGCGGATCAAGATGTTTGTCTCAGTGCCTCATTAGGATTGTGCTCAATAGAAGAAAAGATAACCGCTCCGGATTGTACATGTCCATTTGTGTTCCAACCGATTAACCCGATGAATGCTGACATTTGTGTAGGCGATGCTAATCCGACCATTAGTGCTGAGGTAGATCCACCTCTGACCATTAACTGGTATGATGCAGTTTTGAATGGTAATCTACTTTTGGAGAATAGTTTGACGTTTACACCTGTAGGAGATTTGGTCGTTGGCACATATACTTTTTATGCAGAGACCTATGATCCAGTTGATAATTGTGTCAGTTCGACTAGAACACCGGTAAATATAAGAGTTAGCGAGATTCCTACTATCCATCTAATGACCAGTCCTATTTGTGAAGGAGAGTCTTTAGAAGTTATGTCTACGGTAACCGGTTTGTTTGATGATGCTGTTTACAGTTGGACTGGTCCGCAGAACTTTCAGTCTTCTGAACAAAACATAAGTATACCTAATGCTAGTTCCTTAAATGAAGGGACCTATGTGTTGACGGTACTTACAGAAGAAAATTGCATGGCTAGTCAAATGATTGAGACCATAGTTAATCCCACGCCTGAACTTGAATTAATAGAAGTTGTTTGTCAAGGAGTGGATGAGCCGTATGCTGTTATTTTTAATGCTGAAGGTACAGTAAGCTCGAGTTTCGGAACGATTGTAGCTAACCAGGTAATGGATATCCCTTCTGGACAAGGAATTACCTTGACAGCAAGTATTGGTGACTGTCAAACCTCATTAGTGATTATGGCACCAGACTGCAGTTGTCCTGAAGTTACCGCTCCAATCAACCCTTCACATACGGAAATTTGTCTTTCCGATGATGTACCATCTCTTTCGGTGGAAGTCCCTGATGGTGTGAGTGTTAATTGGTATGATGCAGCTGTTGGAGGTACTTTATTATTGGCTAATAGCACTTTATTTACGCCACCAAACCCAAGTACTGCGGGAGTGACCAGCTATTATACGGAAGCTATTATACCAGGTACGATTTGTATGAGTGAAGAAAGAACTCCTGTGTTTTTTACCGTAAACGATTGTCCTTGTGAAATAAGTTTAACGACGACATTTGATTGCTATGATAATAACACTTCATGGGATGTAAATGACGATTATATAGAAGTGTCCATAGAAACTGATATGCAATATGGAAGTGGAAGCTACCAGGTGTCAATTGATGGACTTATCATTGGAGATATAACCAATGTAAATGATGCTTTTACTATAATAGGTAATGGTTTAGGAGATAGTCCAATGTTGCGTGCAGATGGAAGTTCGAGCTATGTCATTCGAGTTTTTGATAGTGAAGACCACACATGTTTTGAAGAGTTTGTAGTGCTTTCTGAGCCTTGTAGCAATGATTATTTTGATTTGGCGCTCATTAAAGAAAATGCTAACGCAAACGAGTATTATTCATACGGGGAACAAGTAACTTTTGACATAACTGTTTGTAATCAAGGTAGCTTACAAGCCACAGATGTTCTAGTGCATGATTACATTACCGCAGGATACCTATTTGATGCAAGTTTAAATCCTGCATGGACTTATGGAAATGGAGTTCTAGAAACTTCCATTGATCAAATAGATGTCGATCAATGCCACACGTTAAAATTGTTGCTTCAAGTGCAACCAGAAGTGCTTGATCCTAACGAATGGATAAATTATGCAGAAATAGTGAGTGCAAAAAATGAAACAGGCATAGATATGAGTGCATGGGATGTGGATAGTACACCAGGTAGTGACACAGAAGCGGAAAGAGGAGTCAAACCAGGAGATCCATCTGATAACAATTTAACGAGTATGGACAAAGGGGGAGAAGAGGATGACCATGATCCAGCTGGTGTCCAAATAGTGGATTTAGCACTAAGAAAATATACAGACAGGATAGAGTACCAAGTCGATGATTTAGTTGTTTTTTACTTAGATATTTTTAATCAAGGAAATGTAGATGCTCACGGAATCAATATTGTAGATTATCTGAGTAGTGGTTACACATTTGATGCGTCTATAAATGATGGATGGTCCATACGGCCGGATGGAAACCTTAGTTATACTTTAGATCAATTGATGTCAGGCGAAAGCACTCAAATAGCTTTAGGCTTGCATGTGTTCAGTGATGCATCAAGTATGCTTGGAGATTGGTACAATGAAGCAGAAATTAGTGCTGCATTTGACCAAGACGGCCAAGCCTTATCTGATGCTGACAGCCGTTTAGATGATGATCCGTCAAATGACAATGATCTGATAGATGGACCTGATGAGGATGAAATATTTAATGGAGATGACAATGATGATGTTATAGACGAATTAGCCAATGATCCATACAATAATGGTGATGATGATGAAGATGATAATGATGCAGTGGAAATATTAGTATCGAGCCGATTGGGTGATTTTGTATGGAAAGATCTGAATGGAAACGGTCTCCAAGAAATGGAAGAACCAGGTATAGCAAATGTGGTGGTTAATTTATTTGATTGCAATGGTAATTTTATAGCAAATACAACTACAAACAACGAAGGTTTTTATTCATTTGATAATGTAAGTCCAGGCGAGTACCAACTGCAATTTGATATCAGTGGATTAGATGAAGAATGCTTGTTTACAAAGGTCGATGCCTCCTTGGATTCTCAGCTAAATAGTGATGTCAATTTCGGTGGATGGACCGGATGCATTAGTGTAAATATCGGTCAGCAGCGATTGGATATAGATGCTGGACTAGTCGCTTTAGCAAGCCTAGGTAATTATGTATGGCATGATAGAAACGGAGATGGAATAGCTCAAGCTAGTGAATCACCAGTGCCAGGAGTACGTGTTGATTTATTAGATAAGCTTGGAAACTTTGTTGATTTCAAGATTACGGACGAAAATGGACATTATGTATTTAGTCAATTGTATCCTGGAGAGTATTATCTGAGGTTTACAGCTTCTGAAGAATATGAATTTACGCTGGCTAATAAAGGTGGAGACGATAGAAATGATAGTGATGTAGATGGATCAAACGGCATTGGCACAACTCAAATCATAACTGTAGAATCTGGAGAATATGATGATAGCTGGGATGCAGGTGTTTTTATATGCGCCAAATTAGGTGAGTTAGTATGGTTGGATGCTGAAAAGAATGATGTGTTTGATGACTTCGAAAATGGAATTAATGGAATAAAAGTCGAAGTCTTTAAGCAGATCGAAGGTGATTATATTTTATATGATTTTGTATATACAGATGTTAAGCCTGGTACTCCATCTGACGATGGTTATTGGAAAATGTGTTTGCCTCCAGGTAACTATTATTTAAGATATAGTCAGCCGCCTTTTGGATTAGTTACAGTAAGACCTAATGTCGGTGTAAATGATGCGGTGGACAGTGAAGTGACGGACGAAAATGGTATGAATACGACCGCCAGTTTTACGCTTGTTAGTGGGGAAGATAAGTGCGATATTTCAGCAGGATATTATGCCATGGCAATGATAGGAGATAGAGTATGGTTGGATGCTGATGGCGACGGTCAGCAGGATCTTAACGAACCTGGAATAGAAGGTGTAGCGGTGGAAATAAGATCTGCAGATAATACTTATACAAGTATAGAATATACAGATGAAAACGGTTTTTATGAAGTGGACGAACTTAAAGCAAAAGACTACTATCTGAAGGTTGTACCACCATCTGGTTATCAATTGACTTTAGCTAAGATAGGAGATGAAGAAACAGATAGTGATATTGATCACACGAATGGTCCCAATACAACACAGACCATAAGTCTAAACTCTGGCGATGTAATGCCACATTTAGATGCAGGCCTTGTAGGTAGTGTTTTAGCAGATCAATGGATTGATTTAAGTGCTGAATCAAAGGTAGATCACAACAAATTAACTTGGAATAGCAACAATCAAAGTGATTTGACTGCTTATACATTGTATAGAAGTTTCGATGGGATTTCATTTACGGAATTAGCATACAAAGCTATTGATCCGGAGAATGAGTCTAATTATGTGTTCCTTGATTTTAATTTAGAGAATACTGGGAATTACTATTATAAGGTGACCAGTATGAGAGATGATGGATCAGAAGTTAGTTCTGATATTGTGCAATTGTTTGTACATCAGCCTTCATCAAAATCTGGATTAAAAGCAAGTATTTATCCTAATCCTACAAATAGATATTTTACCATAGAGCTTTACATTGATGGCGATGTGGAAGAATGTTGGTTTACCATGTTTGATGCTCGCGGAGCTAAAACGAAGCAAGCAGTTCTATTAGATTCCGACATTGAAAAAGGATGGCACAAGTACCAAATCGATGGAGGAGATATTCTTGCAGGAATGTATGAAATCCAGTTGCGATTAGACGATCGATTTATACAAAAGAAAATTATTAAAATAGATAATAATTAGACCATGTTTATTGTGAGCTGTTGCGTATGGCCAACAGCTCACAGTAAATAAAATTCGACGAAGTATAGACAAAATTGAAGTATGTAAATAGATTACACGACTATTTAGTTCCGAATCCCTTCATTGATTAAATGATCTGAATACCCTAATTTTAATGATATACTCTCTTTTGCAGAGAGCCAAATTACCGAACTTACTATAGTATGCTAATACGAAATTTAGGTTCATATAATTATGTCTTAGCAAACTCACTTATCTTATTCGAAAAATCATCTTCCTGATTCGTCCGCTTTGAAGACTGATTCGTACTATTCACCTTTCTACGATTGCTGTAAAATCCTACATTTATCCAGTGGTCAAAAAATAGAATTATGAGAATGAATAGGTTAAACAGTATAGTCATATTTATGCTTCTACTTAGCTCTAAAAGCTACTCGCAGGAATGGGAAGAAGTTTTTTTTGAAGGATTTGAAACAGAGTGTGAAGAGAATTGGGATGCATTTGCTACAAACTGTTTTGATAATTGGAATTTAGTATGTGGTAGCCCAAGTATTCATCCGAATCTTCTCCAAGATTTTGAAGGGAGTCAATCAGTTTTTTGTGGTTCTAGTTTTAGTTTTCTTTTTAATCATGTAACTGGAGAAAACATAGCTTTAGATTTTAATTTTCAATCAGGAGTTACATACAAAATTTCATATGCAATAGCGACTTATCTTCCTGAGGATTTAGAATTGGTTAACCCAAATTTGACAACAGGTACGTGGATATTAACTGATGGCTCTCAAGTGCCGGAAGAGCCTTATTCTCCTACTAGTCCCGGCGGGCTGTATCATAAAGTCCCCGATATTCCTGAGGGGAGTTTGATTCTGGATTCTGCAGACTTTAATGATAGTTTTTCTACCTGGGAAGAAAATGAACACATATTCACTCCTGTGATAGATTATAGCAATATTTGGTTTAGAACAGATAAAATTTCGCCGGAAGGAGGCTATCTTGCTTTAATCATTGATGCTGTTAAGATAGAGACTTGTATATCACCAGTACCTTCATTTCATTTTGAAAATTCGGAATCAGAAGAGACAAAGGAGTTTTGCTTAGGAGATGATGTTTATCTCAATGGATTTGCCTCTCAATATGAGGACTCATACTGGATAGAGATTATAAAATACCCGATTGGATCTGATGAGAGTGTTGATGGAGAGAATACCTTATGGACATCAAATGAGATAAGCACGGTCAATCTAACTGAAATATTTGAAGTTATAAATCCGAATTTCATGTTTGAAGCAGGATTCAGATATCAGGTAAAGTTGGCTGTCGGAAATGATTGTAATAGTTGGAAAGAAGTAAAGCACGACTTTGAAATTATAGATTGCTGTGATAAACCAGTGGTCAATTTTCATTTCGAGGATTCTGATGGTCAAGAGACAGAAGAATTTTGTTCTGGGGAAGAAATATATTTAAATGGAACGGCATCTTTATTTGAAAATGGCTATTGGATACAACTCTCACGAAAGCCTATTGGTAGTTCTGAATCTTTTTCGGGATGGACGACATTGGTACTCGATAATACTGAATGGAATTCGGGAGAGATAGGGCTTATAAATTTGTCTTCATTATTTCTAGAATCTGCACCACCTTACCAATTTGAATCAGGCTACGTTTATTCGATTAAGCTAGCTTTAAAAAATAAATGTGATGGATGGGTCTCGTCCAAAATGGAGTTTAGCCTTGAAGATTGCTTTGATTGTAGTGAAGTCCAAGATGCAGAAGATGTCTCTTTTTCGACGGAAGTTGTCCAAGGATTAGATGGTTATAATACGCTTATTGTTTCGGACTATGAGCTGTACGATTATCTTCCTGTAGCTAATCATTCTTGGGTTGTTTACGAAAGCGATAATCTAGAAGGCCCATATCAAGGCGTTGCATATTTATCTACGACAGGACCTGGTCCCCATACCTTGTATTTGGAAGCTGATAAGAATAAGTACTATAAGATAGTGCATTCAGTGTTTGTAAAATTTTGTGGAATTACTTGTTATCAAACAACGGTAATGGGCACTACTGTTATAAATAACACTGGACTAGCTTGTGAGGTAGTTCTGCAATTATGCGATATAAAGGAACCTACAAACTTGTCAGTAGATAAATCGGGCGATTTAACTTGGGATAGGGTTACAGATGCTTCTTATTACATTCTTTCATCAATGCCATTAAATGGTAAAGAGGATGATTTTTCATGTAATTGTTCTAAAGATTCGAAAGGATTTTCAAGAATAGAAACTAAAGAGAATGTTTATCGCTTACCAAAGGACCAACAGAACGAATGCTTCAAATGGTATGTAACCGCTGTCTGTAAAGATAATAGTATATCAAAAAGTTCGAAACCAGCTTGTTACGGAGATAAGCGTGGAAATAGAAGTAACGATATTATACCTGATACAAGTTTAGAATCTTCCTCGCAAGAAGTTCGGGAGCTTGCATCAAATACAGGTTCAGGCAAGATCGATAAGCCTAATCAGGAGCTAAATATTTTTCCTAACCCAGCTTCAGATTTCATTACTATTGATCTAGGCCCAAGGGGCTTTAAAATGTATGATGATATTTCTATCATAAACCATACAGGAAGTATAATGTACTGGCAAAAGATTGTAGATGACCCTAAATGTAATATTGATGTGTCACAATTTCCCAAAGGCTTATATATCGCCATTTTGACTAATCAGGAAGGCACAAAACAAATGTTGCGATTTGTCAAGCAATGATAGTCTAAGTATATAATTTAAAATGCGTTGCCTTATTATTTGTTATCGACCTTTCGTTATTTGCTTAAATAAGACTGTTTGCGATCTTGAATAAGGCAAGAGTAAA
Source organism: Saprospiraceae bacterium (assembly GCA_020631235.1). GTDB lineage: Bacteria > Bacteroidota > Bacteroidia > Chitinophagales > Saprospiraceae > JAHDDO01. The sequence goes on along the minus strand of JAHDHQ010000002.1, from coordinate 224,696 downwards.
TTATAGCAATCTAATAGATTTCAATCATCGTAAATGGTACCAATTTGACCATTGACAATGGATGAAATCCAATAGAATAAAGATGATCATAGGTTTGAAGAAAGTTGATCAAATTGACAACAACCAACTATCAAAAACAAATGACCACTTCACAGAAGCGGTCATTTGTTTTATCTACCTGATGAATAACAATCACACAATAGGAAAAATTATGCAATAAGAGGCAAATAAACTATGTCTTCTTTGGTAATTTAGCTGGTAAGTTTCTAATCGTATTGATTAGAGATAATTTCTGATTAAAACTATCCTGTGCTTAGAATAATTTTCTCTTTATTTTTGATTGCTAGTTTGACTCCCTGTCATGCTCAATGGACACAATTAAATGATGTTCCTTTTAGAGACCATCACACAAATGGTTTTGGACTCAATGGAAAAGCTTATGTAATTAAAGGTTCTCCAGTTGATAACAATGGAGTAGATCAAAATGAAATGTGGATCTATGATGCTACAAGCGATACTTGGGAGTTTGAAACGCATGTTCCTGGCCCGGGACGTGGCTTTTCGATTGGTGATGATATGGATGGCAAATATTATTTTGGTTTTGGTTCTAATCGAAATGATCTTTGGGAGTTTGATCCTTCAGATAATAGTTTTACGGAACTCCCCAGTTGCCCTTGTACTCCAAGAGCGCACCCTGCTTTCGTAGCACACAATGGCAAGATATTTATGGGGTCAGGAAGCGGCCCTGATGGAGATTTAAACGATTGGTGGATTTATGATTTTAGTACTGAACAATGGGAAGAAAAGGAGGGTATACCAGGACCTATAAGGCACCATCCATTTCAGTTTGGAATAGAAGACAATATTTATGTTGGTGGTGGACATAGAGATAATTGGTTAAAATGGGACATCGCCGAGGAAAGTTGGACTGAAATAGATAATAGACCTGAGGGTAGAGTAGCAGGTACTCAGTTTAGTTATGACAAATATGGTTTTGTATTAGCTGGTGATCGCGCGGATCATGGTCCTATTCTCAATCAACATTTCTTAATGTATGATCCAGAAGAAGATAGCTGGTACGAATTGCCTTTCGAACATGAGATGGGTAGATGGGCGCCTTCGTCATTTATTCTAGAAGACCAGTTGTATTTTTTTGGTGGTTTGCGCGCAGAACAAGAAGAATTTGCATTGTTTAAATTTGATTTAAATACGATTTATTGCATTCCACCTTCTCCGGGATATGAAGTCAATGTTCAGGTTAATTCTGCAGGTTTTATCTGGGATGATAGTCCTAGTGGCCCAGCTGACACTTTGCAATGGCGTAAAGTGGGTGATGAAGTTTGGAATAATGAGCTTGAGCCTCAAGCTATCTTCAATCTGGAAGGTTTAGAAGAGTGTACAGATTACGAATGGAGAATTAATGCTAATTGTGGGGAATTCGGCAATTCATATTCTGAACCAAAAATCTTTACAACAGGTTGTGGAGCCTGTATAGATTTACCCTACTGTGATGTGTCTACCAGTTTTTTAGGAAATGATGTTTACATTGAAAGCTTGAGTATAAATGATTATACAAACACTTCTGGTCCTAACAACGGATACAACTGGTTTATGGATGCTAGCAACCTCACTTTCGATCGAGGGGAGGAGCTTACAATTGGTTTACAAGCCGGAACAGAGGGTTCTATAGCTTCTAATATTCATTGGAAAGTTTGGATAGATTTGGACTCGGATGGGAATTTTAAAAATGATGAAATCATCATAGACCATAACTCAATGGATGGCTTTTATGAAGATATTATACCTATACCATTAGATGCTACACCAGGTTTAACAAGGATGAGGGTTATGGTTGATTATGACGAAATTGGAGGAGCTTGTTCTGGTGCCAACTGGGATGATGGTGAGGTAGAAGATTATTGTATGTTTATTAATGCTTTTCCTGATGCAGATGGTGATGGCTTTTCCTCTGATGTAGATTGCGATGATTCCGATGCAGGAATAAATCCGGGCGCCGCGGAAATTCCATATAATGGCATAGACGAAGATTGTGATGATAAGACTCCAGATGATGACCTTGATGGTGATGGCTTTGGAATAGATGAAGATTGTGATGACTTTGATCCCGAAATAAATTCGGAGGCAATTGAGATTGCTAATAATGATATTGATGAAGATTGTGATGGAGAAGCACTGGTGATTGATGAAGATGGAGACGGCTTTAATTCGGATGAAGATTGTGATGATTCCAATTCCGAAGTAAATCCTGGATCAACAGAAATTCCTAATAATGATATTGATGAAGATTGTGATGGAGAAGTTTTAATCATTGACGAAGATGGAGATGGATATAATTCGGATGAGGATTGTGATGATTCCGATTCCGAAGTAAATCCTGGTGTGGCAGAAATTCCTAATAACGATATAGACGAAGACTGTGACGGAGAAGCTTTAATCATTGACGAGGATGGAGATGGATATAATTCGGATGAGGACTGTGATGATGCCGATGCCGGAGTAAATCCGGAGGCAATTGAGATTCCTAATAATGACATTGATGAAGACTGTGATGGTGAAATACTGATTATTGATGAGGATGGAGATGGATACAATTCGGATGAAGACTGTGATGATTCCAACCCGGAAGTAAATGCTGGGGCCAGCGAAATACCATACAACGGTATAGATGATGATTGCAATGGAGATACGCCAGATGATGATTTAGATGGAGATGGTTTTAATTTGGATGAGGATTGTGATGATAGCGACGTCGGAGTAAATCCGGGTACGGCAGAAATCCCAAATAATGATATAGATGAAGATTGTGATGGAGAAGCTTTGATCATTGATGAAGATGGAGATGGTTTTAATTCAGATGAAGATTGTGATGACCTCGATGCCAGTATAAACCCTGGATCGGAGGAAATTCCTAATAATGAAGTAGATGAGGACTGCGATGGAGAGGTACTTATTATTGATGAAGATGGAGATGGATATAATTCAGATGAGGACTGTGATGACAGCGACGCCGGCGTAAATCCGGGTACGGCAGAAATCCCTAATAACGATATAGACGAAGATTGTGATGGAGAAGCTTTGATCATCGATGAAGATGGCGATGGCTTTAACTCAGATGAAGATTGTGATGATCTGAACTCCGAAGTGAATCCGGGAGCTATGGAAATCCCAAATAATGATATAGATGAAGACTGTGATGGTGAAATACTGATTATTGACGAGGATGGAGATGGTTATAACTCAGATGAAGATTGCAATGATACAGACGCCGGAGTAAATCCGGGAGCTATGGAAATACCCAATAACGAAATAGACGAAGATTGTGATGGAGAAACACTGGTGATTGATGAAGATGGAGACGGATATAATTCGGATGAAGATTGCGATGATACCGACGCTGGAGTAAATCCGGGAGCTATGGAAATACCAAATAATGAAATTGATGAAGATTGTGATGGTGAAGTATTGATCATTGATGAGGATGGAGATGGTTTTAATTCGGATGAAGATTGCGATGACTCCGACCCAGATATTAACCCAGATGCAGAAGATATTCCTAATAATGGTATCGATGAAGATTGCGATGGAGAGGATTTATTCTCTTCAGTCCATAATGATTTGGGATTAAAAATTCAGGTGTTTCCAAATCCTGTTCAGCACCGTCTTTTTGTGACTGGATTGGAAAATATTAAAGTCCAATACTCACTGACATCTATGTTGGGCGAAGTAGTAATACAAGGCGTTGATTTGACTGATGCTATAGAAGTAAGTACATTAGAAAATGGAGTATATTTCTTAAGGTTTACTTCGGGGAGTGATGTAGTTGGTATTACAAAAATTGAAGTAATTAGATAAATATATCCATTTAAAAAACATTTTATAAAACAAAAGGCTGGTCCTATCAAAGGAACAGCCTTTTTACATGAAGTAGACCCCAATTATTGCCCTTTATATACCTATGCTGAAGGCTTGTTCAAAGCATAGAAATTTACTTTTCTTGTAATTATCATAATACTGGCTAAAATTAGAAACAAACCTATGCTTCCTACAAGAAGTGCATAATCCTCCAATTGTAAGATCGTATAGATATACCCGTATAAACTGATCAGGATACAGGTTAAAAACACTAACTGCCTGCGGTTCTTGAAAATGTAAGCACAGTAAATAATGATTAAAACGATGGTAGCACCCGCTGACAACCAGTAAGCAAGATCAAATCCAAACTGTTCGCTCATAGATAAAAGTAAACTATAAAAAACGACCAAGGCAAGACCTATTAAACCATATTGAATTGGATGCATTTTTGAACTACTCAATACCTCAAAAAAGAAAAATAGAAGGAAACTTAAACTGATGATGAGCAAAGCATATTTAGCAGATCGCATATTTTTTTGATAATCGTCGACTGGCTGGACTAAATTTACCCCGAACCATTGGTCTTTAAAATTGTATTGATCGCCGCTCCAGTAATTGGGAAAGTTGCGATTAAACTCATTAACTTCCCATTTTGCATTAAAACCATCAGGCTTGATGTCGTGTTTCGAAGTTGTAAAATTTCCCACAAAGCCAGGGGAGTGCCAGTCGGAATCTATAGTCACCAAGGTTGATTTACCTACTGGATGAAAACTGAGTTGCTCGCTACCTCTAAAACTCATATTAAAGGTATAGTTAAACGATTCACTATTATTATCGAGATGCAGATGGGTGACCGACAAACCAGAAGTTAAGCGATTAAATACCTTTGTTCCCGTTTTAATAGGGTAGTTGCTCTTTTCTATGCTGAATGTAGGTTTTCCAGTTATTGCGGTCACATCTGCAAGACCGATGGCAATATAAGCTTCCTCCCACTTCAATCGGTCTTTTTTGCCCATTTCGATATAGGCTTCAGGGATCGTAAACCGCCCACTAGCGCTACAGTTTGCTTCGAATAATTGAATTTCGTACAAACTTCTTTTTCGTTGATGATTTTTTACTTTCACATCCATTTGTACTTCATCAGGCATAACTAGAAAGGTTTCTTCGGTATACCATGATTCATTAGATGAGTTGACCCTATGTTTTTCGTAAGGTAAAACTAAGATGGGGCCTGTGACCAATTGAGATTTCCCCCAAGACTCAGCAACTTCATGTTCGACTTGACTTTTTAATTGTTGTCGCTCTCTAATGAGTTCTTTGACCAATGCTGTGGGAATCATTAATGCAGCACCAATGATAAAAATGATGATGCCTTTTAAATACGTTCGAGAAGATTCTTTGAGAAGATTCATAGTTTACAATTTGTTGTAAAAGTCTATGATATTCTTCCTCTAACTTGAGCGAATTAGAAAACGTCAGTGATCAACGAGAATTTGTAATTATAGTCAAATGGTGTAGTTGTTTATCAGTAGTTCCCGTTTAGCAGTTCTTTCATTAATTTAAATCCTAACAACAGAATGGTATTATTTACATCATGGTAATTGGACAGAATAGTCACTGACTTTTTAGAAGCCGGTTGGATCATCATTATAGCAGTATATCCACCAGTTTGACCGGCATGCAGGTAGCAATAGGGTTCTCCCGATGCTTTATTATAAATCATCCATCCTAAAGCTTGATCTGTGTTCTTACGTGGCTGAGACAGTATTTTTTGGGATTGTATTGGAAAGACTGTATTTTCTTTTGCATAGCTATGAATAGAATAATAAGCGAGGTCTCTGACATTTGAGATGATACCTCCAGCCGGAGTTATGGCAGCTAAATCCCAGTTTGAAGTTATGGCGCCATTTTCATTTAATCCAGGCACCAAAATAGATCTAATTTTATCCCTTTCTGTAGTTGTGTATTCCATTCCTATTGGGTCCAGAATTTTTTCTTGAAGAACGGACTTATATGGAGCTTCATAGACTGATCCTAAAATATGACCTAGTACCGATACTCCAAAATTCGAATACTCCCAGTCACCGGATGTTGCTTTTATTGGGCTAAGCTCTTCTTTAAGATCACGCAGTAATACATCCGATGTATAATCTTTATACGGATTAATAGAATCAATTAAAGGATCGAAAAAATAGGCTGGCATAGTTGGTAGGCCAGAAGAATGACTAGAAAGTTCTTCTAAACTGATGTCTTTATATTCCCTAAATTCGAAGTCGAAAAAATCATTTATACTTTGGTCTATTTCGATGAGTTGCTCTTCAGATGCTATAACTAAAAGCTGTGAGGTAAATACCTTGGAAATTGATCCAATTTCAAATAGACTTAAGCTATTATCTACAACAGCACATTTACCCTTGTTATGCTTACTACCATAGTAAAAAATAGAATCGTTTGAGGTAAGTGCCACAGCCAATTCTGTCTTGTGATTCAAGTCTAAAACTTGATCATCTATTAGTTTGCTTAAACGAGTATCTAGTTTATTTTCTGAATGTGGTTTACTAATTTGTTTATTTGGAGTTTGGAGCTTACAAGAAACCGAAAATAAAATGATCAAGGTGCCGAGTAATGGAAATGTTCTCATACGTATAATTAATGGGTAAGATTACCAACTGCCTCAGTCAGTAACAGCACTAAATTTCATCCAACTCCATAATCTTCGCTTTCCAAGCTTCAGGTATATCTTCCTTTGATTGTTTTTTAAAATTATAAGCCATGATGGTGTTATGGGAAATAGCACATAGCTTTTGGTGCTTTTCAGAGAAGATTCTGCCTTCGCAGATTAACCGGTCATCCATAATCTCTGTCGTTTTAAAACCCACTGTTACCGTATCTGGAAAGTGTACTGGATGGATATATATACAATCAAGTCTCGCTAATATAGGACCCATTTCTTGTTGGGTTAAACTGCCATTGATTGTGGTTAGATATTCGACCCGTGCATTTTCTATCCACTTTAAGTACACCGTATTATTGACGTGCTTAAAAGCATCCATCTCTCCCCATCTAACTGGAAAACTAAGTGTCACTTTGTAGTCCGATAAGGATTCCATCCCGCTGCGTCGAAATTTCTTTGCCATGTTCTTTATTGTTTTAAATAAAGATAAGCGTTTTAACAGGAGTACTCAGTATCTACCAAAGAGTATTTAAATTTTACCCAAAAATTAAAATCCAAAATCAAAGTCCAAAGTCTAAAATCCAAGTACCAAGTACCAAGTACCAAGTACCAAGTACTAAGCACTAAGTACTAAGTACTAAACCAAATCCTACGAAGCCACCCGACGCCCAAGCAATCCGCCCATACTTAAAACCACTTCGATGCTCGGCTTAACATTGTAGATATAAGCAATCTCCATGAGTTTAAATGGGAAGCTCAGCGAATCTTTTAAGGTTATATGCGATCCTTCCACTTCATCCCATTTACTAATAGCCACTTCTTGAATGTGATTCAATACTTGATTTTTGTACAGCTTTTTTATTCTGATAAGCATTTCTACATCAAATAACCACTTAGAACTAAAGGGCGTTTTGAAAATATACTGTGCCGTAGCTCGGCTAAATACCTTAGCCCCACATTGAGTGTCCTTAATAGGTAAGCCTACAATAATTCTAATCAGCAAACCGATTAAATTGCTTACTAAGTCTCTTAAAAACGAACGTTGGATATCTTGTGCTCCACCTAATTTTCTCGAACCTAAAATGAATTTTTTATGATTGTTCGTTAAGGTTTTTTCTAAGATTAAATAATCCTCAAACCCCGTGGCTAAATCCGCATCCAAAAAACCTACCGAAGATACATCTGTGTTGTTTAGCATGTAATTCGTTCCTTGTCTGACGGCTTCCGCTTTGCCACCATTTTTAGGCATGTCATAAACCAGTACGTTTGACTTCCCTTGGGCAAAATTTTGTAAAATCGTTAAAGTATCATCTTTGCTTCCGTCATTGACAAAGCATAAAATGTAATCTTGATGATTATTAATAAAGTTCGCAAATTCATTGAGTGGTAATCTTGCGGCTTCATTATAGCATGGTATGATAATTCCCTTGTTCATAGTTTACTTGTTTTTGATACCCCAAATTTGGTCTATAAACTAGGGTGGAACACTCGCTTTTCGTGGCTTGAACCCTTGGACAAGATTTTTGGTAGGGAATGCACTTTTTTTGAAATATGGTTTGGAGCGTTATTTGCGTTCATATATTGATAATCAATGATATGTACGTACCTTAAATAGGTTTAACTAAGGATTTGGATAGATCAAGGCAATATTATTTTCTAGCTATTGTGTTAGCCGTTTTGTTTCACGGTACGCTTTTGGTGTTTACCGTGGGCAACACCTATGATGCCTATGTACATATGTTTTTTGCTGATCATTACAGCCAGTCATGGTTCGAAACATGGAACTACAAATGGTACGCAGGTTTTACGATGACGAGTTATCCGCCGCTTGTTCATCAGATTATCGCATTGCTTTCTAAAATTATAGGGCTAAAAGCTGGATTTATAGCTTGGTCTATGGTGGTCTATATTTTATTAGTTCGCGGAGTGTATCATTTTTCATTACTGTGGGTAAATAGGATCGTAGCTTCTTATGCTGCTATATTAGCTGTGTTGTCCACATCTATTACGGAAGCATTGCATGTTTTTGGCCAATTGCCATCTTTAACTGGGATGGCGCTCCTCTTAAATGCCTGCCCGCAATTATATTGGTGGTTAAGAACAGGCAATAAGTGGCGCTTAATGGCAGGATTGAGTTTGCTAGCTTGCATCACTTCAGCCCACCATGTGACCACCATATTTGGGATGGTATTTTTTGTTTTGCCCGTCTTAGGTACAGCCGTATTAGATAATGTTGCGGAAAAAGTAGGCGGTATTGATAAAATGAGTCTAAAGGACTTTGCATTTGGTGTTTGGCAAAAATTATTGCCTTTAATATTGTTAGGTATCATAAGCATCGTCATTGTGGTGACAGCCATTTTCCCGTACTGGTATTGGAGCCTCACAGATCCCATTAGCCAGGTTTCTATACCTCATGGATCTCGCGCTTCTTTTCTGGAAAAACCTAACTTGGGACTGGTGTTTTTTCTCATCCCTTGGGGCATTATGCTCTTGTTTATTCCAGCCATATTTATCAAGATATTTAAAAAACGAAGTATATTTCTGGCTCTTTCATTTGCGTTACTATTCATACTCGGGACAGGTGGTACAACACCCATTCCTAAACTTCTGCTGGGTACAAATGCTTTTGAAATATTAACCTTAGATCGTTTTACTTTTTGGGCAAGCATCATGGCTATTCCTTTTTTTGCGCAATTGTTTTATAGTTTGGTGGAAGGGAATTTAGGACATCGTCTCAAAAACTATATTAAACAAGGAGGGCATCGTTTATTGATACTTGGCTTGGTTAGTTCTTTAGTGCTTTGTGTTTTTTTAGTGGTCAATTTTGGGAATATTAGACCGACTCAGCCTAAAGCTATAGAAACTAAACCCATCGCTAACTTCTTAGAGCGTGATGGGCATGATCGATGGCGCTATTTGACACTAGGATTTGGTGATCAGATGGCTTGGCTATCGGCAAATACATCAGCGCTGACTATCGATGGAAATTATCATTCTGCCAGACGGCTTCCAGAGATGACAAGCAGGGCGGTAGAGCGCTTGGAGAATGCTAAATATCTGGGTGTGCAAGGGATTGGTTCTTTACAGCAATTTTTAAGCTACCCAGAAAAATATAACTTAAAATACATTTTCTCTAATGATAAATTTTATGAGCCTGTACTTCATTTTATGGGATGGTCCAAGCTCGCTCCTCTTGAAAACAATATTGACGTTTGGGAACGGAAGGATGTGGTACCTCTACCTGCGATTTTGCCCAAAAAGGAAATACCCCAATGGCATGCTTGGGTGTGGGGCACCTTGCCTTTGAGCTTTCTAATTTTAGCTATTTTGTTTAATCTACGCTTCTTTCGCCAGACGCGTACAACAAACATTGTAGATCCGAATCTCCCAACAATCAGCTATGGAAAGATAGCCTATGGTTTTTACCTCATTTGGAGCATTGGGGTTTTTACCTTGTTCGTATTGTTTATGAGGACAACATTGGACAAAAAAAACAAGCATAAAACACCAGAAGAACTGGTCCTTTCTTATTTCCACCAACTGGATTTTAAATACTTCGAAGAAGCCTATCATTTATTAGATCCCGATACAAAACCCGAAATGGATCAGTATCGACTGGCTCTATCTTTAGAAGATGGCATCTTAGCCTCTTATGCAAAATTAGATGCTATCGAATGGCTCGATAAAAAAGAAATCAATGACCATCGCATCGAAGCAAAGATTAGATCGCACTGGTTGACTTCCATTAAAAGTTATCACCAAGATCACAACATGATGTTGGTAAAACATGATGAATTATGGTATGTCGAGTACGAAGAATCGGAGAAAAACATCCCACCAGATCAATTTGTGCGTATGCCTTCCATCGATTTTTATAATCAAGGTAGAAGAGTCGCAAACACCGATAAAACACGGCAAGAAGATATATTGGATCGGCCAGAAGTGTACATAAAAGAAGCTAATTTAGTAAAACTGAACGGACGATATCACGTGGTGGGTGAAATCATCAACATGGATAATGATCCTGCTTTCATAACTATAGAAGCGAGCTTATATGACGAAGACAATAAGGAGATCATCCATTTTCCGGTCAAAGATGTGGTTACTCGAAACTTACTTCCTAAGGAAAGCAGTTACTTTAGAATAGATTTTGAAGATGTCCTGTCTAGATCGATAAGCAAAAAATTGCCGAGCTCATATGATCCTGATTTTTCGAATTTATTCAGTTTTGATAAACCCGTAAAAAGTTTTAATGTTTTTGTGCGATCGGTCGTCAGTTCAGATCCTGTCTATAAATACTATGGTTTGTCTGATGCACTCATAAGTGGAGGCAGCATGATGGGAAGTTTTGTAAATTATGGCAATCAAGAAATAAGCATTCCGCAGTTAGTCGTGGCTCAAGAACAAGATGGTGCTCTGCACTGGGTAGAAGCACATTATCTCGAAAAAGGGATCAGGCCACAACGGTTTAAAGACTTTAGTTTACGATTAAATGATGTCCAAGATTTAGAACTGATTAAACAAGGGTCAGACAAGCAATTGCTGGTTAATGGTGTTTCTAGACGAGACATGCTGAAGTCTATAGGTCCTAAAACAAAGTCATTAACGAGTCGCAACATTGGCCAAAAAATAAAAAGTAATCAACGATATTATGCCTTTCAAGTAAACGGATTAATTAGCTACAAATGATAAGGTATTTAGTACATATTCTGGTTTGTTCAATGCTGTTTATCGCTTGCCATAAAAGTGAAAGACAAGACTCTGTGTCATCCAGCAAAGTCGAGATCCAGCTCCAAGATTCAATAGCTTATGCAGGCAGTGTCATTCAGCTTACCCTAATAGCAGAGAAGCAGGGTAGTGGTGATTTGTTATTTACAGGCGCTTGGGGTACAAAAGCCAAGGCTATTACTTTAGACAAAGGCCAAAATCACCTTACTTTACCAGAAACATGGACCAAGTGGTCAGGCAAAGCAAGCCTGCGTTTTGTCATAGGGTCTGCTATTTCTGAACCGGCAAAGCTCACTATCTTACCACAATCGGCTGTCGATCCCATGGAGGTATACACAGGTCCCAAAACCATTTGGAACAATCGCAAGCAATCTTCTATGATTGTCAGTGTACCTAGAGATAGTATGGATAATATTGTAGATCCAGAAACTATATTAGACCAGCAATTTAAATATCCAGAAGGTGTACAGTTTAGTCACAAAGCTCCGACTAAGCATTTAATTGGAGCAACTGAGTTTATGAGTTTTAAATCTTCGGGAGATATCTTCATTGGCTCTAGTGGGAAAGGAACACACGCTGGCGAACAAAAAGTGGAAGTTGTACCTTCTTGGCCAGCTGAGCTTGTAATAGAAATCGTAGACCATGTACCTTATGCAGATAATCGCCATTTTGCGGCTGTACGAACCAAACCACTAGTCGATGAAATAGGCAACCAAATACCAGATGGTACCTTAGTTCAGTTTAACATTAGCACTCAAGAAGGTAGTTATTCGATGTATAGAGCCTATACCATCGATGGTGTAGCGAGTACAATGATAAAGAATCCGTCGTATAGCACGCTTTGGAAAGTAAATGCTTCCATAGGGAATGTGCTGAGTAGTAACACCATCAAATTGTTTTTTGATAGCCCACTAAAAGCTATAAAGTATACATTTGATCGAGAGAAAAACCAGTTAACAGTAGGTCCGCTAGTTTCTTATTTAGGACAATACATTTCGGATGGAACAGTAGTTTATGCATCCTTTAATGATGTGTTTAAACAAAAAGGCACGGAATCAGGGTTTGCGGTATTTGACCTGGATAAACTGGGCTTAGATAAAGCGATGATCGACTTGAAGATATTGGTGGCAGATAAGGAAATTAAAGCAAAAATTAACTTATCAAATGAGTAGAAAAGTACTTCATAGAATGGTGCTGATGGGTGTGGCTTTGCTATGCTTCGGAGTACTCATTTATGCATTGAGTAATGTAGTCGCTTACTTCCAAAAACCACCACCGAATTTGTATAGTATGCCTATCGATCAAGTATACTTTAAACAAAATCATACACCTTTTACATGGCTTAAAGATCGAGCGAATAAATATCAATTGACTAGCTACCAAAAAGAAGAAATTCAGCAAGCCTACCTAAAGGCATGGCAACTTAAAAACTTGAAACCTAATACCTATGGTGTGTTTAAAAATAATGAGCATGTAGATGAGCGAGTACTCAAAAGAATGTATGATACAGAACAGTCGGACTTGGATATCCAAACGCTTGATTTAAGTCACCATATACAACTCAATTTTATTTCACTTGATCGATCCATCATTTCCTTTATAGATAAAAAGGTGCACCTAGTTACACGCATAAAGCGGCAAGATGATAACATACAATATATAGAAGAAGAAAATGAGTATGAAGTACTCATGCGCTTAACTGATGGGGTTTGGAAAATCGAAAATATACATCAGCGATCCACTTCCGAGAAGGAGAAAGCAAGTCTCGAAAAACAAAAAATAGATCTAGGTCACAGGAGAGGAATTAATTACTACCCGAAAGCAACGCCATGGCGAACTTTTTGGCCGCAATACGACTCCTTGATTGTGGAAAAGGATTTGAGATTAGTCAAAGAATTAGCTTACGATCACATACGCTTTTTTATCCCTTTTGAGGAAATTGGGGGTGCCGATATACATGATTCTTTTTTAGAAAATATGGATCATCTTATGGCTACAGCGGAGGCATTAGATTTAGATGTTGTTCCTACCTTATTAGATTTTCCAGTAGGCTTTAATCTTCATCAATGGACGGATTACAATCATCAGGTTAAGACGATAATGCAACGCTATAATGAGGCAAATAATATTCTACTTTGGGATCTAAAAAATGAGCCTGATATCGATTTCCAATATCATCCAAGAGCGGATGTGATGGCTTGTATGACTTATTTGTTGGAGCAAGCCAGAAATTATGCACCAGATCATGGTTTGACTATATCTTGGGCCATGTCAGCAGAGGCACACCGATTAGCTGATCTTGTAGATGTCGTCTCGTATCACCACTATAAGAAAGGTCAGACATTTAAAGCTGCCATACAAGATATCCAAGAGCAAGTAGGGGAGAACAAGCCTATTTATGTGTCTGAGTTTGGAAAGAGTAGTTTTACGGGTTTAGCGTTTTGGAAGGATGGTGAAGGGGAGCAACAAACGTATCGCGAAACATCTGAGCAGTTTATGGGTGATCTTGGTGTGTCTCATGCCGTTTGGTGTTTGCATGATTATGAAGAAGCTCCGAGAAATGTATTTGGCTGGAAGCCTTGGATACGGTGGAGTCAAAAGAAGTTTGGGGTGGTGGAGTAGTGCTACGCACTTTTGTATTATTAATGGTTTTGTAATAAGCATTACGAGCAATATCTAAAGAAAAATTTTAAAACAAAATGGATTGCTATACCAATATTTGGTATATTGAATTAAATTTTATAAAATGGCAAAAAATACTTCGATCACTTTAGGAGCCCACTTTGAATCCATCATAGAAAATAGTATTGCCTCAGGCAGATATGCTTCAGCAAGTGAAGTAATCAGAGCGGGTTTACGCAAAATTGATGAAGAAGAACAAAAAATAAAAGCGCTTAGAGAAGCCATTGATGCAGGAGAAAAAAGTGGATACATTACTGACTTTAATCCTGATAAATTTTTAAAGAGAATGCATGCTAAACATACAAAATGAAATTGGACTACCAATTAAGTAGACTAGCAAATCAGGACCTAGAAAACATATGGGAATATTCATTTCAAAATTGGTCAAAAAAACAGGCCGATAAATATGTCAAACAAATAATCATTCAAATTAAGAAAGTTTGCTCAAACCCAGGACTGGGTAAACAAATTTCCACAATCAAACCTCACCATAGAATGATCAAAATCAATTCGCATTTGATAGTTTATACAGTTGAGGATGAAATTTTGAAAGTTGTCAGAATAGTACATCTAACAAAGGATATTCAGAACAAAAAATAGACTGCAAAAATACTCCATCACCATATGAACATACCCAACAAAAACACCCTCTTCCCAATCGAACATTACAAGCGACTCTGCTTCCTGAAAAATCAAGTAAAGAATCCGCAAATAAAAGTAGGCGATTACACTTATTACGATGATTTTGATTCAGTCGAAAACTTTGAGAAGAATGTCAAATACTTGTTTGATTTTAATGGAGATGAATTAATCATTGGTAACTTTTCGATGATTGCTTCCGATGTAGTATTTATTATGAATGGAGGTAATCATTTAACCGATGCAATCAGTACGTATCCATTCAGTGTATTTGGAGGTGATTGGGTGCAATCAATGGAAGGTAAAGAATATCCTAAGAAAGGGAATACCATAGTAGGGAATGATGTGTGGATAGGTTATGGTGCGACCATAATGCCAGGCATCACCATAGGCGATGGTGCGATCATAGCTACCAAATCAGTTGTTATAAAAGATGTAGCTCCTTATAGTATTGTAGGAGGTAATCCAGCGAAAGAAATCAAGAAGCGATTTTCAGAGGATAAGATTCAGCGTTTATTAGCACTTAAATGGTGGGATTGGCCGATAGAGAAGATTACTGAACATTTGCATCTATTGACTGGGAATGATTTGGATCGCTTACTAAACGTCTAGCCATAAAAAATGCCACAACACCTTCGTGCTGCGGCATTAAACAATTACTATCTATACCAAATCTTATATACCTTTTGCCTTTCGGCGTGTTCTTTCATGCATTTTTCAAAATAGGAGTTGATTTCGGAGCTGCTTGTTTAGCACCGAATAATGCTTTTACTTTTTGTACAAAACTTGGCTTCTGGGCGTTAATAATTTGTTCGAAATGCATCAGGTACCAGTCAGCTACATTAGCCATCGAAATGGAAGCTGCTGCTGCATAGTTTTTTCGCGCAATTTGATCTCTTTTTGTTGGGTTTACTACCATTTCTTCGATAGCATCTGCCAGACTTTCTATATCGCTAGGATCAAAGTATACACCCTGATAACCCTCTTCTTCGATAAGCTCTTTTAAATCTCCGATGTTAGGCAAAATAGCTGCTTTGCCATAACTTCCAGCTTGGTGCAATACCCCTGAGCTTCCTGTTGTACTTGTATAAGGGAATACTACAGCCGTACTTTCTCCAAAAATGACAGGCACATCCTCTTCTTCTACATATCCAGTAAAGTGCAACTGAGGTACATATGAGTAAGTTTCTTTTACTCCATCCAAATATCCTTTTACGTTAGGACTGTCTGAACCTGCAATGATTATCTCTATATCTTCTCCAGTTCTCGCTCTCACAATTTCTACTGCTTCGATCATTCCTTCCACCTTTTTGTAGGTTCCGAATTTTCCGAAAGTCATGATTTTTTTGGGCCCAGCAGGGATTTCATAACTTGGTTCTTCTGGTAATTCAAAACTACCGTGAGGAACCCATGCTACATTTTTAGCTTTATACTTCGTCTTAATAATATCCACAAATCGTGGTAAAGTCAAGGCTAGTAAGTTGGTTTTTAGGATTATGCGGGTTAATATATTTCCGATAAGATTAAATATGGCTACCATTATTTTATTTGAAGTAATGCCAGCCGATGTATAATCTACTGTTTCAATTATGTTGTGCAATAAGGTTACGCTTGGTGTACCCATCAATTTAGCTACCCAAGGAGACATTAGACCTAAAGCTGCAGGTATTTTCTTATCGCCAAAAGATAAAAATTGGATGTTGTATAAAACGATATCAGCCTGTTCTTTTTTAATGGCTTTTTGGATGCTCACAACATTGGACAAACTATTAAAAGTCCAACAAGGATTAATGCTTACTTTACAACCTTCTACTTCTTCGATCTGTGCTCCTTTTGAGTCTTGATCGGTTAGCAATACGATTTCGCTAATTTGTTCTTTTTGTCTAAAGTGCTTCACCATGTGATACGCATATTCATTCAGCGTAATTTTACTTGGTGGATAAGGTGTTACGATAGCTAATTTTAAAGTTTTCATAGTAGTAATTGTTTAAGTTTTTAGGCACTAGTTGGTATCCTAGCGTTTAATGATAGTTTGTTTTTTAATTAGGGTATTGGATAAAAGATGGATGATAGAACTTCGGTGATTTTGGTATAGTTTGAAGCCTATCATACACATTAAGAAAGCACTCATTAATCCTATCTGGATATAAATGACTTGTGCAATACTTGCGTGGAAAAATTGTAACAGTGTTATTTGAGCCAGTCCAAAACCTAATGCAATGTACATCGGGCTAAATTTGTCTAAACTCATATAGTAGTAGCAAAAGATATTTGCTAAAGAGAATAAACATGTACTTAAAGCGTATTTCCAAAGTAATGGAGCAGCGGCTAAGTATTGTGTTCCCATAATCAAGCCAATTATACTGTTTCCAAAGAAGAAACAAGTTAAAACAATGCCTAGGCCGCTAAAAGCTACAATAAGTAAGCTAATATTGAATAAGGCACGATGATCTTCTCCTTTTTTCTCCTTTTCTATCACTTTAGGGATCATCACTAAAACAATCGACCAAGTGGCAAAATACACCACTTTCCCTATGATGCTTAAAGAACTGTACAGTCCAGCTACATCGGCAGAAAAGTGATGTTTAACAAGTAAAAGGTCGCTATAGTTAATTAATATTTGGGCAAATTCATAGACCATGATACTTTCAAAGAAGAGCATCATTTTGGTCGGTAATATTCGGGGCAGCAATAGTATTTTTGACTTCGCTGGTCTAGATAAAATGGCAGCTATAATGAGCGACACACTAAAACCAGTCGATAGCATAATCATAAAAAATTCCTCCTGCGGAATCGTCAGTATTAAGCCCACACTTATCAGTATTCGGACGATCATTTCTACCACATAACTCACTGATAGACTTTTAAAAGACTGACTGGCTTGAGCGGCACCTCTGTGTATGCTTAAACAGAAATATGAAGGTATTCCCAAGGCTAAAACCACAAAGGGAAGATTGGATTCGAACTGTAAAAAATCAGCGATAAACCAAGAAGCAAACCCAATAACTGCAGCCAATACCCAAGATGCTTGATTAACAAAATATTTGAGGTTTTGAACCATAGCAGTTCTCGTATCTTGGTCAGAAATTTCTGATAAGTATTTGGCTGCAGTTATTTGGATGCCTAGTGCGATGAATGAAAAACACAAGACGAGCGTCGATAGAGCCGTGGCCTCAGCAAACATAGAAGGGCCTAGAAATCGAGCTAAGAACATGTTAAGTCCGTAGTTTCCGATATTGACAAGCAATGTGCTTATTAAAACCAGTGCCGTTCCTGTGAGTAATTTTTTCATCGCTTAATGTTTTTTCTTATGATGGATTAAGCGTATTGCAATTGAATGTGTCTGTCTAAACCAGCAAGCTTTATGTATTTAGTTACATGGCTGTCTCTTTTGCTGACTACTTTTAGCTTTGTGCCATTAGCAGATTGTATTCTTTGAAGTTGGATTAAACTGTTTAAACCTCCTAAATCGATGGATGTATCATTGGGGATATTGATTGTGCAATCTTGGTGGTATACACTTAATACATCACTTAATTGTTCCTTAACTTGAAGTGCATCACGCCCTTCTAATTGTCCGTGTAAATTAACAATGATTGCTCCTTGTTCGATTGCTCTAGGTAAAGTAATTCTCAGTACATTTTTCATGGTAGTAATTGTTTGTTGATTCAAATGTACGAGCAGAATAGGCCTGAAAAGACCGGTTTTCGTTGGCTAGAGATGATTAAACTTTTTTTGGTAAGAAATGCCCGATTTTTGGGAGAGGCCCTATTTTACTGGATGTTTATTTGGGCTTTGAGGCTAGCAATCTGGAATTCGTAAGCGCCACTATTGGTTGCTTGAGCAGCATTGTTGTTTTGATAAGCAAGTAAGATGGACGAACTGGCATTAAACTTATACCCAAATGAAACTTCAATCCTTCTAGTTAATTGGATATTATCATCTTCGATCCACTGTGCCCCAGAACCAACCGTAGCTTTATAGATAAGTCCTTTAGTAGTCAGATCAATGTTGTTTATCTCCACAAATCCACCCACACTATGGAAGCTTGCTGGACTAAAATAAAATTGCGGTCTTTGGGTTTCGTAACTGTAGTAGTTATAGTTTACTCCAAGACGAACTAAAGGTTTATTTACTATGTCCTTATAAACGGCTGTGTATATTAAACGTCGATGATTATCATCATTAATACTGGCATATTCGCTGGCAATATAAATACCTATGTGGCCAGGATGAACATAACCATAATTTAGTCCAATGCGATTTAGGATAATCCTGGCAATAATCAAATCAGCATTGTAATCCATAATGGAACGCTTAAAACTTGGACTTAAAAAATGATACTTGGCTATCCGTTGCTCCCAAGTTAGGCTAGGCAAAAAAGAAATATTTGGGCCTTCGACTGGCGAACTGGAATAGAGCTCTACTCCCATAGCTAGATTACTTTTTTGACTAAAATACCATTGATCAAAGAACCCGATAGCTTGTTGAATTGCTGGAACATTGTTTTCGGATTGATTAGTGTATCTGGCTTTGTATTGGACTTTTGCTCTGTGTTTATTGTGTAAATAGCGTTCAGCTCCTAGCGATAAACCACGAGCAAAAAAACCGCCACCATCCTCACTAACATAAGCGTCGATAAGCACATCCGTTTGGAAATTTGCCTTAAGTGCTTTTTGTAAGTCTACAACGTCTTGATTATTCCCATCGATCAGTAAGGCTTCATTTATTTGGTCCAATGCTGCTGCTGGATTTTTTGTACTTCTATAAGCATCTACCAGCGCCATTTTTATATCGAATGTCTCAGGCATTTTAGTGTCCAGATCTTTGAGTAGTGCAAGACTGGCATTTTCTTCTTTTAAAATAAGTCCTAGGCGAGCTTTTAAGAGCTGACTGTTCGTTGTGTTTGGATAGGTATTATATAAAGTATTAGCATAAGAGATGGCCTGCTTCGATTTTCCTTGTTGAGCTAGCATCTGCGCTTTCATCATGGCAGCGTTCGGAATATCTTCGAGTTTGGGAGCGTAGAGTAGGGCAGAGTCAGCTTGGATAATTCCAGCTTTATGGTTTAAAGCTAAGCTTTGCAAATAAGCTCGACCAGTATGTCCTTCAAAGGGTGCGATTTTTTGTAATCGAGTATAATATTTTTCAGCCTTATTATAGTCCTTCTTAACGAGATACAACTCCGCTAAATTCTGAATAATCTGGGCGTCTTCAGGGTACCAATCGTCTAATTGTTTTAACACTCGCTCGGCCAGTTCAAAATGGCTGGCTAATCGTGATTCGTAGGCTAATTTGAGCAGTATAAATTTTCTAGAAATTAGTGCATTTCTATTTTGTGGGTCAATGTCGAGTGCTGTCTCGATGACCTTAGCTGCTTCAAAAGTTCGATTAGAAGCCGATAAAGCATTTGCGTATCCCAAGTTTGCGGTGAAATTATCTGGATGATCAACCAAAATGCTTGCGTATTTTTTTTGTGCTTTTTCGGGCAGCTTACTCCACATATATGATTCTGCCAAGTTTAAATCAATTTCCAGATCGTCAGGATAATCTGTAGCTAGCTCGATAAATAATCTTACGGCCTCTTGCGGGTTTTCAGACAAACCTATGGCCCGCGCTTGGCAGATCCTGGCGGTTTTATTGTTCGGATAATCACTCAATATATGTTTGAAAAATACATTAGCTTCTTCGAAAGCCCCTTTTTCGAGCATAGTAAAACCCGCCGACATTTCTTGGCTAAACAAGATTGAACCACAAAATAGTAAGATGATACTCAGGATGCTCTTAGTCATAAAACGATTATAAAACATTAATGGACTTCATTAATATCGGTTTATGGGCGCGGCTAATAGGAATCACTTTTTTGTCGATAACGATTGTATTCTCTTCGATATCCTTTATTTTATCCAAATTGACAATAAAGGATCGATGCACTTTTAAAAAGCATGGATGCGATAGTTTTTCGTCGATGGCTTTTAATGCGCCATAGATCACATGTGTTCCGCGCAAGGTGATAACTTTTACATAATCACCCACATTTTCGAAGTATAATATATCCTCGTAAGGTAATCGTATAAGTCGCCCATCTGTTCTGAGATATAATTCTTGCTTTGCAGAATAACTAGCCGTCGAAGCAAGTCTTTCCTGACGCTCTATTGCTTTCTCTATGGCTGTCTCGAATCGCAGTGGTACGATAGGTTTCTTTAAGAAATCTGTGACATCGTACTCATAGGCTTCGAATGCATATTGCTTATTGCCAGTGGTAAAAATCACCTGCGGTAAGAAAGTCAACTTTTCTAAAAGCTCTATTCCAGTCAATTGCGGCATTTCTATGTCGAGTAGTAATAAGTCGACATCATTTTTTTGTAGAAAGTCTAAACCTTCTTGAGGTTTATCAAAACTTGCTAGCAATTCTATTTCTTTATGTTTCTCTGCGAGTTTCGTCAGAAATTTTAAAGCCATTAATTCGTCTTCGATGATGATGGTTTTAAGCGACATATGTTCGGAGTTTAATGATTTCTGATTCGATGATTAATACATCTTTGTGATATTTTTCGAGGATGCTTTTGATTCTATTTTCGATGTCGATGCTTGGAATGTCAGCGATCACATCGTGTAAAGACTTAGCCATGTCTGACAAGTCACTGAGTCCTACCATTTTAAAGGTTGGATGGACTTTATGTAGAATGTGGTAGTTGTCTGAAGTTTCATTTTGGATCGATAGTCTACTCATTTGTTCTGGAACCGTTTCTATAAATATTTCGAACAATTCCAGCGCGGATTCGAAGTCGTTTCCATAAGCTTCTTGTAAGAAGTCTACATCTAGTTCGGTGTGATATGAGTAACTTTGAAGCTTGGCCTGAGCCTGGGTTTGAAGGGCTAAATCTTCTTGGACTAAATAGCGATCTAAGACCTTTTTTAAATGAAAAGGCACAAAAGGCTTACTGATAAAATCGACCATTCCACTTTCTAAAGCCTTGTTTTTTTGACTTAAAAAAGTAGAAGCCGTGAGTGCGATGATGGGCGTCTTTTGATTTATACTTTGAGTTTTTATTTTTTCTGTGGCTTCCATTCCTCCCATGATAGGCATTTGCAAGTCCATAAAAATTAAATCATAAGATTTTTGTTGGCAATACTCTAGAGCTTCGAGTCCATTCGTAGCTAAATCAAATGATACTTGCCATTTTTTAAATAGGGAAGTGATGTACCGTTGATTCATGGAGTTGTCTTCGGTAATAAGCACCTTCTTACCTTTGTATGTAGCCACAAGTGCATTTGATTGTTGGCTACCTTTGGGTGGTTTATTAGGCAAATTGGAGACCTCTGTTTCGAGTTCAAATGAAAAACAAGATCCTTTACCTAAGGTACTTTGCACTTGTATATCACTCCCTAAAAGTTGTAAAATCTTTTTTGAGATAAACAAACCTAAGCCCGTACCACCGAAATCTCTCGATATCAGCTCGTTTGCTTGCTGGAATCGTTTAAAGATTCGATTCAGTTGTTCCTCAGACATTCCAATGCCGGTATCTTGCACCAAGAATTGGATGGTCATTTTTTCTTCCCTTTTCTGTAAAACCTTCGCCGATAAATGGACTGATCCGGATTCCGTAAACTTTTCGGCATTGGACATCAAGTTCATTAACACTTGATTTAAGAGCAGTGGATCTGAATTTATCTGATGTGTGATCAAAGGATCTATGCTTAATTCGATTCGTAAATCCTTTTCCCTGGCTTTAAATAAAAAAGTTTCTTTTATACGTCGTAAGACTTCAGTTAAATCGAATATGTCATGCACTACCGTTACCTTTCCCGCATCAATCTTGGATATATCTAAAATATCTGATAGCAATGACTGCAACAAATTGGCTCCGTTTAAAATCAGGTGCAAGTACTCTTGTTGTTCTTGATCGAGCTTGGTTGATTCTAATAGGTGAGACATGCCTATAATAGCATTTAAAGGAGTCCTGATTTCATGACTCATGTTGGCTAAAAACTGCTGTTCTGCTTGTTGGGCTTGTTCAGCTTTCTCTTTAGCTTCAATCAGCGCTTTTTCTAGCTTTTTTTGTTCACTTATATCGTAATGAATGCCTATCCGGCCTACCAGTTTCTTTGATTCATTATAAATGGGAGCACCCGATATCAATACCCATAAAAAACGCCCATCTTTCTTGATCAGTTCTAACTCTATCGACGTTTGAGCTAAGCTTTTAAAATCTTCTAAAGCAGAATCAAATGCTGTAAAATTTACTAAGGTTTTGACATTTTTATGCAATAACTCTTCGGCCGAATAGCCTGTCATTTTTTGATAGACTTCATTGGTTTTTAAGATATTACCCTCTAAATCTATTTCGACTAAACCGAGTCGCATGTTTTCCATGATTTCTCGATACTTCTTTTCGCTGCGAAATAAAGCTTCTGATCTGGATTGTACTTTTATCTCCAGAGCCTCATTAAATTGTTTAAGCTCAAGATTAGCTTGATATAGCTCCAAAGCTTTCTTCTCAAGTATAGATTCCGCCTGTTTGCGAGCCTTGCGCTCACGATCTAATTTTCGTTGAAGTATGTCTGTGTCTATCATTTCAATGTTATCAGAAATTTCACTTCTGAACCATCTGGATTTAATAGTTCTTTGCTTAGTGTATAATCATGTTTGTAATAAGACATGGATTTATCAATAAGACCCTCAGCGAAATCCGACATTTTCCTAGACGAACGATAAATTAATTCCATTTGACTTTCACTAAGCCTTGTGGATTGGAATGCTGGAAGCTCAGCATCATGGTATAATTTCTTGACTTCTATGTGTATATAGCTATCGATCGAATCTAAAAAACTAAACCCATCTTCACATCGATTAAAAAAGGCAGGATAAGAGCTAAGAAAAGTATTAAACAAATATTTACCAAAGGCATATAATAAAGATGGTATTTCTACTTCGATCTTCTCAGACAAGTTAGACACCAATTGCAGCATTTCACTAAAAGGATAAGTGCCTACTGAAGTATAAACGCCTCCTGATTCTAATTTACTTGCTTCTATGATATGGTCTACCGTTTCATATCCAAATTCTTGCTCGACCATATCAAGAAATTCTGTAAATACAATTCCCTTCATTTTAAATTATTTATACATTAAAGATATGTATAATATGTTATATTTTTCAATATTATGATTGATTCAAATATTGGCTAAAGTTTAAATGTTTAATCAGAGAAGGATAATTATACTTTCTATTTGTACTTTAATGCTCATGATACGTTTGATAATGCTACTTTTGATCTTGTCCAATGTCGCTTGCCAAAGCAACACAGCCTATGTGCAAAACACCAGACAAATGCAGACAAATGAGCAACCAATGGTAGCTAAAATTCCGACAAATAATATCTTAAACGAGAAGATCGAGCCCTGCTGTTTTGCACCATTGACGGGCTATTTTAGAGATGGATTTTGTCATTTTGACGAAGATGATTATGGTGTGCATCTCATCTGTGCTGTTATGACAGATGATTATTTGCAATTTTCTAAATCTTTAGGAAATGATTTAATAACTCCTAAGCCCGAACGAAGATTTCCAGGACTTAAAGCTGGAGACAAATGGTGCTTGTGTGTTTCGAGATGGGAAGAAGCCTATCGTCAAGGAGTAGCACCTAAAATAGATCTCCACGCCACTCATCAGAAGGTTGCACAAATGATTCCTATCGATATAATCATGCAAAATGCCATAGAGTAAGTCATCATCAATGGCTAAAAAGATAGAAAGTTGTTATTTTGGGACTCGCTGAAGGCTGATAATTTAAAGAATGACTTAAAATACCGTTGATTCCACATTCATTCGAATATAAATGAACTAATTTTCATAAATAATCATTACATTTGCAGCCCTATTGGTGTAAACCATAAGGTATTTAAAGATAAAAGGAACATTTATACATGATTATTATTGATGTAAAACCAGAAGAATCGATAGATAGAGCGCTTAAAAGATACAAGCGTAAACATCGTGATATTGGCGTTATTAAGCAGTTGAGAAGTAGAAAACATTTTACTAAGAAATCAATTGAGCGTCGAAATCAAATTCTTAATGCTGCGTATCGACTAAAGAAGTTCGAATCCGAAGCTTAATTTAAAACCCACACATATGTCTAGAAGGAGTACCAAAAAGTTTGAATTTGGGGCTGGAATCTATTATTTTGAAATAAATAAAGGTTATCAGTCAAATATTACCATTAAAAGAACTACTCTAGAAAAAGCACTCGACGCTTATAGACTTTACAGCAAAAACCAGCAAAAAGTAAGCTGGTTAGGAAAATGGGATGGCAAGAAGTTCATCGAAAACAAAATCGAAGATCTGATTAAGGAATAAATCCTCAGCTTCCACTCTACAGAATTAAAGTGTACATTTTGTAAACTTCCATTCTTTCCTTTACTTTGTAAGGAACTATAAACCTATGTCCAAAAGTTTCACAGCTCATGCTTTACATTCTTTAAAGAGCATTGGTTCAGTCGCACCAAGCTCCAAGTTTTTGGTAAATAATATGCTTAAATCGATCGATTTTAGCAAGCCATTGGTTATCGTAGAATTTGGAGCTGGAAATGGAGCATTCACAAAATCTTTGATCACAAAAGTGCATAAACAATCAAAGCTTATTTCATTCGAGCTTAATGATGATTTTGTTCAAGAGCTTAGCCAGCGTTTAGGAAAACACCAACAGTTAAATCTGATCCACGACTCTGCCTTTAATTTTGAAGAACATCTACAAAATCTTGGAGTGAAAAAAGTAGACTACTTTGTATCAAGTTTACCCCTAGCCCTTTTTAACGCCCAACAAAAATCTGAATTTCTCAAAACCTGCTCTAATTATTTACAGGCCGATGGAAAATTCCTGCAGTACCAATACAGCCTAAACTCCTATAAAAAACTAAAGCAAAATTTTAATAAAGTAGGACTAGGATTTACACTCATTAATGTGCCTCCCGCATTTATCTATGAGTGCACAAATGCTTTAGTATGAGCAAACTCTCAAAGCGGCAAGAAATAATCCAGCAAGCAGCAAGCCTTTTTCGTAAGCGAGGTTACAGTTCTACCTCGGTGAGAGATATAGCAAGAGAAATAGGTATGGAAGCCTCCAGCTTATACAACCACATTCGCTCTAAACAAGAAATACTTAACGAGTTAATGCTAAATGTGGCGCATAGTTTCTCTAATGGTATGCAATCGATTAAAGAAGCGCCCCTTAACCCACTTCAAAAACTAGAACGCTTAGTTTCACTTCATGTAAATATTACTATTAACGAACCAGATGCAGTCGCGCTCATTCCTAATGAATGGATACACCTAGAAACTCAAGGAATTCAAGATTTTCTAAGCTTAAGAGACCAATACGAAAAAGACTTTAAACAGATCCTTCAGGATTGCCTCGACCAAGGGTTTATTAAACCTGTCAACATAGAGTTAGCTAGCTTTAGTATTCTGTCCACATTGCGTTGGCTGTACTCATGGTACAGTAAAAACCAAAACGTGAATGTCATCGAATTAGAGGAAGAAATGAAAAAGTGCCTCATTCAAGGATTGGCTAAGTAAACAGGTTTTCTTCAGTTTAGATAAACTATTCTCAACTAGATTTGTATATGTAACTAACAAGTGTTAGTTTTAGTCAACAACTTGCTAGTATATGTCAGAGAGTAGTCGTTTTTACAAGCTTAAGGTTAATGACCTTCAAAAAACAACCAAAGATTGCATGGTTGTTAGTTTCGAAGTGCCCGAAGACTTGCAGCAGCGTTTTAGTTTTAAGCAAGGACAATATCTCACCTTGGAAGCTACCATAGGTGATGAACAAGTACGAAGATCCTATTCGCTGTGCTCCAGTCCCTTCGATAAGACTTGGAAAGTGGCCATTAAACAAATCCCCAATGGTAAATTTTCAAGTTTTGCTAATGAAGTGCTCAAGAAAGGGGATATGATCGACGTCATGCCGCCTGATGGCAGATTTTATGTTGATGTCAATCCATCCATTAATAAAAACTATATGGCTTTTGCTGCTGGCAGTGGCATAACTCCCATATTATCAATTATAAAAACACATCTAGAAGCTGAACCCAGGGCAACATTCAAATTGTGTTACATAAATAAGTCTGTGGCTTCTATCATCTTAAAAGAGGAGTTAGAAGCTTTAAAAAATATCTATCTAGACCGGTTGGAAATTTATTATTTCCTTACCAAAGAATATAGAAATATTCCCTTGTTTGATGGAAGACTGGATGAAGACAAACTGGCCACTCTATTTGAGCAATTCATCGACTTACCATCTATGCATGAGTTCTTTATTTGTGGTCCAGAAGCCATGATTTTTATGGTGCAAGACTTTTTGCTAAGCAAAAAAATAGATAAAAAACAGATCCACTTTGAGCTCTTTAATACCAGCGGCGGAGCCGAAAAATTAGCTGAAAAAGATTACAGCGCTGTTTCTGGTAACGAAGCTGAAATAACCATCATGGATGGTGGAAAAAGCTTTAACTTTAGTATCGAACAAGGAAGTCAAAATATTTTGGATGCAGCTTTAGCCAATCAAGCAGATCTCCCATTTGCTTGTAAAGGAGGCGTTTGCTGCACTTGCAGAGCCAAGCTAGTGGAAGGCAAAGTAGATATGTTGGCTAATTACGCTCTCGAAGAAGATGAAGTAGAAGCAGGTTACATTTTAACTTGCCAAGCCATACCGATTTCTAATAAGATAGTTGTAGATTTTGATCAATAAAAGATTATCCAATGGAACATTCAATTGAATATTTAGAAAAACAATTTCAAGATCGTATAGATCGAGGAGAAAACATTGAAGCTAAGGACTGGATGCCTGAAAAATACAGGAAAACGCACATCCGACAAATTTCGCAACATGCTCATTCCGAAATAGTAGGAATGTTACCTGAAGGGAATTGGATTACCAGAGCACCTAGTCTGCGAAGAAAAGTAGCCCTACTTGCAAAGGTGCAAGATGAAGCCGGTCACGGACTCTATTTGTATAGTGCAGCAGAAACTTTGGGTATCAGTAGAGATGAGTTGTTTCACCAGCTACACACAGGTAAAGCTAAATATTCAAGTATTTTTAATTACCCAGCAGTTACATGGGCGGATATGGGAGCCATTGGCTGGTTAGTGGATGGAGCGGCCATTATAAATCAAGTAATGCTTACTCGAACATCCTATGGACCTTATGCCAGAGCTATGGTAAGGATTTGCAAGGAAGAATCTTTTCACCAAAGACAAGGATACGAAATCATGATTACCTTATGCAATGGGACCGAGGAGCAAAAAGCCATGGCTCAAGATGCACTTAATAGATGGTGGTGGCCTTCTTTAATGATGTTCGGACCCACTGATGCAGAATCTACACACACGGAACAATCCATGAAATGGAAAATAAAACGTAAAACCAATGATGAATTGCGACAGCAGTTTATAGACATAACCATTCCACAAGCTGAATTCCTTGGATTAACAGTCCCAGACCCAGACCTCAAATGGAATGAAGAAAGAGGGCACTATGATTTTGGCGAAATCGATTGGACAGAATTTTGGCAAGTGGTTAAAGGCTTTGGTCCTTGCAATAAAGAACGACTTAAAGCACGAAATAAAGCCTGGGATAATGGCGCTTGGGTGCGAGAAGCAGCCTTGGCTTATTCTGAAAAACAATCGAAAGAATCCATTAGAAAAGCAGTTTAAACAGTAAATTATGAAAAACGAATGGCCTTTATACGAAGTTTTTATACGCAGTAAAAATGGATTAGAACATCGTCATGTAGGTAGCCTACATGCCAGTGATGCTGAAATGGCAATCGAAAACGCCAGAGATGTCTATACCAGAAGGCAAGAAGGTGTATCCATCTGGGTAGTTCCTTCTTCGGAAATTACAGCTTCTAATCCAGAGAACTTTGGAGAGCTCTTCGAACCAGCAGAAGATAAGGTGTATAGACATCCTACTTTTTATGATTTACCTCACGAATTAAAGCATATATAATGCAGGATAAACTGTATAATTACCTTTTGATGCTTGGAGACAACTCTATGATCTTAGGGCATAGGTTGTCTGAGTTGTGTGGACACGGGCCGAGTCTTGAAACGGATATTGCACTGACCAACATGTCTTTGGATTTGTTTGGTCAAGTACGCAGCTATTTTCAATACGCAGCGAAATTAAAAGCGGGAGATGCCACTGAAGACAGCATTGCTTTTCTAAGAACGGAAAGGAATCATCACAACGCCTTATTGGTCGAGCAACCAAATGAAGACTTTGCTCATGTAATCACTCGGCAGTATTTTTTTGATCAATATCATTTGCTTCTGTTAGAGCAACTTTGCGAAAGTAAGGACGAGCAAATCAATGCAATAGCCCATAAATCCATTAAGGAAGTAAAATATCATCATCGTTTTTCCAAAACATGGATGAAACGACTAGCTCAAGGTACTCGTGTAAGTCATGAAAAAATGCAAGCAGCAGTGACTAGTTTGTATCCATACACCGAAGAGTTAACCAAAGCAAATGCGGTGGAAAACGAAATGTTTAATCAAGGGATAGGAGCCGATTTAGCATCTATCAAGTCTGTATATTATGAGGAGGTGGATGGTCTGTTAAGCAACATTGGACTGCAAAAACCTGAAGAAGGCTTCTTTTACAAAGGAGGTAAAGAAGGAATCCATACCGAACATTTTGGATTTATTTTAAGTGATTTTCAATACATGCAAAGAACTTACCCGAACATGACATGGTAGCCCATCTTTCGCATATCGACCCCGCAATTTATCAAGCACTTTACGAAGTATCGGATCCAGAAATTCCTGTGCTTTCAGTGCTAGATTTAGGTGTGGTCAGAAAAGTCAAGGAAAACAATAAGCATTTAGAAGTGGATATTACACCGACTTATTCGGGATGCCCAGCGATGGACATGATCGCCGTCGAAATTAAGTACGCACTAGAAAGTATCGGTTATACTGCCAAAGTAAATCTTGTACTTACTCCCGCTTGGACTACTGATTTTATAACTGAACAAGGGAAGCAAAAGCTGTTAAAATACGGTATTGCGCCACCTTTAGAATCCAGTTTAGATAAGCAAGTACTTTTCGAGGATGCTCGACTGGTACCATGTCCTCAATGTCAATCAACAAATACAAAACTAGTAAGCCAATTTGGTTCGACAGCATGCAAGTCACTCTTTAAATGTGAAGAATGTCTAGAACCATTTGATTATTTTAAATGCCATAAATAAATGAATATAGTAGGAATCATCGGAGCCGGAACGATGGGTAGCGGAATAGCCCAGATTGCAGCAAGCAATAACTGTAAGGTTCATTTGTTTGATATGCATCAAGAGGCGCTGGACAAAAGTCAAGCTAAACTAGAAAAAATACTCAATCGACTCATAGAAAAGGGTAGAATCGATGAAAACACAAAATCGAACATCCAAAGCAATATTCATGTCCATATAGATATGAAACATTTTCAAGATTGTGATTTAGTCATAGAAGCGATCGTAGAAAATCCTGAAATAAAGAAAAAGGTATTCGAACAAGTGGAGAGTATTGTGAGTGAAGATTGTATTATAGCCAGCAATACATCTTCTTTATCGATTACATCATTAGCGGCCGGATTAAACAAACCTCAGAGGTTTATGGGTATCCATTTTTTTAATCCAGCTCCCCTTATGAAACTTGTCGAAATTATCCCAGCCATTCAAACAGACCCTGCACTGGCTAATATGGCTAATGAAACCATTAAAAAATGGGGCAAGTTAACGGTCGTTGCAA
This sequence comes from Saprospiraceae bacterium, assembly GCA_020631235.1. Taxonomy (GTDB): domain Bacteria; phylum Bacteroidota; class Bacteroidia; order Chitinophagales; family Saprospiraceae; genus JAHDDO01. Next base: position 194,304 of record JAHDHQ010000002.1, on the reverse strand, counting down.
AAGACACACCTGGATTTATTGTAAATCGAGTGGCTAGACCTTTTTATAGTGAGGCCTTAAGAATATACGAAGAAGGATTAGCAGGTATGAAAATGATAGATCTTGCTATGAAAATGGCAGTACCCGCAGGTCTTGACGCTAAGGAAACTTCAAGTCCTGGCTTTAGAATGGGTCCCTTCGAACTCATGGATTTTATCGGACATGATGTCAATTTTGTCGTAACGGAAACGATGTATAATAGCTTTTATCAGGAAGCAAGATATAAACCTTCCTTTACACAAAAAAGACATGTTGAAGCTGGATATCTGGGCAGAAAGTCTGGACGAGGTTTTTATGATTACGGTCCTGATAGGGTGGAGACAGAAATATTGCCAAATCCAGAACTGATGCAAAAAATTGCGCATCGTATAGTCATCATGTTGATTAATGAAGCAGCTGATGCCGCCTACTATAATATAGCTTCACCTGAGGACATAGACACAGCTATGACCAAAGGGGTAAATTACCCTAAAGGATTGCTGGCTTGGGCAGACGAACTAGGTATACAGCATTGCGTAGATGCTATGGATAATCTATACAATACTTATCACGAAGCCAGATATAGATGCAGTCCAATGTTGCGCCAATTAGCCAATACAGGTACAACGTTTTTTGGAAACAACACATTAAATAAAAACATAATATGACCGATAAATCCTTGGCACAAAAGGTATATTCCAAAATGATGGAAAAAGACTATTGCAGTCAATGGATGGGTATTAATCCTTTAATCATAGAAGAAGGTTACTGTAAACTTTCTATGACAGTAAAAAAAGAGATGCTGAATGGTTACAGCATCTTGCATGGAGGCATTGCCTTTGCCTTTGCAGACAGTGCTTTTGCTTTTGCATCCAACTCATATGGAAGGATAGCAGTAAGTATAAACGGTTCCATGAGTTATGCTGGATCAGCTTTAGAAGGAGATGTTTTAATAGCGGAAGCTAAAGCCTTGCATGTCTCCTACAAAAAGGCGGACTTTGATGTAAATGTATGGAAAGATGGAGATAAAAGTATCCTGTATTATTTCAGAGGGACAGTGTATCGAAAGAGCGAAGAAGTTATATCTTAAACCAATATTGAACAAGAAAAAAATAAATGGAATCATACATAGTTAATGGAATAAGAACGGCCATCGGAAATTTTACGGGTACTTTATCTACCATAAGAACGGATGATTTAGGAGCCATTGTCATCAATGCACTCATGGAATTAAATCCTACTGTGCCTAAAAATGCAATTGATGATGTGATTATGGGTTGTGCAAATCAGGCAGGAGAAGATAATCGGAATGTAGCTAGAATGTGCTCACTCTTAGCTGGTCTGCCATGGTCAGTTCCTGGAGAAACAGTGAATCGACTTTGTTCGTCTGGTATGTCTGCTATCATCCATGCAAATCGGGCCATTAAAGCAGGAGACGGTCATCTTTTTGTAGCTGGAGGTGTCGAAAATATGACTAGAGGTCCTTGGGTGATTTCAAAAGTATCTAGAGCTTTTGGCCGCGATGCTAATATGCATGACAGTAGTTTTGGCTGGCGTTTTATTAACCCTAAAATGCAAGCTTTATATGGTACAGATGGTATGGGTACGACAGCCGAAAACCTGGCTGAAAAATACAATATCAATCGTGAAGATCAGGATAAATTTGCCTGCTGGTCACAAATGAAAGCTGCAAAAGCTCAAGCCTCAGGAAGACTAGCAAAAGAAATAACATCCGTAGAAATACCGCAAAGAAAAAAAGACCCTATCGTCTTTAACGAAGATGAATTTATAAAGCCAAATACTAGTTTGGAAGTGCTAGCTAAATTAAGAACTGCTTTTAAGAAAGAAGGAGGAACCGTCACTGCGGGAAATGCTTCTGGACTGAATGATGGTGCAGCAGCTACGCTCATAGCTTCTAGTCAAGCGGTAAAAGAATATAATTTAAAACCATTAGCAAGAATTGTATCTTCAGCAGTAGTGGGAGTAGAACCAAGAATTATGGGTATTGGGCCAGTATATGCTTCTGAAAAAGCATTAAAGAAAGCTAATTTAACATTAGAGGATATGGATATTATCGAACTAAATGAAGCTTTTGCCGCTCAGTCATTAGCCTGTACTCGAGCCATGGGCTTAGCTGATGATGATCCAAGAATTAATCCGAATGGTGGAGCTATTGCGATTGGTCATCCGCTAGGAGTAACAGGAACAAGAATTATGCATTCGGCAGCCCTGGAGTTGCATGAGCAAAATAAAAAGTATGCTTTAGTCACACTATGCGTAGGTGTGGGCCAAGGTTATGCTACTATAATAGAACGGGTTTAAAGGAAATAAGCCTCTTATCAAAAAAAGAAAATAGTTGATCATGAAACTAGGAAATTATATACAAGGAAAATGGGTAGAAGGAGATGGTGAGGGAAGTGCATTATATAACGCAGTGAACGGCGAAGTCATCGCACATGCTACAACTAAAGGCCTTGATTTTGCGGCTATCTTGGATTATGGTCGTACAGTTGGAAATCCAGCTTTACGCAAAATGACCTTCCAAGAGCGGGGAAACATGCTCAAAAAGCTAGCTTTATATCTACACAAAAGAAAAGACAAATACTACGCCGTAAGTTATAAAACTGGAGCAACGAAAATCGACTCTTGGATTGATATTGAAGGAGGTTTTGGTAATTTATTTGCTAACGCCTCTTTGCGTAAAGTTTTTCCTAATCAAGCTTTCCATGTGGAAGGGGAGCCCGTAGATTTGTCGAGAGGTGGGCAATTTATGGCACATCATATCTTGGTTCCTAAAAGGGGTGTTGCTATACATATTAATGCCTATAATTTTCCAATCTGGGGCATGTTAGAGAAATGTGCCGTAAACTGGATGGCAGGTGTCCCAGCGGTGGTAAAACCAGCTACAGCAACTTCTTTCCTGACAGAGGTTGTGGTAAGAGATATCATAGAATCAGGGATTTTGCCAGAAGGGGCTTTACAGCTTATTTGTGGCTCAGCACGGAGTATTCTTGATACCGTTGATTTCCAGGATGTAGTAACTTTTACAGGTTCTGCCAGCACTGGGAAAATGTTAAAGGCCCATACACGAATCATCGATAATGCAGTACCATTTAATATGGAAGCGGATTCGTTGAACTGTGCTGTTTTAGGAGAAGATGCTGCGCCTGGTACCCAAGAGTTTAAGTTATTTGTCAAAGAGGTTAGGAAAGAAATGACCGTAAAATGTGGTCAAAAATGTACAGCTATCAGACGTATCATCGTACCCGAAAAATGGGTGGAAGATGTGCAAATAGCGCTTGGAAAGGAATTATCTAGAGTAACGGTAGGTGACCCGACCATGAAGGAAGTAAGAATGGGAGCTTTGGCTAGTAAGGCACAAGTGGAAGAAGTGAAAGAGAGAATAGCAGATATAAGTAAAACCGCAGATATTGTTTATGGGCATGTGGATGCTATCGAACTGATTAATGCCGATTTTGAAAAAGGTGCATTCTTGAGTCCGGTGCTTATGGTAGAACAAAATCCTTTTACAAACGATCAAGTACATAATGTAGAAGCTTTTGGTCCAGTTTCGACTATTATGCCTTATAAAAATATCGATGAAGCCGTCGCACTAGCTCATAAAGGGCTAGGCTCATTAGTCTGCACAATCGCAACTAACGATCACCAAATTGCTCGAGATTTTGTCGTGGAAGCAGCTACTCATCATGGTCGTATATTAGTGCTAAACCGACACATGGCAAAACAAAGTACTGGCCATGGTTCGCCTCTACCAAGTTTAGTACATGGTGGTCCTGGTAGAGCTGGCGGTGGAGAAGAAATGGGTGGAATGCGTGGCGTAAAGCACTATATGCAGCGTTGTGCAGTGCAAGGTACGCCTAGTTCTATTTCCGAGATTACAGGTATTTACCAATCAGGTGCAGAGTATAAAGAAAGCCCTAATCATCCATTTTCGTACCATTGGGAAGATATAGAAATGGGTATGTCGCTATTAACCCACAAACGTACAATCACCGATACTGATACGATTAATTTTGCCAATCTCAGTTGGGATCATTTTTATGCTCATACTGATATAACTTCCTTGGATGGAACTATATTCGAACGCAGGGTAGCGCATGGTTACTTCATTTTAGCCGCTGCCGCAGGATTATTTGTTTATCCAAATAAAGGACCTGTTGCAGCCAATTATGGTTTGGAAGAATGTCGTTTTTTAAAACCTATGTATCATAATGATACCATCCAAGTAAGGCTTACTTGTAAAGAAAAAGTGGATAGAGATCAGAAAGGAAAGGAATTGCCGGCGGGCGTCGTTAAATGGTTTGTGGAAGTTTTTGATCAAGAAAACGAATTAGCAGCAGTGGCTACCATTCTTACTTTGGTACAGAAAAAATGCCCTTTGCAATCATTTGATGCAGCAACAGTTATACAATCTATTAATAAACTGACTGAAGATGCTAAACCAGCATGGGGAATCATGACAGCTCAACATATGGTCGAACATTTAATCATGAATTATAAATGGGCTATGGGTATCGATGAACCGGAAATTGTGACTCCTGAAGAAAAGATAGAGAAGTACCAAGAAAGTTTGTACAATTATATCCAAACACCTAAAAATTATGATCATCCGCTCCTAAAAAAAGGAGAAACGGAAAAACTAGTTTATGGGTCTTTTGAAGAAGCCAAAGCTGCATTGGTCAGCCATGCTAATGAGTATGAAGTATTTTTCAAAGAGAATCCACAAGCCGAGTCAAATAATCCGGTGTTTGGACGATTAAATAAAGAAATGTGGGATTTAATCAATCGCAAGCATTTTCATCACCATTTCAAACAATTTAATATTTTAAACGTATGACCGTTCAAGATTATCTAGATAATATTCCAGAGGATAGAATAAAGGCTTTTAATACCTTAAGAGATACCATTTTAAACAACATAGATCCAGATTTTCAAGAAACCATTAATTATAAAATGATTGGCTACGTTGTACCTAAATCTATTTTCCCTGATGGATATCACTGCAATACATCCTTACCGCTGCCATTTATAAACATAGCTAACCAAAAGGGTTTTATAGCGCTTTACCATATGGGTTTGTATGCGGATCAGGACCTGATGGACTGGTTTGTCACGGAGTACCCTAAACATACAAAGCGAAAACTAGATATGGGCAAATCATGCGTTCGCTTCAAAAAAATGGATGATATTCCTTATGCATTAATTGGCGAGTTATTCACTAAGATGAAGGTGCAAGATTGGATTGATATTTATACCACAGTCATAAGAAAGTAGTCACTTTACAACATTCTCATATTATATATTATTACAATATGTAATATTCGAATTGTTAAGACTGTTAAAGTTTTGTAACTAGTTTTACACATTAAAGTCTAAAGAACGTAAGCCGATTTTTACATTCCATTTTTGTTTACTATTTTTTTCAATATTGACAGTTTGGCCAATGCCATTTGTCATTTTCAAACACGGAAATAATGAATAAGTTTATGAGAAAATTGTTATGTTGCGCATTAGCTCTTTGCTGGCTAAATAGTGAAGCCTTAGCCCAGTTACGTTCTTCCAGTGTAAATACACTAACGACTCGATTAATAGATGACAAAGGCCAATTAGTAAACTCCAAAACCTACCAAGGATTACAAGCGAACTCTTTTGATATAAGCCAATTTATTCTAGAAAATGTGGACGATTATAGAGTAAAAGTAAGTGGACTGTTCAGGACTGATAATACAGTAGACTACATAAATTTTGATAGTGAGTCAATAGAAGAAATGGGTGCCACTGAGTATTGCGAGGTCAGTGAATCAACGATAAAACCGCTACTGGGAATAGAGGTGAAATCATGCGACAATTTACAGGGTGTAGAAGTAAGTAGACTAGCTGCTAATACTAATGCCACCTATGTTGATATTCAAATAGGAGATAATATAATCAGTCTAAATGGTGAAACAATCAACAGCTATTGTGACCTAAAAATGTTAGTAAATGAAACAAATGTCGGTGAAGAAATTAGCTTGGCTATTATTAGAAAAGGAAAAAAAATCAACCAAAGGGTAGTAGTGGGTGCTCAAATAAGTAATAAAGTTAGCTATAAACCATGTGAGCCATCAGATCCGGGAATCGACTTTATGAGTAATGGAGATGAAGTATTTGCTGCAACATTGAACAGCTACCCAAATCCTACAAAAGGAGAGAGCTTTATACAGTTTGAGAGTAATCTTAAAGTACCTACAAACTTGTATATCATGAATGATGCAGGAGCTATTATAGAGAAACAAAGTCATCCATTTTTTAATGAGTCATTGCGATTAAACTATGATTTTACTGGATTGCCTGACGGAATATATTATGTTATAATGGAACAAGAGGATCGGATTTATAAATCTAAAATTATATACTTCGCTGATTAATTTAAATTGCAGGTAAAAAAAAAAAAACAAAAGTCCTTTTGAAATAGAATCAAAAGGACTTTTTATATAATTACTATATCTAAAATTTAATGGAAAGCTGATAAATCACCGCTGTTGATTAATGTCAGCTCTAATAAATCAGAAGCTTCATCATCACTTAATTCGACAAAAGTAAAATTGGATCCAAGATCTAATTGATTTAAATCCACAAACGGATGGTCGACTCTAGCAATTCTTGCATGATGCGGCAGGCTCAGATCTATACCCAAAATAAAATTTCTCAAAGCGATAATATCATCCGTGGAAACCACTTCATCTCCGTCTACATCTGCACTAATGGCCTCAAAAGGAGATACAAATCCTTCAAAGCTGAGCGCTCTTATCAAATACACAATATCAATGGTCGAGACACTACCAGAAGCTCCTTCATCCGAACTAGCTAGCAAGTTATTATTACCAGTGACTAGTTCTTCTGCACTTATTTCGAACAAACAATTGCCAGCATTATACAAAGCTTCATCATTGTTGAGTGTTAAGGTCACTTCATCACAGAATTCGCTGGAAGGATTGTTGCCGACATGATTTAAAAAGACATCTAAACAGTTTGATTCGCATTGAGCATTTACTGTAAAATGTACTGCACCGAAAACGATTAATAAAAGTATTTTTTTCATTTTTTAAAAGGAATATGTGAGTCCTAAGCTTGTTCCTAGCAAATATTGTTTTTTAGTAATTATAGCTTGCTCAGTATTAAAACTATTGAAGCCATATTGTGCATAAAAACCAGCTTGAAGAGCCCACGAGTGATTAAATAAATAGTGAATGTCACCATTAAAGTTTACAGAAAATGCCCCAGTATTTTTATATCTATCTTCCGCATCAGTCGCCAAATTATAGCGCTTATTATCTGGGTCTAATTCATAACCTTCAATAGCAAAGTAAATAGGTATGGCTGCACTCAATCCACTCGAACATTTAATTCTTTGAGACAGATTAAATTGATAACGCAAACCTATCGGCAGAGACCATTGCTCGTGTGTATTAAAATAGTGATCCACCCTATGTGTATTTCTGGTAACAAAAGCTGGACCTTTAATGACTGTAATAGTTCCATCTTGTTGTGTCTCTGTGGCAATCAAGTAGTCTTCAAAAAACAGCGTTTCTGCAAAGCTACTTGAGTAAATAAATTCAGTTTGGTGTCTAACATACCTTATGCCAGCAGTCAGTGACCAATGTTTGCTGAATGTAAATGCATACTCCAAACCAAACGAATAGGCATTATCGAATTGTTCAACCTGGCTGCGTTTAGCTAATAGATCTGTTCCTTGCGGTGTATTTGAAAACGATTGAATATTATTAGCATATATACCTGTTTTTAAGGTCAAGTGATGTGACTTAACATCGGCTAATGCTGTTTTATCCTTATTTGAGTCAATGAGTAAATCCATTGGATTAAGTAGTCTGTGCTTAACTTCAAACGGAAAAATTTCAGTCCTATCCAAGTAATCAATATCCCACTTAAGTAATTGATTGTTCGCTTCAGTGGATGACGAAAGCTCACTTTTTACTTCCTTTCCCTCGTTGGCGTTTTCTTCATTTATGGGTGATTCAGCTGATGGAGTATTCATAGCTAATTTTGTTAGATTAAGGACTGATGGCTTTCTATCTGTTTGACTCGATGTAGAGGCATTATGGATAACTGGCTCATCCTTATCATCTGGTTTAGCTGTGGTGTTGTGAACTACATCTTTAGCATGCTTAGTCTCGTCAAAATACTTTTTTGAAGAAAAATCTCTGCCATCGATTTTTTGTTCCTCTGTCTCAGATAACTCAGTTTGATAATCCGTAGGTTGTACACTATTGGCATTGTGCTCTGACATTTTTAGCCATGCAATGGATCCAAAGATTAAGCAAACGGAGATTACAAACCAGGTTAAGTAAATGGGATAATTTGGTTTGGCGACAGGGAACGATTCTTCCACGCCTTTCCATATTTTTTCATGATCCACTCCCGGCTTAAAATCATTGAATTTATCGCCTATACCTTTTTCAAATTCGTTAAATTCCATTAGAAACGCTGAGATTTAGTTTTTCAAAAAGTGTTTTCAGTATGCTTCGGGCCTTTGTAAGATGTGCTCTTGAAGTAGATTCTCCAATGGACATTATACTGGCTATTTCTTTGTGTGTATAACCATCTAGAACATTCATTTTAAATACTTCTCTAGCTCCAGATGGAATGTAATGGAGAAGTTTTAAGATTTCTTCGCAAGTGAGTTTATCCATGATTTGCTGATCTATTCGGATCTTTTGGACTTGATGGTAATCAGCTAATTCGTAGACTACGGGTTTTGATTTGATGGCTTTCCATGATTTACGTATTGCTATGGTTTTGATCCAACCCTCAAATTTTCCCGAATCCTCATAGTTTGCTAAGCTTTTAAAAATGTCAATCCATGTTTCTTGCAAAACTTCTTCCGCATCTTGTCTATTTCGCATGTATTTCATGATTACAGCAAATAGCATGGAATTGTAACGATCAAATAGAATACGTTGACTTTTACGCTGATTAGCTTTCGCTAAGTGTATGTGCTTTAACAGATCTTGCATCGGGGATGGGGCTTAATATTCCCTGATTGCGGAAAATTCTCCAGTACCTTCTGGTCCCTCAAAAGTACCAGTAATTAAGGAACCCGGTTCTCCAAAGTGACTGACGGTAGCCGTTGTAAGATAGTTTTCGAGAGAGTTATTACTCCTGAGCAAATTAGCTTCGTAGGTTCCTGTTTCGAATCCCTTAATCCCCAGTAGGAAGTACACTGGATTGCCATTTTCATCATCGCGGATTGCGCTGATGAGGGTTTCTGCTTTCGTCACTCTTGCTTTACAATCTGTAAAAGGCGACAGTGTACCTTCGACAGAATTAAAATTTAAAGTTCCAGCCGGGATAATGGCCACTATTTCTTCTTCTATGGTTTGTTCGCTAAAATCTGACTTACAAGCATAACAGCTTACTATTAATAATATATAAGATAGACTCCTAAGTTTCATATTCCTTATTTTTTAAATGATCAAAAAGTTGATGAATGCATTCATCTATTAAATGCTTGTTTTTCCAAAAGCGCTTACGCCAATCAAAAAAAAAATAAAATCAGTTAGACAATTTGATACTAGTTTTAATCTGAGCAAACCATTTTCATAGGGCTTGCGTCATACTTTCAGTTATTCTATTAATCATTAAAGTAAATCATATGAAATACACAATGACCTTAGTTTTGTCCATTTTTTTGTGGTCCAATGTTGGGATATCCCAAGATACTATTCAAAATTCCATAAGTCACAGTTTAGCCGTAAATGTAAAATCTATAATAGGAATTAGCGATTATGGGTATTTTGTATCGCCCTCATCACCTTTTGCCATTAATTATCAGTTAGGTTTCGATAAATGGGGATGCAGGATAAGTTATGGAGGAAGTTTTGAAAACACAAGTCGTGATTCAGAATTAGGCGAAGATATAACTAGTAAACGCAATACAAATAATTTCAGACTTGGACTAAATTATCAAGTCCTCGAAAAAGGAAGGTTTACAGCTAGTTTAGGTATAGATGGCGCAGTTTTGTCCAATCAAAGTGTGTATGATTATACTTCATGGGAAGGATATAGAAATTATAATGAGAATGCTAATAATAAAATAGGTTTGGGGCCGGTAGGGATTTTAGCTTTTGCGATCAGTGATCATATTTCTGTAGCAGTTGAGAGTTGGTACTATATTTATAAAGTAAATTACACACAGAAGTACACCAATGGTTCGCCCGATAATATTATCTACACAGATCAAACCACCGGTTGGTCTTCCGAACTTTTTGAGCCGTCTTCAGTCTATCTTACTGTCAAGTTTTAAAAAGAAAAAGAGCTAAATCACCATTGATTTAGCTCTTTTTTTTCTGTTAAAATTCTTCTTTTAGTTCCAAGCATCCAAGATTCCGCCCATCAAAGCGAAACAAATAATCCAGAAAAGAACATTAAGAATGATGTTCTTACCGGAGAACTTATGGAATAAACTAAAGGAAATAAGCACAGGAACAACTAAAAATATACAAATGAAAGCTCCATGCAGTGCTCCATGACCAAAAGTGTGAAAACTTCCGAAAATCAGCTCTCCTGATGCATTCACATCTTTATGCATGAGTTCGATTAGCATTTTTAGTGAAAAGGAAGCTAATAAAGCTACCACTAACGCGAGACCATAAGTCACGGCAGGATTAGAGGGCTCCATTTCTTCCTTGGTTTTTCCCATGGAAGCATACCACGCATTTCCGAAAAGTGGACCATAATAAATAGTTCCGATAATAGTAGGTATTAAGCCGGCCACAACAATGGCTAACCAATTAATTTCTGGCATCATAATATTAATGTTTTGATTTATGCTAAAATAATCAATTAAATTAAACCACATTAAAAGGAGAAAATAGGGTATAAAAAAGGGCGTCATTGCTGACACCCTTAATATTTATTAGCGTTTTTCTTCTTAGTTAGGTACCTTATTAGGATCTAATAAATCATAAAACTGATCAATTTTTGGAAGCAAAATGATTCTTGTTCTTCGGTTAATCGTTCTTCCGCCAATAGTCGAATTATCAGCTAATGCATTATATTCTCCTCTTCCGGCTGCAATTAATTTATTTGGATCAATGTTGTATTGAGTTTGTAACTTCTTGACCACTGCTGTTGATCGTAATACGCTCAAATCCCAGTTGTCTTTAATGCAAGATTTGTTGATAGGTTGATTATCAGTATATCCTTCTACCATAACTTCTAAATCAGGTCTAGAGGCTACAATTTTAGCAATTTTCGATAATACTTCATCTGCTCTTGGTGAAATGCTAGTGCTTCCACTTGTGAATAACATTTTATCACTTAGGTTGATAAAGACAACAGTTTTATCCACTTCGATATTTACATCTTGATCCTCAATGCCATCGGCCAATTCATTTTTAAGATTGACAGCTAGGGCTAGATTTATAGAATCTGATTTGGACTTTGCCGCCTGGATGTATTGAATGTACTTGTCTTTACTTTCTAATTGGTTTAAAGTTTCCTTTATGTTGTCATTTGCTGATTGTGTTAAGACAGTTAAGTCACCCACTTGCTCAGCTTGCTGGTCTCTAGCTTTTTTAAGATCTCTAATCTGTGCTTTTAGGTCTTTAATTTGTTCCTGTCTCACATCTAAGTTTCCTTCAGAGTTGGAAATTTGATTTTCGAGCAACTCGTTTTGCTGTCTACATTCTGTAAGTAGATTCATGTATTTGTTAAGATCAGCTCCACATTCACCTATCTGCTGATTAGCAACATCAAGTTCAGTTTGGAGGGAAAACATTTTCTTTTTACTCACACAACTCGATAAAGAGCTTAAGCAAAAAATACAGGCCAAGATTTGAATGGTATATTTCATCATATTAAATATTTAACACAAAAATAAGTGCCTTAGTATTAATTTGTTTAATGGATTACACTTAATATTTAGATAGGGTTTACCCTATTTTGCTTTCACTAATTTGAACACCTCAGAAAAATTGCCGCCAACTTCCTTGATCCTTAGCATATAGATGCCTGCAGAAACAGGAGGAATACCGAATTGTGTAGCATTATTAATAAGCTCGTGCGTTTCGGCCTTTACAAGACTTCCTTTGGAGTCATACATGCGGATATCTAGCTCACCTTCATATTCATGATGTATACTAACTACATCTTGTACTGGGTTAGGAAATAGTTTTGTCTCTGCATAATAATCTATGCCGGAACAATCTTCGTCTATTCCATTGTCGGCAATGTCTTCTCCAGCAGGATTAATCAAGGCATCATTATCATTACAATCATCAAAATTGTCCACAAAACCTTCAGGAGCAAAGCTAATGCACGTATCCATTTCTATGGAATCGGTACCGAAACCATCTTGATCAAAATCCAAATAATAAATATACCTTGTTAAGCCTTCATTAATTAGACCGTTGCAATTATTATCGATATCATCACAACTTTCTTCTGCATCAGGATGAATCGCAGCATCATTATCATTACAATCATCTGCATTGGCTACATAACCAATGGGTGCTGTCGTTAAGCAAGTATCTAAGGTGCTTAATACATTTCCGAAACCATCTCCATCATTATCAGAGAAATAGGTAAAATAACTGAGTCCATCATTGTTTAAACCATTGCAATTATTGTCAATGCCATCACAAACTTCAGGTGCAGCAGGGTTTACTGAGGCATCATTATCGTCACAATCCGTCGAATTAGTAACATAACCTGCTGGGGCTGATACTATGCAAGTATCGATGACTTGAGCACTGTCCCCAAACCCATCTTCATCATTGTCTAAATAATAACTATAAAGTGTTAAACCATCATTTACAATTCCATTACAATTGTTATCACGATCATCACAAATTTCGGCTGCAGCCGGGTTTATATTTATATCCGTATCATCACAATCGGCACCGTTATTAGCATAACCTGAAGGAGCACTAGTATTGCACACAGTAATCATTTGACCAGCTTGACCGAAATTATCGCCATCTTGATCAATAAAATAATCAAATAATGGTAAATCCTCATCTATTTCACCATTGCAATCATTGTCTTTGTCATCACACAATTCGCTCAATCCTGGATAGATTTCTGGATCTTCGTCATTGCAATCAAAAAAGGCATTGACTCCATCATTGTCCGCGTCATTGAAAAACAAATCAGTAGAATATCTAAAAACATCCTCAGCGATCTGAATACCTATTAATCGGCCAGGAATATCATCAGCAGGAGGATGGATACCTCCCCAAATACGGCTTAAACTTGTTTGATCAGAAGCATCTCTATAGGTTGCCCACTGTAGTTCGATGTCCATGGAAGGTCCTTCTTCGAAAACTAAAAATTCATTTTGTGGAGCAAGAAATTTACCTACACCACCAGGAAAGAAAGGATCTCCTGTTAAGCTCGTTAAAACCTCCGCCGCAGCTCTTGAAAATGTAGAATGACCGCTGATGAAGCCTGCAAAATTTGGGGTCACAAACGTAGGACGCTGATAAGGCCACCATTCTTCAGCTAATATCCAGTCCACTCCAGCCTCATCTGTAGCTTCATCATCTATATAATCAGGACCTCTCCATGCTCTAACCTTAACTTTACCAATATGTTGGTTGAAAATACCTTCCAAGGGATCACCATCTTCAACTAGCTCTGAAAAACCAGGAACCAATGGAAAACCACCTGGATGGTAGTTTGGCAAATTTGGATCAGTAGATTGTCCAAGTTCTGCCATCAATCGTATAGCCGAGATAGGCCTTACATAGTCAAAATATCCTTTAATTCCCCAGGCTGAAATCGCAGCATCATGCATAGCTCCTCCAAGCATCAAGTAGGACTTTACATCCCATTCTAAATCACTTAAAATCTCTCCTTGACCATTAAATCTCTTTTCTAACTCAGGCTGTTCGTTAACGTAATTTAATAATGTAAACCAATGTCCTGGAGGGGTTTCGGAATCCGGACCATCTGCCCAAAATTCAGCGAGCACTCTGGCATAATCTCCACGAGGTACTATATTGGGAGGGTAGGGCTGGCCTGTGTGTGGATTTAAGTCATGTCCTACACTTGGATCACCACCCTCAAAGGTGTCATAGAAATTACGCATGTCATCATAATTCGTTGGCAATGCTGACACATCGATGTTTCCCAGGCTTGCAGGCGAAATATCCATCATTACAGGATTGTTTGAAGCTAGATGTGAAGACCAAAAAACAACTAGCGCAAATCCCCATTTATAGTTGTCTTCCAAAGCTAAGCCATCCGTTGTGTTTATGTGTGGTGGCGTTTCAGGTTGGTGGTAAACATAATACGGGTTTCCGTTATCATCTGTATGAATGATTAAATCATCTTCGCTCAATGCAAACGGAGATACTTTTCCCCATTCTGGACTTAAAAATTCAGGAACTAAACCTCCGAATGGATTCCCACTTTGATCGACAAAACTCTCAAAGGCTAAAGGTTGCCAATTATTATAAAAATCCATGTCGTCATTACCAGGAATTTCTGGAGCCATAGGTTCATTCAAAGGTTCATAATATTGGTTTTCATAATTATTTAACTCATTGGAGCCATCTTGGTAACCAAAAAGACGCATTTCATTTGCGATATAATTTCCTAAAGCTGCTGGGTTTCCGCTTAAATAATCCATGGAAGAAAAGGAAGGATCATAGCCTTCATCCATCATTTTACTTGTATATACTGGGCTCATTTCCTCGAATCCGGGTGAATTAGAAAAACGAGCATTCAATAATGAGTACATGGCATAGCACATCGCTTCTTCCATATCACTTTCCGGATCTGAACCAATCGGGATTCCGCTAAAATCCACTTGATATCCATGGAAATTTTGACCAAGAAAATGGGTTTTATTACCAGTGTAGACTGCCCATATGTCATACAAAAGAGCAGAGCTGTGATATAAATTTCTTGCATGAACAGTAGGTCTGGCAAAATCTTTTCTTATTGATTCCAGCAGTATTTCGTTCCAATCGTGAGCTATAGAATGATCTTGCCCGACTAAAGGATTAGCTTGAAAACTTAATGCAAGGAAGAAAAATAGCGTAATTTTTAGACTATTCATTCTCATGATTTTTTAATTCTACTCAAAAGTAGAAAATGTTCTTTGTTTACTATAGCTTTTAAGCCTATTATATTAGCTTAGTTTCCAATAACTTAAACATATGATTTATTATCAATTGTGATATTTGTCAGATCTCCTATTTTTAACGCTAGATTATCGTAATTTCCTATTCATTTAAGTAATGAATAATGAAAACAATTGCTCATTTTTTTCATTCCATCAATATCTTTTTTGGCAAACTAGCGAGTTGGTTTACCTTATTGTTAGTGCTCATTATCGTCATAGATGTGTGTTTTAGGTACTTTTTTAACACCAGCTATATTTGGGTAATCGAACTGGAAAAATATTTTTTTGCGATTATTTTTTTGTTGGGATCTGGCTTTGCCTTTCAAACCGAAAATCATGTTAGGGTAGATGTATTTTATAATCAATGGTCCAAGCGCAGGAAAACGAAGGTAAATGTACTCGGTCATATATTTTTACTCATACCATGGTGTTTATTGGTGATAGTTGTTGGGTTTAATTATTTTCAGTTCTCCTTTAAAATAAATGAATCAAGCGCTCAAGCGGGAGGATTGCCTGCCTTGTATTGTTTAAAATCATTGATATTCATTGGTTTTGGCTTGTTATTGCTTCAAGCTATTGCCTTGCTCATCGATGGTTTCTTTGTCCTATTTTCATCACCAAAAAAGGATCATTAATGGGTTGGCTTGCGATGGTCTTATTTTTTTTGATTTTCTTATTGATACTGAGGGGATATCCTGTTGCTTTTACTTTGGGAGGTCTTTCCGTTGTATTTGCTTTTATTGTGATATGGCTTTATCCTCAATATTTGAGTTTTTCAGATCTTAGATTATTGCCTTTCCGGATCATGGGAGTCATCAGTAATTACGTGTTGATTGCTGTCCCATTATTCATCTTTATGGGTATTATGTTAGAAAAATCTGGACTGGCAGAATCTTTATTGGAAACGATGGCCAGTTTATTTGGGAATCTGCCGGGCGGCTTAGCGGTGTCTGTGATTATAGTGGGTGCATTATTAGCTGCATCTACTGGCATTGTCGGAGCTACAGTAGTTACTATGGGACTTATCAGTTTACCTACAATGCTTAAAAAGGGTTATTCGGCCGAATTAGCTACAGGTACGATTGCATCCTCTGGAACATTGGGACAAATCATTCCACCATCTATTGTTTTAGTTTTGTTGGCTGATACGATGAGCAGTTCCGCTGGTACTACAAATATAGATGTAGGATCCATGTTTTCTGCGGCTCTCATTCCAGGTTGTTTGTTGGTATTAATGTACATTATATACGTTTTGGTGTATTCAAATCTTTATCCAGAGAAAGCACCAGCATTTAGCAAAGATGAGGTTTCTAGATTGAGAGGGAAAGGGTATTTATGGAAAGTGATAAAAGCTTTTTTATTGCCAATGTTACTCATTTTAGCAGTACTTGGATCTATTTTTACTGGTCTTGCTTCACCCACTGAAGCAGCTGCGGTCGGTGCATTTGGTGCGATACTTTTAACCATCCTACAAGGTAAGTTCTCTATGAAGATTCTGCGGGAAGTAATGCAACAAACTACCCATTTGAGTAGTATGGTATTTATGATCCTATTGGGAGCAACTACGTTTACCCTCATTTTTAAAAGCTTGCATGGCGACGATTATTTGATTCAACTAATTACCCAAGCAGAGCTTTCTTCATTTTGGTTTTTGGTTATCGTGATGTTGGTGATTTTTGTAGCAGGTTTCTTTATTGATTTTATTGAAATTATCTTCATTCTCGTTCCAGTTGTCACACCGATTTTTGTTGCTTTTGAAATGGATTTGATTTGGGTTGGTATTTTGATTGCGCTTAATTTGCAAACTTCTTTTCTTACACCACCTTTCGGGTTTTCTTTATTTTATCTAAAAGGGGTGGCACCTCCAGAGGTTTCTACTCATCATATTTATAAGGGGATTATTCCATTTATCATCATCCAAGTTCTATTTCTGTTATTAATCATTGCATTTCCATCACTTGTACACTTATTAGATTAATTATGAAGCGAAAAGAATTTTTGAAGAAAGGATCCATAGCTGCATTAAGTTCGGCCGTACTAGTTAATGCTTGCCAAAATAATCCATCAAAAGCCGAAGCGCCTAACATTATAAGTAACAAAAAATACAAATGGAAAATGGTCACTACCTGGCCACCTAACTTTCCTGTTGTTGGAGAAATAGCGAACTATCTCTCGCAATGGGTAGAGGAGATGTCTGGAGGTAGAATGAAAATTGAAGTGTATGGTGGAGGTGAATTGGTGCCTGCCTTAGAATCTTTTGACGCGGTTTCGATTGGTGCAGCTGAAATGGGTTGTGGAGCTTCCTATTATTGGGTAGGTAAAACTCCATCAGCTCAATTTTTTACAAGCATTCCGTTTGGAATGAATGCACAACAAGTGGCCGCTTGGTTGATCAGTGGGGGAGGGATGGAATTATGGCAAGAAGTATATGCTCCTTTTGACTTGATACCATTCGCAGGAGGAAATACAGGTGTCCAGATGGGAGGATGGTTTAATAAACGTATAGATAGAGTGGAAGACCTGCAAGGACTAAAAATGAGAATACCAGGGATGGGAGGGAAAGTCCTTACCAAAGCAGGTGGCGCTGCAGTTTTAGTGGCTGGTGGAGAGATATATACGAGCCTTGAACGTGGTGTCATAGATGCGACTGAATGGATAGGACCTTATCATGATTATAAAATGGGTTTCCATAAAATAGCGAAGTATTATTATACACCTGGATGGCATGAAACCGGATCCCAATTAGAATTCTTTGCTAATAAAACGATGTTCGAAAAATTGCCCAAAGATTTGCAAACAATAATAGAAACAGCAACAATGCGTGCTCAAGCTTGGGTCTTAGCAGAATTTGATGCTAAGAATGGGGTATATCTCCAAAAAATAAAAAACGAAAAGGAGGTAGAAGTTCTAAGATTTCCAAAACCTGTGTTAGACGCGTTGAGAGTTTATACCAAAGAAACTATCCAAGAAATAGTCAGTCAAAATAAGCAATCAAAGAAAGTGTATGAACATTTTATGCAGTTTAAGAAGTCGATTGATCCTTGGTCAGCATTGACAGAAAAAGTATTCTATAATGATTTAATGTAACACAAGTGTTTGAATAACAATTGTATATGAAACATAAAAAAAGCCTATAAATGCGAGACTTATAGGCTTTTTTTATTAATATTTATCTATATCTAGAAGGCATAACCTATACTCAAACCTGTTCTAAATCTTGGAATGAAAAAACCAGGAGTAGAAGCCGATAAGCTGGTATTATCTGATAAATAGTCAGTAATTTCATCAACACCCGGGACATCACCTATAACTTCATTTATCTCAGCGATCGCCTCACTTGCTGAAAAAGCAGGGTCATCCGTGGCATAATTTAAATCTAATTTAGCTCTTCCAAATCCAATTCCGAAAATATGCCAGTCTATGCAAAACCGGTCAGCAATCAACCATTGAGCACCAAGATTTATGCCGGCTCCAAAAGAATTAAGATTTATGGATCCATCATAATTATAACCATCATCCATAGTCTCTCCTTCAAATCCTATGTTTAGATAATCTAAATTAACACCTGTATAAAGTCCTCGATGATTTTCTTTGGAGCTGAAGTAATATCTAAATTCAGGTAAGACTGTAAACACTTTATGTTTTAAATCGATGGTTACTTCTTGTATGTCTGCACTGCTTGCTCTATTTAAGCTTCCTTTAGGTCTGAAACCTATAGTTGCTCCCACTGAAGTTCGTGCTCCTAAGATTCGTTCATATTTAAGATTTACATTCTTGTATGTAAGGCCAAATAAGCCAAGTTTAACTCTATTTTCTTGGGCTTCCATAGAACCTAGAAAACCAAATAAAATTGCTAAAACCAATAGTTTTTTCATGTGTCGTTGTTTTATTTAAAAAATAAATGCAAAGGTAAAATATAAAAGGAAACGTACTTTATGACTAATTATATACAGCCATATGGATATTAATGAAAATTTAATACTATCTCGGTGTCATTATTTTAAATGGGTTTGTAAAAAGCTGTAATAGTTGTATCCTTGTGTTGCTAACTATTAGGTTTAAAATAAGATGAGTAGTTCTAAAATAATTGCCGGTATAATCACTTTTCTTTTTTTCATCTCTTTAGTATACTTTATTTTTCCAGGAGTTTTCAATGTCACTTTTCCTGAATTCAACTTACCTTCTTTTAAGGGGGCAGAAACCCCAAATACTCAACTAGAAAGCGGGAAAAGAACATCTGAGCAAAGAAAGAATATTAAGCATACTCCTAAAATTATAGATTCTTATAGAGGTGTAGATGTATTTTATAATGGCAAGACTAGTAATGTTTTTGGAAGGAATACCACAACGGATGGTTACAACATTGGACTAAAATATCAATGTGTAGAATTTGTGAAGCGATTCTATTATGAATTCTATAAACATAAAATGCCCAATGCTTACGGACATGCTAAAGAGTTTTTTGATCATAGTTTATCGGATGGGGCTTTTAATGCGAGCAGAGGTTTAAGGCAGTTTAGGAATGGAAGCTCATCAAAACCTTCCTCTGGAGCTATCATTGTTTTTGGAGCTGCATCTTTTAATCAATATGGGCACGTAGCTATCATTTCAAAAGTTGGACAAGACTTTGTGGAAATCGTCCAACAAAATCCTGGCCCAAATCACAGTAGCAGGGGAGAATATAAATTGAGCCACGATGGTTCAACATGGAGAATACATGATAATCACATTGTTGGATGGTTGAGTAAATAGCAAAAAAAAAGCTGCTCCATAAAGGAACAGCTTTACGCATATCAGTATCAAAATCTAATTACATCCTAGTTCTTGCTTTGAGACATCATCATTATTAGGAAAACAGAAATCGCTTAAAATATAATCAGCTTCATATCTTCCTATGTTATCATCATACAGCGCATACTTTACAAAATAAGCAAGATTGTTTACTTCCTCATCAGTCAAACCAATTGGAGCAAATTCATGTGAAAGCTGGGAATCATCAATTTTTGTATTTTCTTTCACTCCTTTATTTTTATATCTTATGACCTCTTCTATGTTGTGAAAACTTGAACCATGACCAAGATAATGGGCGTCTCTCAAATTGTAAAGTTGAGGAACTTTAAACTTGTAGTTATCGTCAGGGTTTTGTGTATAACCTCCTCTTCCTAGATTTACTGGGTCGTTAGGGTCTGCATCGATGATTCCTTCATCACAATCAGATAAATCCTTCATACCAAGGGCATAGAAATCCATGGAGTTTAATGCTGGACCATTATGACATGATACACAATTTGCCTTTCCGAAGAATAAAATAGCTCCTTTTTTCTCTACGTCTAACATTTCTTCGTATTGACCTCTCAACCATTTTTGAAAAGGAGCATCGTAGGCAACCAATGTTCGCTCATAAGCAGCAATTGCTTTACCTGCTTGCTCATTTGAATATCTGATCGGCTTGTATACTTCAGGAAATGCTGCATCAAAATGCTCTTTATAACCATAAGTTATAGCAAGGCTGTCATTAACAGACATTCTGTGTTGGTCTATTGCGTGAATAGCTTGAGACTCTAAACCTTCAAAACCTAATTGGTTTACATATAGATCGGTTCCATTAACCCATCTATGTTCTGTTCCTATATTCGCGTCTGTTGCTCCGAATTCGCCATTCCAATTCATATTGGTTTGATAGGCTGAATTAAGCAATGAAGGTGCACGTATTCCAAGTACATCTACGCTTGATTCATCAGTGGTGGAGGCTACATTTCTAGATGTTCCGTAGCCATTACCACCATCGCCGATGGCTTGGGGTAATTCGGATTGAAAACTTGATTTTGGGGAATGACAAGAAGCACACGAAAAGGTCATCATGTAATCACTATGGTGACTATTAATTCCTAAACCAGTTTCATGAAATAACATGCGACCAAGATCAACCTTTGCTTCGGTTAATGGGTTGCGTGGATCTTGAGGTAATTCTCTAAGATTTTCGTGGTGTGGTAGTTTAAATTGTTCCAGTCCTTCAGATGAACTAGCAGCTTCAATTAAGCTTATTAGCTCTTCATCTAATTCCGTTGCTCTTTCTTTGTAGCAACCGATGATCGTTAAAAGGGCTAGAAAGGAAAAAATTCCTATCCTAACATTTTTCATTACAGGGTGATTTTAGATACTTAATGCGTTTGCGTTGTGTCAGCTTGGAATCATCATAAAATCACTTATAAGACAGGCAAAAAGCATATTACCCCTACGCAAATAATAAAAAAAGGAATTTCTACTTACAGGTTAAAAAAAACAAAGGTATCTGTGATAATACATATTAACATTATTTATAATATATATATTCTTTATAATCAAATTATTTGTATAATTTTGGCCAAGCTAACATTCTCCCATTCCATCCAGTAATTAGTATTATTCTATTAATCATCATTTATTTATTTAATGATATTAATCAGAGAATTTGATTATTTGGATCTCCTTAATATCAGAGGTCTTTAAAGTTTTAACTATGAATTTGATTAACATTAAAAGTACCTTACTTTTCATTAGTTGTTTTTTCATTAATTATCAGTTTGCAATGGCTCAATGTGGTCCAGTCTCAGGCGCAAGTAGTGCAGGAGGTGGAATTACCAGTGGAGGAAGTGGGGGAGAAGCTACTCATGTAGTTGGTGCATCTCTTTCTGGAACATGTGCTTCTGGAGGTTGTAGTTTAATATATATGATTCGTGCTGATGGACCGACCACTGCATATAGTAGCCAAAGTTCTAACCCAAATCAAACTATTTCCTTGAGCGTAGCTGGTACATATACCATCAAATCTTGTGTTAAAGCTTCTGGAGGTACAGGCTGGTGCGAAGCGACGATAGGGTCGGTAACAGTCGATCCTCCATGTTTTACACCTACAGATATCTCAGGGCCAACAAGTGCAGACATAGGAGATACTCAATCATTTACCGCAAGTAACAGTGGAGGCACAACCATGTTTTCATGGGCTGTAACTGGAGGAACTTTATCTTCTACAACGGGACCCACTGTTTCCGTAACATGGACAACGGCAGGATATCAAACTTTAACAGTCACCAAAACCGATCCCAGTTGTCCAGGTTCGACTGATACAGATACTCATAATGTTGATGTGACCGATACAAGCTGTATTGAATTAGTAGCAACTGGTGGAGCCTGCGGGACACCTCCTGCTAATCCAAGTTTTGGAATTCAAACATTGAACCCAGGAGCTACTTATTCCTGGACTGCATCAGGTGGGTCACCTTCTTCTGGAACAGGAACTTCTTTTTCTACATCTTATAGTATGGAAGGTACTTACCAAATTTGTGTGACAGCTATGGGTGGTAACGAACCTTGGTGTGGACCCACAACAGATTGTAGAAATTATATAGTAGACCCTTCATGTGGCAGTGGAGGAGGGGGCGGAAATAGTGCTACCTGCCCAATACCTTTTGGAATTAGTGGTCCAACCACTATTGATGCTGGAGCAACTGGTGTTTATACACCTTCTCCCGATCAATCTGGAGCACCGCAATATTTTACACTTACTTGGAATGCATCAGGAGCCACTGGCTCTAACGGATCTTTTTCTTGGGCCAATCCAGGCACCTATAATGTATGCGCCACTTTTTCTGAACCAGGATGTCCAGATGAAATGGCATGCAAGGTTGTAGAAGTGGTCCAACCATGTCCAGGGTTCACTTTGGAAGTCAATGGAAGTTATACTTGTGGGGCGCCAACTGGGAACGTGGGTGCAGTACCAAGTGGTCATATGAATCCAATTACCTTTTTATGGAGTAATGGTAGTACTGCAAGTGCATTAAGCAATGTTCCTACTGGAAACTACACAGTGACAGTTACAGACGCCACAGGATGTTCTGTATCTGGAGGGTATAACTTAGGTGGAGATTGTATGCCATGTGGTTTAGATGTAGAATTAGATGGGCCTTCTTGTGTTTGTACTCAACTTAATCAAGAAGTCTGTGAAACCGTACAAATAACTACAAATTTTGATCCTTCGATTATCGTTGGTTATAATTTGTTTTCCGTAGCCCAAGCAGGTGATCCTGTGCCAAGTTCGATCGAACATAATGGAGGAGGTAATTTTACTGTCTGCTTTGATACGCCTGGTTTACATCAATTAACAGGATTTGCTTCTGCATCCAATGGTTGTACAGATACGGATAACATTTATATAGATGTTAAGACTTTTTTCATGGAGTTAGGTCCTCATGTCGTTTGTCCAGGAGAAACTAAGGAGGTCACAGTAGCTACTAAACAATCTGGTACCTTTTACTATAGTTGGTCGAATGGACAAACTACTAAAACAGCTGATCTGGGCGCAGGTTTGCATTGTGTTACCGTTACTAACTTTGATCCAAATGGCTCAGGTGGTGGAAATGATGATGGGGGTGGAGGTACAAAACCAAAACAAGATTGTGAAGTGGAACTTTGTGTGGAAGTAGAAGAAGAAAATTTTGAAATATATTGTGAAGGTTTAAATCCTCATTGTCAAATGGGAGATGGTTCGATTTCTATCTTTATAGAGCCAATTGGAGGAGATCTTAAAAATTCAACGTTCACCTATTTATGGTCTACTGGGCAAACTACAGATCAAATAAGAGGCCTTGAGGCGGGCGATTACTCTGTAACCGTCACCACTTTTAATGGTTGTTCTAAGTCTTGTTCGATAACTTTGGTAGATGAACCAGGAGTAGAAGCATCGATTTCAGCTACAAGTGGCTGTGAAGGGGAAGATATAAATTTAACATCCAGCTTATCTGTTCCAGGAGCAACAGTTGAATATTTCTGGTCTGGTCCAAATGGATTTATGAGTTCATTGCCCAATCCAACTATCTCAAATGCAACCATGGCAGATGAAGGAACCTATATACTATATATTGAAGACCAAAATGAGTGTACCCATATCAGTTCCATAGATGTTACTCTAACTAGCGCACCTAGTTTAGTTATTGACAATATGCAGTGCTCTCCAGATTTATCATCGTATACAATAACATTTACTAGTGATGCAGCAGTAACTGTTCCAGGATATACAGTGATTGGAAATACCGTCCCCAATATTCCTGCGGGTACAGATGTTACACTTACAGCAGGTGTAAGTCCTTGTTCTACCACATTAATGGTCATGGCTCCTGATTGTTCTTGTCCAATGGTGAATCCTCCTTTTGACCCGATTAATCAGAAAATATGTATTGGAGAAGCAATTCCTGAAATTGCTGCATCATCGGATGTGGGAACTACAATAAGTTGGTATGATGCACCCATGGGAGGAAACCTTTTATTAGCTGGAAGCAATACTTTTACTCCGAATTTAATGAGTCCAGTGACTGCTGGAGTTTATACATTCTATGCGGAAGCAGTGGATGGTCTCACTGGTTGTACTTCTAGTACTCGATTAGCGGTAACATTAACCGTCGTAGAATTACCTGTAGTGACCAACGTAGAAACAACAGATGAAACCTGTGAGAATATGAATGGTGAGATTACTATATCTTTTGATGATAATCCGACCATGATGGGTATAATGTTTAGTATTGATGGTGGAGTAACTTTTCCTTATAGTAGTGCAGATGACGCAGGTTCTTATACCATTGTAAATCTTGATGCGGGAAATTACGATTTATTTGTCCAATGGATGAGTATGGAGTGTCCTGTGGATGTGCCTGATGCATTTATTGCGGATTTAACCAGTCCGACAGTGACGGTTTCAAATGATGGGCCAGATTGTGAAGGTTTAGCTATTACCCTAAGTGCAACTATAGATGGAGGAACTGGGCCATTTAACTATGCTTGGTCTGGTCCAAACGGTTTTAGCTCTACTGATACAAACCCAGTAATAACTGATATGACAACCATGGCAAATGGTACTTATACACTTATGATTACTGATGCCAATGATTGTATGGCCATGGCTACAACTACTGTAGAATATTACGCATCGCCAACAATAGCTATCACTAATGACGGTCCTGCGTGTCATGATGAGGATGTTAATGTTACAGTTACTGTTACTGGAGGTGTATCTCCTTTTATGTATACTTGGTCGGGTCCAAATGGCTTTACTAATAGTAGCAGTAGTTTTACCTTAAATAACGTGACATTTGAAGATACAGGCGATTATACAGTTGTTGTGGAAGATGCTAATGGTTGTACCTACGAAGCAATAACTAATGTCCACGTAACCGAAGAAAATACCTTTACATATACTACTAGTTGTGATATAGGTTCAGGAACGTATACTGTATTTATAAATGCAATGTATGGTGATGGAATAAACCATACAACAGGAACATTATCAGGAGCATACCCTGATTGGGAGGTGGAAGTGAGTATAGGAACGGATGTAACTATAACATCCACCAATTCGATGACAATGTGTGATAGTGATCCAGTGATGGTGAGTGCCCCCGATTGTAATTGTCCTGCTGTAACTCCAACACTTTTAGGCGCGGAAAGATGCGGCCCGGGAGAAATAGAATTGCAGGTTACCAGTAGTGATATAAATTGTGATGAAGTAAGGTGGTACGATGCAGCTTCTGGTGGAACATTATTATATACTGGATTAAATTATATTGAGACTTATAATATGACTACAACCGTATATGCTGCTTGTTATAATGCAGTCGAAGATTGTGAGAGTAATCGCGCTATGGTAACGGCTACAGTTAACCCAATACCTAGTGTAATATCATCAACACCTGCGTGTTCAGCAGATAACAGTACGTACTCCTTAACATTGGAAACACAGAATGTAAGTACAATTTCAGTGGATGCTGGATTGACATTGAGTGGATCCGGTGATAGCTGGACAATATCAGGGATTCCAGCAGGAAGCGGTACTAGTTTTACCATTGAGTCGGCAGCAGGCTGTACCGATGTAATTATCCAATTGCCAGTTATGTGTGATTGTGTAGCGACCCCACCGACCTTAGTAGGAGCAGAGAGATGCGGAGCAGGTGAGATTACGCTTACAGGAAGCGGAGACGCAAACTGTGATGAAATTAATTGGTATGCTGATGCTTCTGCTACTATGTTATTAGGTAGTGGGACAAGTTTTACGGATAGCTACAATGCAACAACTACCGTTTATGCTGTTTGTTATCATACGGCTACTGATTGTGAGAGCGATGCAGTAATGGTAACAGCAACGGTAAATCCATTGCCTATCGTCGAGCCTTCAAGCAATGGACCTGTTTGTGTTGGAGAAAATTTGGTCATAGAAGCTGAACCATCGGGAGGAACTTTGCCATATACTTTTAGTTGGTTGCTAGCTGACGGGAGTACATCTACAGATGAAACCTTAGATTTTCCTTCAGCAAGTTTGAGTCTTACTGGAACTTATGCAGTTACAGTGATCGATGCTAATTTATGTGAAAATACGGGAGAAATTATAGTAGTAGTTGACGAATGTGCATGTCCAGCTTTACCGCCGACTGGCACTGGAGACAGCATTTGTGGACCAGGTCAAGTAAATCTAACAGCTACCGGTGATAATAATTGTGATGAACTGCGTTGGTACGATCTTGCAACAGGTGGAATGCTTTTATCAGTAGGAGATGTATTTACACCAACGGTTGCGAATACTACAAGTTTTTGGGTTGAATGTTATAATGCAACTGACAATTGTAGTAGTGCGAGAGTTGAAGTAATAGCGGAGGTAGGTAATGAAGTTACCATAATGGCCAGTATGCCTACCTGTGCATCAGATAATATGAGTTACGAGTTAAATGTGATGACAACCAATGCCACAAATCTGACAACGAATCATCCATCTGCTACTGTAACGGGTGGACCTGATTCTTGGATGATTAGTGGACTAACTTTAAATATGGATGTAGAGGTAACAGCAAGTAATGATTTATGTGATAATGTAATCACAGAATCAGCACCAGATTGTTCTCAGAGTTGTTCCATAAATATGCCTAACATTCTCGTAGGATGTGATGATAATGGTACACCGGAAAATGATGATGATACTTTTAGTTACAGAATATTTGTTACCGGTAATGGTGTAGGAACAACTTTTTCTATTGGAGGAGACTTTACAGAACTTGGACTAGCGTATAATACGATTCATGAATTTGGACCATATCCTATAACAGGTGCCATGCATGATATCACAATTACAGATGATGATGACAATACCTGTTTGACAACAGCTATGTTTGATCAACCCGAACCTTGTTCAACGCCATGTGTCCTGGAAGTTAATTGTGGAGTTATCCAACATTCCGAATGTGGAGCAGATAATGGAGCTTTAACTACATCTTATGTTGGTACAGGTGCACCTTTTACTTTTGCATGGAGCAATGGAGCAACAACGGAAGACATTTATGATTTAGCACCAGGTACATATGCCGTAACTGTGACTAATATTTATGGATGTCAAGATACATGCAGTGCTACTATAATAGAAGGAGTAACTACGGTAGGAGCTAATTCAGAAAACAATCCAACTTGTGGGAATGAAAATGGATCTGTATATGTAATAGAAGGGGTAGGCACTCCTCCCATTACTTATGAATGGAGTAATGGAGAATCAGGACTACTCATTGAAAATTTAGGTCCAGGTACATACACGGTTACTGCAACTGATGCAAATGACTGTACTGCAGAGGCATCCACGATTCTGATAAACCTTGGTGATTTTGAACCAAGTTGCCATATTTTGGAGAATGTTGCTTGCGATGCTGAAGGTTCGGCATATGTGGTAGGACCTACAGGAAAAGGAGCTAATAATACCTATATATGGAGTAATGGAGAAACTACAGACACAATTTATAATTTAACACCAGGTACTTATTCGGTGACCGTAACTAATCAATATGGATGCATGGAATCTTGTGAAGTAACACTTGATCCACCTAATAATTGTGAATGTCCAGCCAGTCCTCCAAATGTTGCTCCCGAATCTATTTGTGGGCAAGGAGAAGTGACTTTATCAGCTACCGGAGGTGCCGACTGTGATGAAATTAGATGGTATACTGATGCAACAAGTAATACAATTGTAGCGACAGGTTCTAGTTATACGGCAACGTATTCAAGCACAAGTACTGTTTATGTTAGTTGTTATAATACTAATGATGACTGTGAAAGTGATAGAGCCATGGTAACAGTAGATGTTTATCCATTACCTACAATAATCATCGAATCTACTGAATGTTCAGGTTCTAGTTATACCATTAACGCAACAGTAACTAATGTAAATACTGCGGAAGTCAATGATCCGAATGCAATTATAAATATGGTAGGCAATCAATTAACAATTACAAACATCACCCTTGGTGGGGATCTAGAAATTACGATTACATCTTCAGATAACTGCGAAGAAATCTTAATTGTATCGAGTCCTGATTGCTGTCCTTTAGAACCGATGAACGTTCCTGCATTTTGTAATCGAGGAGCGGATTTGACCAATACAGTAGATGACTTTCTGCAATTTGCCTTAAATCTTGATGGCCCTAATGGCGGAAGTTATACTCTTTCAGGTGGGGGTGTAAGTCCAGTTTCTGGAGCGTATAACACAGCCGTAACATTTAGTTTACCAGTCGGTTCGCCTGGTGCAGGTGATGTTTCTATTAATATAGTAGATGATAATGATCAAACTTGTAATGCTATTTTAATCATTATAGATCCAGGAATTTGTCCTACTGATTGTCCAAGTAGTAATTGTTTTGACATAAAGGTTACGAAGAATTAAATCAAAACAAATTAGTTAAAAAAAGGCGCATTTAATGCGCCTTTTTTTATTGGTAGACGAATTAAGCTCTATTTGTCGAAATGTTCTGCATACTCTTCTTAACTTTCTTACATTAGTAGCAAAATTAAATCAAACAATCATGAAATTAAGTACCGTCATTCTTAGCTTTTGCTTTTGTCTATTAACCAGTTTGTCTGTTAATGCGCAATCAGCAGAAGAAATTATAGCTACCTATTTAGAAACAGTAGGTGGAGAAGAAGCCATAAGTAACATAAATACGATGACTCTCGTGGCTAATAGTAAATTTCAGGGAATGGAGATCCCAATAAAAATGTATCAGAAAGCACCAAACATGCAACGCATGGACATGATATTTCAAGGTAAAGAAATAACACAAATGTGTTATAATGGAGAAGTAGGGTGGAGTACCAATTTTATGACGCAAGAAGCTGAGCTTTGGGAAACAGAAGATAGTGAAAACATGAAGCATCAAATGGATTTTCCAGAGTCCTTTTTAAATTATGCCGATAAAGGGTATTCTATTAGTCTTGAAGAAGAAAAAAATGTGGATGGAACAGATTGCTTCAAAATAAAATTGACCAAAAACCCAATCAGCATCAACGGCGAAGAAGTAGAAAACTATAGTTACTATTATTTCGATAAAGAAACATTTGTGCCGATTATGCAAGAAGAATTTATGCATAAAGGACAGATGGCAGGTGCCACAACAGAAATGTATTTTAGCGATTACCAAGAAGTAAACGGTGTATATCATCCACATGCTATGTCACAAAAAGTAAATGGTCAAGCCATGTTTGATATGGTTATTAGTGAAATACTTATCAATGAAGAGATCGATGATTCCTTATTTGCGGCACCTGAAATATCAGCAACTACTGATGACGAACCAGAAACCAAACCTTCACTTTTAGAGGAAGCTGACCAGCAAGCTCAAGAAGTTATCAATCAAATGGAGAATCCAGAAGCAAAAGAAATGGAGAAATCCAGTGGAGGAGATCCAGGAAAAGGATAATCGTCAATTTATAAACATGAAAAAGTAATTATGCGTCAAATACTATTTTTTGCGCTAGCTTTAGCTTTGTCTCTTCAAGCTAGCACACAAGACTTATCGTCTCTTAAAGGAGATGCTTTATTTGGAAATATTAGAGCTAGGCAAATTGGTCCCGCCTTAATGAGTGGCAGAATTTCTGATATAGATGGCCATCCTGAGAATAGTGATATTTTATATGCTGGAACAGCTGGTGGAGGTGTCTGGAAAACAACAAATGGAGGAGTTACGTTTAAGCCTATTTTCGATGACTATTGCCAATCTATTGGAACAGTTAAAGTCGATCCTGTCGATCCTGATAACAGGATTTGGGTTGGAACAGGTGAGACCTGGACTAGAAACTCTGTATCTGTAGGTGATGGAATTTATCTTAGCACCGATGGGGGAAAAAACTGGAAAAAGAAAGGACTCGAAAACTCAGAAAGGATAAGTAGCATACAAATCAATCCAAACAACAACCAAGAAATTTATGTGGGTGTTTTGGGTAATTTATGGGGAGATAGCAAGGAAAGAGGAGTCTACAAATCTACGGATGGCGGTGACACTTGGGAAAACATAAAGTTTATTAATGAAACCACCGGTTGTTCAGACTTAGTTATGCACCCTACAGATCCGAATATACTTTATGCTGCTTTTTGGGAATACAGACGTACTGCTTGGTCCTTTAATTCTGGAGGCGAAAATAGTGGACTATACAAAACAACAGATGGTGGAAAAACATGGAAGCCTATCCATGATGGGTTCCCTAAAGGAAAACTAGGCAGAATGGCCATTGCACAAGCCTCATCCGCTCCAGAAACTTTGTATGCAGTCATTGAATCAGAAGAAAAGGCTGGAAAAGGATTGTACAGATCTGACGATGGAGGAGCGACTTGGAAGCATAAGAACAAAGATTTTGAATTAGCCGTAAGACCTTTTTATTTTTCAAGGTTGGTAGTTAGTCCAGATGATCCAGAAAAAGTATGCAAAGCTGGATTATTTGGTTCGATAAGCAAAGATGGTGGAAATACTTTTAGCGCTATCCAAAGTGGACAGCACCCAGATATTCATGATTTTCATTTTGACCCCAACGATACTAAAAGAATGTATTTGGCCACAGACGGCGGATTGTATCGCTCATGGGATGGAGGTCAAGTATGGGATATGGTAAGAGATCTACCTGTTTCTCAGTTTTATCATATAGCCTTGGATAATGAAAAACCTTTTAATATTTATGGAGGTCTTCAAGACAATGGATCATGGGTAGGACCATCGGCCAGTGTCGGAGGGGTAGAAGCTAGAGACTGGAACAGTCTTGGCTATGGTGATGGATTTAGAGTTTACCCACATCCTGAAAATGCAAATATTATATATTCAGAGATGCAAGGAGCAGAAAATGTTTGGAGAGTAGATAATGAAAAAGCGCAAATTAAAACGATCAAACCTTACCCTGAAAGGGACGAAGCAAAACTGCGATTTAATTGGAACGCACCCATAACCACCAGTTATCATGATCCTAATGCCTTATACGTAGGTTCTCAGTTTGTACATTATTCTCCTGATCAAGGGGAAACCTGGAAAAAAATATCCCCGGATTTAACTACCAATGACAAGCTAAAACAAAACCAAGCAGAAAGTGGAGGTATAAGTGTGGATAATTCAGGCGCTGAAAATCACTGTACCATTTTCACCATTGCAGAGTCGCCCTTGGATAAAAACATGATTTGGGTAGGAACTGATGATGGTAAAATTCAACTTACGGTGAATGGTGGGAAAAAATGGAAAGATCTAACGGATAATCTAACAGGCATTCCTAAAAACACTTGGGTCTATCACATCGAACCTTCCAGCCATGATAAAAACACCGCCTATGCCGTTTTCGATGGTCATACAGCTAATGACAAAAACCCATATGCACTCAAAACTACGGATGGAGGTAAGACTTGGTCATCCATCATATCTGAGGACATATATGGATTTGTTAGATCTATTCAAGAAGACTACGTAAACCCCAATTTGTTGTACCTAGGCACTGAGTTTGGTTTATATATCACCATTGATGGAGGTAAAAACTGGTCTAAATTTACAAATAATATGCCTGCTGCTTCTGTGCATCATGTAGAACTCCATAAACGTGATCACAGCTTAGTTATGGGAACACACGGAAGAGGTATTGTGATTATAGATGATGTGAGACCGCTAAGATCACTCAATCAAGAAATAGCCGCTAAGAAAGTGCATTTTTTTGATGAAGGACCACAAATTATTTATGAAAGCGGAGGATTAGGCAGTTATTCTTCTAATGGCATGTTCGTCGGTGAAAACCCATCGAAAGCTGTACCCATAAAGTATTATTTAAAAAGTCGACACACTTTTGGTAAGATGACTTTGGAAATCTTTAATGATAAAGGCGAATTTATGACCGATCTGGCAGCAGGGAAATCTAAAGGAATAAACGTGGTCGAATGGACACCGAGCTATCCACTTCCAAGGATCGCCAGTGCAAAAACCTTATCATTTGGCGGGTTTACTTCGCCAAATGTGCCCGCAGGAAAATATACCATTAAGATGACTAAAGGTAAAGAGGTGTATGAGCACACCATCGAACTAGTTCCTGACCCTAGTTCTTATCATTCAGATGAAGATCGTGCTAAGCAACATGAAATAGCCATGTCATTATATTACATGAATAGTGATTTAGCCTACGCAGTAGACCAAATAGATTATGTGATGACTGGTATCGATAGCATTAAAAGTGACCAAGCAAAACTCATAAAATCCGCTAACACTTTGAAAGAAGATTTAGCTGCACTCAAAGACGAATTAGTAGTATTGACAGGGGATAATTACGTAGGTCAAGCCGAACCAAAACTTAGAGAAAAGATTGCCGGCTTGTATGCTGATGTGGCCGGTTATGAAGGTCGGCCTACCAATGCGCAAATGGATAATCATAAGATACAAAAAGAAAAGTTAGAGAAGCAGTTAAGCATTCTAGAAAAAAGTTTGGAACGCTTAAAGAACATAAACGAATTACTCGAAGCAGAGCAGCAAAATCCTATTAATTATCGTTCTAAAGAAGAATTCCTAAAAGCAGATATATAGTCTTCTTTTTATGATTTAATAAAAGCAGCAGTAGGAGGTGATAGACTTACTGCTGTTTTTTATACCAGTTCTTTTAAAATTTTGTAGGTCGATCCATATCTACTCATGGTATAGAAGTGAATACAAGGGACCCCTCTTTCTACAAGCTCTTTTGATTGCTGAACACCCCATTCTACACCTACTTTTTTAACGTCTTCTTTTGACTGGCAATCTTCTAAAGCATCCACTAAGTCATCAGGTAAATCAATGTGAAAATTCCTAGGAAGATTGTTTACTTGTGATTTAGCAGTAATTGGCTTTAATCCTGGGATGATTGGAACATTTATGCCGATGCCACGACATTGATCCACAAAAGAAAAATACTTTTCATTATCAAAAAACATCTGGGTAACAATGTATTCTGCCCCTGCGTCCACTTTTTGCTTTAGATATTTAAGATCACTCTTTAAATTAGGTGCTTCGAAATGTTTTTCAGGATATCCCGCTACACCAATACAAAAATTGCTTTGAGCTACATTTTGAAGTTGATCATCCAAATAAGATCCCTCATTCATCTTAGCTATTTGCTTGATTAAGTCGGTGGTATATGCATGACCATCTGGTTCGGGAGTAAAACTGGTCTCATTTTTTACTTTGTCACCTCTTAAGGCGAGCACATTGTCTACACCTAAAAACTGCAAATCGATTAAAGCATTTTCTGTGTCATCTTGAGAGAAACCACCACATATAATGTGTGGAATGGCATCTATATTGTACTTGTTCATTATAGCGGCACAAATAGCTACTGTGCCCGGTCTTTTCCGAATAGATTGCCTCTTATGTAAGCCATTTCCTAGCTTTTTGTAAACATATTCTTCTCGGTGATAGGTAACATCGATAAAGGGAGGATTAAACTCTATTAATGGATCAATGGCATTATAAATGGATTGTATGTTTTGCCCCTTCAATGGAGGCAATATTTCAAAACTAAAAAGCGTACGGCTTGCTTTATTTAGATGTTCGATTACTTTCATGGTCTTCGATTAAATTGGGTAGTTTAAATTGGATTGTAAAGATTTTTCTTGAGTAGTTCTTGAAATACCTTTAGCTGCTGCTAAGTACTCTATTTGATCTTCACCCAACTTTCCTACATTAAAATATTTGGCATCAGGATGGCTTAAGTACATGCCACTCACTGATGCTGCTGGATACATGGCTAACGATTCGGTCAATTTGACTCCGATTTCTTCAGCTTGCAATAATTTGAATAAAGTGGTTTTATCCGAATGATCAGGACAAGCAGGGTAACCAAAAGCTGGACGAATTCCTTGATATTCTTCTTTGATCAGTGCTTCTTCATCTAATTGCTCATCTGCTTGATATCCCCAAATCTCTGCCCTTACTTTTTTATGCATTAATTCGGTAAAGGCTTCAGCAAGACGATCGGCTAGAGCTTTTAGCATAATGCTCGAATAATCATCGTTTTCTTCTTTGTATTTTTCTAATAGAGGTTCAATGCCGAGTCCAGTGGTAACTGCAAAAAATCCAACATAATCTCCTGAAGATGCTATAAAATCAGCCAAGCAATAATTAGCTTGGGTAGCCGCCTTTTGACCTTGTTGCCTTGGAAAAGTAAAGGCATATTCTTGGCCTTCTACGATACATTTTATTGTGTTTTGATGTTTATTGGCTGGAACAATCTGGACCACAGCATTGGCTTTTAAGAGTTTATTTTGTATGATCCTATCTAGCATTTCATTGGCTTCCTTAAATAATTTTGTAGCCTCATTTCCTACTACTTCATTTTTTAAAATTGCCGGGTATTTTCCTTGAAGCATCCAAGTTTTAAAAAACGGTGTCCAATCGATATATTTTCTTATTTCGGATAGATCATAATCTAAAAATACCTGTCGATCCAATAGCTTAGGAGTACAAGCAGAAGCCTGATTAGCACTTAAGATATAAGCATTTTTATTGGCTTGATCAATGTCGAGTAAAGTTTTTGATTGCTTTCTATTTTTGTAGTTTATGCGTAATTGATCATAACTTTCAGCTACTTCTTTAGTAAAATGTACATGTTCTTCTTTATGCAGCAGTTTTGCAGCAACAGGTACACTCTTTGAGGCATCTAAGACATGGATGACCGGACCTTTATAACTATTATCAATTTTAACTGCGGTATGGATCCGGGAAGTTGTAGCTCCACCGATGAGTAGTGGCATACTGAAATTTTGCCTGTCCATTTCTTTGGCCACAAACACCATTTCGTCTAATGATGGAGTGATGAGACCACTTAACCCTATCATATCTACTTGGTGTTCTTTGGCTTTTTCTAAAATGGTATGAGCAGGTACCATAACGCCTAAATCGATCACTTCATAGTTATTGCATGCAAGGACGACAGATACTATATTTTTTCCAATGTCGTGTACATCACCTTTCACCGTTGCCATCAATATTTTTCCTGCAAAGGCCACACTACCTTTACCATCTTCTAAAAATGGACTAAGGTATGCGACTGCCTTTTTCATTACACGAGCACTCTTGACTACCTGAGGCAAAAACATTTTACCTGATCCAAATAACTCACCGACCACATTCATGCCATCCATTAGAGGACCTTCTATGACTTGCAATGGACTTGCATATTGCAGGCGCGCTTCCTCTGCATCTTGAATAATATAATCACTGATTCCTTTGACTAATGCATGTTCTATTCTCTTTTCTAGAGATTGACTCCTCCATTCATGGACTTTATTCTTTGTTATTTGCTTGTCACTTTTATGTTTTTCGGCATAGGCTAGTAATTCGTCGGCCGCTTCGGGATGTGCATTTAGAAGCACATTTTCTACTAAATTCTTCAGTACTGGTTCTATTTCCTCAAAAACTTCTAACATGGCAGGGTTGACGATAGCCATATCCATTCCCGCATTTACGCCATGATATAGAAATGCCGCGTGCATGGCTTCACGCACCTTATTATTTCCTCTAAAAGAAAAAGACACATTGCTCACACCGCCACTTACCTTTGCTAAAGGTAGGTTTGCTTTTATCCATTTGGTGGCTTCGAAAAAATCAACGGCATTATTATTATGCTCTTCCATACCAGTCGCAACAGGAAAGATATTAGGGTCAAAAATAATGTCTTGAGGAGGGAAGCCTACTTCTCCAGTAAGTATGTCGTAACTTTTCTTACAGATGTCAATTCTTCGTTTAAGTGTATCGGCTTGGCCAGCTTCATCAAAGGCCATGACAATAACTGCAGCTCCGTACTTTAGTATTTTTTGTGCTTGTTCTACAAATGTTTTTTTGCCATCTTTTAGACTGATTGAATTGACTACTGCTTTGCCTTGAACAGTCTTTAAGCCTGCTTCTATGATGGACCATTTGCTAGAGTCAATCATAATAGGAATGCGAGAAATATCAGGCTCAGATGCAATTAAGTTTAAAAATTGGATCATGCTTTCTTCTCCATCGATTAAGCCATCATCCATATTTACATCCAAAATCTGTGCACCACCTTCCACTTGATCTCTAGCAACGGATAAGGCTTCTTCAAACTGTTCATTTTTTATCAGCCTTAGAAATTTTTTAGAGCCAGCCACATTGGTTCTTTCACCCACATTGATCAGGTTAGCATTGGGCCTGTTAATGAGTGGTTCTAGGCCAGATAAATGCATAAGATCAGAAGCTTTATTTTTTTGTCTTGGTGATTTTCCTTCGACTAATCTTGCAATGTGCTGGATATGCTCGGGTGTAGTACCACAACAACCACCGACGATATTTACCAAGCCTAATTCTATGTAATCCTTTAAGATGTTAGCCATTTCTTGCCCTGTCTGATCGTACTCGCCAAACTCATTAGGTAGACCTGCATTAGGATATACAGAGGTGTAGAACGGAGTTTCTTTTGCAATACTTTGTAGATAGGGCTTTAACTGATCCGCACCCAAAGCACAGTTTAAACCTATGCTTAAGAGAGGATAATGAGACATACTTATTAAAAACGCTTCCGCTGTTTGACCAGATAAGGTACGTCCACTCGCATCAGTGATCGTACCAGAAATCATAACTGGGAGTGTAGCATTTACAGCTTCAAAATAACTTTGAGTTGCAAATAGGGCAGCTTTTGCGTTTAAGGTGTCGAAAATAGTTTCAATTAATATTAGGTCTGCACCACCTTCCACAAGTCCTTTTACTTGCTCATAGTAGGCTTCTACCAAGTCATCATAATTAACTGCTCTATAAGCTGGATTATTGACGTCTGGTGATAAAGAGGCTGTCCGGTTAGTCGGACCAATCGCCCCAGCCACAAAACGTGGTTTATGTGGAGTTTCTAAGGTTTTAATGCGACATTGTTCTTTGGCTATTTGTGCAGCTTTATAGTTTATCTCATAGCTAAGGTCGACCATTTCATAGTCTTCTAAAGAAATGGCGTTTGCATTAAAAGTATTTGTTTCTATAATATCAGCCCCTGCATCCAAATATTCTTTATGTATGCTAGCTATAATATCTGGTCTCGTGAGATTAAGTATGTCGTTGTTTCCTTTGATGAGCACTTCGATTTCGGCAAATCGTTGGCCACGATAATCTTCTTCTTCCAGTTTGTGACGTTGGATCATAGTACCCATGGCACCATCGAGCACTAAAATTCTGTCTTTTATAATATCGGTTAACTGCATGGCAATTATTGATATCAAAAAAGTATGGATGAAGAAGCTTTTTATCTTCCTTATCTTCCCCAGAAATACTGGGATGGATTTGGCACCATTGCATAGCTGCTGGTTGCCAAGGTTTCATAGGGCCTGTCCCTCCACCTTTCTTGATAAGTACAATTAATAAATTAGAACGAATTTAAGTCATATTTAGCTCTAATCAAAGTAGATTTGCTAACATGACACAATATTTCATAGATTATGGTGATTTAAGGAAATACTTACTACTCACACATGCATTCCTCTTTTATGGTGGAGTTATCTTTTTAAGGTCATTTGTTTTGTATAGAAAGACTGGTAAAAATCCACTTGTAGGGTTTTTTAAGCCTAGAAAGATGTCTTTAGGTGAGGAAATATTTCGACTATCTTCCGTTGGGATGGGACTTATTTCTTGTCTGTTTTTATTTTGGCCAATGTCGGGTTTGCCATTTACTCCATGGACTTTCGGGAAAACGCACTTGTTATTAGCATTAGCCATTTTAATCGGGATCATTGGATTCGCCATGGTTTTTATGGCACAGTGGCAGATGGGGAATTCTTGGCGAATTTCTATAGATAAAGATGATCAAATAGATTTTGTCACAAAAGGTCTTTTTAAATATTCCCGCAATCCTATTTATGTAGGACTAGTGTTCTGTTTCTTAAGTTATTTTTTAATTATCCCTTCCATACTGACTTTATGTCTATTCATTTTTATGACGGTGGGGATTTATAAAAAAGTCATGGATGAAGAATCACATTTATTAAGTACCTACGGGGCAAAATATACGAGCTATACATCATCAGTACGCAGATGGTTATAGTCATTTAATTTTATTTATGTTAAAAGTACAATGCCCCGGTAGAATAAATATAATAGGTGAGCACACCGACTATAGTGAAGGATATGTGCTTCCTGCATGTATAAATAAATACGTGATGATGGAGTTTGTTGCTTCTACTTCATGGAAATTTTATGCAGAAGACTTAGATCAAAGCTTTGTTTTAGAAGGAAAGAAACTAGGATGGGTAGTTTATTTTGAAGGAGTACTCAAAGAGCTACAATTAATAGGAATCATTGTCAAACCTATGCACATTGCATTTAGAAGCACTATTCCTATAGGCGCAGGATTGTCATCATCTTCAGCCATTACTGTAGCCTTTCTTTATGGATTAAATCTGTATAATCACTTAGGTTTAACTCAAAAAGAAATGGCCCAGTTAGCCCAAAAGGCAGAATGGCATTCAGGAGTAAAAGGTGGGATTATGGACCAATATGCTATGCTTTTCGGTCAAGCCAACCGAGCTATGTTTTTGGATTGTTTGCATCTTGAGCACCGGTATATTGATTGTAATTTAATAGAAAAAGAATGGTTGTTACTCAATACCAATGTACCGCATAAATTATCTGACTCAAGTTATAATGACCGTAAAAAGGTGTGTCATGCTGGATTAAATAGTTTGCTAAACAAGTTTGGTTTAGCAAACCATCAAGACATCAACCGACTTTCTGTTGAAGATTTAAAAAGGCATTTAGTAGGAGACGAATTAAGCTTTGTCCGTTACTTATGGGAAGAAAATAAAAGAGTTTTTTCTATGAGTGAAGCATTGCATGAGCAGGCCTACTTTAAGATAGGTACATTATTATTTGCAGGGCATCATGGGTTGTCTCATGACTATAGAGTTTCCTGTCCAGAGTTAGATTTTTTGGTTTCAGCAGCAAAAAATCACGATCAGATATATGGATCTCGCATGGTAGGTGGTGGATTTGGAGGTTGTACATTGCAATTAGTAGAAGAGGGTAGTGGAAGACAGATATACAATGAATTTAAAGATGGATATAAAGATACCTATGGCTTAGACCTGGATTATATTGTCTGCAAAGTTGTAGGAGGTGTAAAAGAGGTGGATACTTTTATAACGGATTAAAATTTTTAAGTGTGTTTAAAGTTAGATAACACTTAAAATCATTAATAAAAAAAGCCTTGCTACAATGTAACAAGGCTTTTACTTTTCAAATGGAAACGATTAATACGTCCATAAATCATGTTCGAAATTAAACAACTCCATTTTTATTTTTTCAGATTCTAATAAACGATCAATACCAGCTCTCTCATATCCCTCGTACATATCTTTGATTCTTAAATCAAGCGAATTAGAACGTTTCGTGATGTAACTACTAAAAAATCGTTGTTCGAATAAATCATACCAAGACATTGGCGCGATATCATTATTCTCGTTGTATACTCTTACTTTAGATAATGGCTCTCTTAACTCTGGGTAATACAACCAAAATAAAGGACCTGAGTATTTTAACTCACCTGTATCCGGATCTATTTCATCCTTGATAGGAGCAATACCTAAAATTCTTACATCCATTCTAGATGATTCCTCATCGAAGAACCACATCTCTTTAACTCTAAACTGGTTTATATCTTCCCAATTTA
Source organism: Saprospiraceae bacterium (assembly GCA_020631235.1). GTDB lineage: Bacteria > Bacteroidota > Bacteroidia > Chitinophagales > Saprospiraceae > JAHDDO01. The sequence goes on along the minus strand of JAHDHQ010000002.1, from coordinate 154,142 downwards.
AAATGTTTTCGACGATTTGGATCTTTTCTTCGTAAGTATCGTAGTCAAACGTTACTACAGTATCGATTTTGTTAAGCTGAGAATTTACCTCTTCCATAGTTAATGGCTCAGTAAATTGTTCGTCTCTAAAAATCGAAATATCTCCCGACTCTGCAATTCCTTTAAGAATATTAAAGAATGGTTCGTTTGGATACCTGAATGGAAGATTCATTTTTTCGCGAGTGTCTATGACTCTCCAAATCTTCTTTTCCCATGCAATATCAGCTTCTCTGATTGGCTCATATTCCAAGACCATTCCTTGTTCTACTAGTTCTCGTTGAACTATATCATCAAGGTATTGTGATTGATCAAACACTTCGCTTGATTCAGTCATATTATCTTTATCTTCTATCTCGATTTGTGCAAATATAGAAGCACTTGAGATCATTAGAAGAAAACAGAAAAATAGGTTTTTAGTAGTCATAATAATATCTTTTTTAGAATCTGTTTTTATTATCTGATGTTGAATACCATTTGTCCAATATCTCTTGGTGCTGGATCTCCAGGACATTTACACTTAATGTCTTCATAGAAATATTTGTCACCTGGTGTAGCCTTTTTAACTAAAGACTGAGCTTCTCCACCGTATTTACCACCTTTGTTTACAGCAAATTGTGGATCTTGTCTTTTAGCAACTCTTACAAGTCTAAAACCTACAACATTACATTTTGCATCGAAATCAAAGTTTTCTAATACAGGGAATACACCTGGCTGAACTTTAAATTCTCCAGAACCCATTCCTCCACCTCTTGATTTAGATAGTTTCGGTACTGGATCAGGTATTCTTTTTACTCTAAAGTCTTTGCTTGCATTCATACCTGGAGCAGATACATTTACTTTCGCACCTTGTCCTTTAAGTGTAGGTTTCGTAGCTCTAACAGTGTAAGTACCATCTCCGTTTTTGTTGATAGTAGCTCCTCCGCCACCACCCATACTAACCTTAATTTGGTTAGAAGGTACACCAGCTGCAGAAACTTCTACTGGATTATCAACACCAATGTAGAATACATTCATTTTTGCAGCAGAAATTGCTACAGAACGTTCTCCAACTTCATAAGAGAATTCTTTTTTGAATGTTTGTGTTTCTCCTGTTACAGGGTTAGTGATTGAAGCAGAAGCGTTATATCTTTTTACTCCAACAGATGATGCTGTTTCTTCAAAAGTTGCAATACCTTCCTTATTGGTAGGTAATTTTCTTCCATTTACAGATACTGAAATACCTGTTTTAGAATCGGCACCAGCAAAAGCACTTAAAAATAAGTCTGCTTTGTATTTCTCTCCTTTAATGATGTACGATTTTTCTGGAGCAGAAACTACAGTAAATTTATCCAATACTACATCTGTAGTAGTACCCACTTTACCTGCTAGATAGTTTAAGAATGCAGATTCAGTAGACTTTACATCATTTTGGAATTTACTAAAAATAGGTAGTACAGCTTGTAAAGGCATGTGGCTAAAATTGAAGTGAGACCAAGAAGGCTTTCCTTTCTTTTGCCATGATTCATCATCAATTTTTACACTGATCTCTTTTTCAAACTGTTCTTTTTCATTTATTTCAGTGTCAGGATCATCTTCAACTAGAGCTAGCATTGCTTCTCTATATTCAATCAATTTTTGCTTTAATTCTGAACCTTTTCCATTTCCATCACCGTTTGGTCCATCAACAAGAAATCTTGTTGTTATATCGTAATCTTTCTTTGCCTTTAATTCATCTGTGATCTCACCAGTTTCTCTATCAGCAACATAACCTTTGTCATTGACCATAGTATCTACAATACCTTGGATATAATCAGTTAGGTTAGATGATAAATCTCTTCCTGGATCGATTAATTCAGCATATTTAGCTAAAGATGCTTTTTTCTTAGCACCAGATCGAATCGCTTCAGGTAAATTACCATTAGCTTGGTCGAGTGCTGCATTTGATTTTATTAAACCTTTGTCTACCATTTTAAATGCATTGAATACCTCAGCAGATACATTTAATGCAAGTAGGGCAGTTAGTACAAGGTACATGATGTTAATCATCAGTTGCCTGGGTTCCTTAGGAATAGCCATTTATTTGTTTTTTTTAATGGTTAAATAATTAATTAACAATTCCTAATTACCCTTTAAATGCAGAAAGTACGTTTCCGTAAACTCCATTTAACGAAGATAAATTCTGATTTAATGAAGCAACATTTTCTTTATATAACTTAGTATCATCAATGGTATCATTTAATGATGACATAGCTTCGTTTAATTTAGTATAGAAATTACCCATACCTTTTATTTGCTCTGAAGTTTGAGAAAAATCAACTTCTTGTAAAGCTTTTAATGAACCCATAGATTTAGACATTCCTTGTAGCTCATCTAACATTCCTCCTAATCTTCCTTCTACAACGTCAGCATCTAATGATCTTGGAGCTCCTCCACTTGCAGATAATGGTGTTACACCTGCATTGTAAGAATCTAATCCCGGATAAAGTTTTTCCCAGTAGTAATCTTTTTCTGGTGGTAATAAACCTAGCATTAAGAATAGAAATGCTTCTGTTAAAAGACCAACAGTAATCAAAATGTTTCCAAGGGGGTGACTTGTAATCTTAGCTAAGGCACCAAGCATCACGACTGCCGCACCAACACCAATTACAAAATTTTTGAAATACTTGAAACCTTTAGACTTAATAAAACTCATTTTGTTTTTAGTTTAATGTTTAATAATAAATTGCTCAATACAATTTTAGTATTCTGATTAGAGAATTAATTTTTATTTGGTTTAATAAGTTAGGTATAGGAATTATCAATATGATTAAAAATCATTCATTGATCGACCTAAGAATGTTAGAGCACATCTAAATCCAATATAAGATTTTGACGTGTCTTGGTATTCCCAATGTCTAGTACCTGTTTGACAATAATAAGCGATGTCTTTCCAAGATCCACCTCTGATAACTTTACGTTTTAGAGAAATATGATCTTCGTCTTGAGCATCGTATTTTAAATCTGGATTAAGATCGTGCACTGCTGCATAAGCATTTGGATGATAAGCAGTTTCTGTCCATTCTGCTACATTACCAGCCATATTATAAAGGCCGTAATCATTTGCAAAGTAAGCATCTGCTCTTACTGTGTAAAATCCACCATCTTCTGGATAGTTTCCTCTACCAGGTTTAAAGTTGGCTAATAAACATCCTTTAGCATTTCTAATATAGTAACCACCCCATGGATATGGAGCTAGGTCTCTACCACCTCTTGCAGCGTATTCCCACTCAGATTCTGTAGGTAATCTAAATTGCTCAGTGTTTGGCTCATCACCTTTACCTTCATTCCACAATTTAGTTCTCCAATGACAAAATGCTTTAGCTTGCTTCCAATTAACTCCTACAACAGGGTAGTCGTCAAATGCTGGATGCCAAAAGTAATTTCTTGTCATTGGCTCATTATAAGAATAAGAGAAATCTCTAATCCAGGCCATAGTATCTGGGAATATAGCTACTTCATCTTTCTCTATGAGAGATGATCTAACCACATCATATCCTGAGTGAGCGGCTCTTTTGCTATCAACCCAGTCGTAGTTGTAGACAAAGTTTCTGGTGTCCATTTCTCTTTTGTTATTTATCATCATGTCACCTGAATAGAACATCTCGTCTAATGTCTCATCAGCGTAATCTAACTCTAAATCCCAATCAAGAATCTCATTACCGTAGTTATCTGTAGTGTAATCTCCCATAATCGTGTGAGCTATGGAATCTCTTACATACTGAACAAACTGACGATACTCATTATTAGTAATTTCTGTGTCGTCCATGAAAAACCCTTGAATAGATATGGATTTTGGTGCTTGTGTATAGGTACTAAATACCTCTTGATCACTGGCTCCAATAGTCAAGGTTCCTGAAGGTACATATACCATTCCATATGGATTAATTCCATTCCAAGAAGGTCTGTCTGATGCACCAACTAATTCTCCACCAGCTTCACCTCCACAAGAGGTTAATAAAACTGATAATACAGCAAGAGCTGCAAAAAGGTTTACTGTTTTCTTCATTTCAAAAATGTGTTTAACCAAAAGCATTTTTCCTAACGCGGACGTAAATATAATCGTGTTATTCAATTATTAAAAATTAAATTTCTTATTTAATTAAAAAACCAACATCATTACACATAAAGCGTAATAATTGTCAAAATATTTGGTTCGATTTGGAACTAATCTTTATATAATCTAAGATTAGAGGTTTCTTGGGTTATAGATCGTGTTAGGGGGACGACCTGTGTTTATTTCTCTATTGAGATCATATCGCAACATTATCTCGTGAGAACCCTCGGAAGTATTTCTTAATTTATTAACATTAACGTCAAAGTTGTAAGAAATTGTATACGCTTCATTAAATTTTATTCCTCCAAGGAAAGAAAGTGATTCGATACTTTTAGAATCATATCCTCGTATACCTACTCCACCAAAAACATTGCCATATTTCAGCAAGTTAGTCAATTCCATTTGAAATTGCTTAAAATTAGTCATTAAATGTACAGATGGTTGGTAAGTCCATTGATTTGGTAAAGTAAGGTAGTACATAAAAAAACCGGACATATGCCGACTTAAGGCATAATTTACGTTTTCTTTTACATTAATATTTTGGCCAATAAATTGATTGATTTGTAGACCGGCGTCAAAATATTGGGCACCATAAAATACACTCAAACCATAATTAGGATAGATTTGGGTATTGCGATTTACGCCTAGAATAGGATCGTTGTGATTTATTCCACCACTGTATGATCCTTCTGGAGTAATTATTTCATTCGAATTAATGCCGAATTGGCCCGCACCTAAAGACACTCCGATGGCCAAAATATCTGTCAAACCTTGTACATGGTAACTATAGCTTAGCTTTATATCAGTTTGGCTAGTGACCCCTTGATTGGTAGAAGATATATCTATGCCCACACCTCCTTGCCATTTATAAAAAGGCAAATTTGCGTTTACTGTATATTGAGTGGGTGCACCACTATGAGATTGCCATTGTGATTTATAAATGCCAAAAACGTTTAACTGATCACTTACACCTGCGAAGGCTGGAGATAACTTATATAGATTAAGTATATCTAAAGAGTAGGCTGGAGTTTGTTGGCCCACAACATTGAACCAAAGAAAAATCAAAAATATGCTCAAGCAAGCCCTCATAGTGGTAAATGTAAGTGGTATTCTATTATTAATCAACTTTTATTTAAACAGTCAAGTTCATATGATCGTAAGCCAAACAAATATTATCGTCTAATGTTTTATTTACCTTTTTGTGAAGACCCATTTTGTGGCTGATATGTGTAAGGACGGCTTTTTTTACCTTTAGCTTTCTCACGATATCAATAGTCTCTTGCAAATTAAAATGCTTATAATGTTCAGCAATCTGTAGTGAATTAATGACTAGCAAGTCTACCTTTTTAAGCTGATCCAAACTTAAATCGTTTATTTTTTTTGCATCTGTGACATAAGCAAATTGATTTATTTTGAAAGCCAGAATATCCAATCCACCATGATCTATCCGTATCGCTTCAAAAGAAACATCATCATACACATGTTTGCCTGGTGTAATTTCTATGGCTTGAAAGGCTTGGTGCCCAAATCTATTACGAACAAACAAATAAGGAAACCTTGTCTTAATACTATCAATGACTCTTTGTTCGGCAAGTATGGGTATGGTTTTGTTGTTGAGAAAGCTAACAGGCCGCAAATCATCTAGTCCGATCACATGATCATTATGCTCGTGTGTCAGTAATATTATATCAATATCTGCAATATTATTGTGGAGTAACTGCTGGCGAATATCTGGCCCACAATCAATAAGTATCTTTTTGCCGTCGGAAACGACAAATGCCGAACTTCTTAAACGCCGGTCTTTGGGATCTTTGGATAAACAAACATCGCATGCACATCCAATCATAGGTACACCTATAGAAGTTCCAGTGCCGAGTAGTATGATTTCCAAAGCAGACTTAATTAAATAATGATGACTGGTTTGCTTTAACCAGTAAAGCTTGTTGTTCGCTAGACAATAAGCTTGTATCCAGTTGGTTATTGTTAAGCACCTCGATAATGGCCTTTATTTTCTCTTCCACGGAGTAAAATTTACTGATTACGATCATTTTTTTATTCCAAACCACGCAGCTACCTGATTTAAAATTACCTTTTTCGTACCTGATTTTATAATCTAAAGCTTTGAGCATTTCTTCAGCTTTAGTGAGCATTGTTTTATTTAATCGCATGCTTATCTTCAAAATGACATTGGCAAATAAAGCTTACCTAAATGAATATTAATAAAGTAGAATCTTCGTTTCCTCTTAATAAACTACTTTTGCTTCAAATATATATGAAATAAAATCATATTATTCTTATTTATATGTTATTAAGATATTTCTTTTCGGTATTAACTTGCTTTCAATGCGTTTGCATTTTAGCACAAGGAGTGTTTAAAGCTGAAGCAAATGTAGGCATGAGTTTATCTCAAATTCAAGGTGATCGACTGGCTGGATTTGATAAACTGGGATGGACAGGTGGAATAGGGGTATATTATCCTGTAAGTCTTTTGGTGGATGTAGGATTAGAAATGTCGTACACAGAAAAAGGAAGTCGAGGCGAATTGCTTTTTGATGTGCCATCAAATATTAGACGAACTCATTTGCAATATTTCGAGATGCCGATTGTTGTACGTATGAATGAATGGTATATACAAAAAGAAGGTTACTATAAGGTGTCCGCACATGTGGGGGTTAATAATGCATATCTTTTTCAAGGCCGAAGCGAAATAAGAAATAATTTTCTCGTCCTTGTTCCTGCAGACTCTTTTAAATCATACGAGTTTGGATTGTTGTTTGGTGCAAGTTATCGCTTTAGCAGACGACTCGGAATTACCAGTCGTTATCATAGAGCGCTGACTCGATTCTATAAAAGCAATAATGTGAATACAGGGGGACTATTGAATTACTATTGGACAGTGAGGATTGATTACAGTTTTTAGTATTTTTACGGTTCAACTTTTCAAACAACATCATGAAACATCATATTACGAAGTTATTTTATATCCTTATTGTCGTGTGTTTTTGTTCAGCTTGTGGAGATAGCACCTCGGCAAAAACGTCTTCAAGCACTCAAAAAACTGAAGCAGTGGCAAATGCTAATTCATTGCCTATTATTCCAAAAGAGCTACTTAAAAATCTTTGGGATAACTGCACTGGGATTGATTACCTTTTTCATAACTTACCTTTTAGCATGTCACAAACAGACCAGAGTAGCATCCGCACAAATTTGAGTTATTTTGATAATAAACCTGTGCCTCAATTATCGACGACATGTAAGCCTATAGGTCGTATATTTTTTCAAGCCAAAGGTGATGTGGCTCATGATGTGGATCTTTATTATTCAGATGGCTGTAAATATTTTGTACTTGTAGAAAACGAGAAACCAAAATACGCTAACCTGATGTCAGAGACTGGTGATAAGTTTTTTAACAACATGATTCTCCAGGCTATGAAGACAGCAAAAAATAATTTTGGTGGGTAAGCTTGCCATTATTGATCTAGGTACCAATACATTTCATTTATTAATAGTAGATACTACAAAGTTTTTTAGTCAAAAAGAGATTTTCTACAGAGAGCGAGTTTATGTGTTTTTAGGAAAAGGTAATCGATCTGAGATCCATCCTGAAAGCTACAAAAAAGGTATCGAAACTTTGCACCATTTTTCTAGCATCATTAAACAATACGAGGTAAGTAAAACGATTGCTTTAGGCACTGAGGCTTTACGCAAAACGAGCAATGGACCTATGTTTTGTGCTGAAGTTTTAGAAAAGACCAATATTAATATTGAAATCATTGATGGATTAAAAGAAGCCTTATTAATTGCGAACGGAGTAAAGCTTTTAGATTTGCCGCTTGGGGAACAATTAGTTATGGATATAGGTGGCGGGAGCGTGGAGTTCATTCACTTAAAAGATAAGGAAATCATCTGGAGTCAGAGTTTTAAAATTGGTATTTCTGTGCTGTACAATTCTTTTGTCGATTCAGAGCCGATGAGTGAAGCTGCGCTAGGAAAATTAGATGATTTTTTAGAATTATCGCTACAAGAACTATGGATGAAAGTGTCGCCAACTAATCTATCACTTATCGGAGCTTCTGGGACTTTCGAGGTACTTAAAAGTGAAGAAAGAAATCTTGCACAACTAAGCAGTATTTCACTTACCACTATAAAAGACTTATATCGACGACTCCGCGTCTTAAGCCTTGAAGAACGCGTAGCGAGTGGTTACATTGTAGCAGAACGAGCCAAGTACATAGTAGTTGCTCTTCACTTAGTGTTATATGTCTTAAAGCGCCTCGACATAAAGGCTTGTTTTTTATCTCCATATGCAATGAAGGAAGGGGCCATTGCCCAGTTTTTAAATTTAGATTAGTCTAAATATTATTTTATATAAACTAAAAAAGGTCTAAATTTATAAGCTATGATGGAAATATTAACTACGGAATGGGCCCTTAGAGCGTTAGCAGCTTCCATTATGGTAGGTCTAATGTGTGGTGTATTAGGTTGTTTTATTGTCTTGAGAAATATGTCTCTTTTAGGAGATGCATTGTCCCATGCTATTCTTCCTGGTATTTTTGTAGCTTTCGTTCTTTTTGGGTATTCTACCATTGCTTTTTTTGTAGGCTCAGCCTTAGCTGGTTTAGTGGCAGCCTTGATTATATCATGGATTCAGCAAAATGTCCAAACCAAAAACGATGCGGCAATAGGGATCATATTTACAGCCATGTTTTCTTTAGGCGTTATGGGGATCTCTTGGCTTAACCAATCTCAGGGTGCTCACTTAGATTTAAAGGATTTTTTGTTTGGTAATGTATTGGGTGTTTCTAATGAAGATCTCATTTTGTCTGGTTTTGTATTAGTGTATACGATGTTATCTATAGCGCTTCTTTATCGCTATTTGTTTATAACCACTTTCCAGCCAAAAATTGCTGAAGCGATGGGTATTTCTGTAAAAACGATACACTACTATCTTATGCTTTTATTGTCCTTTGTTGTGGTGGCTTCGTTAAGGACAGTAGGCGTTATATTGGTTGTGGCCATGCTGATTACTCCAGCTGCAACTGCTTTATTATTATCACCAAAATTGAAAAATGTTTTAGTAATATCGGGTATCATAGGGATGTTATCAGCCTTGTTTGGCTTTTTATTAGCTTATGCCTTTGAGACCACACCTGGTCCTGCCATGTGCATTGTGGCTACAGGCTTTTATTTTTTAGCAGCCTTATTAGCGCCTAAAACTGGATTAATTAGTAGGCAATGGGTAAGACGTAAAGAGTCAAGACGGATTTTGGCTGAAGATATCATTCGATTTATTGATAAATCTCCGGGCGATGAGGTCTCTACAGTATCTATTTTTTCCAATATCTCAGTACCTAATTATAAACTTAAGGCTGTCCTTAAATCACTCATCAATGCAAATCTATTGATTAAATCGGAAAGAAATATTGCCCTTTCTGAAACAGGCATTATTAAAGCAAATAATCTACAAAGAGCACATCGATTGTGGGAAACGTATCAACATAATACGATGGGGATTGATCCTGAATTAGTGCATTGGGAAGCGGACAAGCAAGAACATCATCTAGATGATGAGTTATTAGGGGAAGTGGAACGTAAATTAGGTTATCCAAAAGCTGACCCTCACGGTTCTCCTATACCCAAAAAGAAGTAATTAATAACTCATATAGCTCCAGGCGGACTGTATATCTCCATATTTTTCGATATGATTATATAATTCGTTATATAAACTATGCTGACATAAAGTGGCTGAATCTCCGATAATAATAAGGGATTTCTTGGCGCGAGTCATAGCTACATTTAGTCGTCTTGCATCTGACACAAAACCTATATTACCATCCGGGTTTGATCGCACTAAGCTGATGATAATCATATCTTTTTCTTGCCCTTGAAAACCATCTATACTATTGACTTCGATATCTAAACCCTTTAATTCACTGGCTTCTTTTAACTTTGCTTGTATGTGTCTTACTTGCTGAGCATAAGGTGCAATAATTCCAATTTGACTGCCGAGTAATCTTTCCTTGCTCTGTATTAAATATTCTTGAATAATAAAATACTCACCTTCATTGTAATAACTATGATGTTGTTTATTCATAGTTTCTTCGAAGCCAGAACCTGCGGTGTCGATTAATACCAGTGGTTGGTCACTAAGTTTTACTTTTCGGTCTAGAACAGTGGCATCTGTGATTAGAGCTGCATCGTAAAACATATGATTTGAGAACGCAAGAATGTCTGGATGCATACGATACTGGATGTTCAGCAAATGACTTAATTCTGTATGTTTACTGAGCCGATCAAGCAATGTAACATTAAACTCATTTTTTCGGGCTTTTTCGGAAAGCACGGTAGGAGGAAGTTGTTTGTGATCGCCTGCAATGATCAGTTTTGGGGCTTTTAAAATAGGAACCCAACATTCTGGTTCAAGCGCTTGAGAACCTTCATCTATGATGACTACATCGAAGGTATATTCTTTTAAACTGTAGTGGGCAGCACCTATCAATGTACAAGCCACAACTTGGGCTTTAGACATGATGTCATCTATTAATCTGGCCTCTAACTCTTTAGCCCAATCCAATAAAGCACGGGATTCTTTTCTCATCATTTTGCGCTCGGCACGTTCGTCTCTACCAAAACTCCGTTTAAATTTGTCTGCTTGCCTTCTGGCTTCCTCAGCTTCAATCCTAACTTTTTTTATGTGTTGCCAATCTTTATGTGACCGAGCTTTTTCAGCTAAAGTTACATGCCCTAAATCGTCTGCAATACGAGTTACATTTCCAGTTCGTACGACATCAATACCTAACTGATCGGTCAATTTAGCTAAGAGGTCTACGGCATTATTACTTGGAGCACACACCAATATTTTTTTCTGTTGAATGCAAAGCTGTTCTATTAGCGCAATTAAACTGGTCGTTTTTCCTGTTCCTGGTGGACCGTGTATGATAGCTAAATGATCTCTTTCCAGTGAAAAGCTGATGGCTTTTTTTTGTGTTTGATTTAGCTTGAGAAAAACCGGAGTTTCTTTGATAGAAACTTGATTTATTGGGTTTTCCACTGACCGATTTAATGCTATTGATTGCTGCAATTCTTTAACAAAAGGAGCTTTACTTTCTAATACTTGTTTAACGGTTTCACGCATCACCTTAAATGGTCGTTCGTCATACCTTAATTCTACACTTATATATTTTAAGTGTAGAAGGCTGCTTTTGCTGATGGTTTTACTTGAGAGAATAATACTCATTTTACGATTGCGTACATAGGACACGTTGCCTAAATACTCAAAGGATTCATCTTTTCCTGTAAATATGCGCACACCAGCTCCTGATTTAAATTTATGACTGGTATCCAAGTGTTTTACTTTTTCTAACTGGATTTCGATGAGTTCGCCAAGTGTATAATTTATTTTTGTGATAAGAGCTGGATGCCACAATACACCAGCATCTATGCGTTGTTGAAGGGATTTTTTTGCTTGTAATTCGTCGTAGAACTTTTCTTCATGGGCTCTTTCGGCTTCAATATTTTCCAGCATTCGCTTAAAATGCTCTTGAATGTTAGACATGTTATTCTTTTAAGCTTAAAGAAATTCTGCCGCGTTCTATATCTATATCAATAACTCTAGCTTCTACTTCTTGATTTATCTTTAACACTTCAGCAGGATCTTTAATAAATCGATTGGCAATTTGAGAAATGTGAATTAATCCTGATGCTTTGATGCCGATGTCGACAAAAGCGCCAAACTTAGTTAAGTTATTGATTACCCCTTTAACCATCATGTCGATGCTTAAATCGTTGATGCTTTGAAGCCCTTGATTAAACTCAAAAACTTTAGCTTCACCTCTAATGTCCAGCCCAGGTTGCTTTAATTCTTTGATGATATCTCGAAGCGTTGGTAAGCCCACAGTTGCACTAACATATTTTTCGAGCACAATTTGATCAAGTAATATTTCATTGCCTTGGAGCTTTTTAAGATCTAATTTGAGGTCCTTTAATATTTTTTTGGTAACTGAATAGCTTTCCGGATGTACACCTGTATTATCCAAGGGGTTTTTACCATCTCTAATCCGAAGAAAACCTGCTGCTTGTTCGTAAGCTTTGGCTCCAAGCCTTGGTACTTTTAACAGCTCTTTTCGTTCGCTAAATGATCCATTATTATTTCTGTATGCTACAATATTATTGGCCAATGTCGGGCCCAGTCCTGATATTTGTGCTAACAATGAAGCACTTCCAGTATTTAGATTTACGCCCACTTTATTTACGCAAGATTGGACAGTAGTATCTAAATTTTCTCTGAGAAGTTTTTGATTTACATCATGCTGGTACTGACCTACACCGATCGATTTTGCATCGATTTTCACCAATTCCGCTAATGGGTCCATTAATCGTCGACCTATGGAAACAGCTCCTCTAACGGTAACATCTTTGTCAGGAAATTCCTGAACAGCTAAGGGGGAAGCCGAATAAATAGATGCACCACTCTCATTAACAAAATATACATCTACTGGATCTGTAAAATCAATGTTTTTAACCAGTTGATAGCTCTCTTTTCCGGCGGTGCCGTTACCTACAGCGATGGCTTCAATAGAATATTCGAAGGCCAATTGTTTGATGAGCTGTTTACTTTCGTGAACTTTATTTTGGGGAGGATGAGGGAATATGGTTGTGTGGTATAAAAGTTTACCATTATTGTCTAAACAAACCAATTTACAGCCTGTTCTGTAACCTGGATCCAGCGCCATAGTTGCTTTTTCTCCGATAGGTGCTGCCAGAAGTAGTTCGCTTAAGTTATTGCTAAATACTTGTATGGCTTCCTGATCGGCTTTTTCTTTTGCCAGTTTCCTAGTTTCATTTTCCATACTGGGCAGCAGCAATCGTCGCAGACAATCTTCCACTGATTCTTCAATGATGATGGATGATTCGTCATTGTTAAGCCTTAAATATCTTCGGATATTGTCAAATAGATGCCTTTGGTCTATCTCCAGATTTACTTTTAAAAATCCTTCTTTTTCTGCTCTTAAAATAGCTAATAAGCGGTGTGAAGGAATTTTATGCAATGACTGACTAAAGTCAAAATAATCTTTAAACTTAGTGGCTTCTATTTTTTTCTTGGTCTTAACTTTTGAGTTAATACTGGCCGATTTATGAAAGCTTTGTCTAGCTATATCACGAATTGTTGTGTGTTCACTTATCCATTCGGCTATGATATGTTTAGCTCCTTCTATGGCGTCCTCGGCACTCGCAACATCTTGCTTAATATATCTTTTGGCTTCGCGGTACGGAAAGCGTGTACGTTCTCTATAAATACTTCTTGCCAGTGGTTCAAGACCTAGTTTTTTAGCGACGGAGGCTTTCGTTGATTTTTTGACTTTGTAGGGCAAGTATAAGTCTTCCAATGCATTTAGATCCCAACATTGGTTGATTTTGTGGATCAACTTTGCGTCTGTAACTCCAAGGCTTTCTAATTTTGATTTTATAAAATTTTGCCGCTTTGCAATGTCTTCATATTGCTTTAACAGTTTCTCAATTTCCCATAATTCAGTTTCGTTTAGAGAATCGGTTTTTTCTTTTCTATACCTTGCAATAAAGGGTAGTGTGCAGCCTTCATCAAACAACAGCAATGCATTACTAACTCTATGCTTTGATAGACCCGTTTTGTCGGCAATTTTTTCCGCAAATATTGTTAACATGTGTTAGAACAGTTCTTCTAATTACTTATGCGTAAAAGCTTTTTTAATTAAGGCCTCCTGTTGCTTTTCGTGTACTTTTTTAAAGCCTGTAGCTGGAGAAGCTGCCGCATCACGCGCAATAGGTTCGATATCCGTTTTTCTCCAATATGGCAACAAATAGGTCCAACTACCCATATTTATATTCTCTTCTTGAACCCAAAAAGTGGGCACATTTTTATAAGATTTAAAGATGGCGTCAAGCTGTTTTTCTGGCAGCGGATACAATTGTTCGATTCGGGTAATCGCTACGTTTTTGTAATCAGGATTTTCATCTCTGTACTTTAATAGATCGTAGTAAATTTTTCCAGAACAAAGCAGGTGTCTACTTACTTTATTGGCCGCTACAGATTCATCTTTGATAACTTCTTGGAATCCATGTTTTGTAGTAAATTCATCTATGCTTGACAGGCATTTAGGATGTCTCAATAAAGATTTTGGTGACATAACCACGAGTGGCTTTCTAAATGGTCTTGCAATTTGTCTACGCAGTGCGTGGAAAAAGTTGGACGGCGTTGTAATATTAGCCACAGCCATATTACATTCTGCACAAAGCTGTAAGAAACGTTCGAGCCTAGCACTTGAATGTTCAGGTCCTTGGCCTTCTAGTCCATGAGGTAGAAGCATAACAAGTCCACTCATACGTTGCCACTTGCTTTCCGCTGCTGAGATGAACTGGTCAACAATAGTTTGTGCTCCGTTATAGAAATCACCAAATTGGGCTTCCCAAAGAACTAGATTGTCAGGACTCATTAAAGAATATCCGTATTCAAAGCCCAAAACACCAAACTCAGATAATAGTGAGTTGAAAATTCGGAAACTACCTTGTTTATCTTGTATACTATTTAATCGATTGTACTCTTCAAAAGTTTTAGCATCATTAAATACAGCGTGTCTATGAGAGAATGTTCCTCTTTTTACATCTTGACCACTTATTCTTACATCTTTATTTTCAAGTAAAATGGTAGCATATGCGGTTAATTCCGCAAGCGCCCAATCAAGCTGCTTTGCGTCTATTAGTTTTTTAGTTCCTTTTTGGAGTCTATTTACTTTTGATAATGGTGTAAAGTCTGCTGGAATAACGGATAAGTGTTTAAGGATTTTTTCTACCGTTTTCTTTGCTACGCCAGTTTTGGGTGAAGATTGGAAATCCTTGAAATCACTAGTAAACCTTAAATTTTGCCAAGCTTTTTCTGGTGCTTGGTATAGGTAAGGCAGAGGCTTTTCTTTGACGTTATTTAGTCGATCCTGAAGATCACTCCAAAAATCTTTTTCTAATTTGCTACCTATTTCTTGATCAATGTCACCTCGGCTTACAAGGCGATCGACGTAAAGTTCTCTTGGGTTTTTATGATTGTTAATTAAATCATACATTCTTGGCTGAGTAAACTTAGGATCATCTCCTTCATTATGTCCATGTCTTCGATAACAAACCATATCGATAAACACATCATTGTTAAATGCTTGGCGGTATTCAATGGCCATTTGTGCGGCAAAAATCACAGCTTCAGGATCATCGCCGTTTACATGAAACACTGGAGCTTGTACCAAAGAAGCAGCTGCAGTACAGTACGTCGATGATCTTGCATCATCAAAGTCTGTTGTAAAACCTATTTGGTTATTTATTACAAAATGTATTGTCCCACCTGTATAGTAACCTTCAAGCTTACTCATCTGGACGGTCTCATAGGCAATACCTTGACCAGCTATAGCTGCATCTCCATGGATGAGTATAGGTAGAATTTTATCGTAATCACTTTGGTATAATAAATCAGCACTGGCCCTCGCCATCCCTTGGACAATTGTATTGACTGCTTCGAGGTGCGATGGATTAGGCGCAAGTTTTAAATTCACTTTTTTGCCCGAAAGCGTATTTACTTCAGAAGAAAAGCCTAGATGGTATTTTACATCACCATCACCAAAACTTTGATCGGGTAGGGAAGTTCCTTCAAATTCATTGAATATTTGTTCGTATGTTTTCCCCATAATATTGGCCAAAACATTTAATCTACCTCTATGTGCCATACCTATGATGACTTCATCTACCGATAATTCAGCCCCTTTGTTAATAATAGCATCTAAAGCTGGTATCGTGGTTTCTCCACCTTCTAAGCTAAACCTTTTTTGCCCAATATATTTTGTGTGTAAGAATTTTTCAAATATGCTCGCACCATTTAGTTTTTGTAAAATTCTTGATTTAGTTTCTTTTGCTAAGCCATAGTCTCCTTGTAGGTTTTGTTGTTCTATTCTGGCTTGCAACCATTCTCTTCGTTCTTTATTCTCTATATGAGCATACTCAAAACCAATACTTCCAGCATATACCTTTTTAAGATGATCTATCAACTGCTGTAAAGTAGCATTCTTAAGACCTACTACTTCTGCAGCTTTAAAAACAGTTCCTAAATCAGCATTAGATAATCCATAATCAGCCAGGTCTAAGTGAGGTCTGTGGTCTCTTCTTTGCTGGATAGGGTTGGTGTCAGATAAGAGATGACCCCTCGTTCTGAATCCATTAATGAGGTGCAAGACACCGAACTCTTTAGTCGAGCTAATCGATTCTGAGTTAGATCCATTGCCGTTTGTATGTCCAAACTCGAAGCCTTCGAAAAAGAGTCTCCATTCTTGATCAACAGCAGTTGGGTTTTCAATATATTTCGAATAGATTGAATCTATGTAACTTGGATTCGCATTAAAAATGTACGAGAAATCTTTCATGTGTTTTGCTAAATATGTTCAGTAAGGACGGTCTAAAAAACACTACAATTATAGGGGTTATTCTTGAATAATTTAGTGAAAGTTATTGTAAAAAAAATGTGTAAAATAATGAGCAGAATCATGCATTATTAATTAAATACGTTTATTTTTGCGACCCAATTATAAAATTAGTTTTTATGGCACATCATAAGTCAGCATTAAAAAGAGTTAGACAGGATAAGAAGAAAAGACTCTTAAACAGATACTACAAAAAGACAACTAGATCAGCTATTGCCAAGTTAAGAGAGATGGAGGATCACAAAGAAGCTTCTGCTTTTTTACCTAAGGTTGTAAGTATGATAGATAAATTAGCAAAAAAGAATACTTGGCATAAAAACAAGGCTAATAACCTAAAGAGTAAATTGACAAAGCAAGTAAGTGCATTAGAAGCTAAATAATTTAGCTTTCCAAGGATAAAATAGAAAAGCGGATTTTTTAAATCCGCTTTTTTTATTTAGTTACCAAGAAATATCTTCTTCCGTCGAGGCAGTATCTTCTGTACTTTCAGTTTTGTTTGTATCGGCTGTTGCATCGCCACCTTCACTATTATTGGTCCCGTTAGCTTCCATTTCAGCTTGCTGAGCTTCCCATTCTTCTTGCCTTTTTTCGAAAATCTCGTAGTCATAGTCAGGCATTAATTCTGTTTTGACATGATCTACAGTTTCCTGAAGGCTGGAAACAAACCTATTAAAATCCTCTTTGTACAAAAAGATTTTATGTCTTTCGTATCCTTCACCTGTAAATTTCTTGGTGCTCTCTGTCAAAGTTATGTAGTAATCACCCCCTTTTGTTTGTTTTACATCAAAGAAGTAAGTTCTGCGTTTACCCGCTCTAACTTTGGTGGAATACACACTTTCGAATCGCTTGTTATCTTCCATCACGTTTTGATTTATACTGATTTAACTACTAAACTATAAATATTTTTAACAAAACAGTTTTTTTGAAAAAGAATTTAATCCACACCGACTCAGAATTGTGGATATCTAAAATGAGAGAATCTTAGGAATTGTATTCATATTTTTGTTTTTCGAGCATTTCTGCATACTTCCCATTTTTACGTACTAAATCATCATGTGATCCTTCTTCGATGATTTTCCCTTCGTCTAATACGATGATGTGATCGTAGTTATTTAGTGAACTAAGTCTATGTGTTATGATGATACTTGTTCTTCCTTTGAGCTCGTTCTCAAGGTAATGGTTGATTTTATGCTCTGTTTTAGTATCCACTGCAGATAAGCTATCATCCAAAATAACGATGGCAGGATTTTTTAAAAGTGCCCGAGCAATAGAGATTCTTTGTTTCTGGCCACCCGATAAAGAAACCCCTCTCTCACCCACAATTGTTTGATATTTTTGTGGAAAGCTTTCTATATCTTCATGAACAACTACTTCCTCCGCCATTTGTTTTATTTTGTCCATGGATGCATCATGTGCACCAAAGCTTATATTATTCTGAATCGTGTCGCTAAATAGGAAGATATCTTGAGGTACATAACCAATTGATTTTCTTAAGTGCGCAATTTCGTGATTCTCGATAGGAATATTATCGATTAAAATTTCTCCTTTGTCTATATCATATGTTCTTAACAATAAATCAGCTATGGTAGATTTCCCAGAGGCAGTTAATCCAACGATAGCTAGTTTTTGTCCTTGTTTTACTTCGAAAGAAATATTGTCTAATGCTTTAATGCCTGAGTCTTTGTAGGTAAAACTTACTTCTTTAAAGACAATATTTCCTTGGAAAGGTGTGATTAATCTTTTATGATCGTGGATTTCAGGTTTCGTGTCCAAAAATTCATTGATCCTTTTCTGAGATGCTTCGGCTTGCTGGATTAATGAAGCAATCCATCCGATCGATGTAAACGGCCACGTTAAGTAATTAACATAAATGATAAATTCGGCTATATTTCCATTGGTTATTTCACCGCGGCTCACCAATATCCCACCCATATAAATAGTCAACAATGTACTCAAACCAATCAGTAGAATCATTAAAGGAAAGAATAAAGCATTTACACGAGCGAGATCGAGAGACTTCTGTTTAAATGTCTCTGATTCATCATCAAAAAACTGAAGAAACTCATTTGTTTTTACATAGGACTTTACCACTCTTATTCCTGAATAAACTTCCTGGGATATGGAAGTCAACTTTGCAAGTTGAATTTGTATAGCTTCACTTTTTTTATTAATGATTCTACTTACATAGTAGATGCTTATGGAGAGAAAAGGCAAAGGCAATAAAGTGTAAAAGCTTAAAGTGGGACTGACCTTAAACATGGCAATAATCACGATAACAAATAAAGCGATAAGATTTATACCATATAAAAGCGCAGGACCTAAATACATCCTTACTTTGGATACATCTTCGGTTATTCGAGACATTAAGTCTCCGGTCTTATTTCTCTTGTAAAAAGCGGCATCAAGTTTCTGATAATGGTTATAGATTTCTTTACGCAAATCATATTCTACCAATCGAGACATTACGATGATGGTTTGTCTCATCAAAAACATAAATATCCCCATGATTATAGCAAAGCCAATCATCTTCAAAGAATAGGACAAAATATCACTTCCATATAAAGCAGAAAAGCTACCACTTACTTCGCCTATTTTTTTTGTTTCTTCTACTTTGCTAAAAACAAAATCAAGGGCATCTCTAATCGTTTGCGGTATTAGAATGCTGCAAAATCTGTAGATGCTAACAAACAAAATACCAAGCAGCAAATGCCATTTGTATTTAGCAAAATATTTATTTAGCGCAAATAAGTGTTTCAACTAGTCCAATTTAAAAAAGAACAAAGTTAATCTAGTTTAGTTGCTTTAGGGACTAAAAAAGAATCATCATAAGATAAATATGGATGAAGTTTGTTGATTAAATCTTCATCCAAGATTTTTATTGGTTTCAAATCATCTTTTTGTTGCAGTTTTCCATGCTGGTTTATATAGTTTTTTATAACTCTTGCTTTTTTCCTGCTTAAGTAAGGCAAATTTGCCAATTCCTCCTCTGTCGCAAAGTTAATGCTGGTTTTGGGAAGTTCTACGGTTGAAATACTCAAATTATTACGCCACTTCTCCAGTTGTTTATCCGATAATTGGTACACTTCTGTTAGCTGATTAATTGTATGGAAGCCTCCTAATTTATCCCTATATTTTAAGATCCTTCCTGCAATTTTCGTTTCCATACTGTCTAAACGCATCAGTTGGCCAAAGCTGCAAGTGTTTATATCTATTTTTTCTGCTGTAAAATCACTTTTATTTGTTTTGGGGTAAGCACTAGGGAGGGCAACTTTGGGTTTTATCTTTATATAATCCTGTAGTTTAACATAAAAATTATCAGTCATGCCATAGACTTTCTTTAAATCACTTTTTTGTTTAAAATGGCCACCTGCAGCTCTGTATTTGAGCATGTTTTTTATAATGTAGGATCTGAAACCTAATCGAACTAAACTGGATGAATCCACTGTATTTGGGTCAAAAGCAAATAGATTGTTGACCTGTTTTTGACGTTTTTTATTTTCTTTAGTTGTTGGCTTTTTGTGGGTCTTTTTTGCTGGTTTTGATGCTTCTTTTTCCCTTGTTTTTGTTTGATTTAATTGAGTTGTTTTATATTTTTCAATCGTGTTCTCTTTCCGCTGCTGAAGTGCTGTGTGTATGTTCGTTTTATGGTCTGTTGTTTGCCTCAAGGAGGTATAGTCATGGATGTACACGATATAATAACGATAGCTTACCAGGCATAAGAATATAAAAAGTAGGCTAATGATTATCGAACGTTCAGTTCGATTAAAACGGATAATGTTGTTCATTTTTTTGGTTATTGAATCTTTTGATAAGCTTGCTGGTAAGTATTGAAAATATTTAACTCTGGATATTTTTTTTGTAGGTCTTTTATAAAGTTTTTGCTATTGCTCCCATCGAAAACTAAGTCGGATTTTTGCCAATGCTGCGGCAATTCTCGAAGCTTTTTCACCGCTTCATTTCGAATAAGTATCGTTTTGAAAGATTGTATGGTATCAGTTAAGCAGTCTTCAGTTTTGTGTATGATTTTAATAGATGTGTTATATGCATACTTGTTTTTTGTTATTTGCTTTTCTTCAACAATCGTATAATTTGATTGTAAATAATTAGCCATTCCGTTGTTTTGACGAATGTTTTGGATGCTTTGCTGAGATAAATCATCAGGATTTATCAAGAATGCTTGGTTGGCTTCTTGAAGTTCTATTAAACTTTGGCCGTATTTATGGTAAATAAACAAGGAAGTCTTATCATGTGATTTATGGATGATCAAGGTGCTTGCTAAAAGCACTAAACAAGGAATGACAGCTGTAGCGTATAAGTACTTTTTTAAACCTGTTTCTCTCCACATCACAAGCGCTACCATTACACAATAGATGCCTACAAATTCGATTTTGTTGACATAGATGCCTTTAATTAAGTGCCCAGGAACAGCTTGTAGCCATGACATTGAACCTAATAAAAAAACAATGACTAATTCTAGTGTCTGAAATATGACATGGCTAATTATATCTAATGAAGCAAACAAACCTGTCAATATACCGAGAAGTGAGAGCCAAATAAT
Organism: Saprospiraceae bacterium; assembly: GCA_020631235.1. Lineage (GTDB taxonomy): Bacteria > Bacteroidota > Bacteroidia > Chitinophagales > Saprospiraceae > JAHDDO01. Next base: position 132,985 of record JAHDHQ010000002.1, on the reverse strand, counting down.
TACCGAAGCTATGGGGATAGCTATTAATGAGCTTATCACAAAGAAAAGAGGGAACTGATGGAAATGATAAAGCATCAGTGGGAATATAAATATTTGAGCGGCTAGCGACACATTAATCAGTGCTATTATAGGCTTAAGAACACGATATTGGCTCCATATATATTTATCCAAAACAGGTTTAAAATATACTATCCCCAATAAGGCTAAATAGGAAAATTGAAAGCTTAACTTAAACAGTTGGCTTGGATCCAACATCAAAATGATACTCGCTGTGACCATCAAAATCTGATAGATATTAGTGGATCTGTTCATCAGTTTAGCGACTATAAAAAGACTCAACATAAAAGAAGCACGGAGTACTGAAGGAGCCATGCCAGTGACCAAAGCATAGCACCAAATGGCTGCAATTATAAACAACTGACTAAGCCATTCATGCTTCTTTGTAAAGAACTTAAACATGCGAGTAAATGCGATTAAAAATAGGTAGATTACGCCCACATGCAATCCCGAAACGGCCATAACATGTATCGATCCTGTTTCAGAAAATATAGATTTTGTTTTTGCACTCATCTCTGATTTGTCACCCAAAACCATAGCACTTATGATTGCTTGATGATCTTGCGTTCTCAGTTTGCTTTCTATTATGGCAGCACATCTAGATTTAATGGCTTTAGCTTTAAAAAACACATGGAAACCTGTATGTTCCCTAGTCATAGACCAGTCTTCGTCTTTAATCCAAGTTTGGAAGAAAACGTTGTTATTTTCTAAATAGGTCGCATAATCAAATTGATGTGGATTTGATGCTGCACTAAGCTGAGATAGGTACCACTTTCCACTGATTTCATCGCCAGCTTTTAATTGGCTTAATCCCTTTTCTTTAGAGTTTATAAGGATTTTTATAAAGCCAATTTTGTCTTCGTTATTTACACTTAAAAGTCTAGCTTCTGCCTGAACATAATTGTTTTTCTGTTTGGCTATTTGGGTAATTTGGACTTTACAATCGTAGAAAGCTGATGCTAAGTTTTCTTTAATTTGTCCAATGTTATAGAGATGTAATGACATTGAACAAAACCCTAAGCATATCAAGAGTAATAGACCCAAAAGGGCAATTGGTCGATGGCTCTTTAAGCTAGACTTAAAAAGCCAAAGAATAATGATGGTGCACACCGTAAACAAACCCAATAGCTGTAAAAGAGGGAGTGACGGACACCATAAATTTGAGAGAAAAATACCCACACAAATGCAGAGGAGCATGAGTGCAGAAGTTGTTCTACGCATATGATTGTTCCTAATGATTGTTAAATTAAATATATTAAAAAGTTACTAATTACAAAAATCGTCGTCAAACATTATGTATGCTATTCCTCTCTTGCTATAATTTTTAGTACATTTTTCATATATTAATGGAATTCAATTTTACTTTTTCGAAACAAAACCAAATTAAAAATCTATGAGGTACCTATTTATTATTTTGTGGTTGCTCTTAGGGTGGTTTTATTATTATAGTTGCACTCAATGTTGTGGAGATTCTGATGTAACTGAAAAAGCCCAAACGGAAGTGATAAGCAAAGTCGAAAATGATCGACCGCTAAGCTACAATTGGGCCAATGGAACCCCAATTCTTGGAACTGGATTTAAAGCGTATCGTGATTCGATAGTTTCCAGTGTTAAAGACAATCAAATTTTAGAAATTACTGGATTGTACAGTAATGAAGAAGCCAAACCAAATGGTTATGAAAACTTAGGTCTGCAAAGGGCCGATTTAGCTAGACAAAGAATGAATCTGACCGAAGAACAGGTTCGATTAAATTCAAGACTAGTAGGGAGTGATCGTTTAGATAAAAACAATCGCTTTGAAAGTGTAGAATTTAGATCGATGCTAAATTCAGCCAATGTGAAAGAAGAAACGGTGGTGGATGAAAACAACAATATTCAGAAGAAAGCGACCATTTATTTCCCTTTTAATTCTACGAACAAACTAAATGATGGAGAAGTAGAAGCTTACTTAGATCAAGTGGCAGATAGGGTCAATAAATCGGGTGAACGGATAAGACTTACCGGTCACACAGATAACGTGGGAGGTAATGCTCCTAATCAAGCTTTAGGAACGGCCAGAGCCAATGTTGTTAAAAATTATCTTGTTAAAAAAGGAGTAAATCCAGCTAGAGTGTTAGTTAACTCGAAAGGAGAAACACAACCGATAGCTAGTAATGATTCGGATGCTGGAAGAGCAAAGAATCGACGAACAGAACTCCAAATCATTAAATAATCTAATAAAACATAAACGATGTTAAACTTAAGTATTTTTACAGATTTTTGTAGCCTATGGTGGGCTTGGTGGATACTTCCATTCCTACTAGGTTTATTATTAGGATGGGCAAGATGGGCGAAGTGGAGAAAGATGTACGATCAATTAATGAGCGATCATAATTCTTTAAAAGCGACCTTAAAGAAAACAGAAGATGATCTGGGAGCTTGTTTAAAAAAGCGTGCTTCTTTGGATTCTGAAATTTCGATGTTAAATGGCCAATTAAAGGAAAGAGACGCTAAAATATTACAACTTCGAGCAGATTTAGAAGCATGTAGAAGTGCAAAAGCGGCGGCACCAAAAGTTGCGGCAACACCACCTCAGGCACCAAAAGTAGAAAATGTAGCTTCTAGTATTGCTGCGACACCTACGCCACCTGCTGCACCAAAAGCAGCGTCTAATAAATACGCAAAACTTAAAGAAGACAATATGCAAATCATCGAAGGAATAGGCCCTAAAATGGAGTCTGTACTTCATGAAAATGGCATTAAGTCTTGGAATGTGTTAGCTGGAAAGTCCCATGCAGACTTGAAGGGAATGTTAGATAAGTATGGCGACAAATATAGAATCATAGATCCTAATGAATGGCCTGCACAAGCTGCACTAGCAGACAAACAGGACTGGGAAGGATTAATCGCCTACCAAAAATCAGATGGTTCGGATTCTAAAGCCGAAAAAGTGATGGTTAAATTAGGCATCATAAAAGCTTGGAAGGAAAATGACCTTAAAGCTGTGGAAGGAATAGGTCCAAAGATTGAAGGCCTCCTTAATAATGGAGGAATCACCACTTGGAGAGGATTAGCCCAAACTAGTGTAGGCAAACTGAAAGAAATTCTTGCAGCAGCAGGCGATAGATATCAGTTGGCTGATCCGACCACATGGCCTAAGCAAGCGGAACTAGCTGCTGATGGCAAATGGGATGAATTAGAAGAATACCAAGATTTTCTACAAGGAGGTAAAAATCCAGGATAATCTATAAATTCTAAATAAATCGAGGCTGCATTCAAACCGAATGCGGCCTTTTTTTGTATATACTTTAATATACATCAAATGGAATTACAATCAATAGTGGTAGGAGGCGGTTGTTTCTGGTGCTTAGAAGCTATATATGAGCGTTTACATGGAGTAGAAACAGTAGAAAGTGGTTACACGAATGGACACCTCAAAAACCCCAGCTATAAGGAAGTTTGCTCAGGGTTGACCGGTCATAACGAAGTGATTAAAATTAATTATAATGAGCAGATCATCTCATTAGCTCAGCTTTTAGACTTGTTTTTTATATTTCATGATCCCACAACATTGAACCGTCAAGGAAATGATGTAGGTACACAATATAGATCAGGGATATACTTTGCAAATCCAGAGCAACAAGATGAAGCGAAGAATGCGTTTGAACGAGCCAAAGAGCTTTGGCCAAATCCCTTAGTAACCGAGATTGTAGCACTAGATAATTTTTACAAAGCTGAAGATTACCATCAAGGATATTATACAAATAACCAACAAGCAGGTTATTGCCAGTTTGTCATAAACCCAAAAGTAAATAAGCTCAGAAAGCATTATCATAGTCTTTTAAAATCAGAAGAAAAAGCCATATGAAACCAAAAGAGAAATACAACTTTTTAGACCACAAAGAGGCTTATGTAATTTTGCATAAAGGTACCGAGCCACCTTTTTCTGGTGAGTATAATAAACACTACGCAAAAGGCAAATATGTTTGTCGACAATGCGAAAACGTGTTATATACATCAGAGGATAAATTTGATTCAGGTTGCGGATGGCCTTCTTTTGATGATCAAGTTGGCGGTGGTGTAAAACGAGTTCCAGATGCTGATGGACGCAGGACTGAAATAGTGTGTGCTCATTGTGACGGACACTTAGGGCATGTGTTTGAAGGAGAACATCTGACTGAAAAAAACACAAGACACTGTGTAAATTCTCTGTCTATTAAGTTTGTAAAAGGCTAGGAGGCAATGCATCGTTATCAAAATTACTGCCCCAATTTTGATGCATGGATTGGATGGTTTGATTGGTCCATTCCATAGCTTGTAATCGCATTGTTTCTCCTTCGGTATCTCGCAGGATAGGCCCAAATTCCAATTTAACTTTAGTCTTCCATTTTGAGTATTGCCTAAAAAACTGCGCAAATAAACCTCTGTCTTTCCAGAGGTCTTTAATGTGGGCATATTCCATACAAACTGGGACTACAGCAAAGCCATGCGTTGCGGCTTCTTTAAAGGTTCCTTTTTTATAGGGAAGGATGTATTTTCCATCATTGGTTGTTCCTTCTGGGTATACTAATATGTTACGACCGGCTTGGAGATTTTTAATCATAGCATCTCGGGTTGCTTTTCTGCTGTCTACACTATCTCGCTTGACATAGATGATCCCAGTGATTTCTGCTCCTTTGTTGATGATAGGCATATCCGCAATTTCGGCTTTTGCAACTACCCAAGCTTCTAAAAACAAGGTTAAAACCATGGGATCGGAAAATGATCGATGGTTGCAAACATAAAGTGCAGGCTGCTCGGTAACAGATCCTTTGGCTTCGAAATGGATATTCAAAATAGTATTCGCAATACGACAAAAATTTCGCCGCAATCTAAATGCTCGCTGATCTGTATGTTTGGAGAAAAGTAAAGAGAGGGAATAAAAGAGTACCATCAAGCTCATGATGATGATGATTAATAAGGCACGAATAAAAGCTAATAAGTATCCCATTTGTTACATTGCTTCGCAAATGTAGGGTTTAGATAGGGTATAGGCAAAAAAAAAGCCACTCGGGCAGAGCAGCTATTTTTTCTCATTTATAGGTGTAAAAGTTATTGGCATCAAAACTTTACACTCTTAAGACGCAACTTTTAATAAAAGTCACACAATTATTTTTCGGGCTTCATTTGTGGAAAGAAAAGTACATCCTGAATCGAATTTGAATTGGTCATAATCATAGCCAGTCGATCCATGCCTATACCTAAGCCAGCTGTAGGAGGCATTCCATATTCTAGTGATCGCAAGAAGTCTTCATCAAGCACCATCGCCTCATCATCGCCACGTTTACCTAATTCTAATTGTTCTTCAAAACGTTTACGTTGGTCTATAGGGTCATTAAGCTCAGAAAATGCATTACAAATTTCTTTTCCATTGCAAATAGCTTCAAATCGTTCGACTAAGCCTTCTTTTGTTCTATGTTTTTTAGCGAGCGGAGACATTTCCACCGGATAGTCCGTAATGAAAGTCGGCTGTATAAGCTGTGCTTCACATTTTTCACCAAATATTTCATCTATAAGTTTGCCTTTACCCATGGATTTATCCACAGGTACGTGCATTTTTTTCGCCGTTTCTCTCAATGCATCTTCATCCATCTCACTGATATCTACACCGGTAAAATGTTCGATGGCTTCAAACATGGTGTATCTTTTCCAAGGTCGTTTAAAGTCTATTTGTTTATCGCCTACAGTGAGTAATGTAGTTCCGTGAATGTCCATAGCTACTTTTTCCACCATTTCTTCTACGGTATCCATCATCCACTCATAATCTTTATAGGCAACATACAGTTCTATCTGAGTAAACTCTGGATTATGGAACCTGCTCATACCTTCGTTCCTAAAATCTTTAGAAAACTCATAGACTCCTTCATAACCACCGACAATCAGCCTTTTTAGATATAACTCGTTTGCAATCCGCAAATACAAAGTCATATCTAAGGTGTTATGATGCGTTTTAAAAGGTCTGGCCGCTGCTCCTCCGTAAAGAGGTTGGAGTATCGGTGTTTCTACTTCTAAATAGCCTTTATGGTTAAGATACTCCCGCATCGATGTATACATCTGTGTTCGCTGCTTAAACACTTCTCTGACTTCTGGATTAACTACTAGGTCGACATAACGCTGACGATACCTTAATTCTGGATCGGTCACGGCATCATGCACTTTACCATCAGCATCTGTTTTTACAATAGGTAAAGGCCTTAGAGATTTAGAGAGCACTTTTAATTCTTTTACATGGATCGTGAGTTCACCCATTTTTGTAAAAAATGCAAAGCCTTTAATGCCTATAAAATCTCCTAGATCAAGGAGTTTTTTAAACACAGTATTGTACATGGTTTTATCTTCATCAGGACAAATATCGTCCCTGGAAACATAAATTTGCATTCTTCCTGAGGCATCCATAATTTCTGCAAAAGATGCCTTACCCATAACTCTTCTAGTCATGAGACGTCCGGCAATAGAAACTTCTTGATAGTCAGTAGAACCTTCTTTGAAGTTATCGCGGATTTCTTTGGCTGAAGTGTTTAGTTCGAAGGTTTCACTCGGGTATGGATTGACACCTGCCTCAATCATTTTTTGAAGATTTTCTCTCCTAACTTGTTCCTGTTCGCTCAATGGATTACTCATAATTTGCTATTTGATTTCCAAATGTTCTACAAAAATGATAATTAAAGTTTCAAGCTCATATTATTAGTTGGTTTATTTTTGATATATGTTGAAAGTAGCCTTTTCTCCCATTTATAAATATGATCTTCCGGAAGGAGATCGCTTTCCCATGATTAAGTACGAATTGATACCCGAACAATTGTTATACGAAGGTAGTTTGTCGGAAGATAATTTCTTCCACCCGGGCAGATTATCAGATGAAGAAATCCTGCTTACTCATAGCAAGGCGTATTTAGATAAATTGATGAATCTAAGTTTAAGTCGAAAGGAAGAAAGGCAAATTGGCTTCCCTGTTAGAGCGGATTTAATCGAACGAGGAAGATACATCTCTATGGGAACTTATCAATGTATGAAATTTGCCATGGAAGATGGTATAGCTTTAAATGTAGCAGGTGGAACACATCATAGCTTCAGAAGCCATGGAGAAGGATTTTGTATACTAAATGATTTTGCGATTGCAGCTAATCTATTGCTTGACAGGAAAGCTTCCAAAATTTTGATTGTGGATTTAGATGTGCATCAAGGAAATGGCACAGCCAAGATATTTGAACACGAATCTCGAGTATTTACTATGAGCATGCACGGAGCTAGGAATTATCCCACCAGAAAAGAGCAGTCTGATTTAGATTTGCCCTTGCCTGATGGCTGTCAAGACGATTTATTTCTTGATACGTTAAAACAGCATTTGCCCCAGGTTCTAGATTCTGTAAAGCCTGATGTGGTGTTTTATCTGGCTGGTGTAGATGTTTTAGCCACAGATAAATTAGGACGATTAGGTCTAACAAAAATAGCTTGTAAGCAGCGAGACCATTATGTTTTTGTCCAATGTCGAGACCGTAATATTCCAGTTGCTGTGAGTATGGGCGGAGGATATTCTCATGATATCAAAGACATTGTCGATGCCCATGCTAATACATTTAGAGTAGCAGTGGATATATTTACTTAATTGTGCAACCTTAAGTGTCTAAAGTCTAAAGTCTAAAGTCTAAAGTCTAAAATCTAAAATCTAAAATCCTACTGTCCCGTAAAAATCTCTTTCTTTTTATACCTCCATAAACCCGTCGGGTCAGCGATTTGGAAGATGCAAATCTCTTTTTCTTCACCGATCAGTAGAATGACTGGCGTGTTATTCACATACAATTGATTATCGTCTAAATCTTCTAAGAAGGAAGTATAGGCCATAAGTTCAGTTAAGGGTTCTTTTTGTTCAATGGCTTGTCTAATTTCTTCTTCCTTTAAAGCCCTATGATCTACGCTGTAATAAAAATCATCAGGGAAAGAATACATTTCTACTCCATTTTCTGGGTAAATCCAATGTTTGTGTTTTAAGCAGTTATCACCGCAAGATGATGTTTCTGTAGAAACAATGATATCAGATTGTATATTTCCAATGTTAGTAGCTGTATTAAATTTTAAATCATAAGCTGTGAGTATACTAAAAGGTCCGACAACATAATTAAAGTCCTCAATCACTTCAAAACCCGATAAATGACGAGCTTCTACACCAGAAACATCCGTTAAAATAAACTCTAAAGTGACCAGATCATTGATATCATCCTCCCTCGTTTGATAATACCAATTCAAGTTCATTTGTGGTTCTAAGTCAGTTAACCTCAACAATCTTTCAGTTCCATTTCTAATGATTTCTATAGACTGAAGGCCTATTAAATCTTTGGAACTCATGGTCATCGAATAGTACACTTCTTGATTATAACAAATTGGTTCGGCTATATTTATTTGAGGATTTACTTCAAGGCTAGTTGCGGTAGGAATGTTTGCAGGTAAATCCTTTTCGCAGGCTGAAAAAAGAATGACGCAGCCTAAACACAAAAATGTAAAAAAGTAAACATTAAATAGTTTCATACATCATCCAAAATAATCAAAAAAGTCTAGGCATTTTTAAAGTCAGCGTAAAATCTGCATGCTTAGTGTTTAGTACAACAAAAACTTGTGCTTTTGTATTAGGATTGTAGGTTTAGATCAATATAGAATTAATAGCTTTGAGGATTATCCATGAATGCACCAACTCCAAGATATGTAGAAGTTTTACTGCCATTAGCCTTGGCACAAAGTTATACCTATGCCATTCCAGATCATTTGTTAGGAAAAGTCAATTTTGGAATAAGGGTAGAAGTTGCTTTAAATAGAAAGTTATATGCAGGCTTAGCGGTCAATTTTCATGATGCGATTAGTGAAGATATAAAGCCAAAACCCATTATTTCTGTTATTGATAATCGACCCATCATTTTGGAATATCAATACACCTTTTGGAAGTGGATTGCTAAATATTATTGCTGTACTCTAGGAGAGGTCATGAATGTAGCTTTACCTTCCGGCCTGAAATTAAATAGCGAAACGAAAGTGGTGGCCAGTCATTTGCTTGAAGAACGATTGGTCGATTTAAGAGATGATGAAGGCATGGTAGCCGATGCCATCTATAATAATCAAGAGTTAGGCATAGATGACATTCGCACAATATTGAACAAAAAGACAGTATATCCTATTATAAAATCGCTCTTAGATAAAGAACTCATTTTTATTCGAGAAGAACTTAAGCAAAAATACAAAGCAAAAAAAGCAGACTTTATTTGTCTCAGCGATTTTCACAAAACAGAAGATCCAGATTTAAACCAGGCATTTGAATTGACCAAGCGGTCCGAAAAGCAAACCAAGGCTTTGTTAGCCTATGCCAGTTTGAGCCCACATTATGAATGGATATCAAAACAAAGCATACAAAAAAAAGCGATTACAGATTCAAGTGTTATTAATGCTTTAATCAAAAAAGGAATATTAGTTAAAGAACAAAGACAAGTATCGAGAATAGAAAACTATACAGGAAATGCGCAAACTCTAAAACCTTTATCCGAGGCTCAACAAGAAGCGCTGGCTGCTATAAAAACATCCTTCGAAAATCACAGAACCACATTGCTATTTGGTGTTACTGGAAGTGGGAAAACACGCCTGTATATGGAATTAATGCAGGAGACCTTGGACCGAGGAGAGCAAGTATTATTTTTAATTCCTGAAATAGCATTAACTACCCAATTAGTACAGCGATTGCAAGCAATCTTTGGTTCCGATATTGGTGTTTACCACAGCCGACTAAACCAAGCTAAAAGAGTAGAACTATATCAGTCAGCTATGGAAGGGCAGTCCATTTTTGTCGGAGCAAGATCAAGTATATTTTTACCTTTTAAGCAACTTGGATTAATCATTATCGACGAGGAACATGATGCATCGTATAAACAATCAGAGCCATCCCCAAGATATCAGGGTAGGGACACAGCACTGTATCTCAGTAAACTCTTTAATGCTAAAGTAATCCTAGGGAGTGCTACACCTAGTCTTGAATCTTACCAAAACGCAATCGAAGACAAATACGGTTTGGTCATGCTTCATGAAAGATTTGGCGAAGCGAGCTTGCCTCATATTGAAATCATCGACTTACGCAAAAAGTATAAACAAGGTTTGATGAAGGCGATGTTTTCGGACGAATTATTGGCTGCCATTAGATCAGCATTGAACAAAAAAGAACAAGTCTTGCTTTTCCAAAATAGACGAGGATATTCTCCAACCATACAATGTACTTTATGCAACTGGAATGCGGAGTGCCCCAACTGTGATGTCAGCTTAACTACCCATAAATACTTTCAACAAATCAATTGTCATTATTGTGGATATCACACAAAGATACCCAAGCAATGTCCACAATGTGGCAATACACACTTGGTAGAGCTAGGGTTTGGTACTGAAAAAATTGCTGACGAATTAAAGTCGATTTTACCTAATGCGGTCATCAAAAGAATGGATTATGACACCGCAAAAACTAAAGCTCAGTACGAAGATATCATTTACGATTTTGAACAAGGGGCAACAGATATTTTAGTAGGTACCCAGATGATCACTAAAGGCTTAGATTTTGATAATGTAGCCTTGGTAGGTATTCTACTTGCTGATAAAATACTCTTCTTTCCTGATTTTAGAGCAAATGAAAGAGCCTTTCAGCTATTTACTCAAGTTGCAGGTAGAGCTGGCAGAAGAGCAAAAAAAGGGAAAGTCCTCATACAAACGTTTAACCCAGAGCATGATGTCATCCAAGAAACATTGGGAATGAAGTATGGACAATATTATGAACGAGAACTGAAAGAGCGGGAGATGTTTTTGTATCCACCCAAGGTGAGATTGTGTAAGGTGACCATAAAACATAAGGATTTTAAACGCACGGAAGCAGTCGCTAATGAATTTGCGAAAAAATTACGTGCGCAATTGGGCAATCGAATCATAGGGCCGGCAGTACCGGGCATTTCTAGGATTAGAGGTAAATACATCCAACAAATAATGGTAAAAATGGAGAAAGACTGGAGTAAAATCCAGCATATTAAATATGTACTTAAGCAAACAAAACAATACATCAAGGCATTGAAAAATATGTCCACTGTTCAGATAATAATAGACGTAGACCCTTAATTTTGCAGCATGAAAAAAATGATGACATTACTCTTTTGTTTCGTTGTGATAGCTTGCTCTTCTGATAAAGCGCCTAAAAGTTTATCTAAAGCCGAACAAAGACTTCTGGATTGGGAATCCATCGGTAAAAGGTATGAAGCACTTAATCGATTTAGTGGAACAGTCATCATTGCGAATGGCCAAAATGTTATATTTAAAGAACATTACGGAAAAGCTAATTTTCAGAAAAACGAATGGTTTACAGATAGTACTTCTTTTAAAATGGGGGCTGCATCAGAAATATTTACAGCTCATATCATCTTAGGCTTAGTCTATCAAAATATGATAGCACTCGAAGATAAAGTCAATAAATATTTACCTGAAATAAAGGCAGATTATACGATAGATCAGGTGCTAAATCATGTATCTGGTTTAGCAAGTATGAAACAATTAGCAGCACAAAACGGCAAGCTACCAAATACTCATATAGCCATGGCTAATGCTGCTCAATTGACAAAGGATAACAAGCGAAATATCAGTGACATTGGATATAACTTGCTTGGGTTAATCATAGAAAAAGTGACCGCTGCTAGCTTTGATGAAGCATTAGAATTTCAGCTCCAAAATCAAAAGCTTGAAAACACTTATTACGCAACGAAACCAAAGAACTTAGCCACTGGATATTCAGGATTTGAAAATTATAGAGACCGAGGGATGGAACCCATACCATCACCTAATTATAATTTAGAAAACGCCTTTAGCGGTAAAGGAGTAAAGTCTACAGCCATGGATCTGCTCAGAATGACAGAACCACTCAAACAATTGGACCGTTATGGTTATCTCGAAAACGATGGGTTTAGTTTTGGTGTGTATAAAGATAAACTTACAGAGCAGACCATCATAGTGCTTAGCAACATGCGACACCCAGTGGCAAAAGATATGATTGATGCTTATAAAGCTGCAAGTAAAGGGGAATCATTTAGATTGCCTCTTTTGCGTAAAAGAGTCGATATTGACCCTAGTACGCTTGTTAATTTTGAAGGTACTTACTCAGTGAATGATAAATTAAGTTTTGATGTAAAGGCTAAGAACGACAACTTGTATGTCATTTTAGGTGGACAAACTACAGAACTTATTCCTCAGTCAACTCATCAGTTTTTTATGGAAGAAATAGACGCATCGCTGCGCTTTTTTACCAACGAAAACGATATGGTTATAGGCGTAGAGATGCTTGATGGTTTTATCGATGGAAAGAAAATTGTGAAAGTCAATTAGTTTATTGAAAAATAACGTTCTTTTCCACTAACTCTTCACCACGCTTTACAACTACTTTGGCTTCTTGTCCAGGTTCGAAAGACCCAAGAGCCTTCATGTAGGACATCATATCTACGATATCCAGGTCTCCCATTTTAACCACTATATCTCCTTTAAGTATGCCCGCAACATCGGCTGTTTTTCCTTCTCTTACTCCGTCGATACGCATCCCTTTGTCTGTAAACAAGTAATCTGGTATGACTCCCAGTGTTACTTTGAAATCCATTTTTTCAGCACTGTCATCTTTCGTTTTAGTAAATGCGATTTTTTCTTTTTTGTCAATGTCGAGAATAATGGAATAAACATATTTACTTATAGTTTCGATTCCTTCAAAATTGATCTTTTCATAGTCATCTGATGGACGATGATAATCTTCGTGTTGACCCGTAAAAAATTGCAGAACTGGAATATCTTCTAAGTAAAAAGAGGTATGATCCGAAGGACCTACTCCAGAGGCTTCCATTTTAGATTCAAAACCGTATGTGTTTTTTTCATTCAGAATAGGCTCCCAAACGGGAGAGGTACCTGTGCCATAAATGGCCATTTTTTTGTCGTTGAGTCTTCCTACCATATCAAAGTTCATCATATAGTTCACTTTTGATAACTCAAACAACGGATGTTTTGTAAAATAATTAGAGCCCCAGAGGCCTTTCTCTTCACCTGAGAATGCAAAAATTACATAGTTGTAATTAAGTTTTTCTGAAGATAATTTTCTGGCTAATTCTAAAATCATCGCCACACCACTTGCATTGTCATCTGCTCCATTATGGATTTCAGGATCCCCAGTATGTAGCGATCCTTCTGGTCCCCAGCCTAGATGATCATAGTGAGCACCCAGAACGATGGTGTTTTCGTGGCCATTATCGATTAAGCCTATGACATTTCTTCCATGAACTGTTGGGTCATCCGGAGAAGGGTCTGCATGAGGGTTGCTTCTTTTTTGGACAGAAAAATGTTGAAAATAGTCTTCACCTATGGTTTCTAATCCTATGCATTCAAAACGTGTAGCCAAATACTCAGAGGCAATGATTTCTCCTTGAGTACCGACTTCTCTGCCTTCCAAAGCGTCCGAAGACAAAAACTTAACATCTGCTTTGACTTGAGCCATATGGATGTATTCGTCGTTTTCGATGAGTGTTTGACTGACTTTCGGAGTACAAGAAAGAAAGCCTAAAAAAAGTATGACAATAAGATGACAATTTTGCATAAGGTTCGATTAATCTTGTGTTTATATTTGCAAATCTACTATTCAAAAATATTATTTATGCTTATTCGCAGCCTTAACTTAGTCATCGTATTGTCATCTTTTTTATTTCTTGCTTCTTGCAATCCTAAAGAAAGTGCATCAAGTAAAACAGAAAAACCATCAAACCATCACCATGCACATGCAGAAAAAAAGCCTAACAAAGAATTGGTAGGGCTGAAGTATGCTGAAGAAAAACATCTTAAAAATGTACGCCAATTAACCTTTGGGGGAGATAATGCAGAGGCTTATTTTAGTACTGACGATAAGCAATTAGTGTTTCAGTCAAATAATGAAGCTTGGGGTGTGTCTTGTGATCAAATCTATGTTTATGACTTAGATAAGCCTTTAGAAGAAGGCATGAAAGCACCTCTTGTAAGTACTGGGAATGGTAGGACAACATGCAGTTTTTTTATGCCAGGTAATAAATCATTGCTTTATGCTTCTACACATAAGGGAGATAAAGCATGTCCCCATGAGCCGCCTAGAGGCGAAAAATATGTTTGGCCGATTTATGATGATTTTGACATATTCGTTTCCGATTTGGAGGGTAATATTATTCAGCAATTAACGGATGCACCTGGATATGATGCCGAAGCTACAGTTTCTCCGGATGGAAAAATGATTGTTTTTACATCTATTCGTTCAGGAGATTTGGAATTGTATACCATGGATATAGATGGTAAAAATATTAAACAGGTTACCTCTGGCTTAGGCTATGATGGTGGAGCTTTTTTCTCACCAGATAGTAAAAAATTAATATTCCGTTCATCTCGTCCTAAAACAGCCGAAGAACAAAAAGAATACAAAGATTTACTAGCTAAGGGTTTAGTACAGCCAACAAAAATGGAGCTGTATGTTTGTAATGTTGATGGCACAGAATTAACCAAGATTACGGATTTAGGCAATGCGAATTGGGCGCCTTATTTTCATCCAAGTGGAGAAAAAGTGATTTTCTCTTCGAATCATGCAAGCAAAAGAGGGTTCCCTTTTAATTTATTTATGATCAATGTCGATGGTAGCGGATTAGAGCAAATTACTTTTGATGATACCTTCGACTCTTTTCCTATGTTTTCTTATGATGGTAAACAACTGGTTTTTGCCTCCAATAGAAACAACGGAGGTACGAGAGAGACTAATTTGTTTATTGCCGATTGGGTGGAATAAAGACCATTAGTACAGTTTTTTATTACGTTGGTTAAGTTAGACTAAAACCAATGGCGCTTAGCAGATTGTTTTGCATAGATTTTGCTACCTTATATGACTTTAGCAAGAATTTATGCGAAAACAAATAATACTTGGGCTTTTACTGCTTTTTGCGACATTAATCGTAAAAGCGCAAAGTATTTCTTACACTAATTACACAGTTGAAGATGGCTTGCCAAGTAATACTATTTATAGTGTTAAAGCTGACAACCAAGGATTTATTTGGATTGCTACTGATTATGGTGTTTCAATATTTGACGGGTATGAGTTCATTACCTACACTAAAAGTGATGGATTAGCCGATAATGAGATTTTTAATTTTTATGTAGATTCTCAAGATCGCGTATGGTTTTATTCTTTTAACGGGAAAATGTCTTACTACTATGAAGGCAATATCTATAATGAATCCAATGTCAGCTTACTAAAAAAACTAAAACTGAGTAGTCGGGTCTCAGATATTCGGGAAGACAAATACGGGAATCTCTATTTTCTAGGAGATGAAGGCAATATATTACAATTAAGTGCAGATAATACCATATCAGAACTCGCACAAGATGAGAAAGCAGTCAAGAATTTTTTAATTAAAGCTAAATCAGGTGAAGTTTTTTCCATTTTGAGAGACGAAACGGAAATTAAGTCGCTTTTAAGCAATGAAACACGACCTTTAAATCTTGCGGACATCCGTCAAGAAGAATACAGTTCTTTGCTTTTGTCTCGTTATCCTTCTCATAAAATATACAAACATTTCTTTAAGCTTGAAAATATTGATGATATAAAAGGTCCAGTTAACATTCAGAAGCAAGATTCTATATATTGGATTTATGGAAATGAGACCCCTTTAAGAAAAAGTGTACAGTTTGGTAATAAGCTTAAAGTTGTTAAAGAAGATAAAGAAATATTTGGCTCTTCAGCCTATCTAGACCAAGAGAATAATTTATGGATTTCCACCTTTGGAAGAGGACTGTTTAAAATCAACAACCACATAGAAAACCAGTTTATCATCGGGGAAAATTTGGATAATGATCTTTTGAGTTCAATGCTCGTTTTTGATGAAAAGATATTATTGGGTACAGAAAGTGGAGCTTTACACCTAATAGAAGAAAATACAATACAAGCTTTAAAGTGGCCAACATACGATACAAAAAAAATCGTTGGACCTTCTCGAACAAAAATCCGTAAAATCCATCACGGACCCAATGGGAATATTCTGGTCATGAAGAATCAGGGCTTGTTTAGTTTTTCTAATGATTTGAGTAGGATAGATGAGGCCATTAACGGAACGTTTAAAGATTTAGATTTTGATGGAAATCAAATGGTCTTAGCCAAGGCTAATAATGCAATGAGGTATGATGCCTTTTCTCTTCAGAATTATGACTATATCTATGATCAACGATCAACAGCCATTTTATCAGCCATCGATCATTCAGTCTGGATTGGAACGAATAAAGGTTTATTAAGATCAACAACCGATCGTCAGTTAGATACCATTGATTACCCGGTGCTGAAAGAGTCAAATATTAATAGCATCGAGCAACTTTCATCGGGTTTGATAATAGTCGGTACGAATGGGGATGGAATGTTTAGCATTTACAAGAATAAGATTAATCGGATAACCACTGAAGATGGAATTTTGGGAAATATTATTAAGCATGTTTTCCTAGATGAAGATGATGAGATTTGGGCTTCGACAAATCGTGGTATTTCTAATCTGAAATTTTCAAAACAAAAGATTGAGTCAATACAAAATTTTACTAAAGATGATGGTCTGAGCTCTAATAACATAATACAATCCCACATAACAACACAAAAAATTTATGCCTTGAGCACACACGGCTTAACTGTAATAGATAGGAATAAGTACAATGCAAAGCCTCAAAACAACCCAAAAATCTTATTAAATAGGGTCAAAATTAATGGTAATGCTTCAAGTGTCGAACAATTAAGCAATTTGTCTTATAAAGAAAACGACATCTCTTTTAATTATTCTTCGATAAGCTTTAATAATGCTCAAAATATGTCTTTTAAGTATCGTTTAATTGGCAGCAATAAAGGCTGGCAAATAAGCAAAAAAAGAACCTTGGATTTTGTGGGTTTAGCTCCTGGTAACTATCAGTTCCAATTGGTTCCTTTTTTAAGTATAAACGAACAAACGAAGAAACTACCGGATGGAATTAATATTGATATAAAAATCAAACCTCCATGGTATAAAAGTTGGCTTTTTCGGGCTTTGTCTCTTGTGTTCTTATTTTTGGGTACATTCACTTATGTGCGTTCTAGAATTGCACAAGAAAAAGAAAAAAGCAAACTCGATTTAAAGGTGGTAGAACTCCAGCAAAGAGCTCTATTAACTCAGATGAATCCTCATTTTATTAACAACTGCCTCAGTTCAATCCAACAATTTATTTTGTCCGGAGATAAGAGAGAAGCTAATAATCAACTGAGTAAATTTGCCAATTTAATACGACTCATTGTTTCCAATTCAAGAAATAGTTCTGTTTCATTAAAGCAAGAGATTGAGCATTTAAAGCTTTATTTGGAGTTAGAACAGCTGAGATTTAGTAATAAATTCGATTTTACTGTAAAAGTCGACCCTTTAATCAATGCTGAAAGCACACAGATACCTTCTATGCTTTTCCAACCATTGGTTGAAAATGCTGTGCTGCACGCATTCGATTTTTCAAAGAGAAATAGGAATGTTATTAATGTGGAGTTTACAAAGCAAGGAGATTATATTAAATGCTTGGTTAAGGATAATGGAATAGGCGTGCTTGCCTCAAAGCGATTATCAAAAAAATCTCATTCACTCGGAATTGCAACAAAAAATATTGAAGAGCGCATAAATATTTTGAAAAGAGATAAACCTAAATCGTCATTTACTTATGAAGACTTATCTCATAAGCAGTCAGATAATTCTGGTACAAACGCATCTATTGTTGTTCCCATATTAAATGAATAAACATGATTAAAACCATCATTATTGAAGACGAACAAAGAAGTCGTCAAGCTCTAAAGCAAATTCTGGAAGAATTTATTGAAGACATAACGATTGTTGGTGAGGCAGAAAGCGTTGCAGAAAGTGTTCCGCTGTTAAAATCAAATGATGTCGATTTAGTTTTTATGGATATTCATCTACCAGATGGAGAAAGTTTTGACATTTTAGATGCTTTGGTGGAAGACGAATTAGATTTTGAGATCATTTTTATTACTGCGTATACGGATGTCAAAATAAAGGCATTCGATTACTTTTTTTTACAATACTTAACCA
The DNA here is from genome assembly GCA_020631235.1 of Saprospiraceae bacterium. Taxonomy (GTDB): domain Bacteria; phylum Bacteroidota; class Bacteroidia; order Chitinophagales; family Saprospiraceae; genus JAHDDO01. The sequence goes on along the minus strand of JAHDHQ010000002.1, from coordinate 114,776 downwards.
AGCCATTCGACATTGACAAAATAGAAAAGGCTGTAAATCATTATAAAAAGAGTACGACAAAGAAGTTGAATGGCTACCAAGATGTGTTGCGTGATGTGATAAAAAATGAAGCTAACTTAATTCCAGTACCCAATTCGAAAGGGATACAATTTGTGAAAATTCACGATATAGTCAGACTCGAAGCAGACCGTAATTATACTAACATTTACACCATTAAAGGTGATCGATTCATGGCGTCAAAGAATATAAAGCATTTTACCGAGTTGTTAGATAGCAGTTTGTTTTATAGAGTGCATAAATCGCACATCATAAATATAAAGTACTTAACTGAAGTCAATAAAGATGGAGAAATTAAAATGCAAGATGGAAGTTACGCTCCTTTAGCTAAGCGAGTAAGAAAGGAGTTTTTGGATATATTTAAAGCCTAAGCAGTCTTTTTCTACACTTACTTTTATACTTTGCATATTATTTACTAATTATTGATAAGCTCATGTTGAAGTATATTTTCTCATTATTAGCGGTTTGCTGCCTTGTTGGGGCATGCAAACAAGATCCGAATACTCAGCCGTTTATTGTTCCGCCGGCACCGAGTTTAGACTTGGATAATGCGCGTAATTATCTAAAAACCTTGTCATCTGATGCATTTGAAGGAAGGATGCCTTGCACGCCAGGTGAAGAAAAGACCACAGCATTTATTGCTGATGAATTGAAGAAAATAGGCTTAAAACCGGGGAATGGTAATTCTTATTTCCAAGAAGTGGGACTAGTCGACATTACAGGTTTTCCAGCTGAAGAAATGACGATTAAAACACCAAATAAGGACATGAATTTAATCTTGAGCAAAGACTTTATGATTCATTCTGAAAGGTTACAGGAAGAAGTAACAGTGGAAGATTCTGAGTTGGTTTTCTGTGGTTATGGGATAGTTGATAAAGAAAGAGGCTGGAATGACTATGCAGGCATTGATATGAAAGGTAAAACGGCAGTCATCCTCATAAACGATCCTGGCTATGGTGGCGATGATTCTACATTTTTTAAGGGAGATACTATGACTTATTTTGGTCGATGGACCTATAAATATGATGAGGCTGACCGACAAGGAGCGGCTGGATTGATTATTATCCATGAAACCAATATGGCAGGTTATCCTTGGTTTGTTGTAGAAAGCAGTTGGAGTGGAACTCAGCAAGGTTTGACAGGGATTGATCGATCGAAAGATTGTGGAATTAAGGGCTTTATAACACTAGATCAGGCTAAGGCTCTTTTTGAAAATACGGGCCATAATTTGACCGAGATGTTTAAAGCGGCGCGTACCCCAGGGTTTAAACCAGTCCCTTTAAATAGTACCATCAGTATGTCCTTAAAAAGCGAAGTAAAGGAATGTAAATCTAATAATGTGGTAGCCTACATGGAAGGTGAAGAAACACCAGAAGAATGCATTATCTATACTGCACATTGGGATCACCTGGGTATAGGCAAAGTTGTCGAAAAAGATAGTATTTACAATGGAGCTTTGGATAATGCCTCAGGGACAGCTACCGTTTTAGGTATTGCGAAAGCATTTGCAGAAGCTCCACAAAAACCAAAACGCTCCGTAGTTTTTCTTTTTGTGACTGCTGAAGAACAAGGTCTTCTTGGATCTGAATTTTACGCTGAAAAGCCATTGTTTGAGCCGTCGAAAACTATTTGTAATCTAAATATGGATGGCGTAAATCCTATGGGGAAAATGAAAGATTTGACCATTGTAGGGAAAGGCCATTCCACGATGGATGATATTGCTGCAGAAGAAGCCAAAAAACAAGGTAGATATATTGCAGCAGAACAGAATGCAGAAAAAGGATATTTCTTTAGGTCAGATCATTTTAATTTTGCCAAGATTGGGATACCATGCTTATATGCAGAAGGTACCTATGAGCATGCTGAAAAGGGTGTAGAATACGCAAAGGAGTTTGCTGAAACTTATGTAAATCAGAGATATCATGCACCCTCAGATGAGTATGATCCCAATGAGTGGAACATGGGTGGCATGGAACAAGATGGACAGTTTTATTTAAATGTTGGATGGCGTCTAGCAAATTCTGGTGAGGTGCCTGTTTGGAAAAAAGGGAGTTCGTTTAAGCGTTAGTCAGTAAAGTCTATTGGTATTTTTGTTTGGATATTAAAGACGATTTTTGAATCCTTTAATATGCTCTTTTGGACCGTTGGTACAATCCACCCTTTCTTTACACCAAATGAAATTTAGTTTTGTACTTAATCATCTATATCAGCAATTTTGCTGAGTTTAAATAGATTTAAATTATTTAAGTATGAAATTATATAGGCTTATTTTTTTTATTGGTTTGGCGTATAGTTCTCAAGCCCAAATCAATATTCCCGATCAAAAGTTTAAGGACTATTTGTTAGCAAACGAAAATATAAACTTTGATGGAGACGATGAAATTACCATGGGTGAAGCAGCCTTTGCAAAGGATTTGTTCTTGGACGAATTAGGTATTACTGATCTTACGGGTTTAGAATATTTTATAAATCTGGAAAGATTATTCTGTAACGATAATGACATTTCAAGTATAGACGTTTCCTCGTTGTTGTCATTAGTAGAACTCCAGTTAAGTAGAAATCAGCTTTTGACGATTGATATAAGTGAAAATACATCTTTGGAAAGTTTTTCTATTGCTTCAAATGAAATTAGTGACATTGATTTAAGTGCAAATCAATTACTAAAAAACCTAAATCTTAGAAATTGTGGGTTAGAACATGTCGATTTGAGTCAGAATGCTTTGATTGCTAGTCTAGACTTATCTAAAAACAATCTAGACTCGGTAGATGTATCCAATCTCACTATGCTGTCAATCCTCAAGATTAATCAAAATAGCATACTTAATTTGGATTTATCAAAAAATGAGTTGTTGACCATTTTGACGGCCTATGATAATAGATTATCTAGCTTAAATTTAAGTGCCAATGTTGATTTAATTTCATTGAATATTGATAAAAATGACATCGAATCTCTAGACTTATCAAACAATACATTTTTAACATCGATAAGAGCAAATCAAAATGTGCTAAATTCGATTAATATTACACAGTGTTCTGACTTAGAATTACTTAATCTACGTAGCAATTTTTTGACTTATTTGGACCTCAGGAATAATTTGCTTTTAAAAAAGGTAGATCTTGGGCAAAACTATCTAGAAGGTTTGGATTTTGAACCCATGGAAAATCTAGAATGGATAGATCTTTTTGATAACTTATTGAGTGTATTGTCTTTCGAGTCTTGTCCAATGTTGCGTCACATAGATTGTAGACTAAACCAATTAGAAAAACTAAATATTGCAAATGGAATTAACGATTCGATAGACTTTTTTAGGGCGGTGCTAAACCCAGCACTATTTTGCATCCAAATTGATAATGATTTAGAAACTATCCCAGATGCTTGGATAAAAGATGATCATGCTTCTTATGACACGAACTGTAATCCCAGTTCAGTCAAACTAATCTCAGATGAAATTTTTAGCATCTATCCAAATCCAACGAGTGGAAAAATAATAGTGGAGTCAATATCAAATAATGAGTCATTGGAAATGTTTTTATTTAATAAGCAAAGTCAAATGAAATATTATTTTTCAGGAGAAATTTCCGGAAAGAAAAATATTGATTTAAGTGGTTTGCCTTCAGGGATGTATGTGTTAGTGATTCATCAAAATTCGAAAATGTATAGGGAACTCATTTTTGTGGAATAATCTGTGGATACTTTTTTCAAAAATTAGGCGAGCTTTTCAATCTAAGGGCTTATCATTGCATCATATTTGATTAAATCATATATAAAAAAGTAACAAGCATGATGAGCCATTCTGATCTTTCAATGAAATCAGCAGACACAATTCGAGTATTAGCAGCTTCTATGGTTGAAAAGGCAAACTCGGGACACCCAGGTGGTCCCATGGGTGGAGCCGATTTTGTCCATATCTTGTATTCAGAATATATGGTGTATGATCCTAACGATATGGCTTGGGATCTAAGAGATCGGTTTTATCTTGATGCAGGGCATATGTCCGCCATGTTGTATGGCCAGTTAGCTTTAGTAGGTAAATACTCCATGGATGATTTGAAATCATTCAGACAATGGGGAAGTGTCACGCCAGGGCATCCAGAGGTAGATTTTAAACGAGGCATAGAAAACACCTCAGGACCTTTGGGTTTAGGTCATGCATTTGGTGCTGGATCAGCTGTAGCTGAAAGGTTTCTCCATGCCAGATTTGGAGATGTAGTTGCTCACAAAACCTACATTTATATATCTGATGGAGGTATACAAGAGGAGATTTCTCAAGGAGTAGGCAGAATTGCTGGAACCTTGGGTCTTGGTAATATTACTATGTTTTATGATGCAAACGACATACAATTGTCGACTTCGGTAGATGAAGTGACCACCGAAGATACAGCTATGAAATATGAGTCTTGGGGTTGGCATGTTATAACGATCGACGGAAATGACCATGACGCTATTAGGAAAGCATTGGATGCTTGCATTGCGGAAACTGAAAAACCTAGTCTAATTATAGGTAAAACTATCATGGGTAAGGGCGTTGTTAAAGAAGATGCTTCTAACTATGAAGGTGAAGTGGAGTTGCACGGAAAACCGCTCGGAAAAAGTAATGCTTCATTTTCAGAAACGATAAAGAATCTTGGAGCAGATCCATCTAATCCATTTGTCATCCCATCTGAAGTTGCCAAGCATTATCAAAGCTGTATGGCTCAGCGACTAGCGGCGGCAGAAGTGCGCAAAAAACGTTACAGCGAGTGGGTTTCTTCAGAAACGGAATTGCATGCTAAATACGAACGATTTTTAAATAAGGAGACCTCCCATCTTAATTTTAAAGACATTGAACAAAAACAAAATATTGCGAGTAGAAATGCTTCTGGAGCTGTTCTAGATTATCTAGCAGGTAAGCTTGAAAACCTGATAGTGTCATCTGCAGATTTAAGTAACAGTGATAAAACTGAAGCCTTTTTGAAAAAATCATCGGCTTTTACCAAAGGAGATTTTTCCGGCGGATTTTTGCAAGCTGGAGTTGCTGAGTTAACTATGGCAGCTATGTGCACAGGGATGGCATTACACGGTGGCGTGATTCCAGTATGTGCTACCTTCTTTGCTTTTTCAGATTACATGAAACCTGCTATGCGAGTTGCAGCCTTGATGGAGCAGCAAGTGATCTTTTTGTGGACCCACGATGCGTTTAGAGTGGGAGAGGACGGTCCGACTCATCAACCAATCGAACAAGAAGCTCAGTTGAGATTACTCGAAAAACTCAAGAACCATTCTGGAAATAATAGCTTATTAGCTTTACGTCCAGCGGATGCCCATGAAACAACCCACTGTTGGAAGTTGGCCTTGGATAATAAGCAAACACCGAGCGGTTTGGTGCTGTCTAGACAAAATATAAATGATCTGCCTGGTTTAGTGAAAAATTTACGATATGCTGAAGCTAAAGAAGCTCGAAAAGGAGCATACATAGTTAAGCAGACGGATGGTATTCCTGATGTTGTTTTAGTAGCCAATGGATCAGAAGTTTCTACTTTGTTTGAGGCAGAAAAATTACTGTCTAAGGATGGTGTAAAATGCCAAATTGTATCTGCACCTTCAGAGGGTCTTTTTAGATCTCAAACACAAGAATACCAGCAATCAATTCTACCAGCGGGTATTCCACGTTTTGGACTAACGGCAGGACTGCCAGTAAATTTAGAAGGTCTGGTTGGAGAAAATGGAACTGTCCACGGAGTGGATCATTTTGGATATTCTGCACCCTATACTGTGCTTGATCAAAAATTTGGATTCACAGGGGAGAATGTAGCGAATAAAGTAAAAGAACTTCTAAGCTAAGTCACTCCATTTCTATTTCACAGAATTAATTATTGCTTGGATGATGTATGCTTTTTAAGCATCTACATCATACCCACTTATGTCTTTAAGGCACTGTATTGATTTCATCTTGTAAATTGTACTGTTCGTCTAAAGATTGGATTGTTTGAACAGAAAAAGCAAGCTTCTTGTAACTTTTTTATGTCGAGAAAAGTACTCTCAGTATAAGTCCAAGCGAACAATGAAAAAACTTTTATTAGTACCTTTTTTAATCTTTTACTTTTCTTCCGAATCTTTGGGGCAGACAACCATAGAAGGAAGAGTACAGGATGAAGATAAACAAGCGATCCATTTTGCAACCGTAGCCTTATACAATACTTCTGATAGCAGCTTTATAGATGCTCAGACAACAGAAGAAAATGGAAGCTTTTTGTTTAAACAAATACAACAAGGCAGCTATTTTTTACAGACATCAATGCTTAGTTATGTTGATCAATTTACTGAGCTAAATTTTCCACTATCAAATCCTATGATCATTACCTTGAGGGAAGATGCTAATTTATTATCCACAGTGGAGATCACCGCGAAAAAGCCACTACTTGAACAGAGAGCTGATCGATTAGTGGTGAATGTAGAAGAGAATTTAACCGGACTGAATGGTAATGTATTAAATGTTCTTAAGAAGGTTCCAGGCTTGCTTGTTATCGGCGATCAAGTAAAAATGGCTGGATCTAATACGCCTACTATTTTAATCAATGGGAAGTCTACACAGTATATGGATATAGAATCCTTGCTGAAAGATATGCCTGCTGATAATATCAAGAAAATTGAAGTCATTCATCAGCCTGGAGCTGAGTTTGATGCGGAAGGGACCGGTGCTGTACTCAATATCATTCTTAAAAAGAATAATTTATTTGGCACGAATGGAAATGTTCGGGCTGGAGTCGCCAAAGGAGAAAATTGGAAACATACCACTTCAGTAAATATCAGTCATTATCAGGGAAAGTTAAATGTAAACGCAGGATTAGGGTATAAGAACTACCCTAACTGGGAAAGCAATGAAATAACTAGAAATATCAATGATACCATTTACACCCAAGTATCAGATGATCCAAGTTTTGGTGAGAGTTGGAGAGGAAACCTGTCTTTAGATTACAATATTACTGATAAGCACAGCATAGGAGTGCAATCTAGATATATCAATTGGTTTTCATACAACACAATCACCACAGAAACACAGGTTGATTATAATACGCCTACTAAGTCAAATCTAAATTTAAATACAGATAATACTTCAGAAGAATCTTGGAAGCTCAGGACGATTAATCCTTATTACACATTTAATATTGACACAAGTGGACAAAAGTTGTCCTTGGACTTCACTTATTCCACAATCGCAAATGAAGGAGAAACGATATTGACCACCACTGAGACTCGTGAAAACTATGTTTTCCCTAAGCAAAAATATGAACAACCTGGATCAACTAATATTTACGCTACGAAAGTTGATTATACACTTCCAATAAACAACAGTTTAAGCTTGAGTTTAGGAGGGAAATATAGCTCCGCTTCTCTGGATAATGATCTTAAAGCTTTGAATGAAGGCTTGGATGGGAAGTTTCGATTGGATACACTAAGTTCTAATCACTTTTTATTTGATGAGCTTATTTGGGCCAGCTATTCGAAACTTGATTTTCAACATAATAAATGGTCTGGTACCGCAGGTCTGAGATATGAAAACAGTCAAAGCGAAGGATATTCTGTTACTATTGACGAACGTATAACTAGAGACATAAAAAAGTTTTTTCCAAGCTTTAGTCTAGCCCGAGAAATATCAGGTCCTTTGGCAGCTTCTGTAGCTTATAGTTACCGAATTAATAGACCTAGGTATTCTAATTTGAACCCGTTTGTTTATTACCTAGATGCATTTACGTTCGAACAAGGAAACCCAATGCTGAGACCAGCTTTTGCGCATAGTTTTAAATTTAATTTAATGTTTGAGAAACAACCTTTTTTCAATATTGAATATAAAGATGTAAGTGATGTTATGACGGATCTAACCCAACAAAATGATGCAACAGGAGAAACTAATTTGAGCACTTTTAATTTGGAGTCTTACAAGAATTTGAACATTAGTTTATTTTTTCCTTTAGATTTTATTCCGAGAGCATCAGGGTACGGCGGATTCATCGCGAATAACAATATGTATAATTCTGAATACCTCAATGCTCAATTGGATCGTCAGAAATGGGATTTCACAGGCTTTATACAAACAGAATGGAAATTGCCTTATAAAGTTACTGGAGAGATTTCTGGTTGGTATAATAGCGGAGGGATAGAAGGAATTATTGATGCCCAATATTTATATGGGGTAGATGTAGGTCTAGCCAAGAAATTCTTAAATGATAAATTGAAAGTTAATATCGGAATCGAAAATATTCTAGCAAAATATATGACAGCTACCATTGATTATGAAAATATGGATTTGTCTATTTATAACCGATGGGATGGTCCCGTTTACAATCTAGAATTAAGTTATAAGTTCGGAAATCAGCATATGAAGTCGGTGCAAAAGAAAAAGAGTAGTGCATCTGATGAGCTGAATCGAGCGCAGAGAAACTAAAGCTGGAGAGCTTTAAGTTTGTTTGGTTAATATTTAGTGAGGGGAGTGGAGACTTCCCTCATTTTTTAATTTTGTCCATTCTTCCCTTAGTATGCCATAGCTGACAGAATCATAATATTTTCCCTTGACGATGCGCGCTTTTTTATAGCAAGCTTCTTGGTAAAGGCCTAGTTTTTCAGCTAATTTTATCATGCCATGATTGCCGCTCCAAGTACTGAGACCTATTCGTACTATTTGAGGGAATTGATCAAATACATGATTTATCCATAAAGTAAGTGCTTTGCGTCCGAAGCCTTTTGACCAATGTTGTTTTTCGTATATCGCAATGCCTATTTCCAACCAATCAGTTTCAATAGAACGCCAATAGTAGCTCACTTGGCCAACAATTTCTGAATGGTCAATACAAATGAATCTTTTATGTAGTAACTGCCCATCCTTTCGGATTTCGTCTAAAAAAGCTTGTTTTTTGCTACGAATTTGTTCTTCATTTTCTTTGTCAAAATAAGGACCATTAAAGGCTTGATAGTCATGTTTTTCAGATTGCCAATACATATATTGTTCAATATTTGTATTAGTAATTTGGACTAATTCTAATTGCACTCATTTCATTTTAAATATTATAGAAAAATTATATAATTTAAAATACTAAGATATATTTTATTACTCATTAGTTTTTTACATATTAGAATATTCTATTATTTAACGATTTGTAGTTATATATAGTAATTTAGTTTTATATTTGATTGTTTTTTGATATTACTAAGCAAGGCAAATAACTCATATTATGACTTTTTTAACTGATTCGAAGCAGTGCCGCCCAAGATTGCACGCTATTTTACATGTGTTTTTTTTATGTTTGTTTTTTATAACTGCAAACCAAGACCTAATTGCACAGTGTGGTTCTGGTAACTTTACGACTGAAGTTTGTAGAAATCATCAAACCTCAGATCCAACAGATGATGATTATTTTCCAGTTGATATTTCAATACCTAATGATGGAAATAATTTCAGCTATAACTATACAACTTCGGGAGGAGACTCAGGTTCCCTAGGTGCTGATGGGGGTTCGTTAAGTAACTCACTAGATGGTAATCAGACTTGGCCAGTAACAGTGACTGTAACTGGACAGCAAGATGGATGTATGGAAGACTTTATAATTGCTGGTCCACCTTCATGCTCGCCTTGGAATTGTGGGGGGATTAGTATTTCAGTGGTAAGTCAAGGATGTGTAGGGGATAATCTTTGTTTTGATGTGGTAATATCAGGTTCAGATGGCTTAGCCATAGAAATATTGAGAAAGTTATCTGGAGCGGACGATCCCAATAACCCCAATAAAGTGATTTTGACTACTGGAGTAGGTGATGGAACGTATAATGCTTGTGTTTCTAATGCCGATGTTCAAGCCGATTATGGTGGAGATAGCTTTTTTACTGTTTGGGTTCATGCCTTAGATGCGGGAGGAGCTATTATATTTGATTGTGTGGCTGATGATTTAGTTGCAGTAGAGACTTGTTCAGGACCTACTTGTATCTTAACTGTAGATGGTGTGACTCCAGGACCTTGTTACTATGATGCAGGTTCTATGCAATCTTTGACTGATGTTACAGTGTCAGTGAGTTACAGTGACGGACCAGCTGGAGAGTCTATTGATGTTGACTTAAATGGTACGGCTGGATCAATCACGCCGTCTGGTCCTACTGGATCTGGGAGTACAGTGATCACTGTGCCAGCTGATGGTTCACCTTTAACAGCAAGTGCTAATTATAGTATAACAACAAGCTGTGCTGGTACAAACAGCAGTGCTACAGCGCCTAGTGCATGTACGCCTAGTTGTACAATGACCATGGATGCTGTTACTGTAGGGCCTTGTAATTTTAATGGAACTAGTTCGACAGCAGATGTAATGGTAGCAGTCAGTTGGATGGATGCACCTCCAGGAGAAGATATTACAGTAGATATTAATGGTACCCAAGCTACTATTATTGTAGGTGGACAAACTAATGGTTCTGGAAGTACGACATTGACTGTGCCTGCAGACGGCTCTACGGGTAATTCAGTAGTAGCTTATTTTGTGCCTACAAGTAGCTGTTCTGCGATTGGATCGTACGATGCGCCTGGCCCATGTGCTCCTTCATGTGTATTTGATATTACCTCAGTAGGATCAGGTGCTTGTTATTGGGATGGGTCGCAATCTTTAGTTGATGTCAGTGTAGGTTTTACATGGTCTGCTGCTCCAAGTGGAGAAGATATAATTATAGATATAAACGGTAGCATACAAACAGTAACTCCTACAGGAACAAGCGGGAGTGATATGGTTACCATAACTTTGGCAGCTGATGGATCTAGCCCTACTGTTTTTGGAGGGTTTAGTATTACTTCTTCTTGTGGAGACTCAGATAACACATTAAGTTTACCACCACCATGTACACCCATGTGTTCATTATCGATTACATCTTTAGGTGATAGTGGTTGTTATTGGGATGGTAGTCAGTCTGTTGTTGATGTGACTGTTGGCTTCGTTTGGAGTGATGCTCCAGCTGGTGAAGACATAGTTATTGATTTAGGCGGTATCTCAACGACCGTAAGTCCTTCTGGAACTAGCGGAAGTGATTCGGCAACTTTAACGGTCCCCGCTGATGGAAGTGGTTCTACTATTTTTGTTCAGTTTATTAGCACCACTTCTTGTGGAGACAGTTCGCCTATAAATTTACCACCACCTTGTGCTCCTGCGTGTGATTTAGTGATTACTAATGTTTCAGATAATGGATGTGTTTGGGATGGTACAAATTCATTAACAGATCTTACGATAGATGTGAGCTGGACTAATGCTCCATCAGGAGAAGATATTCAAGTTCAATTTGGAGGAAATATTGATTTTATTTCTGTGGTAACCCCTAATGGATCTGGAAGTGTAACGCTCACAGTTGCTGCTGATGGGTCGAATGATTTTGTGGATGTTTTCTTTACGTCTACCACCTCTTGTGATGATTTCACAACTTATACGGTTCCTAATTCATGTGAACCTCCATGTAATATAACAATCGATAATGTTGTACCCGGAAGCTGTACTTTTGATGGCACTAACTCTCTAGTTGATGTTGATGTCACTTTTAGCTGGATGAATGCACCAACTGGAGAAAGTATAGATGTCTTCGTTGATGGTACAACTGTAAGCTATACACCAGGCGCAAGTTCTGGAACACATACTCAAACTGTAACTGTAGGTGCCACAGGTACAACAGGAGCAGCTGTAAGTGTTAATTTTGTGCCAACATTCTCTTGCTTTGATGTTTCAAATGTCGACTTGCCACCATCATGTTCACCCAATTGCGAATTGTTTGTAACAGTCAACCCTGGTGCTTGCTACTGGAATGGCAGTTCTTCAATGGTGGATGTAGATGTAAATGTAAGTTGGGCTAATGCTCCAACAGGAGAAAGCATTGATGTGAATTTTGCAGGAAGCTCTATGGTGGTAACACCAACAGGAACTCCAGGAAATGAAACCATAACATTTACGGTGCCTGCAGATGGTAGTTCAGGCAATGCAACAGCTAATTTCCAGACGACTACGACATGTTCAGCTTCTGGTCCATATTCTTTACCTTCCCCTTGTGCACCAAATTGTTCTATTACGATGCAGGTCATGGAAGGTAATTGTTATTTAGATGGCTCAAACAACTCTGTAGTTGATGTAGTTGTGGCTGTCACATGGACTGATGCACCTACAGGAGAAAATATAGATGTAACTTTAGGCGGAGCAACTCAGACGGTAACTGTTTCTTCAAGTAATGGTTCAGGTATGACTACTTTCACGGTAGCAGCTGATGGATCTACAGGAAATGTAACAGCAGCATTTAACCCTACTTCTTCATGTTCTGGTACAGCACCATATACTTTACCTCAATCATGCGACACGCCTGATTGTAGCTTAAACGTATCAGCTGCACCCGGAGCTTGCTATTGGACAGGTTCCGCGTCCATGGTAGATGTAAGTGTCACAGTTACTTGGGCAAATGCCCCAGCAGGTGAAGACATTGATGTCAGCTTAGGTGGCACAACTATGGTTGTCAGTCCAGCAGGAACATCTGGCAGTCAAATGCTTACATTTATGGTTGTAGCTGATGCTAGTTCAGGTAATGTGACCGCTAATTTCCAGACCACTACGACGTGTACAAGTTCTACGCCATACACACTCCCAGGACCTTGTTCTCCAAGTTGTTCTTTAACGATGACCGTTAATGAAGGAAATTGCTATTTGGATGGTTCAGGTAATTCACTGGTGGATGTTGAAGTCTCTGTCAGTTGGTCAAGTGCTCCAACAGGTGAAAATATAGATGTTACTTTAGGTGGTAATACTCAAACTATAATGGTTGGAAGTAGTTCTGGAACTGGGAGTACAACATTTACAGTAGCTGCAGATGGCTCTTCTGGAAATGTAACAGCAGCCTTTAATCCGACATCAACTTGTAACAATACTGCACCATATGCCTTACCGAATGCGTGTGACAACCCTCAATGTGCAATTACAGACGTAACAGTTACAACAGAATGTTTTGATGCAGGAACGCCAACTGATCCATCAGATGATATTTTTAGATATACCATCACAGTTACAGGTGATAACACAAGCATGACTTACGATATTATGGGTGATGATATGCATACTGGCTTAGGATACGGAGCTCCTATGGGACCATTTACAATGATGGGATTTCCGATTGCTGGAGGTCCTTTAGATTTGATAGTAAAAGATTCAAGTATTGACAATTGTGAAACCACAGTAACTGTAGATCCACCGGCTACATGTTCAGATGAAGATTGTTTATTAAATGATCCGATAATCAATGTCGTTTGTTTAGACAATGGTACACCTACGGATCCATCAGATGATCAATTTGAGTATACCATTTCTGTAACAGGAACAAATACTGGAATGACCTATAAAATTACGGGTGATGATTCTAGAGTTGGTCTAGGTTATGGAACTCCTTCTGGTCCATTTGGAACATTCCCTATTGCTGGTGGCGATTTGGATATCATGATCATGGACGAAACGGATATGAATTGTACTTTGCCGGCAACTGTCGAAGCTCCAGCAACATGTTCTGATGCTTGTTCTATCATGGCAGACATAAGTAATATTCAATGTAATGATAATGGTACACCATTTATCAGCAGTGACGATTATATAACCTTTGATTTATCAGTAACAGGTTCTAACACAAGTAGTTCTTATACTGTATTTGCTCCGACTTCAGGAATTACACCTTCGACAGGTTCTTATGGAGGAACTACTACTTTCCAAATGGATCCAGGAACAGCAGGAATGAATATGCTTATGACTTTAAGGGTCGAAGATTCTAATGATCCAGATTGTAGAATGTATGTGGACTTACAACCTCCAGGTGTTTGTTCAGAAGATTGTACTGATCCTAACTGTTTCGGAATAAAAGTAACAAAAGAGTAAAAGTTCGGACGAACTAAAGATTAGCTATAAGAGAGTTTTATAAGGTGTACACATCCTCGTGTACACCTTTCTCTTTCTAGTGATTATCCGTTTTTATGAATGATCCATACGTATTTTCTCCAGGCATAAAAAGTGTATAAAATCCTGCTGGTAAGACCTTAATATCGATCACTTCATCAATTGTATTTCCAGATTGTACCACCTGTCCATTTTGATTAAATATATAATACGGTCCAATGTTGTTTTTACTTAAAACTACATGGATGTTATTTTGGGCAGGATTAGGGAACAGTTTGATTGATTCTGGCTTTTTGACTATTTTTTGGATTGAAGAATACACTTGCTCATAACGTTTAGCGGAGAGCTTCCCAATACTTTCATAGTTGTCTGTATATAACATCCCAGGGTTGCCCTCTTTGTAAACAAATCCTGATATATCTAGAAGTGTTTTTGTAAAAGATGGAATTCCCAATGTTGTCCATGAAGTGCCATTCCATTGTTCACAATTAGCCTTGCAAAATCCATCTGCGTAATACACAAATAAATCTCCTACATCGTTGGTTGTGATATCAAACACATTTAATTCCGAGCCGGCAATTCCTTGTGCAATCGTTTCCCATTCACTACCTTCCCAAGCATATATATTTAATGATCCACTATGAGCAATGGCAGTAAATACTGTACCATCCTGTCCAATAGCCAAGGAATGATAGCTGTTCGATCCATCGACTGTCGGCAAGTTTTGGTTAATTAAACCTCCCAATGGATCCCAAGTTCCATTGTATATATAAGCTCTAGAGAATGAGGGCCCATTAAGAAATTCACTGGCTAATAGTACAATTTCATCATTAGGTCCAATCTCCATGGAACAGCGCAATAGATTATTTTCAGCTTGGGGCTGCATGAGCTCTATCCATCCTTCATCCCATAGAAATACTAAGACTCCCGCACCTGATCGGTATCCAGAGACATAGCATTTTCCATCGCTGGTAAAACCAATACTATGATAGCTTGTTACCGGTAAATAATCACCTACTTGCTCCCAGTCAGTACCATTAAACTTACTAACGATCGAACTATTTGTTTCTCTGTAGATTCTCCATACTTCATCATTTACTGGATTAACAGCGATGTCACCAAATAAATTGATACCAGCCATTGTACTACCCATTTGAGACCACTCACTTCCATCAAATTTGTAACTAAAAACTTCATTATCATGAGACATGCCGAGGGTGTAAATTTCATTGTTATTTGGATTAATTGCGCTAAAACATTTATGCTCTGAAGGCAAGTCACTAAATACTTTATCGCCAATCTGAACCCAGCCCTCAGTATCTGCCACAACTTCCACTGTAAAAATTTCAGTTCTGTCATCGATTCCATCACTCACTTTAATGCTCACATCAAAATTTCCTACTCCATTAGGGATTCCTATTAGTTGTGCATCATCTTCACCAATAGCTACCAAATTAAGCCAAGAAGGTAAATCCCCAATTACTTCAAAATTCAAGGCTTGTTTATCAGGATCATGGGCTAGGATATCGTAAGCTATTGGTACATTAATTTGGGCCTTTGTTTGGTTAGGAGAGTGAAACATAGGCACCGCATTTAAATCACCTTCCGCATAGGCGGATGTTCCTGCATTTAAAATGGATCCAGTATTATGATCGATTAGTAAGCCATAGGCTTTAATGTACTCAGGATCAAAATCATCTGATAAAGTAGTTGTAAGTGATGTGCAGTAACTTTCGCCTGCTGTAGGATTGGCAGGTATAGAATTTTCTACACCATGAAAATCACTGATTAATCCACGATTAACATGGTCATAGACCATAAATTCTGCATTAACTATAGCGGGTAGATCTTCAAAACCTCCCATTGGGCCCAAGTCACCTGCACTGTAAAAATTATCTTGATTAAAGTAAGGTGGATTTCCTGTCACGCCGTCTTCAATTAAAATACCAGCTAATCGATAATCGACATTGGACAAAGAAGTCATAAAGTCTGCACAAATCGTAATCTCTAAATTTCGAGAATCGGCCTCATAATTTCTTGATACATTAATCGTAGCAGGTATTTCTAACGCTAATTGTGATTCTATGGTATCCATCCATTCGATAGGATCAAGATCTAATAAGCTTCTATCTATATTACTTGTAGGCAAGCCTGCCAGGCCAGTACTATCAAAATAACCATCATCCGTTTCCATGGTGTCATTGATATGAATTGCCGAGACTAATATTCTTCCTGGGTACAATGTAGTTAAGGTCTCTGCCATCGTTAAACCTTGAGGGCACCATCCACACCAAGTCCCTACAGCTTCTTCGATAATAACAACCTTTTGTGCTTGTAAAAATGGGCAAGAAATGAGCAATGTAAAAACAAAAATTAAATGTTTCATGTTGGTAATTTTGTTGGTGTAGAATTAAATATAAATGCTTTTTTAGTTTTTGCCTATACACACTCCAATAGAAAAGCCATTTTATTAAACGATTTTAACTAATGGCAGAAAACTATTATTTTACAATTATTTTAATCAATAAAGCAAAAAATTTATGAGTATAGAAAATACAATAGAGCGACTTAAAAGCGGAAATGATCGCTATGTTGCTGATAAAATGGATCGAGGATCTCAAGATATTGTCACAAGAAATGGCTTAACTGCAGGCCAATCACCCTTCGCCATTGTGCTAAGTTGTGCTGATAGTCGAGTAGTTCCTGAATTAGCATTTGATACAGGTTTAGGTGAGTTATTTGTGGTTAGAGTTGCGGGAAATGTTGCTAATACATCTTCCATTGCAAGTATGGAATATGCTGTGGCTCATTGTGGCACTAAACTTATCGTCGTTCTAGGACATCAAAGTTGCGGTGCAGTGACAGCTGCAGTCAATGGAGGAGACAATGGTTATAATTTAAATCACCTACTAGCACACATCACTCCAGCTGTGCAAGCTTCCCCAAAAGGAGCAAGTGTAAATGATGTAGTTAAAACTAATGCTCAAATGGTCGCTCAAGAATTACTAAGTCGATCCAGTATTATTGGGGGTGCAGTAGCATCTGGCGATGTTAAGGTGGTACCAGCCTACTACAACCTGGATAGTGGAAAGGTAGATTTCCTTTAAGCATTTCCATAAATAAAATTTTATAAATAAATGGTGACCCTTTTAGTCACCATTTTTTAATACTTTCTTAAATATGTATGTAAAAAAGAATTTTGGTCTCTTGGCCATATTGAGATTTTCTGGTGGGCACATTATTTGGTTAACGGCTTGGGCAGGAGCGGTTTCTTTTTTTTATTGGTTTACCCACTGGACTTGGCTCGAGATTCCTTGGCTACCTGTATCTATTATTGCCACTGCAGTTGCATTCTATATAGGTTTTAAAAATAATCAAGCTTATGATCGTTTGTGGGAAGCTAGAAAAATTTGGGGTGCCATAGTAAATTCAAGCAGGGCTTGGGGTTCTGGCGTCAAAGGCTTCGTCACCACTCAATTTGCAGATGGAAGTTATACCGAAGAAGAGGTCTCCAGCATACATAAAAGACTGATCTATAGACACATTGCTTGGCTTTATACTTTAAGAAATCAATTGCTCATACCTACCTCATGGGAGCATATCAGTCAAAGCAAGCATATTGCTCGTACGACAAAAAAAAGAAGAGAGTCCATCGGTGTAGGTATGTTTAAGGATGGTAAAACTGAACAAGAACTGAAAAAGTTTTTACCAGCTAGTGAATACGAAACCATTATCAACTTTAAAAATTCAGCTACTCAAATCATTGATCGGCAAGCACAAGAATTGAAAGAACTCAGAAAAAAAGGACTGATCGAAGATTTTAGGCATATGGAACTACAACAAATATTGTATGATTTCTACGTGCACCAAGGGAAAGCAGAACGAATTAAAAAATTTCCCTTACCTCGGCAATATGGGAGTATGAGTGCAGTTTTCGTAGGTATATTTATATTTTTATTACCTTTTGGGATGGTGACCGAATTTCATAGCGTTCCATATGGTCATTTTCTCGCCATTCCGTTTACGGTACTAGTTTCTTGGGTGTATTTAATGATGGAATTAGTGGGTGATTATTCTGAAAATCCTTTTGAAGGTCTAGGGAATGATATACCTATGCTTGCATTAAGTAGAACCATCGAGATAGACTTACGCGAGATGTTAGGTGAGACTGATTTGCCTCCAGGTATCCAAGCAGTCAATGGTGTTTTAATGTAGCATAGTATAAATTATTTGTTCGATGTGCGTAGTTAGCTTTGTTCCTTTTTCGGACAAAATAGTCATCAGCTCGAATAGAGATGAAAGTGTCTTACGACCTAAACCGACATTGGACAAACTGAAACTAGATCATAAGACGCTTCACTTCCCTTAAGATTTTAAAGGAGGAAGCTGGATTTGTCATGATGATCAAGGAAACATTATGGTGTTACTTAATGGCGCTTTTAAAAGGCATCAGAGACAAGAGCCATACAGAATGAGTCGCGGTTTGATTCTACTGGATTTGATGTCTTCCAATAATCTTCCATTGGCATGGGAAGAGTATTTGTTGGTAGATATCGAACCGTTTACAATCATTTATTTTGATAAAAACCAAAACTTGCAACAATGGGTCTGGGATGGTAAACTAAAGCATAATCAAAGCATGGACCCTAAAAAGGTACATTGCTGGATGTCCAGTCCATTATACGAAGATCAAGAACGACTGGAAAGAAAGAAGGAACTCATAGAAGTGTTAGACCAAGACTACAGCGAGCAAAGTATACATAATTTTCAGACCCGGTGTAGATATAAATATAAAAAATATGGAAGGACGTTTGAGTCCATACAAACTGTCAGCCATACCAAAGCCATAATTCGCGGGATGGGCATAGAACTAAGCTATAATGACTTGAGAGGCGCTCCCGGTAATAACTCGGAGCACCGCCAACAAGTTTAGACCACTGTAAGTTTTTAGATAGTTAGAATTTTGAATTGCAGGCAGGGCAATGGATCTTATCACCATCGGTTTTTAATTTTATCCCTGTGACATTTGTTTCGACGAACTGCTGGATAAATGCCTTTTGGTGACTTTTATCTTTATTAACATTAGACTTAGTTTGATCTATCACATAGTCTTTAAACTTCCCGTCATAAGCTTGTTTTCCCCAGCAATTTGGGCAGACGCCAACTTCAATTAAACTGGCATGATCTACTGATGAAGATGTATTTTTACTTCCTAAAAGTCTCCCTAAAAATCCCATACTAATTGTTTTTACGAATATAGTATTTCTTGAAATGCCAGCGCTTTTCTTCTATGCCGGATGTCTATCGACAGACTAATTTAGGAGCTGCACGATAACATGGAACACCCGATTCTATGTCTTGCCCATTCAGGACGTTTTGCAAACCACTGATTATATTCTGCTTGTTCATCGTAAGGATGTTTAAGCATCTCATAAAATTGGGTCACTAAAGTATAATCTCCTTTTTCAGCATCATCGATGGCTAGTTGTGCCATGTAATTTCTAAGAACATACTTGGGGTTTACCGCATGCATAAGTTTTTTTCTTTCCAAGTCTGTCAACGACTCTTGCAAAAGTCGATTTTTATAATTGCCGAACCAATCGAGCCAAGCTTGCTTTACCTCATCATCTAAATCTTCTTCATAAAATGCAAGGTTTATTGCATTAAGCATCAAGCTTGGATGATCGTCTTTCTTAATTTCTGCCAGCAATCGATAGAAAATGGTCATATCTGTTTCTGTTTTGACCAATGTCTTGTTCAGTTGATTAAACAAAATCATATCATTTTCTTGAGCCATATGAAGACCTAACTTATCACGCATCATCGATTCATATTGCAATTTATGATTCGGACCAAATTCGTTTAAAACATCTTCGAAGGCTTTGGCATCATTTACTAGAGGATATAATGCATTAGCGAGTTGGAGTAAATTCCATAAAGCGATTTGGGCTTGATTCCCGTAACGATATCTTTTATGTTGTTTATCTGTTGTATTGGGTGTCCAGGATGGATCAAAACCTTCTAGCCATCCATAAGGCCCATAATCGATAGTTAAACCTAATATCGACATGTTATCAGTGTTCATCACTCCATGAACAAACCCTACTCTTTGCCAATGCATAATCATACCCAATGTGCGCATGGACACTTCTCGGAAAAAATCGATATAAGCTTGTTTAGTTCCAGCTTCGATGCCTTTAAAGTGATGCTTTATCGTAAAATCAGTCAGTTTTTTTAGCGTGCCAATGTCTTGACGAAAGGCGAGCAATTGGAAATTTCCAAAACGAATAAAACTTGGTGAAACACGACAAACGATTGCGCCTGTTTCATAAGCAGCGTTGCCATCATACATCATATCACGCATTACTTGATCTCCACTCTTTATGATGGATAGTGATCGAGTCGTCGGTACACCCAAATGGTGCATAGCTTCAGCACATAAATATTCGCGGATGGACGAACGAAGAACGGCTAATCCATCGGCTGATCGTGAGTATGGGGTTTCTCCAGCTCCTTTTAGTTGGATAGCAAGATGATGTTCTTTATGTTTAATTTCAGCTAAATTTATCGCTCTTCCGTCTCCTAATTGTCCTGCCCAATGACCAAATTGATGGCCTCCATAATTCATGGCATAAGGTCTAGATTTTTCAAGTGTTGTTACTCCTGAAAATACGTTGAGAAAGTCTTGAGACTGAAGATCTTCTTTGACTATCCCAAGTTGTTGAGCAAGGTCTAGGTTAGCGTGAACCAAACTTGGTTTACTAGGTTGTTTTGGTGTTACATAACTGAAGCAAGCCTTTTGGACTTGGCGCCTTGTATTTTGTTTATTTGGATCAGCTGGTAGTTCTTTTGAAAACCGATCGTGTATGTTAAGTTTCATAAATCAGCTGATTATGGTTGACCAAGAGGGATGTTCCCTAAGTACTTTTTTAATAAACGGACAAATAGCGGTTGCCTTCAGATTATTCGATGTGATATGGTGAAAGACAGCTAAGACAAGCTTTTCGCCTATACCTTGACCTCTCCATTGATAGGGTACTTCTGCATGAGTTAAGAAGAGCATATCTTCTTCTTTTGCATAGCTCACAAATGCGACGTAATCATCCATGCTCATTTCAAATCGTCTTGATGATTCAATGTGCTGTATGATATCTAATTTAATTTTCTTGTTCATATAAATCCACGTTTTCTTAGCTGTTTTAATAGCTCATCATCTTTCGGATTGCGCAGTTTTTTACCATCAAGTAAGAAGGTAGGAAAATTTAGTTTGCCTGAATCAAATAAGTTAATTAATTGCTCGGCATGCATTTCATTTTTTTCGACATCTTTAAAGACAAATGGCAAGCCTAATTGTTCTAAAAACTTTATGTAATGTCGTGTTTTATGGCATCTTATAGCCCCAAATAATGTGATGTCTTTGCCATTTGTCATAGTTAATTTACACTTGCTTAATGGGTTCTACTAATCGATAAAATTTTAATGAAGTCGAAGGACACTTTCATTTTTATGAAATTGTATTATTTGATTTCTAAAGCTTGAACTTTCTGATTTTCCCTAATCGGGTGCAATGATTAAACATCTTTCATTCTTTAAATGTTTTTTGAGTGCATATTTAGACTGTGGCAGCAGGCCTACTGATTCTTTTAAAATAAAGATATTCTTCTGTTAAATAAAGTAATTTATTGGTATATCCCTTGCAGTAGCTGTGTTAGAGTTTAAGTTTGTAATTTGACTTACATTTTACGCAATTTCTTTTAAACATTGATACGATTTTATGCAAGGATTAAGAACATGTATTTATATGGTAAGTGATCTAGATGCTGCTAAAGCTTGGTATACAAAAGTTTTCGAAACCGCACCATATTTTGATCTGCCGACCTACATTGGATTTAATATTAAGGGATACGAATTAGGATTGCAACCATTGGATATTAAATTACCTAAATCTGAAAATGTATATACTTATTGGGGTGTAAAAGATATACATGCTTCCTATAATCGATTACTAGAGTTGGGAGCTACTCCGCCTGAGTCACCCAATGATGTAGGAGGTGATATTTTAGTGGCGACGGTTAAAGATCCTTGGGATAACTTACTGGGTATTATCTATAATCCTCACTTTACCATTGAATAGTGCACTATTTTATCAATGGCCAAACAAGTAATACATACCGAAATCGAAGGGAGGAAACTTAAAATAAGTAACCTACAAAAAGTGCTGTACCCAGCAGTCTCAGTTACCAAAGCTGAGATTATCCAATATTATTTAAGCATCGCACCCATTATGCTCAAGTACATAAAGGATAGACCCTTAACCCTGATTAGATTTCCTGATGGTATTGATAAAGGTAGTTTTTATACAAAGTCCAAACCTGATTGGACTCCTTCGTGGATAAAAAGCATTGGGATTGCTCATTCTGAAGAAACCATTCAATATTTATTAGCTCATGAAAATGCAACGCTTGTTTGGTTAGCTAATTTAGCGGCATTGGAAATACATCCTATGCAAATGTTTAGTGCAGAAATGGAAAAGCCAGATCATTTTATTTTTGACCTCGATCCACCGCCTAATGGAGACTTTCAAGTGGTTAAACAAATAGCCTTTGAGCTGAAAGATTTTTTAGAAAATAAGGGTTACGCTCCATTTGTAAAGACATCGGGAAGTAAAGGCCTTCATATTTTTGTGCCTATTATTCCAGAGCATACACATGAGGACATGGTTGCACAGGTCAAGACATTGGCCAAAATATTTGTGAAACAACATCCCACAACTTGCACTCTAGCTATGTCTAAAGAGAAGCGAGGTGGGAAAACCCTCATCGATATATTTAGAAACCATAAAGCCCATACCACAGTTGCTCCCTACAGTATGCGTGGAAAATCAGGGGCTCCATTATCCTTTCCCATCACTTGGGAAAAACTAAAAGATATACATAACTCAAAAGATATAACCATCCGGAATTATCAACAATATCTGGACGAATTCGGGGATGTATGGGAAACATTCTATGATGATGCCTCAGCGTTGATTCCTAGCTCAACCACTGACGAGATAGACCCTAAAATAGCAGAAAAGCTGGATGATTATATTAAAAAACGCGATTTTGATATTACACCCGAACCATCGCTAGCACCGGTAAAAACCAGAGGTAGCCAGTTTTGTGTACAACTCCATAATGCCCAGAATTTGCATTACGACTTGCGACTAGAAAAAGATGGTGTGCTGCTGAGCTGGGCCATCCCTAAAGGATTACCCACAAAAACAGGACTGAAGCGCTTGGCCATACGCACTGAGGATCATCCGATGAAGTATTTAGATTTTGAAGGAGTTATACCTAAAGGACAATATGGGGCAGGAGAGATGTGGGTCTATGCTCGAGGAAGCTTTGTTTGGGATAGCCAAAAAGATGGGAGCTACAAATTTACTTGTAAAGCGGATGGGTTGAATCGGAGTTACAAAATCTATCGCACCAAAGATGCTCAATGGATCATCGAATTGATTAAGAATAATGATTTCGAGAAAATTTCGCTGCCTATTGATCCTATGTTGGCGGGTGTGAGTAAAAAATTACCTACAAGTTCTAAGTATACATATGAAATCAAATGGGATGGAATTCGCAGTATTATCCATGTAGATGGAAAATATGTGAGTGTATATTCTCGAAGTGGGAGGAATATTTCTACACAATTTCCAGAACTCCTAAACTCGGATTTATTCGAAGTGGAGCAAGGTATTTTTGATGGAGAAATTGTGTGTTTAGACGAACAAGGAAGACCAATGTTTAGTCAAGTAATTTCAAGAATGCACACTAAAGGAGAATCTTCAATAAATTTGGCGACTAAGAAAAATCCAGCAGTCTGTTATTTGTTTGACTGCATTATGTTAGATGGCAAGTACATTACGAAGGAACCATTGCTGAGAAGACAGGCCTGGATGAAAGTGGCCTTTAAATCAGCCAACATATTTCGAAGAAGTGAGACCATGGATGATGGGCAAGCTTTGTATGATGCAGCTAAGGCTATGTCCCTAGAGGGAGTGATGGCTAAGGACAAAAATGGTTTATATACCATCGGCCAACGCAGTGATTATTGGTTAAAAGTTAAGTTTAGAATCAACGAACAATGTTACATTGCAGGATACACCAAAGGCGAAGGTGATCGATCGGGTTTATTTGGGTCTATGCATCTATTAAAACCTGAAGATGACGGTACCTTAAAGTACATGGGTAAAGTAGGAACAGGATTTGATGCTAAGAAGATGAAGATGCTGATGAAACGATTTGAAGACCTAGTCATTGACAAAAAAAGCTTCAAAGAAAAAACGGATGACGATAAGGATTCTGTCTGGCTTAAACCTGAACTTTTGTGTGAAATCCAATTTGCTTCTTTAAGTTCGACAGGGACGTATCGAGAACCCGTATTCTTGAAGCTAATTGATAAACAATAAAACATAGCAATATGAGATCTATATGGAAAGGAC
This sequence comes from Saprospiraceae bacterium, assembly GCA_020631235.1. Lineage (GTDB taxonomy): Bacteria > Bacteroidota > Bacteroidia > Chitinophagales > Saprospiraceae > JAHDDO01. The sequence goes on along the minus strand of JAHDHQ010000002.1, from coordinate 90,331 downwards.
ATATTCGATTTTCTTTAGTTACTATACCTATTCAAATTTTTAGTGCCATTAATAAAGGGAATGACATCAGCTTTAAACAACTTCACAATGAAGATAAGGGTGGTATCAAGTATATGAAGGTCTGTAAATCGTGCGAAAAAGAAGTGCCTTACGGAGACATCGTTAAAGGCTATGAATACGAACCTGACAACTATGTGGTCATGGAGAAAAGTGATTTTGATGCCATCAAATTAAAGAGCAATAAAGCGATTGATATAGAAGCTTTTGTAGACCTTGATGAAGTACATCCCACGCTTTTTGAAGCCATCTATTTTGTAGGTCCAAGTTCGGAAGTAGCTAAAAAAACCTTTAGCTTATTTACACAAACCCTCAAAAAAACGAAAAAGGCTGGGGTAGGAAGGATCATTCTCAGAGACAAAGAAGATGTAGTACTCATGGTTCCTCATGAAGGTGGTTTAATTATGTACAAGTTGCGCTATCCATACGAAATGAGATCTATGAAGGATGTTCCTGATTTAGAAGAAGCTGAAGTAGATGAAGCCCAACTTAAATTGGCAGAGACTTTAGTGGATTCATTGGTAACCACCTTTGATAAAATTGATTTTGAAGATCGATATAGGAAAGAACTACTTGCTGTGGTTCAGGCTAAAGTGGATGGTAAGGAAATCATAAGTATTAGCGAAGAAGAGGTGGAAACTCCAGTAGTGGATATCATGTCTGTATTAAAGCAAAGCATAGAAAAAGCTAAAAAAGGAGCCTAAGTTATGCTCAGCATTCTCAGTTGGAATATACGCCAGGGTGGAGGCACAAGACTAGTACCAATCTGTCAAAAAATCATTGACAGCAAAGCTACGATTGTTGTCTTATCAGAATTTAGAAATAATCAGTCAGGCATACAAATCCGGAATTATTTACTGAAGGCGGGCTATCGTCACCAACATGTAAGTGCCGCAAAAAGGGATGTTAATAGTGTGGCTATATTTTCGAAATTAGCCTGTAATTTTCAAAGCTATTCTGACATTGACCCTGAGTATTCTGCGAATGTAATAAGTGCTTCATACGATGCTTTTGTGGTTTACGGGATGTATCTACCTCATAAGAAAAAGCATGTGTTATTCGATTTCTTAATCGAGCAGGCCAGCCGAGAAAAACCAGCTATCATGGTTGGAGATTTTAATTCGGGGATTAATGGCATTGACCAAAAAGGAAACTCGTTTTGGTATGAGGATAAACTGAAGAAATTACAAGCTTTAGGAATGAAAGATGCTTTCCGGGACAAGCATGGTAAAGTAAAAGAGTACTCGTGGTATAGTCATCAAGGCAATGGGTATCGTTATGATCACAGCTATGTACATCAATCGATTATACCGATTGTCAAGAACTGTTATTACGAGCATAGCTGGCGTGAAGAAAAGCTATCCGATCACTCTCCTATGATGCTAGTTTTGGGATGATTAGTTTATAGTTTCTTCGTTAGTATTTAGATTTGTTTAAGCTCATCGGATTGTGTATTTTAGAATAAAGCTATACCATGAGGCGTCTCATATTTTTATTTGTTAGTTTTTTTGCGGTCCAATGTTGTGTTTGGTCACAAGAGCTAACTTGGACAAAGGACATCGCACCGATTATATATGAGCACTGCTCGTCCTGCCACCATCAAGATGCCATAGCACCTTTCACTTTGATGAATTATATAGATGTGGTGGCATTTTCGGATTTAATACATCATGCTGTGGAAGAACGAGAAATGCCCCCTTGGCCAGCTAATCCAGATTATGTGCATTTTAAGGATGAGGCCTTATTAACCGATCAAGAAATTACGGATATAAAACAGTGGATTCATGAAGAAATGCCCTATGGAGATCCTGAAGAAGAACCAGATCCGCCTATTTTTTTACCAGAAGGATCTTTGCTTGAAAGGATAGATTTTACTTTAGCTATCCCACCATATTCCTTGCAATCAAATACCGATGAATTGCGATGGTTTACCTTCGAAAATACTTTTGAGGAGACAATCTATATAAAGAGAATGGAGGTTATGCCAGGATTAGAAAACGTAGTACACCATTTAGATTTGTTTGTAGATTTCACCGACCAAAGTGCAATGAACGATGCTGCCGATCCTTTACCAGGTTTTGGGGAAGCATTTGGCTACCCTAATTTAAGCCATTACATCAATGCGTGGCAGCCCGGAGCAAATATTTTAGAGTATCCCGAAAATTGGGTTTTTGAAGTGGCTCCAGGCGGCACCTTTGTTATCGAGGTGCACTATGGACCCTACGGAGAAGGACAAATTGATTCAAGTTATATGAATTTTGAATTCATGATCTCTGGTCAGCCTGAACGAGCAATGAAAGCTGGATGGTTAATGAATCACTCCACTCATTTAGTAGATGGACCTTTAGTTATTCCGGCTGATGAAAAAGCAAGTTTTCATCAAATTACGGAGCCTTTAACGCAAGATATTTCCGTCATTGCTATTTGCCCGCACATGCATTTTTTAGGAGATAGTTATAAGATATGGTACGAATCTTCCACGGGCGACTCAGTGCCCATGATAGATATCGATCGATGGGATTTTCACTGGCAAAAATATTATGCTTACCAACAAATATTCAAATTACCGCAAGGTGCACGCTTAATGAGTGAAGCTAGCTATGATAATACACTAGAGAATCACGATAATCCAAATAATCCACCCATCACGGTAGGACTTGGGCCGACGACTGAAGACGAAATGATGCTTTGTTATTTTATTTATGCCGATTATATGCCAGGCGATGAAAATATTGTGATGGATAGCACCCTTTTAATCAGCAAGGTAGTAGAGAAATTTACTGGTAATTCAGAGCCACTGCACGTTTATCCTAATCCAGTGATAAACAAACTCAACATAGGTTTCAGTAATACAGAACCTGCGTATTATCGTGTTTTAAATCTGCAAGGAGAAATAGTCCTTGGTGGGCGTACAGAGCGATCTCAATTAGATCTTGAACATTTAGCACCCGGTGTTTATATCATAGAATGGTTGCAGGATAAACAACGATTAAGTACATCTTTCGTTAAACAATAGGAGAGTTTCCCGTGGTCAAGATGTAAACATCAAATGTCATATAGCATATTCCTTATTATCATAAAAAGCATATCATTTCTTTTTTCAGACTGCTCACCGGTCGAGAAAACTAAAATTTATTTACTCCCTGGTCAAGGATCAGATTATAGAATATTTCAGAAACTGACATTTCCACCTCAATATGAAACGGTCAATATCATTTATGACACACCACTTAAAGGAGAAAGTATGTCTGCTTATGCTCAAAGGCTCTCTGCTCAAATTAAAGAAGAAGATGGTTTTATTTTAGTGGGTGTTTCCATGGGAGGAATGTTAGCATCAGAAATCGCAACATTGAAAAAGCCAAAAAAAATAATAATCATATCCAGTGCAAAAAATGCAAAAGAATTACCTAAACGTTATACTTTCCAGCAGTCGATACCTATTTATAAAACAGTGGGTCCGAGACTATCAAAATGGGGTGCACAAATTTTACAACCATGGGTAGAACCTGACAGGAATCAAGAAAAAGAGACCTTCAAGGCTATGTTGGCTGATAAAAATCCAATTTATCTAAAGCGCACGATTGCTATGATTATTAATTGGGATAGGCAACAGATACATCCATCAATTGTGCATATACATGGCGACAATGATCATACCATCCCTATTAAAAATGTGGATGCAGATTATGTCATAGAAAATGGATCGCATATGATGACTTTAACCGAGCATGAAGTTATATCTACCTTATTAAATGACATTTTACATCCTTCTTCGAAGGAACATTAAAGTTCTAAACTTCACGGCCTGGATAAATAGAGTAAGTTGTTTAGATAGTTGATAAGGTTAGTTTTTACGGATTTTATAGGCTTGTTGATCATTGTCGATAAGTAAATCATAGTTTTTGAACATATTTAATCCAATTCTTAACTGACTGGATTTAAGGATGGTGACATCAAGGTTTGTCATGTGGTGATTTGCGAGTTGTAAAGCTGGCAAAGTAGCAGATTGTTTGGTGACCTCACTTAAGCCAGTGATTGTAAATACTTGATCTTTAGTTTTTGTAAAGGCTAGCTTTTGCAATAATATCTCTGCTAAGGGATGATTGTCTGGGATGGAAAGAGTAGAGGTAGAGCCCATATCAAGTATAGCTTTATACTTCGTGCCTTCAACCGTAACAGTAGCATAGGGCCTACCATTTTCTCTAGTTATGTTTATCGACTCGAAATCTGCTTGGTCTAAAGATTGATTAGAAACAATAAATACCTTTTCGTTAAAATCAAATAGCCAATTGGCTTTGGCAATGATTGGTTGGCCGATGATTCCACCAAAATTCTTCATTTTTTGTTCGACGCCTTGTAGTTTTCCATTGACAGCATAGGTGTTTTCAAAGGCTAATTCTCCGATATTTATACTGTGTACTTTATCACGTCCTAATTTTATTGATTTATTTCCTGCACCTTCCACTTCGGTAATTTTTCCAGTTGCTTTATCTTGAGTGATCAAACTAAGGTCGGCTCCGGTATCAAATATCATATACCTAGTTTCCCCATTAACCTTCGCTTTAATTTCTATGAGGTCTGATTCCATCGTAAAAGGAGCTTCTACTCTAAAGCTATCCAGATTGGTAGTCCCTGCCTTTTGAAGTTTAGTAACAGAACAGGCAGACATGATCATTAAGTAGATAAAGAAGGCAAATTTATGTTTCATCATTGTGATTTTCTACAATTGTATTTGAATAATTTGTTCTTGGTAAGCGCCGAAAATTCCTACACCTTCATGAATGTTCGAATGTATCTGTACGGGTTCGATAAAAAAGTCGCCAAGTGATAATCGGTAGCGTTCTAATGTCTTGTAATATTGGTATAGCTCTTTTCCTATTGATCGTACTCGTATCTGCGCATTGGTTTGGCCCTTAGTAGCTTTGCTTAAGTTGCGATCTGCCACAATAAAGGAAATATTAAACTTTTCTTCCGCAAGGTATGGCTTGGGTATAAATATAGCTTTTAGTCCTTCCGCAGGGTCACTAATATCTGCTAGAATTTGCTGATTTTCAGCGGATATGGCCGTACTAAAATGGCTGAATTCGATTCTTTTAGGATCATCGATAAACATAGGTAAGATGGTAGAATCTAAATAGGTGTAACTCACATCTATCATGAAATATTTATCTGGGGATTCCTTAGCTTCAAGCATGATATCATAGCTCCAGCCAGGTACTCCTTCAATATTAGTCAAACTTGTATCGATCAATTTTGCCGTGAACTTTTCGGGTAGCTGAGTGCTTGATTCAATATCTGGAAATTCGGGATGACTCGCTTTAATTTCATAGGTTTTATTTTCCTCTAACACGACATTGGACAAAAAATAATTCCCATTTACGCTGTGACTTAATAAATGATTATGGCCATCAGGAGTTATTAGTTCCGCGGTTGCATCGAAGATATGTTCTACTTCTTGTGTATTAATGGGTAGCGTCGAGCTCAGGTGGATGCTTAGCGCTTCATCATCGGTAAAGATTCCATTTAGCGCCATCAAAGGCGAATCCTGTGTTGCAGGGAAAGGGACGATCTGCTCACATGAAATTATTAGAAGAATGCCTAAAATGAGCATGATAAAGTTCTTAATCTGATGCATGTTTTGTGATTAAAAGTCGATAGAGTATGAAAAGAAAGGAATGATGGGTAGAATGGATAGCTTTTTTAATTGCAGCTTTCCTTCTTCATTACTTTCAATAAAAAATAAAAATGGGTTTAACCGATTATAGGCATTGTATAAGCCAAAGCTCCAAGTTCGCTTCCCCATTTTTACATCCTTATGAATATTTATGGAAAGGTCTAAGCGATGGTAAGCTGGTGCTCTTAAATTGTTTTTATTTGGTAAATAACTGACAAGTCCTGACCCACCAAGATATTCGTCATTACCAGGTCCGGCACTTGATGTTAAATAGCTTTGGGTGCCTAAACTATAAGCATGACCTGTTCCATAAATCCATACGAGTCCAACATCAAAACGATCATTAGGCTTGTGCATTAAGGTAAGTGAAAAGTCATGTCTTCTATCATATTTGTATGGAAATTCGTTTCCTAGGTTTAGATCTGGAAATTGTCGAGTGGTAGATGATAAAGTGTATCCAATCCAGCCAGTGGTTTTTCCAGCTTTTTTCTCGAAAAGCAATTCGGCCCCAATACTTTTTCCATTACCGATCGTCACTTTGTCTTCCCAGGATTCACTATCAGAAAACACACTAAATCCAGTTTTGTATTCTAGAAGATTGTTCATTTGTTTAGCAAAGCCCTCTATTGTTACATCGAACGTTTGTAGTAATTTCCGTTGATAACTGATAGCCACTTGCCAAGCTATTTCAGGCTTGATGCTTGGAGTGCTTGGTACCCAAAGATCAGTGGGCAACCCAAGACCTGGACTCGTGAGTAGGTGGACAAATTGAGTCATCTTAGAAATCGAAGCCTTAAGAGATGATAAATGGTTTATTTGATAGGCTAAGGATAGTCTAGGCTGGAGCGAAGTATACTTAGTGTTTTTTGGGCTGAAGTAGGCATATCTTGCGCCGATATTCATTTTCCAAGATTTTGCTAGTATGAGGTCATCCTCTATATAGCTGCTCATAGAAGGAACACTTAATGCCGATTCTCCCATTGAAACGATGATTGGATTATCAGTCCCTTCTTGTTGGAAGGCAGTATTTACAGTTGGTGTAAATCGATGATTTGTAAATGATATTCCAGTTCTTATGTAATGTGTTGGTGAAGGAACAAAGTCCAGGTCATATTTTAAACTTACATCTTGTATCTGGCTTGTTGTCTCTAATGATTGCTGGCTAAGTGTTTGGGTATTTTCTATTAGGCTATTTTCATTGATCGACTGATAATTATATTTTGTATAGCTCAATGTCGTGTTCCCAAACAATTTGGAAGAAAGTTGTTGGTTCCATCGGATAGCAGCCACTTTATTTCCCCAGCCAATATTAAACTGCCCTTTAGAATAATATCTATCCCATTCATCTTTGAATTCGTCGTCACCACCATAGAAGCTCAGATATAAGCGATTTTTGTCGGAGAATTTATGCTTTATTTTCAGATTTAAATCATAAAAGTGATAGGAGATGGCGGATTGATCCTTGGTAGTTGGATCAGAGTTTTTTGCTCCTTTTTGTATAGGTGTTGTAAGAAGGTCTAGCCATGTTCTTCTAGTAGAAATAATAAATGAAGTCTTATTCTTGAGTATTGGTCCTTCTAAACTGAATTTGCCAGATACTAGGCCAAGACTTACATTGCCTTTATATTTCTCCATATTACCATCTTTCATTCTGATGTCAATAATGGACGACAATCTTTCTCCAAATCTTGCTGGATAACCACCTTTAGTTAGTGCTACATTTTTTATGGCATCTCCATTAAAAGTAGACAAAAACCCAAAAAGGTGATTTGCGTTATAGACAGGAACGCCATCGAGTAAAACTAGGTTTTGGTCTGGTCCACCTCCTCTTATATATAAACCACTACTACCTTCGGTACCAGATTGTACGCCTGGCATCAATTGCATGATTTTGAGTACATCCCTTTCTCCCATTAAAGCGGGTAAGGATTTTATGGAAGCAAGATCTATTTTATTATTGCTCATTTGACTTCCCATAAAGAAGTCTGGCTGATTATCATCGGCAATAATTTCTACGGTTTCTAATTCCATTCCTTCGCTTAAATAGATATTAAGCGATAGATTTTGATCTAATGCTAGTGTTGTATCAATACTGCTAAATCCTAAATAAGAAAACTGCAGGTTTTGCATGCCTTGTGGCAGGGTTAAACTGTAGAATCCATAGATATTAGAATGAGTTCCTTGCTTTGTTTCAATGTTATAAACAGAAGCGCCTATTAAACTCTCTTCACTTGTTGATTCATAGACATAGCCACTAATAGTAAATTTTTCGTTTGTTTCATTATCATTTTTTGTTTGTGCTACTAACGGCATGAAACTACAAAAACAGGTCATAAAAAATAAAAACCAAGTGATTGGCGCTTTTTTGAACGGTTGATTTTTCATTGTTTTGTTTTGCTAAATGGAAAAATGTTGCTGGCATTTCATATCGTCATGATATCTAAGAAAAAATCTTTCTTTAGACAGTAAATTCATGAATGCCTAAACACATGCTTTAGAAGCTTTATACCAAGCTTATTATAAGAATGGCAAAGTAGTGTTAAGCCGTGAGATTTATAAGAATGATAATAAAGAATAACAATGAATACTGAATTGTGCTTATTTGTTATTGGATAATGTGGCTTTAAATGTGGTCAATAAAAGGCAAAGTTCTAAAGAGTAAGTCAATACAGATTATTACTTCTTTGATTGTATTTTCAAGAAACGATTATGGCAACTCACATAGTGTTATGCGGAGTTTTTATTCTTTAGAAGTATCATCTTTGGAATTTTTAATATTTTCTGTGAATGTGACTAATTGTACTAATCAATATGGTTTAATGGTGCTGACAAAGCCATAATATAATGGTCATTCAGCGGTTACTTTGATTATCACAATGGACGTTTTAATAGCAAATAAGGACCCATCTAAAGCTTGCTCGTTTTATGCACATTGATGGTTTTATTTTATCACTGTCACATCACCTTTTCGTTTTATATATGATCCATCTATAACTCTTAGCTGAGCAACCCATGCATAAACTCCTGGGTTTACATTAAGTCCTTTAAAAGTACAGTCCCAGCCTTCACCTGGTTCATTTGGTAGAATCTCATGTGCTTGAAACATCAATTCTCCATAGCGATCATAAATGTACAAGTATACAATTTGATCTATTTCATCATTGGTAAATAAGGTAAAATGACTATTTGTAAAATCAGCGAAAGGAGATATAACATTTGGAGGCATTACTCGTGGAGCATAGGTCCTACGTAAATATATTTCACTGGTCGACTCACAACCATAGATATTACTTACCGTCACAGCAATAGAAACATTTTCGGCTAAATCAAAAACCTTTGGATTTTTACAATCGTTGCAACTTAAATTGTCATTAGGGTCATCCCAAACGATAGATTCAATAAGACTGTCTGCTTGATTATAAAACAGATCGATCTGACCTTCCTCATCGATATGTAAATCTATGTTAGGCTCGGACAGCCAAGTGGATAAGACACCTACAGCATTTAGTTGAAGACTAGTATCAATACTGCAGCCATTATCGTCGATTATTTTCACATTTTGGACATCAGTCCCTTGTAATTCAATTATAGAAGGATCAATTTCTATTCCATCTAAAAGGACTGTATAAGGAGATAAACCACCTATAATTTCAAAATCTTCGAATTGGAAAATATCAGAATCACAGGAAGCTTTACTTAAGTTGAAAACTATGTTTTCTGGGATATTAGTTTCTTCTTCGATACTAAGAATTTCTTGCTTTTTACATCCATTAGATGGGTCAGTTAGTACCACTAAATATTCATTGGGTGCACCTGCAGTTATTTCATTAGCTGTGGAAATCAAATTTCCATTACTGTTATACCATGCAGTGTGCGTAGATTCAGATGATGGGTTTATACCTACGACTCCTTGTGTATTTGCGCAGGTGATGGTTTGTTGGTAGGTACTAAAATCAGGAGCAATAGTGTCTATATCAATGTGAGCAATTTCACTCGTAGAGCACCCATTTACACTTGTGACTACACATTCGAATTCACCTGCTTGATTGCTGATAAAAATGGGCTCTTCAGAGATTAAATTTTGATTATCATCAAACCACTGGAATTGAACACCTCCAGGGATATTTGATGGAGATAATGTCGCTGATGTATTTATGCAATCAATGAAACCATCATTGACGATAAAAGATGGAGCTATAGTATCTATGGGTATTTCAATAGTCAGTTCAGTGGTACATCCATTTTCAGCAACGGCTATTAGTGTAAAACTTCCTCCTTCAGAAGTGCTTAAAGATTCCGTTGATAATTCATTGCCACTTGGGTCATACCAAGTATAGTTTTCTGCATCAGTATCGATCACGGTTACATTAACGGAATTATTTATGCAGTTAATGGACGCTATTTCACTTAGTGTCACTTCAGGCATTTGTTGATCATTCAAGACTTCAAAATAGCTAGTATTTTGGCAACCATTTGAAGCGGTATAGTTTACAGAATAATGGCCACTCTTAGTAAATGTAGGATTGTCTCCTAAAGTGTTTCCATCTTCGTCAAACCAAATGATACTTGTAATATTGTCCGATGAAGTAAATGAGGGTGTTGTGCTGGTAATGTCACAGTTGAGTACTTCAGTTTCAACTATAGCCATCGGTACGTGCATGTCATTAATAACTTCAAAAGATGCCGTACTCTCGCAACCAGCTGCATCAATAACAATGACCTGATATACGCCTTCTTCTGAATAATTTATACTCGTATTATTTGCTAAAACTTCCCCAGATTCATTTTGCCAAATAATACTTGAAGCTATTCCATCCAATGCAATATTTGCTGTTCCCGAAGTGATGTCACAATTTAAAGTGTCAGTATAATTTAAAACCAAATTTATCGGTTCTAAGTCTCCCATGACATTAAATGAGTTCGTAGACTCGCAACCATTTGCGGCAATGACAGTGGCGGTATATTCTCCAATGCTGTCTACTGATAGTGCTTCTGTTTCGATCAGGTTACCCTGTGGATCAGTCCATATTATGTTTGTTAATTCATCCGCTGATTGTATGGTTAATAAAGTAGTAGGCGAGAGGCAGGTTAAGTTACCTCCAGATATACTAAAACTTGGTTCTGTAAAATCACTATGGATCGTTTCGATCCCTTCCACAGCACAACCAGAAATGGTATCCGTTAAGGTCCATGCATAGTCACCTGGTAGATTAAAGACCTGATTTTCATCGGTAACGAGCTCACCCGAGGGTAAGGTGATGGCTAAGCTAGAATGATCGCTTTGATTAGCAATATTTAGGTCAATGTTGGTTTTATTACAATCTAGGGTATCTAAATCAAATACTATATCAGGTGCAAAACCATTGCAGGCGGAGAGAGAGTCTAGAATAAATATTTCTTGTTGGCATTCTAAGGTGTCTATTCCATCTGTGATAATATAATTTCTAAATCCTTTAAAAGGAATGCCTCCGCAGGCACCAGAAATCTCATCAAAAGCATTGATGATTAAAGGAAAACAAGGAACACCTGTTGCTCCATTTAATGATTCGAATACATCAACATCGAGTAGTGATTCGTTATCTAAAAATGCTGGATCGATGGCGTCAATATCTTGAACAAACTCAAAAGAAATATCTTCAATTTGACTGCAATCAATATCAAATGCACAACATTGATCCGTTGTGATTTCAGCAATGTCAAAACAACCAACATTATTTTCAACATGTAAATAATAGGTCCCAGCAGGTACATTTATTAATTCTTCGGCATCTGAGACGAAACCATTCTCATCTTCCCATGTATAGTATACAGTTTCGGATGATCCAGATAAGATAGGGATAATATTTACCACATTGCCAGCACCCGTTTGGCATTCAAACTCAAGCAAATCAATAAATACGTCACCCGTATTTACAAGTTGAGGACTTTCAGGTATGGATGAACAAAAATTTTGATCTATGACAATAACCAAGTAATCTTGGTCGTCAAGATTATCAAAAAAGTTAGATGTCTGAAAGGTGGCTCCACCATCAATACTATATTGTAGAATGGATCCAGGAGGACCTTCAGCAAATATCGTTAAACTTCCATTATCAATTCCACAAGTAGGATTGACTTCTATAATATCGTTAATGATGATACCTGAGGAAAGTGAATTATAAATATTGGTCGCACATAACGTCCAAGCATAGCAAGATATACATAGGGCTAAGAGCCATTGTTTGATCATAATTGGTTGATTTTTGGGTGTTACTAGTGCTGGACTATGTTGTTTAAGACAAAATTTAAGCTTAAAACCCTTATCAAAATCAGATGAATTAAATTATTTGTTCAATAAAATGCTGGGAAGCTGTCATTTAAATGATGATCAAATTTAAATGTACAGTTGATGATCATTCGTTGTTAATTCCTCATCTATCTATGATCCTTATTTGATTACAATTTTCTTTATCAATGGGTCTAGATCAAGAAGCTTTTTTGAAGTAATTGATGAGTAACTAATTAATTTACTCATGCTAATAGAATTTGATAAGTCTACTTTATGAAGAGCAGTAGTATTTCTTCATTTAATAGGTTTGTATTTACAAATACTCAATTAAATAGATACGATACTAGATACTAAATGAAAACAGTAGCAACGTTGTTAACTTAGAGAAAAATTCCAACTATGAAGTATCCATTCCTTGTATTTAGTTTAGCTATTTTTTCCATACTAGCAACTTCTTGTAAAAAGAACAGCTCTGCTAAATTAGATGACTTTAATGGATACATTTCCAGTTACACCGCCGAACCTATTTCAGCCTGTGGGGAAATTTCAATAGATTTAAACTTTACACCGGAGCCAAGTCTAATCCAGCAACTCGATTGGAACAAAGTGCTAAGTGTAAAACCAGCTATTGATGCAAAAGCTTATTATAATAGCCATAGAAATGCGGTAGTGATTAATTCCCCTGCTATTGAGCATAACAAAAAGTACATTGCAAGCTTTAATTTAGGAGCTTTAACTGAGGTGACAAGAAAGCTCCAATTCTTCGAAATACCTATTGAACGAAAGGTTCAAGTTTGGAATTTTCATGCTTCACATCCTGAGGTTAAATCGATGGACTTTGTGGATTATAGTGGGTACATACATTATGAAGATTGTGAACCAGATAAAACAATTATTGAAAATGGCTTTACCGCAAATCAAGGTGATAATAAGTTGCAAATCCAATGGAAACACGAGCGAAAAGAAAAAAAATCAAATTTCGTCATAAAAAATATAAAAAGAACCGATAAACAAGAAGTCATTGAAATCGCCTTATCAATGGAGTCTATAGGCGAAAATGAGCAAGCTAAACACGAGTTAATCATTCCATCCAAAGCAGATTTTGGTTATATGCGTCATCTTATCAATGACAATGATTATATGTCTGTTTTTTTTTCAGACCCGCTTGATCGAAACCAAAATCTGACAGGATTAATCAATATTAAAGGAAGAGAAGTCAGTAAGATAAATATCGAATTTAATCGTGTAGACATATATTTCACTAGTAATAAATATGGGTATTGTGAGCTAGAAATTTTACCCGGAATTAGGAACCAAGCCGGATTCCCATTAAAGGATAAAACCCTAGAAAAAGTATTTTTCAACCCTCCAATGCCTTTTGTAGAATTTACTGAGAAAGGACACATTTTACCTACAACTAACGCTTGGAAGGTCCCTGTTAAAATGGTATCGACAAGTGGGTTTCGTTTAAGATTACTAAAAGTATATGAGCGAAATATACATCAATATTTTCAGAATAATAGGCAAGAATTAGCCCAGCAAAATAGTCTTGAAAAGGTAGGAAGAATAGTATTAGATACAGTTTATGAGTTAAAACAAGAGGACTTGTTTAGTGAATCTATTCATTTGTTGGATTTAACTCAGCAAGTAAAGAGAGAACCTAGAGCTCTATATAAATTATTTTTAACGATACCGACAGAAATGAATGCTTATCCTTGTGAAGATCCAATCATACAAAAGCATCAAGATCGAGTAGACAAAATAAATTTTGATCAATCTTATACTGTGTACTACGATGATTCCTACCTATATTATTCTGGGCAGCATTTCAGAGATAAAGCCAGTAAAAACCGTGAGTATCAGAGTTCTCCTTGCAACGCTAATTATTTTAATGACATTTTAGATCAACGTATTTTAATGTGTACTGATGTCGGAATCGTACTGAAATACGAACCAGAAAAACAGCGTTATTTTGCTTTTGTCTCTAATATTTCTGACAGTGAGGCATTGGCTAATGCAAAGGTGGTATTATACGATTATCAAGGTAATGAATTAACGGCGGGAAAGTCAAATGCTGATGGAGTAGTCTATCTAAATACTAAGAGAACACCATTTTTAGTCAAAGCCATAGCTTCAGATGGCCAAGCGGTTTATATGCATGTTTCGGATGACAAAGCCTTGTCATTAAGTACGTTTCAGGTCGAAGGGAAAAACTGGGGTTCTAAATCAAAGTTGTTTTTTTATGGGGAAAGAGATGTTTGGAGACCTGGAGATTCGATTTATATGCAGTGCATTTATTTTGACGAAAAAAACAATTTGCCTGATCGGTTCCCAATAAAGTTAACACTAATGGATCCTAGGGGAAGAACTGTCGAGGAATGGATGGAAAACGAGCACAAAATGGGACTTTTTGATATCCGTTTTAAAACAGATATTAATGCACCTACAGGTTTATGGAAGGTAAGTGCATCCATCGGAAATGAAACTCATAATCATCCTGTTAGAGTGGAAACAATTCGTCCTAATCGACTCAAATTTGAAATGGCTTTTGCTAATGAAAAAATGATATCATTTGATGACCAAAAAGATGCGAAACTTGATGTGAAGTGGATGCATGGTCTCGAAGCGACAGGTTTAAAAACAGAAGTTTCATTTAAACAATCTGTTCTCAAAAATCCTTTTGGCGAATATTTTGAAAATTTCACTTTTGATGATCCGTTAAAAAAATACAATGCTGATTTGGGTATGATTAAGTCACAATTGTCAGATGAGGATGGCCATCTTGCTTTTTCAATACCGCTTCAAGATGCCAATAAATACCCTTCTCAAATGCGACTTGCGTTTAGTTTGCGAAGTTTCGAGAAAGGAGGGGCATTTAGTACTGATGTTAAGTCAATAAAATACTCTCCATTCAAAAATTATGTAGGCGTCAAATGGCCTGGTAATAAAACGAACAATAATTTTATAATGGAATCAGGTAAGAGTATTCAGCTCATATGCTTAGATGAAGATGGTAATCGGATAGATGGGGATGTAGAAATTACGATGTATCACATCACCAATGCTTGGTGGTACCAATACGGACAAAATAGTATGAACTATTCAGCTATTAAGAATAAGTTTTCAGCTCAAAGCACCAAGAAGACCTTAAAAGTAAATAAGGAAGGCTTAGCTTATGTGATTAGTGGTAATGGCCGAAAACTTATCGAAATTAGAAGTAAATCCTCAGGCCATTCAGTAACTCGTCAGCTTTATATCCATGATCCAAACTATCGAAATAGGGGAGGTGAAGAAATGAACCAAGTGGAAGTTTTACCCTTTCTGGTCGAACCCACTAAATATAAAGTGGGTGATGTTCTTAATTTTGAACTACCTCCAAGCACTTACGGTAAATACCTCATTACTGTTGAAAATGGCGGAACTATATTGTATGATGAATTACGCTCAAGTGATCCAAATCAAGCGACTTCAATTGCAATTAATATCACTGAACAAATGGCTCCTAATGCCTATATACATGTTCATTATATTGCCGCATATGATGCTCACATGAACCATCGCCCTCTAAGACTTTTTGGCATACAAGCTATACAAGTTCATGCTCCAGAAACTATTTTAGAACCTGAAATAACCTTGAACAAAGAGCTAAAAGCTGATGAAGAATTTAATATAAAGATCAGGGAGAAATCTGGTAAAAAAATGGCATATACAATTGCAATAGTGGATGAGGGCTTATTAGACCTAACCCAATTTGCAACACCCGATCCTTGGAGCTTTTTCTTCTCAAAAGAGGCATTAAACATAAAAACATGGGACATGTATCGGGATATTTTCCATCGTTTTTTAGGAGAATATAAGTCTCTTTTAGCCGTAGGCGGTGATGATTCGGGAGGTATTTCTAATGAGGCACAAGCCCAGCGGTTTAAACCTGCTGTTAAATTTTTAGGACCTTTTATTTTGGAACCAGGAGAAGAGGCAAATCATCAAGCTAAGATATCCGAGTATGTTGGCTCGGTCCGCACCATGGTCATAGGAACTAATGGACAAGCCTTTGGGCAAACAAAGACTGAATCGAAAGTTCTGAAACCCTTAATGCTTTACGCTACCTTGCCAAGAGTATTAGGGCCAGGTGAAGCATTGCAATTACCCGTCACTGTTTTTGCGATGAAAGATCATATCAAAGATGTTCAGCTTGAACTTAAGTGTTCAGATGCTACGGTATTTAAAAATGGTAATGTTAAGAGTATTCGCTTTGATAAGATAGGAGAACAAGATTTATCCTTTGATATTGAAACACCTGAAAATGTGGGCGTCTTGAATTTCGAAATTATTGCTAGGTCTGGCAATGAAATAGCTATGGAAAAAGTCGAGATTGATGTGCGACCTTCTTCAGCGGCTATTACTCAATCACAAAACTATATAACAAGCGTAAATAAGGAAACGGATATAAGCTTTCAAGCTTTCGGCATGGACGGTACAAATTCTGCAAAAATCACACTGAGTCGAGGTCTCAATTTTTCTTTTGAGCCTTTTGTAGATAAATTATCAAATTATCCGCATGGTTGTCTAGAGCAAACGGTTTCAGCTGTATTCCCACAACTATATTTAAATAAGATGGATCTGCTAAGTGACCCACAAAAAATGGCTTTTCGCCAAAAATATAAAGCTGCATTACAGCGTTTGAGAACTCTAGAACAAGAAGATGGAGGATTTTCCTATTGGCCAGGAGGAAATAGAGTCAATACATGGGGGACAAGCTATACTCTACAATTTTTACTCGAAGCAAAGAGGATGGCTTATGAGGTTCCTGATGCTCTGTTAAAAAGGGCTATCAATTATCAATATAAGGCTGCGGATAGGTGGGTAATTCCTTCTTCCAATAATAGTAGGTATATGGGTAATTTAGATTTAGAGCAAGCGTATAGGTTGTATGCACTTGTTTTAGCAGGGAAACCTAATTATGGAGCAATGAATAGATTGCGTCTCCTTCCTAATCTTAGTAACGCAAGTAGGTGGATGTTAGCACACGCGATGACACTTGTAGGGGAGGATGAAGCTGCAGATTTACTTATGAAGAATACAAGTACAGCAGTTGGAGAATATCGTGAATTGAGCCATACGTTTGGGAGTCAGGTGAGAGACCAAGCTCTCATACTAAAGATATTATTAGAAAGAGGAGATAAACTACAAGCAAAAAAGGTAATTGATGAATTGACACCGTATTTTGATGGAACATCAAGTAGATGGTTAAGTACTCAGGAAATAGCACAATGTATGATTGCTTTCTCTCTATTTGTCGAAAATTTGGAAATGACTGAGCAAGAAATTCCATTCGAATTAAGACAAAATAACGAACTAATATTAAATGGAAACTTGGGTGAAAAGTCATTAAGCCGAGAAGTCTCATTAGATGGGAAGAAAGTACAAAAACTTAAACTCACCAATAAGGGTGGCGCTGAAATTTATAGCTCAATTATCACAAAAGGAACACCATTAAGGGACGAAAGCAAAGCGGTAAGCAGTGATTTGGAAATGACGCTGATTTATAAAGATATGGATGGGAAAGTAAGCGATTTTAAATCACTTGTTCAGGGCCAAGATTATACCTTAAATATTAAATTAAAGCATCCAGGCACCCGCATAGCATACGATAATATGGCGCTAAGCGTACTAATGCCTCCAGGTTGTGAGATTATTAATACACGATTGCAATCGGATATCTCATTCGATGAGGGAAGCTCATATGATTACAAAGATGTAAGGGATGATCGGGTATACACCTATTTTTCGTTGGGGAAGAATGAAACTAAAGAATTTAAATACCTAATAAATGCAAGTTATGCTGGTAAATACTGGGTTCCTTCCGTATTTGCCGAAGCTATGTATGATGGAGAAATAAATGCAAAGTCTCAAGGTTTTTGGACAGAAGTTAAAGCTAATTAGCTTGAAGCTTTATAAGAAAATATTACTGATTTCAGGAGTAACCTTGATGGTTGGACTCACTAGCTTATGGCTGATCGGTAAACAAATTTCCTTTAATCGGGATTTTGCGAAGGTCTTATATGATCGGTATGGAAATATCATACAAGCTAGTGTTTCTAAAGATGAGCAATGGCGAATGCATTGCGATCAAGCTATGCCAGCGCATCTAAAGAAGGCTATCTTACTTTTTGAAGACGAGTATTTTTATAAACACCCTGGAGTTAATCCATTATCCATTTTAAAAGCGATGAAAGCTAATTTCAAGGCTAAAAAAGTGGTTCGTGGAGGCAGTACAATTACCATGCAATTGGCAAGAATTTCTCAAGGTAATAAGGCCAGAAGCTACGTCCAAAAAACTAAAGAAATAGTCTTATCGTTTGCTTTAGAGCTGCTCTATACCAAAGAAGAAATTCTCAATCTGTATGGACAGTATGCACCATTTGGAGGTAATGTAGTGGGTTATTGTGCGGCTTCATGGAAGTACTTTGAAAAACCTGCCAGTCAATTATCTTGGGCAGAAGTTGCTTCATTAGCTGTTTTACCAAATGCACCAGCAAAAATATTTCCCGGACAAGATCAATCATCTTTTCTGCGCAAACGTAATTTTTTATTGCACAAATTAGAAGCAAAAGATCACTTTGATAAACTAAGTTTAAAGTTGGCTTTAAAAGAAGATTTGCCAAATAGAATATATCACTTCGAAGCAAGAGCACCTCATTTACACCAATATTTAAAATCAGCAAAAGCTTCAAACATTTTAAGTACGGTAGATGGAAATTTACAGGCAAAAGCGATAGAGACCTTAGATCACTACGGCAGAACTTATTCTTCTAGTGGGATAAACAATTTGTCGGCTATAATTTTAGATAATCATTCAGGTGAGGTCCTAAGTTATGTAGGAAATAGGGATCACAGTGCAAATCAGACCAATCGCGATGTGGACATAAATCAGGCAGAAAGAAGTCCCGGAAGCACATTGAAACCTTTATTATATGGTTTAGCTTTTGATGATGGAATTATAAGTCCGGGATCATTAATGGAAGATGTTCCTATTTTCTTAAATGGATTCAGTCCGCAAAACTATGATCGTACTTTTAGTGGCCTTATAAAATCAAGCGATGCTTTAACACAATCATTGAATATTCCCGCAGTTAATCTTTTACAAGAATATGGTGTCCAGTTATTTATTGATCAGTTAGTATCTATGGGTTTTGAGAATACAGATAAGGATGATGATCATTATGGGCTTTCGCTTATACTTGGATCAAATGAAGTGAGTCTTATGGAACTGGCTAGAGCATATATGAATTTAGCACGCACAGTTAGCAAAAAAGCAGCTTTAGAACCAAGTTTTCAACTAAATAATCGACACCAAAGAGACCATAAATTTCCCATTTCCTCCGTAAGTGCACGCCAGATTTTGGAGATTTTAACTGAAGTAAAAAGACCTAGGCAACGAGATGGTTGGGAACACTTTAATAGCAAGCAAAAACTAGCTTGGAAAACGGGAACTAGCTTCGGCAATAGGGATGCATGGGCAGTTGGTGTATTGCCTTCATACACTATCGTAGTTTGGGTAGGGAATGCAAGTGGGGAGGGGCGAAAAGGACTAACGGGCCTGAGTAAAGCAGGACCTATTTTGTTTTCTTTGGTAGATCTATTACCTCGTGAGGATTGGTTTGGGCCAATATTACATGACTATAAAACCACGGAAGTCTGCCTTCATTCAGCATTTAAATTAGGGCCCCATTGTTCCGCCGGAAAAATAGTTCAAGTAGCTAAGGATGCTGGTCAACTAAAAACATGTCAATATCACGCACACTTTGTTTTAGATAGTACCAGAAATTATCAGATTTCTAGTCGCTGTTACGATGTGGCCAAAGGGATCGATACGAATATGTTTGTATTGAAGCCTCGAATAAATCACTACCTAAAACTTGCCAAAGGGCAAGACTTTTCCGCTCCCAAAATGCACCCTGATTGTGTAAATAATAGCCATCAGTTGGCCATTATTTATCCACCAAGTGAATCAAGAGTATTGCTTCCAAGAGAAATAAATAATGAACATCAAGGTCTCATAAGTAAAGCAGCTACGGCAAACAGTCAGGATACCTTATTTTGGTTTGTAGATAATGACTTCATACAATACACGGTAAATGATCACTCTTTACTCATACATAATTTGGAGATAGGTAAACATGCGATTGCGGTGTCCTCCATAAGCGGAGCACAAACAACTACAGTTTTTGAAGTTATAGATGAATAGAAAAGTCAATAATTTTAATCATTTGATCCTTCTAAACCCTTTCGAACATGTTAAAGATATAAAACAACAACACATTAAATAAAAATTTAATATGTTTGCAAAAAGACACAACATTGGCCCTCAAAAAAAATACCGCTACTAGTGCTACTAAAAAAGGTAGACACAACGTTTATGTAGTCGAACTATCCAAACAAATATGGACGGATAACTGGCGGTTTAGAAAGGCTAACCCTCACTATCGCGGAATGAAAGAGTGTCTTTATGTCGGTATGACTAGCAACACACCTAAGGAAAGATTTAAGAAGCATAAAACGGGCTACAGAAATAAAAAGGGCATCAAAATATCTTCTTTCGTAGTAGAAAAATATGGTCTTTATCTCCGGCCTTCTCTTTATTCAGTATTTAACCCAATGTCTAAAGCCGAAGCCAAAGAAATGGAAGCGTCCCTAGCCAATTCGCTTAAAAAAAGAGGCTATGCGGTTTGGTGGAACTGATCATAATACTACTCTTTAACAAATCGCTGCAAGTATGTTTTACCATCTAGTTTAAGCTGTAAACCGTAGATTCCACTCGCTAAATCCTGAACATTTATCTGTGTACGATTAAATAAAGGCGCCATGACCGTGCGACCTTGATGGTCTAAAATGGTCAAACTATAATCTGTAAACACATCAAGATCTATCATTAGGAAATCGCTCGTCGGATTTGGATATACATGCATAGTAGGAGCCCACATGGCCGCTGAAGTGCTACTCGTCATACATGATGTATCCTCAGGATCCATATACAAACAAAAATTATTCTCTATCAGAAAATCATACATCGGTGCCACTTCGAAATCGAGTTCCTCAAAGGTCAATGGACTCTGAATCACGAAATAGTCAATCTCCTCTAATTCATGCTCAATGAGCGCAAACGATTCAACAGGCACTTCGGTTGTTTCGCAAAATCCTTCTCCTTCATCATTTATAAAACCAGCTACCATACCATCGATAAAACCAAAAACAGCAAACTTATCTTCACAGATAGGCAAAATTTTATTGATGTATTGCTGTCCATTGCTATTAAATAAATCTCCTGCCACATTTCGCACAAAGACAAGTTCGCCTTCGCCCGTCAATTTTGCAATCATAGCATCTCCATCATTCACAATCCGATTATAACCCACTAACATTAAACCCCCATCTTCTAATTCCACAAAATCTTTAGCTTGTTCCCACTCATGCTGCAAGATGCGAGTCCAAATAGGATCTCCAGTGGAAGTCATCCTTGTCACAAATATATGAGTACCCTCCGCTGGGTCAGTTTTCGCATAATATAACATGGCTAAATCACCATTAGCTAACTCTATTACACGCATTACATGGCCGAGTGTATAACCCTGAAATATTTTAGACCAGATGAGCTCACCCTCAGGATTTACTTCAAAAACTTGAAACGGACGTGTCCCGTCTTCTGCATTATATGCTGTACCACTAATGATAAAATGGCCGTTAGATAATGGCTCTATGGTCTGGCTTGTAGCGGCTAAAAGTACACTATAACCACGCTGAAATATGATTTCCATGTCCGCATTACAATGAATTAAAAAATTGTCTCCACCACAACCACCTCCCAATATATAAAAGCCATCTTTGTTGTCAGAAACTAAATCCCAACCCGAGTTTGTACTGGAATGGAATAAACGTTTAGAGCCTTGAAAAACACCCTCACGATCTAGCTTAAAAACGACAATATTTACAATGCCGTCGATATTTATGTGGCCCAAAACGAAAATGTCTCCTTGCTCATTGATGGCCACATTTCTAACAAAACTGATTTCTTCATTTACAAGAGAAGTAGTCCAGATCAGTTCGCCTTCGTCACTTATTTTTACGATTTCAGCATTGCCACTTGAACCAATAGCGATAAATGCACCATCATCTGTTTTGGCCGCATCTGAGAATTCGCCTACCGAACTAAATATACTTTTGTAAGTCGATTGCGAGTAAGCAAAAGGAGACAACACAAGACATGTAAAGAGACAAAAAATGATTCTGTAATACTGCATAGGATTAGGCATTTATTTATCTAAATTACGCAGATGGCCCTCAAGATGTTCTAGTTTTGGACATCCGTTCAGTTTTTTAGTACCAACGTTTGACTTTTTGTTATCAGCTCAAAAACAAATAAACACTATAAGTCACTAAATTTTTTGATGGTGTAATCTAATAAATCTTGCCCTCCTACATCACCGTGTCCCGGAACCACTATCTCCGCTTCAGAAAAATGATGCTTTAGCTTGGCTACGGTTTCTGGCCATGCGGCAACATTCGCGTCCTTAAGATTTCCTTTGCCGGCACCTACAGCTTTAATTAAACACCCACCAAACAACACTTTTTCCTCTGGGAGGTAGGCTACGATATTATCTCGAGTATGTCCTTCTCCGAAATACTTAAAGACCACATTTTGCTTACCTATTGTGCATATCCATTGGTCTTTTATGGATTTTTTGGGAATATGGGTACTATCTTGATGAGCTAGTGTTATGGTTTTTTCGTGGGCAAATGATGGAATATCTTTGCGATGAAAAGCTGGTAAACCTCCCAAACAATCTACATGAAAATGACTGGGGACCACTGCTTTTATGCTGGCTTTTTTTGTGTTTACTATCCAATCTATAAGTAATTCGGAACTCGCTTCGTCCACTGGTGTATCTATTACTAAAGCCGTATCTGAGTCAAAATACACTAAACCGTTGCATGGAACATTGGAAAAAGAACGGCTGGATAAAAAGGAAGTGTGGACAAAGCAATGCTTAGAAATGGGCCTTATGATTAACGATTCGCTTTCGTAGACCGGTTTAGTAAGTTCCTCATTTTTGGTTTTTGGTTTTTGAGAGTGACAAGCCACCAGTGTAATAAGTATGTAAGGAATGAAATACCAAATACGACTATACATCATGAAACAGCTATTTATAAAAAGGGAAATCTAAGCATATGCTTGATTTCCCAATATTACAAATCTTCAATCATTCTTTTCAGTGAATGGGACTTATTTCGCTAACTGTTTCCAAAAAGTTTTATCGTCTGACCTTCGTCCTCTTCTTTAATTTCGAGCAATAATCTTCTATGTCCTAAAATGCCCACCTTATAAAGTTTGGTCCCGATACTCCATGTTTCTTGCTTGGAAGCCATTGGAAACCACGATAGACCATAACTGAAGTATTTTCCATCTGGTTTAGGACCTTTTACATAGGCATGTACTCTTTCTAAACTGTTGTTTTTAATATTTACTTTGATAAATCTTGTATCTATTTTATTGGGTTTTTCTTTTCGTACTTCTTTTTTAGGGATGGAAGACGAGATCGTTGTGTTGTCAGCTAGGTTTATTTGGTTCAATGTAGCCTCATCATCAATGTTTGTTTTCCCCAATGTTTGAGCGTTAATACTTACGGTTCCATCACTCGTTATTTTGACATCAGCACGCTTAGCTAATAGTTGGGATGCGTCGATGCTCGCTTGTTTTGTAATGATGCTCAGATCGTCTACTTTCCCAAAAGCATTTAGCTTGCCTATACTTGAATGTAATGTTAGCGATTCTTGGTTAATATCGTAAATATTTACATTTGACCATGAGTCATTATAGACATATTCTAAATCGTTTGTATAAATATTAACAATGCATGGCATGTTGTATTCGATCCATTCTACTTGATCTATTTGTAGTTTGCCATCTTGATGATCTAAGCCTATTAAGTCGATAATGTTTTTTTCAGACTCAATAACGACTTTGGTTTCATCTGCACTTGCATAGATATTGAAATCTATATTTAAATTTAGTTCAATGTGGCGAATCGATTCAAAACTTACTTCTTTTGTGGCTTTTACTTTATTGCCATACACTTGCCCTTGTAAGGAGCTGTAGATAAAAAGTGGGATAAGTAGGAATAATGTACTTTTCATAATCTATTTTTTATTGGATAATGACTCAAAGATGCCATTCCATTTAATGCAAAGAGACTCATATAATAAAGAGCCGTCTCATCTAGCTATTTGAGACCTACAAAGCTGATATTTATCGGGGCTACAGCTTGGATAGGAAATCACTTGGCGAACTCCCATGCCACTTTTTAAAGTTTCTATTAAAGCTAGCTTTACTGTTAAATCCGCAATCAAACGCAATGGTAAGCAAGGTGTAGTTCTTTGCCTTTCCCGAACGTATTTGTTGCTTCACTTCTTCGACTCGATATTGGTTGATAAAATCATTAAAGTTGGTCGAGGCTTGCTTGTTTAAAATCGCACTGATTTGGTGGGCTTGTATGTTTAAATGTTTAGCTAAATCTGCTAATGTCAAACTTGAATTTAAATACCATTTTTCTATAGACATGCTTTGCTTAATGTCTTCAAAACGGATAGGGTATTGATCGCTGTCATCGTCATCAACCGCTTGAATTTGTAACGCACCCGCCGCTTCCTGTTCGCTAAGCAAGCCTTGAATATTGCTAAAGTAACCTTGCCATCCTAAATAAATCATCGTCAAGGCAGCAGCTAGCTGGCCCCACCAAAAATCTTTATAACTTAATGATAATATGGAGCTATCCAACTCACTAAACACATTCATCATCAAAAAAAGAAAAGCAAAAACCAGCAAAAAATTACGGAGCCATGTCAGTTCTTTTTTATGTGTATTAGCAAATAGATGGTTAAGACTTTTGCGATACCTGATATACATTTGATAAGCAATGAGTAAATAAAAACCAAGACTCAAATTAGAAATGCTGTACAGCACGGAGCCAAAATATTTCATATGAAATTGTTCGAATAGCCATCCATTTTGCACATTGTCAAAACCAGACTGATTAGCGTCCACTATAAACATGACGAGCCTATACAATACGATAAATATCATTGGGATAAAATGCCATATATCTACAGGTCTAAATGTAAATTTTGCTTGTGTAATGCTCTTTACATAAAAGTATATGAGCGGGCCTAATAGGAATAGAGTGTTTAATAGAAAGTAATTAATCTTAGTTTGTGGATAAGTGTCGTACCATGCCATAAAACCTATGGTATAGGTAATCCTATTGTAAGTATGTGTAAGTAAGATCGCCCCAATTAAAAGATCTGACCAATGCCTAAATCTTAAAAACCTAATCAGAAATAGAGCGCTAAAAACCAATCCCCACACAAATAAAATAAGTAGCGGTACACTGTATATGTTGAAGTTGGGAAACAGGTAAATCATGACATCTAATTACTTACAAGCTACGGCTTAAAATAGTATTTTACGCTCGAGAATCGTAAAAATTTTCGCCAAACAAAACCATTTGTGTACTTTACTTTATAAAGATAAAGGATGGATATATTTAAAGGAAATAGAAGATTAGAAGAGCACACTATTCACGCAGTGGATTGGGCCTGTTACTTAAGACATAATGCTGATGGACCCATATCTCCTTTTATGTTTATTTACCACAATAATCAGAAGCGTGTAAATATGCTCATGACAGATCAAGATCCTTTTGAATATGCTAAGGTTATATTGGAAAAGTCTGACAAACCTTATGAGCAAGTAGTCATTGGCTGCGAAGGATTTTTAGGCAGTAACCAAAATGATAAGCATGATGCCATCATTGTGCAAGGCTATGACATCGCTCAAGAAGAAGGTGTTTCTTTGGCTCAAATTATAAAGCCCAAGGAAAAATTTGGGGCCTTTAGCAAGCAGGGTAGAGTCAACTTCCTGGGTAACCCAGCAAGTCTATTGCCGACATCCGAACCTTCAGAAGCAAACTTTGGTATCGAAGAAGCTGGATTTACAGCCATGAAACTTACCGTCAAAGATTTACATCAATACATGGTATTTATCACCCATGAAAATCCTTCAGTGGTCGGTAACCACATGAGAAGATTGTTAAGATCTAAATTAAATAGTGAAGAATCTGATCAACTGAATGGTCGATTTGAATTCAGTATACCTCCAGAAACGATACAAGACAAGTCCTTTTTTAAGTACATTGCTCATACCCTTATTCAGGAAGAAAAAGCAGCGGACTACGCACAAAATTGGATGGATCAAAATAAACGAGCATTACAAATAAATGTAAGTTTAGGGGAGGAGATAATCATCCAAGAGTTTGAAAAGAATGATACAAAAGCATCGCAAAATCCAGGGCCTGTAGAAAATCCAACTCCATCCACTGATGAGGCCCATTCACCCACTGACCAAGCCCCAAAAGTACAAGCTTCGAAACCTTGGTGGAAGTTTTGGTAACTACCTAATGATGATTTGTTTATTCAACAGCATACCGTTCTTTAAATAGACATTCAAAAGATATAAACCTTGAGGTCCATCTAGCTTGATTTGATGTTCTGATAACTGGTGAAAAGGGACCGCTTGGCCTAAAGGGTTCACTACTTCTATTTTATGTATAGTTCCTATTAGCTCTTGGGAAGCACTTATGGTTAAACTACCATTTGAAGGATTGGGATAAATGCTTATCCTAGTATCCATGGATACATCATCATTATTACTCGGAATTTGTACACCTTCTGTAATTTGTAATCTTTGATCTGCTAGCACATTATAGGCTGACTGTCTCGGGCCATCACTTGGCCAATCAATAAATAAACTATCTACTTTTTCATAATCTCCGAGACCAAAGTGTAGGGTAGAACTGTGCTGCGAACAATGACTTGATCCTCCGTATAATTCTTGGATAAACACCTGATCCTCACAATATAATCGCACTACAGCTCCAAAAGCATTTGTATTAGATAAAACTCCCACAAGATCTATTTGTAACCAGTGATTTGCATTGTCTACATTGTTTCTGTACAATTGGCTAACTATGCTTGTATTTGAACTAGGAACTCTAAAGCTTACTGACATAAAATCGACATCGCCATCCCGGTCAAAATCGGCATGTGCACTTCCACGGTTTATGTAAATATCATTGATTCCAGAACTGGCGCCTTCTACAAACTCAAAATACCCATCACCTTTATTTTCAAAATAGAGATTATCGTTTTCTCCTGAAGCAGTGATAAAATCAAGTGAAGGCACAAATCCATTTGATATGAAGAGATCTGCATCCATGTCATTATCAAAATCTACTAAACTTGAACCCCAAGTCACAGAGTGTAATGTATCGATGACATAGGTATCATCCACACCTCTCTCTATAGCCTCATTGTTAAATTGCAAGCCTTCATTGATTAATAATTCATTGGATCCAAAATTTGAAATGTAATAGTCGAGATCTCCATCTAAATCGACATCTGCACCAGCTATTCCCATGCCATAGATAGCGCTGTTTACATTGTACGCGTTTGCGTTCTCAGTAAAAGTTTGCGCATCTGCATCATTTATATACAATTTATTGGGCTCTATAAAAGCGCCAAAATCATTAGCTATTAAAAGGTCAGGGTCCTGATCCATATCGATATCCGTTGCTAAGACCGCCAAAGCACAACCTGTGTCCGCTAATCCTGCACTTTCACCTATTTCGGTAAAACTACCATCACCATTGTTCTTATAAAACCAATTGCCCGTGCAAGTGTGATCGTAGGCAATGGGATGATTATCATCATCATATATAAAGTTTACTTCTTCTACATAGTTTAAAACATAAATGTCGATCCACCCATCTTTATCGTAATCTAAAAAGCTAGCACCTAAACTCATCGCTTTGTCCTCGGATGTCCACACATTGCTAAATTGTAGATTCCCATCATTGATCAAAAGTAAATTGGCTGCAATCGCACCATTTTTATCGTCTGTTGTACAAATAAAAAGATCTTGATCCCCATCTCGATCTACATCTGCAAAATTTACGCTATTAGTATAAACTTCTTCAGTTAAAGAAGCGATTCCGCTTTCTTCACTTATATCTACAAAATGCCCTGTACCATCATTTAAGTAAAGATGATCAGCAATTTTGCCTGAAATGACATATATATCATCATAGCCATCATTGTTTATGTCTACAAAAGCTAATCCACCACCCATAAAGTTTTCATGTTTCATGTAATGATTTATTCCATGTTCTTCTTGAACGGGTGTAAACATCTGACTTTGGGCTTGAGCCAATAAACTGGAAAGATAAAGGCTGATTAGTAGTATATATCTTAGCATGCTTGTAGCTTATCTATACAATTTACTCAAATCTAAACCAAGATTAAAGCTCATAATAGTAAAACCTTAAAATGAGCGCTCTACAGAAAGATATTTCACCAAGGAATGTCCTTCAGCAGTCCACATTCCTTTAAATCCTTTGGGTAACACAAAAAAGTCTCCTGTAAAATAGCTTTGCAACTTACCGGCTTGATCATGTATCTGGATCTTTCCTGATAAAACATGAATCAAGACATCTCCGGATTGTTTATTTATTTTCCTTTGGTTAGGCTGTTCGATATGAAGAAAACTTTGTAATTCTGAACCAATTACTAATGGTTTTTTCTGGTTTAGCGAATCATTATTCAAACTGAGGCCACTTATCATTTCTTTACTGAATAACTGATGCATTTGGTCAGGAATAACGCTTGTAGAGTCTCTTCTTTTTGTGCTTATCACAGAGAGCTCGTAATGCAGTTTATCTTCAGCTAGGATCTCCCATAAACCATTAAAACCGCGATGTGCAAAAAAGAAATCTCCAGAATGAAAAACATGTTTTATGCCTTTTGTCGAACTAACCTTGGCGGCTCCGTGAAACATATAAACAAATTCGTCAAAAGGGTAATTTTTGCAAGTGTTTAGCCAAGACTCTGAAGAAACTACATATACGCTAATATCTTCCCCATAAAACAAGTTTTTTTGATAGAATTCCTTTTCGGGGGCATCTTTTAAGTCTATTTTTTTAAGCCCGATACCCGATAAAACACTCCTATCTAGACTTATTGATTGTTTAATTTCGAGACTGTCATTTTGAGCCTGACTCGACATTGAACCAAAAAACAAGAAGCAAAAAATACTCAGATTTCGAACAATGAAAGATTTTGTTTGCATGGGATTATTTTAATGGATAATACTTATTTGATCTTGATGTCTATTTCCATAAATGTCATACACTTTTAAATAGTATTGGCCAGATGGAAATTTGGAAGCATCGATGTAAGCTTTTGATTGATTGAGGACTTTCTTAACGATTATTAAATCTCCGGATAAGCTATATAGCTCTATCGTATTTAGATCAGCTGAAGGTATACTTACAATGATCTGAAATTGTCCTAAGGGAGCCTTGACATTCCAGTCAGTACTAACTTGTGCAGCTTCTTCTGTGTGATTGGTGAAGTCATGCTCACTGAATATCTCCTTCCCTGCTAGCCAAGTGGACAGCACTTTTGTGGAAGATATGTCTTCAGGGTTAATAGTGAAGATATCTTGATCCACACAAATAAAATCGGCCATCTTACCGGCAACCAGCGAACCTGTAATATCTTCATGTTGCATCACATATGCACCATTAATGGTGTACGCCTTAACTATGGTTTCCATATCAGGCAAATTTTGTGGCGCACGAGTCAAGGCATTTTCCATACCCACGAAAGGATTTACGGTACTTACATCCCAGTCGCTGCTTAGGGTAATTAAAGCGTTTGCGTCATTGAAAAACTTTAAGGGCATAAAGTTCATGGCACGTTCTGGACCTACAAAAAAGGCATTTTCACTCCAAGCGTCCGGTTGAGTCCAGTCAGCGGCTACTTGAAAATCAGCCACTACGTTTAGGGCTACAAATCGAGGAATATCAGATTCTTTGACAAATTCTAAATGAGTTATGCGATGTCTGCGACCTAAATCTCCATTAGTCATTCGGGCTGATTCGATGGCATCTAAAGCCTCAGTCACACCTCGATCACCGATGGCATGTATGTGGAAATCAAAGCCTTCTTTTTCCAGTTTTGTAACTAAATCCGTTAGACGATCTTTATCTAAATAGTTCAGGCCTTGATTAAAAGGCATATCTAAATGATCGTCATAGGGCTCATGAAAAGCAGCGGTAGCATTAATTATGATTCCATCGCTGTAGCACTTGATTTGTCTACTATTAAGCATTGGATGATCATCTACATACATGGATTTAATGGATTGGATAATTTGATCATCACTGTCATCCGGATATATCCAAGGGGCTAGGCCTAAACGGACCGTAAGTTGATCATTATTATACACCTCTTGCCATATCTCTGGATAGCTTTGTTTAAAGTAAGTACGTCCTTCGCATATACTAGTAATGCCTTGACGTGCAAGTAAAGGCAATCCATATTCGACAAGTCCATCATAATGATTTTGGTCAATGTCGGGATTCGATGCTAAAGCCACTTGAAGCACTGCATCGCCGGCATTATCCATTAAAATACCATGAACTTCACCATTGCTCCAATGCTTAAAAATATGACCGCCGGGAGGATCGGGAGTGTTTTCATCAATGCCTAATATTTCAAGAGCTTTAGAATTTACCCAAACAGAGTGTGAAGTTTCTTCAAGAATACAAACAGGTTCATTTAGGTAAATATCATCCAGATAATACTTGGCTGGAAAGTCTAAGTCTAGCAGAGAAAATATAGAATGGCCAGCAGCTACAATCCATCCATTGCTGTTAGGCATGGGATTACAAGCCGTTAATTCGGAAATTAAACCATTGATCATGCTCGAATGGTCGAGTGTGCAATTACCACCAGCTGTGGAACTAGCTTCTAGTGCATGCTGATGGACATCGTGGATACCTGGCATCATAAGTTTACCTTCCATATTGAATACTTGAGTATCATCAGCAATATAAGAATTTAGGCCTTGTTCATCTCCTACATATACAATGAGTTCGCCTTCTACGGCCATTGCACTAGCAAACGGTAAAGCATCATGACTGGTATAGATTTTAGCATTAGTAAAAGCAAAGTCCGCCGTTTGTGCAGATAAATTTAAAAACAGAACAGAAGGTATTAGATAAAAAATATGCTTTAACATCCAGTGTGGTTTTGTCACTGAAATGTAAGCTTTTTTAATTTAGTATGACATATATTTTCGATTAATGCGGCTTGTTTATATTTGCGCGAAAATTGACTTTATGTTTAAGCAGTTGTTTTTCTTTGTATTACTTTTTTTAGGGTGTGGTTCAATGTTGTTTGCACAATCTTCCGCGCTAGTAGACACTATTCAAGTTTCTAGTACGAGAATACCTTTAGCTCAAAATCAAACCGGAAGAAGTATCCAGGTATTAACATCCGAAGATATTGCAAATACAAATGCCCAATCGTTAGATGAAGTCTTACAAACGGTTTGTGGAGTCGAACTACAATCGAGAGGAGGATTTGGTACTCAGGGAGATATACTGATGCGAGGAAGTACCTTCACGCAAGTATTAATATTAGTAGACGGCATGCGGATCAATGACCCCTTAACCGGACATTTTAATAGTTATATACCTGTAGCGGTGGGTCAAATTCATAGTATCGAAATATTAAGAGGAGCCGCCTCTGCGGCCTATGGCGCTGATGCAGTAGGAGGTGTCATTAACGTAAGAACGCACACATTTGTGAATCAATCTAAAAAGAATCAATCCATAGGCGATATTTCATATGGAGAGCATAATTTGGTGGTGGCAAATCAAGGTTTTAGTTGGAATAAAGGCAAACTAAAATTAGGAGCTGGATTTTCTAGCAGACAATCTACCGGTGAAGAAATCTTAGAAAAAACCATCGACACAAGCACCATTCTAGAAGCATATAATACCTTTTTTGATATCCAAACAGTGGGTGCATCATTAGCCTACGAGCTTACGGATAGAACGAGAATTAAAGCTTTTTCATCCTTTGATCATAGAGATTTTGATGCTAGATATTTTTATACTACAAGTACTTTTGATAAGTCTACAGAGATCGTAGGAAATTGGTTTAATCGTGTACAGATAGAGCGTATAAATGATAAGGGAGTGACTGATATAAACGCGTCTTACAAACACAATACAGACGAATTTGTATTTAGCCCTGACTTTCCTTCAACTAATAATCATACTTCTAGATTTTTAAATGTGACAGCCAACCATTTGCAATACATTAATGACCAATGGAAGATTATGGGAGGTTTACAAACTGATAAACGATCTATTGAAAGTAATGATCGAGGAGATCATGAAGACTGGCATTTTGGTGGATATGCAATGAGTGTATTAGCTCGAGGAGCTATGACTTCTACTTTGAGTATGCGATTAGATTATGATGAAAATTATGGATTACAATTTTCGCCTGGTGTCAATGTAGCATATTCTGTAAACAGATTAGTCGCTAGACTTTCCGTAGGAAAGAGCATACGAGCGGCAGATTATACCGAGCGTTATGTTTCTAATAATTTAATGAATCTTACGCCTGGAAGAAGCCTTGGGAATCCTGATTTATTAGCCGAATCCAGCTGGTCTACTGAATTAGGTGTAGACTATCAACTAAACCAACATTGGTCCATAAATAGCACTTTATTTGTTCGTACTTCCAGTCAGCTAATCGATTATGTATCGACAAATGAAAATGAAATAGGTTCTGTCAGTGAAATAGGATCACTGCAAGAAGGAGCTGATTACTTTTTTGCAAGGAATGTAAGTAGCGTAAACACAAACGGGATCGAACTATCATTTAATTACAATCAGAAAATTATGAATGATGTATTGGTTCAATGCCGTGCTGGATATACATTTATTAATACCAATAATGAAGACGATGTCATCTCGGTATATCTGAGCAGTCATGCGCGCCATTTATTTTCCAGTCAGTTTAATCTTCACTGGCAGCGATTTAGTATAGGAATAAATAGTCTGTTTAAAGAACGTAATCCTGCTGTTGCTGCAGGCATAGATGAGACGCTGAATACTGAGTATTGGTTGTTTAATAGCAAGTTGGGCTTCGAAATTTCCAAAAATGCAGGTATTCATTTTGAAGTACGCAATATAGCTGATGTACGATATCAAAATATTTTGGGAGCACAAATGCCTGGACGTTGGATGTTGGGTGGCATTCATTGGAGTTTCTAATTGGAGAAACTAAAAGAAAATAAGAGCAGAGGAATTCCGTTTTAGATTGCATGCATTTAATGTTATCATTAGTAGCAATTACCTCATGAATAGGTCTTTATTAATACTGGTTTTTGTATTTCTGAATGCAATAAATATAATGGGTCAAGAGCAGGACAGCCTTGTTACTGATAAACCAGCCATAGACAAAGCTAAACTAAGGACAGCTATCATCACTGAGTCAAGTTTATACTTGGGAAGTATGGCTTATTTACAATTCATTTGGTATAAGGATTCAGAACGTGTGCCTTTTCATTTCTATAATGATAGCAAAGGTTATTTACAGATGGATAAAATGGGCCATGCTTATGGTGCATATATCGAAAGCTACCTGTGTTATAAATGGTTGAGAAATGCTGGAGTTAGTAAAAATAAATCGCTGCTATATGGAGGTACCGTGGGTATCATTTTACAGACGCCCATAGAGGTATTTGATGGTCTGTATAAAAATTGGGGATTTTCGTGGAGTGATATGGCGGCAAATACAGCTGGTTCGCTACTGGTGATCGGACAAGAAATGTTATTTGATAAGCAAATAGTGCAATATAAATTTAGTTATTCGAGATCCGAGTATGCAAAACTAGCTAATGGATACTTAGGTGATAATGCCCTAGAAAGTCTTTTTCTCGATTATAATAGCCAGACCTATTGGCTCAGCAGTTCGTTGAATAATTTTGTACTCAAAGAAAATATCCCTGATTGGCTATGCTTATCAGTAGGGTATAGCGCAAACGGAATGTATGGAGAATTTGAAAATAGAACTTCGTATAAAGGTGTCGCGATACCACCTACCGATCGGTATCGGCAATATTTGCTTTCTCTGGATATTGACTGGACGAAAATACCTACAGAATCTAGATTCTTGAAAGGACTTTTTCAAGCGCTCAATTTTATAAAAATTCCATCACCTACTTTAGAATTTGCTAGCCAAGGAAGATCGAAAACTCATTGGATATATTTTTAGATTGATTTATAGAATAAAAGACTATCACTTCAAATCATAAAAGACACCCACACTGTACGATGGCGCGGCAGCAATAATTTCGCCTCTAAAAGCGCCTGCAGCATTGGCTGAAACACCAAAATTTTTGCTAATAAAAACATTGGTTTCAAAAGCTAAACTGGTAAATTCAGCGTTATTTGCAAATACACTGGTGCTAGTCACTGTTTCTGCAGTAAATCCATTTTTAAATGATTCTATAGCATTCAATTTCGAACTAATCCAAAGCTTATTTTTTAGAAGCCCAAGACCGAACTCTAAACCATATCTAAACTCCTCAGAAAAACCTTTTGTTCGGTTATTTATGCCTGCATAAGCACTTAGATAAGCGGAAGTTTTACCTAATTGGAAACCAGAACCTGCATCGATCTGTAGTATTTGGTTAAATTCTCCATCGCCAGTTTGTAGGTTGTTTTGTGTTCCTCCAGCGGGCGTACCCGTAGGTATCCCGAGTATTAAAGTGGCCGAAATGGGAATCTTACTTCCAGGTTTGCTTAAACCATATTTTACGCCCAAATCTATATCCCCAACACTATTTAATGCCTCACCTGGAATGATTAATTCGTCTGTGGTTCTAGAACGCACATTGTTCATGTAATTGCGACTAAATAATGTGGCATTAACCAAAAGGTTTAGACGCTTGTGTATACCGTGTTCTGCATATAAGGAAGTATTAAAAATCCCTGTAGTCACATTAGGATCTAGTAAGCCAGTATCTGTGTAATGCTGGTCAAAAACAGTCCACCATTCTGACAGTTTATAATAGCCTTTTCCTTTAGGTTTAAGCCAAGGTCCTCCTGCAAAAAGTGCATGCGTACTGAATGCTATTACTACAAATAGTACTGTTAGTTTTTTCATTGGTTTGATATTAAAATGCGCCTTCTCCAACTTTTACATTAAAGGGTTTGCAATAGTAAACGATATAGGAATAATCACTAAGTGAGACATTGGGAATCTCATAATCATGGACGCCACTGAAGGTCTCCACTTTACCAATTTCAAATGCGTTAGCAATCGAATTATTATTGTTAGAAAGATAAACATACAAGCCAGGGAGAGCCGTGGAAGCCTCATAGTTTTCTTTAAAAGCTAGACGCACACCATCGGCCGTCGATTCATATGTAAAATCCCCTTCCAGTTCATATGATGAAGTAGTAACAATAGATCCTTCAATGATTGCTGGCTCTTCTTCAAACGTAGTGAATGCTCCCACAGCAATATTTAGCACATCACTGCTTTCGACTCCATCAACAGTGGTTTCTGCCTTTATTGCTGCACTACCTAATTGAAAGGCTGTAGCTAAGCCTGCAGCATCTATATCTATAATATCTGGATCAGTACTAGTCCAAATAACTTCTACTGTTTCGGATTGTCCAATGTTATTAAAGTACTGATACTCAATTTGGAAACTGGTGTTTATTTCCAGGGTATCTATATTCGAAACGATTTGTAAAACGGGTTCGATATTATCATCAATATAGTCATCAGATATACATGCTTGCAGCCAAAGGATACTGACAAATCCTACACTTAACTTCAGCGCTTTCATAAGGTAATGTTTTGACATTTTTAATACTTAGATCGAAAAAACTGGCTCTGCTTTTTCAATCGCATGTTCTATGTTCCATTCGTCTTCAAGCAATCGTTGAACATAACAATCATCTGCTTTCTTAATGAGGATTTCTCGTTGCGTATCGCTGATGTCTCCTTCTATGGAGATTTCTGTAAACACCTGGGTGACAAATTTTCCCGCACTATTTTTTCTAACTTTTTGAGACATAGTAGCGTCAATTTCACCGATGGTCCATCCTTCCTTTCTAGCGTGATGTCTTATGGTAGCTGCCTTGCACAAAGCTAATCCAGCTAAAATAAATTCTGTAGGTTTTAGACCAAGATCTGTTCCACCACTTTTTATTGGTTCGTCTCCAATAACTGTGTGTTTTCCATTAGTGATTATGGATTGGTATCCGCTGGGTATATTTTTTATGTTTATTGCACTTGCCATAATGCTTAAGTTTAAACGAGTTATGAAATAATTGATTTATTTAGGCTGTTTCTAGCTCCAACGATTTAGCTAAAGGAAAATCAATAGCAAAACCTGTCAAGTTATGAATGTAATTGCTAATAACTTTGTCTCCAACTATAATCACAAGGTCGATCATGTTTGCTTCTGAATATCCGGCTGCAAAAAATGCTTCTTTTGTTGCTTCTTTCGCATTTCCTTGATTTTTAGCGATATCCAGTGTGAATTTTGCTAAAGCGTCAAGCTTACTGTCAAAACTTGCACTTCCTGATCTTAGCTCTAAAATTTGGTTTTCATCAAATCCATTCATACCGGCTAAAACTGTGTGTGCGGATTGGCAATATCGACAACCATTATACTCACTTACGACTAGATTGATGACTTCTCTTTCCTTTTTAGATAGCGTAGACTTTCGGTTTTGAAGTGCTAAGTAATCAGCCAAAGCTGTGTCATTTTTTGCGTAGTATGCATATAGATTTGGTACGAATCCAAGACCTTGCTCCAATTGATTAAAAATGGCTTGGTTACTTGCGGATACTTCTGCTTTTGTAGGTACTGTGAATGTTCTCATTGTATTATATTTTAATGTCTTACTAATTAATTACAATACAAAGATGGAGCAGAAAAGTGGGTGGTAAATAGGCCGTTTTTCCTTAGAGATTATCAATATTTCCCAGGCCTATTGTCGATATTTCCTTCTGTGTTGACTGTTTTTCCTTTGGTCCAATGTTGGCCTAAAAAAATGTCCCGTTAATCATTAGTTCTATATACACTAGGAGAAACTCCTTGATGTTTTTTGAAGAATCTACTAAACGACTGGATATCCATAAATCCTACCTCATAACCAATTTCGGATATGGGTTTGTCGGTATATCTCAGTAAGCGCCTTACTTCAAGCATGATTCTAGATTGGATAATTTGGAGTGGTGATTTGCCGCTTAATTTACTGAAGAGGTTAGATAGGGTTTTGGGCGATTTATTGAGTAGGGCTGCATATTCCGCCACGCTGTGCTTTTCTTTAAAATGTTGCTCTACTTGGAAATTAAATTCGCGTACAATGTCGGTTTGTCCTTCGTCTATTGCTTGATAATTAGTTTGTGATTTATACATTCTGGTGCTTAGAAGGAGTATCCGCTTTAGCATCATCTGTAACATTTCGAGCTGGAGATTGTCGCTTGCTTTCATTTCAATGACGAGCATTTTCCACACGGTTTCTAAGATGGATAATTGTTCGTTGTTTGGTCTTAAGGTTGGTGTATTATTGGAACCGTAGAAGAGTATTCCCCTACAACCTACTTCACTATCATGGTTGATTATGCAATGGAAAGCTTTATTAAAACGCAAAAAGTGATGCTTTTTGATTTGTTGTATTTCAATGTTGTTTAATGAAGTTAAGAACAGGATTTCGTTTTGATTAAAGCTTCGTGCTTCCGCATCAATGACCATCGAATTGTCATCCTCAAGAAACCAAAGCATAGAAAACTGTCCTTCTATGGCTTGCTCTTGGAGGTATGGATTTTTGTCCAATGTCGCTATTTCAAAATATTCGTCTGTATTTCCAAGGTACTTCATAGATCATTGATTTTGATGAAGGTAAAACAAGCATTTGTGTTTTTTGATGCGATACTCAACGAATTTAGTGTCGTTTATTGACATGTTAGGTGATTTAGAAATATTAGTTTATTAACGTTAAAAAGGTTATGCCAAGTAAAGATTGGCATAACCATAAAAAGTAAATTATGAAAAACTAAAGTATTTATTGCACTACAGTTAAAGTATACTTAGGTGTTGGATTCAACGGACAGAAGTATTCATATTCTCCTGCATCTAGTGTCAAAATATTTGTCATCGAATGTTGTCCTTCGGGAACAGGAGCCTTGACATAGGCAGCTGGTATATGATCGGTCTGCTGGTACTTTCCTTTGGGAACCAGTACAAAACCTACTTCATGATTTACGCCTTGATTAGCAATCTGAAATTGTATAGCATCACCGGCTTGTAATGTCAGCTGTGTTTTGTTGAATGTACCAGGTGTTTGGATTAACTCCAGTGTTTCGACTTTATCATGTACGACTAGCGAATGTTTAGCTGTCGGATTCAATGGACAGAAATATTCATATTCACCTGCGCCAAGTGTAACTTCATTCGTCAAGGAATTTTTTCCTGTTGCAACCGGTGCTGTTACATAGGCTTCTTTTATGTGATTAGATGGATCATATTTTCCTTTAGGAACTAAAACAAAACCAACTTCATGGTCTACGCCTTCATTGATAATGTTAAACTGATAGGTGCCGGCTTCCAAAGCAAGTTCAGTACTTTTAAAGGCCCCAGGCACTTGTGTAAGGTCAATCTGTGTTGTTTGAGCAAACGACATTGACATAGAAAGAAAAAAGATTAATAATGTTGCTATTTTGTTCATGGTATACATTTTTGTGATTTATTAAAATTAACACCACAAAGATGGAGTATATGGGGACTAGGAAAATAGGCAATAATTCCTTAGTGATTGTCTAAAACTCCCAAATGTCTTAGCAATAATTCCTGATGTGTTGACTGTTTTTCCTTTGGTGGCTTTAAAGCTTATAATGATAGAGAATCAGAACCACGTATGGATCAGATGAGAGACTTACCAAGGACCTTTTAAAGTGACATTAGTTAGTTTATCAGATGTATTTACTTTGTATAAACCGCCAGCGCCTGCCATCCAAATTTGACCTCTTGAGTCTAGACACATACCTGTGATAGAAATAGGCACAGGATAGTTTTTAAATGTTCCATTTTGGTATCTATAGACTCCATTACTTTTTGTACTGATCCAAATATGTCCTACTTGATCATTGAAAATAGAATAGACATCATCTGTGTTGAATCCTGGAACATCAGGGAAAGCTGTGATTTTATCATCCACTAATATATTGATGCCAGCCTTTCCAAAACGTTTAGTTGGATCTGGATGATCCATCTCGGCTACTCGGGTTCCAAACCAAATAGTATCTCCATCTATTTCTATATCTGTTACACCATTAGCATGTAGTCCATCTCTTTTTAAATAATGTTTAAAAGATAGTCCATCATATTTGTAGGCTCCAAAGCCATCTCTGGCAAACCATATATTCCCTTCTGTATCTTCTACGATATCTGTTATCCAATCTTTGGTGTCTGGGTTTAAGGGAGTGCTAACTTGAGGTGTTGGTAGCTCGAAAGGGGTAAAACCTTTCCCATCAAATAAGTAAACTCCTCCCCATGTTCCTATCCAGAAGTTTCCCTTAGAGTCGATGAGCGAACAACTTACTGAATGACTCCTAAAATCAGCGTCGTTTACAAGAAAATTGGTAAACGAATGACCATCATACTTAGAAATACCTTGCCCGGTATTGAACCATAAAAAACCATCTTTATCTTCTAAAACATGTAATACTCTCTCCGATGGCAGACCATCTTTTTTTGTCAAGTATGACAGCTCTGTTCCATCATATTTGGCTATTCCTTTAGATAAGGTGCCGAACCACAAATTTCCATTAGAGTCTTCGTAAGCACTGATTACATACTCAGCAATTTGGGCATTTTTTTCATGTAGAAATGGAACTGTGTTTAGCTGTTTATTTTGGTCTTTATTTTGAGACTGACACGCGAGGGTGACCAAGGAAAAGAATAATAATGTAATGCGTTTCATGATAGATTATGGCATTATATGTCTCGCATAATTTCAATTTCTGCATGTTTCTCCCAGAGTCCTCCAGTAAAATCAGGAACATCTACTGAAGCACTTTTACTGGCCACTGACAATTCTGATAGGGGAGTGATGGCGCTCCACATAACTCCATCATATACATTTAAATCTAAGGGCAAGCCAAGATTAAGACAACGTATTAATCGATACATCATGACAAAATCCATTCCTCCATGTCCTTGTTTAAAGTTGTCACTAATGGATTTTAGTCTCTTAATCATAGGATGACGATACTTGTCTTTGTAGGCTTCATATTCGTTGGGCTCCAACCATTTATGCCCCCAATAAATAAGTTCTCCATTATCGACATACAATTTGCTGGGATAACCATCATGTACCGCCTGGGTACCCACTAATTTATTAATCCTTGAATAAGGTCTGCCAGTATGCACATCGAATTGGAGCATGATGGATTTA
Source organism: Saprospiraceae bacterium (assembly GCA_020631235.1). Classification (GTDB taxonomy): domain Bacteria; phylum Bacteroidota; class Bacteroidia; order Chitinophagales; family Saprospiraceae; genus JAHDDO01. The sequence continues at coordinate 49,875 of JAHDHQ010000002.1, read as the reverse complement.
CCTTTAGCGGTTTTGATCATTGTGGTGTTTAGGTCTCCGCATGTAATGTTTGTATGATTTGATCCTTGTTTTTTAGCGGTTTCACTCAAGTTTAATTCGCGTGAGCTCATAGAAGTTAGGTGGTCATAACGATCTCCTCTTCCAATATCTAGATACATACTGCATGGTCCTAATCCATGAGTTGTGTAAAAATTACCATCCCGCTCCTTATGTTGCATTAAACGCCATTGGCCCTCATAATAATCCTCACTTAATAAATGCGCTCTCAAATCATGTAGATAAGCTCCTTCGGTATGTGTGATATCGCCAAAAACGCCTTGTTGTACCATATTTAACAGCCACAATTCCTCATCGTTGTAGCAACAGTTTTCAATCATTATGCAGTGGCGCCTAGTTTTTTCTGCTGTTTCTACTAGCTTCCAACAATCCTCCATGGTATAAGCAATGGGCACTTCGCAGGCTACATGCTTTCCATGTTCCATCCCGTAAAGCGCCATAGGTGTATGCCATCGCCAAGGAGTGCATATCAGCACCAAATCCACATTATCTTGTTTGACTAACTGTTGCCAGTCATTTTCATTTTTGCCGTATAGTTGTGGCTTAGTACCTTGGTATTTACTTAATTTTTCAGCAGCTTTATTGCAATGCTCTTGTCTGATATCGCACAGAGCAACGATTTCGGTGTATCCCTTTTCGATCAGGTAAGGAAACATTTCGATGAGTGATTTTCCTCTATTTCCGCATCCAATAATTCCGACCTTTACTTTGTTTATAGCCATATCAGCAAATCCGTACATAGAACCATCGACTGGTTTTTCCACAGATTTTAGTAGTTGTTTATGACTATTAGTATCAAAGAGGTCTATGGATTTTGGAAGATTGGCGCCTATGGAAGCACCGAGAATGGTTTGCAGAAAGTGTTTGCGTTTCATGTAGCAAGATTTTGTGCAAAGTAATTATTTGCTACCATCTGGACAAGTTTTATCTAAGTTCCTGCAAATATGCTGCTCTGATGTTTCTTTTATTGGCCAATGCTGTAATGTAAAGCTAGGACTGCACTTTGATGGTTTATACTTTTTTCGTAATAATCATATAGATTTAATCTTCTTTGATAAACATAGTTTATAGCACCTGACACATAGATTTTAGGGTTCATTTTATAAGCTAAGCACAATCCAGCATTAGGCATAATTTTACTGCTTTGTTGGATTTCTAAGGAAGATTTCTCAGTGACAATAGCTTCATTATTGATGATCGAACCCGATTTGCCAAACCACAAGGGAGCAGTAATTCCAAGTTGTGGAGAGATTAGCCACTTTTTGTACTCAAAAGAATAAGCTAATGATAGGGAAAGATCTAGGAAGGTATAACTGTTTGAAGCATAATACGGCATCACCTCTATCGAGGCAATATCAACATAAAAGAATTCATAGTTTAATTGGCGATAAGTAAGATCTAGGTGAAGACTGAAATTGCTCCTTAGTTCTTTTCGCAAACCCGTATAAAAACCAAATCCTGAAAAGTCAGAGAAGTTGGCCTTGCTCAATCCTTGAGGTATTTCAGTAGGTAAAGTAGTTTGAAAATCGACATTTATAAAGTCATATAAAAATCCCAGCTCTAATGACCATGGATTGGTTTGATTATTTGCTAGTGAATCCCCTTTTTTCCTTTCGTTATTAGTTTCGATAAGTCTATTGTCCAAGTTTTCTAATCTCAATATCGGAATGGTAAAAGACTGAAGTGTTTGTCTATTAATCAAGGATGAGTTTGTAAACCCAAATGGGTGCTGTTTGACATTTTTAATGGCTCTTTTTTGCGATTCATTGTTTGCGGATGGGATAGCTTGTTGATGGTTTTTTGTTGCTTGTTCAATATCAAATTTATTGATGATAGGCCGATGGGAAGACCTTATTTTGTTTTTATAATATGCGGTATTAGCTGTGGAATCATTCCTTGTGTTTTCATTTGTTTTTTGTGTTTTAGGAACACTTTTTTGTTTTGGTTTTGCTTCAATTACTGGGTTCGTCCGTGAGTTGTTTGTTAGAGCTTCTTCCTGAGAAATTAGATCTTGAAGGTGTGTTCCATCTTCATTTTTGATCTTTACTTTTTGTTCTAATGATTCTTGCTGGATATGAGATTCTTTTTTGTGGTCCAATGCTGGTCTAAATAATTGAATACAGGTAAAGAGAGATAAAATGAAAAATATCCACCATATCATTCTTTTTTTTCTTCGTTTTTTATTCAGTTTATCTTGTATTGAAGTAAACATTTTATCTCCGTCATATGGAAACTTAATGTCTTCAAAAGAATCTTGTATGTTCTTGTTTTTATTTACCACAATAGGATCAGGTTTGTAAATTCCAATAATAATTTTTGTAGTTTTTTCTTGGCACGAGATAAGTAGGATCTCGAAGTTGCAGAAGGAATGTTGAGCATTTTAGCTATTTCTTGATGGTTATATCCTTCTATTTCATACAAGTTGAAGATTTCTCTAGAAGGTGAAGCTAATTGCTCGATCACCTGAAGGATATGTTCGGCTTTCATATTTTCCAGTGGCAAGGCATTTTGACTGGAGCTAGATGCTGGAGTACCTTCTAAGTTACTTGTAATTATATTTTTTGTTCTTAATGCATTTAAGCAAGTTCGAACGGTAATCGTGGTTATCCAAGTTTTGAGTGAAGACTTACGTTTGTCAAATGATTTTAAGTGGCTAAATATCTTCACATAAGCATCTTGAATTACTTCTTCTCTCAAATGATAATCAGAGATATATCGAATCGAAACACCGTGTAAATAATGTTTAGTTTGATCAAAGAATAAACGTTGTGCTTGCACATTATTTTTAGTGCAAGCTCTTAATATTTCTTCGCTGATATTATCCACACTTGTTCATCAATTTGGAAAAGGAATAAGTTCTGTTTGATATTTTATTGCACTCTTTGTTCGAGTGAAATTAATCAGAAAAACATAATTAACGGCTCGCTTCATATGGAAATTAATTGGCCATTTATTTGTCGTCAGCAGTTCCTCAAATATTTCCATATTTTGGATCATGTCAAAATTATCTTCTATAGAAAGTATGCAAGCAGCTCCTTGATCGTCAATCCCAATTTTGACCTTAATTTGATCAGATGGATTACCAATGAGTATATTATCCTTTTGCAAGACTTCACAAGCTTCTTTTAAGTCAATAGGAGCCGGATGACTTACTCTGATAAATCGTTCGGATAGTTCCCATTTTTCTTGACAGACTGTTGTTTGTTTGACGAACGTGTCGGGAGCGGGCACTACTTGACCAAGTAGTGCCGTATGTATAGCTCCATAAAATAGAATTGATAATAGTGTTTTCATAATTGGAAATTACTTCTTTATAAAGATTTCTGTATCACCATCCATGATGTTAGACGTGATTATTAGTGTATCATTCTTTTCAATGTATCTACCATAAAATTGCCCGTTTATATTTATGTTTTGGACAAACTCTGAAGGATCAGTTGGTTCTTGTGGTTCCTCTAATTCTTCTAGTTCATAATCATACATTCCGGTAGGTAGTGATTTGTCTGCAGTTTCATTATGGATGCTAATGGTTCCGTCTTCTTCATTAAATGACCATTGTATTTGGTTTTCCGGTATGGTAGTTACTTGTTGACCAAAACCATTTTCAATTTGGATTAAAGACCATTCTGCATCAAAAGATGTTTTGTCGCAAGAATAAAATGAACATGTAATTAACAGTAATAAGAAAGAGAATAGATTTTTCATAATTTAATTTTTTTGTTGTTTGTCAGTATATACACGTCTCGTGCAGAGAGTGATGCAACAAGGTGAAAAAAATATTCTCTTTATATAAAACAGGTCTCAAAACTCCTTTAAAAACAGGGGTTTCAGAGTGATATTTTTTTTTAATATTTTTATAAAAGTTTTTGTTTTATGATAAAAAAAACGCAGAATCAAACTTTTGACCCTGCGTTATATTTCATTTTTTTTTTGATTAAAATTTGCCGTTGCTATTTTTTCGATCTGCTTCAGCTGGAATATTTTCTATTACATCCCAGTGTTCGACTATTTGATTGTTTTCTATTCGGAATAAGTCATAATAGGCCACGTGATCGCCCTTTCCAAATTTTCCTTCACTAAGCGTTAGGACAAAATTCCCTTCACCCATCACCTTATGAAGTTTCTCATATTCCATAACGAGCCCATTTTCAGCCATATGAGCCAATGCAGCTCCTAAGCCATCTAATCCATCTGCAACATTTGAATTGTGTTGTTTATAGTTGCTTGCGTTTACAAAAGTCGTTAAGTTATCCATCTTACCTTCCATTAAAATCTCTTCCACAAAGTTTCTAACTAATTGCTTGTTGGCTTCTGTTTTATCAAGATCAGTGATGCTTGTTTCTCCATCAAATTGAGTTCGTCCACTTGGATTTGGAGGAGTGATCGTAGTCATATTGTCCCAGTGTTCGACTATTTGACCATTTTCGAATCTAAATACATCAAAGGCGGCTTTAGGGCCGAAGAAATCATATTCAGTATGGGTAAATACTAAATCACCATCTTGAAAAGCTCTCACTACATTGGCTTTAAAACCTTGAGGTGGAGCCATTTTCATTGCTTCTCCAAATCCCTCGAGGCCATCAGCCACCCCTAGGTTGTGTTGAATGTATTTTGTAGGGTTGATGTAAGATATAGGTGTTTGGTCACCCGTATTAAAGCTGTTAAGTAGGGCTACTACTTTTTCTTTGTTTGTTAATTCCATAATTACTTCTTTTTTTTCTGTTGTTTGAACTTGTTTTTTAGTTTGACATTGAGTGATCATGAGTACACTAAAGCATAGCATACAGATCGTAAGCATTGTTTTCATATTACTGTTTGTTTGATAATTTCTATGAAACAAAATTGCTTCATTATCGCAGCTTAATCAGTATATAAATTTGAACAAGAACTGTATTTATGGGAAAGTTAGATGGAGGATCTAAATTTTTCTGGAGATGTTTGGGTTTGTCTCTTAAAGTATTTATAAAAATTGCTGGTTTCGTCAAAGCCCATTGTGTAGGCAATTTCTTTAATGGATAGTTCCGTGTTTAGGAGAAATCCTTTGATTTGCTTTAGGCAGATTTCATCGATAAACTCTTTGGCAGATTTGTGTATGATCTGTTGAGTTATATTGTTAATGGTTTTAGTCGAAACAGCCATTTCTTGAGCATAGGCTTTCACTGATTTGTGTTGAGTTACCTTTTTTTCAATCAAAGATTGTAGGGTGATAAATTCAGCTAAATATTTTTTTTGGCTGATTATCTTACCTGTTTTCGATTTGATACGATAGATTTTATTAATCAAAATATGCAATTCACTTCGAATAATCCCCAGTGAATATTCATCGTGTTGATTAAAATACTCTTCATTAATTCGCTGAATGGCTGAGTGTAAAGAGCTGTAGTTATCCGAACTTAAATGCAAAACAGGATCACCCAAACATTCATTGAATAACAACATAGATTTTTGGGTTTCTAATTTTTCAAAATAACTGATCAAAAATTCATCGGTAAAAAGTAACAGGGTGCCTTTGGTTTGTTTTTCCTTGTAGAATTTTTGGATTTGATCTTTTCTAATACTGATGATGCTCCCTTTATAATATGGGTAGTCCGTAAAATTAATGGAATGAAACCCAGTCCCTTTTTCTATAAATGCTAAAATGTAAAACTTGGCCAAATGATGTTGGTCCACCGAGTGATCTAAATCTTGTCTGTTAAACAGTTCTTCAATCCTCAACATGTCAAAACCAGAATATGGCTTGTGGCGGTTTTGAAAGGCTATGTGCTCCACCTCCTGGTGCATAGGTAAAATTTTAATTTAAAAATAGCTAGAATTTTGATTTTGTTTTGCCTTGAACTTTTTACAGAATGCATGTAATAAAAAAAGCGTTGTCATTGGACAACGCTCTAGGTAAAAAGGGTGTTTATTATGTCTAGTGCTTCCCGAAAATATGCACGCTTGCTTTTTTTCTTGATCTATTTTTTGTGTCATACCATAAGGTGATAGACTTTATAGCGCGCTTATTGCCTGGCAAATCTAAAACTCTAGATTTTTGGCCTTTTTTGAAGGATTGTTGTACACGTATTTTATCTTTTTGTCCATTGCCATATGCTATAGTTACTTGATGCACATTTACAGTTCCACCAGTCACTTCCATTTTGAGTTGCTTAAATCCTCCTTTATGATAACCCACTTGTATGACGTCTTTATCGAGTCTATAATCTACTTTTTTAGATCCTAATTTTTCCCAACGTCCATGACACGCTTCTTGAACAGTAAAAGAAGAAGCAAAAAACAATGTTGAAATTAAAGCGAATAAGCTGATTGAACTTTTCATAGGTTTCATTTTTTTGTTAATAATGCTTCTTGGACCATCACGAAATGAGATAGTTTAATTCGTAACATTTATTTAACAAAAGCACGATCTCTCTGAATTTTACCTAGAAGTGATATTTTAAACCTAGTTCAGCATGTTGTATCAAATTTGCAGAGCCTCCCGTATTTATCAAAACAGACTTGTTTATGCTGTGTCTGAGTGTATATCGAAAACTCGCTGCTATATTATTAGTAAGCATATAGTTTGCAGAAACAGCTGGGCTTAGCTGGATAATCCAAGAATTTGGTAAAGCCAGATTTTCTAATCGAGTAACTGCATCATTTTGGAGCGTTTTCCCAGTATTATTAATGCGTTTTCCGGTGCTCAAACCTGCTGAAAGTTGAATGCTAAAATCCTGGAAATGCCATGATTTTCCAATACCAGTAGAAATGACAAATTGGTTGTTGTAGTTATTATGCCAAATATGTTGATATTTTATTTTAACCAAGTCTTGCGTAAGATTGTAGGTTCTGCTTAATTCCCTTGTGTGCGAAAATAAAGTGTGTAGTTCATGATAATTAATATCCCCATACCAGACAAAGTTGTTAGCAAATGGCTTTTCTAGACCAACACTTACGCTTAAGCCTAATTCGCTATTTAATTTGCCATTTAATTCAGCAGCATCATCTACCTTGAGTAAAAAATTATTTGATCCTGCATAAGCATAGATGTTTAAATGTTGTTTACGACTTTTCTGTTGATTGTTTTTATTTTGTTCAATGCCGTTTGCGATCATTTTTTTGGCATAGTCGTAATCAGGTTTTTGAATGACTACAAATGGTTTTAGTCTAGGAATTTTATGGTAAGAAACTACTTGATAACTATTGAGTTTAGTGGATTTATCGGAGGTAGCCTGAGGAATTATCCTAGCATCAACATGATTATTATCGTAAGAAGTATTTTCTGAGATCGATGTGGTCGCTTTATTTATAGATGTTTCATGATTTGTAATATGATTCTTTTTATGTGCTTCTGGTGACGGACTATCTACGAGTTGCTTGTGTTGATGGATTACAGGTTTATTTATATGTACTGCTTCATGATCCAGACTCATATGGTTTTGCCCTGATTTTTGGGTGTTATCAGTTGATTGATTTGATTGTCCTGTTTGTGTTGTTTTTTCTGTACTTGTGACTTTTAATTGTTCGTCTAATAAGCTTTGATCATTGTCATGGGTTTGCTCTGATTTTGTGGGTTGCTTCGTTTGGGGTTTGGTTATTGCCATTTCCTCCCCATGCTTGCTAACCGAGTATAGGAGATAAAAAGAAATACTGAATATGATGAGTAGAATCGCCATGTAAGCCCAAAGCTTAGTTGATTTCCTTTTGGGTGTTTCTATATCCATTTGATCCCACGCAAAAGAAGGGGGAACACTTGGATCCTCTTTGAGTACTTTTTGGAAGAATTGATCGAAATTTTTATTGTTTTCCATATCAACTATAATTCATGTAGTTTGCTAATTCTTTTTGTGCCCAAGTTCTGGCTCTTCGGAGTATGATTCTAGAAGAGCCCTCTGTTATGTTTAACATTTTAGCTATTTCTTTATGTTTGTATCCATCCATGATAAACAGATTGAAAACATGCTGGTATTGTTCAGGCATTTTGGATAGTATCCGCAAAAGATAGTTTCTATCTAATTGGTCTTCTCCGATTGGTTGATTGCTTGTATGGTTGTAATCTGTGGTTAATTCTTCGATGTTTAAATGACGTTCTTTTTTACGCCTTTCATCTAAAATTTTATGGATACATAATCGAGTAAACCACGTTTTAAAACTCGCTTTTGAATCATCGAACTGTGCTAAAGACTTAAACATTGCGCTGAAGATTACCTGAATTTGATCTTTCATTTCACCTTGAGCAACTCCATATCTTTGGCAGATACCATAAGTATAGGCAATGTGCTGTTCGTACAAGATTTTACAAGCTTCTTGATCACCTCTTAAACAGTCTGATATTGTGTTTTGTAGCTCAGTCATATTAAAAAAATAAAAGCTGACCAAAATCAGCTTTTATTTTTATTTAGCGTGATTAGTCGCATTGATCCGAAGTGCCTACGATTTCAGCATTATAGCTGATCTCGAAAGGTAGAAAATCACCTGGTTCGCCTTCACCATTAAAAACTAAAAACGATCCTGACATTGATCCGGTAACTGTTGATTCATCGCTAGCGCTTACTTCATACTCGATATCAGGAGTAAAAGATACAGTTGTAAATGGAGATCCAGTAACTTCTTCTGTAAATACAGCTCCACCTAGACCATATTCTCCATCTTCATTATTAGAATAAATAAACATAAAATCTCCATCTTCAAGATTTTCTGCATATATCTCGATACCTAATAAAGATTCTTTATTTGATACTGAAATAAATTCTTTACCATTTTCATTACAATACCATGCGTAAGCATCATAGGTAAATGTTCTGTTGTTAATGGTGAATTCTGCCGTTGTTTCTACGGTTTCTTCCACTACTTCTTCGATGATATCATTTTCTTTGCTACAAGAAACTAGAAGCATTCCTGATACAAACAAAAGACCTAATATTCTTAATTTTTTAGTCAATAGCATAATCTAAATTTGTTTAAATGTTTAAATAAAACTAAGCTTAGTATAAATAGTTGTCAATAGTATATTCGATGATCATTTAAAAGTGTTACACTTTGAATGTATTTATTTTTTGGAGACACTAATTGTAATAGGCACAAGTATGTCTGGATTAATAAGACAATCAATAACGGTTGTGAACATAGGATATATAATAATTAACAAAATATGTTGAATTAATTTGGGTGCTTTCCCTTGAATTTTTCTTAGTTTCGAGTTTTTAATTAACATATAAAATCAATCAAGATGAAAAAAACTATCCTATTAGGAATGTTAGCTTGTTTCTTTTTTACAAGCTCTGTAAATGCTCAAGCTATCGAGAAAGGAACTGTATTAGTAGATGCTTATTATGGTTTTCCAAATTTATACAAAGCTGTCTTCTCAGCGGCTAATTCAAATGGTTCTGAATTAAATCTAAATGAAGGTGGTGCTGGACCTTTAGGTATTAGAGGAGAATATTTATTGACTGATAAAATTGGTATAGGTTTAGACCTTGGTTTTAGTAATGCATTTGTAAATTATGACAGAAACTCTTTTGTGATCGATCCAGATACTGGTGAAGGTAGCGATGTTGTTTACACGGATGAATTTAAAACAAGAAGAATTGGAGGGATTGTAACCTTTAATGTTCACTTCCTCAAAAGTGACAACGTAGATTTTTATGCTATGGTAGGAGCTGGTTACAAAAACAGAAAATCAATTTCTGATTCCACAGACCCAATATTTGAGCCTACTGAATTTGAATCATTATCTCCTGTAGCGTTTAGGGTGGGTACTGGTTTAAGGTATTTCTTCACGGATAATGTAGGAATTAATGTTGCTTTGGGCTTAGGACACGGAAGTTTATTAAATGGAGGTGTTTCATTTAAGTTCTAAACTTAATTTAAAAAATAGACATAAGGGAACAATGGACAATGCCATTGTTCCCTTTTTATTTTTAGTTTGTATTGTCTTGAAAGAAGGCATAAGTTATTCTTTGTAAAAGGCCATAAATCATTACATTTATAATTTAAGTTGGTATACATCAACTTTGAATATAAAACCTGATTGTAATGAAAAAACTTAGCTTGCTACTTTACCTTTTGCTATGTGTCTCTTTTTGTTTTGCTCAAAACTATGGTTTAGACTTTAATGGATCTAATACACGAGTCGTTGTTCCTGATAAACCAGCGCTTAATGTTGTAGATGGATATACCATAGAGGCATGGATTTATGCTAATCAATGGAAATCGCAAAGTTGGGCGGGTAGTATCATTAATAAAGATGGGCCAAGTCCCGATCGTGGTTTTGCACTTCGCGCTGGAGATAATGGAGCTCTTTCGTTTGTAATGAGTGCTGATAATGTTTGGCAAGAAGTGGTGAGTCAATCCATAATGAATACAGAACAATGGCATCATATCGCTGTGACCATCTCGAATTTTGTGATGACTCTCTATATTGATGGCGAACCAGTAGCTAGTGCTAGTTATGAAGGTGAGATAAGTATTAGTGATTTGGATTTAAATATTGGCGCATCTGCGGGTTTCGGAGATCGACATTGGGATGGTGTTATAGACGAAATAAGAATGTGGGATGTTGCAAGAACTCAATCTGAAATTGCTAATAATATAGACACAGAGTTTACTGGCACAGAGGCTAATCTAGTTGCTTACTTTCCGATGAATGAGGGCACAGGAAATACAACTACCAATTTAGTCGATCCAAGCTGTCAAGGTACCTTAACTAATATGATCCAAGCTAATTGGGTGGATGGATATTCAAGACCAGACTTTGATGTTTCCCTTTTGCCCATTGAGGGTTTAGATGTTGTCAATATGAAAACACGACCAGTCCTTATTTCCGCGAAATTGAAAAACTTAGGATTACAAACTATCGAAAACATAATGCTTACGGTAGCTATAGATGGTGAAGATCAATTTACTGAAATTTTGACGGGATCTTTAGAGTCGGGTCAGCAAGAAGAGTACAGTTTTAAAACTCCCGTAGATTTTACTTCATTTGAAAATCCAACTTTAACCATTACAGCTAGTCATCCAGATGACCAAAATGAGTTGAATAATAGCAAATCCTTAGAACTCATAACTCAAGAAGGAGACATCGTAAGATTGTTTAATAACAAAGTACATAATTTTGGTGCAGACGGACAAAGTCATTTCAGCAATGTGGTCTTACCGGCAGATTTGTCTAAATATGAAAGATTATTATTACACATTGATGTCGCTTGCCCCGCGGGCGGATGTGATCCTTGGGATCAACCTGCAAAAGTAGAAGCTATAACAGAAGAAGGAACTTTTGAAATTGCTCGATACATTACTCCGTACATGAAAGCTTGTGGACCTTGGACAGTGGATGTCACTGATTTTAAGGATGTTCTTGCAGGCCCTGTAAGTTTTAGATCATTCATTCAAGTTTGGGGGCCTAATGGTTGGTCAGTTAATATTGATTTAGAACTCATAGAAGGAAATGACCCTATGCCATATTATAAATTAAATAGCTTATGGACTCGCGATTATCTAGTGTATGGAGATCCAGATATCAATGATGATTTAGATCCTGTAAACTTAATAGTCGATGATAACACAGAATCTTCACATATTCGTATGACTATATCTGGACATGGTCAAGGAAATACAGATAATGCAGCAGAATTTTCTCAGAAAACACACCAATTTTCAATGAATGGGCAGGTGATAGATAATCACTTTCTTTGGAAATCTGATTGTGCAGCTAATCCATGTGATAATCAATCGGGCACTTGGGTTCTTTCAAGAGCCGGGTGGTGCCCAGGGCAAGAAGTGGCTCCTTACTGGGTTAATACGGATGCTCCGGCTGGAGACAATGTCAGTTTTGATTACATCCTAGAAGAATACACCAATTTATTAAATACAGGCTATAATGGTTCATCTCACACAGAACCTCATTATCGGTTATGGTCCTACTTTGTGGAGCGCAGTAGTGCCCCTTTTAAGGATTACACAAATGCTGCAGCAGTTTCTATAGTTCCAGAAATTAATGGAGAGGGCGAAAATGCCGAACTATTAGGAGTGAAATATACCATAGCAAATGATGGCACGACTGACATGGAGAATATAGAATTAAGTTATTTTGTTAATAATGTCCTAGTCGAAACACAAACCTTAGCTGCACTGGCCGTAGGCGAGACCATAGAGTATGCTTTTACAGACATAAGCGAATTTACTCCTGGGATCGAAAATGTGTTTTTTGGTGTGCTCAGACAACTAGATGATGAAACTATGGGAGATAATGTAGCCAAATTTGTAGTTGATGGTGTTTCAAATACAGAAGAGATCATCAGATCTTTAAGCAACATTGAAATATATCCGAATCCAGCTTTCCAATCTGAGGTAAATATTAAGCTCGATGCAGAACTTTTAAACAGTAAACTAGAAATTATTACTTCTGGAGGAAAGTGCATCCAAACTAAAAAAATCGTTAGTAATAAGGAGCAAATAAGTATACAAGAGGCAGGGTTTTATCTTTTGAGATTTACGCATCCATCTGGATATGTTCAGTCCTACCCATTAATTATTCTTGACTAAAGCTCTTGTGATGAAGAAAAATTGGGTGGTCTATTGTTGTGTCGTATTGAACTTACTTACTTTTCAATTAGTAGCTCAACAAACAGTCAAAGGAATGGTGTTTGATGCTGCGACAGGAGAGACACTCATTGGGGTTTCAGTATTGGTGGAAGGGAGTACAATTGGAACTAGCACTGATATTGATGGCTTCTTCACACTTGAAGTTCCCAATGAAATTGCCGCTTTAAATTTTAGTTATTTAGGTTACGTTGCAAGCACGCAGAATATCGAAGCAGGTGAGATGACCATCTACCTTAATCCGGATGGTGTGCAATTAGAACAAGTGGTTGTTACCGGCCTAATGACCAAACGTCAACGAAGAGAATTAGCTTACTCGACTGAAAAGTTTGGAGGAAAAGAATTGGTGTTGTCCAGTGCTCCTAATTTAATCAATGCATTGAGTGGTAAATCGGCAGGAGTGAATATTGCAAATGCAAATGGAGTAGATGGGGGAACCACTCGTATAACCATTCGCGGAAACAACAACATAAAAGGCAATAACCAACCGCTCATTATAGTGGATGGTGTCCCATTGGAAAATGATCCTGGGCTTACGGAAATCGGCAGGGGGAGAGATTGGGGTTCTGCAATAAACCACATAAACCCTGAGGACATTGAAAGCATGAATATACTGAAAGGCCCAACTGCAGCAGCAAAGTATGGAACAAGAGGTGCAAATGGTGTGATATTAATCACCACTAAACGAGGACAAAAGAGAAAAGGTGCGGGTGTTCAATATAATTATACCCAAAAATTGATTAATCCATATAGATATCGAACGGTGCAGAATAAATATGGAGCCGGCGGACCCTTAACTTTAAATCAACCTTCCTTGGAAACAAATTCGGCTGGAGAATTTATATATCCAGTAAATGTGCATACTAGTAATGGTCCTTTTGGTAGACCTACAACAGAACAGTTTGGCTTTTATTCCACAGGTATGTCATGGGGCCCAGAGATGACGGGACAAATGGTCAGATGGTGGGATGGTGAGTTGCGTTCCTTCGATCCTCAGCCAGATAATCTCAAGCAGTTTTTTTCGAATGGGTCGACGTCCACACATAACCTGAGCTTTTCAGGAGGCATCGATGACTCGAGTATTCGGGTCTCGCTGACAGCACAAGATCACGATGCCATCATTCCTAATTCAAATTACCAGCAGTATACCGCGAATATTGGATCTACCGTCCAGATCCATGATAAATTACAAGCAGATATTGCAGGTAGCTATACTAATTATAATCGGCAAAATAGCCCTTCCTTAGGTGATGATAACAACGCCTCTTTCGGTAAAGGTATTTTATATTCTTGGCCAAGATCATACAAAGGTTTAGAAGAAAGCTTGAATATAAATGAGGATGGTACTCGTCATAATTACAATGGACAATATCCTTTTACATTCGCACCTCAGCACTTGTGGTGGAATACATACCACCAAAATAGAGCTTTACGACGCAATAAATTATTGGCGAGTATAGGATTAAATTATCAAGCCTTTCCTTGGATGACTATTGGTGGTCGGACGGGTATTGATTTTAATCTAAACGAATTTGAGGAACGGTTTGATCCAGTAGATGCAACGGGAATAAATGAAGGGTTTTATAGCAATGAACTCAATAGAGATTTTGTGATAAACCGAGAAATATTGGCTACGGCATTCAAAGAAAATATTTTGAATTCCAAGTTCGGATTAAGGTTTTCGGTGGGAGGTAGCCAATGGAGTAGAAGTCAATATGGCATAAAGGCAAGCGCGAATGATTGGCAAAATCCATGGTTGTTTACCTTTAATAATTATGGAACTATAGGGACCAATAATTTACCTAGTGAAGTACGTTTCGATAAGAAAATAAACTCAGTTTTCAGCTTCCTGAACCTTAATTATAGCAATTATTTATTTCTGGAGTTATCGGGAAGGAATGATTGGTCATCCTCTTTGCCACTAGAAAACAATTCATACTTTTATCCGTCTGCATCATTAAGTTATATTGTAAGCGAATCAATAAATCTTCCTTTTCAGTGGCTGAGTTTTTGGAAGTTGAGAGGTTCTGTTGCGCAAACAGCTAATGACACGGATCCATTTTTACTTGATTTTATTTACAATACAGGTGTATTTGCAAATCAGCAAACGGCTAATTTGCCTTCCACGAAACCACCGGTAGAACTAAAACCTCAAATTGCCAATTCTTTTGAAGTGGGGACAAGCATTGGTTTATTTAATGATAAAATAAATGCTGATCTGACTTATTATTATATAAAATCTTTTGATCAGATACTAGATTCTCCGGTTCCTAGCTCCAGTGGCGTTAGTCAAGTGAGAATAAATTCTGGAGTATTGGAAAACTACGGATATGAGTTAGGAGTCAGAGCAGTATTGGTCCAAAAATCAAAATGGTTTCTAGAAACAGGATTACAACTCAGTCGAAATCGGAACTTTGTGTTGAGTCTTGGAGAAGGAGCAAAAACGCTAGAATTGGCAAATATTTGGGGCTTGTTCGGGCCTAATATATCTGTTCAAGAAGGCCAAAATTATGGCACTATTTACGGCTACGATTACGTATATCATGAAGAAACGGGGCAGCCTATTTTAAATGATGAAGGAACTCATTATGAAATTTCAGAAAATGTTGTCTCTGTAGGCAATGCTTCACCCGATTTTATGGGTGGTTGGAGCGCTAAAGGAAGATATGGTCGATTTACCTTTAATGGGCTGGTCGATGCAAGTTGGGGCGGTGATATATATGCAGGATCATATGTTATAGGCCTTCAGACAGGTCAGAGTCCAGAAACTTTAATCGAAAGAGATGGTGGAGGCCTGCCTTATGAAGATCCTTCAGGTGAGATTAGAAATATAGGAGTTATACTACCTGGCGTGTATGCTAATGGGGAGCAAAACAATAAAGTGGTTCATTACTACCATAAATATTTACCTAATGCGGGAGGCTGGGGACAGATTTTGACTAAACCAGGAATACTAGAAAACAACTGGATAAAAATGCGCGAATTAGCCTTAAATTACGATGTTCCACAACAATGGATAGGTGGTAAGAAATACGTCCAACAAGTCCAACTATCATTGATAGGTCGAGACTTGTTTTACTTTTATTCTTCATTGCCTGATCGAATTAATCCTGAAGGTGTAAGTGGATCAGGGAATGCCCAAGGTCTCGAATGGGCCTCTTATCCTGGAGTTCGTTCTTTTAGTTTCAGAATATCCGTAAGCCTATAATTATGAAGCACTATTTTCTTTATCTGATTTTGGTAGGTGTTTTAGTTTTTTGTCCAATGTCGTGTGACGATGGTTTTGAAGCCTTAAATGAAAACCCATTGTTTCCTACCGAAGCCCAGACTGGACCTATTTTTAATTCGATTATAGAGAGTTTGAGATTAGGCTGGAACAGACAACTATTTTTGCACAATGAAAAGCTATACGATGTTACAGAGCTAGCTGTCGTGACTGCAGAAACCTTTGGAAACGTAGAATCTGGAGCAGAAGATGTTTGGTCTAATTACTACCAAGCACTGTTAAGTGCAAGGGAGATAGAACGCAGAATGGATTTTAATGATGATCCAGAAATAATGGATGTTATAGGCGCACAACTGAGTATTATAATGGCTTACAAAACATTTCAAATTACGGATTTATTTGGAAGCATTCCTTATTCAGAAGCGGGTCGAGCCTACGATGAAGTTTCAGTCCTGAGACCTAAATATGATGATCATGAAAGCATATATAGAAGTTTGATCAATGATTTGCAAGTAGCCATAGATTTCTTACAAAATGGTGGAGATGAGACCTCGTCTGGAAATAATTATCTCAGGCTTGGTGCTTTTGATACTTTTTTTGGAGATGATCGATTTAAATGGGTCACTTTTGGTAATTCACTTCTGCTTAAACATTTGGTTAGGATATATGATAAAGACCCTGATTATGTAGGACCTTTAGTCGAAGGAATGATTACTAGTGGAGCGAGCTTTCTAAGCCAAGGAGGTGATGTGCTCATGAGTCCTAGAGAGCAAAACTGGCTTAATCAAGGAGTTAATTGGTCCTTTAGAGAGCATAATAAAGTTAGACTGGGGTCTAATATGTGGTCTGTGATGAGCGATAATCAAGATATTTTGGATCCAAGAATGCGCATTTTGTTTGAGCCTAATAATGATGGGGAGTGGCAAGCCTTTCCTCAAATATCATCCTCAGATACACCTCAGTCTGGAGGCGAACCATATTCTAATGCTAGAGATGGTAATTATGAAAATAAAGGTGTGGGGAATATTTACGGTTCCGTAAACTATTATCTCATTCGCGATGAGTTAGATATTCCAGAAATTATAATGACTGCTGCTGAAGTAAAGTTTTTATTAGCGGAGGTATTTGCCAAAGGTATAGGAGTACAAGCTGATTTTGCTAATGCTTCTTTTAATTACCAATTAGGTATGTGGGAATCCTTGCAGTTTTGGCAAAATTTAATGATCAATTCAGAAATTTGGGTAAATAAACCTGATATAATATCGAGTGGAGACTTATTTGCAGTTACAGATTTACCAAAATATAGTTTTAATAACGCAAATAGTTTAGAAGAACAACTCACACTGATCTATACACAGCGTTGGATTGACAGTTTTAGGCAACCTTGGGAGGCTTTTTCTCTGATAAGACAAACAAACTTGATACCTCGCGAAAAAGAATCTAATCAATTTTATAGATTTAAATATCCGCCTTCAGAAGCCATTCACAATGAAGAAGCGTATAGCGAACAAATAACAGCTATGGGTGGTGATGAGAATCATGTGAAGTTGTGGTGGATGGAGTAGTTGGAGTCATCGATTTTGCCAAAAGCTTTTTACTCTAGCAGCAGCTGGTTTTTGTTGTTTTCTAAATCCATTTTGTATGTCAAGCATTTAGGTTTATTAAAACTATTCTATATTCTGAAACCAGTTTTTTAAAATAAACTTTAATAGAATCCAAAACATCAATAAAACGATAAATAGAAGCGCTCTTATCATTATACCCAAAAAAACCATTTTATGATTGGAGTAATAGTTTGACTCCAGATCTCCCAGCTGTTGAAGGGTATGATGAATGTGATAGTTACTTACTAGACGATGATTTGGATATTTCTGCGATAGAACTATTTTTGAAAGACAATTTTGATAAGTTTTTTCAAGAACAATTATATGGCGTGTAGACAGTTGAAAAATCATGGCCAAAAGATAGGACTTGGGCAATGTTTTTAGAATGGTTTGACTGGAAATTTAGTTCGATGGTTTGGGATATTTTTCCGGAAAAGAGAATTGTCTGGCAAGACTGGTAAAATGCATTTGATAAACCTGATCCTTCAAATATTTTAGTGAATCCGAAGATGATTATACATTTAAATGACAAAGTCTTATTATAAATACTATTCAAGCTATGAAATGAGTTAAGTATTTTTATAATAATTGATTATGTTATACAAATTGTGCTTTTGGGCCAGTATGTTAATCATGTTGTCATGTACAAATGATCAAAACAATAGCTTGAAAGTTAAAGCTATTTTTACTGATTCAGAGGAATTAATGGATAGAGCAAATATTCCAAAAGAGGAGCAGCAGAGCATTGAAACAATCGAAAATATTGGAAGTCCAGATGCTTATGTGCGTAAACTACTCTATAAGCGTTCCTTTAGTTATTTCCTCAGAAACCTTCCATTAAAGCCGAATGGCAGTTTGGTTCACTACTACAACGGCTCAACTAAAGCAAATAATGATGTTTATCATAGCGTCATAGACCTACCCATTGGGAATAAAGATCTCCATCAATGTGCCGATGCTATTATTCGCTTAAAAGCTGAGTATCACTGGAAAAATGAAGAATACAACAAAATACATTTCAATTTTACCAATGGATTTAAGGTAGAATACCTCGAATGGTTGAGAGGAAGTAAAATGGTAGTAGATGGGAATAAAACCTATTGGGAAAAGGGGAATGCTAGAGAAAATACTTATTCAGTATTTTGGGACTACCTTGAATTAATATTTATGTACGCAGGTACTGCTTCCTTAGAGAAAGAACTTATTAAGATAGATAAAAAGGAAGCAGATATAGGTGATGTTTTAATGAAAGGTGGACATCCAGGACATGCTGTAATTATTGTGGATAAAGTTGTGCATAGTGAAACTGGAAATCCTTTATATCTCTTAGCTCAAAGTTATATGCCAGCCCAAGAATTACAAATCTTAAATAATCCAGAAGATGCAGCTATTTCTCCGTGGTATAATTTAAGTAAAGGGGACATTGAAACTCCAGAATGGACTTTCTCTAGTGATCAGATAATGCGGTTTTCTGACTAAAGACATTAAATCTTGAAGAAGCCATGATCTGATTAACATCAGTTTATACAGAATAGACCTCAGTTCACACAATAAGTTAAGCCAGCATAAGATCAATGCAATACTTTCGGAATGGATTTTAGAATACGTTCCAGTCATGGGAAACGACATTGAACAATAACAGCATTAATCCTACTAAACTTTAGAAAATGAATTATTTGAAGATTATTATCATCCTTGCATTATTCAGTTTAAGTACTGGCCAAAGTTATAGTCAATCTTACGGAAAGCGTGTAAAAACGCATATGGGAATCAAGCCAAAAAAGTGTAAAAAGAAACACCGAGCCATGAGAAGACACGGTATAGCTGGATTGACAGGATCAGCTCAAGCTAGATCTAGAGGAAGCAAAATAGCCAGAGGTAAAAAAAGGAGAAGATCGTAGTGAATCACTAATAAAAAAATATATTGGGCAAGTACTAAAGCCTTGCCCAATATTTAAGATTTTTAATTAGGCTTTACAAACCTTTTTGTTACTCTGTCTCTGTTTTCACTTGTGATTACTAGTATATAAGTTCCTGCTGGCAATGTACTAGTGTTTATTTCCATATTTGAATGTTCTGTTATTCTCTTTTCCATCATTTGATGTGAAGAAGTACTTAGAATTTTAATATGTGAATATTTAACATCGTTATCTGGAAGAATAACATGCATGTTATCTTGCACTGGATTAGGAAAAATCTCTACTGATTCTGATTGATTAGATGTAGAACGTTTTAAAATATCTAATTCCTCATTTTTAACATCTAAGTTTATCTCACCTGATGTAAGACCACCTGCCCCATTATTCCCGTTTTGACAATTCGGTTCAGTACAAGAAACATGTAAGTACCATCTTACATTATGAAGGCCGCATGGCACCCCATGGACTGATATATTAAATTCATCACATTCTTCAACAAAAAATGAACCCTTAAATTCTCCTTGATTATCTGGAGAATCTGGACAGTTATCATTGGTTGACCATTTGTCAAGGCTAGTCCAAGGTCCGGAATCAACAACGACTGCTCCATCCACCGTTATGATTAACTGATCGGGTACATTGTCAGTGGTGAAACAATAGAAAATTTCTTGATTTACATCACTAATGCCTTCGTAAACGGTAAACAAGCCGATAGGGTCATCAATTTCGCCATATGCTTCTATGGCAAAGTCATCACAATCACTATCCCCAAACATAATTTCAAAAGATCCATCATGAGTACAGCCATCTGCATCTGTGATTGTAAATGAATAGAAGCCGCCGCTTAGATTAGTTATATTAAAAGCACCACCTACAGAATTATAGACTTGTCCAGTCGAGTTAATTCTGAGCTTGTATGGACTTGTTCCTCCTGAAACTTCGATAATTGCGGTTCCTTCGTTTACGCACAATGAACTGCTTGTACTTATTTGAGTGAGAAGTTCGACCGTTTCTTCTTTAATCTCGAAAGTTCCGGTGGTTTCACAACCATCATCATTTGAAAGATAATATTCGTAAACACCTGGGGCTAAATCTGTGATGGTAATAGTCCCATTTTGTGAACTTAGATAAGCTCCATTAGGTGAATATCCTCCACTAAATGGTCCATCTGCACCTACAATAGTAATAACAGCAGTACCATTATTTATGCACTTTGCTACAGTTGTTTCCACTGAAGAGCAACATTCTAGATACTCA
Organism: Saprospiraceae bacterium; assembly: GCA_020631235.1. Taxonomy (GTDB): domain Bacteria; phylum Bacteroidota; class Bacteroidia; order Chitinophagales; family Saprospiraceae; genus JAHDDO01. Next base: position 29,236 of record JAHDHQ010000002.1, on the reverse strand, counting down.
ATCTCAAAAGTGCCAGTTATGGTGCAACCATCTTGATCGGTTAGAGTATAATCATACACTCCAAATGCTAAATTAGGGATGAATATTACTCCAAAGTTTGAACTTATATTATGGCCATTAGGACCAAATTTGCCCGTAAATGGCCCATTACCTCCGGTAATATACATGCTAACAGTTCCTGTGTCATCATCACATGCTGTTCCTGTTGTGGAGAGACTAAGTTCGATGCCTGCTAAGTTTTCAATCACAAAAGAACCAGAGACAGGACAACCATTTGCGTCAATAAGATTAAAAACATATTCTCCGGGTGCTAAATCAGTGATGGAAATAAACCCTAAACCATAGGAATTTATCAAATGTCCATTTGGGCCAAATTTGCCACTATATGGACCTGTTCCACCTGAAATTGTCAATAATGCGGTTCCAGTTGGTTCATTACATTCGGAAGGAGTGGTAGAAATATCGATGGTTGGTTTATCACCGTTGTCTACCACAAAAGATCCTGAAACGGTACATCCGTTTGCATCTGTTAGTGTATATACATAGTCTCCTGCTGCTAAATCCGCAATGAAAATAAACCCAAATCCGTTAGAATTTATGGCGTGACCATTTGGACCAAATGTACCTGTATATGGTTCAGTGCCTCCATATACTGTAATTATTGCGGTACCATCTGGATTTGTACAACTTGATGGTGTTGTAAAGGCCATGCTTTCGAGATTGCAGCATTTTGATATAATGTCGAAACAAATTTCTTGGTGACAACATTCGCCCTCGCCATTGTAAAGTAAGATCGTGAGGCATAGTTCACTACCCATACTAGCACCTGTGTACGTAAAGGTAACATCACTTACGGACATGTTAGCTAAATTGGTTATGTAGGACTCTGTGTAGGATATGCCATCTGTAACAGTTATGAGATTAGCAGAAACTCCTGAATTATTATAAACTTGGAATGTGATAGTCACAGTTTCGTTTTCATCACATGTTTGCTCAATATTTACAATATTGCCACATTTGATGTCTTTAACATCATCAGGATCCACAATTTGTGCACTAACTGCATTGGATAAGAAAGCTAAACTTAGAAATAAGAGTAAAGTTTTGAATTGCATAATAAATATGTTTAGTGAATAAATTATTGTTTAATTATTCGATTAACTCTCAAAAAATGATATGAATAGGTTGACTCAACTTGCGTTAAGGCAAAGACAAATACGTAGAAATCCAACTAAGAAAAATGGATAGATTTATGACTAGTCAATATACATTTGATTAGTAAAAAGGAGGCTGAAGTATATTTGAATATGGCCTCAATTGATAGTGAGTTTGAGATATGTGTTTGCCTGAATGGGCACACCCAAGTAGAGATGCGTAAATCATGTTTTTGAGAATTTTATTGTAAAATCGGTTTAACTAAATTAGACTTTCGAGAAACATTTTGAAGGAGCAATTTATATTCGGTGAGATTTACTTGATAGTTGGTCAGTATCTTCATTTAATTGGCAATTAGTTTGAAAATCAATCCATTCTTACCATGCATTCATTATTTTAAAGGTATTAATCACCAACTTGTTGAAGATATGAAACATTCACTTCTGCTCATTTTTGCTTTAATTATAAGTAGCTGTCAGGCTCCAGAACCAAAAGTTGTTAAGAAATACAGCATTGAACAATTCTATAAAAATACTAGAATAGGCGGTGGGGCTTTTTCTGATGATGAGGCTAAATTATTAGTGAGTAGCGATGATTCTGGTATATTCAATGTCTATGAAATTAATATTGCTGATGGTACAAGAAAGCAAATCACAAAGTCTTTAGAAGATGCATACTTTGCGATAGATTATGTGCCAGGCACTGACGAATTATTATACTCCGCAGATAAAGGTGGAAATGAAATATCACATATCTATCACCTCTCATCTGATGGAACAGTGCAAGATTTAACAGATGGAGAAAACGAAAAAGCCAATTTCTTTGGATGGAGTGAAGACAAAAAATCTTTCTATTATACATCGAATAAACGAGATGAGAAGTATTTCGATTTGTATAAAATGAACACCGAAAGCTGGACTTCCGAAATGTTATATGAAAACAAGGACGGAATAAATATTTCAGATATTTCAGATGACGAACAATGGTTTATAAGTACGGAAACTATAACGACTAGTGAGAATAAGTTATACTTAGATAATCGTATAAGTGGAAAACGTATTGAAATCTCAAAGGAGCCAGGCTCTTATGGAAGTGCTGGTTTTAGTAAAGACAACAAAACTCTGTATTACGATACAAATGTTGGGAAAGAGTTTTCTTACCTAAATAAATATGATATTGAAACAGGAAAATCGGAATTAATCTATGAGACTAACTGGGATGTAATGTATAGCTATCTCAGCGAAAACGAAAAATATCGTGTCATAGGTATTAATGAGGATGGAAAGAACAACCTGGTTATTTTGGATACTGAGACAGGCAATCAAATAGATTTTCCTGAAGTTCCTGACGCAGACATTAAAGCAGTGAGAATTTCAGAAAGTGAAAAACTAATGAGACTCACCATAGGTACTTCTAAAGCACCTAATAATTTGTATGTCTATAATCTTGAAACCAAAGACCTAAAACAATTAACCAATACCCTTAGTCCAGAGATTAATGCAGAAGATTTGGTGAGCGCTGAGGTTGTTCGATATAAATCCTTCGATGGTTTAGAAATACCAGCGATTTATTACAAACCACAAAATGCTTCCTCAGAGGATAAAGTGCCGGGTCTTGTCTGGGTCCATGGAGGTCCTGGAGGACAATCCAGAATCGGCTATTCGTCTTTCATTCAATATTTAGTTAATCATGGCTATGCCGTTCTTGCAGTTAACAATCGAGGAAGTAGTGGTTATGGGAAAACCTTTTATAAAATGGATGATCTTAATCATGGAGACAAGGATCTTAAAGACTGTATCTGGGGTAAAAAATGGCTTCAAAGTCAGGATTACATAGATGGAGAAAAGATAGGGATTATAGGTGGTAGCTATGGTGGATATATGACCATGGCAGCATTAGCATTTACTCCGGACGAATTTAAGACGGGTGTAAATATTTTTGGGGTAACAAATTGGCTACGAACTTTAAAATCCATTCCACCATTTTGGGAGTCATTTAGAAATGCTTTATACAAAGAATTGGGCGATCCGTTTACACAAGATTCAGTTAGATTGCACGCCATTTCGCCACTATTTCATGCAGAAAACATCACTAAACCTACAATGGTTTTACAAGGAGCTAATGATCCCAGAGTACTACAAATAGAATCAGATGAAATGGTGGAAGCTATTAAGAAAAATGATGTTCCTGTAGAATATGTAATCTTTGAAGATGAGGGTCATGGCTTTATTAAAAAGGAGAATGAGATAAAAGCTTATGGGCAGGTTTTGCAATTCCTTGATAAGTATTTAAAAGAAGAACAAGAGATACAGAAGGACTAATTTTAAATTCAAGATTTACAGATCCCTATTAATAGGTTTAAGCTATTCAAGAGTCTTAACATGCTCGAGTATTCTGCATACTGTGAGTTAGTCATTAAAATGGACCAAAACGATAGGATAGGAAGCATTAATGTCTATAAATAAGTCGTTTTTATATTATGTTAATTTATAATATGTTATATTCGTACGCAATTAATAGATGTAAAGTACCCTTTTTACTTTTCTCTGATTGCTTCAAAGTCTAATCAAACTTGATTTAGGGTTTTTTCATTCTGTTATTTTTAATTGTAAGTAAAGTACTTTCTACACAGGAGTATATTAGGCATATTCCACTTACAATTTACCACGCTATTGTTGTTGACCCTGGCAGTAATATTTGGTTTAATGAAATCCTATTTCATTAAAATTGAAGCAAAAAAATACAAATTACTGTTTTGGGGACAAACGTTCCACCACTTAATGTTTAGATCATGAAATACTTATTCCATTTAGTATTATTCCTATTTATTTCAAGTTATTCAGTTGCCAATGCTCAAGCTTGTGAAGAAGATGGGGGAGCAATTTCCTTAAACTCCAGTTCATTGGAATTGAGTCAAACATTAAGCGCTTGCGGAACCTTGACAGTTCCACTTTATGATAATTCTTCACCATCCGGCGGTCCTTACGAATATGTCTTTGTCTATTGGTTTGAAAATGGGAGCACCGTTTCTCCAACCACAATGGTAACAGGCATGGGACCGACCCATACATTTATGTTCACAGAAGCACAAATGGATGGACAAGAGAAAATTGGGATGAGAAGATGTCTTAGGTTGGTTGGAACGAATTGCATTTTTGCAGAAACAAGACCAGTAACTATATACCTAGCTAATTGTTGTCCGATTATGCCTTTTACCATTTCTGGTCCTACTTCTGTAGACCTTAATTCCAGTGCAACATATACTATTTCTCCCACGAATGCATCTGCTACTTATTCTTGGTCAGTTAATGGTGTAGCAGTTGGAACTGGGACTTCACAATCCATTACCTTCTCTTCTAGTGGCACAACAAATATAAACGTGACAGCTTCAGGTTCTGGTTGTTCTATTTCCAATTCGCTTTTGGTTGAAGTTACTTGTCTACCAGGGGCAGGTGTCACTGCCTCGGGTTTTGATGCCTGTAATATTTCTTCAGCACAAACAGTAAGCTTAAATGCATTTGGTGGTACTTCTTATTCTTGGACATTTTCGCCAGGCCTAATGCCATCTAGCACAACCGGACCTTCTGTAACCGTGACCATTCCAGCAGGTGCTGCTGGAAGATTTGCATTAGTTGATGTAACATCAGGTGCACAAACATGTCAGAAATCAATTTCATTAACAACTACTGATTGCTCGCCACCGACTCCGGGACCATGCGCAGGAGCAGGAATTACTACTTATGCTGCTTTTATCTATCAAAATGGAGGACCACCTGTAGTTGATTGTGCAACTGGAGCGATTAATAACTTCAAAATTGCTGATGGTCCAGCAGATATGATTTGGAACCTAGCGACTATTGATTACTTTGATCAGTTTAATAGCGGGATATTTGGACCGCAAGATATAACATCATACATCACTTATGATGGAGCTGGCTCATGGTACCTAAATTTCACCCCGAATCTGTTTGGCCAGAGCTTTTTGACAATGAACTTGTTCATTGATTTTCAAGATATAACTGGATCATGTCAAGATACTGATAGTGGTGTTTACTTTAATGTTGGTACAGCTAACTTTACCTTTCAGTACCCACCATGCGGAAATTATCCGGGTTTGTTACAAGTAGAGTCAGGCCCAAGCTTATATTGTCCAATGGAATCATATACATTTCAGTTTAGAGATGCTTCTTTAATGCTTTTGGGTGAAGTGACAGTTGATAACGATCTAAGTTTAATAGATATAGAAATTCCAGCAGGTACTCAGTATGTAGACCATTGGATGACGGACATAAATGGTACCCAGATTTGCAATGATCAATTATATTATGGGAATAGTTTTGCAGGATTATATAGTGGTATGACCTGGACTAACCTTCTATTCGGTGGCTGCGGAAGAAGATTGAACATGCAAGCTCAACCTGCTTTTCCTGATATTGAATTTGAAATAGCTCCCTTACTAGTTTGTGAGGGAACAACGTTTACTGTTACAGCTCCTTCAGGCTTTGATTCATATACCTGGGAGCCAGCTTCTCAACCAGCAGGTTCTACTTTGACTCCTGATCCTTCATCACTCGTAGGCCCAGGACCTCATACTATGACTGCAAGCACTGTTGGATTATATCAAATGCAATTAGACGCATTTAATATTGGTGGCTGTGTCGCAAAAGAGCGAGTCCAAATAGAAGTGGTAGACTGTAATTGTCCTTTTCCAGATCCAATGATATCAGTTGCTGCAAGTTGTAACCCCACAGCAAGTATTACAAATCTTAATTCAATGCCAGCTACGGCATTATATTCTTGGTATTTTTATAATCAAAGTACAGGTGACCTTGAAGCCTCGTTTTTAGAGTCTGGACCTCATTCTTTAGGAGCACTGATGCCAAATACCACGTATGAAGTGCAAGTAATAGTTACAGATAACAATTGTACTAGAACAAGCACAACAACATTTACTACAGCAGCATTAGCCTATGCAGGTGAAGACTTTTCGGTTTGTTCAAGTTCAGCTACTATAACGGGTTTCGCTCCTTCTGGAGGAACTTGGTCGGCGCTTGCTGGTAATCCAGCTTCGGCTACCATCACTAATGCAGGTGTTGTTAGCAACATGACGGTAAATGGAACCTACACCTTAAGATATTCCTTAGCAGGATGCATGGATGATATTGAAATAACAAATACAACTCCCAATCCTCCAACTGGCACACCGGATAGTCGATGTGGTCCTGGGACTGTAAATCTTTCAGCATCGGGATGTGCAATTGGCACTTTAAACTGGTATTCAACAGCGAGTGGCGGTAGTCCAATAGGGACTGGAACAAGTTTTACAACCCCGAGTATTAGCAGTACTACTTCTTACTTTGTGGAATGTGATGATAATGCTTGTGTTAGTGATAGAACGGAGGTAATAGCTACGGTAATTCCGATTCCGAACGCTCCGACAGAAGGATCCAATGGAAGATGTGGGCCTGGTTCTGTTACTATATCAGCAAGTGGATGTGCCGGTGGTACTTTGACTTGGTTTAATAATGCAAGTGGAGGAACTCCGATTGGAACAGGTACATCCTATACAACACCAAGTATAAATAGCACAACGTCCTATTATATAGAGTGCTCATTGAATGGATGTGAAAGTTCAAGAACACAAGTAATGGCTATTATAAACCCTATACCCACTGCTGTAGCAAATGCAAGTTGTGATGCAGATAATTTGACCTACACCATAAATGTTGTAACAACAAACGCTAATCAATTGACTAGTAATGTAGGGACAGTTAGTGGCACTGCGCCGAATTTCACAGTAAGTGGCATCAATGTCGGTACTCCAGCGGTTATCACTGCCAGTAATACAACAACTACTTGTTCTATGAGTGAAAATGTTGCCAGCCCAATGTGTGCCTGTCCAGCCGGTAGCCCTATGGTTACTGGTGGCGAAAGGTGTGGTCCTGGTGAAGTCACATTGAACGCAACTAGTGGTGTTAATTGTGATGAGATTAGATGGTATACTGCTTTGTCTGGTGGCAGTTTGGTTAATACAGGTAGTAGCTATACTACAAATATAAATTCAACCATCAGCTATTACGTAGTATGTTATAATACAGCACAAAATTGTGAGAGTGAACCAAGACAAGAAGTAATGGCAACATTGAATCCAATACCAACCATTTCAGCAAATGGTGCTTGTGATGCAGATAATTTGACCTACACCATAAATGTTGTGACAACAAACGCTAATCAATTAACTAGTAATGTAGGGACAGTTAGTGGTAATGCACCCAATTTCACAGTAAGTGGAATCAATGTCGGGACTCCAGCTGTTATCACTGCCTCTAATACAACAACAACTTGTTCAAATAGTGAAAATGTTGCCAGCCCAATGTGTGCCTGCCCAGCCGGTAATCCAACGGTCACAGGTGACGAAAGGTGCGGATCAGGTGAAGTTACATTGAACGCAACTAGTGGTGTTAATTGCGATGAAATAAGATGGTATAACGCTTTAACTGGAGGTAGCTTGGTAAATACAGGAACAATATATACAGTCAATCTATCTGCAACTACCAGTTTTTATACGGTATGTTACAATACTGCACAAAATTGTGAAAGTGACCCAAGGCAAGCAGTGATTGGAACAATTAACCCATTACCAACAATAACTACAAATGAAACTTGCGATGCAAGTAATTTGACTTATACAATAAGCGTAACAACAACAAATGCAGATCAGTTGACAAGTGATGTGGGTATGGTTTCTGGAACGGCACCTAATTTCAGTATAGGAGGAATAACCGTTGGAACAACTGCCAACTTAACAGTTACCAATTCAACAACCATGTGTAGCGTGATGGAAAGTGTTACCAGTCCTGTTTGTGCTTGTCCTGCAGGAAGCCCCAATGGTATGGGTTCTTCAAGATGTGGTCCAGGAGAATTGACTTTAATGGCAAGCACTGGTGCTAATTGTGATGAAATAAGATGGTATGATGCCTTAAATGGTGGAAATATGGTCAATACAGGAACAGACTATACTGTTTCATTAAATACAACAACTTCCTTCTACTTAGTATGCTACAATACAGCTCAAGACTGTCAAAGTGAGCCAAGAGTACCGGTAGAAGGAATGATTTACCCTATACCATCCATTACAGCAAATGGGAGCTGTGATGCAAGTAATTTGACATACTCAATTACAGTAACAACTACGGATGCTGATCAATTAACCAGCGATGTAGGAACCGTAAGTGGTTCTGCACCAAACTTTACAGTAACTGGTATCAATGTTGGAACTGATGCAAATTTAATGGCAACTAATACAACCACCATGTGTTATGAATCCGAAACAGTATCTAGCCCAGTTTGTGCTTGTCCTGCAGGAAGTCCAAGCGTTACGGGTGATGAGCGATGTGGTCCGGGAGATGTAACATTGAGCGCGACGAGTGGTGTTAATTGTGACGAGGTAAGATGGTATGATGCCTTAACAGGAGGTAGTTTGGTACATACAGGAACCAGCTACATGGTAAATCTAACTGCGACGACAAGTTTTTATGTAGTATGTTATAATACAGCCCAAGATTGTGAGAGCGACCCAAGACAAGAAGCCTTAGGAACAATCCATCCAATTCCAACTATAGTAGCTAATGGAGCCTGTGACGGAGACAACTTAACATATACAATAACAGTAACGACCACAAATGCTGATGAATTAACCAGTGATGTAGGAACAGTCAGCGGTACTGCACCAAATTTTACGGTAAG
>JAHDHQ010000002.1:6425-20235 GCA_020631235.1 Saprospiraceae bacterium | reverse complement strand
AATTAACCAGTGATGTAGGAACAGTCAGCGGTACTGCACCAAATTTTACGGTAAGCGGTATTACAGTAGGGGCGGCAGCAAATCTGACAGCTAATAATACGACAACTACCTGTTCGATAAGTGAGAGTGTTACAAGCCCAGTCTGTTCATGTCCAGCCGGAAGTCCAAGCGTTACGGGTGATGAGCGATGTGGTCCAGGAGATGTAACATTGAGCGCGACGAGTGGTGTTAATTGTGATGAGATAAGATGGTATGATGCCTTAACAGGAGGTAGTTTGGTACATACAGGAACCAGCTACATGGTAAATCTAACTGCGACGACAAGTTTTTATGTAGTATGTTATAATACAGCCCAAGATTGTGAGAGCGACCCAAGACAAGAAGCCTTAGGAACAATCCATCCAATTCCAACTATAGTAGCTAATGGAGCCTGTGACGGAGACAACTTAACATATACAATAACAGTAACGACCACAAATGCTGATGAATTAACCAGTGATGTAGGAACAGTCAGCGGTACTGCACCAAATTTTACGGTAAGTGGTATTACAGTAGGGACGGCAGCAAATCTGACAGCTAATAATACAACAACTACCTGTACGATAAGTGAGAGTGTTACAAGCCCAGTCTGTTCATGTCCAGCGGGAAGTCCAAGCGTTACGGGTGATGAGCGATGTGGTCCTGGAGATGTAACATTGGGTGCAACGAGTGGTGTTAATTGTGATGAGATAAGATGGTATGATGCCTTGACAGGAGGTAGTTTGGTACATACAGGAACCAGCTACATGGTAAATCTAACCACGACGACAAGTTTTTATGTAGTGTGTTATAATACAGCCCAAGATTGTGAGAGCGACCCAAGACAAGAGGCCTTAGCAACGATCCATCCAATACCAACTATAGTAGCTAATGGAGCTTGTGACGGAGACAACTTAACATATACAATAACAGTAACGACCACAAATGCTGATGAATTAACCAGTGATGTAGGAACAGTCAGCGGTACTGCACCAAATTTTACGGTAAGCGGTATTACAGTAGGGGCGGCAGCAAATCTGACAGCTAATAATACGACAACTACCTGTTCGATAAGTGAGAGTGTTACAAGCCCTGTCTGTTCATGTCCAGCCGGAAGTCCAAGCGTTACAGGTGATGAGCGATGTGGTCCGGGAGATGTGACTTTGAGAGCGACGAGTGGTGTTAATTGTGATGAGATAAGATGGTATGATATGTCAGTGGGAGGAGTGATTGTAAATACTGGAACAAATTATGATCCTAGCTTGACTGAGACAACAAGTTACTGGCTAGTTTGCTATAATACCTCCCAAGATTGTGAAAGTGAGCCAAGACAAGAAGTAATCGGCACAATAAATCCATTGCCTACGATAATGGCTAATGGGGCTTGCGATGCAGATAATTTAAGCTATACCATAACAGTAACGACCACAGATGCTGATCAATTGACCAGCGATTTTGGAACCGTAACTGGAGCAGCTCCTAACTGGACAGTCACTGGAATTAATGTTGGAACAGATGTTATTTTGACAGCAACAAATAGTACAACTAGCTGCAGCACTTCGGAGATGGTGGACAGTCCGACATGTTCATGCCCGGCTGGAAGCCCAATGACCAGTAGCGATCAACGATGTGGAGAAGGAGTAGTCAACTTAACTGCACAAAGTGGAGCAAATTGTGATGAAATAAGATGGTATGACATGTCGAGTGGAGGAACTGTAGTTAATACCGGCACAACCTACGATCCAGATCTATCAAATACAATGAGCTTCTGGGTAGTTTGTTACAATACCTCCCAAGATTGCGAAAGTGATCCAAGACAAGAAGTGATGGGAATCATAGATCCAATACCTACTATAATGGCTACTGGAGCCTGTGATGCTGATAATTTGACTTATTCAATAACCGTGACTACAACTCATTCAGATGACTTAACAAGTGATAGCGGAATGGTAAGTGGTGCAGCTCCGAATTGGACAGTAAGTGATATTCCTGTGGGAACTAATGTGATGATCACAGCAACTAATACTGCAAGCACTTGTTCTGCTTCAGAAATGGTAGAAAGTCCCTCATGTTCTTGTGCGGCAGGTACACCAGTTATAACAAATGACGAGAGATGTGGCGAAGGAATAGTGAATTTAAGCGCAACAAATGGAGCAAATTGTGATGAAATCCGTTGGTACGATATGCTTGCTGGTGGAACAGTCGTGAATACAGGTAATAACTATGACCCTGATATAGATGTCACGACTAGCTATTGGGTAGTTTGTTATAATACAAGCCAAGATTGTGAAAGTGAACCACGACAAGAAGTCATTGGGACTATTAACCCATTACCAACGATAATGGCAAATGGTGGATGTAATATGGATAATTTGACATATACGATAACTGCAAGTACAACAGATGCAGACGAATTAACAAGTGATGTTGGTACAGTGGGGGGTGCTGCACCGAACTGGACAATAAGTGGTATAGCAGTAGGGACAAACGCTGTATTAACAGCTACAAATACTACATCTAATTGCAGCACTACCGAGTCAGTCGAAAGCCCATCTTGCTCATGCGCAGCAGGCAGTCCAATGACAATGAGCGATCAGCGTTGTGGAGAAGGAACAGTCAACTTAACAGCAGTCAGTGGTGCTAATTGTGATGAAATAAGATGGTATAATATGGAAATTGGAGGGACTGTGGTAAATACTGGGACAAGTTATGATCCGAACATAAATACAACGACAAGTTATTGGGTGGTTTGTTACAACACTGATCAAGATTGTGAAAGTGATCCTAGACAGGAGGTAATGGGCATCATTGATCCAAATCCAACTATATTGGCTACTAGTAACTGTGAGATGGGGAATGCCAGCTATTCCATAACAGTAACGACTACAAATTCAGACCAATTAACAAGTGATGCAGGAACGGTATCTGGAGCAGCTCCAAATTGGACTGTAAGCGGGATAAATATAGGAAGTACAGTTACAGTAACAGCCACAAATAGTACTAGCTTATGCACTACTAATGAGACGGTATTGAGCCCTACTTGTTCGTGTCAAGCAAGCTCACCAGTTACCACTGGTGATCAAAGATGTGCAGAAGGGGAGGTGAACTTAACAGCTATGGGTGACGCAAATTGCGATGAATTACGCTGGTATGATATGTCGACAGGCGGTGTTATTGTTAACACAGGAAGCAGTTACGATCCAATAATTACACAGACAACTAGTTATTGGGTGGTGTGCTATAACAGCTCACAAGATTGCGAGAGTGAATCAAGACAGGAAGTAATTGGAACGGTAAATCCTATGCCAACCGTTATGGCAAATGGTGCTTGTGATGCCGATAATTTAAATTATACAATAACAATAATCACCACCGATTCAGACGAATTAACAAGTAATGTAGGTACAGTGAGTGGATCTGCGCCAAATTGGACTGTAAGTGGAATAATGATCGGTGTTGATGCAGTCTTAACAATAAACAATAGTGTTACTGGGTGTTCTATAAACGAAACAGTTATAAGTCCTATGTGTTCTTGTCCTGCAGGAAGTCCTATGACTACAGGTGATGAACGCTGCGGAGAAGGAACTGTAGATCTTTCAGCCATCAGTGGAGCGAATTGCGATGAAATTCGATGGTATGACTCGTCAACAAATGGAACAATGGTTAACACAGGAGAAAATTTTAGCCCAAGTTTAGCAATAAGCACCAGCTATTGGCTCGTGTGTTATAATAGTGCACAAGATTGTGAAAGCGATCCAAGACAGGAAGTAAGAGGGATCATTAATCCTATACCAACTATTCTTGCAGCAGGAGCCTGTGAATCCGATAATCTTAACTATACCATAACAGCAACTACCACTAATGCAGATGTCTTAACAAGTGACGTTGGCACGGTTTCAGGAGCAGCACCAAATTGGACTATTAGTGGAATACCGGTGGGGCAGAGTGCTATATTGACAGCGACCAATAGTTCGACATTATGCAACAGCATCGAAAATGTAAGTAGTCCAGCATGTGCTTGTCCAGCTGGAAACCCAATAGCTAGTGGGGATGAGCGTTGTGGGGAAGGTATCGTTAACTTAGTCGCTCAAAGTGGTGCAAACTGTGATGAGATCAGATGGTATGATAATTCCTCCGGAGGTAATGTTGTAAATGTTGGATCAAACTTCAACCCGGATTTGTCCGTAACTACAAGTTACTGGGTAGTATGTTATAATACAGCCCAAGATTGTGAGAGTGAAGAAAGACAAGAAGTTGAAGGTATTATCAATCCAGTTCCAAGTATGACCATTACTACAAGTTGCGATGCTGATTATTTGAACTATACCATAAATGTAACAACCATAAACTCTGATGTATTAGCAAGTAATATTGGAACAATTAGTGGTGCAGCGCCAAATTGGACAATTAGTGGAATTCCTCTTGGTTTTCCTGCTTTTATATTTGCAAGTTCAAGTAGTACAAATTGTACAACAGAAGAAAGCGTGATGAGCCCAATTTGTATTGAGCCATGTTCATTAGTTCATGAGGATGTGTTTGGTGAATGCCATGATTCAGGAACAAATACTGATACTTCAGATGACCATATTACATTTGTACTCAACCCGACTGGTATTTCTTTAGGCACAAGCTATACTGTTAGCTCAGTAGGTCATACGGTAAGTACTGCCAGTGGTTTGGCGGTAGGAGTAAATTATGGTTCGCCAATTACGTTTCAATTAGAAAATGGAACAGCTGGGAATGGAAATGTAACGATTACAATAAGCGACGATGAAGACCCTAGCTGCACAATAGATGTTTTAGTTGTTGATCCAGGTGTATGTCTAAATTGTCCATCACCTAATTGTTTTGGGATTAAAGTAACTAAGTCTGAAAAGTAAAGGGGTAATCTAGCTTGTCAATAAATAAAAATCAAAGAAAGTGGGCGTAAAATCCACTTTCTTTTTTTATAATAATAAATATATCATCTGTATCTGAGTCCAAATAGTTAATCACAAATACTAGTGGGCTCATAATGAGTACACAAAGCTGATATTAGCTCTGAACTATAATTTTAAAAAAAGTAAATACTAAATGCCATTTGTATATCTGCAATAAAGACTGAACCGTGGGAGTTCAATAGAAAATATAAGCACAATATAAAGACCAAAAAAAAGGAGTTCGAATAAACCTTTTCGCTAATATTGTGTCTTATTATCTGTAGTAAAATTACATTATGAAACAATGGGCATTAAGTCTTCTTTTTGGAGCGTTCTTTTCATTTAATCTTATCGGTCAAAGTCTAACCATCAGCGGTAATCTAACCGATGCCTTAACCGGTGAAGATTTGATAGGTGCAACGATTGCAGTGGTCGAAGATGGAAGCATAGGTACAACCTCAAATACCTATGGTTTTTACTCGCTGAGCTTAGATCCAGGTACTTATACTATAGCTTATCAGTACATAGGATATGAGACTACTTACTTAAAGTTTGAACTCACCGAGGATGTCAAGCAAGATGTAGAATTGGGTACTGGCTCACTTGAACTCGAAGAAGTGGTGATTAAAGCCGAAGCAGCTGATGAAAATATAACTAACACCAAAATGAGTGTGACCCAACTCGATCCTAAAGCGATCGAAAGTGTTCCCGTACTTTTTGGAGAAAAAGATATTATTAAAACCATGCAACTAACTCCCGGAGTAAAGTCCGCAGGAGAAGGAAACTCTGGATTCTATGTGCGTGGTGGCGGATTAGATCAGAACCTAATATTACTTGATGAGGCTCCCGTTTACAATGCTTCTCACTTATTAGGTTTCTTTTCTGTCTTTAATTCAGATGCTTTAAAAGATGTCACCCTCTATAAAGGGGGAATCCCAGCCGAATTTGGTGGTAGAGCCTCTTCGGTTATGGACATCAAAATGAAGGATGGTAACAAGAAAAAGTACAGCGTTTCTGGTGGGCTAGGACTCATATCTTCCAAATTGACCTTCGAAGGACCTATTATTAAAGACAAAGGTTCTTTTATTATTTCTGGCCGGAGAACATACGCGGATCAGTTTTTGAGGTTTTCTTCCAATGAAGATTTAAATGCTTCAACGCTCTACTTCTATGACCTCAATATGAAGGCTAACTATGCGATAACCGAAAAAGATAGATTGTTTTTGTCAGGATATTTTGGTCGCGATATTTTTGGATTCAATGACAATCAATTTGGTTTTGATTGGGGTAATCAAACTGGAACGCTCCGATGGAATCACTTGTTTAGTGATAAGCTGTTTTTAAATACTTCATTGATTTACAGCAAGTATAACTATAAATTTAATCTAACCTTCGCAGAAAATGCCTCATTTAGTGTGGCATCAGCTATTGAAGATTGGAACTTAAAGCAAGATTTTTCTTACTTCCTTAATCCAGATAATACCTTGAAATTTGGTTGGAATGGTATACTCCACACCTTTTTGCCTGGCTCTATAGAAACCGATGAAGACAATATTTTTAATGCAGAAGAAATACCAGAACAAAAGGCCTTAGAGTTTGGCTTCTATGCTCAAAATGATCACAAAATAAACCAAGCACTAAGTCTTAATTACGGATTAAGGTATTCTATCTTTAATCAAGTAGGACCTGGAGAGATAAAAACATACGACGAGGAAGGAGAAATTACTTCAATTAATGAATATGATAAGTGGGAGTCGGTTCAATTTTATCACGGCCTTGAACCTAGACTATCCGCTAAATACCAACTAAATGAAAGTAGCTCTTTAAAAGCTTCTTTAACACGGAATTACCAATATTTACATTTACTATCCAACACTACTACCACAACACCTACAGATGTTTATGTACCGAGTTCAGTCAATGTAAAACCACAAATAGCCAATCAGGCAGCCTTAGGATTGTTTAAAAACTTAGCCGACAACAAGTACGAAACGTATGTGGAAGGATACTACAAACAGCTGTTTAACCAGATTGACTATAAAAATGGCGCAGATTTAGTGCTTAATGCTGATGTGGAAGCAGAACTCGTTTTTGGATCAGGATATGCTTATGGTGCTGAATTTTTTGTAAAGAAAAAAGAAGGAAAATTAACGGGATGGATTAGTTATACGCTAGGAAGAACCTTGAGGACCTTTGATGCCATCAATGATGGGAATCCATATCCTGCTAGACAAGACAGGATTCATGATTTGGCAGTCGTAGCCTTATATGACATTGCTCCTAAATGGAAATTAGCGGCTAACTTTGTGTTTTATACAGGAGATGCAGCCACCTTCCCTTCAGGCAGATATAACATCGGCGGGATCAATGTGCCGCTGTATACTGAAAGAAATGGTTCAAGATTTCCAAACTATCATCGAGCTGATTTAGGTATCACCTATACAAGGTTGAAAACTGAAACCAAAGAGTCTACTTGGAATTTCTCGATTTACAACGTGTATGGGCAAGAAAATGCATTTACTATTGATTTCCGGGAAAATCCTGATAATCCTCAGGAAACCCAAGCAGTGCAATTGGCATTGTTTAAAATCATTCCTTCCATTTCTTATAATTTTAAATTTTAATCATGAGATATAGTTTATTAAGCCTTATTGTCATTTTATTCGCGCTGAGTGCTTGCGAAAAAGTTATCGATATAGAATTAGATGACGCTGAGCCAAGAATAGTTATTCAAGGTGAAATATGGGAAGGTACAAATGATGTCAGCATTAACATTAAAGAAACACGTTCATTTTATACCCAAGAAGAACAAAATATCATCACCGATGCTATGGTTACCTTGTACGATCAAGATATGAATGCTGTCACACTCGAACATCAATCTAATGGCGATTATACAAGCCCTAATTATACAGCTATCGTTGGCCAAAACTATACCTTGGAAGTTAATGTAGGCGACAAAACATACCAAGCCGTAAGCCAAATGCCTACACCTGTAGCCTTGGATAGTTTAACTTCAGAGTTTGTGCCAGGAATGTTTGGACAAGAAGGTGGATACCTAGTTTTTATGTATTATCAAGATGATCCTAATGTCAATAATTACTACCGAGCATTTAGTTGGAAAAACGGAGAAGAACTCGATAGTGCTGGTGACCTATGGCTTAATGATAGTAATTTTACGAATGGAAATTATATCACGATTCCACTGTTTACACAAACATTTGCTTTAGGTGATACAGTTGATATACGATTTACAACCATTGATTCCTCTGCCTATGATTACTTTGTGACACTCGCTGGTATTGCAGGCCAGGGTGGAGGTAATAATGCCGCTCCGGCAAATCCGAATTCGAATTTTGATAATGGTGCTTTAGGCTATTTTGGCGCTTTCAATGGGAGTGAGCAAAGGATAATTATTGAAGAATAGACTGTTGGTAGCTTATTAGCTAGGTCCTTATTTTTGCGGATATGTAACATGTATGTTAAGTAGGTTCTACGGAACTGGGTTCTTTAATGGCTAAGTGCTCAGCGAGATCGTAACCTGTCTGGCCTTGAACACCAAACTCTTTAAATCCTAAACTTCTCGAGCCCTTATCTCCATAAAAAAAATTGAAGATGAGATTATAATCCTCTGAATTTCTATGGGTATTGTAGTGACTAATTAGATCACTAAATACATCTGTTTCTTGAGTAGGTGTATTTTTCGAAAGCTTTGAGCATACAAAGGATTCTTGTTGGAAATAGTCTGCTAACTTAATGGGTTTTCCGTGCTGAATCCAGTATTGGGTTCGAAGTAAATAGGCCTGTGTTCTTTCATGAATTAATGCTTCTGTATATGATTCACTGGTCCAAAAATAAGGAACACAAAAGTCACGTGATACAAAAGCGTTAAGTTTAAACTTACTATCGAAATCAGTAGTGTAAAAATGAGTCCAGGCACCTGCTAAATCATCAGCTATATTTAGTACAACTGAAATATGCCGATCACTTTCTTCGCCTAAATCTTTGTTAAATGCATGGATGGTTTCTTCCATAATTTTCTCTGCTTGCAAAGCTTCTAATTCACTGATTTTGTCCAGCATATGCTCTTTTGCCATTGGATTAAAACCAGCAATGGGAAGAGTCATATCTCCTTTCGTGTCACCTTGAAGCTTGTTTATATATTTATTAAAGCGGTCCAATGTTGCTGGCTGTAAATACAACTGGTTTATTTCTCCAAGTATGGTTTTTAAAACAAACTTCAAGAGGAGTGGTGTAATTAAAGGACAAACTCACTAAAGATTTTATCTAGGATATCTGCTGGTTCATTGCATAAGCCTGGGTGTGCTTTAGAGCATTGTATGATCGAGCTGCGTGATGAGGCTAACCATCTAAATCTGTAAGCTTGATCTTTTTCGCTGATCGGTCCTCCTGCTGGCTTAGCCTGACAAATCATTTCCCAGGTTTGGAGGTAGGTACTGATGATTGAGACATCTAGCTCATCAGTAAAGGCTTTGATTTTTTTTTGATCAATGTAATATTTAAGATTTAGATACTTTTTGCGTTTGCAAAAAAGAATCACGCCTATATTTAAAAATTCTTCTCGCTCAACCTTTGGGACTAAACGGATAATGGCATACTCGTATGGTACTTTATCTGGCATCTTCTGCTTCTTTAGTGAGTATATCCAGTTTGTCGATTCGAGACTTAAGAAAAGTCGCATAAGCTGATCTCAATTCGCTAGGGGAGAGTTCGGTCGAGTCTTCATCCAACCATTCTTCTGGGATTAACGCTACTATTTGTTGTAGCGTCTCTTCTTTGATTTTTTGCTTGATCAATGCTGCTGCTTCCTTTAATTGACTTGCCTTGTGTAATAAGACATGATCCTTAATATTTGGAAAGCTTCGTTCCAAGTGCGATTCCCAATGAGTCCAGTTATGATGAAAATACAAACTGGCGCCATGATCGATCAGCCATAATTCTTTGTTCCAATTTAGAAGATTCGTGTTTTTAGCTGTTCGATCGATATTGGACAAAATACTATCTAGTAAAACCACCAAGGATGCAGATAATGGGTCTGCTACAGTGTCCACAGGATCATAAGTAAGTGCCCCCGACAAAAAATGTAAACCTAGATTTAAGCCTACACTAAACTGCAATAAATCTTGAATCTCTTCATCCCCTTCGGTCTGCCCAAAGGAAGCATCTAAATGCATGAAAACCAGTTCTGGCATATTCAAGCCTATAGTCTGAGCTAACATACCACCGATGAGTTCAGCTACCAGTGCTTTCTTACCTTGCCCAGCTCCTCTAAATTTAATGACATACAGGAAATCATCGCTCGCCCGCACTATCGCAGGAAGTGAACCACCCTCCCTAAGCGGCTGCAAATATTGCACTACATCGACTGTTCTAATTTCCATAATTAACTATCAAAATCGAAAATTTCCCAAAGCCCAAAAATCCAAAGTCTAAAATCTAAGTACTAAGTACTAAGTACTAAGTACCAAGTACCAAGTCCTAGGGACCAAGTACTCCTAATACGCATGTTTACCTCGCGTCCAACCTTTACCCGCTAAAAACTTCACTCCATCGTCAGCAGCTGGTTCCTCTAACTGGGTTCCCATACTGTCATTCCACCGGTTTAAATAGCCAAATAAAGCAATCACACCCAATACTTCCACGACTTCACCATCATCCCAATGCTTGCGCATATTCTCAGCTATTTCGTCAGTTACTGCATTAGGCACAGAGGAAGCAGCAATTGCGAAATCGAAAATAGCACGCTCACCTTCAGTAAAGGCAGGATAGGTTTTGTAATCCCAAATATTATTGAGTCTATCTTGTTCTGAACCATATCGCTCAGCTGCTCGTATGGCATGCGCTTCACAATATCTGCAACCTGTGGTCATTGATGATAAGTAAGCCAACTCACGTTTAAGCGAACTGGTAATTCTTCCTTTATTTTCCATAACTGCTTTGTTCATTTCTTGGAAGGCAAAAGCAATCCTAGGGCGATGCATCATGGTAAATAAACTATTTGGTGTGAAGCCTAAAGTTTCCTGGTAGAAATCAGCTAAGTCTTTCGTTTCAGGTTTTGAATTAGGGTCTATAGGTAATATTAGTGGTCGTTTCATACAAAGGTTATTTGACTACAAAGTAAGCAGTCCTTTTTGTTAAAAGCGACATTGAACAAGAAAAACTTAATGCTTTAGCAAACCTTGGACTTCTTAAGTTTGCTAAACAATAGTTTGATTAATGTTTTACAAATGAACTAAGTTGTTGCTTGTTGTATTTTTTTGTGTTGGTTTGCAAGGCAACAAAATAAATACCATTTGCTAGATTAGTCAAGTCTGTATTTAAGGCTGTAGCACCATTTGTGGGAAGACTAAAAATTTCTTGACCAAGACTATTGTAGATAGTCACCGTCTCCACATTTTCATGATCCCAAGAAACCGTAATTTGACCATTAGTCGGGTTAGGGTAGATGCTTATTTGATTTGATGTAGATGTATCATCTGTGGAAACAAAAGAACAATCTAACTGGCTTGATACAAAGTTTTCTTTAGCAGTGACAAATGACTTTAAACCGTATGTTGTCCCACCACCAGGTCCGCCGCCGCCGTTAATGTTTGATTCTACATTGGTATCAAAATTAGCATCCGTATACATTTTATTGTCATCGTTATACACAGAAGTTTCAATCAATGCCTTCATATTATCAATGTGTGGAAACATATATGCTTCATTAAAGAAATTATCTACCAAATCACACATATGGGATTGATAACGTAAATACAAATTTTCGTTATCAAATATGCGTTCAAGTAGTGGTCTATCATTGCTGTGGTAGTCAAGTGCTAAACTCGTCATGTCACCAGCCCCAGGCCCTCCTCGATAAGTACCGAAAGATTCGTTTGCATCCCATTTTATCCATTGCCATTGCTCGGTCGTTAGATTATGATAGATGTAATAATTTCTAGCTGAATTTGTATAGCTGTCTAGGTTGCTAAACAGGTTGTCCAATGCTGCTGATCGTAGATACTCGTCTAATGCTAGATGTTCTTCAATATTGGCCTCAAAATCCTCATCAGAGCTATTGTTTATAAAATCAATCAAGCTGATCAAATCAGACCAGTCATTCTCGTCTTCATTGCTTTTTAGTTCGTATTTATCCTCATATGCTGTTTGTTCATCTCCATAGTACACTAGATCTGCAGCATCCCCTCCACCTCCAGGACCTCCACCGAAGTTGGCTCCAGCTTTAAATAGATTCCCGTCATCATCTAATATTTTCCAATCTAAAAATTGATCATCTATTTGTTCGATGACAGAGTAAAAGCCCCATAATGTGCCATTAAAGTAAACATTGGCAAAGTTAGCTCTAGGGGCTGGAACTTCAGCGTCCCGACAAATGTCGAAGAATATCTTCTCGCGCATAATGGCTGGATCCTTAAACGCATTACTAAAGTTTAATTTTTTTAGCCCATCATAATTTTGTCCACTTACATATTTGTTGAAATCAATTTTGAAGGATTTTTTATTTCCTGGATGACCATAGCTAGAGTTTCCTTTTAAGCGCACTCCCACATCCTCGAAACTAGCTGTTCCTGTCTCATCAGTTAAGACTAGATCAGCTTTCATATATGTTTCTGTTTCATAGTTTGTGGTCAAACTATCCCAGAAATTTTCTTGATGGAAGGTAAGTTCTATCGTGATTATTTGATCATTTGCAAAGATGTTATCTCCCTCGATTTGGGCAAATATGGGGTTGGCAAAAAGACCAAAAATTAGCAGCGTAAAACTCAAAACATATTTCATAAAAATTGATTTTTTATTCCTTTTACGGAATTAGACGCTAAACTATTTATTATCCTTCGAAATTTGGTATTCTACTTTAAAAAGGATGACTTTTTAACCAAAGTATTAGATTAGTTTAATAGACTAGAAAACAGATATGTTGTGATTATCTCTTGTTACCTGCAAGCGAGGGGAAAAAAAACACAATGAATGAAAAATCTGAGGAATAAACCTTAAGCGACTCAATTTTGCCTACTCGCAAAAATGCAAAGAGTCTTATCAGACACATTGCTTTTTATGCTTCCCGCAATCTTTTCACACCCAACCACCCAAAATAGTGGATATCCAGAAAAACTTCAAAATTTAACATATAGACACTAATAATTGATTATCAGTATATTATGCTTCATTATGAACGCCATAACCAAAATTAGAATACTCCTACTTAATAATTAGTTAAACCTTCTCACTTATCTTTGCGTCTATAAGTATATCTACTAATGATATGATAGGACTTAAAGACATAATAACATCAATAAAATACGGTCCACATTACAGGACTGAAAAAGACGGTAATGCGAAGTACCTAAAAGGGAATCAATTCGACGAAGATTATGAATTGACCCTCTTTAGTAATAGCTATGTCAATATCGGTCAAGAAGATAGTAATCATTTGCTTAAAGAAAACGATGTAATTCTTGCAGCAAAAGGATTTAGAAACTTTGCATGGAAATATTCATCGGATTCTGGAGAATGTGTAGCATCATCACTCTTTTATGTGATCAAACTAAATAAAGCAGTCATTCAACCAGACTTTTTCACGATGGCGATAAATTCTCCTCGGATTCAACATAGACTAAAGAATGTTGGATTGGGTGCTACAATACCGGCAATTCCAAAAAATGAATTACTGAGAATTAAGATTGCTGTACCGTCAATAGAAGAACAAATGAAAGCAATTGAGATTTATAAATCACTTAACAAACAAATACAGATAGAAAGAGAAATACTCAATAAACGACTAAGGATAAAAAATGGACTACTCAATTTATTAACAGAAAAAACTTGAATAGACGAAATAAAAAAGTCTCATG
>JAHDHQ010000002.1:0-6344 GCA_020631235.1 Saprospiraceae bacterium | reverse complement strand
GATTACTCGGGATATTTAGCCAATGTCCGTCAATCTTGGCATTCTCATAAAAAATAGAAAAATGAGAAATAAACCAGCGATCGGAGGAAGGTTCGATCAAGACACAATTCAAAGAGTTTGGGAGAAAGCTTCAACTATTAGAGGAAAAGATTCAGCAGTGTGGAGAAGAGATAGTTGCGGTGCTATTATTAGAAGAAGCCAGTATGGAAGTACGACTCCTACGGGATGGGAAATTGATCACATCCATCCTATTTCAAGAGGAGGAACAGACAATATCAGAAACCTGCAACCTCTTCAATGGGAAAACAATCGTCACAAAGGTGATAATTACCCAAACTGGAGCTGTAAGATCAGAGCTTAATTTTAAAAACTCAAAGAGAAGGGCATTTGCCCTTCTCTTTAAAAAATAAAACATGAAACTTACTCAAGACACAATTAATAATCAAGTCTGGAAAGCTTGTGATACTTTCCGAGGTACTATAGATGCCACTCAATACAAAGACTACATTTTGACGATGCTCTTTGTCAAGTATATCTCCGATGTTCTCAAAGAGAAAAAGGAAGAATACAGCATCAAATACGACGAAGATGCTACACGAATCGAAAGAGCCATGAGTCATGAACGATTTAAAGTACCAGAACAAAGCACCTTTGATTTTCTCTACGAAAAAAGAAATGAACCCAATCTTGGCGAACTCATAAATATCGCTTTGGAAGAAATAGAAGACTTAAAAATCTGCTCTCCGATTTTGAAGTGCTTGATCTGAGACCTTCTAATTTGGAAGGCAATGACATAATCGGTGATGCTTACGAATATTTGATTTCTCGATTTGCATCTGATGCAGGAAAGAAAGCTGGAGAATTCTATACGCCTTCTGAAGTATCAACACTTCTGGCTAAACTGGTAGAACCTAAAGACGGTGAACGAATATGCGACCCGACTTGCGGCTCAGGTTCTCTCTTGCTCAAAGCAGCTAAAGAAGTCGGCAGCAAAAATGTATCTCTATATGGACAGGAAGTCAACGGGAGCACTTGGGCATTAGCTCGAATGAATATGTTCCTACACGAAATGGACAATGCTCGAATAGAATGGGGAGACACCATCAACAATCCACAACTCAGAGAACAGGACAATCTCATGAAGTTTGATGTGGTTGTCGCTAATCCGCCTTTCTCTTTGGATAAATGGGGAGCAGAAGAAGCCACAGCAGATAGATACAATCGATTTCATCGTGGCGTGCCGCCTAAGAGTAAAGGAGACTATGCCTTCATCACTCATATGATCGAGACGCTGAATGAGCATGGACGTGCTGGCGTCGTCTTACCACATGGCGTCCTCTTCCGAGGAAGTAGCGAGGGTAAGATCAGAAAACAACTCATAGAGGAAAATCTACTCAAAGCTGTCATCGGTTTACCTTCCAACTTATTTTTCGGTACAGGCATACCGGCTACGATACTCATCTTCGATAAGAATAAGTCTACGGATGAAGTCCTCTTCATAGATGCAAGTAATGAATTTGAAAGTGGCAAGAATCAAAACAAACTATCAGAAGAAAACATCATTAAGATATTGGACACCTTCCAATCATGGGAGACCAAAGACAAGTATAGCTATGTAGCCAAGAAAAAAGAGATCATAGAAAATGACTACAATCTCAACATCCCTCGCTATGTTGACACCTTCGAAGAAGAAGAGCCTGTGGATATAGTAGCGACGCAAAAGGAAATTGCTGAGTTGAAAAAGGAACTGGCTACGGTAGAAAATCAGATGGCAGATTATTTAAAGGAATTAGGGTATTAAATTGTCAGAACATGATTTATAAGATGATAAGATATACAAGATGAATGAAAGCGATATAAATACATTGACTCATAAAATTATTGGATGTGCTATGGAGGTCCATAACCAGATGGGTAATGGTTTTCAAGAAGTTGTTTATCAGCGGGCATTAACTATTGAGTTTGGTATTCAAAACTTATCATTTGTCAGAGAATTGGAGATGGATCTATCTTATAAAGGAAATCCTGTTGGTACAAGGCGAGTTGACTTCTTTGTCGAGGATAAAGTCATGGTAGAAATCAAGGCCATCGAAAAGTTAGAAGGGGTACATAAGGCCCAGGCCATTAATTACTGTGAAGCATACAATCTTGCGGACGGACTTTTACTCAATTTTGGTGCAGAGAGATTGCAATATCATCGAGTATTTAATAAGAAACTGAAGAACAAAACATCATGACCATCATTGAATCTTACATATCCTGTTCAGACAACTTCGGCAGCAAAAGCTTGGAATTCAAAAGAGTCAATAACTTCAATTATCCCGAAAACAAAAATTCGAAAGACAAAATAATCCTAAAATCAACACATCCTAAAAATCCTAATTCAGACAAATGAGCATAGAAATAAAAGAAGGTTATAAGAAGACCAAATTGGGTTGGATTCCTGAAGAATGGAAAATTGAGTCCTTGCTATCATTAGGAGAATTTTCGAAAGGTAAAGGAGTTTCAAAATCCGAGTTAGTAGAATTTGGCATTCCAGCGATCAGATATGGAGAAATTTATACTGAACACGATTTTTACTTAAAAGAGTATAAATCATTTGTTTCTGAGGAATCTGCTTCTAAAAGCAAACCTATCCAAAAAGGTGATCTCTTGTTTGCAGGGTCTGGTGAAACAAACGAAGACATTGGTAAATGTGTTGCTATTGTAGATGATACAAATGGTGTTGCAGGTGGGGACATAATTATATTCAGAAATCATAATGAATCAACTAAATTTCTTGGGTTTCAGCTCAACTCAATTGCTTCACAAAGGCAAACGTATAAATTCGGACAAGGACATTCAGTTGTGCACATATATTCAAGTAGTTTAAAGAATCTTCTTTTGGCTCTCCCCCCACTCCCCGAACAAAAAAAGATCGCCGACATCCTCTCCACTTGGGACAAAGCCATCGAAACCACCCAAGCCCTTATCGAAAAATTACAGCTACGCAAAAAGGGACTGATGCAGCAATTGTTGAGTGGGAAGAAGCGGTTGCCTGGGTTTAGCCTGCCTACCGGACAGGTAGGTGGGGAGTGGGAGGAATTTTCTTTAGGAGATGTAAGCAATCGACTTACTAAGAAAAATGTAGAGTTAAATGATAACGTAGTTACTATATCTGCACAAAGAGGATTTGTGAGACAAGAGGATTTTTTCAATAAGAGAGTGGCAAGTAAAACTTTGTCAGGATACTATCTTATTGATAGAGGTCATTTTGCTTACAATAAAAGTTATTCTAAAGGTTACCCAATGGGTGCTTTTAAAAGACTCGATGATTTTGATAAAGCCGTGGTTACAACATTGTATATCTGTTTCGAAATTACAGAAAATGCAGATTCAGATTTCATGCTTTATTATTTCGAAGGTGGCATGTTAGTGAGGAACTTAATGAAAATTGCACAAGAAGGAGGAAGGGCTCATGGATTGTTGAACATTAGTCTTGGTGACTTTTTTGAACTGAAAATGATTCTTCCACCAAAACAAGAACAAACAGCGATCGCCCAAGTCCTATGCAAAGCGGATGAAGAGATCAATCAGGCACGACAATATTTAGAACAACTCCAAGAGCAGAAGAAGGGGTTGATGCAGCAGTTGTTGACGGGGCAAAGGAGGGTAACTGTCTAAACCATGATTAGAAGGATTAAAGGATGACCATGATTTATTTTTTATGAATGTTAAGATTTGGATATGAATAAAACGATTAATAGAAGTATTCTCATTATTGTACCTAAGAAGCCATTCTATGATTGGGGGAATAGTTTAACTCCTAATGAAGAGCCAATAGAGAGCTATGATGAATGTGACAGTTATCTGCTAGATCATGATTGGGATATTACTCAAGCTGAGCAATTTTTGAAAGATAATTATGATGAGCTTTTTCAAGGGCAATTGTACGGTACATGGACAGATGAATCAGCTTGGCCAGAGCATAGAACATGGGAGATGTTTTTAGATTGGTTTGATTGGCATTTTAGTTCTATGGTTTGGGATGTTTTTCCACATAAAGGCATTGAGTGGGAAGATTGGTAACTGTCTAAACCTTGATTAGAAGGATTAAAGGATAATCATGATTCTAAATGAAACATAAAGAACTAACATATAAGATAATTGGATGTGCGATGGAAGTGCATAAACATCTCGGGAATGGTTTTCAAGAAGTCATTTACCAGCGAGCATTGTCAATTGAATTTGAAAATCAAGGGATTGAATTTTCTCGTGAACATGAAATGCAGATTCAATACAAAGGTCATGAGATCGGTATAAGAAGAGTCGACTTTTTTGTAGAGAACAAAATCATGGTCGAAATTAAGGCAGTCATAAATCTGGAAGATGTTCATTTAGCTCAAGCAATGAATTATGTAGAGGCTTATAATTTAGAAATAGGCTTATTAATCAATTTTGGTTCTAAGAGTTTGCAGCACAATAGAGTCCATAATAACAAAATCAAGAAATCATGAGAATCAAGAAAAATCATGGTTTAGACAATTTAGGTGATGAGAGTTACATACAACTCCTCGAATCTATCAAGCAGAGAATAAAAAGTTCCCAGCACCAAGTAGCGATGTATGTCAACAGTGAGTTACTGTTCACTTATTGGAATATTGGTTATGCTCTAAATCAGGAAAGAGATCGTCAAGGCTGGGGAGCTAAGGTGGTAGATCAGTTGGCAAAAGACTTGAAAACAAGCTTTCCACAGATGAAAGGCCTTAGCAAAAGAAACCTTCAATATATGATGCGTTTTGCATCTGAATGGGACATGGATGGTTTAGTCCATCCATCGGTTGCACAATTAGATATAGATGATACAAAGGACTTAGAATCGGGTCTTGGTCTAAAAGTGCCACCACTTGTGGCACAAATACAAAATACTGATAATCAGGAAGATACAATTGTGCCACAGGCTGTGGCACAAATAGAAGACACTGATAATCAATCAGATGCATTTGTGCAGCAAGCTGCTGCACAATTTCAATACTTTGAGTTATTTCCTTTAGCAAGAGTACCATGGAGTCATCATATGGTTCTCTTAGATAAGTTAGATAATCAAGCAGAAAGAGCCTTTTACGTAGACCAGATCATTGCTAATCAATGGTCTAGAAGCATCTTACTGAATAAGATCGCTCAAGGTCTCTATCAGAGTCAAGGAAAGTTAGCTAACAATTTTGTGCAAGTCCTTCCATCTGATCAATCGGATTTGGTAAAGGCAACATTTAAAGACCCATATTTCTTTGACTTTCTGCAATTAGGAGATGAAGCCACAGAGAAAGGAATAGAAGATAGCTTAACCACACAAATAGGGAAATTTCTATTAGAGTTGGGTTCGGGCTTTGCTTATATGGGCAGACAGTACAAGTTAGAAGTGGGAGGACAAGAGTATTATTTAGACTTGCTATTCTTTCATACAAAGCTAAACTGCTATATCAATATTGAGTTGAAGATTGATGCATTCAAGCCCGAATATGCAGGCAAATCTCAATTCTACTTGACAGCTATTGACGAACAATTGAAGTCAGATCATCATAATCCATCAGTTGGCATTATTCTCTGTAAAGAAGCCAATAATATAGTTGTAGAATATACATTGAAACAAACAAGTGTTCCATTAGGAGTAGCAGAATACAAATTGGTTCAAGAACTTCCAGAACAATTAAAAGGACTCAATCAATCTGTTGTAGAATTGAAAGAAAAATTAAATGAAATGTAGCATGAGTAAAACACCGTCATTCTTAGAGGATCATATATCGCAGATACCTGCCATCCAGCTACTCATTAATATGGGCTATACCTATGTTTCACCATCAGAAGCAGAAGAATGGCGAGGTGGTAAGCGGTCAACAGTGCTGTTTGAAGATATTATCAAAAACCAGCTCAAAGAGATTAACGCCATAACCAGAAAAGGCAAAGAATATGCCTTCTCTGATGCCAACATACAATCAGCAGTATTAGCACTGAAAGACTTACCCATTCAAGATGGCTTTATCAATTCCAATGCTGCCTTATACGACTTATTGACCTTGGGTAAATCATTTGAGCAGACTATTGATGGAGATAAAAAGAGCCATACGCTACAGTATATAGATTGGGAAAATTGGGACAATAATATATTTCATGTTACTGAAGAATTCTCCGTTACTCGATCAGGAAGAGCGGATACTTATCGTCCAGATGTGATTCTATTTATCAACGGTATTCCATTAGTGATTATCGAGTGCAAGTCACCTGCACTCAAAGGAACAAAGTCACCCACCGAGTTAGGTGTAGAACAACATATCAGGAACTTCAAGGAAGATGGCATTAGAGCTTTA
>JAHDHQ010000035.1 GCA_020631235.1 Saprospiraceae bacterium | reverse complement strand
TCGGATCTACTCCACATGTTACCGCTAAGTCCGGTGCTGTTGCTATCGTAAACGTCGCTGTACATTCTGCATTATCTGGACATACGCCCGTTCCACTATTATCTGCTGTATATGTGAAGCTTACACTTCCTCCACAGTTTAGTGCTAATACCTCCGCTAAAGTCGGTGCATCACTTAAGTTATCTACTACATTACAACCACCTGTATAGCCAAAGCCTGCTATCCATGCATTGTACGCTGATGTAATCGATGTCTCATCTGGACATGCTGCCATGTTCGGATCTACTCCACATGTTACCGCTAAGTCCGGTGCTGTTGCTATCGTAAACGTCGCTGTACATTCTGCATTATCTGGACATACGCCTGTTCCACTGTTAGCCGCTGTATAGGTAAAGCTTACGCTTCCTCCACAGTTAAGTGCTAATACATCTGCTAATGTCGGTGCATTTGTGATATTATCTATCACATTACATCCACCTGTGTATCCAAAGCCTGCTATCCATGCATTGTATGCTGCTGTAATCGATGGCTCATCTGGACACGCTGCCATGTTTGGATCAACTCCACACGTTACGGCTAAATCAGCTGCTGCTTCTATTGTAAATGACGTTGTACATTCTGCATCATCTGGACATACACCTGAGCCAGTACTTTCTGCATTATATGTAAAACTTACTGTTCCTCCACAGTTTAAAGCTAATACTTCTGCTAAGGTCGGTGCGTCAGAAATATTATCTACTACGTTACATCCACCTGTGTATCCGAATCCTGCTATCCACGCATTATATGCAGCCGTAATTGCTGCTTCATCTGGACATGCTGCCATGTTTGGATCAACTCCACATGTCACTGTTAGGTCACTTGCTGATTGAACCGTGAATGTCGCATCACAATTATCAGTACTACATACAGTATTATTAATACCATAACTTGTAGCAACATAATTGAAGCTTAATGAACCACCACAATTTAAAGCCAAAGCTTCAGCTAGTGTCGGCGCATCTCCAATGTTGTCAACTACATTACATCCATTATTATAAGTAAAGCCAGCTATCCAAGCATTGTAAGCTGCTGTTATTGTTGCATCATCACTACATCCAGCTAAATTTGGATCTGCTGCACAATTTACAGTTACATCCGCCTCATCCGCTACAGTAAATGTTGCTGTACAATTATCTGTACTACATACTGTTCCATTTACTCCATAGCTTGTCGCTGTTAATGTGAATGAGATTGTTCCTCCACATAACATTGCATCTTCTACTTCTGATTGTGTCGGTATATCGTCATAATTTGAAACTACATTACATCCGTTGTTTACGCTAAAGCCTGCATACCATGTTGCATACGCTGAGCTGATATCTTGTGTACATGCTGATAAGTTTGGATCTGTAGGACATGTAACTGATAAATCTTGTTCGTCTCCTACAGAAAAAGTTGTTGTACAATTATCTGTGCTACATACTGTTCCGTTTACTCCATAACTTGTCGCTGTTAATGTGAACGAAATTGTTCCTCCACATAATACTGCATCTTCCACCTCTGACAATGTAGGTATATCGCCATAATTGTCAACGACGTTACATCCATTATTTACACTGAAACCTGCATACCATGTTGCATACGCTGCAGCTATGTCTTGTGTACAAGCTGGTAGATTTGGATCCGTTGGGCATGTTACGCTAACGTCTGGCTCATCACCAACAGTGAATGTCGCCGTACAATTATCTGTACTACATTGAACTCCATTTATACCATAGCTGGTTGCAGTTAATGTAAATGATATGGTTCCTCCACACAATACTGCATCTTCTACTTCTGATAATGTTGGTATATCACCATAATTATCAACCACATTACAACCATTATTAACACTAAAACCTGCATACCATGTTGCATACGCTGCACTTATATCTTGTGTACATGCTGGTAAGTTTGGATCTGTAGGGCAAGTAACTACCACATCAACTTCTTCAGCAATGCTAATATTACCCATGCAAGATGCCGTACTACAAACAGTACCGTTAATTCCATAACTTGTTGCTAGTAGCCCAAAGTTGTATCCACCACCACATACTATTTGATTTTCAACTTCTGCGAGTGTTGGGAAACTACTTAAATTATCCACAACATTACATCCATTAGATACTGTGAATGAAGCAGCCCAAGTATTGTAGAAAGATGAAATATCTTGTGTACAAGCAGGGATTACTACATCGCTACAGGTTACTTCAACTGGAACCTCATTTCCTACAGTAAATGTAGTTGTGCATTCGTCTGTACTGCATACTGTTCCATTTACTCCATAGCTTGTCGCCGTTAATGTAAACGATATTGTTCCTCCACATAACATGGCATCTTCTACTTCTGATTGTGTCGGTATATCATCATAATTTGAAACTACATTACAACCATTGTTTACACTAAAGCCTGCATACCATGTAGCATAAGCTGCGCTGATATCCTGAGTACAAGCTGGTAAGTTTGGATCTGTAGGACATGTAACTGATAAATCTTGTTCGTCTCCTACAGAAAAAGTTGTTGTGCAATTATCTGTGCTACAAACTGTTCCATTTACTCCATAACTTGTTGCTGTTAAAGTAAACGAAATTGTTCCTCCACATAATACTGCATTTTCTACTTCTGATAATGTAGGTATATCGCTGTAGTTATCTACAACGTTACATCCGTTATTTACACTGAAACCTGAGTACCATGTTGCATACGCTGCAGCTATATCTTGTGTACATGCTGGCAAGTTTGGATCCGTAGGACATGTAACACTTACATCCGGCTCATCACCAATACTAAATGTTGCTGTACAATTATCTGTACTACATACCGTACCATTTACTCCGTAACTTGTCGCCGTTAATGTGAATGAGATTGTTCCTCCACATAACATTGCATCTTCTACTTCTGATTGTGTAGGTATATCATTGTAATTAGATACAACGTTACATCCGTTATTTACACTAAAGCCTGAGTACCACGTTGCATACGCTGCACTTATATCTTGTGTACATGCTGGCAAGTCTGGATCTGTAGGACATGTAACACTTACATCCGGCTCATCGCCAATGCTAAATGTTGCTGTACAATTATCTGTACTACATACCGTACCGTTTACTCCATAACTTGTAGCTGTTAATGTGAATGAGATAGTTCCTCCACATAACATTGCATCTTCTACTTCTGATTGTGTAGGTATATCATTGTAATTAGATACAACGTTACATCCGTTATTTACACTAAAGCCTGAGTACCACGTTGCATACGCTGCACTTATATCTTGTGTACATGCTGGCAAGTCTGGATCTGTAGGACATGTAACACTTACATCCGGCTCATCGCCAATGCTAAATGTTGCTGTACAATTATCTGTACTACATACCGTACCATTTACTCCATAACTTGTCGCTGTTAATGTGAACGAAATTGTTCCTCCACATAACATTGCATCTTCTACTTCTGATTGTGTCGGGATATCATTGTAATTAGAAACAACGTTACATCCGTTATTTACACTAAAGCCTGCATACCATGTTGCATATGCTGCACTTATATCTTGAGTACATGCTGGCAAGTTTGGATCTATAGGACATGTAACTGATAAATCTTGTTCGTCTCCCACAGAAAAAGTTGTTGTACAATTGTCCGTACTACAAACTGTTCCATTTACTCCATAACTTGTCGCCGTTAATGTAAAGCTTATTGAGCCTCCACATAACACAGCAGCTTCTACTTCTGATTGTGTTGGTATATCATTGTAATTAGATACAACGTTACATCCGTTATTTACACTAAAACCTGAGTACCAAGCCGCATAAGCTGCACTTATATCTTGTGTACACGCTGGTAAGTTTGGATCTGATGGACAGTTAACACTCACATTTGGTTCATCACCAACTGAAAATGATGTAGTACAACTTTCCGTGCTACATACTGTTCCATTTACTCCATAACTTGTCGCCGTTAATGTAAATGTTATGGAACCTCCACATAATACTGCATCTTCCACTTCTGATTGTGTCGGTATATCATTGTAATTAGATACAACGTTACATCCGTTATTTACACTGAAGCCTGAGTACCAAGCTGCATAGGCTGCACTTATATCTTGTGTACATGCTGGTAAGTTTGGATCTGTAGGACAGTTCACATTCACATTTGGTTCATCACCAACTGAAAATGATGTAGTACAACTTTCAGTACTACATACTGTTCCATTTACTCCATAACTGGTTGCTGTTAATGTAAACGAAATTGTTCCTCCACACAATACAGCAGCTTCTACTTCTGATTGTGTCGGTATATCATTGTAATTAGATACAACGTTACATCCGTTATTTACGCTAAAACCTGAGTACCAAGCTGCATAAGCTGCACTTATATCTTGGGTACATGCTGGTAAGTTTGGATCTGTAGGACAATTAACACTCACATTTGGTTCATCACCAACTGAAAATGATGTAGTACAACTCTGTGTGCTACATACTGTTCCATTTATTCCATAACTGGTTGCCGTTAATGTAAACGAAATTGTTCCTCCACATAATACAGCAGCTTCTACTTCTGACAATGTAGGTATATCACTGTAGTTATCTACAACATTACATCCATTATTTACACTAAATCCTGCATACCATGCTGCATAGGCTGCACTTATATCTTGGGTACATGCTGGTAAGTTCGGATCAGTCGGACAGCTCACCGTTACATCTGAATCAAGTCCTACAGAAAAAGTAGATGAACAACTCTGTGTTGCACAAATAATGTTGTTTTCGGTATAACTATTTGCAGTTAAGGTAAACGATATTGAACCTCCGCATAATACAGCAGCTTCTACTTCTGCTTGAGTGGGTATATCGCTGTAATTTGATATTACATTACAACCACCATTTACATTAAATCCTGCATACCAAGAAGCATAAGCTCCACTAATATCAGTTGTACAAGGAGGTAAATTTGGATCTGATGGACAACTAACAGAAAGAGGTGTTCCAGCAGAAACTGTAAATGTAGAACTACATTGATCTGTATTCCCACATGCTGCTCCTTGAGCATCTGCATCAGTTACTTCCCAAACTGCAGTTGTAGATCCTCCACATAATAAATCGTCTATAGGTGCTGGGCTAGTTGTAAAGTATTCTAAATGATTTCCATTACAACCACCTGAACCGTCGAAACCAGCAATCCATGCGTTATATTGAGCTATAATATTAGTTTCACACTGATCAGCCACTACCGGTGCTGGACAAATGGCTACAACAGGCGGTGGTGCAATCACAGTAAACGTTTTTGTGCACATTAATACATAGTTTGCATCACAAACATCATCTACTACTTTATATAATACTGTAACAGAAGAACTACCTGAATTACCAAAATCTCCACAAATATCTGGCATTGTTGGTGTGATCATATTAGAACCTGTTGCTAGATCAAAGAAGCCTGGTTGCCAAGAACTTGATGGACAAACTCCTGACCCACTAAACTGAGCAATCCAAGCATTCCATGCTCCTTGTACATCATCACATGCACTTACAGTCTGATCATCAGGACAATTTATTGTTAATGGACCAGTACCTATAGCACTGAAAGACGCTGTACATTGATCAATGAAACCACATTCATCTTCCACTGTATATGTTGTTGTCCATGTACCACCATTGTCGTTACAAGCTTCAAAAGGGGGAGTTGCAGGAGGTGTGTTAGACCAACTTTCAGTAACTACTCCACATCCACCACTGTATGTAAATCCATTGACGAAATTATCCCACTCATCTTGAGCATCGCCATTGGTACATTCAATATCAATATCAAAGCAACCTGCATTCAAAGTATTATTACATCCTGAACCAATTGTCCAAGATCCTGTTACTTCACATCCAAGACCATCTGTAATCGTTGCACTGTAAGTTCCAGGACATTGTGGTCCAGGATCTCCATTTGAATATGATCCGTTTAGATTCGATGACCATGACCAAGTATAGTTTCCATCTCCACCTGAAATACAACCATCTCCCCATATCATACCATCACATTCACCATCACAAGTTTCATCCATTACAGAAACGCAAGAATTATCTAAAACTAGTTGAGAAATATTATTTCCGACATAAGCGCTTGAAACATCCATACAACCGGCTGCATCAGTTACTGTTACATTATAAGTACCTTCACAAAGATTCATTAAGTCTCCATTATTTATACCACTGAAACTAGGACCTGACCAGTTAAAACTGTAAGGAGGTATTCCGCCAGTGACAGTCGGAGGCCCCCAAATCGCTCCATTACAAGGAGCACAAGCTGTATTAGGATCAATAGATCCTGCATCAATACTAATTTGAGGATCAGAAATATTAAACTGAATCGAACCTGTTCCTTCACAACCTTCTGAATCTATGACGGTAACTATATATAGACCACCATTTCCTGTTCCATTTGCACTGATAGGGTTTGTATTCGACCCATTGTTCCAAGCATAAGAATATCCTGGTGTTCCTCCAGAGGCATTTGCAGTAATGGTTACATTGCTAGAACCATCTGAACAAACGTCTGTCGTACTTGCTGATACACTCACATTGATTGGTGCAGGAGCAGATATAGTAAAACACTGTGGGCCTAAAGAACAGCCTGATTCAATGTGATAAGGTGTATAACAATAGCTACCTGGAGGTAAACCACATATATCTTCATTGTTATCTACCCATGATCCACCTGGTCCTGACCAGTTGTGAATAAAGTCTCCACCAGAAGTTCCAGAACCATCATACTGAATAGCACCAGCCCAAATCATACCTAAGCCTCCATTACAATTACCACATGAACCTGTGTAACCAGCATCCGGGTATGTTCCGCTTTCAAATGGTGGGTATGGATCTAAACACGAAGCACAAGTAACATTCATGGCGCCAACTGTTGAGCCATGACCCATTGTAAATAGAGAACAATCCCAAACCTCACAATCTGCTTCATCTGGAGCAGTTGCTGAAATGTTCACATTACAACAATCCATGCACTGATCTTGGACACTAAAGTTTACACTCGACACTGATAGATCTTGACATTGAGTATATGTTACTCCATAGCTTCCACCACTTCCCCCATAAAACCCATTAGAAGAAGGTGCTGTGACTATATAATCAAAACACCATTGGTCAGTGTCATTCGGGTCACAGTAAATATCTGTCACGTTACCGTCCATTTCACAGTTACAAGAACCCAAAGTTTGATTACAGGAATATCCCTGATCAGCTATACAGCCTTCACCTGCATCACCATTTTGTGCCCAGAAGGTATATCTCCCAGCATAAAAAGGAGCTGACCAAGTGATTGTCGTACCTGTATTACCACTCCAAAGGACTTGGTCAATGTCTGTACACTCGTTTTTAGCCTTAATCATATAATCACCAATTTCTCCACAAGGGATTAATGTAATTGTATATGTGACCAAGAGGTCATTACAGGATGATGAAACGTTGATTCCTGGAGTACAACACTGAGCATTAAGCTCGGAGAGATTGCCCCCAAGGAAAATTGTTGCAAGCACCAAAACGGTGCTCTTTACAAAACTCAAACAATTGTCTAAATTTCTCATAAAGGATTTTTTAATTTTCAATACAAATTGAATTAAATGAACATGCAGATCGTACCAGAGCTCTTGCCTCACCGTTGTGCACAAAAGCAGTAGTTGGATGCAATGCTCTTTTAAGGTAGAGCCCTGCACATCCAGTTTCAATCTTTGTACTGGTCGCGTTAACCGCATAAAAAAATGTTGTTATAATTGTACAGGCATTGAACAAGCCTGTCAGAATATCTTTAATTAAAATGTTTAGCGTGTTGTTTAGCGTAAGTAGGATTTGAATCAACCATAAACTATTTGAGCTCACCGGAGAGGTAAGCTTGACTCTTTTACACAGAGTTTCGTCGTTAACAGTATTAACTAATTCTAGGTTCATCATTAAATCATTTTCTATTTATCAGATAGAAGTGTCAGCTAAACAATTATTAGACAAGAATTGAGTGCGCTACCCCTATGGATTTTGAATAGATGAACCAGCTTGATTTTTTTTGCTGAAAAAGTCAGGAGAATTTAAAAACATATATAAGAAATCTATATATTTTTTTTTAAAGACAAAGACGTTAAAAATCGCATGTTTTTAAGCTTTTTTTGCTGATTTATTGAGTAGCAAAACTTAAGTACTAGGGGTTAACACCTAGTGGGCAAAAAAAAAGGTTAATGAAAAAATAGATTATAAATTATAAAAAAAAAGATATGTTAAAATTTGCAAAATGGGTAGGGGTGAAGTCATATTAAATAAATAATTAATCTATTCACTTTCATCAATTCCCATTTGTTTCTCTTCATGCAATTTGTCAAATAAAGAATTTAAGCGATACATTTCATCTAGCGTATCGTCCAGATAAAAATCGAGCTTCGGGATACGTCTAACATGGCGTCTAACTCGATGAACTAAATGCTGAGTAAGTGAATGTTTATGCTGATTCATGAGAATAAGAACAGCTTGTTTATCCTCAGCATTATATACACTAAGGTAAATTTTTGCAATGCTTAAATCAGGCGACATATTCACATTTGTGACTGTCACTAATGTTGAGTCGAAGATAAAGGGTCCTTCGCTTTGTAGTACAATTCCAAAATTTCTTTTTATTATTTCAGCAACTTGATTTTGCCTCTTCGAATTCATAATTTAAACATTTGAATTATCAAACAATGATTACATTAGCAAGTGAAGAATGCTAAGATATAACAATAAACATTCAGACTTGTACAATGTTAAACACACCTTTAAATAACTTACCTGGAATTGGTCCTAGAAAAGAACAAATCTTGGCAAAAGAATTAGGGGTAAAAACCTTCAAGGACTTACTGAATATTTACCCATTTCGATACATTGATAAAACACAGTTTACGGATATTCAATCTGTGAAAAATGATCAAGATTTGGTGCAGTTTAAAGGTACTATTTCGAACTTTAAAGAAGTCAAAGGAAAATTTAAAAAAAGGTTAGTTGTCCAAGTATTTGACAAAACAGGTCAAATCGAACTGTTGTGGTTTCAAAATTTTAAATGGATTAAAGAGTCACTCATTGCTGGAAAAGAATATGTCTTTTTTGGAAGAGCTAGTAAATTCGGAAATAAGGTATCGGTTGTACATCCTGAATTTGAAAAATTAGATCCATCTAAACCATTAAAAAAAGGATTAGAGCCTGTTTATCATTCGACTGAAAAATTAAATTCGAATGGATTAAATCAGCGAAAAAGGAAACAGATGATTGCCTTCATCTTGTCTAAACTAACACAAAATCAAATCCCAGAATATTTTGATAAATCATTGATTGAAAAATTAAAGTTGAGATCAAGATTTTTTGCCCTTAAAAACATTCATCTTCCAACATCGATAGCAGACCGTGATCAAGCTGTAAAAAGACTCAAATTTGAAGAATTGTTTTTTTTACAACTACGCATTCTTTATGCTAAAAAGTATCGAGAAAAAAAGATCAAAGGGATGGCATTTAACACCGTAGGCAAATTTTTTCTCAATTACTTTAATTACCAGATAGCTTTTGAATTAACTAATGCTCAAAAGAAAGTAATAAAGGAGATTCGCAAAGATTTAGGTTCAGGTTTACAAATGAACAGACTTTTGCAGGGAGATGTAGGCAGCGGCAAAACTATTGTAGCATTATTAAGTATGCTACTTGCGATAGATAATGGTTATCAAGCCTGTCTAATGGCTCCTACAGAGATCTTGGCACAGCAGCATTTTGAGTCTATCAGTGAAGATCTGAAAGGTTCTGGTATTTACGTCGGTTTTTTATCTGGTTCGGTTAAGGGTAAAACCAGAAAAGAGACCCTTCGTTTAGTTCAGGATGGTTTAATCCATATACTTATTGGTACTCATGCCCTACTTGAAGATTGGGTGCAATTTTCAAAATTGGGTCTTGCTATTATTGACGAGCAACATCGTTTTGGCGTCGCACAAAGAGCCAAATTATGGGCCAAATCAAGTGAATCCATTCCTCACATTTTAGTCATGACTGCAACACCTATTCCGAGAACAATGGCATTGACGATTTATGGCGATTTAGACACCTCGGTTATAGATGAGTTACCACCTGGCAGAAAAGCAGTGCACACTGTCCACCAATATGATAACAAACGCCCAGAAGTATATCATTTTATCGAACGAGAAATGGAAAAAGGAAGGCAAATTTATATTGTCTATCCACTTATCGAAGAAAGCGAAACATTAGATTTAGCCAACCTTCAGCAAGGCTATGATAAATTACTCCAGCGTTTCCCACGTCCAAAATATCAAATAAGCGTGGTGCATGGAAGAATGAAACCTGCAGATAAGGAAGCTGAAATGCAGCGATTTGTACAGAAAGAAACCCAAATCATGGTGGCAACCACGGTCATCGAGGTTGGTGTAAACGTACCAAATGCTTCAGTTATGATTATTGAAAATGCAGAGCGTTTTGGACTTTCTCAACTTCATCAATTACGCGGTCGTGTGGGTCGTGGAGCCGAACAATCTTATTGTATTCTGATGAGTTCCTATAAACTTACTAATGACAGTAAAGAAAGATTAGGAACAATGGTGCGAACTAATGATGGCTTTGAAATCGCGGAAGTAGATCTTAAACTTAGAGGCCCAGGTGATTTAGAAGGAACTCAACAAAGTGGTGTCATTGATCTTAAAATTGCTAGTATTATTCACGACGCATCAATAGTTGAATATGCACGAAATCTTGCTGCCTCCATCTTAAATGAAGATCCCCACTTACAAGCAAGCCAACACCTTGGCTTGAGGCAAAAATTAATGCAAATGAATAAGGGTTTTAAAGACTGGGGAAGAATAAGTTAGATTTTTACTCAAACCTTTCTTCACCAAAGGATTTATGACACAAAAAATATCCTTTTCTATGTCATCACATCATGCGATCACAATAGTTGACCTTGGAGATTTCAATTTATCGAAAGCTGCTCTAGCGCTGTGGTCTTTTTCTATCTGATAATGTAATTCTGTGACGGATGTTCTTTCTCTAGCATTCATCAAATTCCATTAGACTACATTAAATCTAATTGTTCTTATTTTTTAGAGCAAGAATAATCACTTCACAGGTAATAATACATAAAATATTAAATAATGTTTTGTACCATTTATTTAGCTTATTTACGTATAATCTTAAAATTTATGTTTTAAAATACTTTATAATTCAATTAGTTATATACTATAAATATTTACGTATATAAGTATAATCATTACGCTGTTTTATATATTTAATTATTCTGTTATTTTTTATAAATGACTGAGAATCAATTAATAAAGAAATAGATTTTTTTTTCTATCTAACTACTGATAAATTACGTATTTTATACATTAAATATTTTCATATAAAAAAAGGGCAACTGAATATATCAGTCACCCTTTCTTTAAGTAAACCTTTTTCTTGGTTATAGTTTTATAATCTTTTCTGTAAGTTGCTTTCCTTCATTTTCAAGTTTTAAATAATAAACTCCGGATTCCATATCTGAAATATCAATGACTTGTCTACTATTTGTTTTTACATAAATATTTGATCTCACAATCGATCCACTTTGATCTATTATATAGCCGTTCCACACAGATTCATTACCATCTCCTTCTATCAAAATTTCGAAGGTCTTATAGGTTGGATTTGGCATAACTGATAACTGCTTATCAGTTTCCTTGAACAGTTTAATTACTTGGATATTGCTGTAAGAAAACTTATTGTTGTACTCTATTTCTTTTATACGATAATACAAGTCTTGATTGTATACCACTTCTACATCTACAAAGCTATAATCTGATGTAGCTGAAGTACTTACAGATGCAATAGTCGCAAAATGTAAACCATCCATAGATCTTTCTATTTCAAAGTTTTCTATGGAAGATATATCAGCAACTTCCCAGTTTAATCTTGCATAGTCACCTTCTTGACTAACTGAAAAAGCAAGCCAACTAGCAGGTAGAACACCAGGCACCAAACCAGCATTTATGTTAGCAGTGTGCTGACCACAAATAGTCCCAAATTGCTGAGTAGTATTTTGGCCATTACTATTATCCACTACACTAGAAAACCCTTCATCACCGGCATATGGAATCGTGAATCCGAATCCTGGCGGAGGTGTAAATTCAACATGATGTAATTGCATACCTAATCCATCAATTCTATATTCCCCATCATTATCTGTGTATGTTTCTTGAACTAAGTGATTAGACTCGTCATATACGCGGATACGCACATCTTCCACACCTTGTTCGTCTCCATCCATGTTACCATTTCCATTTTGATCAAACCAAACACGATCCCCCAAAGTAGCTTCAATCAAAAAGCCACCGCCAATATCACACTTGTCTGTACCACTAGTAATCGTAAAAATATCTGTAGTACCTGGTCCATTTGCACCCGTAAAGTCACTATCTATGTTATCATTATCACCGATATCCGCCAATGTAAGTGCTAAGCCATTTAGATCTGAGACGATTTTAATGTAGTAATCACCCGGAGGCACGCATGCATTCCAATATCCATATGTTCCATTATCTGGATGCGTAGATGTGGTTTGTGTGCCAAACAATTCGAATTCACCTGTTTGATGATGAGCTCTCCAAATTTCAAGCACTACCCCATTGATGCCCGTTTCGTTATTGTCACAAACATTGTTTTCATTTTTATCGAAGAATATTTTTTTCCCAATATTGGAACAAACAAAAAATCCAGCATCCAAATAATTTTTTACTTCACAACCAGTAATGGTGACACTTGCTGAAGTTCCTGGTCCATTACTTCCGTCCAAATCACTATCAAATGCTTCATCTCCTTGATTTGCCACCGTACTTTCATAATCTTCAGAAGGCGGCGACCAATGCAAATAATATGTACCCTCTGGTACTTCTACAAATTCATAAAAACCATTTTCATCTGTAGTCGTTTGATCACTTACAACATTTGAAGCCGTATATAATGTCACTTCAACATTCGCTAATCCAGTTTCATCTGGACCTTGGACACCATTACCATTAGCATCTACCCAAACGAAATCACCTATGACTCCACAATCACCACAATCATCTAATTTTTTAGCATTTGCTGTAGTTTGACATCCGTTTGCATCAGTAACTGTTACATCGTAATCTCCGTTATCCACACCCACTAAATCTTCAGAATTTGCTGTAAAACCGTCAGGACCTTCCCAAGCATAAGTATAAGGAGGCGTACCCATGGCTATGTTTATGTTTATATTTAGAAATCGATTCATAACACAATCGACATTGACCGAAAACACATTAGGATTCCCTGCATCTTCCAGCACCACTGATGTAGCATCTGTGCAATCATT
This sequence comes from Saprospiraceae bacterium, assembly GCA_020631235.1. Taxonomy (GTDB): domain Bacteria; phylum Bacteroidota; class Bacteroidia; order Chitinophagales; family Saprospiraceae; genus JAHDDO01. The sequence goes on along the minus strand of JAHDHQ010000035.1, from coordinate 19,630 downwards.
ACAGTCTCTAACCATAACATTATAACTGCCCGCAGCAAGATTTGCAAAATCAGGACTATCTTGATAATTAGCACCACCATCAATACTGTATTGGATGGCACAAGTTTCGGTGTCAATCTCTTCACCAATATTAATTGTAATAGTTCCTCCATTTTCACCATCACATGTAGGTGCAACATAATCTACATTAGAGATCATTACATTTGGAGTCTCTGTTATGGTATAATTACACACGTCTTCGCAACCTCCTGCATCAGTGACCGTAACCATATATATACCAGCACCCAATCCAGTTGCTGTGTTTGCAGTTAAAGCATTATCGTGTGACCATTGGTAGCTATACGGTGCGTTTCCATTAGTAGGGTTCACACTTATAGAACCAGTATTCGAGCCGGTACAACCAGAGTTTGTGACCTCTGCATCACAAAAACTACTTCCATCACAACAATTATCTAGAGTGACAGATGAAGTTCCTGAACAACCCACTCTATCCGTCACAGTTACATTATAAGTTCCTTGAGGCACATCTACTAAATTTTCAGTCGTATATGTAGCCCCACCAGGACCTTCCCACATGTATTCTGTATCACCTTCAGTGCCTGAAGTCAACATAAGAGTGATATCAATATTCCCTCCTGTACCACATTCAGGAATCAACATCATCTCTAAAACAGGAGTGTTGACTAATTGGGGAGACTCCGCTCTGTAGCAGCCATCTCCGTCTAAAACAATGACTAAATAATCCCCTTCAGGAAGATTATCGAAAAAACCATTGTCTTGGAATGTTTGTCCTCCATTTATAGAGTACATTAAATTTTGACTTTCAGGAGTATCATTTTTAGGCTTTCCTGTTATTTCTAATCGTCCGTTATCATTTTGGCAAGAAGGATTAAACTCTAACAATTCTTCAACATCTACGTCAGGCGGTGCTGTTATAGTAAATGAGCATGTTGTTGAATTGCTATTTGCATCCGTAATGGTTACCGTATAATCTCCAGCTTCGAGGCCCATCGCAGAATCTAAATTGAGCTGATCATTATGAGACCATTCAAAAGTATAAGGTGTAGTTCCTCCAGTCGGCTGAGTAACGGCAATACCAGCAGGCACATTAGAACAGGTATTATTTACTTGGCTTTGATTACAATCAATTTGGGCTTGCAATTGGAACCCAAACAAAAAAGCACAAAGGATAGTGCTTAAAAACATTTTAGAACAATACATACAAAATTAATTTTTGTGTTTGTTCAGGCTGGTTCTAGATGCGAATATATAAAAATTAATTATATATATAAATTTTTTTAATATAAAAATGGACGGTTTATTTCAGCCACCTTCATACTACTTTTAGCTGAAGGTTTTCAATAAGTACCAGCTCGCTATAATAATTTTGGCCTTCCTAAACCATCCACACTTCGAATGATTGAATTCTATTTTACATTTAGGAAAAATGTTTCCTTTTGAGAAAATCACATTTTTTTTGCGACTGGATAAATGCTTTGGTATTAGTATATGTCTTGAACCTAAAAAAGGTAAACAGCTTTTGCTACTTTATGTAGTCTTTAAGCATCATTGTTTTATTACGAAACGGTTGCTTCGGGTTTTTGGTGATGGCATCATAGTACATTTTAGCTTTATCCATCTTGCCTTGATAAAGGAAGGTATAGAACAGATACCACTCTGCGTTATTCCTGATGTTTTCAGCCATGGATTCTGTCAATTTAAATAGGGTTTGCTCTGCTGGCTGGTAGTCTTTGAGTTTCATCTGACAATTGGCTGCATACAGTTGTAAGGTATCATTGGTAGGTTCAATGTTTTGAAAAAGTTTCAATGCCGACGCATAGTCTTCATTTATATATTGTTTCAAGGCTGCTTTGAGTGTTTCTTGACCATCTGCATTGTTACCTCTTGCAAAGTCTACAGGTGGATATGGGATAAAGTAGCGATCTAGTTCGTTAATTTGACTATTTTCTGGGAGAAGAAAAGGCAATGCGGCAAAAATAAAGATGGCGGCAATTGCAGCGATTTTTAACAATCTAGTTCTCGGATTAATACGTTTTGTCTCGTTTTGCTTTATTTGTGGATTTTCGGCAGTGTCCTTCAGATTTGAAGATGGGACTAGCTTATAATTTGTGTTTGATTCATTGACGCTTGTATTTTGTTGTAGTTGTTCAATGAAGTGTTTATCGGATTGTTCTTTCAAAATATCCAAACTTACACCAGTAAGCATTAGCGATTTTCTAAAAGCTGCATCATTTAACCGTTGGTTAAATGATATTTGTTCGTCTTCATTTAAGTTTTCAGACAAATATTGTTCTATAAGATGCTGATCGTTAATCATTTATGTTTGCAATTATGGATTGTAATTTTTTAAAGCACCTAGACTTAATGGTTTTTGCCACGTCTTTGGATGCAAATTTATATTTCTTTGCTATTTCTTCCATCGATAATTGATCGATGTAGAAAGCTGTTATGATGTTTTTGCATTTATCACTTAGATCTTCAAGACCTTTTTCTAATTTTAAGTATAGATTTTCTTTATATTCCAAGTCTTCTAAAGGTATATGTCCTTGAGAGTCAAAAAGTAAACCTATTTGCGTTTTTTTATTAGCGTACCGTTGATTTTTACGCAGCCAATTATTTGCGACATTTAGGCAAATGCCTGTGATGTATGATTTCAAATTAGAGGAGCCTGAGACTTTATTTGCGATTAAATTGTCTCTAAATATGAGGATAGCGTCATTGTATATAGCTTCATATTCGTCATGATCTAAGTTTCGGTGTTTACCTTTTAAAATGGAAAGACAATAAGGTTTGAAAGAACGATATAGTTCACTAAATGAAGCTAGATGATTTGAAAGCAAAGCATCACGTAAAGTCTTGATATCCAAATGAATAATAATTTTGCGCTAATGTAGTGAGTTTATTTTTTATTTGGGTTTTAATTTTTTAGATTTAATCTTATTACTAATCTCAATTTACAATTATGAAAAATCTTATTCTTAGTTTTACACTAATATTTACAACTATCTATTTTGGTTATTCACAAGAAATTATAAATGGACACATCAACTTAATAAAAACTGGCGGCATTAACCCAAATGAATGTTTAGAAGTTGAGGATAACCTTATTGAACTTCCGCTTGAATTAACTTTTTCTGTATTACCACAAGTAATTTCATTTCCTTATGATGCTTTTCACATTCAAGTTAGTAATGCTTCTAATTCTTTTTCGCTAATTGACGAAATAATAAATACTGACGAATTTGAAGTTGAGTATACAGATGAGAATGCAACCTCTTCAGAATTAGGCACAACATTTTCTATTGGTTGTCGATCAGTGAAGTTTACCACTGTTTTAACAGTACCAATACCTCAGGAAATTTGCGAAGGACAAAATAGCGGACCAATAATATTTCCAGTAAATATTTGCTTAAATCCCGTGCTAGATGGTGAAAGCTATCCCCTAGACTGGGATATTTTTATGGGCACTCCTGATTGTTTAAGTGCAATATACCCAAATTCAGATATTACGGTTTTAGACAATTGTGAAAAGTTTGATTTAATTCTTTGTTGCGGTTCTTCATCTCCTTTAAGAGAAATAAAAACACAAAATGAAGTAATTCTTATTTATTCAATTAATGGACAGCTCATTCAAAAATCATCTTTAAGTGAGCTTAGTAATGAGACTCCTAATATTTTGCCTGGTTTATATATCATTAAAAATGTATCCAAGGATGGAAAGATTTCAAAAACTTATTTTAACGGTTCTAGCTTTTCTGTCAATTACTAATGAAATATTTTGTAATCATAATAATATTGTTTTAGGGGATTACTATTTTGAGTATTCAAACGATGTATTCTTCAAGAGTTTAGATTCTTGTGAATACTATACTCATGAGGCTCTAAAATGCTACCAAGAATCTGGCGATGCAAACAAAATATTCAAAGCCAAGATGGGTATTTTAGGCCTCAATATGTATCAAAAAAAATTTTTCAAATGTGAAAAAATTATCAAATCCCTGAAAGAAACCGATATAAATAAACTTAATAAAAAAAATCAGGCTAGATTATACAATTTTGAAGGTGTTTATGAAATGGAAGTAGGAGCATTTAACAAAGCAATCTTAGCTTTCAACAAATGTTTAAATTGTGTTAAAAATGGTTCAATTGAAAGATTTACTTGCTTAATGAATTTAATAGAGTCATCCAATCAAATCGGAAATTTTCAATTCTCACAAAGTATAATAAATGAAACAATAAAAGGAGACTTCAAAAATTTCGAAAAGTATTCATTTGGAGACTTAAAACTTTTCTCTGGGAAAATTCAACTCGAATTGCAAAATTTTTCTGAAAGTGAGACTGAATTAAGACTTGCTATTTCAAATTATGAGAAATTAGATGAAGGAGAGTTTAAAGCCTTAAGAATGCATTCTGTATATGCAGTGTTAGCAGATGTCTATCTAGCCACAAGGAACTTAATTCAATTAGATTCAATAATAGAATCAAAATATTTTAAAAAAAATACTGCTAATTACTATTATTTAAAATCATTTATAAGCGATAAAAACAAAAAAAGCTTATTAAGTAAAAAGGCCATTGAAAAAGCAAAAAATATAGCGTACCAAGATATTGGACCAAAGCAAATAAAGCAATATGATTTAATTGTTGATATTGAGATTTTAAACACGAAAATAAATGGAGAAAGTAAAATAGCAATTAGAAATTTGTATCATTCTTATGTAGAATTAAAATCAAATCTTACAGCATCACAAAAAGCTAAACTCATTATTGCGTTATTCAAATATAATCTGGATTATTCTCATAGAATGAAGTTGAGTTCAGACCTCAAATTAACATTTCTACGATTAAGAAAACAGATTACATCGGAATCATTTTTAAAGCACTGGGCCAAAAACAATACTAATACTTTTCAATTGGGTATAGATCAATTGATTGTTGAACAACAAAACTATCACGCCCTAATCCTTGTCGACGAAAACAAATCAAACATCCTCTTTGACGCACTCATCAACGGACAACATACCATCGAATCCGACATCCCAGATTCTATATTCTACCAAAGGACATCCCTAATATCACAAATCGCTTTCCAGAAAAAAGCTAAATCCGAGGCAGACTCTACAAATACAGAAGCCATAGAATACCACGAAAGCAACATCTTCAATCTCGAACATAATCTCAAATTGTTAGAGGACAAATATTTTAAGGCAAACGAATATTTTGCCTTCGATACTATGCACGTAGAAGAATTGCAACGAAATATGGCCGAAGATGAACTTATTATCGAGCATTTTTGGGCAGATTCACTCCTGTATCACTTCTATGTCACCAAGGATACTATAGAAGTAGAACTCCAAAATAATGCTTACCTAGTCGACTCGTTATGTCAACAATATACACAGCAAATCCAAAACCAAAACACCCACTTTAATCAAACAAGCAAAGCACTTTGTACTGCCCTATTTACATCGGAGTCAAAATTCTGGAATACAAACTATAAGCAGATCACTTTCATTCCTGATGGTCCACTCAGTAAAATAGCCTTTGAATCACTCATTGATCCATCTGATCAATACCTCATACAAACCAAAAATATCTCTTATCAATATTCCTTAAAATCAAAATACATTCTTGAAAAGGAAAAAACACATAAAGTAGAAACTGTTGCTGCCTACGGATATACCAAAAATAATGAAGGACTCAATTTTAGTAGATCCTGCAACTCTTTTGAAGAAGCAAGCCTTATATGCGCTGAAACCGAAAAGAATAGCATTCTAAATTTATTTAGTCAAACTACAAGCCAACAAACTTTAAATAATAAAAATGATTTTGTAAATGCCTTAGGCTCAGACCAAATCATTCATGTCGCGACCCACGCTTGCTCCGATCTTGACGACCCTGATATGAACCGATTGTTCTTTGATGATGGCCCACTAACGAGCCTAGAACTTCGAGATGCAAATGGAATGGCCGAACTAGTCTCTGTAAGTGCCTGCCACTCCGGAGATGGTAAATTATATTTAGGTGAAGGAAGTATGTCTCTCTCTAAAGATCTATTATCCACTGGAGTAAAATCAACTATGGTTGGTCTCTGGACCATTGATGATTGTTCATCTTTGCAACTCACAAAATCTATTTACAATTACATCAAAGAAGGTAAATCAAAGAATTTTGCTATTTCGCAAGCAAAAAGAGACTACCTTACCTCTGCTCATCCGGAAAAAAGTCACCCTTACTACTGGAGTAGCTTAGTGCTCATTGGAAATCCAGATGCTTTGAGTATTTCTTCTCCTTTACCATGGCTAATTTATGTAATTGCATTCATCAGTTTTGTTGTATTATTCTATTTCTTCAGATACTACCAGAAAGGACGAGTAAGCTAATACAGACCTCCCTAACCATTAAATATTCTTCTTCACTATTTTTATTTATACAATAAATAGCTTAACTTAATGCGCATAATTCCTATAGGTATAGCTTAACACACTTGTAATTAAATAATTAAAAATTAACCGTAATGGACAAGTATGTTTTTATCCTAACTAGCCTATTCTTTGCAAGCCCACTTTTTGCCCAACAAAAAGACTATACAAACGATCAGATAGATTCCATTTTTAAAATGACTACCCAGGCGCAGATGCCTCAGGAAATGGACATCTTTGAAAGCGATACCACTGAGATAGAAGTATTTACAAGTACAAATACCTCAGTAAATACTAAATCAGCCCAACGAGCCATTGAAAAAGAAATGTTTGCGTCCGCAACCGAAAGTGCCTTACAGTCTTTTTATAGAAACACCCATTTAAAGAATGGCTACATTGACCAAAAAACACTTATGGATAGTATCGAAAATTACCATAATTTCGAAACCTACCTGCAAGTCAATAATGATTTAGATAACTTCTTAGAAAAAGGAAAATCTGACCCTGAAATAGTCGAAAAATACAATCTCGCTGGTATTAAGCAAAACTCAAATTTGCTCAAATCACATATCAATGACATGATCGCCGAACGCTATTCTTTCTATGGCTTTACCAACACTTCCAAACAAGCCATAAAAAGCATACACGCTTATCACGATAATGATTTCTTTATGTTCTCTAAAAAAAATCAAGATCGAGATTATACCGGCGGGTTTCGCTTTGAAGTAACCACCGATTATCTTAAAATGAGAGCGATCACTTTTGCCCTTAATTATGATAAAATACTGAGTTACCAAAGCTTCTTTGTCGGTGGTGAAGGTTACACACCTTACATACGCTTTGATACTACCGATTTAAAACAAGCCCAAGTACCCTTCCAATTTAATGAAGAAGGCTCCTACTTTGATGACACCAGTGTGGATACCATATCAAATTACCTTCAAGCAAAACAAGAAAAAACTGATCGGCCTTTTGCTTCCTATCAGTACATTGGCAGAGCTAAATACCGACTGCATTATAGAGGTCATATACGATCAAAATCGTATTTCAAGATTGGTTACATTGGAAAATCTTTAGGAAGAGACATCCAAGCCATCCTGCATCGTGATTTCTTGTCGAAGTCATTGCGCGTTTTAAACTGGGACCGACAAATTGCCAATGGAGGCAGACTAAGCTTTAATATCGAACATGCCTTCGATTTTATGCTACTATCCAAAGGAAATACCATTTTTAATAGTAAAAAAGTAGACCCCACATTCCAGGATTGTGGTTATGCTCATTTATATCTACCCGTCGAAGGATCCATTGGGTTTGCTAATACACACTTTGGATTCGGACTTGGATTTGCGACTCAATATTTTATCCGGACAAGTGGCATCAGCGATATAAGCTACTCATTTAAACCATTGAGAGAGTATACAACTAGATTTAGCAATGACAAATTATTGGGCCAATATCTGGCGCGTCTAATTCGTCACAGCAATCTTCATGTCGAACTTAAAACCCGAAGAGTCATCCACAATTCTATGCTGCACGGTTTTGGCTGGCGCAAAAAATTGGAGGTAGATCGATTAGACGATGAAGCATTTACGCCTTACTTTCTTACTAAAGACGAAACCAGCAATTGGCTACATATGCTTAAAGTTGGAGTCAATTTTAGACTAAAGAAAATGTCCATATACTATCATCAGACTCGCTTTCTCAATAAAGAATTCGAAAAAGGTGACAACTTAAATGCTGCACAAAAACCCTACTCTACAAGTGCGTTTTACGGTTGGGGTCGTATAGGAGTAAATGTTATTCTATAATGTTTACTACGCATATTGGCTGAGAATTTCCAGATGCATCTAAGCCTAAAAGAGTATCTTTGAGCTCCATGCAAAAAGAAATATCCATAGTTAACCGAAAAGCAAAGTTTGAATATCAGTTCCTTCAAACTTTCGAAGCAGGGATTAGTCTTTTAGGCACTGAAGTAAAGTCCATAAGAAACGGAAATGCTAATCTTACTGATGCCTATTGCTTATTTAAATCACCTACCGAGCTTATTTTAAAATCGCTGTACATAGGAGAATATGAAGCAGGCAATCAGTTTAATCACGAAACGCGCAGAGATCGGAAATTACTACTCAGAAAATCTGAATTAAAAAAACTACATCGAAGAACTACGGAGAAAGGTTTAACCATTGTTCCATACAAAATTTACAGTGGTGAAAGAAGATTAATCAAAATCGAAATTGCTTTAGCTCAGGGTAAAAAAGCTTACGATAAACGAAATTCCATCAAAGAACGGGAATCTAAACGTGATCTAGATCGCTTAAATAAAATGTACAAATAATATTATCCTTAATTAAGGCACTTACTTTATGAATGAGTATTTATAACCTATAGATACATTCCATTGGTTAAATCTATCACGATTCGGTCCTATAAAAGTGTTAAGCATCGATTGCTCATAGGATGGCCTAACATACAAACTTCCATAACGACCAAAACATCTTTCTAAACCTATAGTCGATTTAAATCTCCAAAAATTATTAGCTCTTAGACTTGCTAAATCTAATTGTACATCTACCGCAGAAGCTTCCGATTTTTCTCCTTTGTTATTGACCTCTTTATGATCCACTGAAACTTGAGGTGCATCGTAACTTTCACCTTTTATCCAATGATAACTCATACCTGTGCTGGCAAATATCCTCCATTGCGGACTAATATTTACAGCATAACTCAGTTGCATCGGTATAGATCGATAATCATAGCTAATCTTGTCCAAGGACTTAACAAAGTAAGTATTGGTTGCTTCATTTCCGAAAGTATCTATGATACCTACTGGACTATATTCCATACGACTCCTACTTAAACCCGTCTCTAAACCTACATTGCCATAGTTTAATCCCAGCAATACACTTTGGCTAGCAGATGTACCTTGTTGATCATATGCCTCCACATCAAAGGTAGGATCGTAAGGCGTTAATACGTTAAATCGGTCTACACCGACTTCAAGAGCTAAGCTAACATTCCATCCGTTTCTGTTACAATCATCTTGGAGTTGATCTTGACTAGTGGCTATGGGACTCAGTGCTAAGCTTATACCCATTATCTCTTTGTCGAGAGATGCTAAAGTGGCTATTGTTTTTTGGTTCAATGTTGCTAAACTTAGCACTTCTTTTTTTATTCCTACTGTACTTGGATGGACATTCTCTCTGTTCTTAGAAACAGAATCAATGTTCCTTGTCCCATCTTGCCGACGTGTACTCATAAAAGGATTGTACTCATTTCCATTACTTGCATTACTTGCTTGTGAGCTTCGCTCATGCAGTGAACTAACATGGGCATTTTCACTTGGAAGTACAATTTGTGTTTTATTCTCTTGAATAGAGGTTTTATTAGATGCAAAGGTGTTTTTAACTATGCTTGCACTCGGTTCTTGAGGACGCTCTCCTTCCATTTGATCAGCGCTAAATACTTGATCTTGACCAGATGCGTTTAGTTCAGCTGTTTTTTCTACTCCAGCAATTACCTGTTTAGACCATACATAATTAAACACATTGTAACTGGTCAATAACAAGGCAATCATGCAAGCAAGTTCCAGTAGTTTAATCCTGATAACAGAACCTTTTAAATATGCGATTTGCTTCAGCCTTTCTTGTAAAATCAGCCAATGTTCAGAAACGTAGTTTCTACGATGCTTTTGTAATGTATCGACAACTTCTTCATCAAATGCAGCATCATGTTCTTTATGCAGTTTCTGTGCAAAAGTATCCCAGTCCGCCTTGCCCTTTTCGGTATGAGCCATCTTTTGTTTAATCAAAGCATCAAAAGAAGCATCTGGGTTTTGTGCCGCATTTAATTTGTCGGCAAAGTCATTCCAGTCAGCTGTTCCTGTAGCATAATCATTGAATGCCTCTCGCACATCATGGTCAAACTGAGCATTATCCGACAAGGCATCTGTCAATTTCCCAGAGAAAACAGACCAGTCTGGTGTGCCTTTAGTGTGGGCTTCTAATTCAGATTTGATATCCTCATCAAAACTAGCATCCGCCATCTTCTGAGAAAAAACATCCCAGTCAGCAGGCTGATCCACACGATGTTGATCCAGCTTGTTTTTTAATATGTCGTCAAATCTTTTATCTGCCATTTGGCTTTATCGTCTGTTAAACATAGCCTTCAGTTTACTTCGGGCTTTAACTAAATTCGATCTTGATGTACTTTCTGTTATACCTAGATGTACTCCTATTTCTTTGTGAGAGTATCCTTCTATCACATACATATTAAATACCGTACGGTATACTGGTGATAATTTTTGCAGTCCAGCAATAATCTCATCCGCAGACATATGACTGACTACATCATGATCATTATTACTTATATCATATACTTTCTCTATATCTTCTGTTCTTCTGCGTACTTTCTTGCGATATAAATCGATAGCAGTATTGACAATTACACGTTTTATCCAAGCTTTTAAAGAAGTGCCTACTTTGTACTTAGAAATGTTCCTAAACACTTTAATAAAGCCATCATGTAAAATATCTAAGGCTTCATCCTCATCATCTGCATAACGTAAACAAACAGGAAGCATCATAGAGTAATGCTCCTCATATATCTTTTGCTGTGCCCACGATTCTTGACGCACACATGCTTGGATAAAATCCTCCTCCGAAATTCCATGTTCTAATGAGTAATCCATTGGATTTTAATTTTGGTATACACTTTAGACTAAGCTTCGCTAAAGAAGTACACCTAATTAACGCAGCCTTAATGATTTTCGCTGCTTATTAAGATAAATTTAATAGTCATTCTTTATTTTATCACATCTATCTCCTTTTTGTTTTTGGGCCAATGTTGCGATAGCTTATATTATCATTTTATCTGATATGTTTATATTTGTATCTAAATCAGGTATTTACAAATCTAATTATGAGTAACATTATAAACATCCCCTTGGATAGCAATGAAGAAGGCAACTTAGTCACACTCGAAGGAATGTATAAAGAATATTTCCTCGACTATGCATCCTATGTGATCCTTGAGCGTGCTGTACCTTCTATTTTTGACGGACTTAAGCCAGTCCAGCGAAGGATTTTGCATTCGCTTAGAGAGAAGGATGATGGTCGATACCATAAAGTGGCTAACATCATTGGACATACTATGCAGTATCATCCTCATGGTGATGCAGCCATTGGAGATGCAATGGTAAACTTAGGCCAAAAAGATTTACTCATAGATCCACAAGGAAACTGGGGTGATTTCCGCACGGGTGATTCAGCCGCAGCACCAAGATACATCGAAGCAAGATTAACCAAATTTGCGCTAGAAGTAGCCTTTAACCCGCAAACTACAGAGTGGCAAATGTCCTATGATGGTCGGAATAAAGAACCGATTAATTTACCTATGAAGTTCCCTTTGGTCTTAGCTCAAGGTGTAGAAGGAATAGCCGTAGGATTATCAACTAAAATTTTGCCACACAATTTTGTCGAGCTGATCAAAGCATCGATCGCGACATTGAAAGGAAAAAAAGTAAAAATCTACCCAGACTTTATGACGGGTGGAATGATCGATGTTGCAGAGTACAATGGTGGAAAAAGAGGAGGAAAGGTTAAAATTAGAGCCAAGATCGAGATTGTCGATAAAAATACGGTCGCTATCAAGGAACTACCTTTCGGAGTGACCACCACATCTATGATTGACTCTATACTGAAAGCCAACGAAAAAGGGAAAATTAAAATCAAAAAGGTATTTGATAATACGGCTAAGGATGTGGAAATTCTACTCGAATTGCAATCTGGTGTTTCTCCTGATTTAACGGTGGATGCCTTATATGCATTTACTAATTGTGAAGTTTCTGTATCACCTAATTGTTGTGTGATTATCGATAATAAACCTCATTTTCTGAGTGTTCAAGATATTCTAGAAATTTCCACTGACCATACTAGAACTCTGCTAGGAATGGAACTGGAAATAAAGAAAAATGCCCTCGAAGAAAAATGGCATAATGCAAGCTTGGAAAAAATCTTCATAGAAAACAGAATTTACCGAGATATAGAAGAAGCAGAATCATGGGAAGAAGTATTAAACACCATCCGAGAAGGACTCAAGAAATATGTAGCAACTCCTTCAGAAAAAACGAAAGCAGGAGATAAACGACTACAGCTCCATCGAGAAATAACGGAAGAAGACATTGTTAGGCTTACCGAAATAAAGATTAAGCGTATCTCTAAATACAATACGTTTAAGCATGATGAGATGATCAAACAAGTAGAAGAAGATCTCAAACAAGTCATCTTTGACCTCAATAACTTAACTGACTTCTCCATAAATTACTTTGAAAAATTACTCGCTAAATACGGTAAAGGGCGAGAAAGAAAAACAGAAATTACCACCTTTGAAAGTATAAAACGGACTGCAGTAGTCGCTAAAAATGCAAAACTGTATGTTAACCGTGCAGAAGGCTTTATAGGTTCGGGTAATAAAAAGGACGAGTTTGTTTGCGATTGCGCAGATATCGATGATATCATAGCTTTTACAAAAGATGGAAAATTTCAGGTTGTGCGGTTAGGCGAAAAAGTCTTTATCGGTAAAAATATTACACATGTAGCTGTTTGGAAAGCTGGCGATGATCGTACCACTTATAATTTAGTTTATGTAGATGGAGCCTCAGGCATTACACGTGCAAAACGATTTAATGTTTCCGCTATAACTCGAAATAAAGCTTACGATCTAACAAAAGGAACTAAAGGATCTAAGGTCCTCTATTTTACTGCTAATCCTAATGGGGAGTCAGAAGTGTTAAATATACAGTTATCGCCAGGATGTAAAGCAAAGAAAAAAGTATTCGAATTTGATTTTGGGGACATGGACATTAAAGGTCGTGGATCTCAAGGCAATATTGTGACTAAGTATCCAGTAAAAAAAGTTAGCTTTTTAAGCAAAGGAAAATCTTCTTTAGGAGCCATTAAGGTATGGATGGATGAAGTTTCTGGAAGATTAAACAAGGAAGAAAGAGGTATCTTCTTAGGTGAGTTTGATACAGGTGATGATGTAATCGTTTTACTAAAATCAGGTAGTTACATGATTACTCCTCTAGATTTTACCAAAAAATTTGAACCTAATAATGTACTAGAGATAAGTAAGTTTAACGAAGAAGTTGTTGTCAGTGCCTTACACTATATTCCATCTAAAGACTGGACCATGGTTAAGCGATTTAATATAGAAACCAATAAAAAAGGGCAAGAATATAGCTTTATCAGCGACGAGAAAGGAGCTAAATTATATGGTGCTACATTACAAACTAACAGTAAAGCTATCTACACTTTTAAGGATGGACGGAAAAATGAAAAAGCCGAACTAAACATCGATGAATTCATAGATGTAAAAGGATGGAAGGCACTTGGCAATAAATTTAGAGATGGTAAATTGGTCAAAGTTGAATTTGAAAAAACTGAAGCAAAGGCATCTCCTAAAAACCAAGAGCAAGATGATTCCTTTAAAGCAGGTGACACTATCGAATTAGACTTTTAAAAAAAAAGCAGCATCCATTCGATGCTGCTTTTTTTTCTTTCAAAATTTAAAACTTAAACCCTGCGGTAAATATTAGATTAGTCACTTCTTGTCTATTAGTGACTACTTGATTACGATCAGTATCTAAAACTCTATAAGGAATATATCCTGTTTCCATACTACGTGTTCTCCATGCCACATCTAAAAAGAATTTATCACCTCTAAATCCGCCTCCAAAACTTACTGAACTGTTGAGTCCTTCATCAAGATCGTAAGGAGAAGCAGTCAAGGCTGTACCAGCTCTAACCCTCACTTTTTTATAGGCTAATTCACCTCCTAGTCTTAGGTTAGCACCATTAGTCAGTTGCAACCCAATATCTTCATTTACTTCATTTTCAAGCTCTGTATCATTGCCTCTATAATCCATTCTAGCAATGCTATAGTCTTGGTACTGAACATCCGCATTGACAAAAGCATTTACATCTCCCATTCTAAAAAGACCTCCTATGCTAACATTTGTTTTCCATGGAGTTATCACTCGATAATCAAAATTACCCAATGGAGAAATATAAGGCTCAGGACTTGAAACAAGTGTAAAATCATACACCATTTCAGTTTCGTATTCGTCTTGCATCGAAATAATACTTGGTGATTGCAATGAAGCTCCTACTCTCAAGAATTTGTAGGCATACTGAGCACCTACTTTTAAATTTATTCCTGTGCCAGATGTATTTAGTTGTTCTACATATTCTAAGCTGTTAAACAAAGCAATTTCGTCTCCAGGATCCCATTCGGAATAAATTTTAGTTTCCGAAAAGGAAACAATAGGTATACCTATACCGACACCTACATTTAAATTTTCATTATACTTTCCTCCCCATGCTATATCTAATTCACCCATTCGACCTTCGCGATTTATGGTTTGTCCTTTATCTACAAAGGCTATATCTGAGATATCACTATCATATTGGTAATCTTCATCATCATCAAATATGGCTGAGGTAAAATAGGCTGGATATGCTTCGAAATCGTCTAAGCTTTCGGGTGTTCTGCCATTAGCTAATTCCTTAAATCGTTCGGTAATACTCCCTTGAGTATATCCTTCAAATTCAATAAATTCAGTGTAGGATGCCTGCCGATTAAAACTAATCGCAAAATTTGACGTGTTAAAATCAGATTGTCTAGGACTACGAGAGAAAACAATACCTAAATTATTAATACTTAATAGAGAGGTTTCTTCACGAGTGGTAACATCATTTGGAGTTGCATTTAAAAAAGCACTACTTGTGACCGAAGAAAAAGCTGGACTAAAGGTTATTTCGCCTTTTCTATAATCGGCAAGACCTGCAGGATTTATGCTTAACACGCCCATATCGCCACCCATAGCTCCAAAAGCTCCTCCTACACCAGCCACTCTCGCTGTAGAAATAGGTTCGCCTGTACTTACTCTGACCACTTCACTAATTCCCTGTCCAAAAGTTACTCCTGTTAATAAACAGAATAATATGCTGATTGCGGATTTTTTCATTTGACTAAGTTTATTCAATTTCCAAAAAGAAAGGGGTTAAAAATAATCATTTAACCCCTCAATATAACTTTTATACTTTGTATTAATCTCTACTATTCTCCTCCTCGTTTTCCTGAGCTTCTGCTGCTTCCAGAGCTTCGGCTGCTTCTTGAGCTTCTGCTATAGCTTGATTTGCTAGAAGATCTTGATGGAGTACTTTTGTATGAAGAACTGCTTCTTCTTGAAGAAGAATTACTTCTTGTCGAAGATGAACTTCTCTTCGGAGTAGTGCTTTTGTAAGAGTTAGATCTTGAAGAAGAAGAAGGTCTTGTGCTGCTGCTTCTAGAACTTCTTGAAGACTCACTTCTATATGACTTACTAGGACTTGTACTTCTTGTAGAGTTACTTCTTTCGTAATTATTATTTCTGTAAGACTTACTTGAAGATCCCTTGTAGGCATCCGATTTGGATGTCGCTCTATACGAATCTTTGCTTTCTGTCTGAGGTTTTGTAGATCTGTAACTTTCTGTTTTTGGCGTCGCAGGTACAGTTCTTTCACTGCCGTAAGTTCTTGCCTTACTTGTATTTTCTACAGGACCATTTTCACCCATCATTACTCTTCCTTGAGCAGCTGCTTTTTCTGTATTCTTACTAGGCACTCCAGTTGTCGTCGAAGGATTTCCTTCATATCTTGGAGATTTCTTCACTCCTTTGGTAGAACTTGATGTAGAACTATTGCCTCTTGCACCGTAGTAAGTATTGCTATTTGAAGAATAAGCTCCATAATTGTTACTGTAGCCATTATACGCATTATAATATCCGTTGTTAAATCCGTTATAATATCCATTGTAGTAACCATTGTGATATCCTCCCCAATAACCGCCATTTCCACAGTATGAGTTACCCCAAGAATTACCCCATGGACTACCCCACGGCTGACCCCAACTATTCCAAGGGTTGTAATATCCATAATGATTGTAGTAAGGCGAACCTGCCCATCCACCATATGGGTTACCTACATGTATAATTATATTTGGTCGGTTATTGAACCCATTAAAATAAGGGTCGTAGTAACCATAGCCATTAGAATAAAAGAATGGATCATTGTAAATAGAAGAATAAAATCCCATTCTACAATTACTACGTCTATTAAATCTTCTTATTCTGCTTGAATAATAGTAATCATCATAATCTTCATACTCATAACTATCTGCATAACCATCATAACTCTCGTAATCATCATAATCATCGTAGTAATCATTTGATGCTGTAGTGTTATAGTCATTGTAATCTTCATCAGGATTATAATAAAGATCATCAAATTGTGCTACCAAGTTAAAACTCACCAGTAGACTTAGGATGGAGAAAAAATATTTAGTTTTCATAGTATAAAGTTTTATCTATTAATTCTTACAACACCAAATTATTACTTTTGTGCCAAATAAACCGTTAAAACATTTTTAATAACTAAAATTTATAGTTAAAGAATTTTAACAATACTTGTTTTAACAACTAATATTGCACAAATAAGACCAAATAATGGCTAAAGAAATTACAGATCGATCCGAAAATTATTCCCAGTGGTATAATGACATAGTACGAAAAGCTGGATTAGCAGAACACTCTGCAGTTAGAGGCTGTATGGTTATAAAACCTACAGGCTTTGCAATTTGGGAAAAAATCCAATCCCAACTTGATGCGATGTTTAAAGAAACCGGCCATATAAATGCCTATTTCCCACTTTTTATACCAAAAAGTTTTCTGAGTAAAGAAGCGGAACATGTAGAAGGCTTTGCTAAAGAATGTGCCGTAGTAACCCATCACCGTT
The DNA here is from genome assembly GCA_020631235.1 of Saprospiraceae bacterium. Lineage (GTDB taxonomy): Bacteria > Bacteroidota > Bacteroidia > Chitinophagales > Saprospiraceae > JAHDDO01. Next base: position 2,355 of record JAHDHQ010000035.1, on the reverse strand, counting down.
TAATGAATGATCCGAATGGCACAGGTGTGGTGGTCGACCCTTCAGCTAAGCTGGAAGAAGAACTTATCGTGAGACCTACCAGTGAAACCATCATTTGGAACACATACAAAGACTGGATTAAGTCTTATCGTGATTTACCTATTTTGATTAATCAGTGGGCCAATGTCGTTCGATGGGAAATGAGGACAAGACCCTTTTTAAGAACGGCCGAGTTTTTATGGCAGGAAGGTCATACTGCTCATGCGACAAAAGCCGAAGCTATAGAGGAAGCTCAGCAAATGCATGAAGTATATGCTCGTTTTGCAGAAGATTACATGGCAATGCCTGTAATTAAAGGTGCTAAATCAGCCAACGAGCGTTTTGCTGGGGCTCTAGAAACCTATACCATCGAAGCACTGATGCAAGATGGGAAAGCTTTGCAAGCTGGAACTTCGCACTTTTTAGGACAGAATTTTGCCAAAGCCTTTGATGTAAAGTATTTAGATAATAACAATAAAGAGCAGTTCGTTTGGGCTACTTCGTGGGGAGTGTCTACTCGATTAATTGGTGCACTCGTGATGACTCATTCGGATGATGATGGTTTAGTATTACCACCAAAGTTGGCTCCTTTACAAGTGGTCATCGTACCTATCCCAAAACCTAATGGCGTAATTTTAGAACATGCAGAAAAAATAGTTGCAGCACTAAAGGCTAAAGGCATATCGGTAAAGATAGATAGAGACAAAAAGAATCGTCCAGGATTTAAGTTTGCCGAATATGAGATGAAAGGGGTGCCCGTAAGAATAGGCATTGGAATGAGAGATATAGAAAATAATCAAGTAGAGATTGCTAGAAGAGATACAAAAGAAAAAACCAATGTGCCTATGGATGGTTGTGCGGATTACGTAGCTAATTTGCTTGAAGAAATCCAAAACAACCTATTTACCCGAGCTAAATCATACCGTGACGATCATATTACAGAAGTGGATAGTTATGATGGTTTTAAAGAAGCTTTAGAGCAAAAAGGTGGCTTTATCAAAGCTCACTGGGATGGGACGACAGAAACAGAATTAAAAATAAAGGAAGAAACCAAAGCTACACTCAGATGTATTCCTAATGATGACGGAGGAGAAGGCAAGTGTATAGTCAGCGGAAATCCTTCTAAGCAAAAAGTCATTTTTGCAAAAGCTTATTAGCATGATTTAAAAAAATATTCACTTTTTTTTTCAGGCTAAAAATAAAAAAAGGGCTCCTCAAAAAGGAGCCCAAATTTTTTCCTGCTATTATCTCCTCTCATGGTTGGTAAGGATCACAGATAAAAAACTTGAAAAAATTTAAAAGGATCTTATACTACAAACGTATAAAAAATTTCTTTCATATGGAAATAATGCTAAACTTTCATTTGTTTATAAATAACGAGTGATTATATTTGCGACCGCTTAACAGCCATGAGCATAAAGAATGCTCAAAAAAAAGGTGAGGTGGGTGAGTGGCTGAAACCACCAGTTTGCTAAACTGGCGTACTGGGAAACTGGTACCGGGGGTTCGAATCCCCCTCTCACCGCCAGAGAAAAAATAAACAGGGGTGTAGCGCAGTCCGGTTAGCGCACTTGGTTTGGGACCAAGGGGTCGTAGGTTCGAATCCTATCACCCCTACTGTTTGAAGACCGTCAAGATGGAAACATCTTCGACGGTCTTTTTTGTTGGGGGTCGTTTTTAGGGTCGGATTGTCAATAATGCCACGTTTTATTTTGCAAGGCTTTCAGTCGCAATAAATGGATAAAATATATACAATTTTCACAGGGAATAGATTCGATGAGAATCTAGGACTAGAAACGAGTTTCTTAGATTATGTTAATGGCGATATTTTTGCTGAATTTTGCCTACTAGTGCAATAGCTAAAAGGTTTAAGGCCTTAACAGACCTGAACAAGTGGGCCGATTTAGAAAATTATCTTGAAGAAATAGCTAAAACAACAAATTTTAAAGAAGATTATAATCAAACAACAACTAATATTTCTGAATATTTAAAAGTTGCTCAGGAGAAAGAAATAAGCAAATCTTCTGCAGCTTATCATTTAATAAAAAATCCAAGACTTTGCTTAATTCTACAATTGTGGAATATGAATTTGCAAGTCCTAAACATTTAAAACGTGCTTTTTTTCATTTGACACTAAAACTGAGTCACATTCAAAGTATTCAGGTACTGGATCTTCATTAAAGCTTGATGTAAATAGTAAATTGATAAATACTAAGATTGATATTCTCTTTGTTAGTTTGTTTTTGAAATTCAAAGTAAACCCCGATCAAATGACCAGAATATTTGTAGATACCCCCAAAATTAAGACAGTGATTTAAACGAATTAAAAAAAACTAA
>JAHDHQ010000001.1:113857-359286 GCA_020631235.1 Saprospiraceae bacterium | reverse complement strand
CCCGCGACCCCGACCTTGGCAAGGTCGTGCTCTACCAGCTGAGCTACTTCTGCTTGTATGTCAAATATTGCTTTTTCGTTACAAAAGCGACGCAAATATACTCATTCATTTCAAAAATGCAACTCTAGATTTTAAAACTTATTAAACTCATTAAATATAGTTATTTTCTATATTTATTTTAACAATACATATGCGCTTGATATTGATTTGATTGATTTAGCTCTTGATGTCTAACTGTCTGTAAAACAATAGATTGTAAAGGCGATTTTTTTTAAATATGAAATATACCCAAATCCGCAAACGAAAAAGTATCATATCACGGAAAAAATTAACACTTTCAAATGATTAATTAGCAAATAAAAATTTGTAGGTTTGTGACTGGTTAGTCAATAAACCAGAAAATAAGTAGTCAAAACCAATTTTTTTAATTCTTGACTTTGTAAGTGTAGTATTTTTTTTCGTCTAGGACGAATAACAAACTATTGTATATGTTTAGAAAAGCGTTTTACATAGTGTTATTCTGTGCTACGGCATTTAATATGTCAGCTCAGGATGTGCATTATTCACAGTATTTTAATTCACCATTCAACCTAAATCCAGGTTTAACAGGTGTTTTTGATGGCAACATTAGGTTGCATGGCAATTACAGGTTCCAGTGGAACAGAGTAGATGCGGATTATACCACTATTAATGTTGGTGGTGATATGAAATTTGTTAATAACTGTAGAATGTCTCTCGACAGTAGAGATGAAAATTATTTTAGCTTAGGTGCTAGAATCCAAAATGATAGAGCTGGTGATTTGGCATTGCAAACAACTAGTTTTGACATTTTAGGAAGTTATAGTTTAGGCATTGGACAAAATGTATTATTAACTCCCGGTATCAGTTTAGGGTACTATAATAGAGGGTTGGATTTAGCAGAAGCTATTTATCCAAACGGAGGGCTTAACAATGCAGGCTTTGATATATTTAATAACGATGGTTTAAATTACTTTGATTTATCGGGTGGTGTAAACTTAAGATACCAAACAAGCTACAGAAAACATTTAGATTTTGGTGCTGCTCTTTTTCATTGGTTGACGCCGAATCAAAACTTCGATACAACAGGGCCGGATGCAGACCTAGCACGTAAGTTAAATCTATACGCTATGGCAAATTGGCAAATAGCTTCAAGAGTTGATTTAATATTGAATGGTTTGTTTTCAACGGCTAATCCGTACCAGGAGATTGTATTGAATGGTCAAGGAAGAATTTACTTAGATGATGCGGCTTCCAAATCTTTGTTTTTAGGAGCAGGACTTAGGTTGGCGGATGCAGGAGAAACATCATTAGATGCTTTTTACCCTATGATTGCAATCCAAATGAATAATTTCTATGGATCATTCTCCTATGATATAAATATATCTGAATTTGATTGGGCTACAAACGGAAGAGGTGGACCTGAAGTTGCTCTTAGATATATAATTGCTAAACCAAGGAAAACGCCTTGTAGGCCTTGTCCAATTTATTAAAACGTACCTACCAATCTGAAGAAATATGAATAAGAAGATCTTTACTTTAATAATGCTCTTGGGGTTCGTGACTGCACTAGTCGCACAGCCTACTTGTAAGCAATATTTGAAAGCGGGAGATGAAGCTTATGGTTCTGGTGATTATAACTCAGCCATGAATTATTATGGAAGTGCATTGAACCTAAGCAATGATAATCCTGAGCTACTATACAAATATGGTAGTGCAGCTTTTGATGCAAATGCTTTTGATAAGAGTTCTAGTTCTCTAGGAACACTTGTCGAAACCCTTGAAAATACAGAATATCCTGATGCTGTATATAAGTTGGCCAAATCTAGAGAGATGATGGGTAACTATGATGATGCAGAGAAATACTATGATATGTATGTTTCAGAGTATGGAGATGGAAACCCAATGTATGTAGAAATGGCTCAAATGGCCAAAGATGCAGGCGCATGGGCAGCTTCTCAACCATCGGATAATGAAGAATTAACAGTCACTCGCTTGGGTGGGGAAGTTAACTCTCAATATGGAGAATACAGTCCATTTTTAATGGGTGATGATTTATATTTTACTTCTCACAAGTTTGGAGGAGGAAAATGTGAGTCTTGTTCTACATTTGGAAAAATTTTAAAAAGCACTAACAGTAAGAACGCAAAAGAAGTTAAAGGAGCAGGAGCTTGGAATAATGCTGGAATGGCAACGTCTAGCCCGAGTTTTACAGCTGATGGTACTGGAGTTTACTATACTATGTGCGAATTATTAAGCGCAGAAAACCTTAGATGTGATATATACTACGCTTCTGTAGAAGATGGTGTAGTTGGAGAAGGCACTAAATTGGACCTAAATCAAGATGGAGTTACAAGCACACATCCTGCTATTGCTGAGGATGGTACTTTATATTTTGCCTCTGACCGAGCTGGAGGTAAGGGAGGTTTAGATATTTATAAGGCGAGCATTGGATCAGACATGAGTTCAAGTGGAGTTATGAATATGGCTGATGTAAACACTCCAGGCGATGATTTATCTCCTTTTTATCACAATAGAACTAATACACTATATTTCGCTTCTAATGGAAGAATGGGATTTGGTGGTTTAGACATATATTCATTATCAAGCAATGGAGATATTGCTAATGAAGGCGCAGAAGTGAATACAAGTGCAAATGACTTTTATTACATGTTGTCTGATGATGGAGTAAATGGATATCTTACTTCTAATAGACCAGGATCTTTGTTTTTGGATGACAACAACCAAACTTGTTGTTATGACATATACCATGCAGTATACGAAAGATGTGAGATTGAGTTGATGAATATGGTTTATGACAAATCCACTGGTGAAAAACTGAATGGTGCTAACTTAACAATTGTAGATAATTCTACAGGAGAATTAATTTATGATAGCACGAAAGATGATACCAATGAATTCCCTACTTCATTACCTTGTGAAAATTCTTATACAGTTACGGCATGCAAAGATGGATACATTTGTGATGTACAAACAGTAGGACCTATAGAAGGTAAAGCAGGCATTCAGAAACTAGACCTAGATTTAAATCTTGTTCCAGCAATATTAAATGTATGTGCATGTGATAATGCTTCTGGAGGAGATTTACAAGGAGGTACCATATCAATGTTTGATGCCACTAATGGTAAGGCTGTAGCTGCAATGGATGGAACTGGAGCATGCAAGAAGTTTGCTATTGGACCAGACACGGACTATAGAATTACAGTTAGAAAAGGTAGTTCTTCAGAAACGAAAGAATTTAACTCAGGTGACATGAGGAGTTTACAATTAAATCAAAAGATTTGCTTAGATATAATTGCTACTTGTTCAAGTCTGATACCTGTTAGATTATATTTTGACAACGATCATCCTAATCCAAGAAGCACAAGCGAAACTTCAGATCTTACTTACACCGATACTTATAACAGCTACAATCCTAAGCGTGGAGAGTTTATCACAAAATATGGTGGACAATTCGGAAATAAAGGGAGAGATGCAGCTGAAGGTGATGTAGCCAGATTCTTTGATCAAGACGTAAGAGGTGGCTATGATAACTTTCAAGCATTGTTAAGTTGTTTGACAGAAATCTTACAAGGCGGTTCATCAGCAAACCTATTCTTAAGAGGTTATGCAAGTCCATTATCAAGAGATAAATACAATGAAGCTCTAGGTAAAAGACGTGTAGATGTAGTACGTAATGAGATTGAAAGATACCGAGGTGGTATACTGAAACCATTCCTTGCGAATGGTCAATTAAAAGTGACTGAGCGTTCATTTGGAGAGTCAACATCACCGAATGGAGTAAGTGACAGCGCTTCTAATAGAAGAAAGTCAGTATACAGTCCAGAAGCATCCAGAGAACGTCGGGTTGAGATTGATGAAATAAGATTTGATAATTAAAACAGTAAAAAGGATTTACAATATGAACTCAATACTAAATATATCACGAAAGACCTTTTGGGTACTGTTTGTGTTAGCTATGCCCTTAGCTAATATATATGCTACTCACGTGGTTGGAGGTAACCTTACCTATGAATGCTTAGGAGGTGACCAGTATGAGATAACCTTGACATTCCAAAGAGACTGTATTAATGGTATTGCATTTGACGATGTAGCTACTATTAAAATATTTGATGGTGATAATGACCTTCAAATAGATTTAGCTAATGGAGGACTGTTAGAATTATCAAACCCTATTATTGAAAACATTGACGACATTGTTACCAACAATTGCCGAATACTTGGAGAAGAAGTTTGTGTAGACCAAGCAGTTTATACTGGTACAGTGACCTTGCCTTTCAATGCAGATGGTTATATATTATCATACAGAAGATGTTGTAGAAATACAACTTTATTAAACATACCAGACCCATTAGATACTGGGTCAACTTACTGGGCAGAAATTACGCCGAATGCACAAACAATGTGTAACTCTCAGGCTGTATTTAACAATTGGCCGACTATTTACTTGTGTGCAGGTGAGGAGTTAGTTTTTGATCACTCGGCTACTGATGCAGATGGTGATGAGCTAAGATACCGAACTTGTGTGCCTACAGCTGGAGGAAGCGATGCTTTCCCTTTATCTGAAAACACTTATTTCCCACCATTTGATGAGGTAAGTTTTGCTTCACCATATTCTTTGGATAATATGATGGGAGGTGTTCCTTTAACCATCGATCCTGAAACGGGCTTAATGACAGCAACACCAAACACATTGGGTCAGTTCTTAATTGGAATTTGTGTAGATGAGTATAGAGATGGTGTATTAATTTCTACAACAATAAGAGATTTTGAATATAATGTTGTAGCATGTTCTCCTGGACCAATTGCAGATTTTGATGCAACGCCAAATCCTAATTGTGAAGGCTACGATGTTGAGCTAACAAATAATTCAACAATTGATGATCCTAACTTTACACTATCATATGTGTGGTTATTTGATTATCCAAATTTAACGCCTAGTTCAACCGATGAAAATCCATCACACACATATACTAATGATGGAAACTATACTATTGCATTAATTGCAACAGATGGAGAGTGTGTTGATACTGCATTTGCTGAAGTCGGTGTTTCAATGGAATCAGACTTTGACTTAAGCTATTCATTAGATGCAACTGGATGTGTAGAAAGTGCTAATATTTCATTAGTGAATACCTCCACTGCTGATCAAGGAATTGCGAGTCAAACATGGACCATAAATACCGGTGCAGAAGATTTTACTTCTACAGATGAATCATTTAGCTTTGGAACGGGTGGAGTAACTGAAATAACTATAACATTAGATGTTGTCGGTGAAACTGGATGTACTGCTAGTATGACTGAAACAGTAATGCTTAATCTTGAGTCTTTCGAAATTAATCTAGATGATCAGACTGGTTGTGCAGGTGATGTAATTGTGATTGGAGAAGGGTTTGATGAAATGACTTCTTTTACCTTCGACCCTGCTGTAGGATCATTTGAAGATGGAGTTGTTTCCGTTTCTGGAATTGCAGAAACAACAACCGTATCGTACACAGCAGATTTGGATGGATGTAGTGCAACAGGTAGCTTTGATGTTACTATCATTGCAAATCCATTAGGAGAAGATGCAAGTTATACTATTTGTGGCTCAGAATCTGTAGTGGTAGGGACTCAGTTTGCAGGGTATAACTATAGCTCAGATCCAATGGGTGTTATCAGCCTTGTGGATGGAGAAATTATTGCGACAGGAATTGGTGAAAATACAACAGTTACCTTAACAGCTTCTTCAGCTGAGGGATGTGAATTCACGCAAAATATTACCTTAAATGAGATGAGTGGAAATCCACTTGATTTGCCTACTGAATTAGTAGTTTGTGAAGGAGAAGCTTTTATGTTGGTGGAAACAATTCCTGAGGGATACACTGTTACAGGGATGCCTACAAATAACGTTGCCGTAATTGATGGAGCTGTTTATATAACTAATATTACAGAAACAACCACTGTTACAATAACAGTAACAGATGGTGTATGTACATCAACTAATGACATCATTGTGAGTTTAGGTACAACTCCAGATGTAAACCTACCTGAAATGATTGGCTTATGTCCTGGTGAAACCATTCAATTGAATGAATTAGGTGATCCGAATTGTACATATACTTGGATGGTAGATGGTGCAGTAACGATAGATAATAATGGGATTTCTAATCCTACAATAGGTATACCACCAGCAACAGGATCTGGTGTAGGTACTGGTTCTGGTACGGCTTATATGGGAGATGGTACTGTATCTTATACTATTGAATGTCCAGATGCAGATTGTGCTATAACCGGAACTATTATGATAGAAGGTTACCAACCACCTGCATACGATAATCTACCAACTGATGTATATGTTTGTTCAGAATCTACTTTTACCATTGAAGGATATGATGGTTTAGAATACACTTGGATGGCTGATGAATGTATTATCATTGATGATACAGATCCTAGTAATCCTATATTTACTTATACTGGTTCTGGTACAACAACTGGCTCTGGAACTTGCGAAGTTATGTGGACAGTGAGCAGTGAAAATTGTACGGAAATGGGATCGTTCTTTGTACATAAGGTTGATGATCCATTTGAAGATCTTGTCACGGAACACACAATATGTGTAGGAACCTCATTAGAATTGAATCCAAATGGTATAGATCCAAATTGTACGTATGCTTGGATGGCTGATCCAGCTATCGACTGGGGCGGTCAGGAAAATGATCCGAACCCAACTGTCGTGGTAGATCAAAATACTAAATTTACTGTGGTTGCAACATGTATGACAGGGTCTGGAACAGTAACAGGTTCAGGTATTTGTGACTTTGTAGGATGTGTAAATGTAACAGTACAAGAAGGTCCATCTGTAGAGATAACGCCTGATCCAATTATTATTTGTGAAGGTCAAGAAGTGGAGCTTACCGCCAATGCAGGAAGTACAGCGACATCTATCGTTTGGACGAATGAAGATGGTGATGTGATAGGTACTGGTGATGTGATCACCATAACTGGTGCTGTTGACGGAGAGTGTTTCACGGCGACGGCAACAGATGCGCTTGGATGCTTTAATGAAGATACAGCTTGCGTAGAAGTGGTTGACGGCGGTGACGCAGAGATTACATCAAGTACAGGTTTAACTTATTGTCCAGGAGAAGAAGTAACACTTACTTCTGACGTTATAGGTGACTGGACTCCAGGAGGTGAAACAAATACGGATGAAATCACAGTTATACCTGGTGGTGGAACAGTAGAATATTGTGTTACAGGTGAAAATGCAGATGGTTGTGAAGTAACAGGATGTATAACCCTAACAGAAGAAGTTAATGAAGTAAGCATTGAAGGTGACTTAGTGATATGTGACGAATCAACAACTCTTACTGCGAATGCTTCTGGAGGCAATAACTACACTTATGAATGGTCAACAGGAGATACTGACGAAGAAATCACTGTTACTGAACCAGGTACATATTGTGTGACTGCTACTTCTGATGAAGGTTGTGAAGCTACGACTTGCGTGGACGTTACAGAAGGTGGAGTTAATAATGCAGATATTGTTTCAGATGATAATCTAGAAAACATTATTTGTGGTGAATGTGTAGACATCACTGCGATAGCGGATGGAGAAGGATTATCATTCTTATGGGATGATGGTTCGACTGAAGCAACAAGAACAGTTTGTCCTGATGGAGAAACTACTTACTCTGTAACAATTACAGATGAAGCTGGTTGTTCAGACGAAGCTGAAATTACTTTAACTTGTACAGATACTTGTTGTGACCCTGATATGGTTTACATTCCTAATACATTCTCTCCAAATGGAGATGGAACCAATGATACTTATGGTATCAAAGGCTTAGAGAATGCTTGTATTAGTGATTACAAAATCATGATTTACAATAGATGGGGAGAGCAAGTATATATGAGTATGGATATTAATGAAACTTGGGATGGAACGTATAAAGGCGAAGCCTTAACTCCTGATGTTTATGGATATCACGTAACTTATACTTGTGATGAAGGTGACAACGGTGAAGTTACCGAAATTGGAAATATAACTATTCTTAGATAGTAGTTAACCATAAATTAAAAAGGGGCTTCATTTCGAAGCCCCTTTTTTTATACACATTACTAAGATGAATGGAATTGAATTAATATATCATAAAAACATATCTATAAATGATATACCTTTGTCAAAGTAGTATTACAATCAATGAGTAAGAAAGGGAGAATATTAGTGGCAATGAGTGGAGGAATCGATAGCACCGTCACTGCTATGATGTTGCACGAGCAAGGCTATGAAGTTGTGGGCATAACCATGAAGACTTGGGATTATGCAAGCTCAGGAGGTTCTGGTAAAGAAACAGGATGCTGTAGCTTGGATTCAATCAATGATGCAAGACAAATATCCGTCGATATGGGTTTTCATCATTTTATTGTTGATATAAGGGAAGAATTTGGAGATTATGTTATTGATAATTTTGTGGAAGAATATGTAGCAGGTAGAACTCCAAATCCATGTATTCTTTGTAATACACACATTAAATGGAGGGCTTTACTAAAAAGAGCCGATGCCCTAAATTGTGAGTTCATTGCCACAGGACATTATGCCAAAGTCAAAGAAGAAAATGGAAGACGATTTATTAGTAAAGGGGTAGACCCACGGAAAGATCAATCCTATGTACTCTGGGGCTTAGATCAGTTCTGTATGGGAAGAACAATGTTCCCCTTAGCAGATTATACAAAAGAAGAAATTCGTCAATTAGCAAAAGATTGGGGATATGAGGAATTATCTAAAAAGCCAGAAAGTTATGAAATATGCTTTGTCCCGGATAATGACTACAGGGGGTTTTTGAAACGCAGAATGCCAGAATTAGAAAAAACGGTGAAAGATGGCGCCTTTCATGATATGCAAGGAAATGTCATAGGTAGGCATGATGGTTATCCTTTTTATACGATAGGCCAACGTAAAGGATTAGGTCAAGCTTTTGGAGAGCCGAAATATGTAACTAAAATAGACCCAAAAACGAATACAGTTGTGTTAGGTGATGTAAAAGACCTCTTAAAGAATAAAATGTTAGTGCGTGACGTTAACTTAATGAAATACGAAAACTTGCCTGAACCTTTGGATGCCGTAACTATGGTGCGTTATAATGACAGAGGTACAAATAGCTCAATAAAAATGATTGGACAAAATGTAGAAGTAAACTTCTATGCAAATGTCAGAGGGATAGCACCTGGTCAATCTGCCGTTTTTTATGAAAACGAAGATGTTATTGGTGGTGGAATTATTTCAGTGTCTGCAAATTAAATAAAATGAAAAACTTTAAAGGATTTATCTTATTTGGACTAATGCTCAGTTTGATACACTTTTTCTCAAGCTGTGAATCGGTAGTGGAAGATCCTGAAGTAAACTTTGATTCCTTTTATTACCCCACAAAGCCGGGAGCATTTTGGGAATATCAAATGGATTCCATAATATATGATGATCAGGGTAGTACAATTATAGAAACCACCTCATTTCATAAAGAAACTATAGTGGATCAATATTTAAATGCTAATGGAGATTCAACGTTTGTGATTGAGATAAGTTATAAGAAGGATTCTTCGTCTAATTATGTTCCTAAAAGACAATGGATTATTGAAAAAACTCCACAACAATTAATTAGGACAGAAGAAAATCTAAGTTTTAAAAAATTGGTATTTCCAATGACCCTGGATCAAGAATGGGAGAGTCCTTTATTTAATAAAAATACAGTGATAGAAAATGTAGCGGGTGAGTCCATCTATACTTTCAAAAATTGGGAATCAAAAGTGCTATCCATAGACGAGACTATTGTTCAAAATGGAGTAACCTACGATGACGCAATAGTTATTCAACACGCTGATGATAACAATATTATTGAACGCAGATTCAATGTGGAGAAGTATGATCTAGGGATAGGGCTATTTCATCGAAGAATGATGATATTGGACACACAATGCACCATTTGTACTGATCCGTGGGAGGAAAAAGCCGAAGCTGGATTTATTTTAGAGCAAACCTTGATAAACCATAATTTTTGATTCCTTCCTTAGTTAAGATTGGCTTCATTTCTAAATCATTTGGGTCTGTAGGACTCATGAATTTGGTAGTAGAAGAGATATATCAAAATATCCTAAGTGAACTTGAATTTATTTTTATAGATATAGATGGATGTAAAATACCTTTCAAAGTTGAAAATATTAAAGTAGGGCATAATATCTTACTTCAACTTGAAGATATAGATCAACCCGAAAAAACGAATCTATTTAAAACTAAATCAGTATATATAGAGCAAGACATGCTAAATCATGTCGCAGTTAATAAAGAAACAATTAACCTAACTAATTGCAAAGATTTCAAAGTCTTAGATGGAGATGGAAAATACAGAGGGACAATAGATAAAATCAATGATTCTAATGGGAACATTTTCGCTAATATTATCTTCGAAAATGCCGATTTTTTAATCCCCCTTCACAAAGATTTATTAATTGAGTTTGATCTTATTAACCAGACAATCCAGTTAGATTATCCTTTCGAAGAATAAACTAAATTAACATGCCTGCAATGGCGGCCGTTAACAAGCAAGCTATTGTTCCACCGATTAATGACTTCACACCAAATTGTGTCAAAGTTTTACGTTGATTAGGAGCTAGTGAACCAATACCTCCAATTTGTATACCTATAGAAGCAAAATTGGCAAAACCACACAATGCATAAGTAGAAATAATAATTGCCCGCTCTCCTAACATGCCATTATTCTTGAAGTCCATGAGAGAGGCATATGATACAAATTCATTCAATATAGTTTTTTCTCCTAGTAATTGACCGACAAGTAAAATATCTTCAGTGGGCACACCAATTATCCAAGCTAAAGGACTGAATAATACTCCCATGATAGCTTGCATAGATAAGCTTGCAAATCTTCCATTTGATGTGCTGTTCACCATTTCATTTATTCCAAAATAGTTCCCAAAACTGCCTAATAAACCGTTCAATAGATATATTAAGGCCATAAAGCTGAGAAGCATAATAGCAACATTTACAGCTAACTTCATTCCATCCGTGGTTCCTTTGGCTAAAGCATCTAAAAAATTACTTCCGGCCTCATCCCTTGGAATATTTATGTCTTTATTAATCTTATCATGTTCAGTTTCTGGAAATAGCATTTTAGCAGCCACAATGGCTGCTGGTGCCGAAATGATAGATGCTGTAAGTAGATGCATTCCGAAAATGGACTGTTCTTCCGGAGAATCGCCACCTAACATAGCCATATACGCTCCAAAGACACTGCCCGCTATGGTTGCCATTCCTCCAGTCATTAAGGTAAGAATCTCAGATTTTGTCATTTTCTCCAAATAAGGCTTAATTACTAATGGTGCTTCAGTTTGCCCTATAAATACATTAGCAGCAGCAGCTAGACTTTCAGCACCTGAAAGTCCCATGGTTTTTCGCATCAACCAAGCAAATCCAAATACAATTTTTTGAAGAATCCCGAAATAGTATAAAATGGATGACAAAGCAGAAAAGAAAATAATGGTCGGCAAAACAGCAAAAACGAAACCAAATGGTTGTCCTGGTCGCGCTAAATCACCCACCAAGAACACAGCAGCATCTGTGCTGGCTTGAATAACAACAATGAAGAAATCAACAATATATTGGAATAAGTCCCTAACAAAAGGAACTTTAAATAGTAGCAATGCTAATACAATTTGTAAAACCATCCCGATGCCGACCAAATCCCATTTTATATTTTTTCGGTTAGTACTCAGTAAATAACATATAGCCAATAATACAACTATACCTATTGCGCCTCTAAAAAAATATTCGATCATGCCTAGATTGGTTTTGAGAATGCTTCTTGATTGTAAATGAAATTAATATAATTTTTACTTTAGCAGAAATAAAATGGCTAAGTAATGAAGTTAATGATAATCGGAGTGTCAGGAGGAAGCGGATCTGGAAAGTCAAGGTTTTTGCAGTTGCTCAAAAAAAGCTTAAATGATAAACCTGTGACATTCATCTCCCAAGATGATTATTATCATGCTAGAGATTTGCAAGAAAAGGATGAAAATGGTGTTATAAATTTCGATTTGCCCTCTTCAGTAAATCATAAGCAACTAATCGATGATATCAGGGCGCTTAGCAAAGGTCAAAGTGTGCACAAAAAAGAATACACGTTTAATAATTCTTTAAAAACGGCTAAAGAATTTATTCTAAAACCCAATCCAGTCATCATTGTGGAAGGTTTGTTTGTTTATCACTTTCCAGAACTACGAAAATTATACGATGTAAAACTTTTTATTGATGCACCAGATAATGTAAAACTTATACGCAGGATAAAGCGTGATCAAAACGAAAGAAACTACCCCATAGAAGATGTATTATATAGATACGAACATCATGTTATGCCTGCTTTTGAACAATTTATAAAACCCTATTTGTCACAAGCAGATATGATCATTAATAATCATGACGATTGCTTAAATGCAGTAGATATGTTATCAGCATATATCGCCACTAAATGGTAAGTAATTATTTAAAAAGCCCAAACAATTCTCGGTCAATCATTTCTATGATGGTGCCAAAATCTTCTTGATTCTTTATAAAATCAAGATTGTTACCATCTATAATTAATAACTTCCCAGCGGTGTAAGTTTTAATCCAGTCCTCATATTTTTGATTAAGTCTTTTTAAGTAATCAAGACTTATAGATCCTTCGTACTCTCGACCCCGATTGTGAATGTGAGAAACTAGCGTAGGGATTGAGGCTTGAATATATACTAAAAGATCTGGAGGATTTATTTGAGAAGTCATCAATTCAAATAATGACTGATAATTATCAAAATCACGGGTAGACATTAATCCCATCTCATGTAAATTGGGTGCAAATATTTTAGCATCTTCGTAAATGGTCCTATCTTGTATAACCGTATCTGCACCTTGACGCAACTCTATAATTTGTCTATATCTGCTGTTTAGAAAGTAGATTTGCAGATTAAATGACCAACGTTGCATGTCATCATAAAAATCACTTAAATAGGGATTCGTAACCGTATCTTCATAATGTACTTTCCATCCATAGTGTTTAGAAAGTTTTTCACTCAAGGTGGTTTTCCCCGCACCAATATTGCCAGAAACTGCTATATGTTTTATTGAGTTTGAGATCTTAGGTTCAATTTTGTTGTAAAACTAAAAAATAGATTGGTCTAAGCTTTATATAAGCACAAAAAAAGATATTTGAAAGGAAGATTTTTGATGCTCGTCTAGTTTCTTTATTATTTTTTAAGGGAATCTTTACCTTCATGTAAAACTTTGTTACTTGCTAAAACCACTTATTTATACTGATGCACTCCGCAAAACCTACATCATGGGTAAGGAAGAAGTACATGCATTAAAAAGTATTTCCATAGAAATACAAGCAAATGAATATGTAGCCTTAATGGGACCATCAGGTTCTGGTAAATCTACACTCATGAACTTGTTAGGATGTTTAGACACACCCACTTCTGGAGAATACATATTAAACCAGCAACAAGTCAGCTTATTAGATGACGCAGCATTGGCCAATATTAGAAATAGAGAAATAGGATTTGTCTTCCAAACCTTTAATTTGTTGCCAAGAATGACAGCTACAGACAATGTAGCACTTCCTCTTGTTTATGCTGGCAAAAGCAAAAAGCTTAGGCAAGAAAGAGCAGAATACGTGCTTTCGATGGTAGGTCTTGCCGATAGAATGGATCATCGCCCAAATGAACTGTCAGGTGGCCAAAGACAAAGAGTGGCCATTGCTAGGGCCATTGTAAACGAACCGTCTATTATACTTGCCGATGAACCCACTGGAAATTTAGACACAAAAACTTCACACGAAATTATGGCGGTTTTTGAAAAATTAAATAATGCCGGGAATACGGTTATTTTAGTGACGCATGAACCTGACATTGCAGAACATGCTCAGCGAGTGATTACTTTAAGGGATGGACTAATCGCTACCGATGTTTTAAAAAACTAAACAAGGGTATTTTTCATTCAGAAGCTTACGATTCAAAGTATATTTGGAAAATAATTTGACATCATATGAAGATTTACACTAAAACAGGAGATGAGGGCAAAACCAGCCTTTTTGGAGGGAAAAGAATTTCGAAAGATGATTGGCAAATTGAAGCATACGGCACAGTCGATGAGTTAAACAGCCATATCGGTTTGTGTATGGCTTTTATTGATAAAGAGGAAGTCAAGCAGCAATTAGCTAAGATCCAGCATTTACTGTTTAATATAGGCTCAGTTTTAGCTTCTCCTAAAGAAAATGATTTTAATTTACCTAATGTACATGAAGATGACATAGTCCAATTAGAGACGGAAATGGACAATATGAACGAACATCTGGAGCCACTTAAATATTTCATCCTGCCAGGAGGCTCTCAGTCGGTGGCCCAACTTCATATTACCAGAACGGTATGTCGCCGTGCTGAACGAAGAGTAATAAGCATAAAGGATGAAGTAAAACATCCTCCACTTATTATTAAGTACCTCAATCGATTGTCAGATTATTTATTTGTTTTAGCCAGATATATGGCAAAAGTTGAAAATATAAAAGAGCACAAGTGGGAAGCAAAATAATGATGCTCTTTGCTGAAGAACCCATAAGTTTATTTACAAGCTACAATTATGATTGACTATTTTAAATCGCTAAAGATTATCGATTTATCTTCAGTTTTAGCCGGCCCATCTGTAGGTATGTTTTTTGCCGAACTAGGTGCACAAGTGACTAAAATAGAACATCCAATTCACGGAGATGTCACAAGGCATTGGAAATTGCCTGCAGAGAATCCTGAAGCGGCAGACTCAGCTTACTTCGCTTCCATAAACTATGGAAAAACCATACGCTCATTAGATCTAAAGGATAAAAATCATTTAAAAACATTACACTCCATAATTGAGGATGCAGATGTTGTTATTAGTAATTATAAAGATTCATCGCTCAAAAAATTTAGACTTGATTATGATCAGCTAATCAAAATAAACCCACAAATTATACTTGCTCAGCTAAGTTCGTATAATGAAGAAGGCAAAGCGGCGTATGACGTGATCATGCAAGCAGAGACAGGCTATTTGAGTATGTCCGGGACTGAAAAAGAATATTGCAAAATGCCAGTAGCATTAATCGATGTTGTTGCTGCACACCAATTAAAAGAAGCCATTCTTGTAGGAATAATTCGTAGGATAAAAGAAAATAAGGGAAGCTATTTTAAACTATCCTTATATGATGCGGCAGTGACTAGTTTGGTTAATCAAGCGTCAAACTATTTAAACGTCGGACACTTGCCCACACGCATGGGTACACAGCATCCAAACATTGCACCATACGGCGATTTATTTGTTAGTAAGGATAAGCTTAAGTTTGTTTTGGCAGTGGTTACGGATATTCAGTTTAAAAGACTCATCTCTTTTGTGGCACAAAAAGAAACTGACGGCCCAAACTTTAGGACCAATCAAGAAAGATTAGATCATCGCACAGACCTCATAAATTATTTGCAAAAAGCATTCGATGGATACACGATGATCGAATTAGAAGACGGGTTTAATGATTTAAATATACCTTATGGTAGAGTATTAGCTTTAAATGAAGTACTCGATAAAAAAGAAAATCAAAAACTCATTTTAGAAACTACGCACCAATCCAAATATCGAATAATAAAATCGCTTGCATTCAAACTTATTAAATAAATGTGTAATGTTTAACTAATTAATTTATAAATATTTATGCATAGTTTATCATTATATTCCTTTTCTACCACATAATTACCCATAGCTAATTTTCATAAGCTTCCATTAATTTTCGACCTTACTGTTGGTTTCCCAAAGCTGATTCCTCGTCTAATTACTAGTACGGTTTTTGCTTTGTATATCATCAATAAAGATTGCGTAACTCATTGAGAATCAATATATTGAAAATCATTGAATTATGTATTAAATATTTATTTAATGTATAAAAATGACAATGTGAGAAAATCATGTGCTCATTCAAGTTGGATAATTTTAACATTTATTTTCTGCATTATTTGTGGATCTGTAAAATCGCAAGATTTACACTATTCGCAATTTTATAATGCACCATTAAGTGTGAGTCCAGCACTAACAGGAATCTTCAATGGAGATAAGCGTATCAATGTTAGTGTACGTGATCAATGGAGGTCAGTTCCTGTTCCTTGGTTTACTACTACATTAGGATATGATTTTAAAATATTCCCTAAAAAATCCAAAAAAGGATTTTTCGGAGCGGGCATTTTTTTAAATTATGATCGACAAGGTGATTCTCAAATCACTCTAGGTAACTTAAACTTGTCCGGAAGTTACACTTATCTAATTAACAGAAATAATGTCATCACTTTAGGTGCATTGGGTGGATATTCAGTGAGAGGGTACGATGCCACTAACTTGACTTGGGATAACCAGTGGGTCGATAACCAGTTTGTCGAGACGGCAGGATCTGGAGAAAACTTTAATGTTGGGACCATAGGATTTTTTGAAACAGCCTTGGGTTTTAACTATCGCTGGCAGCGATCTTCTCGAACCAAAGTAGATGTTGGAGCAGGTGCTTTTCATTTGATCGAACCAAACATCACTTTTGATACTAATGACAACCTAAAATTACCTAGAAGATATTCTATTTATGGTATAGGAAATATTCAATTATCAAATCGACTTGATTTGCAAGTAGATGCATTGTATCAAATTCAAAATACATACAATGAACTAATTGCTGGAGCTTTCTTAGACTATTATCTGAATACCAAGCCAGGAAAACGATTTAATATCCAAGTAGGAGGTGGTTACAGATTCAGTGATTTGCCTGCTTTTTATCCTAAAATTGGTATCAGGTACAATGAGTTTTTTGTAGCTGCTAGTTACGACGTAGATGTTTCAGAATTTAATCAACATACAAGTTACAGAGGAGGACCAGAAATCCACTTCAGATATATTATAACGAATGTAAAACCTTTGGGACAATTTAAAGTTTGCCCAATTTTTTAACCGATTTGACCAACACATCCCGAATATATGAACCGGTTTTTATTACATATTATTTTTCCTCTGATGCTGAGCTCGCAGCTCGCAAATGCGCAAACTTTTAAGGCATTTGTTTCTGCAGCCGAACAAGCACTAGCAGAAGAAGATTATTACAGTGCTTTGACCTATTACGGCAATGCACTTGCCTTCGATGAAGAAGATGTCGCTTTGCGATATAAGCACGCGGAGACTGCGCAGGAGTTT
Source organism: Saprospiraceae bacterium (assembly GCA_020631235.1). Taxonomy (GTDB): domain Bacteria; phylum Bacteroidota; class Bacteroidia; order Chitinophagales; family Saprospiraceae; genus JAHDDO01. The sequence goes on along the minus strand of JAHDHQ010000001.1, from coordinate 341,978 downwards.
AGTTCTTACTCTTTAGCTGAGCAAGGATACACTTATGTGATATCTCAAGATAGTACAAACGACTATCCTATGGCTACATACAAATTAGCTCAAGTACAGCAAAAACTTGGAAAATTTGAAGAGTCTCAAAGAAACTTCGAGCTATTTCAGTCAGAATATAGTGGAAGAAACAAAGACATCGTAAAAAATGTCGAAAAGGAATTATTGAGTTTGGAATGGGCCATTGATCACATGGATAATGTGGGTTCGAATAACGAAGTGGAGCGACTTGGGGATGATATAAACACGCAACATTCAGAATTTGGCGCAATTAAAATAGGGGATACGATGTATTATTCTTCTATGCGCTTTGAAGATTTATCATCTGCCTTTGATCCAAATAGAACCGTAGGTAAAATATTAAAATCGGGAAATTATGCTACGGGTGAGGTTATAGAAAACGGAAACTTAAATAACAGCCCTAAAACCATAGCACATACTAGTTTTACACCGGACAAGACTCAAATATATTATACTATTTGTAGCTATGTTACCGCCTCTGATTTAAAATGTGATTTATACTACAGAAACATCGATAGTTCAGGGGTTTATGGAGAGCCAATGCCGCTGCCTAATTTTATTAATTCCGTCGAATATACCACAACTCAACCTAGTGTTGCCTATGATAAAACCAATGATGAATTGCGTTTATATTATGTTAGTGACAGACCATTGGCGGATGGGACAGAAAACGGTCTTGATATTTGGTACACTGTTATTAGAGATAATGGTGGTTTTACAGATCCAGTGAATGTTCGCGGAGTAAACTCTATGGGTAATGAAATCACTCCATTTTTCCATACGGCATCCAATACTTTGTTTTATTCCTCAGATTCAGACTTGAGACTTGGTGGATACGATGTATTTAAGTCCATCAGAAGTAACAATATTTATGGTCAGCGCATTAATTTGGGAGCACCAATTAATTCGTCTTATAATGATGTATACTACACAATAGACGAAGAAAGTCGAGAAGCACACTTTAGTTCAAATAGACTAGAATCAAATTATTTAGATGGTATAGTTGAAGCTTGCTGCTATGACATATACAGAGCAGATATTCGACCTTCCACCATCCACCTGAATGCATTAACATTCGAGAAACTTAAATTGGACTCCCTTCCAGGGACGATTGTTAAATTGATAGATGCACCTAGTGGGCGAGTAGTTGATAGAATAGAAAACTTTACAGGAATCGATCATGTTTTTGCACTTGAGTCTGAAAGGGAATATATGATTTTAGCCGAAAAACCTGGCTATTTATCCGATTCTACATTTGTCACTACATTTCATGCTAACCCTGCAGATACCATCATTAAAAAACTGTATTTAGAGGCTACATTTGTCGAACTTAACCTTGAAGTACTTGAGCGAGGAACCAATGAAGAACTTGCTGGTGCAACCATTATAATAGAAGACCTGTCCGATCCGGATAATCCTTCTATTCAAAAAATTAATTACAACGGCAATGACTTCAACTTTAAATTAGAAAGAGGAAAGCAATATAAAATTACGGCCATAAAAGACGGATACGAGAAAACTTCCATTCTATTGGATACAAGTGATCCGAACTTTAATGAAGAAATTATTAGGAAATTATATTTGACAGCAGAAAGTACATCTTTATATGGTAACATTCCATTGACCTTGTATTTTGACAATGACGAACCAGATAAACGAAGCTTCCGGTTATATACACTCAGAAATTATACGGATACTTATTATCCATACATCAGTCGAAAAGGAACCTTTAAAGCAGAAAGAAATGATCAAGCAGCGGAATTAGAAAATTTCTTTGAGCAAGACGTTAAAGGTGGTTATGCGCAAATGCTACAATTTTTAAATGCATTGTTAAATAGATTGAGTAAAGGAGAAAGTTATGAAATATCAGTCATGGGTTATACCAGCCCAAGATCAACTAACAAATACAATTTAGCACTTGGTAGACGTAGGGTCTTTAGTGTTAAAAACGAACTAAGAGACTATATGAATGGAGCATTATCTCAGTACCTTGATAATGGCCAACTAAGCGTTAAAGATGTATCCTTTGGAGAAGAACTATCACCGACATTTATTAGTGATTCTATTGACGAAACGGATAAATCCATATACAGTATTGAAGCATCGAGGGAAAGGAAAGTGAAGATTGTTGATTTAAAAAAATTGAATTAATCTTTCCTGACTATGAAACTAAGAACTATGAGATTTAACACATCGACATATATATTAAAGGGATTCATACTGATGGTTTTATTTTTAGGCCATAATTCCCTAAATGCTACACACATTGTAGGTGGAGACATTACTTACGAATGTCTTGGAGATGGTTACTATGATGTAACATTGACAGTACGTAGAGATTGTAATAACGGCGATCCTGAAGCCTTTTTTGACGATCCAGCATCAGTGGGAATCTTCACTGGCACAGGATCTTTATTAACTTCTCTGGGAGAGTCGGGCCAATTACTCCTACCTTTTACTGGAGCAGACACCATAAATATTAAAGGCTTAGATGGATGTATTTTTGATGAAGGAAATGTTTGTGTGCACGAAGCAGTATATAATGGACAAGTACATTTGCCATTCAGAAATGGAGGATATATTCTGGCTTACCAAAGATGCTGTAGAAACGAAACACTATTAAATATTGTTGATCCTTTGGAAACAGGAAGTACCTATGTTGCCAGAGTGAGTGAATTTACTTTAACGAACTGTAATTCAAGTGCTTATTTTAATCAATGGCCAGATATTTTTATTTGTGCTGGACAAGCTCTAAGTTTTGACCACAGTGCAACGGATATTGACGGAGATTCATTAGTGTATAGCTTATGTACACCTACATCAGGAGCTACCTTTGATGTCCCAATGCCTCAACCACCAAATCATCCCAATTCGACTACTTTTCCATATTATGATTCTGTCACTTGGAATGGATCGAGTTATTCAGAAAGTAATATGCTAGGCTTCGGTACACCACTGACCATCGACCCGGTTACAGGAACGCTGACAGCTGTACCAGGACAAATTGGACAGTACTTAGTGGGCGTATGTGTGGAAGAATATAGAGATGGGCAGCTGATTAATATCATCAAAAGAGATTTTGAATATAACATCGTACCATGCTTAGATCCAGTTGGTAGCGATTTTGATTTTGAAGGACTAGATTGTGAAGACCTAGTTTATCAATTTACCAACACTACTGAGAATGGAATGAATGTAATGTGGAATTTTGATTTTCCTTCAAATGATCCTGCTGTGATGTCTGATGAGGAAAACCCCATATATACTTTTCCTGCTGAAGGAACGTATACTGTTGCTATCAGCTCTGAGAATTTACTCGGTAACTGCACGGATGAATATGTGGAAGAAATCACTATTGTACAAGGCGGTTTTGATATAGATTTTGATATCTCACTAGCTAATTGCGGGGAAAGTAATGTTGACGTGTTCCTAGAAGATGCTTCAATCATACACGACCCAAGTGTATCGATTAGTAGCTATGAATGGCTTGTGTTTTTGGATGGTGTACAAACAAGCACAACAAACAGTTCGTCTATAAATTTGGAGAACGTATCCTTTGAAACCATAGAAGTTCAGTTAACTGTTATCACAAATAAAGGATGTGAAAAAACTAAAACCGAAAGCTACAATATCCAAGATTTATTGCCTCAAGTTGATTTTGAAGTGACTGTTTTACAATGTTATGCTAATGGTTTCCAATTTCAAGTAAGTGATATATCATCTTCCTTAAATGATGATATTAATGCAGAAATGTGGATGTGGACCGTATCTGATGTTTCGAATTCAAGCATGTTAATGGGACAAACCGTCACTTTTGATGCATTGGCTCCAGTAACTATTGAATTGGAAGTAAAGTTTGATAATGGTTGTTTTGGTTATGCAACTAAAACGATTGATCCACTAGAAGATTTAGCACCGGATATTAATATTCTTCCTTCAGTTGATGCTTGTGATTTTGAAAACAATACGCTCGACGTAAATTTCGTCGCAGAATTAACTGGTGGATCTTTTGCTGGTACACCTAGTGAATACAATTGGACCATATTGGAAGATGGAACAACAACCAATTTATCGGGGCAGTCGGTTGACTATACTTACATGAATACGAATAATTCACTAGAAGTAGCTGTTTTAGTCAGCTATACTAATGGATGTCAGTTTAGTAAAACAATGACCTATTCTAGTGAAGATGTTTTACCGCAAATTGGCTTTGAATATTCAAATATCATCTGCCATCCTGATGGAACTATTGACTTAGATATTACTGCTGTGTATAATGAAACTGCTGGTTTTAACCCAGATACATACAGCTGGACAATTACGAATGGGACAGTGCAGTCTTTTAATGGAGAGACCATCTCATTAACTATAAATGGTAACGAAGCGCTTAATATTGACTTGACCGTTGAGTTTTCTAATGGTTGTGTTATAAACATTAATGAAGACGTTAATATTGCTGGTGAAATCACGCCAGACCCAAGCTGGGATGTTGATATAGTTGATTGTGATGACCCTAATAACTTGAGCTTAATCTTAACAAATACAACCGAATACGATGCAGCTAATTTAATTTCGTTGGTTTGGAATTACACCATTAATGGAGTTGCATCTAGTTCTACAGATGACCCGCTTCAAATTGTAGTTGGACTAGACGATGAAGTAAGTGTAAGTTTAAGTACAAATTATGATAATGGTTGCAGCGGTACGACTACAGAATCACCTTTCGATATAGGATACCCGAGTATTGAATTCTTCGCTGATCCATTGTTTGTTTGTATGGGAATGGAGACATCTTTGGTTGCAAATCCTAATAGTGACTGGACCTATACTTGGTCTCCAACCACTGGACTTATTTTTAACAATGGAAATGATTTCTCAGACCCACTAGTAATCGCTACAGAAGATATTGTTTATTCTGTTACTGTTACAAATGGAGATTGTACAATTACAGATGAAGTGGCTGTCACAGTTACTCAAGAATCGGAAATTATCGTAGAAGGAGAAGGTATGGTTTGTGATGGCCAATATAGTTTATCGGTCGCAAATCCAGTCGTTGGTGGAAACTACATTTGGTCTGACGACATTGATTTTAATAATATTATAGGTACCGGTACAAGTATATCTGGGACTACTCCTGGAGGGCCTTCTTATACTGTTTATGTTATGTTAGAAGGAGATAATGAAGATTGCCTGGTCGGTACGACAACAATTGATTTAATAGATAATTCGATTAATGTTGATATCATCGAACCATTTATGTTGTGTTATGGCGATACAGCACAATATGTAGTTTTGAATAATGACCCGAATCAAATCCTTACATTTAGTTGGAATGATGAGCACATCGTAGAAGGATCTGATACAAGCACACCTACTATAGGCGTAGGTCTAGAAGATGAAGAATTTGAGATGGAAGTAACTATCTCTAACCAGTTTGGATGCGAATTGGTAGATATGGTCACCGTAATAGTTGGTGATGCGCCAGATTTAAACTTTAGTTATGAATATGAAGAATGTGGTGATTTGACGGTTTGTTTTACACCAAGCGGCAATGTAGGAAATTTATACATTTGGAATTTTGGAGATGCAGCATCCGGCAGTGATAATGAAGCTATAGGTGAAGAAGTGTGTCATACATTTTCAGATGCAGGTGATTATACTGTTAGTTTGACAGGAGTGGGAAGTATTTGCGCGGGAAATTCTTATGAAGAAAGCATCACAGTATTTTCAGAAATAGATGTTTTTAACTTAGGAGTGGAAGTAGATTCGGTTTCTACATGTGCTACTGATTCGCTTGTTTTAACTGCCACTTCTAATGGCCCTGACGAATTAATTACATGGTGTGACGATAATGGAGTAGAAATTTTTAGTGGAACGGAAATCATTCTGTATCCACAAACGAACGAGGTAACTGGATTGCCTGAAGGATTCTTAGTCGATGGTGTTTTGTATAATACATCAAGCATCACCGCTAAAATTATAGCCAGTGATAACTGCACCATTAGTGATGAAGTACTTGTAGACATTTATGATTTTGGCGATGATAGTGAGTTTGAAGATTTATTCTTTGATGTCATGTATGAAGATTGCGGAGGCCTTACGGTTTGTTTTGAAGCTAACACGGATGCTGCCGGTACTTTAGAATGGGATTTTGGAGATGGAACGATGACTTCAGGTATGCAAAATACTTGTCATACTTATGCTCCAGTGACTGGTAGTGGCACCTATGATGTAGTCTTATGTGCACCAGAAGCTCCTTGTCCTGTAGATTGTTACTCTATGAGCATTGTTGTTTCTGAAGAACCTTTTGTGACTGTCTTAGGTGCAGAAGCTGATGGGATTATAAACTATTGCCTAGGTGAGTCAGTAGAACTAGAAGCAACGACTAATGCTGATATGGGAGCTATCCAATGGTGTATTGACGGAGAGGTTGTCGGTACTGGGCCTACATATACATGGACTGGAGAAGGGGAAGATCAGATAGCTGTTAAGTTAGATGGAGGGGATGATTGTATTGATACAACCTTGGTTAATATTATTCCTTACGATTTTGGTCCAGGTACTGAAAATGATTCATTAAGTTTTACGGCCACACTTGAGGATTGTGGTGGAAGTACTGTTTGTTTTGAAGCTAATACCGATGCTGATGGCTTCTTAATTTGGGATTTCGGAGATGGAACTACAGTCGAAGGCAATCAGTTTCCATGTCATACTTATGTATTAACTGGCTCAGGATCATACACAGTTACACTGACAGCGCCAGATGCACCGTGTGAAGTGATACCATATACTGAGGAGATTACGATCTTTAATGAAGAGCCACAGATCGATATTGATGTAGATGTAGACACCTTAAACTACTGTTTGGGAGATACAGCTATAGTTATGGCTACTAGTAATTTACCTGATGCGTTTGTTTCATGGTGTAGCCCTATAAATGAAGAAATAGGTACAGGTAGTACCTTTGAATATAGTGGATCTGAAAGTATTTGGCTCTATGCTAAAGCGGATGATGGTCTTGGATGTTTTGATATTGACTCTATATACATTGGTCCATTTGATTTTGGCCCTGGAACTGAAAATGATACTTTATTCTTTACAGCCTTTAAGGAAGATTGCGAAAGCTCTGTTGTATGTTTTGAAGCAAACACAAATGCTGACGGTAACCTTATTTGGGATTTTGGTGATGGAACCATTTTGCCGGGGTCTGATATGATTTGTCATGACTACGCATTAACTGGATCTGGCAAATATGATGTTGTATTAACAGCACCAGATGCTCCTTGTCCTGTAGTAGCTTATGAAGAGTGTATTTTAGTATCAGATATTGATCCTATGTTGGAGATCGTTGAGCAGGTCAATGATTGTATGACCGATATGTATACGATCACAGCTACATCGAACTTAAACGATAGTTTGATTACATGGTGTGATGCTGGAGGTACAGAGATAGGCAATGGACCTATTTTCGAAATTATAATTACACAAGAAACACTAATATCGGCGAAAATCGATGATGGATTAGGGTGTGGAGATACTATACTTTTAACCCTATTGCCTCAAATGATGGATTCATTATTTATTGATTTGGGCGAACAAGATTGTTCGGGCGAGCCTTTTAATGCGAGTGTTCAGGGACCTAATGCTGGGAATTACGAATATGCTTGGAGCCCTTCTGAATGTATCTTAGGTGATACCCTAGGACAATTCGTGACTATTGATACTTTTAGTACATTATCGAAAATTATAACAGTCTTGGTTACAGACCCTGGTTCTGGTTGTACTATGGAATTGAGCGAAACGATATATCCTGGTCTGGAAGGATTAGGAGCAAGTATTGTCTCCTCTAGCGGTGATTCACTTTGTAGAGGTGAAGAAGTTACACTTACTTTAGTGCCATATAGCGACACCTGGGAAGTAGAGTGGAGTACAGGAGATACGAATGTAGAAGAAATAACAGATAGTCCCGAAGAAAGCACAACATACACAGTTACTATCACAGATGAAAATGGATGTGAATTAGAATTAGAGTTCTTCTTAGAGGTTACACAACCTACATGTACAGAAGAAGATGTTTTCTTGCCTACTGCTTTCTCTCCTAATGGAGATGGAACAAATGATATCCTTTTAGTACGTTCTAAGTTTATCGACGAGATGGAACTTAAGATAGTAAATCGATGGGGACAAATAGTATTTATTACCACCGACCAAAATCAAGGTTGGGATGGGACATTTGAAGGAGAAGAACTTGCACCTGACGCTTTTGCCTATTGGTTAAATGTGAGCTGTATCAATGGATCAGAATACATCAGCCAAGGAAACGTCAGTATTATACGATAACTACGAATTTTACAATTGTTCAAGAGGAGTGGAGGTTGTACCACTCCTCTTTTTTATTGTTCTATTTTACCTTAATGTATTGTGAAAAAATCCTAAACTTCTGTTAACTGATAGGGGATAGTCGGCGATTTCGGTGTTTTATAATTAGATTGAATACCGAAATGTACACATTCAGAAATATATTATGCGCTTTATGCCTTGTATCTGGTTCAATGTTGCTTCAAGCGGCTGACCAAGTAAAAACAGAACCACCAGTATCTGTAGAAATCTTTCCAAATCCGATGCTTGACTGGTTACAAATTGATGTTTGTGATGATGAAGATTTTGTTTTTCATTATCAGATTGTTTCTATTACTGGACATGTGGTTAAATATGGGCAAGTAACATCTCAAGAAAATATGATCCTTGTTGATGAATTGCTCAAAGGGCAGTACATTTTGAAACTTGTATCGGAAAACTTCTACACAGCGAAAGTCATCCAAAAACGTTCGTAAGTATTATTTGGAAACTGGATTTTTTGCCTTCAAGTAATTTTCGGTTAACTCCTTGGAAATGGCCGAATGTAACACCTGAAGGTGTGTTTTGTTGTCTGTGATGATAGTTATAGAGTTTTTTTCAACTTTAGAAATCTTGCCGATAATACCGCTAGAAGTAACAATAGTGTTTCCTCCCTTTATTTCGCTAACAAATTGGTCTTGAGCTTTTTGCTTTTTAACTTGCGGTCTCAAGAAAAAGAAATACATCACCGCAAAAATGGCTAGAAAGAAAAATAAACTCACTGGACTACCTCCAGCTGCAGATTGTAAATACATCATAACAAAGATTAATTTTGCTCAAAGAAAAAAACAATCACCGTCTTTTTAATGGATTCAGTAAAAAAAAGTCATAAAACAGCGAAGAATATATTCTTTCTCATTGGGATGCCGCTCAGTGGCAAAACTTCGATAGGAAGACTTTTGGCTAAGTATTTTAATTTTGATTTAGTTGATTTAGATGAAGCAATAATAAGAGAACAACAACAATCCATTCCAGCCATATTTAAGACGCAGGGGGAAGATACTTTTCGCAACATTGAACGTAAAGAATTAAGCAAACAACTTAAGCGAGCAAATACCATTGTTTCCTGTGGAGGAGGGACACCTTGTTTTTTTGATAATCTAGAAATGATGAAAACTGCTGGAACCGTAATTTTCTTAGATACACCTATGCCTATTTTACAATTCCGGTTTGCACAGTTGCTTAGAAATGGTAGACCTTTACTTAAAAATTTTAAAACTCTAGAACAATTATACCTAAAGAGAAGAGGCTTTTACAACCAAGCAGATTTGATTTTTGAAAATAAGTTAACCTTAACAAAAGACGTCGAAAAATTAGCAAAATGTATTGAACCATTCATTATTAATTGAATTTATACTAAATGCTCTATATAAATAGTGCATGTCCAAATAAGTATTTTAAATTTGCATCTTCATTTTTTATAATATTAATATATGTCATCAACGATTCACAATTGCGTTATTATAGGTTCAGGTCCTGCAGGTTATACAGCAGCTATTTATGCGGCAAGAGCTAACATGAACCCCGTATTATATACCGGCCAAGAGCCAGGTGGTCAATTAATGATTACTACAGATGTAGAAAATTATCCAGGTTACCCAGAAGGTATAATGGGGCCTCAAATGATGGAAGACTTTAAAAACCAAGCCGCTAGATTTGGAACAAAAATCATTTACGAAATGATTTCAGAAGTGGATTTTTCTGGTCCTGTGCACAAAATCTGGAGCGAGACTGGAGAAGAGATACAAGCACATTCGGTAATTATATCTACAGGAGCGAGTGCTAAATGGTTAGGCTTGGAATCTGAGCAAACATTTATGAATAATGGTGTTTCCGCGTGTGCCGTTTGTGATGGCTTTTTCTTTAGAGGACAGGAAGTAGCTATAGTTGGAGCTGGAGATACAGCTGCTGAAGAGGCATCATACCTTTCTAAATTATGTACTAAAGTGCATATGTTGGTTAGACGAGACGAAATGAGAGCTTCTAAGATTATGCAAAAAAGGGTGATGGATACACCGAATATAGAAATCCATTGGAATACCGAGGTTAAAGAGATTATGGGTGGAGAAACAGTCGAAAAGATAAGAGTACACAATAATAAAAGTAATCAAGAAAGTGAAATGACAGTCAATGGACTATTTGTTGCCATTGGACATAAACCAAATACTGACATGTTTAAGGAGTGGTTAGACATGGAAGATTCGGGTTATTTAATCACTAAACCAGACAGTACAAAAACGAATGTAGATGGCGTTTTTGCTTCAGGAGATGCACAGGATCATGTCTACAGACAAGCGGTAACTGCAGCAGGTACTGGATGTATGGCTGCTCTAGATGCGGAACGTTACCTAACAGCAAAAGGAATTATATAAAAATCAAAACAATGGCTAATAAATTTAGAAGTGGGGTCCTATATGGACAAGAAGCGACTGACTTATTAAACTACGCAAACGAAAATGACTTTGCTTTACCCGCAGTAAATGTGGTAGGGTCTAATACAGTTAATGCTGCGCTAGAAACGGCAAAACGAGTAAACTCACCAATCATCATACAGTTTTCGAATGGTGGAGCTCAGTTTTTTGCTGGAAAAGGATTAAGCAATGAAAACCAAATGGCAGCTATAAAGGGATCGGTAGCGGGCGCCATGCACGTGCACAACCTTGCAGAAGCCTATGGCGTATCTGTAATTCTACATACGGATCATTGTGCAAAGAAATTATTGCCATGGATTGATGGATTGTTAGCAGAGGGTGAGAAATATTTCCAAGCATATGGGAAGCCATTGTACAGCTCGCATATGCTGGATTTGTCTGAAGAACCCATTGAAGAAAATTTGGATATCAGCTGCGAGTTTTTCAAGAGGATGAACAAGATGGGCATGACCATCGAAATAGAGTTAGGTGTTACTGGGGGCGAAGAAGATGGTGTGGACAATACGGATGTAGATAGTTCTAAATTATACACGCAACCAGAAGAAGTAAATTATGCCTACGAGCGTTTAAAGAAAATTGGGGATAACTTCACTGTAGCGGCAGCTTTTGGAAATGTACACGGTGTCTATAAACCCGGTAATGTAATTTTAAGGCCAGAAATCTTACTCAACTCACAAAAGTATGTAATCCAAAAGCACGGATTGTCAGGTGATAATCCTATCAATTTTGTTTTCCATGGAGGTTCTGGTTGTTCTAGAGAAGAAATTCGAGAAGGTATCAAATATGGTGCAGTGAAAATGAATATTGATACTGACCAGCAGTGGGCTTTTTGGGATGGAGTTAGAGGATATTACGAAAACAAAAAAGACTATCTACAAGCCCAGATAGGGAATCCTGACGGTGATGACAAGCCTAATAAAAAGACCTATGATCCTAGAAAATGGCTCAGGGTTGCTGAAGAGAGTTTTATTACTCGACTGACTCAAGCGTTTGAAGATTTAAATTGTATGAATCGACAAGCTTAACTGAAAATATAAACCTTGTAATTTGAAGCCGTTCCTAAATGAACGGCTTTTTTTATGCCTGATTATTTTATCATTTTCACTTTTCACAAGTATTTGGATCTGAATTTCAAGCTTACGTAAAGGTTTATGCACTTTATTTAGATTTTTTCAATGCCTTGCCCCAATACATAACTTACTTCTTAACATTTTAAACTAACTTAGGTATGTATTACTCCGATTAAGCTTATAAGCACATAAAATCTTTAATATTTCATTAAAGGAAAGTAAATGTCAAGAACTAATTCCATATTATTAATCTGCTCAATTATATTCTCTGTTCCTACTCTTAAAGCGCAAGAATTCTCAACTACATTATACGTTTCAGATCAATTAGGAAATATTGATAGTGTTACTATAGGTTATGACCCTGAAGCGATAGATGGTCTTGATATCGACTATGGTGCTATTAATATGGCGGATTCTTTAAGAAACGTATTGGATATCAGAGTAGGATTGGGTAATCTTGAAAATTGGGTTCCATTTTGGAATGAAGAAACCACAACTGTCAAAGACATTGCTTTTTATGAATCCAAAATTGAAATTGTTCCCAAGGAATGCTTATCGCTTATTCCCGTTTCAAATGCTCTTGGTTTTTCCGCCTTTATTAATGTGTTTATTAAGCCCCAAAGCTATCCAATTAAAGTTCATTGGGACTCCGAAATGTTCTCAAGCGATTGTGTTTCAGCTTCACTTATTTCTGACATTCCAATCGGCGGATGGTTTGACTTTCCATGTTGTTATTCAGAACATAGTAAAGTTTTTTTTGCAGAGCGTGAAGAAATGACCTTTACAAAGCACGTGGGACCTGTTATTTTAGACCAACAGCAGGATACAATATTATTGTTAAGCTTAATTTTAAGAGATGTCTTAAACTCAAATTCCAATGATGTTTTCCAAGAAACAAATCCAATAATTTATCCAAATCCCAACGATGGAACATTTTTTATACCCGAAAAAGCAAAGGAGATAAAACTATATGATTTAAATGGAAATTCAATTGAATTTCTTCAACATGACAATGAAATAATGATAAAAGAACACGGATTGTTTATCCTTAATTACACAATAGATAGTCGGAGATATAGTACCAAAGTCTTAACTTTTTAAAGTATTTACAGACTAAGGGTTTCTTAGCTTTCATCACTTAAAAACCTCCAAGTAAAACTAGCCAGCACAGCACCCATTATTGTAGCTACTATATAAATCCAGAGATGGTCCAAATGACCTGAAACAACAGCCGGTGCAATAGACCGTGCAGGATTCATAGAAGCTCCCGTAATCGGTCCAGCAAACATTGCTTCCAGCATAACTGTTGCCCCAACAGCTAAACCAGTAAATGGTGCACTTGCTTTATGTTGACTCACCATAAGGATAACCAGCATGAGAAAATATGTGAGTATAATCTCTAAAATAAAGCTTTGGTGCCATGCCCCATAAGGTAAGGTAGAGCCTAAATGATCGTGATCTGTAAATAAAACCCATAAAAGGCCAGAGGCTAAAAATGCACCCATCAACTGTGCGACGATATAACCGATTAAATACTTCCGTTCAAAACGATCTGTCAATGAAAAAGCAATCGTAACAGCTGGATTAATATGGGCACCAGACAAGCTTCCAAAGGCATAAATCATAACCATAACTATCAGACCAAAGGTGATAGCTACACCAACATGACTAACACCACCGTTGGTTACGTCATTGATGATGATAGCGCCTGTACCACAAAAAACTAAGGCAAAGGTTCCTATCAGTTCAGCGATATATTTTTTCATGCGCAAAAATTATACATTGGAAACGACATTGAACCCAAAACTAAACATAGCTTAAGAGAAAACCTAACAAAGCACCACCAGCAATAATCCAAATAGTATTCAGTCCTTTAATCCCAAAATAAGCAGCAAAACTTAACCCACAAATAAGCCAAGTTTTCCAATCAATCAAGATACTCTGACCCATCTTCAAACATACTACTAACATTACAGCAACCGCAGCAACATTCACAGCCTCCAAAAAATAGGAGAGTGTCTTATTTCCTCTCATTTTGGTAATGAATCGATTCAACCCCCAAACATAGAAAAACGAGGGAACGAATATTCCTAAAGTTGCTAAGGCTGCTCCTCCGAAACCACCCACTTTATAACCTATAAAGGTGGCTGTAGAAAGTACTGGGCCTGGAGTCATTTGCCCTATGGCAATGGCTTCCACTAAATCATCATGATTAATCCAAGATAAACTATCAATGAGTTCGCCATCCAGATAGGCAAATAAGACATATCCGCTTCCAAACAAGACTAAACCAACTTTAAGAAAAACTAAAAACAACTTTAAATGCGAATAAGAGACGGCCAAGAAAAGTAGCGGGAATGCCCCAAAACTAAACATGTAGTTGTTTTTAAATCCTAATCGGAAAGCCATAAAAATCAAGCCAGCAGATAGAATACATATAATCTCATTAACACCTAAAAAGGAAGCAGCAATCACGGCAATGGCAATGATCACATGGTATGCGTTTTTAACGGCTTTCTTGCCTAATTTATAGACCGCTCCAATAATAAAGGAGATAACTGCTGCTTTAATCCCATTGATAATAGGAGTGGCCCATTCATAGGAAGAAAATTGCTCAAAGAAAACAGCAACTAGCAAGGTAATCAATACTGCAGGTAATATAAAAGAAAAGCCAGCTGCAAAAAGCCCTTTTACCCCAGCTCTGTGATAACCACAATGCATAGTCATTTCAGTTGAGTTAGGGCCTGGAATTAAATTGGTTATTCCCATGTAGTCCAGAAACTCCTCCGAGGATAACCACGACTTCTTTTCTACTAAATCATCTTGCATCATGGCAACATGAGCTGCAGGTCCACCAAATGCCACAAAACCCAATTTGGAAAAATACTTGAAAACTTCGTTTACCTTACTCATAGATAGGAATTTAAATAAAACTGCCTTCATAACATGACATTAGGAAGGCAGTTTTTAATCTATATAAATCGTTTAAATTTCTCCCGCAACAGATTCATTGATGTTAACCAAGTGATCACCGATTCGCTCTAAAGAAGAAAATAAATTAGTGAAAATCATGGCAGCATTCACATCGTAATCGTCATTGTTTAAGTGCTCTTGATTGTACTTTCTCATTGAGTTTCGCTGAACATTCGTTTCTTCTTCTAAATCATAACACTTTTCTAAACTCGCATCATCATAAGTTGTAAGATTTAAATTATGATTCATCTCCTCAAAAGATCGTTCGACGATAGCAAATAATTCATTCAATTGATTTCTTTGCTCAGGTATAAAATAAATTTTTCTGTTCATTTTGTTTTCCATGGTTTTGGCAAACTGATAAAAGATATCACCCACACGCTCCATATCGTTACAGATATTGAAAAAACTACGTAACCTAATACTGGTTTTATTAGTCATCTCTTTGTCGGATAAATTGGTTATGTATTCTGTGATTTCAGTTTCAAACTTATCCGTAATATCCTCATACTTTTTAAGTTTGGAAATTAAGCCCTGTTTTTCTTTTTCGTCAGTACTATTTAGCAATTCTTTGGCAAAGCCAAGCATCCTCGTAGTTATTTCGCCATATCTAGCAACTTCCTTTTGTAATTCAACGGTAGCCAGTTCTGGTGTGCGATTTGCAGAATTTATAAACTTCAATTTATCTAAGCCATCATCACCTGCTTTTTCTGGAACAGTTTTAACAGACATTCTGATAAGCCATGGCACAAAACCTATGAGTAAGGCAACATTCAGAATATTAAAGGTGGTATGGAAGGCTGCAAGTATATAAGTATTCATTACTTGAGCTTCATTCAAGTCTGCAGTTTTAATCTTGGCGTTACTTTCAAATATACTTGTAAAGTTTTCTACAAATACGCTTAAAAAGTCTATCACAAATGGCAATAATAAAACCATCCAGAAAACACCTATAATATTAAATAATGAGTGGATTCGAGCAGACCGTTTTGCTGCTGTATTACCAATGATAGACGCTAATTCCGCCGTAATAGTTGTCCCAATGTTTTCTCCTAAAACCATTGCTGCAGCAACTTCTAAAGGTAACCAGCCAGCATATACTAAGGTTAGTGTTATAGCCATTGCTGCACTAGAAGATTGTACAATAACGGTAACTAAAGCTCCTACACCTACAAATAATATTCTTGATAAAATTCCATATTCTGACCATCCTTCGATAAAGGCTAATGCTTCACCACCTAAATCCGGTACAGCACCTTTTAAATAGGATAAACCTAAAAATAAAATAGCAAAGCCAATAAGGAATTCACCCCAGTATTTACGCTTTCCTTTCTTTGAAAACATCATAGGGACACCTAGTGCAAATAATGGAATCGAATAAGCACTTAGCTTTACTTTGAAACCAAGAATGGCTATAATCCATCCTGTTACGGTTGTCCCAATATTTGCACCCATCATTACACCAGCAGATTCTACTAAAGATAAAATACCGGCATTTACAAAAGATACAGTCATTACAGTGGTAGCCGAGGATGATTGTACAAGAGCTGTAATTAAAAAACCAGTAAATACTCCCAAGAATCTATTCTTGGTCATGCTACGGAGAATGTTTCTCATTTGAGATCCTGCAGCTCGCTGGATACCTTCACTCATCATTTTCATACCGAAAATGAAAAAAGCCAATGATCCCATAATTTCAACAAAAGTCCAAAGACTCATTGAGGAGTCACCATCACCGGCAAAAGCTATGGTCGGGAAAAGTAAAAAGGCGACTAGGATAAGTAAGATATTTTTGTGCATTGCTTTGATTCTTTAGTTCTTTTATTTGATTAGAAATGTATATCCATCTGAGCTCTAAACATAGAAGTGTTTTGACTTTCTGCTCGGTCAATGAATGTATAATCTGTTTGAATTTTTAATTTATGCCCAACAAAAAATTTGTTTAAGCCAATAGTGTAGTGTTTTTCGTCAGTGGCTGAATCTGCCGTAACATCGGTATATCGAAGAGCAACTTCAATGTTATTATCAAACATATAACCAGTAGCAATATTGTAAGCACTACCAGTATAGTATTCTCCGATAACAGTTTCGTCAGTATCAAGTACCTGTGGACCACCGACAGCTTCTTTGTCAGCATATTCAAACATTACAGATAGGCCTTGGTACTTAAACATTAGATCGGCAAATATAGTATTTAGGTCTTTACCTACAATGTCTCCAGAAGAGTTATATATAAAACTTCCTTTTTGGCCTCTTTCTCTACCTGCGTTTTGATTATTATCATAAGTCAATCCAATGGCTAGTTTGGGTTTAGATTCTCTCTTTACTGAAGAACCCACATAATCTCCTTTTGATTGAAATTTTCCAAAAGGTAGTAGCTCTAATCGGTAGGTGTAACCAAATCCACCATTGTAGCCCGTCAAATGGTTTTTACCTTCCCCAGTAGCAATAGAGGCACTTAAAGTGGCTAGAAATTGTTCGCCAAACTTCTGCTTAGCGGCAAGTTGTAAAAATACATCACGATCAATCGTAAATCTTGAGTTCAGCCTCGATCGATCTACAAATTGTAGATTTCCCGAAGAAATAACACGCTCTCTATTACCAGCCAGTTTTCCCTGACCAAATCGAACATAGAAGTTTTTATAGAAATTATAGGTTACATGCGCATCTAGGATGATATTTGCTGCATTTCCAAATTCGCTGGCATTTCCGCCGCCACCATTGTCCCGATTAGAAAGCGACAACTCTAGCTTGTATTTTAGTTTAGGAGTATAGGCCCATCCGTCAAACTTTAATCGCGATCTTCTTATTAAAGCTGTTACATCATTGGATGCAGTGTAATTCTCAGCTTCATCAGCTAATGACCAATCAGCGACAATGAGACTTTGAAATCTAAACCCTATTTTGAGTTGAAACGTAGAATCTACTCCTTTTATTTGTAAGCCTTTTCCAAATTTTGCAGGGATAAATTGAGCGGAAGCAGTGTAGTTCATGGATAGCATTAACAAGGTTAATACTGGGATAAGTATATATTTATTCATTTTGGACAATTGAATTTGTGGTTGCAAAACTTAGCGCAAATGTAATAATCCAATGTTAACTGTATGTTAACTTTACATTGCACAAAAATGTCAGGAATGAAATTGCATCAATTGTCCAAAATAAACACGATCACTCCTGACCATTCAAAGTTATATTTCTTGTGTTATCCCAATATTAACTCATTGTTAAATCTTCTTTAATCACTTATGATTTAAACCATATTTTTCAAGACCAGTTACTTTTTTACATATTAATGACAAAGTAGATGCAAAAAGCTAATCTGGACTCGAGTAATTTTACTATATGGTACGATCGAGTTGCAAGTTTTTTATAAATTTTGTTTGTTTGACAATTTGTATTTTTAGTTTGTCCAATGTTGGTTTTAGTCAAGAATACACACAATCCATTCGAGGCAAAGCAATAGATAAAGAAACACTGGCATCTTTGCCTGGTGTAATTATCGAACTTAATAGCATAGAAGACGATCAAGTGATTGCCGTTGCTTTAAGCGATGAGAATGGAGATTATTTTTTATCAGATCTTCCTATTGGTCAAGTTAGGCTGACGGCAAGAATTGCTTTTTATACACCCTTAATCGTAGAAGATATACAATTATCTTCAGCCAAAGAAGTGGTTCTTGATCTTTTGCTTGAAGCTTCAAACATTACACTTGAGTCAGTAGAAATATCAGCTAATCCTATGCGAGGGCAGGCTATAAATCCTATGGCAGCTTTAAGCGCCTACACCATTACACCGGAGCAGACCAAACAATTTGCCGGTAGCTGGGATGATCCGATGCGTGTGCTCACAGCTTTTCCTGGGGTAATCCAACAAGGAGGAGGTTTTAATGATTTTACCGTTAGAGGAAATTCAGGAGCGAATATGTTGTATCGCTTAGAAGGAGTACCCATTCACAATCCTAATCACTTCTCTATATTGGGAAATTCTGGAGGTTTCGTGACCCAGTTTAGTACAGAACTTCTTAGCAACAGTGATTTCTTTTCCAGTGCTTTTCCTGCGGAATTTGGCAATGTAGTCAATGGCGTGTTTGATTTTCGATTTAGGCATGGAAATGATGAACATCGGGAACATACTTTTAAAGCGAGTATTTTTGGTTTAGACTTTGCAACGGAAGGTCCATTTTCTAAAAAAAGCAAAGCCTCTTACATTGTTAATTATCGATATTCTACCTTAGGTTTGTTAGCAAACATAATCGATGTAGGAGGAGTTAGGCCAGGTTACCAAGATTTGTCATTTAACCTAAACTTTCCACTAAAAAACAACGGAGTAGTAAAAATATTTGGAGTGGGAGGTAGTGGCAATCTTTTGCTTGAGGCCGAAAGAGATTCTAGTATGTGGGATGAGGATGCAAGAAGGGTAGAACGAAACTGGGGTTCTAATTCAGGAAGCGTAGGGGCGGCATATTATCAGCCACTGAAAAAGGATGCCTATTTTCATGCAGCTGCTTCTGTTTCGAATGGAGAGTACTTTGATGATTCAAAATTCATAGATGATGATCTAAGTGAATATGACACACAAATTTCGAATCTTACAGAGATGAGAATCAATGTAGCCGCTGATTATAATCGAAAGTTTAGTAATAAACATTACAATAAAACTGGATTTATCATTAATCATGTAGATCATATGTATAATGGTGCACTGTTTAATAAACAAAAAGATGGGCTAGATACTTTGGCTTTTACTTCAGGTGCTAGCCAATATATTCAGATGTTTACTCAGTCAAAGTTTAGTCTTACTCAAAATTTAGATTTATCTGGAGGACTACATTATATGTATTTTGCATTGAATGGAAAATCCAGCATTGATCCAAGACTGGCCCTCATTTACAAGCATGACTATAATTCTAGTATGTCTATTTCTTACGGGCATCATTCAAGAGTAGAGAGTATGCCATTCTATTTTGTAGAGTCCTTAGGTGATGACGGCCAAACAACATTACCAAACAAGGATTTAAACTTTTTTAAAGCACACCACTTAGTGGCTAATTATACAAGGATGTTAAATAAGTCGCTTAAGTTTTCTATGGAATTGTATTACCAATATATGTACGATGTTCCAGCTGAAATAAATGGGAGTTATTCAGTACAGAACGCTTACCAAACGATTCCAGTAGTAGCCTTAGATAATGTAGGTGAAGGCAGGAATTATGGCTTTGAAGTCATGCTTCAACAATTCACAAAAAATGATTTTTACTACATGATTTCAGGATCCGTATTTGATGCAGCCTATAAGGCAGGCGACGATGTATGGAGATCCGCACAGTTTGACCAAAATTATTCTTACAATATCTTAATTGGAAAAGAATTTCAGCGCAAGCCTAAAAAGAATAAACAACGAAGTCTAGGACTTAATTTACATTGGCGCCATGCAGGAGGCACTTACTACAATCCAATAGATTTGGAAGCTTCTGAATTGTATGGGTCTACTAGATATGATTTGAGCGATCCTTATTCATTAAGAAATCCAGCCTTATATAATTTAGATTTTAAGATTACTCGAAGAATTAGTCGTCCAAAATATGCTTCGGAATTAAGTTTAAGTATTAAAAATTTATATACCAGTAGATCGGTCATTGATCGATCCTATGATCCTGACATCAATGCGGTAAAAGAAACAACAGATTACGGTGTGATTCCGAATATTGCCTATAAGATTTCTTTTTAAGGCTTGTTATATCTAAGCACTATTGGAACCTGCTTAGCTTGGAAATTATAATCCTAGTTCTATAATTTAAGTAATATTAAGCCAAGATGTACTCAATGTTAACTCAGGGTTAATAAACTCATGGATTTTCCATAATTAATTAACAAACCCATAAAATGTAAATCTTGGAAGAGCGCTAAACCTCAATCTACCTTTGTAACATCAAAAAAAAAATATGTTGACAAAGGAGAAACTAAAAAACCAATCAATTGTAGCACTTTTTATTTTAGGACTGTTCACTGTGAGTTGCGGCGAACCCTGTGATGATGTTATTTGTGATCCAGGCTTCACATGCGTAGAAGGAGATTGCATTGAAGATAATGCAAGTACAAGTCTACCTGCAACCATTAGTTCAGATCTAAGCTTATCAAATGATGAAATTCATGTTATTTCAGGTAAAGTAGTTGTCGAAGCAGGCGCAACACTCACTATTGACGCTGGAACAATCATTAAGGGAGAACAAGGATCAGGATCTTCAGCATCAGCGTTAATCGTAGCTCGCGGAGGAAAAATAATCGCTGAAGGTACAGCTGATAATCCTATAATTTTCACTTCTACATTGGATAATATAGCACTGGGTGAGACTGCCGGAACTAATCTAGACGAAACAGACAATCAAAAGTGGGGTGGATTAATCATCCTAGGACGTGCACCAATATCTGCTGCAGATGGCGATACAGAATCATTAATAGAAGGATTACCAGGTGATGAGGAGTATGGATTGTATGGTGGAGATGATCCAGCCGATAATTCAGGTATTTTGCGATATGTTTCTGTCAGACATGGAGGAGCAGAAATCGGAGAAGGTAATGAGATAAATGGGATTACCCTAGGTGGAGTTGGAACAGGTACCCTTATCGAAAACGTTGAAGTTACAGCAAATCTGGA
The DNA here is from genome assembly GCA_020631235.1 of Saprospiraceae bacterium. Lineage (GTDB taxonomy): Bacteria > Bacteroidota > Bacteroidia > Chitinophagales > Saprospiraceae > JAHDDO01. Next base: position 320,389 of record JAHDHQ010000001.1, on the reverse strand, counting down.
TGATGGTATTGAGTTTTTTGGAGGTACAGTAAATGTTACCAATGCTATCGTAACTTGGCAAGGAGATGATGCCATCGACATTGACCAAAATTATGCAGGTACTATTAATAATTTTTACATAGGTCATGGAGGTGATGATACGGATGAAGCACTAGAAATTGATGGGCCAGAAAGCACAACATATACTGACGGAGCATTCACCCTTCTGAATGGAACCTGTGTTGCTTATGACCAATTAAAAACTTTCCCTGGTGATTATAAATCTAAATCCATAGGCTTAACTAGAGGGATTTGCTTCAAAGGATATTCCACAGATTTAAAAGTTAGATGTTCTTTTGATCCAGATGCTGACTGTTTAGAAAAAAGTGATTCACACACAAATTTTGTTGAAGGTCGTCTATCTTTTGAGAATAACATGTTTGATGGCACTGCGAACTTAATCACCATTTATTCAGATGATGATCCAGGTGAAGAAGACTGTTTTAACGCAGTAGCTACGGATTATAATTCAGCGGCAATCAGTCAGATGACTACCGATGGAAATACTATAGGGGCTTGTTCAGGTGGAGCAAACACCAGTGTTTTTGACTGGACACTAGCTGCCCAAAAAGGGTGGATCCAATAAATAAAAAACAAAATACTAAGATGAGTGGTAAATCTTCCACTCATCTTTTTACTACTTACAAATCTTAATCATGCAACATTTAAAAAAGCTAATAGCTTTTATTTTTTTACTAAGTGCCGGATCAAGTGTATATGCACAATCCGGTACCATTAGAGGAGCTGTCATTGACGACGCTACCGGAGAAGCAATTTTATTTGCCAATGTTTTGCTAACTGGAACATCAGAAGGAACTTCCACTGATCTAGATGGTAATTACTCCTTGGAATTAGAAGCGGGTACTTATTCTTTGACAGTTTCTTATTTAGGTTATTCTGATCTAGTACAAGAAAATATTCAGGTAAAACCTGATGAGGTCACTCTATTAGACTTAAGACTATTAGAAGAATCGGCTTTAATTGAAGAAGTGGTCATTAAGGCAAAACAAGTTAGAAATACCGAAACAGCTTTAATGACTATCCAAAGAAAGTCTGCAAATCTTTTAGATGGAGTCTCATCTCAGTCTTTTAGAAAAATTGGAGACAGCAATGCAGGAGAAGCATTAAAAAGAGTAACGGGAGTTTCCATAGAAGGCGGCAAACATGTTTATGTCAGAGGATTAGGTGATCGATATTCTAAAACCATATTAAATGGAATGGATATGCCAGGTTTGGATCCAGATCGAAACTCAGTAGAGATGGACATATTTCCAACCAATATTATTGATAATATCATTGTTTATAAATCATTTTCGCCAGACCTTCCTGGAGATTTTTCGGGAGGTGTTGTCGATGTGGTGACCAAAGATTTCCCAGAAGAAAAATTTACCAATGTGGGTTTTTCTGCAAACTATAATATGAGTCAGCATTTTAGAGCCAATGCACTTTCATATCAAGGAGGAAATCTAGACTGGCTAGGTATAGATGACGGCACACGTGCATTACCTATAAATCGTTATGAGCCTATTCCTGACGAAAGTTTAGATGATCCACAATTAAAATCTATGACTCAGTCTTTTAGTCCCATAATGAGTGCTCAAGAAACCGGGAATAACTTGGATAAAAGTTTGTCTTTCAGCACCGGAAATCAAATCGAAACAACAGGTGCCACTATAGGTTATTTATTTGCAGCTAACTGGAAAGAGAATTTTAATCATTACGATAATTTAGCGAATAATATATTCCTTTTACCGAATGAGCCAGGCGAAACTAAACTTTTAGCCGAGCAAATGTCTACAGGACCTGTATCTAGTAGAAACAACTTTACAAGCGCGATGGCTGGTATCTCAGCCAAAAGAAAAAACCACAGAGTAGGACTTAAATATCTAGTATTACAAAATGGTACAAGTACAGCGGCCTTGTTGACTCAACGAAATTTAGAGTCTAATCCTTCCACTATCATTAAGCATAATTTAGAATATAATCAACGTTCGGTTAACAGTATTTTGGTCGATGGAAAGCATGTATTTGGTAATACTGGAAATATTGAATTAGTATGGAAGTATGCGCCTACTTTTATTAATGTCCAGGATCCAGACATAAGAAGTACTGGTTTTGAGCAAACAGAGATAGGTTTAGAATGGAGACCTTCAGTGGGTGCTTCCATTAATCGAGTTTGGAGAGACTTAAACGAACAGTCGCATAATGCCAAATTTGATGTAAGCTATAAATTCAACCAATGGTCAGGATTAGAAAGTAAGTTAAAAGCTGGTGGAGGTATGGTCATGAAACATAGAGATTTTGCGATTACCAACTTCTTCTTTTCAATCAAAAATCAGTTCAGCTTTGATATAAATGGTGAACCAGACAATTTATTCAGTGAGGAAAATATCTGGTCTGCAGAAACAGGCAAAGGAGTATATGTAACCCAAATATCTCCTAGAGGTAGTTTTGAAGCAGCTAATATGTATGAGTCCAACTTTAATATTCTTTCAGGATATGTTTTAAACGAGTTGCCTATTACTAAAAAGTTTAAGGCAATCTATGGTCTTAGAGTAGAAAAAAGCGATATACGATATACAGGAGAAAACAATCAAGGTACACGGAAATACAATAGAGAAAAAGTCTTAGATGATATAGATTTTCTTCCATCATTAAACTTTGTATTTGCTGCCACCCAAAAAATGAATGTTCGATTATCGGCCAACAGAACAGTAGCAAGACCCACCTTTAAAGAAAAGTCAATTGCTCAGATTCAAGATAGAATTTCAGGCAGAGCCTATTATGGAAATATAGATTTAGAGTCGACAGATATTACCAATGTAGATTTAAGATGGGAATACTTTTTTGCTCCAGGCCAAATGGTCTCTGTAAGCGGATTTTATAAGCATTTCGATAAACCGATTGAATTAGTACCTTATGCTAGTTTTGAGCCAGCATCCATTACTCCTCGAAACCAAGATCAAGGTCAGATGATAGGTACTGAAGTGGAGTTTAGAACAAACCTTGGCTTTATTTCGCCAGTGCTGAAAAATCTAGGAGCCAACGCAAATTTTACTTATGTTGAATCAAGTGTTGATGTATTAGATGAGAATGGCCAATCTGCAGGTACAAGAAATGCATTCTTAGGTCTATCACCTTTTTCAGTAAATGCTGGCTTAAGTTATAATATACCAGAAACCGGGCTCCAAACATCGATAGCTTATAATCTTCAAGGCAGAAGGTTAAGCATTGCGGGAGCAGGATCTATACCAGATGTGTATAACAATCCTTTTCATTCTTTGAAATTTAAGATTATTAAGTCATTTGGACAAAATACATTGAGCTTAACAGCTGACAATTTATTAAATCAAGATAATATCAGATTTTATGAGTGGGAAGGTGGCGAAAGAGAAGTTTTCCAACAATTTCATCCAGGAATGAATATTGGATTTTCTTTTGAAAGAAAATTCTAATTAAAGAAAAGATTTTGTAAGTAAGTAATCCTCATCAGCTGCGGTTGATGGGGATTTTTTGATTCTATATAGAGTTGGATTAACCATTTTTTTTGCCCAATGTTGTGTTAATCTAATTAATCCGCGGCATCTGTGCTAAGATCTAATGAATATTAATTCGCCATCATCATCATAGCTAATAATAACACTGGGTGTTCCCATTTTCTTTGATTGATCTTCAAAATTAAGTGTAGGAATCACATCAATTTCGTCTTTTAATCCTTGAGAAATATCATCAAAGGAACCAGGGAAAGGCTCACCTGTAAAGTTGGCACTGGTTGACACTATTGGTCTGCCAAATTTTTCGATGATATCCAAAATGATTCCTTCTCGGACCCAGCGAATGCCGACTGTTCCTTCTGCAGCTACTAAATGCTTAGGAAAATCTTCAGCCGCCTGATAAATACAACTGGTCGGTTTCTCGTAATAATTCAGGAGAGTTTGAACTCTAGGATGAATGTCGTCAATGCATGATTTTAGCATTTCTAATGAAGAAACTAGCAGAATAAATTTTTTGTCTGGTGCAGATTTTTTAAGCCTTATTACTTCTTTTACTGATGCCACATTGAATGCATCACAAGAAATCCCCCAAATGGTGTCAGAGGGCAATAAAACGGTTTTTCCACGGCTCAAAGCATTGACAAGTCTGTCAATTTCTGGTTCGGGTAAATACATAAAGTCTTTAATTTGGTCAGGTCATTCTTCACAAAATCAAGACCAAAACGTATAAAGCATCACCAAATAGTATATCTAGCTCAAATTATTTTTAAAAAACATACATAATTTGACAACGTTTGGTCTCATACATGTCTATTATCATCAAGATACTTTTTGAATTATATTTTCCGTTTAGTCAAAAGAATAAACTGCATTGAACAAAAAACATCTTATACACTTATCCTTTATCATTCTATGCTTAAGCCAAGCTGATTTATCAGCAAGCCATATAGTAGGGGGATTAATGCGGTATGAGTGTCTAGGCCAAACGAATAATCAAGCTAGTTTTCAAATTTATTGTTCGGTTTATAGAGATAGCAAATCTGGTGGTTCAGATTGTGAGGATGTTGCAAACTTTGGCTTGTACAGGCAAACAGCTAATGGAGATTGGGAGTTTGTGGATTTATACCAAAGCGATATTATGGGTGATCCTAATGAAATAATAGGCATTGATTATCCATGTTTAGAGGAGCCCATAGATGAGGTAGGAGTGGAGTCATGTGAATATTCATTTAGCATTGAAGATATAGACATCATTAACCAATCTTATATGATTGCTTATCAAAAGTGTTGTCGTAACGCAAGTGTGTTGAATATTTTTGATCCTGAACTTACGGGAATAGCGTTGACTAATGTTATATCTCCCTTGGGTCAGCAGTTATGCAATACAAACCCTGTCTTTGACGAACTGCCTCCTATTTTTATTTGTGGCAGTTATGAACTTTCTTTATTTCAGTCTGCCACAGATGCTGATGGGGATGAACTGAGGTATTCTTTTTGTGATGTATATACTGCCGGCGGTGATGTGACAGGTAATCCCGGAGCATGCAATGGCATCAGCCCTAATCCACAAAACTGTTTACCTCCTTTTGATGTGGTGAGTTTAAGACCCCAATATACTTCCACGACTCCTCTAGGAGGTAATCCCACAGTTAAAATAGATCCTGCTACTGGTCTTATGACTGGGGTTGCTAATACATTAGGCAGATTCTTAGTTGGTGTTTGTGTTGAAGAATATAGAAATGGTGTCAAGATAGGCGAGATTATTAGAGATTTTCAGTTTAATGTAGAAGATTGCCAACCGGAAGTATATGTCGATATCGATATCGAACAAGTGGGAGACAAGCAGTTTTATTACAAATCTTGTGGTGAGCAAACGGTAGATTTTAAAAACCAGAGTGGATTAGAAAATAATATTGAAAATTATTTTTGGAGTTTTAATCTTGGTGGAGAAATGATTACTAATGACCAAAGAGACTGGACATTAACTTTCCCAGATTACGGTAATTATCAAGGGCAAATGATCATTAATGAAGGATTATTCTGTGCAGATACAGCTTTTATCAGTGTAGATATTTTCCCGCCCGTAGAAGCAGCTCTGAGTGTTGAATTTGATTCTTGTCTTATAGCACCTATACATCTGATCGATGAGACAGATAGTCCATTCAGTTCGATTGTTGATTGGACTTGGGAGGTGGATGGTCAGATCTATGAGATGCAGTTTCCTGAAATTCTATTGTCGACCTCCGGCAATTATGAAATTGAGCTTAGAGTGGAGGATGATAACGCATGTAAAGATACAGCTAATACCACTATTTCTTATCACCCAGTTCCAACCGACTTGTCTTTGGGGGTTTCAGCTTTTAAAAGTTGTGCTCCTTCACTTATTTCTTTTGAAGAATTGAGTGGAGTCATTAATAAGGATTATACGGTTTTATGGGATTTTGGTGATGGTGAGAAGTCCGCGGAAGTATCACCAGTACATGAATACAATACACCTGGGATCTATACTATAAGTCTTGAGGTGGAATCTTTATTGGCTTGTCAAAATACGGGCTTATTTGAAGACTACATACAAGTACTTGAAAGCCCTTTATCTCAATTTAGTTATACACCACAAGATCTAAATGCAATCAATAATTTAGTAGAATTTAATAACGAATCTCAGGAGAGTGAAGCATGGGAATGGCGATTTAATGAACATGACTACTCGTCAAAAGAACACCCTAGTTTTGAATTTGTAGATACAGGAATTTACGAAGTCCAATTAGTTAGTTTTCATGCCAATGGATGTACAGATACTATCAAAAAAACACTGAATATTAAACCTTTAGATTTTTTCTATTTTCCTAATGCTTTCACACCAAATTTTGATGGTAAAAATGAGACTTTTAGAGGGCTAGGCGAAGTACAAGGTATGTCTGATTTTCGATTGCAAATATGGAATAGATGGGGCGAGCTGGTATTTGAAACAGCGGATTCTAAGGAAGGCTGGGATGGAAGAAAAAACAACATTGGACAAAAACAAAAAGAAGGAATATTTGTGTATCAGTACAGATTTTTAAATGCAAGGAACGAAGAAATAGCGGGTAAGGGAAAGGTGCTTTTACTGAATTAAGCAGCGATAATTGTCTGATATGCATTATTATTTTGTTCAATTCTATTTTTAAAGACAAAGAATTTAGATTTTAAAGCGTAATTTTATTATTCATTCAGATACAACTATGAAGAAGTTACTGATCGCCTTTTTAGTACTCATGCTTTCCCCAGCGATTACACATGCAACCCATATTGTGGGTGGTCTATTATATTATGATTGTACAGGTATGAATCCTGATGGGACCATTAACCTGGAAGTCACTTGTAAATTGTTTAGAGATACCAAAACCAATGGCGCAGATTGTGATTTTGATCCTTTATTCGGTTTATACAGACAAACGAGTGCCGGAGATTGGGTTTTTGTCGATGATTTTCAAACCTTTTTAATTGGTGATCCTACAGAAGTTATCCCAAATGACAACCCATGTTTGAATGAACCAGTCGATCAAGTAGGAGTAGAACAATGTAATTATCGCTTTGAAATTAACAACTTGGAAGTTGTAAGTAGCTCTTATATGATTTCTTATCAAAGATGCTGTAGGAACAATACTATATTTAATATTGATGACCCTGGAGAGACAGGGATTGCCTTGACTGTAGAAATAACACCCGAGGCACAGGCCTTGTGTAACAGTAACCCTACTTTCAATGCCTTTCCGCCCATTTTTATTTGTTCAGGTTTTGATTTAGACATCGATCAGTCAGCAACCGATCCAGATGGTGATTCTTTGGTTTATCGATTTTGTTCGCCTTTAGCTTCTGGTGGAACAGATGGGTCTACAACACCAGGAAGTCCTAATTCTTGTACTGGGGTCCAACCTGCACCTGCTAACTGTCCACCGCCATATGATCCGGTTGTCTTTTTAGCTCCTGATTATGCGTCACAATTCCCTATAGGTGGTGATCCTTTAGTTAAGATTGGATTAACGGATGGTATCATCACTGGCGTGCCGAATGCACTAGGCCAATTTACCGTGGGAGTATGTGTAGAAGAGTATCGCGATGGTGTAAAAATTGGTGAAGTAAGGCAAGATTTTCAATTTAATGTATTGGTTTGTGAACCAACCGTTTTTGCAGATATACAAAGTGCTGCTGAAGTTTCCAACCAAGAGTTTTTTATCCAATCGTGTGGGGAAAATACGGTGAATATTGAAAATAATAGTACGCAGCAAGCCTTCATCACCAGTTATGAATGGGTTTTTGATATCAATGGAACCATGGACACTTTTGATACAAGAGATGTTAGCGTGACTTTTCCTGGCATTGGTGAGTACACCGGGACCATGATATTAAATAAAGGAACCGACTGTGCAGACACAGCTGAAATTACAGTGGGTGTATTTCCTGCTATCGAAGGAGATTTTTCTTTTATGTACGATACTTGTGTAGCAGGTCCCGTTGATTTTACAGATTTGACGGTTACTGGTGCGGATAACTTAATTTCGTGGGAATGGGATTTTGGAGAAGATGATTCGAGCGTACAGAACCCAAGTCATATTTATTCTAGTCCTGGAAATCAACTAGCAAAATTAGTCGTTACGGATTCTAACGAATGTAAAGATACAGTCACTCAAATTGTAGAATATTATCCTGCACCCTCGACCGTTATTGTGGAGCCAAATGCATTTGTTGGTTGTGCACCTGCTGATATTGTTTTTACCAACTTAACTATGCCGATAGACGAAAGCTATGATATCACTTGGAGTTTTGGTGACGGAGAAACCTCTAACGTTATCAGTCCTTCTCATGTGTTTGATAATCCAGGAAAGTATACCATAAACATTGAAATTATATCACCTTTAAATTGCGAAGTTGCGGCTACATTTACTGATTGGATTACCATCAAAGAAGGTCCGATCGCCGATTTCACCTTCGAACCAGAAGAACTAAATTCTCTAAATAAAACAGTGGATTTTACTGATATGTCCATCGACGGTGTGTCTTGGCAATGGAGTTTTGGTAATGAAGGCTTTTCCCAATTGCAAAATCCAACTTATGAATTTCAAGATACCGGAACGCACAGAGTACAACTAGTTACCTTTCACGAATCAGGATGTACAGATACATTGGTTCGATTTATAGATGTCATGCCACTGACAAGATTTTTCTTTCCAAATGCTTTCACTCCGAATTTTGACGGTACGAATGAAACATTCAAAGGGAAAGGTGTTGTAGATGGAATGAATGAGTTTAGTTTAAACATATGGAACCGCTGGGGTGAATTAGTATTCCAGACATTGGACCCAAATGAAGGATGGGATGGGCGTAAAAATAACGACGGTCAATTGTCTCCTTCGGGTGTGTATGTATATACTTACAGCTTCAAAGGAGCTAGAAATCAATTGATTGAAGGTAAAGGGAAAGTAACTTTATTAAGATAATCCAATTAATAGGAATTTTTATTAAAATGTTTCTATCTTTGCGGTCGTTTAAAATTAAAGAATATGGATTACATTAAATATATACATGACCAGATAACTGAAACAAAAGATCATCCTGATTTCAGACCTGGTGATAATATCTCTGTAGCTTATACTATCAAGGAAGGAGCTAAAGAAAGAATTCAGAAGTTCAAAGGTGATGTTATCCAAATCAGCGGAACTGGTTCTACTAAAACATTTACAGTGCGTAAGATTTCGAATGGAGTTGGAGTAGAAAGAATCTTTCCGATGAATTCACCCATTATCAATAGCATCGAGATTATGAAGCGAGGTAGAGTAAGAAGAGCTAAATTGTTTTATTTAAGAGATGTTGTAGGTAAGAAAGGAAAAATCAAAGAAAGAAAATTCTTTAAGTAATATATTAAGCCTTCGAAAGAAGGCTTTTTTTTTGCTTCAAAATGATTTGGGCGACTGACTTATCTTTCAAATAAACATAAGTGGTTATCTAGTTTGAATTTTTTCCAAGGCACATTTACTTGGTATTCTTTCCACTGGTCTGTGATGATTATGCGTTCATCATTAAGTTTTGTGTAACTAACAGGTAAGCTAAATCCTTCAACAACTTGAGACCATTTTGCTTCAAAAGTTACATACCCGTTCATTTTCTCAATGTTTCTCATATTTAGTTTTGGAATCGATGGTTGCATTAAATACTGATTGAAGAAAAGATCTAGTTCTAGATTCGAGCGTTCCTCGAAGTAATCAAAAATCGCTTCATTACTTACATTTCCATAAGCATTCTTTTCGTATAATCCTCTGATCATAGAAAACCACAACTGATCATTATTTACTACAAATCGTAAAGTGTGCAACACCCAGGAGCCTTTAAAGTAATGATCTGAAGCTATCCAATCCCCAAAGTTTACATCATGTGGTCCAATAATAGGTTCTTTATTTTCAAAAATGCGTTCTTGCAAAAGATGATCGATGGCTGCTCTTTTACCTAAAGAATATTCGACATACAATGCTTCAAGATAAGTGGTAAATGATTCGTGAATCCACATATCTGCATGATCATTGCAGCTTAAACTATTACCAAAATATTCATGACCCATTTCATGAACGATGATATAGTCCCAATCTTGATCAGGAGGTATAAGTCCTCCCAAATAGCCACGCATATATTCATTCCCGTAGGCTATTGCACTTTGATGTTCCATGCCTAGATAAGGGGCTTCTACCAGTTTAAAGCCATCGTCCATAAAAGGGTAAGCACCAAGATAATGTTCGTATGCTTTCAAAACCCCTTTGACTTGTTCGAAGTGCTTTTTTGCTCTTGCTAAATTGTAATCCAGAACGTAATAACTTAAATCCAATGTATCTCCATTGGCGCAGTAATACTCATCAAAAAACGCAGCATATTGGCCGATGTAGAAGGTGACATTGTAATTATTAATGGGATATTTTACCTGCCAATGATAGCGGTCAAAATCACCTTGAGTTTCTTTACTCATTAAACGTCCATTGGACACACAATTGTATTCGGAGGGCAATGTGTAGTGTATATCCATACTGTCTGGTTCGTCGGAAAGGTGATCTTTATTAGGCCACCATAGACTAGCGCCCACACCCTCGCAGGACACACTCATCCACAATCTCTTCTTTGCATCTTTATCCCAGCAAAATCCACCGTCCCAAGGAGGGTTGATCGCTTCTCTTGGTTTGCCGTGATAATATATAGTTATACTGTGCTCTTTTGCGGGTAGAAGATGCTCTATATCGATAAAAACCGCATCGTACTCCCGTGTGAACGTTAATGAATGACCATTATTTAAAATAGAATCGATGATCATATTTTTAAACAAATCTATCTGAAGAAACTCAGATGAATTTAACAAGTTAAAGCGCATCGTATTGGACCCAGATATGCTTTGTTCTTCAATGTTAAATCGTATGTCTAAATCATAGTGGCTTACATCATAACAAGTTCTCTCAGGTCTAAGTTGGCCTCTTAAAGAGTCTGCTTTTGTAAAATGTTTATGATCCCAAAAAGAATGTTCCTGCGCAACAATGGTATTCAAACAGAAACAACACAATAAGGAAGGTATTATGAATTTGTAGAATGCGTTTCTTATCATACTTTTTTCTTATGTTTCATCATAGAACGGAAGATAATGGCATCTAACCATTTATCGGGCACAAATTTTTTAATGAAAGTAAGCATCCAAGCTTGTTTGTGAATAAGGTATCGTGCTTTTTTAGTTTTTCCCTGGATGATTTTGCGTATAAGCTTCGTTATCTTTTCAGCTTTAAATGCTTTTTGTTCTGTTTTGTAAATGATCTTTTTTGCTCCATCTATAAATGGGGCATACTGGCCATTTTTATAGGGATCTAATTGATGCAGTGATTTGTTCCATATTAATGATTTTATGGGGCCTGGTTGCAAAAGTATAACATCTATGTTCCATTGTTTCAATTCCAAACGATAGGCATCAGAAGCACTTTCTACGCCGTATTTACTAATGCAATAGGCACCTAGGAAAGGGTTGGTCATAATGCCAGATACTGATCCCATATTAATGATTTTGGCCTTGTTGCTTTTTTTCAAGAATGGTAAAAATGTATTGGTAACGCTAATCAATCCGAGCACATTTACATCTATTTGGCTACGGATTTTTGCTATTGGCATTTCTTCCAAAGGACCTATTAGTGCGATTCCAGCATTGTTAATGAGCACATCTATGTGATTAATTCCCAAAGTATTTAGATGTTCTTTTGCGAGGATTATTTCCTCTTCTTTCGTGACATCAAAACAAACTCCGATAAATGTTTTGCCAAATGTTTCTTGAAGTTTATTTAAAGACTGTTTCCTTCTGACGCTTCCAATAACTTGATACCCAATGCTGCATAAGTCTTTGGCCATCGCATAGCCAATCCCAGAAGAAACTCCAGTTATCATTACAATCATAAAAAGTAAAGCTTAAACGTTCAAAACTAAGGACATCTTGCCTAATATGCGACAATCAGCAAGCATTTGTGAGCTAATTGCTAGCTCCATCATTTATATTAGTGGTAAGAAAGCATCAATATGAAAATAGTTTGTACATATCTTTTGGTATTTATTACCAATCTTTCGTTTGCGCAGATGGTGGCCTCCGTACACACAGCCATATTTCAAGAGGCAGATAATCAATATGTAGAGTTATATACTGGTATACCTTCTCACGCGGTTGTTTTTGTGGAAGACGCTGCAGGCCAACAACAAGCTCAAGTCGAAATGATCTGTGTTATCAAAAAAGATTCGAGTATTGTGGCTGCAGAGAAATACTTAATTAATAGTCCTAAATCAGTAAACAAAAAGGATTTTTGGGATATTAAGCGTTATGCTTTAGCGGAAGGCAATTACAATATTGAAGTTTCTCTTTTTGATCAAAATGATACCCTTCAGAACTTTTATTTCACTCAACCGATAAGCATAGAAGCCAAAAGAGACAGAATAGAAATTTCGGATTTGGTTTTGTGCAGTGATCTTGGAGGTCCAGGCGTTTATGCATTGGAAAAATATGGTTTTAGTTTTGAGAAGTTGCCCTATGATTTATGTTCTAAAGATCAGGATATGCTTTCTTTTTTTGGAGAGTTTTATGGTTTAAACAACATTGAAAAAGATGAAATTGTAGGACACTATCAAATATATGAAGGCTTCAGTGATGATATTAATACTTCCGTCATTTTGCAAGGCTACAAAAAAATGAAGATAGACAGCGAGTCACTTGTTTTTGTAGAGTCTGTAGATCTAAGTGACGTTTTATCTGGTGAATATCATCTGAGATTAGACATCATTGATCGAGATAAAAAAGTGTTAGCTTCTCAAGCACAAAATTTCCAAGTTTATCATCCCGAATCAGATTTAGTGCATGCGGCCCATAAAAATGAGTATTTCGAATCTTCATTTGTTCAAGATCTTGATATCGAAAAGCTCGATTATTCTCTAAAAGCCATTAGTCCTCAAATTGCGCAGAATAGTCAAGGAATCTTGGTAGATCTCATAAAAAATGGGTCTATACTTGCCAAGCGGTATTTTCTGTTTTCGTATTTCATAGGGCAATCATCTGAGCATCCGGAAAAAGTATATAAACAATATATGGAGGTGGCCAAAGCAGTGGATAAAACGTATAGAGATAATGTGGGCTTTGGTTTCGAATCAGATAGAGGGTTTATTTTTTTAAAATATGGCAGGCCTAATGACAAAGTGGTTATAACCGATGAACCCTCGGCGCCTCCTTATGAAATTTGGATTTATGAAAATATAGCCATGACGAATCAAACTAATGTGAAATTCTTGTTTTATAATCCATCTCTTGCGGGTAACAATTATCAATTATTGCATTCTACATGCCGAGGCGAGCGTAACAATCCAAGTTGGGAATTAGACCTTTATGGAGACGCTTTGGGAGAAATACCAAATAACAGAATAGATAACAGAAATGTCGGCGATAATTATTTAAGAAATGCAAGAGAGTATTTTTCCGATTTTTAAGTAATCATTAAGCTGCTTATGCAGCTTAATTTGTTAGTTTTGTGAGCGATTTATTTCAATTAAACTAAGCTATGAAGACTAGTATTCAGTTGATTTTTATTTTATTTTTTATTGTTAGTTGCCAAAGTATTTATGCGCAAGGGACTTTGAGGGGGCATGTCTATGATGAAGCTACAGGTGAAGCCATCATTTACGGTAACGTTGTCTTAGATGGCACAACCATCGGAGGAACTACTGATGAAAATGGATTTTTTAGTATTTCTGGTATAGATGCAGGAACGTATACCTTGACTGCTAGCTATATAGGTTACGCAGATGCTTCTAAAGAAATCGTCATAAAAGATGAGAGAATTACTTATGAAAAAGTATACATAAATGCAGGAGGTGTAAGCTTAGGTGTAGTTAATATTTCTGCTGCAAAAGAACAAGCTAGAACTGAAGTGCAAGTATCCAAGTTGCAAGTCACTCAAAAACAAATAAAAGCCTTACCATCTACTGGAGGAGATGCAGATATCTTACAATATTTACAAGTAGTTCCTGGAGTCATTACGACAGGTGATCAAGGTGGTCAGTTGTTTATTCGAGGAGGATCTCCGATTCAAAATAAAATTTTATTAGATGGGATGACTATTTATAATCCTTTTCATTCCATTGGTTTTTATTCTATTTTCGAGACAGAAGTTATCAAGAATGTGGACGTATTGACGGGTGGTTTTAATGCTTATCATGGTGGAAGAATATCTGCCGTTGTGGATATTAAGACTCGGCCTGGAAATAAAAAGCGATTAGGTGGACAAGTGTCACTTAGTCCATTTATGGGGAAAGCTTTAATAGAAGGCCCCGTTATTAAGTTAAAAGAAGATGCTGGAAGTATGTCATTTATTTTGACAGCCAAAAAATCATTGATTCAAGAAACTTCCAAGGTGTTGTATCCTTATGCTGTGAGAAATGATTCCATTGGTTTGCCTTTTGATTTTCAAGATGTATATGGTAAAATCACCTTTGGAACAAAGAATGGTAGTGAGTTTAATGTATTTGGATTCAACTTCTCAGATACGTTTTCAGATCCTTCCATTGCCAGAGTTTCTTGGGGCAATTATGGTGGAGGTCTTAATTTTAATGTGCTTCCTCAAAATAGTAGTTTGATTTTAAATGGGAAAGTAGGATTTTCCAATTATGAGATTCAGTTGGATGAAGATGATGCAAAACCAAGAACAAGTGGTATCAATGAGTATTTCTTAGGACTTGATTTTAATTTCTTCGGGAATAGTTATGAGTTTGATTATGGTCTAGAAATTAAAAGTATTCGTACTGATTTTGAATTTACTAACCCATTTGGGATTAACCTTTCTCAGTTTCAGAATACCACTGAAATGGCAGCGTATTTTCTATATCGTAAAGCCTGGGATCGATTAGTGATTGAGCCATCTGTAAGGCTTCAATATTACGCTTCTTTAAATGAACCAAGAGTGGAGCCGAGATTAGGGGTTAAATTCAATGTTACGGATGACGTGCGATTAAAAGCAGCAGGTGGGTATTATTCCCAAAACCTAATTAGTACCTCAAATGAACGAGATGTAGTGAATTTATTTACAGGCTTTCTTTCGGGACCTGATGCTGCCATTGGTTCACATGAAGGAGGCTTTGCTGACTCTAGGTTGCAATTTTCCCAGCATTTAGTTACGGGTGTTGAATTCGACGTTTTGCCTTCATTGACTTTGAATCTGGAAGGTTACATTAAGAATTTCCCTCAAATAATTGTGATTAATAGAAATAAACTAGATGCATCAGAACCTGATTATGTTACAGAAAGTGGTGAAGCAAGAGGAGTTGATTTGTCTTTAAAATATGATACACCGAAGTGGTATGTATGGACCACTTATTCTTTGGGAAAGGTATCGAGATATGACGGCGAACAAACCTATGCGACACTGTTTGATAGAAGGCATAATAGCAATGTGTTGGTTTCCTACAATCTTGATAAAGACGGAGACTTTCAGATAAGTGGACGATGGAATTTTGGATCTGGATTTCCTTTTACACTAACGCAAGGCTTTTACCACAATATATTATTTGAAGATGGAGTCGATTCTGATGTTATAACGGCTAATAACGATGATGTCAGTATCATTTATTCAGAAGAGCGAAATGGGGGCCGGCTTCCTTATTACCATAGATTCGATTTGTCAGCTACAAAAATCTTTAGATTTAGCGAACATGTTAACCTTGAAGCTGTGGCGAGTATTACCAATCTATATGACCGAAAAAATATATTCTATTTTGATAGAGTAGAGTACGAGCGAGTAAATCAATTGCCGATTATTCCGAGCATTGGATTGAAGCTGAATTTTTAAGCTTCTATTAATTGATTTTATATATTTGCGCTTCAAATTGGACACTATATGTTAGACAACTTTAGAGATTTACCAGCTGAGCACTTGCAAACATTAAAACACTCAGTTGCATGGATTACCGTTTTGATAGCAGGAGCGGATGGTGAGATAGAATCAAAGGAATTAGCTTGGGCTGAAAAAATAGCTAAAATCAGAACTTATGCGGCTTCTGACCAAGTGCTAGATTTCTTTAAGGCTGTGGGTGTTGACTACGCAGAAGTCTTAGATCAAACCGTGCAATCAGCGAATAGTGATACTCAAATTCGTACCAATGAATTAAGCTCAAAGCTTAGTCAATTAAACGATATTTTTCCATTGTTGGAAAGAAACTATGCTATAGTATTGTATGATAGTTTACTTTCGTTTGCGAAGCACGTAGCTAAGTCTACAGGAGGATTTTTGGGATTCATGACTGTAGATTCGGAGGAAGCAAAATTGATCGAATTACCAATGATTCATAAAATAGGTTAAGCAACATAAGCTATTTCTCATTGCTTATTTTATTGTATTTTGTATAGTCAAATAGCTATATGAAATTACTTTTTTGTCTGATTATAAGTGGATGTTTGATGTCATCCTTGTGTGCCCAGAGCGGTGTCCTTACTTGTAAGCTCACTGATAGTGCAACGGGAGATCCTCTAATTGCAGCGAATGTTCAAGTAAATGATGCATTCTACAGCTCTGACCTGAATGGACAATTTCTAATAAATGAAGTTTCAGATACTCTCTACATTTCTATAAGGTATGTAGGATATACGTCGATCAACAAAGCATTTGTACTTGACGCTGATCAAAGGTTTTTAAATATACCACTAAAGCCATCGGCACAAGTCCTAAATACGGCAACGATTACAGGTTCAAAGTATGAACGTAATACCCTCACTTCAGTTAGCTCTATATCGGTGCTGAAACCAGCATTAATTGCCGCAACAAATGCACCAGCAATCGATCAAGTTTTAGATAAGATACCTGGGGTCCAAATCATCGATGGTCAAGCTAATATTCGCGGTGGCTCTGGATACTCCTACGGAGCTGGAAGCAGAGTGTTGTTGCTAGTGGATGATATTCCTGCACTACAAGCAGATGCTGGCAGACCTAACTGGAGCGATGTGCCTATAGAAAACATATCCCAGGTGGAAATACTAAAAGGAGCCTCGTCTGTACTTTATGGGTCTTCTGCACTTAATGGAATCATACATGTTCGTACAGGCTACGCCACTTCGACACCAGTAACTAAAGTGTCTAGTTCTTATACTTCATTTAGGTCACCTAGTGATGGACGAAAACAATGGTGGGATAAGGCGCCATATAGCTATAACCTAGGTCTGCTTCACAAACGAAAGCTAGGGAAAATAGACCTGGTGGCGGCCGGGTTTTATCATACAGAAGATGGTTTTTACAAAGGTACATTTACCGATAGATTTAGGTCCAATCTAAATCTCAGGTATCGAGTAAACGATCGCCTAACAGCTAGTGTGCAAACAGTGGTCAATCAATCAAATGCAGCGAATGAATTTGTCTGGTCTAATCCGACGACAGGCGCCTTTATACCTTTCGGTGATCAAACAAGTAGCACTAAGGCATCTAGGTATTATGTGGATCCAAGTATAAGCTATATAGACACACATAAAGGTCAGCATAAACTGAAAGGAAGGTACTATAGTATCGATAATCAGAATTCCGACAACCAATCAAATAGTTCTATATATCGATTTATTGAGTATCAATATCTTAAAACAATTCCTGTTATAGATATTGATTTAGTGGGTGGTTTGGTGGCTTCCACTATTTTTTCTGATTCAGAATTATTTAGTGATACCATCTTTACAGGTAATAATCAAGCGGCTTATCTTCAGTTAGAAAAAGTATTCTTTAATAAACTGACATTAAATGCTGGGATCCGAGCGGAATTTAATCAATTACAAAGTCCTTCAGTATTATATGGTGTGAGTTTGCCCAATGGAGGATTAAATACAGAATCTAAAGTTATTTCTAGAGCAGGGGCAAATTATAAGTACAATTCATATTCAGCAAGCAGAATTTCTTGGGGGCAAGGTTATCGTTACCCAACCATCACTGAAAAGTATATATCAACTTCTGTTGCTGGCTTTAATATATTCCCAAATCTTGATCTAAATTCAGAGTCTGGATGGTCTGCCGAAATAGGTCATAAACAAGGTTTTAAGCTCATGGATGCTCTGGCCTATGCTGACTTGTCTTTTTTTTGGTCGCAATATGATAATATGGCTGAATTTGGGTTTTACGAGCAAGATGGACAGCTTGGGTTTAGATCACAAAATGTGGGAGATACTGACATTAAAGGTGTAGAAGTAGAGTTGGGAAGTAATACCGACATTGGCCCCATACAACTTAATGTTATAGCTGGTTATACTTACATTAATCCAACTTACAGAAATTTTACTCAAGATCTTGCCTCAACCAGTTCCTCTTCAGAAAACATCCTGAAATATAGAAGTAAACATTTGTATAGTTTTGATATTCAAGCTAACTATCAATTTTTAAGTTTAGGTGTAGCTCAGCGGTTTGCGAGCAGGGTAGAAGCTATCGATAATTTATTTTATACGCCAGTGGATTTTGTTTTTGTTAAAGCCTATTTAGATAATAATGACACTGACTATACGATTACAGACATAAGGCTGTCTGCTACTTTTAAACAATATACCCTTGGCTTCTTGATAAATAATTTGTTTAATGTGGAGTACACAAAGCGCCCTGCTTTATTTGAGGCTCCACGAAATGTTGGAATCCGACTTTCTGCGAAATTTTAATGTGCTGAAATAAACAAAAGCCAACAAATACATATTACATTTATACTTAACATAAAATACAATGAAAAGAGCGTATATACTCCTTCCTATTATAGCACTTATATTTTTGAGTTGCAAAACTGAAGTTAAACCAGTCGAAAAAGCGGTGGGAGCACCCATGGAGCAAGATCAAGCTAGTTTGATTGCAGAAGCTGATCTCCAAGCAGAAGAAGCAAAAAAAGCCTTAGAGAACCAGCTCAAGAAAGCTGCACAGCAATCAGAAGCAACCATAATAATGGAATCAAATACTGAAGCGGATATACAAGTAAACGAAAAGCCAAAGCCACAAAAAGAAACAAAGGTAGAAGTATCGAAGCCTGTTAATTCTTCAAGCATAGAATCTTCTATTCCAGCAAAAGATGTAAAAAGCAGTAGTACCAATACAGAGCTTTCGAAAACAAAAATGAAAGAATTTATCGAAAAGAATAAAGATGTTTTAAAGAAAGAAATGGATAAGCAAACCAAAGAGGCGCCTGCTAAAACAGAAGTACAAGAAACTAAAGAAAACATACAAAACAATGTAGCGAAAGATACTAAACCAGAGAAAGAAATAATATCTAATAAACCTGATCACGGATTATTTAACGGCATACTTCAGTCCAATGTCGTTAAAGGAAGGGTAGATTATGCTTCTATAAAAAAATCTGAAGATCAACTCAATGCGTATCTCAAACAATTAGAAGATAGTCGTTTTGATCAGAGTTGGTCAAGGAGTGAAAAATTGGTGTATTGGATTAATGCTTATAATGCATACACCATAAAATTAATTTTAAATAATTATGGGGTAGGAAGCATTATGGATATTGATGGAGGAAAACCTTGGGATACAAAATGGATAAAACTCCAAGGAAAAACATATTCTCTAAACAATATAGAAAATGATATTATCCGACCTAAATATAAAGAGCCACGTATTCACTTTGCGGTTAATTGTGCGGCCAAGTCTTGTCCGCCTATTGCTAATCAAGCGTTTACCAGTGCTAATCTAGAAGGCTTATTAGAGAAGCAAACCATAGCGTTTATTAATAATACTGCGTATAATCAAATAACACCATCAAAAGCAATTGTATCTAAAATATTTGATTGGTATGGTGAAGATTTTGGGGACTTGAAAACCTTCCTCAATAAATACTCAAAAGTTCAAATAACAGCCAAGTCCAATGTAGACTTTAATGAATACGATTGGAGTTTAAATGGTCGGTAATTAATGTTTTTTATTCTTTGATGAGTTTTTGTACGGACACTTGATTATCACCGTATTCAACGAATACATAATAAAATCCTTTTTCTAACTCACTCACATCTATGGCACCCGCTTTATGCGTAACAATTAAAGGGAAACCATTGGTATTACGTACAGTTGCTTTAGTAAATCCTTGCGACTGACTTTCATTTAGCACTAACGTGATTTTTGTATGCGCAGTGTTTTGGAAAATTTCGAATGAATAGGGATTGAGTACTTGTTCTCTCACAGGGTCATGTGTGTCGTGACTTACTATGTAGTCAAAAGATTCATCAACAAGGCTAGCCATCTGACTCGATACTGGAAAATAAGCAAAAGCGCCTAAAAGAATGGTTGTTAATAATTTCATGTGTGTTTCGGATATATTATTTAGACTACCCATTATATACAATGTCACTTATCATAGTGTTAAAAATATAATTTGGTTTTCTGGTGCAAATATGCAAATTATAAACATAAAAAAAGCCCAACAGTTTAAATGTTGAGCTTTTATTTTGTTAATTGTTGTTTTATACAGTGAATAATCCTTTAAATTGATGTTTATGTCCCCAAACTGTCAATAAACATAATATTACGCCCAAAGCAGCTCCAGCAGAATTAGCTGGATCATGCAGTAGATGGAAAACCAAGGCGTTAAACATGATAGCTGCTGCGATGGTGGTTGCTAAGGGCACCAGTTTTCCTACAAGCAATAAAAGCCCTACGATTATTTCTAAAACACCAATAATCTTCATAAATCCGGAACTTATATATATTCCCATAAGCGTTCCGCCGTCACCAGGAATGGCAGGAAATTCCATAAACCCCATAAATTTGTTAAGTCCAAAAACGAATAGGAAGACTCCGAGTAAGATTCGGATGCCCATTGATACTTTTGCATTCATTGTTTTGATTTTTTGGTTATAAATGAAAGAAGTTATTAAAAATGTTTGGCAATTCGGATAGTTTATGCAAATAAAATAGGAGGAGCCAGTAATAACTACTCGTACTCCTCCTTTATCATTACATTTTCACTATCCTTTTTACTACAAAATGTCCTTCTGTGCTCATGATTCTTAAAATATATGTTCCAGTCGCCAAATGCTCTAAGTTTAGGTTGGCTGATTTTCTATTTAATTCGCTCTTTTTAAGCATTAAGTGACCAGAAATATCAAACACTTCTATGACCTGCATATTTGCCTGGCTAAGTTCGACGTGGAAAAACCCATTGCTAGGATTTGGTTTGACAAGTACATTATCGGAGGGTACATGATTACTTGTGTTGGAAATGGTACATATTCCTAAAGTATCCACAACAGAAACTGCAGTTTCACATTCCACGACATTGCCAAATGTATCGGTTAAAACCACCGTGATAAAATTAGTGCACACTTGGTCACAGCCAAAAACGCTCTGGCTAATAGCATAATCAAAGTCCGAACATTCATCGTATGAACCAAGATCCAGATCTTCAAAGTCAATTGAAACTGTGGAGTCCGGTTCCATAAAAACGACCACATTGCCAAGAATACATATGGGTGGTTCTATGTCATTTATGCACAAGCAGTAATCCATGCTATCTGTCACGGTAATGGTAGATGAACAAACACTGCTATTCCCAGCTTCATCATAGATTGTTAATTCGACACTCTGCTCGCCCAACTGATCACAATTATATTCGATGATAATGTCATCATAAGAAACCTCAGTACAATCATCAAATGATCCATTATTGATTTCTCCGGTTGAAACACTCGCTGTTCCAGCGTCACCTACGTTGATATTTAGACTTTGCGTTAAGCAAATAGGTGGGATGGTATCCATCAAACAGGGGCATACCTCTAGCTTATCTTCCACAGTGATGGTGGTAGGGCACTCAGAAAAATTACCGTTACCATCCCAAACTACTAATACTACTTCATAAATACCCAATTGATCACAATTGTAATCATAAGTAAGTCCACTAAAAGCAACTTCAGTGCAATTATCAAAGGATCCATTATCGAGCATCTCCATAGTTACAGTGACATTGCCGCTTTCATCAAGTTGAATGACTATATCTTGAGATATACAATTTGGTGGTATATTATCTTCAAAACATTCGCAATTGTTTGCAGGATCTTCTAAAATGAATGAAACTTCACATTGAGCAGTATTACCAGCTTCGTCGAAGATGGTATAAAGAGCTGTGCTAGAGCCTAAGTCATCGCAAGTAAAATAATAAATATCGTCACTGAATTCGATGCTTCCACATTCATCATAAGATTGATTTTCTATTGATGACAATGCTATTTCAATGAGGTCCGGATTATCCATAGTTAGGCTGATGGATTGATTAACACAGATCGGAGGTATAGTGTCTGGTATGCAAGGATTGCAATAGAAACTTGGGTCTTCGACAAGCACTTGTGTCTCGCAAACCCTTTCATTATTGGACTGGTCGTAGATCACATATTCCACTATATTAATACCTAATTGATCACAATTAAAGATGTATGTACCTTCCACTATACTTACATCGGAACAATCATCTGTCGAACCATCATCCAATGCAGAATGTTCGACAGAAGCACTACCGTTTGGATTTATTTGAATGACTGCACTCAAAGGGACACAGGTAGGAGGAGTCGTATCCATATTGCACGGATTACAATAATCATTAGGGTCAGATAATGAAATAAATGACTCACAAGTAGAGCTATTTCCATTCAGATCTGACACGGTTAATAGTATGGTATTATTGCCAAGATTATCGCAAGTGAGCACTGTTTGACTGATGCTACTAGTTACATCTGTGCAATTATCAAAAGAACCACCGTCTATCTCATCAACTGAAATATTTATAAAACCGTCAACTCCCATCTGCAATATTGCACTTAGTGCGATACAAGTAGGAGGGCTGGTGTCCATGTTGCAAGGATCACAATAATTATTAGGGTCTGTTATTTCCATAACAACTTCGCAAATAGTTGTATTTCCCGCTTGATCTGAGGCTGTATAGCTATAATTATATGGTCCAAGATCGTTACAATCAAAAATAATTTGATCAAAATTCACTTCCACTTCAGTACAATCATCCAAGGCTCCTCCGTCAAATAAATCTGGTGGAATACCCGTCTGCCCGTTAGCTTCGATTTCGATTGTAACTTCAAGTTCAATGCATTCTGGTGCTTGGTCATCATTTGCGCACGGGTCTTCACAAAAACCAAATTCTATTC
Organism: Saprospiraceae bacterium; assembly: GCA_020631235.1. GTDB lineage: Bacteria > Bacteroidota > Bacteroidia > Chitinophagales > Saprospiraceae > JAHDDO01. The sequence continues at coordinate 297,181 of JAHDHQ010000001.1, read as the reverse complement.
CACCGACCACTTGGTTGTTGTTAATACTCACTTCATAAATATCCGCTGTGGTATTTATTAAGGTACTGTTGTTAATCACTTTTACTTGATAGTTTCCGCCAGGAATATTATTGAAACTAAAGTAACCAAAGGCATCACTTACAAGACTCGTAATAAACGAACCATCGCTTTCGCACAAATCAATTTGAAAATTCTCTATACCAAGATCCGTTGAAAAATCATTTAAACCATCACAATTGGTGTCATTAAACACTTGCCCAGTTATAGAATTAAAGGATTTACAGCATTGGTTTTCGATCAAGCCTGCACCACTAATCATTATATCTATGCTCATTCCCATAGTGACCGCTCCGTCATTTTTTAGAGCTGCATTAAAACAATAAATACCAGTCCCTAAGGTTAAAGTTTCTTGATAAGAAGCAGGAGGGAAGACAAACGCATTTTGAGTTTGATCAGTAATATTAATGATTGGTTCTACAAGGAGATTATTCTCATCGTACAAGTCGATTTGTAGGTTGTTATCTACATATGCATCTACACTTATTTCTACGTTAGATTGGTCCTCACAAACACAAAAACACCGTTGGAATACATATTCTGTTCCATTAGCAATGTTATTGTCATTATTGTTGGCATTAGGATAGGCTGAAATATAATTTGATCCTGGTAGCTGATCCCACACATCATTAGGATTTAAAACATAAGCTGGCCTTGGTGTTTGTATGTTCGGATCAGGGCTGTCGATTAAAATCCAAGCAGGGTCAAATTGCCCGATTGGGATAGCCATATTTGTGAGAGGATCAAAAGCAGTACCTAAAGCAATGTTATCCGTATTACATTCATCACTACATTCAAAATCACAAGTAGGATCTATGATGTCATTACAATAGTTATTCGGGTCTAAAATAGTTACAGTAGAAGTACATGTACTTTCATTACCTGCGGCGTCAGTGACTACTAAAGTGACTGTGTTTGCTTGATCGATATCAAAACAAGAGAAACCATTTGCCTCAATATTCAGTTCTACATCGGAACAATCGTCAAAAGAACCCGCATTGATCGCATCAATAGTTATGGCCACAAAACCACTTTGATCCATTTCGTATTGAATATCATTGGCTAAGCAAATAGGTGGCGTAATATCCGGATCGCAAGGCATACTGCAATCTTGATTAAAAGTGCCACAGGTAAAATTTGAATAAGCAGTTTCTATTAAACCAAAGTGGTATAAATCTCCACGAATCAAATCTCCTTGGTTGGCGATTTGTGTAAGTGTACTGTTATTCTCATCTGCTTGTCCATCTTCAAAATCAAAGTAGATTCTTAAATTGTCCATCAAGTTAGGTGGCGTATTGTTAAAGGCCTCACAAAGAAGATTCTCCGCTATAGCTAAGTCAAAGCCCTTAAATTCGTCTAACAACCCTTGATACAACGAACCATCCGCACCTCCATTAATCCACGTCCCGATCTGAAGGTGAGGACCATAATTAATATCAGATGTAGGAGACACATAGTTTAATACTTCTTCAAAATCAAAATATACATATCTGTTTTCAGATTTAGCCACATAAGCGATATGATGCCACTCTCCATCTAAAACATTCTCACTCATGGTAAAGGTTTGATTTTGTGATTGGTCAAATAACCATAAAGTTCCATTATTTAAATGCCCAATCTCAAGCCTATTTATTCCACCAAAACTCATAATCCTGTTTTCTGCACCTGAATAGTTGACCACATCAGCTTTAAACCAAGTACCAATGCTTAAATCATTATAAGCTCCAATATCATCCAGTTGTATAAAATCATCGACTCCATCAAGGTGGATAGCTACATTATCCGATATACATTCGGGATTACACAATCCAAAATCAATGCTTCCGATAACTTGATTGTCACTGACAATAGCTTGATAATCTTCGGGCGTTGTGAGGCTCAAAGATCCAGCATTTATTATTTTAATTATGTATTCTCCTGGGACGACATTGGAAAAAGTAAAATACCCAAAACTATCCGAAAATAAGGTATGTAAGATTGTTCCATCTGGACTGCACAAGTTAAGCTCATAATCAGCAAGTCCGCTATCTTGACCATTATTATAAGCTCCATCACAAGAAGTATCATTAAATACCTGACCCGTTATCGCATTGTATGTTTTACAACATTGATGCTCGATCAGACCAGCGCCAGTAATCGAGATATCGGCAGACATACCCATGGTAACTGAACCATCATTTTTTAAATAAGCACGTAAGCAATACACTCCATTACTCAATGTGTATGTTTCATTATGTGTAGCAGGAGGAAAAGTAAAAGCACCTGTTGTTTGATCCACTATATCGACTAGGGTGCTTAGTACATTTTCATTTTCATCCAATAAATCTATTTTTAAATTGTTATCGACTAAAGCCTCTATTTCGAATAGGACGTCACTTGATTCATCACAAACACAAAAACATCTTTCAAACACATAAGCAGTACCATTGCTGATATTATTATCATTATTATTGGGGTCTGGGTAAGCCGAAATGTAGCTTGATCCTGGAAGTTGATCCCATACGTCATTGGGTTCCACTAAAACGGCAGGCTTCGGTACCTGAATACCAGGATCTGGTGACTCGATTAATAGCCAGCCTGGATCATTGCCTAATACTGGAATAGCATCTCCCGAAATAGGATCTATGCCTGTGCTCAAACTAACAGTTTCGGTACTGCATTCTTCACTACAATCAAATACACAAGTAGAATCAATCGGTTCACAAGGCTCAAGGGAATAACAAGTGTAAGCCGGAGCTTCAGCCAGATTAGCTTCTACAATCGAGGAAGCCACTTTATTGTTGTAAGCAACATCTTGTTCTACCACGTTGACTTCAGATGGCACTAAGGCTATATCAACATCATTAAATAAACAAGAAGAAGCATCGATGATACCCAGCCATACATCCGTTTGTCCATATCCTCTTTCAGCGTCTTCTACTGGAGTAGTGATTAAAAAATGGTCGTGTGCTAAAACTTTAAAACTTCCACCATTATCGATTTGATGTTCTGTATTTAAATATTTAAACCAATGAAAAACCAAATCATTTCCGCTCACAGAAAATTTACTAATCAATGGTACTATTTGGTCGCCCATTTCCATGTCTGAGAAGCAATAATAATATTCATTACCTGAGCCATCACTAATAGGTCCTTCTATATCTCTATTTAATGATATGCCTTCTAAGAGATAGCTATTAGTGACAAAGAAATCTTCATCAGCTATTGAAATTCTTGCATTTGACATGATGATTCTAAATTGCTCATCTGTTGTCATTATTAGATCTCGTATGTAAGCTAGTCCGAAGAAGGAATATCCTGAATAATCCGATAAATTATAGCTAGCATTGACTATAAATCCTTCATCACTATCATTCGCTTCTGTACCATAAATACTAAGGGTTTGTCCAATGTCGAGACTAGGTCCAGACCATAATTGATCATCACTGAAATCATAATTTGATTGCAAGTTTATGTTGCCTTCAGCGTCTAATAGGGTTATTCCCGCATCATCTATAGAGATCCAACCATTGTGAGATAATGCAGCGTATTTATTTAATCCATCATTGATTTGCACGATGCCAGTCATTCTTTCTCTTTGCAAGGAGTTGTCTATATTATCCGCTTTATTAATGGTGTAAGTACTACCACTATCTGTTAATTTGACGATTAAGGAGTTATTTTGATTTTCAAAAGGCAGAGTGCTACCTGTGAGTAAAATATCCGATCCGTCGATGATAACATCGATAAAGTAGGCGTTTTGGTCACTGGCAAAAGACCATACGATATCTCCATTATTATCTATTTTGTATAGTACTCCTTGGAAGATGTCTCCCACCTGTTCTCTTGTGATTAAGAAAACATGGTCATTTGCATACTTTACCTTGATGGGGAAATTGCTATCCGCATTTCCATATACTTTTAAAAACTCATCTGAACCATTTATAGTTGGACATTCTATACTTACATTAAAGGCGCAAAAAATACTATTATTGTTTTCATCTATAAAACCTACTTCGAAAGACTGCTGCGATCCGCAAGGAAAAGCAGATCCATCCGTTATGATATCATTAGTGGATAGGTCAATGATTTGCGAAGTAGAAACTTGTCCGCAATTATCTGTTGCCCACTCGGTAAATTGTATGCTGACTTCTGTGCTTCCATTGGAACCATTAATAGTAACATCAGGAGCTGAGCAAGTAGGAGGTGTGTTGTCATTGCTACAGTCTTCTATGTCGCATAGATCACTCGTGTTAAAATCAAGAGATACAGCGTTTTGTCCAACAGGTAAATCCTCACCGGCACAAATGAGAAAGTCAAAAGAACCTCCCATTTGTGGTGGATCTACAGAGGCAATATAATTAGACTTTTGAAAATCTTGAATGTTGTCTAATCCGTCATAAGTACAATCTGGGATATAATATAAATCAAAATGATCATCGTACCATTCAAGGCTATTTTCTAGTGCTATTACCAAGCCGAAGCACGTATAATTGGAAGGAAATTCTATGCTTACTATCTGGCAATCTCCGACTGTGTTACAACCACAATCGTTCTCAAAAACTATATTTTGAGAGAAAGCCCCAGCACTCCATTCGTTTTGTTCGACTAAAGTGATTACTTGAGTATTGCAATTGGCTAAATCTTGTGCAATTAGTAATTGAGTAGAGCATAGCAATAGCCCTAGAAAAAAGGTAAGTCTTGTTTTCATAATTGATCTTTTTGTTTTTATACTTGATTTAAAAATATTAGTCATTAAATGCTGTTCCATAATTGTTTGATAAATGGTGAGAAAATCTTCGATCGCTACCGATTATTTCTTACCATCGGAGCTAAATGCTAATCGAGCGGTTTATAGCTGTTAAAAAAGGACTCTTTCCTTCGCCGTGCTAGCGGAACTCTCGACCCATCTGACATCATGAGCTGACCTTCTTTATAGTACCTTAAGACTTCGGTTTGGTTAATTAAATGAGACTTGTGGCTCATAAAAAAAGAATGATTAACAAGTGTTTCACCAATCTTTGTTATGCCCAAATTGCTGATGAGGCATTGTCCATCCTTAAGGAAAACCTTTGAATAGTTTTGCATGGCCTCCACTCGAACAATTTGTCTGATCATGACAAATTCAATGGTCGCGGTACAAGGGATCATAATTTTGGTTTTATCCAACATCTATCAAGCATTTATTACAAGTCAATTGATATTGGAAAATCTTACCCTCTGAAATAAAAAATTATCTTAGTAGTGATTTTAAAGTATGGTTCAAGGTCAACAACTTTTTGATGGATTAAAGCAGGGGCAACCTGAAAAAATTCGTGAGATTTATAAAACAATCTTGCCAAGGGTAATAGCCTGGATTGTAAAAAATGGTGGACGTAAAGAACAAGCCGAAGATATTTTCCAAGAAGTCCTTGAAACCATCTTATTAAAAATCGATAAACTGGATAGTACTTTTGATGGTTTAGTTCTGCAAATAGCCAAGTTTAAATGGTATAATTATAAAAGAAAAAGTAAAAGAGAGGTAAGAAACGATGATCAAGAATTACTTATTATTGAAAAGGGTTTTGAAGCATCATACATAGAAAAAGAAGTAGCTTATCAAAAGCATAAATTATTTGAAAAAAGTTTTTTGCAATTATCCTCTTTATGTCAAGAACTACTTGGATTAATAAGAAAGGGAAAAAAAGCGGAAGAGATTCAAGAAACCTTAGCGTTTAATACAAAGAATACCCTTTATCGAAGAAAAGCGGCTTGCATCAAGCGATGGAGTACATTATTAAAAGAAGATCCAGCATATAAACAATGGCGGGATGAATGAAGAAATAATCATATTATTTGATCAATATTTGGCTGGCGAGCTGGATACACAAGCAATGGAAAGCTTTAATAAAAGGCTCGCTGAAGATAAGCAGCTGAAGGAATCTTTTAATTTGTATCAATCTATGAATGACTACTTAGATGATACTAATACACATGAATCTGCTTTGCACACACTCAAAAACATTCATTTGAGTGAAACCAAAGCTAAAAAGAGCACGCACTATTTGTGGTGGGTTTTACTGCTTGTTCTGCTAGGATTGACCATTCTCTATTGGGTGTTTAAACCAAATGTCAAAAGTCAGGAGGAACAGTTTTTTGCTTACTATGAGGAACCTACCTGGCCGAGCACAAGGTCAGATGCTAAGCCCCTGGAGCTGGCTATACATCGCTTTATTAATGAACATGCACAATTGGGAATCAATCAACTAAGGAAGGATCCTAACATTGGCCAATATGATAAAAACTTATGGTTAGCTGAGATGTATTTGCATGAGCAAAAACCAGATAGCTGTTTGTTGTATTTAAAGCAAGTGAATGTACCAGACAATCTTCGTGATCGAAAACTATATATGGAAGCTTTATGCTACTGGCTAAAAAGGGACAACGTTTCTTTAAATAAAATAAAAGAAACGTTGCCTAAGGATCTTGATCCATATTATTTAGGAAAAATCAAGGAGTTAAGGCCGTCTTCTGATTCTTAAAAGTATACCCATGAGCAATAAGGCAATGACTGCAATTCCAGCATAAACCCACCAATTTGTATCATCAATATCACCATCACAAGCACAAGAACAATCTGATGTTGTGATTGGTCTTTCACAAGTAAATGATTGAGTTCCGTCAATTCCGCTCGATGTACATTCAAGGTTGTCTATAAAATCGTGTATCTCAAATGTAGTACCCCCAAAATTAGTTGTCGGTGTAGCGGCAGGACTTAGATCTGCTTCATGAATATCACAAGTAGGATTAAATTTCACACAAAAGTCTACACGACCTATGGCGCCTGGAGGCACTTTATCAGGATCTAGTGTACCTGCTAATTGCGCCAGCGGGAAATCAAAACTGACCTCTTGACCATTAAATGAAGTAGCCATGCTGCTTGTAGTCCAATTGAGAGGGTTATTACCAGCGTATGACATTTCACCTACTCTAAAATCTTTAATGCACAAAGAGTTAGGGTCTAGACAAGTTGGTAATTGGATGCTTGTGCCCAGAGAATTTGCGTCTAGTGGGGTAGGATCTTCATTGTAAAACTCAATATGATAATTGACGTATAATTCATTGTTAATTTCACAAATACTTGTTACTTCACAATAGTTAGGATCGTGCGCTGCTCTAACATCTTTTGCAAGGTCATCAATGAGCTGAGTAGTCCCTCCGCAATAGATTTTAAATAAGTTGTCGTAATCCCCTGCGATCAAATTGGATAAATCACCTGCTGATCTAAAATTTATATACATCATTTGATGTGTCCCAAAATCCGAAAGGAGTAATTTGATACATCGTTCTGACGCTGCATTGGTAAATATAGATTTCGAAAAAGGTGTTTTTGCGTTATCTCCAGGTAAGATGGACTCTGCTGTGCCACCATTGAAAAAAACAGGCCAAGGCTGAATAAAGTTATTTATTGTACTTGTTGGGCTAGTAATGTCAAAGCAAACGTCAACACTTGTTAGATTTGTACAAGCCTCGTCCTTGATATTTCTTTTGTTGATGGCAAGCACAATATCTGTTGAAGGAATAACATCTTGATGCGCCCATAACACTTCAGGAAAGACTGAGTTTGTGATGGCTACTTGCATGTAGTTTGAACCATTGTTGATGAGTATACCTTGAGTAGGGTCATCATTTTCGTATTTATTGGTAAAATACATGTACAAGGGCGGATCAGTAAAATCTATGGTGTAATTGGAGCCATTTGATGTTGTATGATTAATAGAGCCATTTATATCTGTGCTAAACATATTGCCAGATTCTTTTATTATGAAGAGGGCATTTTCTGCATTTGGGATGTTGGAAGACGGGTGGGTCACTTGCTTAATATCTACATCCAGCGTCGGGTCGATGGGATTAGAGTAATTGCTGGTTGTCCCATTTAAGCCATAACCATTTTTAATGTACCATTGCATATCTAATTGGCAGTTAGCTGATTGGAAAAGAAGACTGAAGAATAAAAGAATAAATGTATGTTTCATATTGTTTGATTTTTTTGCCGGTTACTAATAAGTAACTTGAAGCATAAAAAAATGACCCCAAGAACTACTATTGGGTACACAAATTTCCATTGCTTGGTTTTTACCATTGCTTGCGTATTTCCTGTTAAAATAAATCCACTCCAATAGTATGGGTGCCTATTTTCGGGAGGACTAGTAGAAATAAACTCTTTTTTTGCTTCTCTGAGTGCCACATGCTTTTCCTTCCCTTGAGCCAAATATTTATAAAAATCACCCATGATAATAGCTGTACTTTGATCATCTACTTTCCATAAGCTTTGTAGCACAGATTCTGCACCAGCAATCATAAAACTTCGCCCAAGACTTTGTATTCCTTCTCCAAGTTTTATTTCACCCAAAGCAGTTTCGCAAGCACTCAAAGCAACTAGTTTATTCTGACAATTGGAATATTGAATCTGATCCGCATAAATGGGTCGAAGGGTATCATTAATAGCAAGTACGAGGTAAGCTAACTGGTCTTGGACTTGTGCATGCCCAGCGAAATGAAAAATACTCGCTTTGCTTATGCTGTCTAAGTACTCTGAACTTGTAAGGTTTACCTTGCTTACTGGAATGTGATCAAAATATTTAGCGACTAGATCTGCTTCTTTGGCTAAGTGTTTTAATGGTTTAAAAGGAGTATTATTTAAAGTTCCATGATCGGGATAGCTCGGGATGTGTGTAAATACGCTTACTTTTTGTGCTTCTCTTGGATTGGAGTCCACAGAAAGTGCCGAAAACAAATAGCTAATAGTTATTTCTTTTCCTAAATAGGTTTTTTCAGCAATATCCTTACACAGACCATCAAAACTTACTAATTGCAAAGATTCGTCTGGAATGATGGTAATCTTGTTTTTTATTTCAGGTAAATCTTTAAAAAGAAACAGGTATAATTGATGAGAAACCTTAATAAAGCTGGTCAGATTTGAATGCTGTGAAACAAGTGATCGATATTCGTTAATTAGGGAAATTAAAGCATCAGATTTTCCATGATGTGTGTAGTGAATGGTTTGGTCAATTTGACAAATAGAATAAACTTCTTGATTTGTAATTACATATTCAATATAGTTTTGATTTATTCGTTTTTTTTCTTTGTCATTGACACTGTTTAATTGTGTATAATCATGTTGTAGTTTAGTTTCTACTTTAAAGATCAATTGGTTAATACTATCCATCTTTTCCTGATCTTTAATATCATGTTTTTTCTCGATTAATTGGATGAGTTCTTCTTCCGTATCTTTTAAATGTTTATTGGGTATTTCTTTAGCTGCTAATTGTATTTTCTCATTGTAAAGAATGGCTTTTGAGTCAGAAAACAATTGTTGCGCTTCTAAAATGAATGATGTATCACCATGCTTTTGATAAGCCAAAAAGTTAAGGTCTATGGCTTGGTTTAAAAGAGATTTATTTAATTCGACACTCAATAATTTTGACGGTTCTTGCAGGTAGGTGTTGCGCAATCTTCGATTAACATTCCGTGCAAAATGAGTATATTTTATAGCCCTGTTTAGTGACACAGTATCTTCAGATATTGAGTATTTGTCCGATTCTATTTTACTCAATGTTGTGAGTAGTTCTATGAAAGTGTTTTCAGGATATAGATGATGTTTTTCAATGTTGTTTATGCCAGTAGAATCAATGTCTCTATTTAGATAGTGGAGTCCTAAAAAGGCAAATTGCTCCGCTTGTTTTAATGAATCATGAGCTCGGTAGCTGTTAGCCATTTTATTAAGTAGTTTGGAAACTTCTCTCCGATATAAATGTGGATGAATTTTTTTTAACTCTTGGTAAGAAGCATAGTAATAATCCTTGGCTTTCAAGCCATCTTTTTCTAGAGTAGCGATATCGCCTTCAAGTTCATATAAATAATACAACCGGTCATCTAACAGCGTGGGATCTATTTGTTTAGTTTCTGCTATGCTTTTTTTTCCATCCTCAATATTGCCAACTTCAATGTATATGTCCGCTAAGTTGATCCAGTTAGCCATCATAGACAGTTGATCATTATCCGATATTTGGATGCCTTTTTTCAGTATCTCTATGGCAGAAGTATAATCCTTTCGGCACCTGTGGTTTCTGGCCATGTTAGTGTAGAGTCTTGCTAGGTTTTTTTCGGAATTCTGGTGTTTAAAGTGCTGCTCTGTCAGCTTGAGAAAATAATGGGCTTTTTCATAATCGCCCAGCCGTGTATAAATAGTGCCTATTGTGTTTTCTACAAACCAACTTCTTTTATCGCCTTCTTTTTTATTCTCGAGTTGGTCATGGGCTGTTAAATAGAAGTTGAGTGATTTCTCATAGTCGCCTAAATAACGCCAAGTATAATATCCTTTGATGAGAAACAATTCTCGAAATAAAGCGGACGATAAGGTGTCAACTGGAATAAAATAGTACTTATCTAAAAGATTAAATTTTTCGATAGAATCTTCTTTGATAAAGTGTTTGTGTAGTCTCTTAAGGTAATCCTCATACTGTTCCCAAGCATGCTTTTCTTGATAATGAGCAAGGGAATCCTCGTAAGCCTCATATGGTGCTTCAGATTGGGCAACTACTGTGGATGAATAAACATTCAAAACAAATAGCAAGCAGATAAGTGAAATGATAGGAGGAACCTGCATGATTACCTAAGGTAGGTATATTTTGAATACTTATTAACAAGGAAACCATGTATTAAACCAAAAAGTAGGTAGCTCAATAATGTCTATGTACTGTTAATCTAGTGCCAACACATCCTTCATACTAAATATTCCTTTCTTGCCGATGATCCATGAAGCAGCCAACAAAGCTCCTTCTGCAAAACCTTTGCGATTAAAAGCATGGTGTTTTATGCTTATTTGGTCAATGTCGGAAGTATAACTGACTTCATGGATTCCAGATACTTCGGATTCTCTTTGGGCATCAATATGTAGATTGCTACTCACATTATTTTTCTCTAAACTCCATGTGTCGTATGTAGCATGTTTACTAAATATACCTTTCGCTAAACTAATGGCAGTGCCACTCGGAGCATCTAATTTGTGTATATGATGTACTTCTTTAATGGCAGCCGTATAGCCAAGATGTTCCGACATAACTTTGGCTAATTTTTCATTGAGCATAAAAGTGATGTTCATACCGATACTAAAATTGGACGCATAAAGAAAAGCTCCATTTTTAGCCTTAAAGGCATCTTCCACCATCGGTTTTTGATCGATCCAAGCTGTAGTGCCTGCAATAGTTGGTATCTGAGCTTCAGCACAGAGCAGTAAATGTTCTACTGCTTTTGATGGGACCGAACACTCTATAGCAACGTCACACCCAGAAAGCGCTTTAATGGTTAATTCTTCACTGTTTTGACTGTGGATAGCTAAAGAAACTTGGTGACCGGCTTCCGTAGCAGCCGTGGCAATTGATTTTCCAAGTCGACCCATTCCAATGATGGCAATTTTCATATTTTTTATTTTCTGTACATCAAGTTAAGTTGCACTAAGTTTAAGATTATCAAAGACTTAGCAAATTGTTATAAAAGCATGTAAAATTATTATTCCTTTTCATTATTACTTTTATTTATCGAAGATGTATATTAGATGAGCTATTCACGAACAAACTTTCTTCAAACATCCGAAATATAAAGATTAATATCTTTATACAATTTCAAAATCAAAACACAGACTTAATTTTTCATATGGGTTGGTTTAAGCGATTTACTGATGGGATACAAACAGCTACAAAGAATAAAAAAGAAGCACCTGATGGCTTATGGCATAAGTGTAAAAGCTGCAATGAAACCTTTACATTTAAAGAGTTAAAGGATAACTTTTTTATCTGTCCGAAATGTGATTATCATAATCGAATAGGTTCTCATGATTATTTTGATCTAATTTTTGATGGCAAGTTCCATTTACATTTTGAAGAGTTGAAGTCTAAAGATTTTCTCTCATTTACAGATCTTAAGCCATATGATGAGCGCTTGACAGCAGCTAAGGAAAAGACGGGTTTAGGAGATGCTATTACTGTGGCTGAAGGTAAAGTTGCCAAAAAAACCTTAGTGGTTGCCGCCATGGATTTTACGTTTATCGGAGGCTCGATGGGTTCGGTAGTCGGAGAAAAAATTTCGAGAGGTATAGATTTAGCTTTGTCGTTGAAATGTCCATTTATGATTATCTCGAAATCAGGAGGTGCGCGAATGATGGAGTCGGCTTTTTCTTTAATGCAAATGGCTAAAACTTCAGCTAAATTAACCTTGTTGGCTAAAGCAGGTTTACCTTATTTTTCATTTATGACAGATCCGACAACCGGTGGTGTGACAGCGTCTTTTGCTATGTTAGGAGATGTAAATTTTTCTGAACCGAAAGCCCTGATAGGTTTTGCAGGTCCTCGTGTTATTAAAGAAACAATCAAGAAAGATTTGCCCGAAGGGTTTCAAAGATCAGAATTTTTACTCGAACATGGTTTCTTAGACTTTATTGTTCACCGAAGCGAATTGCAAAAGCGAATGAAAGAATTGATGCTTATTTTTAAGAAGGATAATCAGACGACTCCAACTGAAGCACAACAAACTGCTTAGAGAGTGGCTCGAGTGAAGTTTTTAGATCATCTATAAAGCCTTCACCATATTTAGAAATATACTGAAAGATATTATCGCTTCTTTCCTGTAGTCCATTATTCGGAAATAAGCGATTTTTAATTTTTCTGATTTTATTTACCTTGGTTTCTGATTTAGCCTTGACAGCTCTTTTTAATCTAGATTCGAATTGGTCAATGAGCTTTATTTGCTTTGATGATGTTGCTAGAATGGAACTAGATAATGTAGGATCTATGGTTTCTGCAATTTTTGCAATTTCGGCAAAAAGTTCATTAGAAATTTCTCGTTGTTTTTGTAAACTTAGTGAAGTTGAAGACTCTTGTTTAATGAGCTGGTTTACCACTGAATCAAAATCATTAAAAAGGCTCGCATGGTCTAGTTGCAAGCTGTCCCAAATTTTGGCATCTTTTTCTTCAAAAATAAGGGCTGAGTTTCTGCGGATCAGTATTGGAAACAAGATATTAAAATGATCAAACTGACTTTTTCTCTCAAGCCAATAGGCTATTTCACCTCCTCCGCCAACATAGGCCACATTAGGTAGACAATATTCTTGATATAAGGGGCGCATAACCACATTAGGGCTAAAAGATTCTGGCTCATCTTTTAGTTTTGCCAATATTTCATTGTGGTCGTACTTTTTGTCTGTGCCTACTAACCCAAAGCTCTTTTCTGATGTCTTCTGGATCCGTCTTCTTTCAGATCTATGATGTAAAAATAAATTGACTTCTCTAGCATGTGCTTGGGCACTGTGATTTAAAGCTTCTAATTGGTTTTGTGTGGTTTCTACTAAAGATTTGCTAGGGGTATGGATTAACTCCTCTTCCATGATAGAAACGAACGCGTTTTTGAGCTTTGGCTCATCCATATTTAGACAGATTAAACCATATTTCCCAAAGAGACGATTAACCATGTTTGCTTGGAATGCTGCATAGTTTTTGGAAGTGCTAAGGAAACCTTTTATTTCTTCGATTAAGTCTTTTGCTTTGGAATGCTCACCCAAAATGCCTGATACTTCCGCTAGGACTTTATCTAAACCTTCAATGCTCATGCGGCCAACTGAGCCTTCTTGTGTCCTGTCCCAATTAATTTGTTTTCCAAAGAGATTGCAGTATTTGACCTCGTCTAAATCATGGTCCTCACCACCTGAAATAAACAAAGGAACAAAATGAAATTCATCAGAATCTTTATTGAGCTTTTCAGCAATATTGACGGCCGATAATATTTTAAAAATATAGTATAATGGCCCTGTCAGCAATGAAGGTTGATGGGCGGTAATTATAGTGAAAGTAGTTGGCTTATTTAGCTGTTTTATATTTTCAATAACAGGCTGAAAATTTTGCAAACTAGAGTATTGATGTTCTAAAACCTCTGTTAATAATCGACGTTTTGAATCACTAAATGTGGATGACTTTAACCTTGCTTGTTGTACAATCGATTCGGCACTAGGAAAGGCCTGAATAAAGGGTAGGAGATATTCTTTTTCTAGAGCATAAGCCTTGTCTTTTTTGGATAATTGTGGAATATCATCAAATGAAAACGAATGAATCAGCATAGCTGGCGATCTTTTTTGCTAAGTTATCTTATACCTGCCTATGAATAGAAATTAATTGAAAATTGTTTTACAAATTGTCTTATTTTAATCAAATATTATAGAATATTGTAATATCATTTAATCACATAGATGTTAAGTTTGGTGTTTAAAAGGTTGGCTTTTGGAGTTGCGTCATTGCTTATGGTTGTTGTACTCATCAGCAGCATCATATATTTGTCACCAGTAGACCCCGCGCGACTTACCTTTGGTCAGCGACTGGATCAAAGCAGCTTGGCATTAAAGAAGGAGGCTTTGGGATTGGATAAACCACTAACTACTCAAATGGCCTATTATTTTCGTGATATTTCGCCAGTTAATTATATAAATAAAAACGTTTTAAGTGGATTAAAATATGAGGGTGTCATTCCAGTGTTTAGTACAGCACATAGATCATTTATTTTTAAAAAGCCTCATTTTAGGCAGAGTTTCCAAACAGGTGACAAAGTCTGGAATATGATACGGGCAGCCTTACCTAATACTTTGGTGCTTGCTTTGAGTGCGATTCTTATAGCCACGATATTAGGTGTTTTGTTTGGTTTGATTGCGGCATTGAACAAAGACCTCTTTGTAGATCGTTTTTTATTGACTCTTTCTACTTTAGGTTATTCAGTGCCCAGTTATGTTAGCGCCATTTTTTTTGCCATTCTTTTTGGTTATATATTAAAAGATATAACTGGTCTAAATATGCAAGGAGGCTTATGGGAATTAAATGATTATGGAGATGAAATATTAGTGCTGAAAAATTTATTGCTACCTGCGGTTGCCCTTGGGATAAGACCTGTTTCTGTTATCTTGCAAATCAGTAGATCTGCATTCTTAGATACGATGCAAAAACCCTACGTACTTACCGCTAAGGCTAAAGGGCTAAGTACGCGACAAATTATTAAAAAGCATGTCCTAAAAAATTCGCTCAATCCAATCGTTACATCTGTTTCTGGATGGTTTGCTTCACTGCTATCTGGTGCCTTTTTTGTAGAAAGTGTATTTCGTTTTAAAGGGATTGGTTTGTTGACTGTAAATGCATTGCTAAACTACGATATCCCTCTTTTGCTTGGGTGTATTTTAATGGTATGCAGTTTTTTTATTTTGATCAATGTCGTTTTAGATTTTATCTACGCCTACCTTGATCCTAAGGTGAGCCTATAAAAGAAGAGCCCCAAATATTTTTCGAGGCTCTGCTGTTTTGTTTTATCAATTGGGAATAATAAAGCTCGCTTTTACACCATAGGAACTTAATCGAGTCATGCGAGTAGGTCCATCAACCAATGCTCTGTAACCAACTCCATATCGGTAGTCGAAACCTAATTCGACTCGTTTAAATAACACAAAACCTACACCTACTTCAGCAAAAGCCCTTTGGTGAAATCCATTTTTTACCTTAAAGTTATCATAGGTATATTCTTCATAAGAGTTGCCTGCAACGATATCTGTTATCGGTCTGTTGAAGTTTTGATCGACAGATGCTTGGTCTGTATTGCCACTGATGCTTAAATTACCTCCAAAAGAATAGCCAATATTTGTACCCAAACCTGCATATAGTTTCATAAATCTACCAATATTAGCACGCTTTTTTATGGACGTTTCAAAGGCAACCTCGTTGGTGGTACTATTTAGACTTGCAAAGTTGTAGTCATTATTAAAGTAGTCGTTGTTTACACCATCTGTAAATAAATAGATTCCGTCCACTCGATTAAAAACACCTACAGCATTCATATTTAACTCCATATTACTTTGCCTCGGAAGATCAAAGACGAGGCCTAACCTCATGTGTGGATTTTCACAAACTCCTCCGTAAACACTAGAATTTCCAAATTCAATATCACCAATGGTGGAAGCTTCAGCACCGATGCCAGAACTTCGTAAATAGTTGTAGTCTAGACCATTGACCATGTCGAGGTCTACACCGGTAGCAAAACTTACTTTCTTTAGTTTTAGGGCCTTCGGAATCACCTCTGATTGAGCGTAAATGGAAATACTAAGCAACATTGAACAAAATAAAAACAAACATTTCTTCATGATATAATTTTAAATTTTAATGAATTACTTGATATATAGTTTATCGTAAGATTTAAGATTATGGTTGGTTCTTCTAACCAGTTTTGGTAGATTATATTTTTTTGACCAATGTAATTTGTCTGATAAAAGGCATCATATTTCTATAAACAAGTAACCGAATAATATATATACGTATTTTTGCGATACAATTAATTTCATGCAAACAGATAGATACGCTCAAAGAGGTGTTTCGGCATCAAAAGACGAAGTCCATGAAGCGGTTAAGCATTTGGATAAAGGCTTATTCCCTTTGGCATTTTGTAAAATTTTACCTGATTTTACAGGCCAAGACCCTGATTATTGCAATATAATCCATGCCGATACAGCTGGAACAAAACCAAGCTTAGCTTACATTTATTGGAAGGAAACTGGAGATTTATCCGTTTGGCGTGGTATCGCTCAAGATGCATTAGTCATGAATTTTGATGATATGGCTTGTGTAGGCATGCTTGACCATTTTGTTTTATCATCTACCATCGGCCGGAATAAGCAATTAATACCTTCTTCAGTGATAAAAGAACTGATAGATGGTACTCAAGCTTTTATTGAGTTAATGGCTAAGTATGGTGTAAAGATCCATCATGGTGGTGGAGAAACAGCAGATGTTGGTGATATAGTACGTACCATAGATGTCGGTTTTACCATTTATGGCAGGATGAGAAAAGATGCATTAATAGTTAATAATATACAAGACGGAAATGTAGTCGTAGGATTTAGTTCGGCGGGAAAAGCCAGCTATGAAGATGCTTACAACGGTGGTATGGGAAGTAATGGATTAACTTCCGCAAGACACGATGTATTCCATCATTCTTATCGTCACAAATATCCAGAAAGCTATGATCCAGGTGTACCTAAGGACCTAGTATACAGCGGTTCTAAACAATTAACAGAGAAAATCAATATTGGCGAAGAATCCATCGATTTAGGCAAACTAGTACTCAGTCCCACAAGGACCTATTTGCCATTATTAGCAGCCATAATGAAAGAACACAAATCTGAAATCACAGGAATCATCCATAATACTGGAGGAGCTCATAGTAAAGTGTTGCGTTTTTTAGATCAAAAAAAGGTGGTTAAAAATAACCTACTCCCGATTCCTCCTTTATTCGATTTAATCCAGAAAGAATCAAATACTTCCATCGAAGAAATGTTTAAAGTGTTTAATATGGGCACTCGACTAGAAATCTATACCAATGCTGAAACCGCACAAAGCCTAATTGATATCGCATCATCGTTTAATATAGATGCTCAAATAATTGGACATGTGGAACAATCTGTCACTAATGAAGTACTTATTCAGCACGATCAATCTTCTTTTTCCTATTCCTAATTTATCCAGAAATAAAACACAGATAATTGCGTTCCTATATTGCTTTGCAAAACCGTCAATCAATGAATAACTTTTTATTTTCTTTCCTCTTCATACTATTTTGTACCATAAACGGCATTGGACAAAACACCATAAGTGGTTATGTGGAAGATGGAGCAACTGGAGAAAAACTAATAGGTGCTACGGTTATAGATGAACTATCAGGTGCCGGAACAATTAGCAATACATATGGTTTTTTCAGCATTACCTTAAAAGAAAATGAAGCTAAGATTACTGCTTCTTATTTAGGCTATATTTCAGAGTCTTTTGATCTGCGTTTATCTGAAGATACCCAGCTCAACTTTAAGCTTAATCAAGGTAGTGTCATGGAGGAGATAGAGATCGTTGCAGAAAAATACGAACGCATCGAAGAAGAATCTCAAATGAGTAAGATCGAAGTGCCAGTCGAGCAGATCAAGCGCATACCAGCTTTGTTAGGAGAGGTTGATGTTATGAAAGCTTTACAATTGTTACCGGGTGTTCAGTCAGGTGGCGAAGGACAAACTGGCCTTTATGTTCGTGGAGGAAGTCCAGATCAAAATTTAGTATTATTAGACGGTGTTCCTATTTATAACGCTTCGCATGTTTTGGGAATATTTTCGGTGTTTAATGCAGATGCCATAAAAAATGTCACCCTTACCAAGGGTGGTTTCCCTGCCAGATTTGGAGGTCGATTATCCTCAGTTCTAGAAATTAATATGAAAGATGGAAACATGCAAGAATTCCATGGAGAGGGCTCGATAGGAGCTATTAGTTCCAAATTAACCTTAGAAGGTCCTATAGTAAAAGGGAAAACATCTTTTTTAGTTTCTGGACGAAGAACCTATGCTGATTTATTAGCGAAACCCTTTATAGCCTTAGCTAATAGAAATAATGATCAGGATTTTAAGTTGGGCTTACATTTTTATGATTTAAATGCTAAAGTCAACCATAAATTTAATGATAAACACAGATTGTACCTGAGTTTGTACAATGGTTCAGATGTTTTTAGTAATGAAGTGAGTGAAGAAGAATTTAAGGTTGGCGGTGGAATAAAATGGGGAAATCTAATTTCCTCATTACGTTGGAATTATCAAATAAACCCAAGACTTTTTGCAAATACAACCTTAACCTATTCAAATTATGATATCACCTTTGACGTTTTTCAGGAAGATTCTTTTGAAGGAGAAACCGAATCTTTTGCGGCCATCTACCAGTCAGGAATCAGAGATTTTGGCGCCAAGGTAGATTTTGATTTTATACCTAATCCGAAACATTACATCCGATTCGGCGCGGGGACAACTCGACATAGATATGATCCTGGAGCTATTGCCTTTAATTTAAGTGTGTTAGATACAACCTTTACATTTGGTGATGATCCTTTTTACTCCTTGGAGCATGATTTGTACATAGAAGACGATTTGCAGTTTGGGGCTTTTAAAGCAAATATTGGAGTCCACGGATCCATATTTGACACAGATGACAAAACTTATTTTTCGGTACAGCCAAGATTGGGAATTCGGTATTTACTCAGTAATAAAACTTCAGTGAAGGCATCTTTTAGTACCATGACCCAAAACATTAATCTACTTACCAGTGAAGCTTTATCACTACCTACCGATTTATGGGTGCCGAGTACAGCAAGGATAAAACCGCAAAGAGCATGGCAAGTAGCAGCCGGATTTGCTAAATCTTTTGGAAAAGGGTTCGAAGTTAGTACAGAAGTTTATTATAAATCAATGGAAGATGTCATTTCGTTTAAGCCAGGTGCATCCTTCTTATTTGATTTTAATAGCGACTGGCAAGATAAAGTGACACAAGGTTCAGGAGAGTCTTATGGATTGGAATTTTTCCTGCAGAAGAAGCAAGGAAATACGACAGGTTGGATAGGGTATACACTCGCATGGAATAATAGGACTTTTGACGAGATTAATGGGGGAGAGACATTTCCATTTAGATATGATCGCCGACATGATGTTTCGGTAGTTTTATCGCATCAGCTAACAAAGAAGTGGAATTTGTCAGCAGCTTGGATATATGGCACTGGTAACGCTATCTCCTTGCCTATATACCAATATTCCATAGTTCAGCTGAATGATGAGTTTATTAATATACCACAAATAGAATCCCTTGGTGAGAAGAATGGATTCCGCATGTCTGATTATCATCGTTTAGATCTTGGAGCTGAGTGGAAAGGCAAACCAAGACCTAATGGCATGCAGTTTTCTTGGGTGTTAGGCGTTTATAATGCCTACTGGCACAGAAATCCCTATTATACCTTTGCTGATTCTCAAGCAGTTTATGATGATAACGGAAACTATATAGGCTCAGAGCCAGTATTCAGAGAGATCAGTATTTTGCCAATCATTCCTTCGATTTCTTTTGGAGTAAAATTTTAAAGCTAAGACTATGAGTATTAGAAAATATATACCACTATTAACTTGTATTTGCTTAAGCCTATCTTCTTGTGATGAGAATAGATTTAGCCAAGTGGTAGATGTGGAGATTCCTGAGCATGAACCGAGAATCGCTGTATCAGCAGATTATGATCCTTCTTCTAATGATTTTATCATAGGTGTATACGAAAGTCAAAGCATCTTATCGCAAGAAGAATCATCTTTTATAACGAATGCTTCCATCCAGCTGACGTCGAATGGTACAGATATATTAGCTGAAACCGTCGAGGATTTTGGCTTATACTACGGTACTATTTCGACACATCCTGCACCAGGTGAAGAAATAGAGCTTTTAGTTAGTGCAGATGGCTTAGCTACGGTAAGTGCTAAACAAACGATACCCAGTGTCCCCGATCTCGGAAAAATAGAATATACGGTTGATGGAACGGTCGATTTATATGGAGAAAAAGTAGATTTATTAGCGGTAACCATTCCGGATAATCCGAACGAAGAAAATTATTATTTACTTTCAGTATATCGCACGGAATATACTTCATTTGGTATCTACTCTTATAAAAATTATTTAGAAACTCCAGATTTTACAGTGGACCAAATCAATGGTTCTTTAGGGTTCACAGATCAAGCATTTATCGATGGTGAGGTAACTATTTCTTCTAGTATTTACAACTATACCGATAGCAGCTTTGATAGTGTAAATCTTGTTGTAGAATTGCAAAATGTAACTAAAGATAAATTCCTGTTCCAAAAAAGCCTTAACGCCTATTACAATTCGCAAGGTCCGTTTGCTGAGCCAGCCGATGTGCATGAAAACATAGAAAATGGTTATGGCATATTTACAGCTTCGAATGTAGCTAAAGATTCCATTAGAATCTTTTAATGACTGATGATCAGCTTTTTTACCATTTCTTGATGGTCCAATGTTATGCTAAGTAAATAATGACCAGCCGGTACAGAACTTGGAATAATCAAATGTTGGCCTTCAGGATTTTCATTGGTTAAAATGATTTTACCTTGTTGATCATACAAGTGCTTCCAAATACCTTTTTCTATTTTAACAGACTGCCCTTTTATAGCAGGGTTGGGAGAAATAGTAATCGATTTTTCAGAAAAAATACTTTCAGTTTGGCTCAAGCAAATGGTGTTTTTAAGCCACAAATATGCATCGCTTAATATTTCATTTCGATTGGGGAAGTCGATGGTATGGTTAACGCCTTCTAGCAAAGTTGATTGGACACAAGCATCATTGTTTTGTAAGAGCTCTACAAGTGGATAAAACCTTGTATTCGGAATATCATTAGACCCATGGATTATATAAAATAGATTGTTCGTTGCTGCAGACTGTATATTCTCAATTTCATTTGTTCCGTTAATGGCTGCACCTATAGGCATAATACCTGCAAAAGTATTTATATGGTTTAAGCCATAGGTGTAACATGTTTTGCCACCCCAAGAAAAGCCCATAGCATAAATAGCATTCTCGTCTACATTATACCAGTGTTTCATAGAATCTAAAAGCACAGTGGTAAATGCAGTATCAATGGCATCATCCACTTTGCCATCTTCTCCTCCATCTGGACAGACCAATAGTAAATCATTTGTTTCGGCAAATACAATAAGCGTGTCTCTCCACGATTTTGCATCCCATCTATTGGTATTAAATGGGTGTAATCCTAGCATCATGGCACTAGGTGATGAAGCATCATAACTCGAAGGAACATATATGGAATATTTCTTTTCAGGATCAGATTGAAACTCAAAATTTCCATCAACACTTTCCTGCGCAAAAAGCGTTGAACTTAGGGAGAAGATGAAGATATAAAGGAGACATTTCGGCAATACCATGTGCTAATTTTTTATAAAAGTAAGACTTCGTATCACATAAAAAGGTTGTGGATAAGACTTATATAAAATAAAAAAGGCAGACTCCTAAAGAGTCTACCTAAAAAAAAGGGTATTGAAAAATTTTATATATCGTTAGGTCTTTAACCTGTGTTTTGTTGTCTCTCGGGACAAAAATATCAATTTTAACTTTTAAAACATACTATATGTCGAAAAAGTTTAAATAAGTTATGACTTTCCCCGCTTATAATCTTTAAAAATAAATTCACCTAGACCATTAAGTGAACTGTAGAATGCTTTTCCTCCATTCGCTTTGGTAAAGTCATCTACGAATTTAACAAGGTAAGGATCTTTAGCTATCATGAAAGTTGTGATCGGTATTTGCATTTTACGACACTTAACGGCTAAGGCTAAGGTCCTTGAAAGTATTTTCCGATCTAGTCCAAAACTGTTTTTATAATATTTTTTTCCTCTTTTTATACAGGTAGGTTTGCCATCAGTAATCATCATGATCTGTTTGTTTGGATTTCGCTTTTTGCGAAGGATATCCATGGCTAATTGCAATCCTGCTACCGTATTGGTATGATAAGGACCTACCGTCAAATAGGGCAAATCTTTGACTTCGATCTGCCATGCATCGTTTCCAAAAACTATAATATCTAGTGTATCTTTTTTGTACTGTGTAGTGATCATTTCCGATAAAGCCATGGCTACTTTTTTAGCAGGTGTTATACGGTCTTCCCCATAAAGAATCATGGAATGGGAAATGTCAATCATCAATACTGTGCTGGTTTGACTTTGATAATTGGTTTCTTTAACTACTAGGTCTTCCTGAGTAAGGTTAAACTGATGAACACCATGATTTATTTGAGCATTTTTCAGTGATTCGGACATTGATATTTTACTCAATGGATCACCAAATTCATATGGTTTTAAATCGGAAGTGTGCTCATCACCTTTACCTGAGTGTTTTGTCGTGTGTTGTCCTCTCTTGGACTTTTTTAATTGATCAAAAATGTCATTTAATGCATGCTTTCTTAACGATATTTCCAATTTTGATGTAGGTATAAAGTCTACTTTTCGATCTACTTCATCCGTTTTTATAAATCCTTTATCTATGAGTTCATTAATAAAATCGGCGATTCCATAGTTCTCAGAACTGATATTGTACTGTTTATCTAATTGCGTCATCCAAGACAAAGCTTCTGAAACATTGCCAGAACTGTGAAGCAAAAGCTCTTTGAATGTCTTTAAAAGACGTTCGAAAAGATTTTGTTCGTCACTCGTTTGTTCGAACTTAGTAAACTGCCATGTAATCATGTATCCAATTGAAGTATATAGAACAGCTATTTACTTCTTTTTGTTTTATTTGATTTGGTATTCCCCTTTGCCTACAAGGTATCCTTTATTGTACATTTCCACTTTGTAAAGACCTTTGCTCAATTCGAAATTAGGAATAAATTCGATGCATGCTTCAGTATCTCCTTGATCATAAGGAATAGCTTTTTCTACAGAGTATCGTACTGTCGATCCGTCCATTTTTTTTGTTAATTCTCCAGAGCCAGCATTTTCGAGATACAGAGTTTCTCCCGCAGGGTCGATGATTCTAACTTGAAAAGTTTCTTTTGAATTTTCAGCTATGAGGTTTGATTCTGCAACAAAACAAGTTTTTAGTTTATCGATTCTTTTGGCTCTTGATTTACTGCGTTCTTTACCATCTTTTGTCAGTTTAAACCCTTTTAAATCAATAGAACTCACTTTTATGGCTTCAGCAATATCTACTTTTTGAGCCAAAATCGTATTCTCTTTAGTTATTTTTTCTTTTACCTGAGTGAGTTGTTCATTGTTTTCGTCTAATAATTGTATTGCCTGTTTTGCAGAGTCATTAGCCGTTTCTAAAGTTTTGTTAGATTGGATTAAAGTAGAATTCGCTAAAACTAATTGATTGTTTTCTTCCCTGAGTTTCTTGACTTCAGAAACATAAATCGAAGCTTGAGTTTTTAAGTTTTCTAATTCTAATTTTGCTTCATTTAAATTTTTCTGAGCGTACAGTAAGGAACTTATTTTTTTCTTTTGCTGACCTAGTTCTGTCTTTTGCTTATCTATTAGATTGTTTAAGTCATCGTTGTCACCGCGCAGTTCTTCTAGACTATTTAGTGCAGTTTCATAATCCTGTTCTAATTCAGCATTAATTTTTTCTATATCGTGAATTTCTTTTTTCTGTGTTTCTAAATCTTGGGACATCTTGCTACTTTGATACCATAAGTATCCGCTTAAGCCTAGAAGTCCTATAATTGCTATTAAAAGAAAAGCAACTAAATTATTATTTGATCGAGCCATTGTATTACTTGTTAATTATTTCGGAAAAATAGCAGAAATATTAATTAAACCCTTAATTATTTTACATTTGATTAGCTAATTAAGTAAAACCCTTGATAAATACCACCAGCTCTAGTCAGGGTATTCACCGAAAATTCGTTTTTTATAATGAAACAATCACTAGAGCAAATCTTATTCATTAAAGTAAAAACCATTACACAAGCATCTTCTTTTAATGCATTAGACCCAATGTTTAAAAAACATTGGAAACAGAAGATGACATCTTCATCACTAGATGGAAACTGTGAAAAGCTAGAAGAATTATATACGCAAAAGGGAGCGCTGTATGCAGAGTTTGGTAAAATAGTTTGTATTAGCTACGCTTATTATACTTTGGATGAGTCAGATTTGATGGTTTCTTCTTTTTATCATTCTGATGAATCTAAACTCTTGAAAGCTTTCTTTGGACTTTTGCAACAATTTAAGGCTAAAAAGTTTACGGCACTGTCAGGACATAATATCAAAGGTTTTGATATTCCTTTTGTATGTAAAAGAGCAAGAATTCTTAGATTGGATATTCCAGAAGTACTCAATACGCAAAAAGCTAAGCCTTGGGAGCTCAAGCATTTACTGGATACCATGGAACTGTGGAACTCGGGTAAAAGATATGCATCTGCCTCCTTGGCACTTTTAGAATCTTGCCTTTTAGGAACCCACAAAATTGTGAGTAGCTCAGACCTGGATTTTCATCATTTATACCACGGTAAGAGAGATTTGAAAACAATCGTTAAGTTATCTGAAGATTTTGTGTTGGGTGCTGCTAAAATTTATCCAATTATAGTCGGTCACAAAACAAAAGATCGCTCAAAACAAGTGCTTTTTAATAGTTCCTTTTGATTGTCATTCCGTATTTTTGATGCATGAGTCATTTGATTGCCCCTTCTTTGTTGGCTGCAGATTTTAGTAAGCTGGCACTTGAGTCCGATATGTTAAACAAGAGTCTTGCTGATTGGTACCATTTAGATGTTATGGATGGACGATTTGTTCCCAATATTTCTTATGGACAAATGCTCATCAAGTGCTTTAGATCATTGACAGATAAGGTCTTAGATGTGCATCTAATGATCGAAGAGCCAGAGAAATATATTGCTTCATTTAGAGAAGCGGGTGCTGATGTAATAAGTATTCATGTAGAGGCGACTCGTCATGCTCATAGAGCCATACAGCAGATTAAAGAATCTGGTGCTAAAGCTGGGATTGCCTTAAATCCTCACACTCCCATATCGGCCATTGAAAACATTCTCGAAGATGTAGATATGGTATTGTTGATGTCCGTAAATCCAGGCTTTGGTGGGCAAAAGTTTATTTACAATACCATCAATAAAGTAAAACAGCTTAAAGCCATATTAACCGAACGAAATTTAAATCCATACATTGAAATTGATGGGGGAGTAGGTTTGCAAAATGCTGAGAAACTATTACAGGCAGGAGCTAATGTACTCGTGGCAGGAAGCAGTGTTTTTAAATCAGAAAACCCGACAGACACCATAAAACGGTTAAAAAACGTTGGATTAAAAAATCTTCACTTTTAGGATGCTCAGACTCATATTAGTAAGTACCTTTCTTTCCCTGTTTTTGTCCAATGTTGTGGCACAACAAGTCACTGTAAAAGGTAAGGTCTTGGACCAGTTAACCAATGAATTTGTGGATTTTGTGACGATTCATCAAAAGAATACAAGCAATGCCACGGAAACCAATGAAAATGGTAAATTCGAGATCATAGTGGATCTTGCCCTATCAAAAGAATTAATCTTTAATCGAATCGGATACGAATCAAAAACGGTCCCATTAGTAGGTTTAAATGTAAATAGAGTCAAATACATAAATGTACGTCTGGATCCTTCTACAATGGACGTAGATGTCACTATCAAAGGTTCGAAAATTGAAGACGCAAACATGGTGGTGGAATCCGTAGAGGAGTTGATAAAACTCCCGAGTACCACTGGGAATTTAGAATCTGTTTTACCACACATAGCTTTGGGAGCGACGGGAGGAACCGGTGGAGAATTATCTTCTCAATATAATGTGAGAGGTGGTAATTATGACGAAAACCTAATCTATGTAAATGATTTTGAAATCTTTAGGCCGCAGCTTATCAGAAGTGGACAACAAGAAGGTCTTACCTTTCCTAATATTGATTTAGTAAGAGACCTTTCCTTTTCATCAGGTGGCTTTGAAGCCAAGTATGGAGACAAAATGTCCTCAGTACTTGATGTTAGGTACAAACGACCTGAGAAATTTGGTGGTTCTGCTTCAGCGAGTCTGTTGGGGGCAAGCACGCACATCGAAGGCATGGCGGCATTGGGAAAAAAGAAGAGAAAATTACGATACCTGGCAGGATTGCGGTACAAAACAACACAATATTTGCTTGGAAGTCTGGATGTAAAAGGTGAGTACACACCCCAGTTTGTAGATGCCCAGTCCTACATTACCTATGATATATCTGACGAATGGCAAGCCTCATGGATTGGCAATTATAACTATAGTCAATACAACTTTATACCACAAGAACGATCTACAGCATTAGGTCTGATAGATTTTGCCTTGCGATTAACTTCTGTTTTTGAAGGAGCAGAGGAAGACGAATTTATACATGGTATGACTGGAGCAGCCATCACCTACTTGCCAGAAAGAGATAAAAATCCGATGTTCCTAAAATTTATGGCTTCATCGTACAGGGGCCAAGAAATAGAAACCTTCGATATTCTAGGCTTTTATCGTCTTAGTCAAATTGAAACGAGTTTAGGTAGTGAAAACGCAGGAGAAGAAATATTTGTGCTTGGTACGGGAACCCAGCATAATTATGCCAGAAACTTTCTTGAAACTCAAATAAATAATATCGAACACCGCGGTGGTTTCGAATGGCAAACCAATGAAGACAAAGGAGAAAGTCATTTTTTTCAGTGGAACATTAAATACCAGCAAGAGCAAATTGATGATGAGTTGAATGAATGGGAACGCATCGATTCTGCCGGATATTCTTTACCATACAATGAAGAAGAAGTGGTTCTTAATGAAGTATTTAAAAGCGCCAACTCGCTTAAGTCAAACAGGATAAGTAGTTATATCCAGGATACTTATACATGGCAGCCTGCTGGATTAGGCGAACTCCGAATTAATGCAGGGCTTAGAGCAGCCTACTGGGACCTTAATGAAGAGCTGTTAGTTTCACCAAGAGGTCAAATTTTATGGAAACCTGATTTTGAAAAAGACATATCTTTTAAACTGGCTGGTGGACTATATTACCAATCTCCTTTTTATAGGGAATTTAGGAACCGTGATGGAACGCTTAATGCAGAGAACATTAAATCACAAAAAAGTATACATGTAGTTTCTGGATTTAGTTATGATTTTGATTGGCCTAGAGTAAGTGAGACAAAATTTAGATTGATTACAGAGCTTTATTACAAGAAACTGGATAATTTAATCTCATACGATGTAGATAATGTAAGAATCCGATATTCTGGAGAGAATGATGCACAAGGATATGCCCTAGGTATGGATGTCAGAGTCAATGGCCAATTTATTCAAGGAGCAGAATCTTGGATAAACTTGTCCTTGTTAAATACAAGGGAAAGTTTATACGGTATAGAACATTTAAAAAGAGAATTGGGAGACTCCATCGCTCAAGTTGTTAATACCGTCCCTCGACCATCTGATAGATTATTTAACTTATCTATTTTTTTCCAAGACCATTTACCTCAAAATGATCGGCTTAAAATCAACATGAATTTGAGTGTTGGCTCAGGACTACCTTTTGGCTTAAAAGGGAATAATATCATCTACAGGAATACTTACAGGTTTAAACTATATCATCGTGTAGACATGGGCTTTTCCTATGCACTTTGGGATGATAAAGTCAGAGCAAAACAGTCTAAGGGCCTATTCAGTTGGTCTAAAAATTCGTGGATCAGCTTAGAAGTATTTAACTTAATGGGGGTCGCTAATGTAGCCTCAAACACGTGGATCAAAACCATTTATGGAAATCAGTATGCCATTTCTAATTTCCTAACCTCTCGTAGAATCAACCTCAAATGGTATGTAGAATTCTAAATACTCGCAGTTTTTAGTTAAATATTGTGGTAAAAGTGTTAAAAAAGACTTTACTCCAAGTACAGTTATCAAAAATTGTCTTAATTTTATAGTATCCGAAATGAGTCACATTAAAATTTAATCTCATATGTAATATTCTACGAATGTTGCGCTTGAGTGTTAAATATTTGTTAAGAAAGTTACAAAGTGATTTTCCTAACGTTATACTTGAAATTAATTTATCCTATGAACACATTTATTAAAAAGATCTCTCTATTCTTTCGAAAAAGCTTCGGCAAATCGTTTGATGTAGAGCGAAGAAAATCTACAGAAGAATACGAAGGTTGGTTAGGCATCTAATCCACTTTCGTTTTATTTTTTAGCCTTGAATATGTTGTAACTAAGTATTACAAGTGCAAATTACTTTTTCGTTCTAAAAGTTTCTCTTCAGACTCGACTCTTTCAGGATCAGGCAAACAACAATCTACTGGACATACCGCAGCGCATTGTGGTTCCTCATGAAAACCTTTACACTCTGTACATTTATCTGGTACTATATAGTAGTAATCATCTTCTATAGGTATTTGCTTTGCTTCGACTGGTACCGTCTTTCCATCCTCTAAAGTAAATTCGCCCGTAAGGCTAGTACCATCAACTACTGCCCATTCAAATCCACCTTCATAAATTGCATTATTTGGACATTCCGGTTCGCAAGCCCCGCAATTTATACATTCATCTGTGATATATATCGCCATTTAAACCATTTATTTGCACAAAGTTACACCCTATTTTTTACATTAGAACTCAGAATGTGATAAACTATCGATAATAACAAATAGAAAGCCACACCTACACTCACCGCCCAATAGGGTTTAATCAATAAACTAAAGAGAATCACTAAAACCAAAATAAGTAATAACCACCTCCTGTAATCACTGTATGCCAAAGCTTTTAAAGAGAACATCCTCAAAGGAGAAATCATCAATCCACCTCCTAAAACATATACTAAAAATTGATGGACAGGACTCATCTCATACGGAGACTCAAGAAAAATTAATATAAAACCACATAAAAAACTAGCTGCTCCAGGTATCGCTAAACCTATAAAGTCAGCTGAAGATTCCATATTATTAAAACGAGCTAATCGGATAGCTCCACACAGCACATAAAAGCAAATACCTGCATAAACAATATTTGTAGGTTCTGAACTTACCTTGCTAAATAAAATAGCCGGAGCTACCCCAAAACTGACTAAATCGGATAAAGAATCTAAATCCTTACCTATGGGTGATGTAGCATTTAAAGCTCTAGCCGCCAATCCATCAAATACATCAAAAAACAATGAAGCGGCAATTAAGCCTAAACCAATCATCAAATGATCAGTCATAATGGCTAAAACCCCACAGCTCAGATTGAGCAAGGTTAGTGCATTGGGAATCTGTTTAAACATGTCGATAAAGATAAAGCTATATGCTAAATTCTAAATATCCGTTTTTATAAATAAGCGATAGGCTAAGAAAATAAATAAGACCGTATAAATTAAAGTGCCGCCTGTAGCAGTGGTATAACTTAATAGCATTTCATCAATATTTCCTGGACCCATATTGGCAGCTGGAATCTTAAACATTGGAAATGGATGCATATCTTCTACCATATTCATAGGGAATAATCTTGTATAATCCACAGGGACTTTCAAGTATTGAAGCATATACCTAAGCACAACCTCGATTAATAAGACGTAGGTTAAATATAGAAAAACTGCCAAAGCTGGCTTCCTCACCAAAACTGCTATAAGCAAAGCAAATGATAAATAACCCATAGACATTAAAAAGTATCTCGGAATAGCCCAATCATTGTCAAAAGCCAAGCTTAGACTAGCTCCTTCTGTATGAATGAAACCTATAACAAGCGTACAAAAAGCATAATACAAACTAGCTATAATGGAAATAAGTGTTATGCTAGCCAACTTAGATAAGAAATATTCTTGCCGAGTAAGCCCATTAATGATGGATTGACGCATGGTCTTATTGGTCACTTCGATAGCCACTAAATATACAGCAACCACACCGAGAAAGAAAAATACCATCCAATTCCCTATGTAACCCATAAAGTCCCAAATATTGATTCCGTCTTCAAGGAAGGTGAAGATGTTATCTTGACTGATCAAGAATTCAGGGAGATTATCAAACTCTTTAGCCATGAAAATGGCGATAGGTAAAAATATAAAATACAAAATCACCAATAAACGTATAATGGAGTTTTGACTGAATTTCTGATACTCTATTTTTAATAATTTGCTGATATTCATGGCTTAAGCGTTTTTGGTGATGGCTAAAAATTCTTCTTCTAAATTTTGCTTTCTAATGACAAGGTGAGAAAGGTAAATTCCTTGATCAGCACATAGTTTACTTAAGCTTGTGGCATCGAAATTTTTAGGCACATGCATTTCTGAGTAAGCTGTTTTCTCGATAAATTTGAGATTGAAATTTTGGCTGCTTACAAATGCCTTAAGATCGGATGGAGCAGTAGCTTGAATTTCGATTATTTGTTCTTCCGATAGGATAGAGCCTACATTTCCTTTGGTAAGCAAATTTCCATTTTTTATGATACCTACATGAGTACATATTTTTTCGACCTCAGCTAGGATATGAGATGCCATAATCACTGTCTTATTCATCGAAGCTATGTTAGCTAAAATATTACGTACTTCAGCGATCCCTTCTGGGTCTAATCCATTCGTCGGTTCGTCGAAAATCAACACATCTGGTTCTCCAATCATTGTCGCAGCAATGGCTAGTCGTTGCTTCATTCCGAGCGAATAAGTAGCAAACTTTGAATCTTTGCGGTGAGATAAGTTGACGATATCTAAATATTTGTCAAAATTATCGTCTTTGGCACCTTTAATACTGGCCACGATCTTTAAATTATCACTGGCATTTAGATATGGTAAGAAATTAGGTGTTTCTAAGATAGCTCCTATTCTCAGTCTCGGATTTTTATATTTATTTTCAAACCAAGTAAAACTGCCATCCGTTTGTTTGAGAATATTCAGAATGATACCTAATGTAGTTGTTTTACCACTTCCATTTGGCCCTAAAATACCAAATATTTCTCCCTCTTCAATAACCAAATTCAGTTTGTTTAAGGCCTTTATATGACCGTAATGCTTAGAGAGATTCTTGGTCTCCAATACTTTCATGTTCGTCTCGTTTGTATAAAAATGCAGATAAGTTAAGTCATTTCAAATTTAAAAGGATAAACATTCACATTTCTCGGATGAAAAATATATTTATGATATAACTTCCATCGTTTTTATCACAGATTAAAGGCGAGTTTAAATGCCTCATTATCTTTGTGCCGAATACTAAACATGAAAAAGTTAGACAAATTTGTTATTAAAGCTATGCTGCCGCCATATGTCCTGGCCTTTTTCGTAGCAGAGTTTGTCTTAGTGATGCAATTTTTATGGAAGTACATTGACGAAATTATAGGTAAAGGGATTTCTATTTGGGTATTGTTCGAACTGATATTTTATTTTGCAGTGACGATCATACCTATGGCTATTCCACTCACTGTTTTGATTTCTGCCGTCATGGTTTATGGAAATATGGGGGAAAGATATGAGTTATCAAGTATAAAATCAGCTGGAATTTCTTTGTTCAGAATTATGAGACCAGCCCTTTGGATAGCCAGTTTAACAGCATTATTCTCTTTAGTATCTGCAAATTATTTAAAACCCAAGGCAAACCTTAAATTCTATCAGCGATTGCACGCTGTACAAAAACAAAAAGCCTCACTCGCCATCGAAGAGAAAATATTTAATGATGATTTTAAAAACATCATCATGCGCGTCGAAGAAAAAAATAATGATGGACCAGAAGTAAAAGATGTTTTAATTTATGATCATACATCCATTAATAAGGAAGATGTCAATTTTATTAAAGCGGCTGAAGGTGAAATGTATGCCTCCGACAACGGAAAGTATTTTGTCATGCAACTGGAGGATGGCGTCCAATACATGGACCTAAAAGAAAATAAAAGCAAAAAATCTAAAGGCTCATACCGACCCTTTATGCGTACTCATTTTAAAGAGTATACCAAGATCTTTGACATGAGTCAGTTTGAAATGGAAGCGAGTCGTTTAAACATGGCCAGAAAATCCTATGATCTGATGAATTGCTTCCAACTAGCTGATGCCATAGATTCACTAGCTGCTCAAAGAGATACTAATTTAACCTTGATTCAAAATCACTGGAATGGGGCTAATGAAAACAAACAAAAAGCATCTTCAAAAACACAGTTGAAAGGCAAAAAAGGAAAGAAAACGGAACCCGTAATCCCTGATATTAAACGAAATAAGAAACCCAAAACGCTCAATGTGAAAGGCTATATGCAAGACACAATCGTTAATGATTCCACTCTAAGTCTAATTGATTTATTTCCAAGCAGGAATCACAAAAACATTTTGTCTTCATCGATAGGAGTTTTATCTAAGCATGCCGATTATGTTTTTAACATAAAGGGAAAAAATGAATCCCTGATAGTAAAGGAAAAGAAACATACTATCAGATTGCATCAAATGTTTAGTTGGGCTTTTGTTTGCATTATATTCTTGTTCATAGGTGCACCTCTCGGTAGCATTATCAGAAAAGGTGGTTATGGTTATCCACTTTTATTTGCGATCATCTTTTTTATGCTCTTTGTGGTATTAAATATCATGGGCGAAAAACTGAGTAAAAGCAATACTATAGATCCTATATTAGCCGCTTGGTTACCATGTATATTCTTACTGCCTTTTGCGATCTATTTAACCATTAAGGCGGTGAAAGACGAACCGTTGTCCGTTAGCTTTAATATTCGTCAAAATCCTGTTTTTAGATGGTTTAATCTGCGCTTATCAAAGCAATGATGACTTAATTTAAAATGACTGTTTTTTGCTTAGATTTTAAGATTACATCTATGTTTTCTTGATGCGTTGTGGCTAAAGAAAGCCCTACATAATCTACTTTAACTGGGAAGTTTTTGTGCTGTCGGTCTACTAAAACAGCTATTTCTATTTTCTTAGTGAGAATATCTAGCAAAGGACGGAAACTGTAATAGATGGTTCGGCCTGTATTAGCTACATCATCTACAATAATGATGGTTTTATCCTTAAGTTGTTCAATGTCG
The DNA here is from genome assembly GCA_020631235.1 of Saprospiraceae bacterium. GTDB lineage: Bacteria > Bacteroidota > Bacteroidia > Chitinophagales > Saprospiraceae > JAHDDO01. The sequence goes on along the minus strand of JAHDHQ010000001.1, from coordinate 263,721 downwards.
ATAGACAAACTAATTTCGTTATCCACCGGAGAAGATGGGTCGATTTTAAGTCTGGAAAGATGAGGTTCAATGTCGCAAATCTTTTTTAACTCCTTCACGATAAGCTTCGCTAAATTATATCCGTTTGTATTAATGCCCAAAACATAAATTTCTGCTTCGTAAGCGTTGTTTTCATAAATCTCATACGCTAAACGAAGTATTTTATGATCGACCTGCTTGTTATTTAATACCTTAACCGTCATATAACTAAATTCTTGCTAAAGATAATACTAATTGATAATTTGATACTTTAATCAATTTTAAGCCTTTAAAACCATAAGCTTAACACGGAATTAATATATTCTAGTATTTTTATCATCATAAACGGAGCACATTAATTTATGATTCAAATCCTAATATTTAGCCTCATAACAGCTATAGTTTTCTTTATAGCCGGAAAGAAATTTTGGAGAATCCGTAGAAATATTCTTTTAGGTCAAGCAAAAGATGTTTCTGGGGATGTAGGTCAGCGCCTAAAAAACATGACTCTTGTGGCATTTGGACAAAAAAAGATGTTCAAGCGCTTTATACCAGCCTTGTTTCATTTATTTATTTACGTGGCCTTTCTGTTTACCACGCTTGAGTTAGTGGAAATTCTCATTGATGGCTTTACAGGTCATCACCGTTTTTTTGCTACTATTCTAGGTGGTTTTTATACTTTTTTGATCAGCTTTGTCGAAGGCTTATCAGTCTTGGCTTTCATTGCTACAGTAATATTTTTGTCTAGAAGAAATTTGCTTAAACTGCCTAGATTTACTAAAGCTGAAATGCTGGGCTGGCCGACTAAGGATGGTAACTTGATTCTGATTTTTGAAATTATTCTACTGGTGGCCATTTTTACGATGAATGGCGCCGATACGGTATTACAAAATAGAGATGTTGCTCACTATCCTGACATCGGAAATCTATTGGTTAGTTCATGGTTAGGTCCAATGTTGTTTGATGGTTTGAGTACTAATACTGTTATTATTATCGAGCGCATAGGTTGGTGGATGCACCTATTAATGGTTTATGGATTTATGCTTTACCTGCCTTTTTCTAAGCATTTGCATATCTTCCTAGCTTTTCCGAATGTGTTCTATGCTTCACTTAAACCTAGAGGTGAAATGGAAAACATGGAGTCTATCATGAATGAGGTTAAATCTATGATGGGGCTTGTGGAAGATACCCCTGTGGATGATGATATGTCTGAATTGCCTTCTTTTGGAGCTAAAGATGTTTTCGATCTATCTTGGAAAAGTTTAATGGATGCTTACACCTGCACAGAATGTGGTAGATGTACCTCTGTTTGTCCTGCAAACCAAACAGGAAAAAAATTATCTCCGAGAAAGATTATGATGGACGTAAGAGATAGAGTTGAAGAAGTTGCCACAAAAATCGATCTTCAAGAAGAGGGATGTAAAATTGATAAGGAAAAGACATTGGCAAAAGATAACTTTGATGATAGCAAAAGTTTGTTTGATTATATAAGCAAAGAAGAAATCCATGCTTGTACAACTTGCAACGCATGTGTAGAAGCTTGTCCTGTCATGATAGACCCGCTAGAAATAATTTTAGATTTACGACGCTACGAAATCTTAACTGAATCTGCAGGACCTACTGATTGGATGCCGATGTTTAATAGTATTGAAAATAATGGCGCAGTTTGGCAATTGCCTAATTCTCGAGCTGAATGGAAAGATAGTTAACTATGGAAGATCAATTAATAAATGTACCCTTGTATGCAGATGTCATTGCAGCTGGCAAAAGACCTGAAATTTTATTTTGGGTAGGTTGTGCTGGAAGTTTTGACGCACGTGCACAAAAAGTGTCTAAAGCTTTTGCAAAATTATTAAACCATGCAGGTGTTGATTTTGCCATTTTAGGAGATGAAGAAGCTTGCACAGGTGACCCCGCAAGAAGAGCAGGCAATGAGTTTTTATTTCAAATGTCAGCCCTACAAAACATTGAAGTCTTAAATGGTTATGAAGTGCAAAAGATAGTCACGGCATGTCCTCATTGTTTTAATACATTAAAAAATGAATATCCTGCCTTAGGTGGAAATTATGAAGTGATTCATCACACTACCTTACTGCATCAGCTATTCGAAGAAGGAAAGTTGAGTGTCGAAGGTGGAAACTTTAAAGGGAAGAAAATCACCTATCATGATTCGTGTTATCTGGGCAGAGTGAATGGTGTCTACGAAATTCCAAGAAAGTTGTTAGAGCAACTAGATGTCGAACTTGTAGAGATGAAAAGATGTAAGACGAATGGCTTATGCTGTGGAGCCGGTGGTGCTCAAATGTTTAAAGAAGATGAGCCAGGAGATAAACGTATAAATATCGAAAGGGTAGAAGAAGCTTTAGAAACAGGGGCACAATCTATCGCGGCTAATTGTCCATTTTGTTTGACCATGTTAGGTGATGGATTAAAGGAAAAAGAGCAGCAAGAAAAATTAAATGTTTACGATATTTCAGAACTCATTTTACAATCCATTCAATGATTAGAGATTTAATAGCACTTCCTGATACAAGTAAGGTTTGGGTTTATCAAGGTAATAAAGAACTAAGCTATGACCAAATTGATTTTCTAAGACCTAAAATCTATGAATATGTAGATCAATGGGCATCGCATGGAAAATCCATAGAAGCATATGGAAACGTTTTTCATAAACGATTTATAGTTTTTGTAGCTGATGAGTCAGAGTTGCAAGTAAGTGGCTGTTCGATAGATGGTAGTGTACACTTTGTAAAATGGGCAGCGAAGGAGTTAGATATAGACTTCTTTGACAGAATGAACTATGCTATTATGAGTCCTGAAGAAGAAATATCCACTATACATCACATCGACTTTAAACAGTCTTTTGATGATGGACTTATCAATGAAAATTCGTTAGTATTTGACAATTTAGTAAATACTAAAACGCGCTTTCTTACTGAATGGATAAAGCCACTTAAAGATTCTTGGCACTACAAATTTGTCAATTAACAGCATGAAGCTTTACGAACTATTTTTTCTTGGCTTCAATCATTTTCAAAATCTCTTCATCACTTTTCCCTAAATTTTCAATTAGAAATTGAACATCATCGGCTAAATCATGATTTGGGTACTTTTTCAAAAACTCATTGTACACACCTCTTGATTCTTCGATCTGTCCCATTTCGTTTTCGATTAAAAAACCTTTAAGAAATAAAGCAGTTGGTGCTTTCTCATAATTAGGATATTTATTAATGATCCAATCGTAAAGATTCATGGACTTTGCATAACTCTTTAGACTCTTAGCTATTTCTGCCGCTTTAAACAAATTAGCTGCTGCGGTTGGACTTGATGGATTACCCATGGCATAAGCCTCACTAGCGTCAACAAATGATCGAGCACTATCTTCATTTATACCAAATTTGTTAGGATTTTGGAATATTCTCGCAGCTAAAGTATCAACATAGACATCTAGGTTCTCTATCTCGGAAGTCATTTTAGATTTTGCCGCTGCGGCATTTTTGTGATCAGGAAATGAAGACATAAAAGATTTAAACAAGATGTTAGAAGCATCATGTTTTTTTATACTATGCATGAAATCTCCTAAAGAAAATAAATGATCAGCATAATTTTTACCCGAAGGGAAATCCTTTACGAGAGGCACTAAAAAACTGATGAGCCTGTTAGGCATATTTTGATCTTTAGCAATCTTAAGTCCTTTTTCTAATAAAGCTTCTTTTTTAGTTTCGTCTTTTTCATTGAAAATGCTAAGACCTAAAGAAGAAAGATACTTATCTGCTGTTTGTTTATTTGGGTTTGCCTCGTATTCGGCAGCGGTATTATCCGCAGGCGCAGAATTTGTGGAGGATTGACATTGGAATAAAACCAGTGTCGATAATAGCATAAATAAGATGGATATGTTTCTCATATTATATTACTTGTACCGTAAAATTAGGATTGACAAAGCATTTATCCAACCTTTTTGTGTGATTAGTGTTTTCAAATGTAATTAGCTAACATTACAAGTTTTAGTAAATGAATTATTTCTGGTTTAGAAGAGATCTCCGTTTAAACGATAATGCTGGATTGTATCATGCTTTAAAATCAGGGGATGAGGTCCAATGTCTTTTTATTTTCGATAAACATATTCTTGATAAATTGTCAAGCCCTAAGGATCCTCGTGTTCATTTTATCCATCAGGAAATCATACGTTTGCAAAAAGAACTTGAGCAGTTTAATTCTTCGATTCAGGTAGAATATGGTTTTCCAGAACAAGTATGGGCTGCAACATTGGCCAAAAAACCAGGACATATTTATACTAATGAGGATTATGAAAGTTATGCAATAGATCGTGATCAGCAGATTAGTGATTTATGTACAAAACATAATGTGCAATTTAAGTCGTACAAAGATCATGTAATCTTTAGTAAGGACGAAGTTTTAAAAGCAGATGGAACACCCTATACCGTTTTTACACCCTATAAGCGCAAATGGTTAGCCGCTTTAGAAGATGAAGAACTGAGTGGTTCTTATTTTTTTAAATCATATCCTACATTGAAATATGCTTCACATTTCATTAAAAACAATTCGCATACCATTCCTAGGCTTGCTGATCTTGGTTTTGAGCCAGCAGAAGTCGATTTACCCAGTAGAGAAACTCCGCAATCACTGATTAGAGCTTATGATAAACAGCGAAACTTTCCGGCCATTAATGGAACATCCAAGTTAGGGATCCACTTTAGATTTGGGACCATCAGTATAAGAGAAAAAGCCAGGAAAGCATCTTTGTTAAATGAGACTTATTTAAGTGAATTAATTTGGCGTGACTTTTACAGTCAGATTTTACAGCATTTTCCACACGTCGAACGCTCCGCATTTAGAAAAAAATATGAAAATATAGAATGGCGAAATAATGAAAGTGAATTTGCATTGTGGTGCGAAGGGAAAACAGGCTATCCACTAGTTGATGCTGGCATGCGAGAGCTTAATAATACTGGTCATATGCACAATAGAGTAAGGATGGTTGTTGCTAGTTTTCTGACGAAACACTTGCTGATTGATTGGCGCTGGGGCGAGCAGTATTTTGCTGAGAAATTATTGGATTTTGATATGGCTTCAAACAATGGTGGTTGGCAATGGGCAAGTGGAAGTGGTACGGATGCAGCTCCATATTTTAGAATATTTAATCCGACGTCTCAATTAACTAAATTTGACAAGGAGTTAAAATATGTAAAAAAGTGGATTCCTGAATATGGGACATCACGTTATGTGGAACCAATGGTAGATCATAAAATGGCTAGAGAACGTTGTTTAAGTACCTATAAAGCAGGGCTAAACTAAAGTAGCTCATCTATTTTTTCGATTAGCCAAGACTTGTTGATTACTTGCTTTTCTTTTTCAATTTCACTCTTTACTTCTTCTAATTTTTCCTTTTTGTCAAAGGTGGAATTAACTATCTTTTTGAGGAATTTGATAAAAGTGACATAAATCATTTTTCTTGCATCAGAAAGTTTGTCTTGTCTATTTAAATAGGTTGAAAAACTGTCGAGTTGAGATTCTAATACATCCCACTCTTTCAATTCATAATTTACTGCCAGAGAAAGTGCTCTCGAGTTTAAATTGTAGAGTACATCCTCATAATCTACTCTTGCTAAATAGGAAATAACTGATTCGAAATCTTTTTTGTAAAAACTTACTCTGGCAAGATTAAAATTAAGCGCGTTTTCGCGCAATTTATCACTTAAGAGTGCAGATTTTTCATTAATAAATTGTTCTATTTGATCAAATTTGTTTAGTCGCAAACCGATGAGCACATAATTACGAAATGTGGTTGGAGATAATTCATCATTTTGCAATATAATTCCATTATCTATTCCTACATCATATACATCTAAGGACTCTTCCATAAAGCCTTTATCGCCCTGGTTTACCCATCCAATACAGTAACTGATCATGGCATCGTAGATACTCCTTTGTTCCACCTTGTCAAAGATGTCAAAATGGTTGTTGACCAAGATTTTTAGCTGGTTATAATACTGGATGGACTCTTTTTCAGTCAACATCAAATACATATTCCTGTAAACGGCAATGGCTGGATTTTTAAGTAATTCGTTTCTGTTTAGAAGTCTTAAAATAACTTCTACTTCGAAAGGCTTATTTTGGACTTTGTATATTCTTTGCCAGCTTACCAGAGTGCAAGCCAATTTTAGTTTTTCGATGACGTAGTATTGATCTAGATTGTGCGATAGGTTGTCAAGCATCAACAGTTTGTCTTGAGTCTTTTTATTTTTCTCTTTATCAAAGGCGTCACTGATGTCGTATTTTATTTGACCTTTTTTATACAACCTCAAATGGTAATTTGCTGATTTCTCAGGATATCTATCAAAATATTTATCCGAGTTGTCCACAGCTTTGTTTAAAATTAGTTCGAATCCATTGGTCTGGATTTGCTCTAGCAACATGTTCTTTTCCAACAATCCATCAGACTTTACATGTTCGTGAATGAGAAAGGTTTCAAATTTGGAAATGATGTCGCTGCAAAGTTTTCTAAACTTTAAGTCATCAAAAGGCACGTTTTCTTCGTTATAAGAATGCCAGCATGTTTCTTTAGATGGAACTGCTTCTTTTGACTTAATGTATTTTGTTAAAAATATAAGTAACCGCTTTTGATTGTTATTGACATTAAAATAAGGTGATTCCATAAATTTGTTAAATCTGGAAAGCTGAGGAATGTCCAATTGTTTTAATGTCTTATATAAGCGAGTTTCTTGCATGGATTTATGCTTATATTATTTTTGTATAAATATATAACTTATTCATTGTCAATTAAGCTTAAATGTGTAAAAGGCAATATATTATATATCGCAAAAGCAAATATTAAAATTTTATTAATATGTTTAATTTGTCGATTATTTGTTCTATTTTTGTAGTTGAGTTATGAGACACCAACAAATACTATCAACCTTTGTAATTGTACTGGCATTATGCTGGTCTTTTGTGCTTACGGCTCAGTGGAATCCCGCCTATCAAAAACATAACCTAAAAGCAGGTCAAACATACGAATTTGAGATAAATTCCTTAGACATAGCCCAAACCCCTGAAATTGTTGAGTTTGGAGGTATAGATGACAACTCTGCAAGTATTGAAGAGGTAGGATCTAATCTGTATCTTTTCGAGATTACTCCTGAAGCAACTTTTATCGGTGATGCTACCTTAGTAGTTGAATATTGGGATTTTGGTGACATTCCTGGTTTAGCTTATCCATTTTATGCGGAGTTTAAGTTTAGCATAAAGCCTACAGAGGTGAATGGAGAAATGGATGCTTATGTTATTGAAGGTAGTGAAGCTACCGTCTATCCAATTGATAACGACTTTTCTTCTGACACAGACATTCATCTAAGTGATATTTCTTTTGTACAAAACTGTACAGCTGAAATAGTGGATAATGAAGGTTTGTCCATAGAAATTATCAATGATCAATTACCAGCATATGTTCATTATGTGTGTGAAGACGAAGCCAATGTGAGTTCGCATGCGACCATAATGCTACAATCTTCAAGCTATGGAGGAACACAGTTTGATTTACAAACTAACAATTTATCTTCTATAAACTTGCTAGTCGATGCAACTTATGATGTATTAGAAGAACCAGCTAATGGAAGTCTCAATTCGTTAAATAACTATTGCTGGGAATATAAGCCCGATAATGGTTTCAGTGGCACGGATAACATCGTGTTCGAAAATGATAATAACGAATCGGTTGAATTTAATATAGTCGTACACAACAATCCAAATAGTATTCAATTTGCTAAGGATGATGAGGTATATGTTGCTACAAACGGCTTGGTTAATTTTAATGTTCTAAACAATGATTTAATCAACTATTTTCCTGTAGTGGATTATTCAAGTGAATTGAATTATATAGGAAACGGTGAATTTTCGTTCACTCCACAAACTGATTTTACCGGAGACGAAATATTTTACTACACTATTTTCAATGGTATCAATTTCACCACAGCTGATATTGTTATACACGTGGATGATTTTGCTCCTAATGCTTCAGTTGATTATTTGTTTAATGCCTATGTAGATCAGCCACTAGTTATCGAGCATAATACCCCGATGAAGGCTTATACATTTACACTTGTTTCAGCGCCACAGGAAGGAGATGTCATTATTTTAGATGAAGCTGGAGAAGAAATATTTGAGTGTGAAACTGTTTCTGGGGCAAATAAAATTGTGTATACACCAGAGAGCAGTGGATCTGATTTAGTGGAAGTTGAATATTGTACTGAATCAGGAGTATGTGAAATCGTTAAACTATCATTCAATAATATAAATGTTGCTGGAGAAGATTGTTTATGTGTAGAAGATTGTATTTATAGTGGAGATATAAATAATGATGGAAAAGTAGATGTAGGTGATATTGTAGCTTTAGGCAACAGTATAGGTGAAAAGGGAGAAAGTCGCGATCAAGTTGATGCTTGGGTACCACAATCTGGCAATTCGTGGATTTATACACAGGACTATATTGATGAAGACTTAAGTTACGCAGATGCGGATGGAAATGGTTTAGTTGATCAAAATGATGCCATATCTATTGGTGAATACTATGGAGCAAGTCATGATTTATTGCCTCAGATATCTTACGAATTACTCGAAGCACCTATTATTTTAGAAGCTCAGCAAACCGAAGTTGATTCAGGAGAATTATTAGTTATTGATGTTTTATTAGGTTCTGAAGACAATCCTTTGTTTGATATTCAAGGATTGAGTTTTAGCTATAATATTGCTGCTGATGTCATCGATTCTTCATCGGTAAATGTGTATTTTCTTGATCAATCGTGGTTAAATTATGGAGCGCCTCAAATAACTCATTTTAGCCAACCTTCCGCAGGAAATATTGAAGTTGGTTTTTCTAGAGTTGGTAGTATCGGGAGTTCAGGACAAGGACCTATTGCAGCTATTGAATTTATAGTTGAAGATGATGTGGCAGGATTTAAATTGGAAGATTTAATTTTCAAAATGAACATGAGCGTGACTAATGCGGTTGTGATGAATGAGAGAGGTCGTAAATTTTCTCTCCCTTATTTTGAGACTTCAGTAGATTTAAATCTAGGAGCGCAAGTAGAGGATATAGATGATTACATCCAAATTGCGCCAAATCCTGCGAACGATTTTCTTGCAGTAAGCTCAGATAAATACGAAATAAGTAATATTAGCATTTATTCTGTAGATGGCATTAACGTACAAACCATGAGTTTCGACAATCAATTTAGCGTTGATTGTAATTTGAAAGCATTGCCAGCAGGAACATACATTATTAAAATAGTATCGAATGGCAAGCAAACTACTAGAAAGTTTGTAAAAATCTAATCTTGCCCCTTAGACAAGCTCTAATTAATTTTCTTTCATAAGCACCAACTGTCGAAGATGTTATCCCGACGATTTTGTCAAAGATGTTCCTCGACGAATGTATCGAAGATGTTATCCCGACGATTTTGTCGAAGATCTTACCTCGACGAATGTGTCGAAGGAGTTATCTCGACGAAAGTATCGAAGATATTACCTCGACGATTTTGTCGAAGATCTTACCTCGGCGATCCTTCGGTACAATTAATTTATACTTAGGCATTTCGAAGGTGAATTTTCTAAAGTTTGCCTAGCACTTATTTGTTAGAAAGTAGAATTTTAAAGTCTTCTGGCATTAATAATTTGAAGTAAGTCGTCCTTGTAATTTTTACCTACAGGTAAATGCTTAGTTTGCCCCTTTTCGATAATTTCTACCGAATTACCTACAACAGCTTTAATCTTACTAATATTCACAATGTATGACCGATGAATGCGCATGAAAATATTGGAAGGTAATTTTTGTTCCAAGCTTTTCATTGTTTGTAAGGTAATGATACGTTTAAGATCCTTGCGTATGATTACATAATCTTTTAATCCTTCGATGTAAAGTATTTCATCGAAATGAACCTTAACTAGTTTTTTGTCTGCTTTCACAAAGAAGAAATCTTCTTCTGCATCTTGAGTTGGGCCTTGACGTTCAATAAATTTATTGGTAGCTTTCATGAAACGATCCATTGGAACTGGTTTCATTAAATAGTCGATCACATCTAACTCATAGGCTTTTACAGCGTGCTCAGAATGAGCTGTGGTAAAAATAATGGCCGGTGGATTTTTTAAAGATTCTAAAAATTCGATACCAGATATTTGGGGCATATTGATATCTAGAAACATGAGCTCAATTTGTTCACGATTCAATATTTCGTTTGCTTCTATAGCGTTTTTGCATGAAGCTACTACTTCAAAATCGTTCATTTGAGACAAGTAACTTTCTATTACTTCTCGTGCCAAAGGTTCATCATCTACAATTAAAGTTTTATAGGCCATTCGTATTCAATTTTATATTCAATTCGATTTTATAAATATTGTCATTTTCGATAATTCGGAGTTCGTGATCTTTAGGATATTCTAATTTAAGTCGGCGTTTAACATTGCTTAAGCCTATACCACCCATTGCTTCTTTGGGAACAAAATCAGATCCATGCTTACTATTCTCCACTTCAAAATATAATTGGTCTTCCTCCACAGATAACAAGATAGATATATATCCACCATCAATGTTGTTTTTTACGCCATGCTTAAAGCAATTTTCGATAAACGGCGAAAAAACGAGGGGCATTATCCTTTTTTCGTCTAATTCACCTTTAATTTCTAAATGGATAGTTAGATCATTACCATGGCGTATTTTTTCTAGATCAATGTAGTTTTGAATGTATTTAACCTCCTTGGATAGCAATACTGTTTTTTCATTGCATTCATAAAGCATATATCGCATTATGTCCGATAATTTTAAGACTGTTGTTGGTGCGTGATCTGATTTCTTTAATGTTAATGCGTAAAGACTATTTAAAGTATTGAAGAAGAAGTGTGGATCTATTTGGGACTTCAAAAACTTCAATTCTGAAGTAAGACTTTTTTCTTGGAGTTCTTTTTTTTCTAATTGATGTTTAAAGATATTGCTGATTAAGGCAAAAATCATGGAAGCAATCGATACAAAAATAAGTTGGATTAATATCAGATACTGATTATTTAAAAGGTAAGACTGTTGGTCTGGGTAGGGAAAGTGTATTAGATAGCTAACAACCCCTTTAATAGGAGTTAACAATAAAACTAGTGCGGAGATAAAAATAAAATATTGGATAAACTTACCCTTCTCTAAATACTTTGGCACTAAGAAGTATAAATTTAAATATATCAAAGGCGCAAAAAATCCAATATTGATCAATTCCTTTAAGAATACAAAACCTATAGGCTCCTCAGCACGATCAAAGATCAATAGAAAAACCAATAAAAATATCCAAAAAATTAAATGGTTAAACCAAGTTTTTTCGAAATACGTTTTCACTATGGAACGAAGGTTAATTTTCATCTAAAACAAAAATAAGCATCACATTTGTGCCTTTCTTGATTATTAGACCAAAACAATTTTCTATTTTACAGATTCATTAATGAACAATTGCTACTATATAAGCATTATCAAGCTATAACATCAAAGAAATATGACTTTTCAAGCGAAGCATGAATACGACGAAAAAACTACTGAAGAAATTAAAGAAAGGTATCACTCAATACTGAATGCCTTAGGTGAAGACCCACAAAGAGAAGGCTTACTGAAGACTCCAGAAAGAGCGTCAAAGGCTATGCAGTTTCTAACCAAAGGCTATCAGGAAGATCCCAAAGCCATTCTTCAATCTGCATTATTTAAAGAAGATTACCAAAATATGGTCGTAGTAAAGAATATAGAGCTTTATTCACTATGCGAACATCATATTTTACCTTTTTATGGTAAAGCACATATAGCATACATACCTAATGGCTATGTTGTAGGTTTAAGTAAAATACCCAGAGTAGTAGATGTTTTTGCTAGAAGACTTCAAGTCCAGGAAAGACTTACTAACGAAATTCTCAATTGTATTCAAGAATCATTAAAACCGCTTGGTGTTGCAATAGTAATAGAAGCAGCACACATGTGTATGATGATGCGCGGTGTACAAAAACAAAACTCTGTAACCACTACCTCTGCTTTTACTGGCGAATTTGAAAAGGCGCAAACAAGAGCTGAATTTATGGGCTTGATTGCATCTGACCTTAAATAATTTAGACAAAACAAACTTATTCTCAAACAGCAAGTTATTTTTGCAGCATAATGTAAGTACACAATTATGAAGGTATATGTATTTCCTGGACAAGGTTCACAACGCCCTGGTATGGGTAAAGATTTATTTGATTCTTCAGATCAGGCTAAGGACCTATTCTTACAAGCAGATGATATTCTTAAATTTAATTTAAGCAATATTATGTTTGAAGGTACGGCTGAAGATTTAAAACAAACAAAGGTAACGCAACCAGCTGTCTTTGTAAATTCAATAATAAAGTTTTTAACTACTGGCATCGATGATCAAGAAGGGGTTGCAGGTCATTCTTTAGGTGAGTTTAGTGCATTAGTGGCTAATAAGGTGCTTACGTTCGAAGATGCTCTTTTGCTGGTCTCAGAACGAGCCCTAGCCATGCAAGATGCCACAGAACAAGAAGACGGAACGATGGCTGCAATCCTCGGGATGGATGATAAAGATGTTGAAAATATCTGCCAAAACATACAGGATACAGTTGTTGCAGCTAATTACAATTGCCCAGGCCAATTAGTTATTTCAGGTTCAAGAGTAGGAATAGAAAAAGCGGTGAAACAATGCACAGAAGCAGGAGCGAGACGTGCGATCGTTTTGCCAGTCGGAGGTGCTTTCCACTCTCCGCTCATGGCTCCAGCAAAGGAACGATTAGAACAGGCTATAAATGCTACTCAATTTTCAACGCCTATTTGCCCCATTTACCAGAATGTGACGGGGGAATCTTGCAATGATCCAGAGCAAATCAAACAAAATTTGATAGACCAGTTAACTTCTCCGGTGAGATGGACTAAAACGATGGAATCATTCGTTAAAGATGGGATGAGTTCGCATAATGAAGTAGGTGCAAAAGTGTTGACTGGATTTATCAGAAAATTTGATCGCTCTTTGGAAGCCAATATATTATAAATAATGACTATTGAGAAAGGAATAGTACTCTTAGCCCAACCGTTTATGTTGGACCAACATTTTTCTAGATCAGCTGTGTTGCTATGCGAACACAATGATCAGGGAAGTTTGGGTTTTATTCTGAATAAACCAGTAGATATAGAAATTCAAAGCTTGTTTGATGAATTTCCTGATTTTGAAGCTAATATATTTTATGGCGGCCCAGTAGCTACTAATTCTCTACAGTATATACATACCGCAGGAGATTTATTAGAAGATAGTTTAGAAGTTGCACCCGGAGTTTATTGGGGAGGTGATTTTGAAAAACTAAAATTTTTAATCGATAGTCAACTCATCAAGCCTAATGATATACGCTTTTTTCTAGGGTATTCGGGATGGGTAGATGGTCAATTAAAAGAAGAATTGAAACATGGTTCTTGGATTATTTCTGATATGGATGCTAATTATGCCTTTAAGTCCGATAAATTAAAGTTGTGGAAGACAATTCTTGAAAATAAAGGAGACAACTACAAGGTGATTGCACAAATGCCCGATTTTATAAGCCTAAATTAATCATGTTTTATCTCAACAATATATCCTTAAACTTCGGAGATAGAAAAATTCTTGACCAAGTAACTGCCATGTTTTCTGATAAAGATGTAGTGGGTTTAATTGGTCGAAATGGAACCGGTAAATCTACCTTGCTCAAGGTGATTGCAGGAGATATTGCTTGTGACAAAGGAGCCATTGATATACCCAAAAATGCGGAAGTAGGCTATTTACGTCAATTTCTTCCAACTGAAAAAGAGATCAGCATTATCGATGAGACTTGTAAGGCTTTTGAAGATTACATGACATTGGAAAAAGAAATTGTGGAGCTCGAAAGTAGCATGACAAATGACCTTTCTTCAGATGCATTAACTAAAATCTTAGAAGAGTTAGAAGAAAAACAAATACAGCAACAATCATTTCCATTTAAAAACCCTAAAATAGAAGCCATCAAACTTTTAAAAGGTTTAGGTTTCAAGGATGATCAAATGGATGACCCTATTGCTAGCTTGAGTGGGGGCTGGCAAATGCGTATCGAACTAGCCAAGCTATTGTTGCGCCAACCTGCTCTGTTACTACTAGATGAGCCTACAAACCATCTAGATATAGAATCCATTATTTGGTTTGAATCTTATATAAAAAAATACCCGGGAGCAGTCATTTTAGTTTCTCATGATGAGGATTTTCTAGCGAATACTACGAATCGCATCATTGAAATACAAAATGGGAAAATAGAAGACTATAGATTACCGTACAGAAAGTTTTTGACAGAAAAAGAAAGCAGGCGAGAAATACTAAAGTCCCAATTTGTAAATCAACAAAAGCTTATAAAGGAGAAAGAGCGCACTATTACTCGATTTAAAGCGAAAGCTACAAAAACAAGCATGGCTCAATCCATGGAAAAACAATTAGCCAAAATGGAACGTGTAGAGTATGAAGAACCTACTGAATCCAATATGAGATTGCGTTTCCCTTTTGAAGGTCGATGTGGAGAGGTTGTTTTTGAAGCAAAAGACTTAGCCAAAAGTTATGGCGATAATCAGGTTTTTAAAAATGTTTCCATTAAATTTTTACGTGGGGATAAGGTCGCTTTTATAGGTCAAAATGGAATGGGAAAATCGACCTTGACCAAAATTATACAGCAGATTTTAGAACCTACTCAAGGGGAAGCTAATCAAGGTTATAATGTTGTAACAGCTTATTATGACCAAGATCAAAGTGAAGCGCTAGATGGAAAGCTGAGTGTACTAGAAACAGCGACCCAGTCAGGATACCATAAAACATCTGCAGAAATTAGATCTACTTTAGGTGCTTTTATGTTTTCTGGAGAAGATGTAGATAAAAAGGTGGGTGTTTTAAGTGGGGGAGAGAAAGCTCGTTTAGCTCTAGCTTGTATGACTATGCATCCAGCTAATCTTATCATTTTGGATGAGCCTACAAACCATTTAGACATCTATGCTAAAAAAGTACTGAAAAATGCTTTGGCTTCTTTTGAAGGAAATTTACTTGTAGTTTCTCACGATCGGGAATTTTTGAGAGGATTAAGTACAAAAACATTTGAGTTTGTTGATGGTAAAATTATCGAACATTTAGGCGATCTAGAATATGTACTGAATAAGCGGGCGAGCGATGATTTAAGAGACTACGCACATCAAAAAACAGAAAAGCAAACGAATAAGTTATCCACAGATAACAAGCCTAAAATGAGTTTTGATGAGCGAAAAAAATTAAATAGGCAGCTTACCTATTTAGAAAGAGATATCGAAAAGCTTGAGGCTGAAATAAAGTCCTTTCAATCAACTATGGCTGAAGCATCATTTTATCAACAAGCAGATGCTAATCAATTAATGGCTGATCATAAAGCTAAGGAGAAACTGTTAGTTGATAAAACGAATGAATGGGAGCGCATTTGTGATGTTCTAGCCTAATTTTGTTCCTCAAAGGCGACAATTTAGCCTGTGTACAAAAAAGTTTTCTTGGATTTTTCGAGGGTATTTATTAATTTCTAACATCATTATACAAATACTCCATTATGAAAACAATCACATTTACTGCTCTCAGCATTACTCTAGCTGCCTTTTTATTATCAAATGTTTCAACCATAAAGTCATCTGCGATGGTGCTGACTATATTCAATGAAGAACCTGTCTTACCTCCAGAGCCATTTGAGTATACTTTTGATTTTCCTAACTATTTGTTTAACCTCGAAGCAGATACTTTGGGGTATACACCTGGCGGTATAGACTCACTTAATTTATCGACTATAACTGATGATGGGGCTACCTTAGGAAGGGTGTTGTTTTATGATAAAAAATTATCTGCTTTAGAAAATATTTCTTGCGGTACTTGCCATATCCAATCTTTTTCGTTTGCTGATGGATTAGATTTGAGTGAAGGAGTAAATGCTTTGACAAAAAGAAACTCGATGCATTTAAACGATTTAGCTTGGACGAATCATGATGGTTTTACTTGGGACTTAGAACATACTGACTTGGTGGATATGATTTCCATACCATTAACGGATGAAAACGAAATTGGTGCGGATTTAGAAACACTCATATTAAAATTATCAATCACTGACTATTATCCATCTCTTTTCGCCAATGCGTTTGGTGACAGTGAGGTGACAGAAGAGCGCATTATCAGTGCCTTGAGTCAGTTTATTCTTTCTATTAATAGTTTGAATTCAACCCTTGATCAGACGATAATAGCTGATGCAGAGTTAAGTGATCTGCAAAAAGAAGGAAGAGACATTTTTGCTTCTGCATGTGGATCATGTCATGTTCAAGGTAATCATTTTGGATTTACATTTGAAGAAGGCGAAAACCCAATAGAAATATTTCCTTTCTTTTTTAGTAATGGTTTAGAAGAAGGTGAAGATTTGGGTTCCGGAGAGTGGAATGAACATTTAAGCCATTTATTTAAAGTGCCTACCTTGAGAAACATTGCCTTGACAGGACCTTATATGCATGATGGAAGATTTGAAACATTAGAGGAGGTCATTGATCATTATTCTGATGGCGTAGTAGAAAACGAATGGAGCGGGCTTTTTATACCTTTCGATGGTTTTCAGTTTGAGTCATCTGAAAAAGAAGCATTGCTTGCTTTTCTTCAGAGCTTCACTGATGAAAGTATGTTGGAAAACCCTAAATGGTCAAATCCGTTTGATATTAAATCGATGGATCAAAACTCATTGCAGAGTAGCATCAAGATTGTACCTAATCCAAGTCGTGATTTTGCGCGTATTGAATTTAGTAATCCTCTAAATAAACAAGTAAATATTTATGTGACGACTATGGATGGAAAACGAATTACATCAGCAAGCAATTTTGAAAACAGTTATGGCGTAGATATTTCCAATTATTTACCTGGAACTTACGTCGTACAGATAGAAATAGGTCGCCAAAGATCAACTCAAAAACTAGTGGTTTATTAAAATGTGTCTCTGACTGGATTGTGTTTTCTGAGCTGATTGAGTATCGCTTTGATATCTTTCGGCAATTGGTCAAAAATGTTAATATCGATGGTTTCTTTTTTATGGGTGAAAACTAGTCTAAAGCAGTGCAACGGATGCCTTCGCAGTAGGGGTCTTTCTTCTTCGTATTTCTGGAGATGATACTTTTTACGTTTTATTTCAGATAAAAAGAAAGCATCACGATAGCCATATTTAGCATCAACCATTAATGGATGGCCGATCGATTTTAGATGGACTCTGATTTGATGCATTCTGCCAGTTTCTATATTTAACTTAAGATAACTATAGTCTTGAAATCTTTCGAGTACTTCAAAATGGGTGATGGAGTTTTTACCTGACTTTTTAAGCTCTACAGCTTGCTTTTGTTTATTAAAACTTATGGGTTCTAATATGCTACCATCTTCACTGTTTACTTGTCCATCGACAACGGCTAAGTATTCTTTCGTAACATTGTGTTCTTCAAATTGTAATGACAATTCTTTATGCGTTTCGGCATCTTTAGCAAATATGATTAAGCCTGAAGTATCTTTGTCTAATCGATGGACCACAAATATCTCCTCGAATCGATCTTTGAGCATTTGCTTTGCACTGGGAAGGTGTCCATAATACCTGTCTGGAATACTGAGCAATCCTGCTGGCTTATTGACAATTATTAGAGCATCATTTTCAAAAACAATGGGTAGTCGTTCTTTAGCCATAATTATAGATCACTAAATTTCTTTTTGCCAAAAGCAAAATATTGGAAAATAGACCACTGCTTGATGCGGCCTTCATAATTTGGATATGAAATTTTATGTTGCTCGATGAGCTCTAAATTCTTTTTACGCTTTGCCCAAAGTTTGGGAAGTGAAATGTAGACGTTTATATGTGCTGAAATGATGTTTATAGTGCTTTTCCACTCTCTTTTTGCAAGGAAAAATATACCTGCAACCCCGTCTAAAACTAATCGTATTGGAATGACCCAAAAAAGATTCATCCCTTTTTCATTTTTAATAATGGTGGTCAAATTATTACGAAAATTTAAGAATACTTTATGTGGATTCTCATAACTTAAAGTGCCGCCACCTAAATGATAAATTTTAGAAGTGGGGACAACCATGATTTTGTAACCGGCATTTTTTAGCAGCCAACAAAAATCGATCTCTTCCTGATGAGCAAAATAATCGCCGTCGAAACCTCCAAACTTTTTAAATACATCTGTGCGTACCACTAAAGCAGCTCCACTAGCCCAAAATATTTCTTTAATATCATCATATTGCCCAGTGTCTTCTTCACAGGTTTGGAACATTCTACCTCGACAAATTGGATAACCTAAGGGATCCATCAATCCGCCACAAGCTCCCGAGTATTCGAACATTTGTTGTTCTTCTAAAGATAAAACCTTAGGCATGGCCGCCGCAATACTTGGGTCCTTTTCCATTAGATCTATAATGGGGTCCAACCAATTTTTGGAGACTAATACATCTGAGTTTAATAGTACAGTAAATGTCGAGTCGATAAACTCCATGCCCTTGTTGTACCCCTCAGCAAAACCATAATTTTGACTAAGTTCCACAATCTCCACTTCTGGAAACCATTCTCTGACGAAAGAAATAGAGTGGTCTGTACTTTTGTTGTCTATAAGTACAGTTTTGATGTCATTTTTACTGCTTTCCGCAACAGAAGGAAGATAAGCTTCTAGAAATTCTTCTCCGTTATAATTCAGTATAGCAATTGTCGTTTTGAACTTAGATTTATAGATTGTGGTCCTATCGAAAAAAGCCTTTGTGTTTATTTTATCTAAAGCTAATTGGTTTTTCAAATCTTCCAGAGAATCAAATTTTTGATCATCTCTGATATAACTGACAAACTCAATTTTAATATCTTTTTCGTAAATGTTTTGATTAAAATCAAATATATTAACCTCTACCTTTTTCGAGTCATTGTTTTTTATACTAGGTCTGTGGCCAATGTAGAGCATAGCCTGATATTCACTTTCATCAAAATGGACCTTACAAGCATAGATGCCATCTCGCGGAATTAGTTTCTCTTCACCCTTTATGCTTAAGTTAGCAGTTGGATATCCCAGCGTTTTGCCAATACCATCTCCCTTTACTACTTTGCCATTCATTTGATATTTATAGCCCAAAAAATGATTAGCTCGGGTGATGTCTCCAGTATTTAGCGAATGCCGAATATTTGATGAGCTTATGGCTATATCATCTATCTCTTCCTTATGTATTTGGAAAATCCCATATTCAAAAGATGATTCGTACTCTTTCATGAGATTGAAATCGCCCTGTCTATTTAAACCAAATCTGTGATCATAGCCAATTACAATGGCTGATGGATTGAGTTTGTCTAATACAAATTTTTCAATATATTCTCTTGGGTGCTGTTGAGAAAATTCAAGAGTGAAAGGGACTATAACTAAATGGTCGATTCCAAAATCCTCAAGGAGTTTCGTTTTTTCCTCCAAACTGGTCAGCAATTTTATATTGCTATTTTTTGCGTCCAATACATTTCGAGGGTGTGGATGATAACTCACCACAGTAGTTTCACAGTTGTACTCTTTAGCGATTTGTTTAATTCGCCGAAGTAATTTTTTGTGACCTAGATGCAATCCATCAAAGGATCCAAAGCTTACCACATGTTTGCCTAACTTTGGCAATTCATTTATGGATGTAAATACATTCATAAAAGCGTCATGGATGTTTTATTAATTATTAACACAAAACTAAGAAACTTAATATACTTTGCACTTTGAACATTAAGTATTTTATGTGCGTTAGAAAGAGAATATGATGGACAATAATAAGATTTTACAAGCCCTTAGGACTATTCAGCACCCAAATCACGGAAAGGATATCATCGATTCTAAAATGGTTCACAATTTAAGGATTGACGATAATAAATTAACTTTTGATATCAAATTGAGGCCACAAGAGGATAATTTAAAAATGTTTCTAAATACAGCTTGTACTGAGGCTGTACAACAAATGTACCCAGATAGCCAAGTACTTATCAATTTTATTAAGGAATCAAGCAATGATTTTGCGAATCCCTTACCGCAAATAAAGAATATAATCGCTGTTGCCTCTGGCAAAGGTGGAGTAGGCAAGTCTACTGTATCTTTAAATCTCGCATTAGCCTTAAAAAATGCAGGCGCAAAAGTGGGCTTGATGGACGCAGATTTGTACGGCCCATCTATGCCTACCATGTTAGGATTAAAAGATGTAAAGCCTAAAATTCAGCCCGTTCAAGGTAAACCTAAAATGATACCTATCGAAAAATATGGAATCCATTCTATTTCATTAGGATACTTGTTAGAGCCTGAACAAGCTGTTGTTTTGAGAGGTCCAAGGCTGGGAGGAATTATTAAACAATTTGTTTTTGATTGTGTGTGGCCGGCATTAGATTACTTAATTATAGATCTCCCACCAGGGACAGGCGATATCCAGCTTACTTTAGTACAAACCATACCACTCACTGCCGCAGTGATGGTTACTACGCCGCAAGATGTAGCTGTTGCAGATGCTTTAAAAGCCATGAACATGTTCCTACTGCCGAATGTCAATGTTCCTATACTTGGAGTAGTAGAAAATATGAGTTGGTTTACACCTGCAGAATTACCAAATAACAAATATTATTTGTTTGGTCAAGGAGGTGGCGAACAATTAGCAAATCTAGGAGATACGAAACTACTAGGGCAGTTGCCACTCGTACAAAGTGTAAGAGAAGCAGGAGATAAAGGTCTCCCATTTATGGAATCAGATGTCCATCCCGCTAAAGCATATTTTGATCAAATGGTCATCGAACTAAAAGCATCATTGGACAAAAGAAACAAGGAAAAGGGTGATACGAATATTGTTACTGTTTCTTAAGAACATATAAATTAGTATTTTTGAATATGTCAAATACTGAAAAGGCAGAAATTCTTGAAACATTGGATAAGGCTTTAGACGATTTAAGGCCACATCTTGCTGTGGATGGTGGTAATATCGAGCTGGTAGAAATCACAGATGATTGGGAAGTTAAAGTTAAATGGCTAGGGAATTGCCAAACATGTTCTATGTCAGTCATGACCATGAAGGCCGGAGTGGAACAAACACTAAAGCAAAAGATGCCACAAATTAAATCAGTCGAAGCAATCAATGGAGTTTAATGACCCAAAGGACAAGGCGTTCCTTACCAAACAAATACAATCGAAGCAAAGTTTTTTAGCTATAGGTCTGGATAGCGATATTACCAGAATACCTAAGCATATTTTGGAAACCAAATCTAATCCTATCAGTTACTTTAACAAGGCTATCATCGATGCAACACATGATTTATGCATCAGTTATAAATTAAATATAGCTTTTTACGAAAGCCAAGGAGTGCCCGGTTGGCAAGCATTGGAAGACACACTGAAATACATACCCAATGAGCTATTTACCATTGCTGATGCAAAAAGAGGAGACATAGGAAATACTTCTAAGCAATATGCGGAGACTTTTTTTAAAACCTATCCATGTGATGCAATTACCTTAGCTCCTTATATGGGTAGTGATTCGATAGGACCGTTTCTAGATTATGAAAACAAGTGGAGTATCTTATTAGCGTTAACTTCAAATAAAGGTGCTTTTGATTTTCAATTAATTAAAGATGAAGATGGTAAAGAATTGTATAAGCACATCCTAGACACTTCGTCTAGATGGGGTAGTTCAGATCAGCTCATGTATGTTGTGGGAGCTACCAAACCATCTTATTTTAAATCTATTCGAGACATCATACCAGATCATTTTTTATTAGTTCCTGGAATAGGTGCACAAGGCGGAAGTCTCGAAGAAGTTTGTCAGTTTGGAATGAACAAAGATGTGGGCTTGATCGTAAATTCTTCTAGAGGAATCATTTTCGCATCCGAAGATAGAGACTTTGACAAAGCGGCCCGGAAATCTGCTTTAAAAATCCAGCAGCAAATGGCGAAAATTTTAGAGTCGTCAGGGATATAATACTTTGGTGGATGGCTTACTCGAAAGATATTGAAGAATGATGCTTTGATGTTCAGGATTTTCTTCGGCTATATTTGATATTTGAGCTTCTATTTGATCATAATTGTAAGCATGATTATTATCGATTAAGCAATAACCTTGATAGGTGTTTTCCTTAATGATAAAGCATATTAATTCATCTATATTGTGGGTTTCTTCAATAATGATGAATCGTTGATCTAAAAATTGGTTAAACACTTCCAAAGCCAGATCAGCCCTTTCGTTATAACTTTCTATGGGTTCTGTTTCCACACAAGCTCCAAAACATTTTTCTACTTCGAATAGAAAGCAAGCTCCTTCTTTAGGTTTTTCAATGTCAGTAAACTGATAACATAACTGAAATTGTTCACACAGGGACTTTAATCTATGTTTTGCATGTGCTTTTTTAGCAAACTGCCCAAAAACCACCTGCTCATCTGTCAATAAAATTCCTTTTTTGCAAATTTCGAACCTCCGGTAATCATTGGAGTTTTGATAGGATAATATTTGAAAAGGATATTTACTTTGTTTTTGGGCTACATTAATCGGTGGAAGGTGCTTTTTTATTTCACTTGATTCTAATAATAATGAATGTAATTCACTTCCTGTGAGCACATAGTCAATTTCAGCTACTTCTCTGAACATTCGGTTTGCTTTGCGACTTTCTTTACTAAAGTGTTGTTTGGCTCTCTTTTGGATGTTGGTTGATTTACCGATATAAACGATATGTCCAGTGGTGTCTTTAAAATAATAGACTCCACAATCTTCAGGTAATGTTAAGATATCTTTAGGTTCTATGTGTTTGGGTAGTCTAGTTAATTTGATCCCTTCTGAAATCATTTTTTGTATGGACTTCTTAGTTTTTCCTTTTTCTAACGATTTAGATAAAACGATGGCTGCTGCATATGCATCATCTAAAGCCCGGTGTCTCGAATCCACCTGTATATCAAAATACTTAATTAATTTACCCAGACTATAGCCATCTAATCCTGGAAAAGTTTGTCTGCTTAATCTTACAGTACAGAGTTTTCGTTTGCTAAAGGTGTAGCCTAGCTGTTTAAACTCATGTTGTAAAAATTGATAATCAAACCTGACATTATGAGCAACAAAAATGGCTGAGTCGGTCATTTCTACCACTTCCTTTGCAACTTCATAAAACTTAGGGGCTTCTTCCACCATTGCATTGGTAATGCCCGTTAGCCGAGTAATAAATTCAGGTATAGATCTTTCTGGGTTAATGAGTGTACTATACTTCTTAACAATTTCGTTGTTTTCAAGTATTACGATCCCAATTTCAGTGATTTTGTCACGTCTAGGATCTCCACCAGTGGTTTCTATGTCTACAACTGCATATCTTTGTGACATATTAAATGTAATTTACATGTATCGAACATTGAAAGTAATCATTCCATTTTTATTCTTAGTGGCTTGCCAGGCACAAAAAACAGAAAAGATGTCTTCGTCACCTCCTAGCTTTGTTTTATCTAGTTATCCTAAAGCTGGTGCTGAGCAGTTTGAAGAATATCTCACTGTTCTAAAGAATAAGCGAGTAGGCATGGTGGTCAATCAAACAAGTGTGGTTGATCAAGGCCATTTAGTCGATGTTTTACTTGCTAAGGGAATTAATATTGTAAAGGTTTTTTCCCCTGAGCATGGTTTTAGAGGGAAGGCAGATGCAGGCGCAAAAATTGATGATCAAGTGGATGAAACAACCGGATTGCCACTCGTCTCTTTATACGGGAAGCATAGAAAGCCCAGCGCAGAAATGTTAGATGATTTAGATATTATAGTATTTGACATCCAAGACGTCGGTTGCCGATTTTATACATACATATCGACGATGACTTACACTATGGAAGCATGTGCCGAAAACAAGCTTCCGATCATAGTATTAGATAGACCTAATCCGAATGGTTTTTATGTGGGCGGTCCAATGTTGGAAGATCCTTTAAAGAGTTTCGTAGGATTACATAATGTCCCCATAGTGTATGGATTAAGTATAGGGGAGTATGCAGAGATGGTTAAAGGCGAACAGTGGATTAATCAAGCCGAAACATTGGATTTGACGGTGGTTTATTGTCGTGATTATTTACGTAATATGAGTTTTGAGCTGCCTATAAAGCCATCACCTAATTTGCCGAATTTGCAATCTATTCTTTTGTACCCATCTTTATGTTTGTTTGAAGGAACCCACATATCTGTAGGAAGAGGGACGGAAAAACCATTTCAACATCTAGGCCACCCGTCTTTAAATAACTACGATTACTATTTTACTCCAAAATCGACAGAAGGAGCATCTAAACCAAAACATAATAATACGTATTGCTTTGGAATCGATCTAAGTAGGCTTTCAAAAGAAACTATTGCCAGTGAAGGCTTTACATTGAAGTATTTGCTGTCATTTTATGAAGCTATGCAACCGACCGGAAATCCATTTTTTATCGATAATAATTTCTTTGATAAATTAGCTGGAAGTTCAAGCTTGAAGCAAGAAGTTTTAGAGGGGAAGTCTTTATCTGAAATAGCGTCAAGATGGAAGAGAGACTTGGAAGGTTACATGGAAATCCGAAAAAAATATCTTTTTTATCAGTAGGGCTAGAATTTAAACTTTAACTGCGCTTTTAATTCAGTTTTATGATTTCCATCGATTTCGTTTAATCCAGAACCTACGGAGTCACGATTTATAAAGTAAACGTAACCATATCTAAACTCAGCCAGTATATTTCTAAATCCTCTATATCTAAGATTTATATAGTATCTAGATCCTTTGTAATAATAGGCTGGAATATAGAATTCATAGAGCAAATCATTTTCGTATGCATAGATCCTACTATTATACCCATCTGTATTGAAGATGGCGAACCTTGTTGAAAATTCTATTGGAAAATCTACGGGCTTGTAAAGAATATCTTGAAAAGCTAAATACCCATTTGAGTTTTCTGGAAATTGATCAAACCAAGCTAATTCAAATCTAGATCGCAATAGAATGGCTTTAGATAAATTATAATTTATATGGAACCTGAGTTTTCTTCTTGTTTGGGATGTAACAGGGTTTATGGTTTCGCCCAGGTTTACGTTATCAAATTTTCTTTCGTGAAAGTAAAGTGTGTATGCAGATAGTTTACGTTTAATCCTGTAATCTAATCTTAAGAGATATTCTTTTCCAGTGGTGGGAGCATCTGTTTTAAACTTTAGCCAAGGATGTTTCCATAAATCCGCATAGGTTCTAAATCTCCAGTGATTATTGAGTTTAAGATCCAAGCCGATGTATAGACCTTCTTCATTTGAAATACTGGTTTGTTCAGCGAAGGCATTCGGGTTGATGGCATGATAATTTACATCATATTTTCTGTAAAGTACAGCCAGAGAAGTTTTCCTATCTAGTCCCATGAGTACTCCGTGTACATTAGCAAAACCACTTCCAAGAGAATGAGCAGATTCTCCAAAGAAGAAAAAGTTTTTTAGTTTATAGCTGTAATCGAAGCTCACATTATTTAAAGCACTACCTCTAAATCGATAAGCATTATAAAGTTGGTCAGCCGGAGTAAACGCACTGTTGTAGGATTGATGTTGGTAATTTAAACCAAGCTTTAAATGCTTTGTTTTAAATTTTGCAACTCCACCATATTTAAGTTCTTCTAAGGTGCCTTCTTTCTGTAGATCTAATACAGTCCTATGGTAACCACTATTGAAAAAAGAACTGAAAGAAAGATCTACTAAATCACTCGTTGTAGTATCAATGGCTAATATGCTTCCATCTTTTTTTGCAAAACTTCCAAAACCCGTGATTTCTAGGTTTTTTGTGGCTTTAATAGTTAGAGCCGCCCCTCTATTAAATAAATTCTCATTGACGGAGCCATATGGTCTGATTACCCTTCCTCCTTTTTTAATATTTGTTACCCAGGAACTTTTTCCAGAAGCAAAGTCATTATGAGATATTAGACCTTGGCCCATAGAAATGGTATAATCACCTATGGCGATATCTTTTAACCAAGGTTTGTAATCTTTTAAGTACACAAAAGCTGAAGTATAGTCAAAGCCTTGCGGATTAGATCCTTTGAAGAATTCTTCTCCTTGATCTTTTTCCATTATGACACCATACCGCAGACGATTATCATAGGAGTATTTGTAACGAAGTGTTAATTTATTAGGGTCACCTAAAAATCTTGTTTTAGTTTCATCTCCATCATAACCTACAGCAGGTTCTAGCACTCTTACCCATTTTGTATAGAGTTCATTTTTTCCTTGATAAGCCATTTTGTGAAGCGGAACATTAAAACTTCCTTCTCCTTTGACATTACTAAGTGTAGCTAATAGGTTTGCTGTTTCAATGTCAATGTTGGGGATAACTTGAATTTCTTCTTCAGCTAATAAAGGGCCATAGAATTCCCTGTAATCTATAATGGATTGTACTTGTAGACTGCTTAATACACCTAACTCGAATAAATCTTCGTCAGAGATTTTATTAATGTCAAAGGGTCTTTCGACATAAGTTGTTATCACATCAATAATCTGATCTAAATCTAAATTCTCTAATTCAGCATTTTCAACAAAAGCTTCAAGCTGGGCTCTTATTTCAATGGGGATATCTTGAGCTATTACACTGCTAAATGAGAAAAAGAAAGCGATAGTGGATAGAATATGGATGCTTAGTTTTTTCAAATTTTTAGCTCAGTGTGTTTTGGTAGAAAAATACTGGAATTAAAGTTCTAAAAAAATATGCGATTAATAGCTAGATGACTTGATTAATTATGGATTTCTTTTTGGAATTCAACAAATGTGGAAAGATGTGGAAAAGTAATCAATTTATATTGCTATTTTTTCTAATGTATATTTCATTTTTGCAGCTTAGAAAATTAGAATTCAAAATACCAACCGAAAAACATGGAAAAATATAAACTAGAGTACATTTGGCTGGATGGATCAGTCCCAACTCAAATGATGCGAAGTAAAACAAAGATTCTAGATGAGTCTAAATTCAAAGGTAATCTTGAAGATTGTCCTATGTGGTCATTTGATGGTTCTTCTACAAATCAAGCTGAAGGTAATGCATCTGATTGTTTACTTAAACCAGTCAAGATATTACCTGATCCAACGAGAAATAATGGCTATTTGGTCATGTGTGAAGTTATGAATGCAGATGGAACTCCTCACGTAACAAATGGAAGAGCAACCATCGATGATGACGATCAAGATTTTTGGTTTGGTTTTGAACAGGAATACACGTTATGGGATTTAGACCACCACACACCTATGGGATTTCCAGCGAAAGGTTATTTCCCTCCACCCCAAGGTCCTTATTATTGTTCAGTCGGAGCAGAGTACGCAGTAGGCAGAGAGATTGTTGAAGATCATATGGATGTATGTATTGAAGCAGGAATTAATATTGAGGGCGTCAATGCTGAGGTGATGAAAGGACAATGGGAATATCAGATATTCGCAAAAGGGGCAAAAGAAGCTGGAGATCAAGTTTGGATGGCAAGATTCCTTATGGAAAAAGTAGGTGAGGCTTATGGTGTAAGAATTAACTTACATCCAAAACCAGTACATGGAGATTGGAATGGATCTGGAATGCATGCTAATTTCTCAAATACTGATTTAAGAGAATCTGGTAAGAAGGAAGTGTATGATGAAATATGCACAAAATTTGGAGAGAAGAAGCGGATAGAAAGTGCAATGAATGTTTATGGAGCCTATAATGACCAACGATTAACTGGTCTGCACGAAACGCAAAGCATCGATAAATTTTCTTACGGTGTCTCAGATAGAGGAGCTTCGATAAGAATCCCTATTGCAACTGTAGAAAACGGATGGAAAGGTTGGTTAGAAGATCGTAGACCAGCTTCTAATGCTGATCCATATAAGGTAGCGGCGAACATTATAAATACAGTAAAAGGAAACTAAATGCCATGGGTGATTCGAAAGATTCACCCATTTTTTTTGCCTGTATCTTTGGTTCTATTTATATAGAAAAGAGCAATACCACCAAACATTAATGTCAATTTCAAGGCAAAACTCCAAACGCCAGGCCAGCTATTGGTAAAGTTTAGCAATGCTAGGTTTAAACCGACAAGACTCAAGACTAATGCAATAAATCCAATTAAAAACAAACCGAATCCTGTGATAGTTAATAGTGTATTTCCCATATTTTCTGATTGAGTAGAATTATTTGCTTGTAATATTATACAGACTTAACTTACCTTTGTTCATGATGTCTAAAGATAAAATTAAACTTATTGAATGTCCAAGAGATGCCATGCAAGGTATCCACGAGTTTATCGACACTGAAACAAAAATCAAATATATAAATCAACTTTTAGAAGTTGGCTTTGATACCATAGATTTTGGGAGCTTTGTGTCACCCAAAGCAATCCCTCAAATGAGAGATACGAATGAAGTGATCCAATCTATTAATACAAAAACAAAAACTAAGCTGCTGTCCATTGTAGCCAATTTCAGAGGAGCATTGCAGGCCACTAAATATGAAGCCATTGATTGTTTAGGTTATCCTTTTTCTATCTCAGAAACCTTTCAAATTAGAAATACAAATGCGAGCATCGAAGAATCATTAGAACGGGTGCAAGATATCCAATTGTTATGCGAGGATACTGGTAAAGAACTAGTAGTTTATATTTCTATGGGTTTTGGTAATCCATATGGAGATCCATGGAATACAGATATTTGTATCGAATGGGTCGAAAAACTAGCAGCGTTGAATATTAAGATTTTTTCTTTATCAGACACTATTGGAGTGGCTACTCCTGATAGCATAAGTTATTTATTTTCCTCTTTAATCCCTGCATTTCCAGAAATTGAATTTGGTGCTCATCTGCATACAAGGCCAGATGACTGGAAAGGTAAGGTCGAAGCGGCCTATGCTAATGGCTGTTTTCGATTTGATGGGACCATTAAAGGCTATGGAGGTTGTCCTATGGCAAAAGATGAACTAGTGGGAAACATGCCTATGGAAAACTTGATGTACTACTTTGATAAGCACCCAAAGGTCTTCCAGATTAACAACCGGGCATTTATTAATTCCATTGGACTCGCATCAGAGACATTTCCTATGTAGAAAATTGGAATTTATTTTCTCTAAAATACATTTTAATTAATATTGCATTAGAGAAAATGATTATGTCTGTAATAAAGCATAAGGATGATTTTAAAAGACTATTTGACCAATGGTTTAATCCATTGTGCAATTATGCCTACAGTCTTATCACAAATCATGTATTAGCTAAAGACATCGTTCAAGAGGTTTTCTTGCATTTATGGGAAAAGAAGGATCAATTAAATATCAAGTCAGATGTTAAGTCTTATTTATTTAAATCTACTTACCATAAAACGATAGAAAAGATAAGACATAAAAAACTACAACAAAAATTAGCTAAGGAGAACTTGATACTACTTGAAGAAAGGTCTTCTGAAACACTTGATTTTGACCACATTTCTGATCAATTTAAACTTAAAGAGCGAATTAATTATTCAATACGACAATTGCCCCCAAAATGCCAAGAAGTATTTCTCTTGAGCCGTAAAAATGGTTTAACTTACGACGAGATTGCAAATGATCTAGGTATTTCAAAAAAAACCGTCGAAAACCACGTGATGAAGGCATTGGATTTTTTAAGAAAAAACCTAAAAAACTAAATTAGTGAGTAATCTAAAAGATAATATCAAATCACTTATTGCTAAAGCTTTAAAAAACCCTTCAGATCAAGCAGAGTCTGATCAACTAGATCAGTGGCTAAAAGAATCTGAAGAAAATATAAAGCATCTACAATCTTATAATGAATTATGGGATGCCTCAGAAGGTATACATAATTATAGATCTTTCGATTCAGAGAAAAGTTGGGAAGAACTAAATAAGCAAATATCACCTGCTAAGTCATTTAGCATTAGGCCTTTATTAAAGGTAGCAGCAGTAGCATTAGTCATTCTATCGGCAGGTTTTTTATTAAAGCCGTTCTTAACTAACCATGGGAAAACCTTAGATACTGGAGAAATTGCTTATGATGCACCTGACTTTAATCAGAACCATACCCTAAATGATAATTCTGAAATTTGGTTATCAAAAGACAGCAAATTGACACAAGATTCGGATTTCACTAAGGAAAGAATTGTGTCATTAAAAGGGCAAGCTTTCTTTGATGTCCAACATGATCCTAGCAGGAAATTTGTGGTCAGATCAGGTAAAGAAACGATTACTGTCTTAGGAACAGAGTTTAATGTGATCAATGAAGATAATCAATTTGAAGTGTTTGTAAAGAGTGGGAGAGTAGAGGTAAACACAGGAAAACGTAAAATTGAATTAAAAGCCAATGACTGGTTAATCAAAGATAAAGGTGATTACATTGTAGGAACTAAACCAGCTGTTGAATTTATAGATTGGGTCGGAACTAAATTTAATTTTGACAATGTAGCCCTCACTGATGTGTTCAGAGATATTTCTAAAGCTTATGGCATTAAAGTAGTGATTGATCCTGCTGTAGACATAAGCAACTGCAAGATTACCACTAATATCACAGACGAAAGTATAAGTGAAGTTTTTGAAGAGCTTAAATTAATTGCCGGCTTAGAATACACATTCAAAGGAAATAATTATACCGTAAATTCCGTAAATTGTAAGTAAATAGTATGCAATGTACACTCGACTGCTTACGGCCATTTTTATCCTTTTAATAAGTAAAACGCTTAGCAGTCAAGCATTTTTAACTACACCTATATCTTTCCCACAAGAAATTAATGTTTTACAAGATTGTCTTACAACAATTGAGCAGCAAAGCAATATTCAATTTAGTTTCTCATCCAACTTAGAACAATTAGATCAAGAGGTCTTTATTGAAAATGCTCAGACAAATGTGGAAGATTTTCTTAATGATATCTTACCCTTTTACGGCATCAATTTTTTAGTAAAGAGAAATCAAAAGATTTTACTCTTTAACGATACCAGCCGAAGGAATGATAACTACACCTTTTTTGGAAAGGTCATCGATGATGAAACCAGCGAGCCTATTTCTAATGTTCTGGTTATGGCTGGCGAATACATTAAATATACAGACGATCATGGATATTTTTCATTCCGTTTTACAGCTAAAGACGATTTAGTCAACAGTTTATTTTGCTCCATCATCGGGTATAATGATCAAAACTTTTTAATCAATCCACAATCTAATGTAATCACTATTAAACTACAGCACTCAAACTTGTTAGACACTATAGTCATTCAGCCATTAGCTAACCCCAGAATATTTCCTTCTTTCCTTCCAACAGAAACCTTATTGGAAGCAGAAGATTTATCTAATACACCTGGTATCACAGGAAGACGAGACATCATTAGTAGTACAAAAAAATTAGCGAGTGTTGACTCTGGAGGAGAAGGAACTCATGGACTTTTTGTCAGAGGAGGAAGTGCTGATCAAAACCTCATTTTAGTAGACAATATAGCTGTTTATGAGTTTAGTCACGTAGGAGGAATCAGTTCTATTTTTTTACCTGAAATTTTGCAGAATGCTAAATTTTCGAGTAGTGGTTTTTCTGCGGAGTATGGCGGGAAATTATCTTCTGTTATAGATATTAATTTAAAGGAAGGTAACAAACAAACAGTGCAAGGTAGCTTCGGATTAGGATTAGATGGACTTAGTGGAAGCATCGAAGGACCCATGAATAATGGGAAAACGAGTTATCTATTTTCAGGAAGGATATCAACCTTAGATTTAATTACCAAACCACTTATATCAGAGTTGTTAGATTTTGAAGATAGTTCTATTAATTTTTATGACTTATATGGTAAAGTTACACACTACTTCACACCTTATGCCAAAATATCAGCTACAGGCTATATTGGAAATGATAATATACGACTCATTTCAGATGAACAAATAAGTACAATTAAACCTGATTCGATACTCAAGGAAAAGAACTTTAATGATATTAGATGGGGAAATAAACTGATAGGCTTAAACTATCATCAACTGATAAAAAAAATGCATATGGATATTTATGCTAATTATAGTCAATATCAGTTTACTTCTCGAGGATCATTCGAACGAGCACTGTTAGGTCCTCCAGATGAGGTGCAATTTGCTTATGATATTTACAGTCGTTCAAAAAATGAAGATTATACTGCCAAAATAAAGTTTAAATATCCAACACAGAGAATCGGTGAATTGCTGTTTGGCGGAGAATACAACTATCAAATATTTTCTCCAGTTATTGGCCAAGAAGGAGCATATTTAGGGTTAAAACCAAATGAAATAGAAAGTTTTTTACCAAACTATCAATCAAAAAACTTTGCAAGTTATTTAGAATTAAAAAAACACATATTAAAATTTATCACCTTCCGTTCAGGTCTTAGATATTCAAGAAATTTTGGAGAGAATTTTATTTACCAATTTCTCGAACCAAGAATTTCAATTTCTTATTTAGGTGAAAACTTATGGGTAGAGGCCATGGCATCAGTCATGCATCAAAATGTGCATTTATTACTCAATCCAGGAGTAGGTTTACCTTCTGACTTATGGTTTCCAAGCAACGAATACTTAAGACCACAAAGAGCAATTGAGTTTTCGGTATCTACCAATTTTAAACTTACTGAACAACAAACTGTCAAACTAAATATTTACAACAAATGGTATAACGACCTAATCGAATACGAAAACCCTACAGACTTGTTTTACAATGTAGTTAATGGAATACCTGCCGATACAAGTGCAATTTTAAATTTGGAAGATGAAATTGTTGTTGGAATTGGGGATTCTCGAGGGTTTGAATTAAGTTTTGATCATAACTCAAGTAAAATTAACTGGTTTTTTAACTACAAACTTAATTTTTCAAACAGACAATTTGATGAAATTGACGAAGGAGAGCCATTTGCATTTAGATATGATAGACGGCATGATTTAAACATGGGTTTTAACTACAAATTAAAATCAAATCAAACCTTGAGAATTAATTGGGTAATTGGAAGTGGTTATAAATACACAATTGCAGATGTAGAGTTTTTCTTAGGACAACAACAAATAAGAGAACCTCAATTCAGGAATAATGGCACCTTACCACCTTTTCATCATTTAGATATTAACTACAGCCTTAGAAAAAGTGTAGGTAATAAAGCTATTTTGGAACTAAATATGGGGGTGTATAATGTATATAATAACAAAAATCCATTTTATGCCTACGAGAGTGATAATTTGGAACTAAAGGATGGAGATGTCAGAATTATTTCAATTTTTCCAATAATCCCGAATTTTAATGCAATATATAAGTGGTGATGTATACAATTATTTGTATAAATAGCGTATATTTAATATAAACTGACTATTAACCACATTCTATTGAATTCTTTCTACAGTAAATATATTATCATTTCGTTGTTGGCACTAGGTCTATTTTCTAGCTGTGTATCATCAATAGAATATCCATGTAATGATTTTCTTGCTGAAGTGGTGATTCACTCTGTTTTTTCGCCTGATTCTTCTTGGCATGTAGATGTAACAAAATCCAAATGCCGTTTTGATGAAAATGATGACTTTATCATACCCAACGTAGAAGTAACTATCACCAATATATCTGCAGATCCTAATTATGACTTAAATGTAGAAGATCAGGGTAATGGAAGGTTTCATGTAACTAACAAATCTATTCCGGGAAATATTTATAGAATTTCAGTTGAAGCACAAATTAATGACGAAATAATTTTCGCAGAATCATTTGGTCAAGTACCTAACGTTCCCGAACCAATTGTAGAAGTAAAGGAATACTTGGATGATGGTGGGCAAAAGTTTTATGAAATAGACTTTAAATTACGCGAAAACGAATATGATGAAAACTACTATATAATGAATTTAGTAGAAATAGATGATGAGGAAAACCCAGCCGATTCTCTAGGAAACGGTAATCAAGATGGAGTACCTTTTGAATATGACTCGGAAATTACCTTCAGAAATGAGGAAACTGGGTTTGCCACTGAATATATAGACAAAAATGATTTTAATGGTGGGGAGTATAATAATACCATCATTACACCGATTGGAAAAAATGGTAATAATAGCGGAGGATTCGAAGAAGGAAAATACATAATGAATATTCAGTCTGTTTCTGAAGATTTGTTTATTTATTACAAAACATTAGAAGAATATAAGTCACACACTGGACCCAACTCTAGTATATCAGACCCTATAGCCATCCATTCCAATATTAAAAATGGTTTAGGAATATTTGGTGCATATAACCAAACAAGGCACCTTATCAAGCCTTAGTAGAAAGCTTTTTCCTAGCCAGAAATGAACGAAAGTTTAAAATTGATACAAGTTTGGAAACAAACAAAATCCAACAAGGCTCAGCTAAAAAAGGAAATCAAAAAACTTAACTTTTTAAAAAAGTCCAAACAATCGATCAATGACGCAGATAATGCTAATGCAAATGTGTTTACTAAATTAAGTTGTTTAGACTGTGCAAATTGTTGTAGCAGTATCCCACCTTTAATTACCAAAACGGATAAAAAAAGAATAGCTAAGCATCTAAATATGGGCTTGGTTGATTTTGAAAATAAATATATTCATATCGATGAAGATGGAGATGAAGTTTTTAAAAAGTCACCTTGCGTTTTCTTAGAAGAAGATAATACTTGCTCCATCTATGACATTAGACCAAAAGCTTGTCGACAGTTTCCACACACTGAAGGTCACGAACTCTATGAAAATTTAGATCTTTTCAAGACAAATATTAGATACTGTCCAGCTGCATTTCATATTTTAAAGGAAATTACATCATTATAAATCTTTATTAGAACACAGAATATTAGAGATTATGAGTTGGCAAAGAGGAAAACATGTGGGAAACCATCTTGAACAAACCACAAGACTTGTTAAACTAAGTTTTAGCCAGTTATTTAATGCAATAGGAGCAGATATAACACCAGAACAATGGGTCGTATTAGATTCTGTCGCCGTCAATGATGGCTGTCCTCAAACAAGTATAGCCAAGCAAACTTTTAAAGATGCACCCACCATTTCACGGATAATAGACCAACTTTGTAAGAAAGGATACACCGAACGTAAAGTCTCAGAATCAGATCGAAGATCCTACAACGTTCACCTCACATCCAAAGGGGAACAATTTATTTCAGACTATTTACCGCATGTCAAAAAAGCCCGAGAAAAAGTTTGGAAAGATTTGTCAGAAGATGAATATCATCAATTGATGAAAATATTAAATAAAATATTTGAAAACTTATCCTAGCTGTAAATGATGAACATGAATTAATTGTATATTTGTCATGACAACTATTTTAAAATAAAAAGAAAAAGAATGAACTTACAGACGCAAAGCATTCCAAAAATATACGATAAAGCAGAGGATTTCATGCCTATTAATGGAACGGATCATGTTGAGTTCTATGTCAGTAATGCAAAGCAAGCAGCGCATTTCTATAAATCTGCTTTTGGGTTTAAATCGCATGCTTACTCTGGTTTGCAAACAGGGAATAAAGAAAATGAATCCTATGTTGTGGTTCAAGATAAAATCAAACTTGTATTTACTTCACCGTTAAGAAGTAATTCCGAGATTGGACAACACATAGATAAGCATGGTGATGGGGTAAAGGTGGTAGCTTTATGGGTGGATGATGCAGTACAATCATACAATGTTGCCATGGAAAGAGGAGCAAGATCATATATGGAGCCTCAAACTTTGGAGGATGAACATGGTCAAGTAATAAAGTCAGGTATTTACACTTATGGTGAAACGGTCCACGTTTTTGTCGAGAGAAAAAATTATAAAGGCACTTTTCTTCCTGGTTATACTCCGTGGAATACTAGTTATAATCCGCCTCCTGTCGGATTAAAATTTGTAGACCATATGGTAGGAAATGTCGAGCTTGGTGGAATGAATAAATGGGTTGAGTTCTATGAGAAAGTCATGGGTTTTACGCAAATTATGTCCTTTGATGATAAAGATATCTCTACAGAATATACAGCCTTAATGAGTAAGGTGATGAGCAGTGGCAATGGACGTATTAAATTTCCAATAAACGAGCCAGCTGAAGGGAAAAAGAAATCTCAAGTTGAAGAGTATCTTGAATTTTATGAAGGCGAAGGAGTGCAACATATTGCTGTTGCAACTGACAATATCATACAAACTGTTACGGACCTTAGAGATCGAGGTGTCGAGTTTTTGAGGGTGCCAGATACATATTATGATGCCGTACTAGATCGAGTAGGAGAGATTGATGAGGAAATTTTAGCGCTCAAAGAATTAGGTATTCTAGTGGATAGAGATGATGAAGGCTATTTGTTACAAATTTTTACTAAGCCTATGAACCCTCGACCTACGATGTTTTTTGAAATTATTCAAAGAAAAGGTGCTACTTCATTTGGTAAAGGCAATTTTAAAGCTCTCTTTGAAGCGATAGAAAGAGAACAAGAGCTGCGTGGAACTTTATAAATAATGATGTAATAGTATATCGATTACATAAAATCATAATTAAGTCTTAATTTGAATAAAATTGAGACTTTTTTTATGCACAAAATTGATGATAAATTTTCTCTTTGGGAGCGTATTATACCCTTGTTAGCCTTTTTTACCTTACTCATTTATGGTTTGTTTTTGCAGCCAATTCTTTTGGGAGGACCTATGCTTTCATTGGAGGTTATCATCTTGATAGCTATAAGTTTTTCTTCGGCTTATTTGATGTTTAAAGGCTTTAGCTGGTCTTCCATAGAGCAAAGTATTACTCAAAAAGTGGGTGAGTCTATTCCTGTAGTGCTCATCTTGTTTTCGATAGGTGTGTTAATTGGAAGTTGGATTGTATCCGGAACCATTCCTATGCTCATTTATTATGGAATTTCATTGGTTTCTCCTCAATGGATTTACCTCTTTACTTTTCTTATTTGTATTGTTTTCTCATTATTGACAGGCACCTCTTGGGGGTCGGCAGGAACCATTGGAGTGGTCATGATGGGTATTGCGGATGTTTATGATGCAAATTTAGCCATAACTGCTTCCGCAGTAGTTGGGGGTTCTTTTTTCGGAGATAAAATGTCGCCATTATCAGATACCACAAATATTGCATCATTGGCTACAGAAGTACACGTATTTGACCACATCCGCTCTATGGTCTATACTACCGGACCAGCTGCCATCATAGCTATTATATTTTATGCATGTTTGTCCATGTCTATTGATGTTCAAGATGGTGGAGGTGCCAACATGGATCAAGTCACACAAACGCTAAATATCATCGATCAGATTTATAATTTTAATATAATCTTGCTGCTACCTTTGGGCTTGGTTTTATATGGTTCTTTGACAAAAAAGCCTATTGTTCTAACCTTACTATCTTCAGCGTGGCTTGCCGTTATATTAGCTGTTTTGTTCCAAAATTTTAGTTTTCAACAAGCCATTTTGGCTTGTAAGTCGGGATTCAGCTCAAGCTTTATAGACTTTGACCTACCTGATGATGTTGGGGTTTTAAATATTTTAAATCGCGGCGGATTGTATAACCTTATAGAAGGGATTGTGGTTTCCATATTGATTTTTGCCTTCATTGGGACATTGGAATTGACACAAGCGATCCAACACTCCATAGCAGCCTTATTTAAGCAGCTAAAAAGAAGAAGTTCTTTGGTTGCTTCTTCTTTGATGGCCACATTATTGACAAATTTGACTACATCTAATCAATATGCTACCAGTTTTATCATTGGTACCGCATTTAAAGAAAAATTTGATGAACTGAAGGTAAATAGAAAAGTATTGTCTAGATCTATCGAAGATGCAGGAACCATGATGGAAAACCTGCTTCCATGGACACCCTCCGGTATTTTTATGGCACAAACTTTAGGTGTCGCTACCTTTGATTATGCACAATGGCAAATATTGTCCTTGGCTAACATCGTTATAGCTTTCTTTTTCGCTTTTACTGGTATTGCATGTTTTTACAAGAAAGCGGGAAACTAAACCTATTGATTTTTATAGCTAGCTTCATATTCTGCAAGACCGATATTTTTATCTTTTCTAAGTTCTTTTAACAAGATATCTCCAGTTACCATATCTTGATCATAGGTAATAAGCCAGAGTTTCTTTTCATCATCCATTCGCTCTAAAATCCTAACTCCATAACTATCACGCATATTTTTAAACCATGTTGGTAGTTTAACGACTCCATCAATAGAAATGACAATTCTTGATTGATCGATTTGAGCCTGAGATTCTTCTCCCTCAGACATTCCGTCTACATTTGCTGCTTCTATGAGTGTCCATCCATCACTTTCTGCAATCTCATGCATTAATGTTTCTAAGGCTTCATGTGCTTCAGGCCTTCTTTCTTTACCCGCACTTAATTGGAGAGTATCTAATACTTTATAGCCTAAGGTAACCATAGGTAAATCAGGCAATCTACTCGTGAAATTTCTTTCGAACGAATCAAAATTACTATTCGCAAAAGCTTGTTTCAAATTATTAAATGTTTGCTTATCTAATTGCTTTTCGTATTTACCTAATTTGTCTGTAAATCTTTCACCATTATAGGAAGCTAGTCCATTTCCATAGATACTTAATTGGTAAGTAGGGCATCTTCCAAAACAAATACCTTTTGCAAGGTACATGATGACTTCGTCTTCATTAGCGGACATATCTTGACTCACTTCTTTGTTCGTTTTACATGAAAAAATCATGAGTAAGGCTGCAATAAGGGTTATATATCTCATCTGAATATTTAAGGTGCGAAAATACAATACTTAAAATATAAATGCATAATTCTACACAACAGTTCCCCCACAACTACTTCCTGCCCCAGCTGTACAGCCAAAACAATGCTGATTAGTTACAATTTTGCGTGATTGGAATGCTTGTAAATCAAAATCAGAAATGTGCTTAGAAGGACCATTAGGGCTTAATTCCAACATTTGATTAAAATCACAATCATATACGTAACCATCCCAAGACACAGAAACTGTATTCCTACACATTAATCCAGGAATAGTAGAAGGGTTAAAAGCGTCCACCAAAGCAGTCATATATTGTTCATAATTACCAGACTCAATCAAATAATCAAGAAATCTACTGACAGGTAAATTAGTGATTGCATATAATTGATTAAATTCTATATCGTATTTACGCTTAAGTTGTCGCTTAAATTCAGCTTCTAAAGAAACTTGATCATCAGGTAAAAATGCTCCAGATGGGTTATATACCAAGTCCAAAATTAAACCGGAACCCTCTCTACCATAACCTACCTCATTTAAATCTTTCAAGCTTTGAATGGAATCTTCAAAGACTCCATCACCTCTTTGGCTATCTGTGCGCGATTTGCTGAAGTAGGGTAATGAAGAAACTATTTGCACTTGATTTTTTGCGAAGAATTGCGGCAAATCTTTATACTTCGGATTGGCTTGAATTATAGTCAAATTACAACGATCTATTACTTCACTTCCTGCTTTTCTGCAAGCCTCCACAAACCATCTAAAGTGTGGGTTCATTTCAGGAGCACCACCGGTTATATCTACTGTTTTAATTCGATTTTTTTGGATAATTTCAAGACACATTTCCAAGGTGTCTCGTGACATGTTCTCTTCCTTTCGATCTGGTCCAGCATCCACGTGACAATGGGCACAAGTTTGATTGCATAGTTTGCCAATGTTGAGTTGAAATATATCCAAATCTGTAGCCTGAATGCCTCCGGCATAACCATGTTTAGCTAATTTTTCTTCGAAAGAATCAATATTTATTTCGGGAAATATCTTATTCAGCACATCTATCTGGATCAAGGTGTCTGATAATTCAGATTGCCTTGATTTTAGAGACTTAGATCTTTGTTTTACTCCCATTACATAGATAGTTTTTTTACGTGATTCATCATTTGCACGCTATTGACTAAAGCTGCTCCACTTTTTATAGCAGCAGCAACATGTACAGCTTCCATCATTTGCTCTTCATCAGCGCCTTTACTTAAACAAGTAGAAGAATAGGCGTCAATGCAATATGGACATTGTACAGTATGCGCGACCGCTAAAG
This sequence comes from Saprospiraceae bacterium, assembly GCA_020631235.1. GTDB lineage: Bacteria > Bacteroidota > Bacteroidia > Chitinophagales > Saprospiraceae > JAHDDO01. The sequence goes on along the minus strand of JAHDHQ010000001.1, from coordinate 223,621 downwards.
CTATTAATGCCTTTTCACGACCCGTTAATGCACTTTCTTTAAAAACAGTAGAATACCAGTCAAAAAACTTATCACCCATTTCTTGCTGGAATTCGGTGATGTTGCTAAATTTTTTTAAATCTTCAGGATTAAAATACGAATTGTTATTCTTCATAAATCTTAATTAACTTAATGCTAATTGGTTAAATAAAGTTTTAGAACTTATTAGCTTTTGCCAATATTGGACAAATTAAAGGACTTTTATTAAATTCTTTTATGAACTGTCATAGAATAGCTAAAGTTTAAATTTAGCCATTCCATTAAAGAATGATTAACTTTGTAACTTATGAGTATTAGAATTCAATGCATCATATTTGTTACTAGTTTTATTTTATGCTTGGCATCCTGTAACAATGCTGATAAAACGATAAATGAGTACCCTCAGTTAAATGGGCATGTTTTGACGATTGCTAATGGTCCTGGAGAAAACATTTCATTCAATCAATTTTCTTCCACCATTCCAAGTTTTTTCCCTTCGGGTCTTTTTAGCAATAAGCTTCCTACATTTTTGCTTGCAAAAAATCTAAATAAAGGAGATCAATCAGAAATTGTAGAATTAGGTTTGCTCAATTTTGAAATAAATGATAGTCTGCATACGGTACTTATTGCTACGCCTGCTAATGAAAGCAACAAAATTGTTTTGTCTAAAAACTACAATGACTTTTCCTTGCAGCATCCAAACGTAAAACATTTAATTGAGTCTTGGCTCAAAACAAATTGTCAAGAAAACAGTTGTAAGAATGTTAAGTGGCAGAATGATTTTAAAGCGCGCTTAGAAATTCAAGAATTACTATCTAAAAAATAACCCTTGTCAGAAATTGCATGTCCATTATTTGGCACAAAAACAAACACATCAGTGAGTAGTTTACAACTAGACGCTGAATATAATATAAGTATTTCGAAGACCATAGATAATCCATCTTGTTGGGATAGTTTAGCGAAGGATAACATTTATTTATCTAGCAAGTTTCTAAATTTTGTCGTAGCTAACCCCCCAAGTGATATAAGTAGCAGATTTGTAAGTATATATAAAGATGAGAAATTAAAGGGTATTGTTTACTTCCAAATAAAAGACCTTAATTTGGGTAGAGCCATGAGACTAGATCGTCAAAAATCTAAGTTTTATGATTTGCTTAAAAAAATAAGACATTCTATTTTGTCATTAGTCAATCAGAAAATCCTGATTTGTGGAAATACCTTAGTGACCGGGGACAATGCTTTTGTCATCCAATTAGATATCTCCCCAAGAGAAAAAAATGAATTGGTGCATGCTTGTATTGAATCTGTGATTGCAGAAGAAAAAAAAGTAGGAAATTCCATTCGAAGTATTTTGGTCAAAGATTTTTACAAGGATATTTCCAAATCAAAAATTCAATTTGATCATGCTGAATATACTGATTTTGAAGTTCAGCCAAATATGATTTTCCAACTCCATGAAGATTGGAAAAGTTTTGATGATTATCTAGCCGCCATGAAGGCAAAAAGTAGAACAAGGATAAAAAGAGCCATCAAGAAATCTACTGAATTAGAATTCAAAACCTTAACTGTAGCTGAAATAGAAGAGCATAACGAAGAAATTTATAATTTGTATAAATCAACGTCGGATAATGCAAGTTTTAATCTTTTTCTCTTGAGTAAAAATTACTTTCTAAATTTTGCAAAGACTTTTTCTTCTAAATTTAAACTACATGGAGTATTTAAGCAAAATCAACTCATTGCATTTTACACGACCATCGAAGAAAGCAAAGTCCTAGATGCTCATTTTTTAGGCTACAATAGAGATGAAAATTATCAACATCAGTTGTATTTAAACATCTTGCTAAAATTAGTACAACGAGCCATATACTTACAAAAGAAAGAATTGTGTTTGTCAAGAACTGCAATGGAAATAAAAAGTTCTATTGGAGCAGAAGGTTTTGAAATGAATACTTATTTAAGGTCTAAAAACTCTTTAATTAATAAATCTTTAAAGCGTATTTTAGATTCAGTAGCTCCAAAGGAAGAGTGGGTGCCGAGAAACCCCTTCAAAAAATAAGGATTTCTATCATAATGTCAACTAAATCTAGAACATATAGCTTCAAACAAAAGGTTTTATATACCACATTTATTATTGCTTTCTTTACATCCATTATTATCTTATTTGGAGAAGTTTTGATTAGATTAATTGAAAAACCTCAAGCGTATTCTAATCGAACTGAAATAGATTCGCAACTGGGCTGGATTCCCAAATCTGATCTCGAATTAAATTATAGCATTGAAGATGCTGCAGGTAAGCAAAGAAAAGTAGAATATAAAACTCATAATCACGGTTTCCGCACATTTGGTAAACTAAAAACAGACAAGAAAAAAATATTATTTATTGGTGATTCTTACACGCAAGCAGTAGAAGTCAGTAATCCAAATACTTACTTTAATGTTATTGGAGACAGTTTAGATGTGGAGGTATTTGCTTTTGGTCAAGCTGGCTATGGGACAGTCCAGCAAGCATTAATCATTGATAGGTACTTTGATGAAATTCAACCTGACTTAGTAATCCTACAAACCTGCGACAATGATTTTATAGATAATCAAGTCGAATTAGAATACAATAGTAATTATCAAGTAGGATTAAGAAGACCATACCTGGATTCCAATGATCAAATTTTCTATGCAAATCCTAAGAGTTATCAATTAGGCTTAATTCGATATTCTAAGTTTTTATCACTCCTGAAGAAAAAGTTTAAATACGGAGTTCTAAATAAAGTAAATGATTCTTCTGAGAAACTTATTGCTGAGAAAAAAGATAAATATCTCTACTATAAAGCTTCCAAAGAATCAACAAGTTTAGCACTTAAGAGAATTAAGAATACAATTAGTGAAACGTCATTGATTATGTTCAGCGCTAGTGTATTCGAGCCACAGCTGTCTGACTTTAAACATATAGCGGAAGAATTAAATATTCCATTCTTTAGCCATCCGGCCAAGATGATCGAAAATAATAAATACGACCAGACCTTAACATCACATGACAAGTATCATTGGGTTTCTGAAGGACATCAAATGATTGCAAACGAACTAATACCGATTGTAAAAAAACAACTGGAGGCTCAATAATCTTATTATTTTTGCAGCATGTACATATTAGGGATTTCAGCCTATTATCATGATTCAGCGGCATGCTTGATTTTTAATGACGAAATCATTGCGGCAGCGCAAGAAGAACGTTTTACTCGTAAAAAACAAGATGCCTCTTTTCCAGAGCATGCCATCCAGTATTGTTTAAAAGAAGCAGGTATTACATTAGATGAATTAACATACATTGCTTTTTACGATAAACCTTTTTTAAAATTCGAACGCCTTTTGGAAACTTATTATGCTTTTGCTCCTAAAGGTGTCCTTTCTTTTGTAAGATCCATTCCGGTCTGGATCAAGGAAAAGCTTTTTTTGAAGTCAGAGCTCAAGAAAAATTTGAGCAACATTGGACCATATGATCAGAAAAAAGTCCAACTTGTATTTCCTGAGCATCACTTATCACATGCCGCTAGTGCCTATTATCCTTCACCATTTAATCAAGCCGCCATTATTACTTTAGATGGTGTAGGAGAGTGGGCAACAGCTGGAATTTTTCAAGCATTTAATGGTGAAATAAAGATTTTAAAGCAATTAAACTTTCCTCACTCGATAGGTTTGTTGTATTCGGCGTTTACCTATTACTTAGGTTTTAAAGTTAATAGTGGAGAGTATAAATTAATGGGGATGGCTCCATATGGCAGCCACGATTCTGCGCGAGTAAATCAATTTAAGGCCATCATCAAACAACAGTTAGTTAGTATAAAAGATGATGGATCTATATGGATGAACCCAAAATATTTCAGCTATGCTACGGGTATGAGAATGATTCCAGATAAGCAGTGGTCAAAACTGTTTGGTTTTAGTCGTCGTGAATCAGAAAGTCCTATTGAACAGCACCATTCAGACCTGGCTTTAGCCATTCAAGAAGTTACCGAAGAGATAGTGCTAAAAATTGTAGAGGAAGCTAAGCGACTTACTAAAATGGATCATTTATGTTTAGCAGGAGGTGTAGCATTAAATTGCGTGGCTAATGGAAAAATATTAAAAAGTAAAGTGTTTAGTCAGGTATATATACAACCTGCTGCTGGTGATGCTGGCGGAGCATTAGGTGCAGCATTTGCTTCTTATCATATAATCGAAGGAAATGACAAAAAACAGCAATCGAATGATTTAATGAAGGGCGCATATTTAGGCCCTCGATTTTCAGATTTAGATATTGAATATGTTGCTCGAAGTGTTAAAGCAAGCTTCACTAAATATGAAGATTTTGAAGAATTGACAACTGTAGTGGCCAAAGCAATTAGCGAGGCAAATGCTGTTGGTTGGTTTCAGGGAAGAATGGAGTTTGGGCCGCGAGCCTTAGGTAATCGTAGTATTTTGGGGGATCCTAGAAATCCAGAGATGCAACTAAAATTAAATCTCAAAATAAAATATAGAGAAAGTTTTAGGCCTTTTGCCCCTTCAGTTTTAGCAGAAGATGTCAACACCTATTTTGAATTAAAAGAAGCATCTCCTTACATGCTTTTAGTCGATAGAGTAGCTTCAGATCAGCTGGCAAATCTTCCTGAAGACTATGAGTCTTTAGGCATGCGAGATAAATTGTATGTGAAGAGATCTACTATACCATCAATCACCCATGTGGATCAAACAGCTAGGATACAAACCGTCACTTTTGATACAAATCCTGAATATTATGCCTTGATCAAAAAGTTTAAAGAACTGACAGGATTAGGCATGCTTATAAATACAAGTTTTAATGTGAGAGGGGAGCCAATAGTTTGTAATCCTCACGATGCCATGCAATGCTTCATACATACTGAAATGGATGTATTGGTTTTAAATAATTATGTATTTTGGAAAAAAGATCAGTCTTTTGCTGATGTAAAACACCCAAGCGAAAGAAATTTTGACTTGGATTAAAATAAAGAAATGGAGTTTTTAAAAGACCTTTGGAACTTTATGAAAGAGCGCAAAAAGTGGTGGTTAGTTCCACTGATTTTAATTTTGTTGCTACTGGGTGTACTTTTGATTTTTGCTGAATCTTCAGCCTTAGGCTCATTTATATACACTTTATTTTAATGGAGCTAGACAAAAAATATCAGTCCATACTAGGAATTGTAATAGGTTTCTTAATCCTATATGTTTTATTTAATAGTAAGGTATTGTTGTATATACCTATGATTTTAGGTTTAAGTGCTCTACTTTTTAAACCTGCTGCAGCCATCATCGAAAGGGCATGGATGTTTATCGTAAAACTAATTGGGTTTATAAATTCTTATGTCCTTTTATCCATTATCTTTTTTCTGTTTCTCTTCCCAATTGCTTTTTTATATCGATTGTTTAAAGGGGATACAATTATGTTAAAAAATAAAGCAAATAGTTTCTTCAAAGAAAGAAATCATGTTTATTCCAAAAAGGATTTAATGAATCCGTGGTGATTTGTAGGCTTTATAAAGCCCTCTTATTTTATCTTTTGCATATAAAGGAGAATTATCTATTTGATCAATGTTTAATTGTTCCATTGAAAACACATAGACTTGGTCATTGGACTTTTCAGCAATTTTAGGATTAAACATTAACAATAAGACGAGTGATGCCGCAATTCCTGATAGCCATAGCCATTTAGTTTGTGTTTTTGAAGTTGTCGCATTTTCTTCTTGTTGATCAAGTAGAGAGTTTAGTTTATACCATGCCTTATCCGAAGGCTTTTTACTGGATGTTTGACTATTATTACGTATGTTTTCCCAAAGGTTATTTTCCATTATGTTCCGGATTTATAACTGTGTTTTTTTTTAATGAGTGCTTGCAATTTTTTCTTAGCTTGAATTAATTGCGATTTGCTTGTATTGATACTAATGTTAAGTTTTTCTGCAATTTCCCTGTGTTTATATCCTTCAATGACGTTTAAATTAAAGACAGTTCTATATCCATCTGGAAGCTGATTTAAAAGAGAGAGGAGCTCTTTGTATTGAATGTTTGCTTGTATGTTTTCGGTCTGGACTACATCAATTTCGTCTTGTTCCAATGACAAGTGAAAATTTTTTCGTTGTCTTAAAAACATTAAAGATTCATTAATAATGATTCTTTTCATCCAGCCTTCGAAGCTTCCGGCGTCTTTGTATTGGTCAATTTTGTTGAAAATTTTAAAAAAACCTTGGACTAAAACATCTTCTGCTTCAATGGTGTCTTTTATATAGCGTAGGCATATGCTATAAAACAAAGGTGAATAAAAATCATAGAGCTTTTTCTGAGCGATTCGCTCTTTATTTTTGCATTGTAATATGATTTTATCAAGGTCTTTCAAGAATGAAACGTTTATCTTAAGATGCTAGCTGTAAACATTTTGGTGTATGTAGATTCAATTTACTTTAATTTCAGCTAGTATGCTTCAGAAAGTAAATATATTTGCGCTTTGCTTTTGATTACAAGTTAACCTAAATAAAACGATGGAAATATCAAGTCAATATATAGCGAGTGAAATTGAGTCAAAATGGTATGAATACTGGATGGAGAGAGGATATTTTCATTCAGAACCTGATAATCGAAACCCCTTTAGTGTAGTAATACCTCCGCCTAATGTTACGGGTGTTCTTCACATGGGGCATATGCTCAACAATACTATTCAGGACATTCTAATTAGAAGGGCACGTCAAAAAGGCTTCAATGCTTGTTGGGTACCTGGTACTGACCATGCTTCTATAGCGACAGAAGCGAAAGTTGTTAAAATGCTTAGGGAGGATGGAATTAAGAAATCCGATTTAAGCAGAGAAGAATTCTTAAAACATGCTTGGAATTGGAAGGAAAAATATGGAGGAATCATTTTGGAGCAACTGAAGAAACTGGGCGCTTCATGTGATTGGGAAAGAACCGCTTTCACCATGGATGCTACGAGGTCAGCAGGAGTGATCCAAGCTTTTGTGGATTTGTATAATAAAGACGTTTTATATCGAGGAAAGCGGATGGTCAACTGGGATCCTAATGCTCAAACAGTATTATCCAATGAGGAGGTTATTTATAAAGAGGAGCAAGGGAATCTTTATCATATACAATACAAATTAGAAGGTGGAAGTGACTTTTTAACTATTGCCACTACAAGGCCAGAAACCTTACTTGGAGACTCGGCAGTAGCTGTGCATCCTGATGATCCAAGATATAGCGAATTCCATGGTAAATACGTAATTGTTCCCATTGTAAATCGAAAAGTACCGATTATAGTAGATGATTATGTAGATATCGAATTTGGAACAGGAGCTTTGAAGGTCACTCCTGCTCATGATGTAAACGATTATGATCTTGGTAAAAAACATAATCTTGAAGTTATTGAGATTTTTAACGACGATGGATCAATTAGTGAAGCAGGGCAGTTTTTTATTGGAGAGGATAGATTTAAGGCTCGTAAATTAGTTAAAGCACAGCTCGAAGAAGAAGGACTCTTAATCAAGGTGGAACCTTACCGACACAATGTAGGGCGTTCAGAACGCACAAATGCGGTGGTCGAACCAAAACTATCTCTGCAATGGTATGTATCTATGAAAAAATTGGTAGATCCAGCACTAGAGGCAGTAGAAAGTGACGAAGTGGAGTTTTTTCCGAAGAAAATGAAAAACACTTATCGCCATTGGATGGTAAATATTCGTGATTGGTGTATATCAAGACAACTTTGGTGGGGACAAAGAGTACCAGCTTATTACTATAAAGAAGATGTTTTTGTTGCTACAAGCCCTGAAGAAGCTTTTCAACAAGCAAAGATTAAATATCCTGATTTAGATATAAATGAACTTAAGCAAGATGAAGATGTATTAGATACTTGGTTCTCTTCTTGGTTATGGCCTATCTCAGTGTTTGATGGTTTTAATAATTCCAAAGATTTTCAATACTATTATCCTACAAGTGTTTTAGTAACTGGTTGGGATATTATATTTCTTTGGGTGGCTAGAATGATTATTGCCGGCTATGAATGGAAAGGTAAATTCCCTTTTAAGCATGTTTATTTTACGGGAATGGTACGTGATCAAAAAAGGAGAAAGATGAGTAAGTCTTTAGGGAATTCTCCAGATGCGTTGGGATTAATAAAGCAATTTGGTGCAGATGGTGTTAGATTTGGCATGTTATCTTGTTCACCGGCTGGCGGTGATTTGTTATTTGATGAGAAACTGTGTGAGCAGGGTAGAAATTTTACAAATAAGATTTGGAATGCGCTTAGATTGGTTCAAGGTTGGGAAGTTGATCCCAATAAAACACAACCCATAGAAAATGAGTTAGCCATTGATTGGTTTACATCATTGAGCAATCGCATGATAAGTGGATTGGATGATAAATTTAAAGAATATAGATTATCGGAAGCTTTGATTGATCTCTATACCTATGTATGGACGGATTTCTGTTCTTGGTATTTGGAAATGGTTAAACCACCATATGGTGAAGCTATAGATGTATACACCAAAGAAAAAACAGTTGAATTGTTTCAGTGCATTTGTACACTCTTGCATCCATACATGCCATTTATAACAGAGGAAGCTTGGTCGCATTTAAAGACCGAAACTACCAGCGAAGACTGTATGCTTAGTCAGTATCCTGTATTAGATGTTATAGATCCACAAATTATCAATGAGATGGAAACCATTAAAGAGGTGATTTCTGGATTGAGAGATTTAAGAAACAAACACCAAATAAAGCCAAAAGAAAAATTAAATTTATTTGGAATAATCGATAATGTTACCACAGATCTTTATGATGATCCAAAGAAAAAAGAATTATTGTTAAAGATGTCTCATTTAGAATCTTTTGAAATAGTTGACCAAGAGTTAGAAAACGCGGTAAGTTTTATTGCCGGAAAAAGTAAGTTCTTTATTCAATTGACCCAAGAAATCGATGTAGAGGAAGCAATAAGGGAAAAAGAAAAGGAATTAAAATACCAACAAGGTTTTATTGCTGGCGTTCAGAAAAAACTGGCCAATGAAAGATTTGTGAACAATGCGCCAGAAGCCGTTGTAGCTAATGAAAAAAAGAAATTATCGGATGGTTTGTCCCGAATAAAAAATTTGGAACAATCCATTGAAGAGTTAAAAAGTCGCAGATAAGTCATATTTAGATAGAAAAGAGTAAGAGTTTGTCGTCAAGTTTGTATGCAGACTTTAAAATTTTCTTTAATTTCCCATTTTAATATTGTAATAATCTAAATCTTCTATACCTAAATTCTAGTATATGAAAAAAATTCTACTTTTAAGTTTTAGCCTTTTTGTTTGCTTTTCAGCATTTGGACAGCAAAGAATGAAAATTAAGAACTTTGGCCCGCAACTAGCGCAGCCAGCTATGGAAACAATGAATGGTGCAGCTGCATCAGTTCCAGCTTCAGACAATATATTTTTGAGAAATGCAACTGAAGTCGGTGAAACAACTTATGATTTACAAAGTAACTCTTCAATGCCTAGCAGAGTTGTAAATCATGATGGTAATATTTTATTGTCATGGACGTATGGAAACTCTGCTCCTGCAGCAGGTGTTCCAGAAAGAGGTACTGCTTTTAGAATGAAAAACAGTGCTGGTGATTGGTCGCCAGAGCCAACGGCAAGAATTGAGCCTGTAAGAACAGGTTGGCCTTCAACAAATGTAACAGCAGGTGGTACTATCACTAATTTAGCTCACTCAGCCGATTACGATTTAGTTTTCTCAACAAGACCATTGTCAGGTGGAGATTGGGATGTTAATTTTATTCCTACTAACACTCCAGTGGGTGCTTTATGGCCAAGATCTGCTACAGGAGGACCTGATGGAAATTCTGTTCATGCAATTGCTGTAACCACTCCTGTAGCTTTTGATGGAGTAATTCATGAAGGTGTAGATGGTCATTTATTATACTGGAGATCATTAGATGAAGGAGCTACATGGGATGTTCAAGATTTTGTTATTCCAGAATTAGATTCTTCAAAGTATGTAACTATGACTAACGATGCTTATTCTATTTCTTCAAATGGTAATACTGTAGCCGTTAGTGTATTTACAAATTGGAATGATTTAAATGTATTTATTTCAAGAGATAATGGTGATACTTGGGAAAGGAGAACTGTAGTTGATTTTCCTTTAAAAAAGTATGTAATAAATGAAGGCTACACAATTGATCAATTACCTGAAGATCCCAATAGGCCAGATACTCTAGCGATCAGATCAAATGATGGGACTGGGATGGTATTCGTTGATGACAATGAGAAAGTACACCTAGTTTTTTCTGAAATGTACGTTGCTGATTTAGATCTTTTAGATACTGGTTCCAATTATTATCCTGGTTCAGACGGTGTTCAATACTGGAATGAAGACATGGAAGATGGTGTGAGTAATGCAATAGCTTTCGCTCAAGATATGGATGGTGATTCGATCTTAAATCAAGCAATAACTTTAGAAAATGCAACATACTTTGAGTCTTTATCATCTCAATCTTCAATAGGGATGGATATTGATGGAAATTTATACGTCACTTATTGTTCCATTAATGAGCTGCATGTTAATGATGCAGGCCAAGGATCTTTTAATGTATATATGGTTTCTTCTGCTGATGGTGGTGAAACTTGGGACGAGACTCCACGTGATTTAACAGCTGAGTGCGAGGAAACGGCTCCATTTGCAGAATTTGGTTACGAATTCTATTTTGCGAAAATGGCGACTAAGGTTGACGATCATATTCACGTTTTAGTTCAAGCAGATTTACAACCAGGTACTTCGGTTCAAACTACAGAAATACCTGACGGACCTGAGGCTAACCAAATGTTCTACATGGCAGTACCTGTAACAAGCAACGCTGAGGATTTAACTGAAATTCAAGAATTAAATATATTCCCGAATCCTGCTTCTACTACCTTAAATATAGAAATGGACGTAATTGACGCTTCATTTGCTAGAATTAACATGTATAACGGACTAGGTCAAATGGTTTATTCTAAGTCGATCAATAATGTACAAAATACGGCATATCACGTAATTGATACTAGAGATTTTGCTAATGGTTCATACTTTGTTCAAATTGCAACAGAGAAAGAACAATTAACACAAACAGTTGTAATCAATAAATAAAAGCCTTATTTGATTAAATAAAAGAAAGAGCTGATGTTTTTGCATCAGCTCTTTTTATTTTTATAGTCTATATTTAAGCAATAAAATATTTTATGGATAAAAAAGTACATTCCTCGAAAGAAGCAATTGCTGGTATTAAGGATAATATGACATTGATGCTAGGTGGTTTTGGTTTATGTGGTATTCCAGAAAATTGCATCAGTGAGTTGGTGAGAGCAAATATTCAAGGTCTCACCTGTATTTCTAATAATGCAGGTGTGGATGATTTTGGATTAGGTCTACTTTTACAGAAAAAACAAATAAAAAAAATGATTTCTTCTTACGTAGGGGAGAATGATGAGTTCGAAAGACAAATGTTATCCGGTGAACTGGAAGTGGATTTAATACCGCAAGGTTCTTTGGCAGCAAGATGCTACGCTGGTGGAGCAGGTATTCCTGCTTTCTTCACCCCAGCAGGATATGGCACTGAAGTAGCTCAAGGCAAAGAGATTAGGTATTTTAACGGAAAACCTCATTTGTTAGAGGAAGCATTATATGCTGATTTTGCTATCGTTAAAGCATGGAAAGGAGATTGGGACGGAAACTTAGTGTTTAAGGGAACAGCAAGGAACTTTAACCCAGCTATGGCTATGGCCGGGAAAATAACCATAGCAGAAGTAGAAGAGTTAGTGCCTTCTGGTGAGCTAGATCCTAATTATATACATACACCTGGTGTTTTTGTCCAACGAATATTCCAAGGTGCTAATTATGAAAAACGTATTGAGCAAAGAACAGTACGTTCTAAATCTTAAAGTGTAAAACTATGTTAGATAAAAATGGAATAGCTAAACGTATAGCACAAGAGTTAAAAGACAAATGGTACGTAAATTTGGGCATTGGTATACCTACACTTATTGCTAATCATGTTCCCAAGGATATCGACGTAACCTTTCAAAGTGAAAATGGTATACTTGGAATGGGGCCATTCCCTTACGAAGGCGAAGAAGATGCAGATCTTATCAATGCTGGCAAACAAACCATTACTGCTCTTCCGGGCGCTGCCATCTTTGACTCGGCAACTAGTTTTGCGATGATTAGAGGACAGCACATTCAATTAACAGTATTAGGTGCTATGGAAGTTGCCGATAATGGAAATATAGCCAACTGGAAAATTCCTGGTAAAATGGTCAAGGGGATGGGAGGAGCTATGGATTTAGTAGCCTCAGCTGATAATATCATAGTGGCAATGATGCATACGAATAAAAGGGGAAAATCTAAATTGCTAAAACAATGTTCCTTACCACTTACTGGAGTGGCTTGTGTAAAAAGGGTAGTGACAAATTTGGCTGTTTTAGATATTACTTCAGCTGGATTTAAATTAGTAGAAAGAGCACCTGGAGTAAGCGTTGATGAAATTAAAGCTTCTACAGAAGGGAGACTTGTTATAGAAGGCGATATACCAGAAATGTCATTATAAAAAAAAGAGGCTATCTTCAATGAGATAGCCTCTTTTTTTCAGTGTAACTAAATAAATTACTTTACTTTATTTACAATTGATTTGAAACTTTCCGGATGATTCATTGCTAAATCAGCTAAAACTTTTCTATTTAAATCAATATTATTCTCTTTTAGTTTATGCATAAAGACTGAATAGGACATCCCTTCCATTCTTGCAGCGGCATTAATTCTGGTTATCCATAGTCTTCTAAAGGCCCTTTTCTTATTTCTTCTATCTCGATATGCATATTGCCACGCTTTTTCTAAAGCATTTTTTGCAACAGTAAAAACGTTACTTCGCGCTCCGAAATATCCTTTAGTTTGTTTTAAAATTTTCTTTCTTCTCCTACGAGAAGCTACAGAGTTAACTGATCTAGGCATAATAATTTAATTTGTAAAGTTAAGAGGTCATAGACACTTAATACTCAACTTTGGTTTATAAAACTGTTAGTTTATTCCTAACAATGCTTTGATTCTCTTTTCATCAGCTTTATCTACATTAGTAGATCCTGCTAATCTTAATTTTGCTTTTTTCGTTTTCTTGCGCAGTAGGTGAGATGTACCTGCTTGGAAACGCTTTACTTTTCCAGAACTTCGTACTCTAAATCTCTTTTTTGCACTCGAATTTGTCTTTACCTTCGGCATCTAAATAATTTTTAAGACCGCAAAGATAAATATATTAAAGAAATAAGCAATCGATTTACTTTTTCTTTTTTACAGGTGAGATTATTGTGATCATTCTCCTTCCTTCTAATTTAGGTAAATTTTCAGCGGCTCCTAGACCTTCTAATTCAGCTATAAATCTCAAAAGCAATAATTCTCCTCTATCTTTATAAACAATGGTTCTTCCTCGAAAATGAACATATGCCTTAACCTTAGCTCCATCTTCTAGGAATTTTTTTGCATGCCTCAATTTGAAATCGAAATCATGATCATCTGTATTAGGGCCAAATCTGATTTCTTTAACCACCGTTTTTGAAGTATTTGCCTTCATTTCTTTTTCCTTCTTCTTCTTCAGATAAAGGAACTTATTATAGTCAATGATCTTACAAACTGGTGGATCAGCTTTAGGACTTATTTCTACTAAATCTAAGCCTGCAGCATTAGCCCAGTTTAATGCTTGTGAAGTATTGTAAACACCTACTTCAATGGTTTGCCCCACTTCTTCTGAAACTTTATCAAGGTTGTCACCTACGAGCCTTATTTTAGGGACTCTGATATATTCATTAATTCTGAAATTAAATTTGTTGTCTCTCTGAGGGATTCTTCGTTTTACTCTTCTTGCCAAATGTTACTTATTAATTATTAAATGTTTTACTATGTTAAAGCTAATATAAATTATCGTTTGCTTATTTAATATCTTCTGTTATTTCGTCTTCAACAGCTACTATAATCACATTTTCATCTTTTTCGTTCATTATAGCCTTAATCTTACTTCCTTCTTTAGGATTATTATGCAAAATATAATCAGCTAAAGGCTCTTCAAGATGTTTTTGGATCGCTCTGTTTAAAGGTCTTGCTCCGAATTGAGGGTCAAACCCTTTTTCGGCCACAAACTTTTTCACTTCTTCACTCAAAGTCAAATCTAGCCCCATATTTTCAAGTCTACCGAACAACTCTTTTAGTGTTATGTCAATAATCTCAAATATATGTTCTTTCTCTAGAGAATTGAAAATGATTATATCATCGATTCTATTTAAAAACTCAGGGGAGAATGTCTTCTTCAATGCTTTTTGAATAATGGCTTTTCCGTCTGTTTCGTTCGATTTTTGTCGAGCTTCTGTTGCGAATCCCACACCTGTCCCAAAATCCTTAAGTTGACGGACTCCAATATTAGAAGTCATAATGATCATCGTATTCTTAAAGTCAACTTTTCTGCCTAAACCATCGGTTAACATTCCATCATCCAGTACTTGCAGAAGGATATTGTAGATATCTGGATGCGCTTTTTCAATCTCATCTAATAAAATAACAGAATATGGTTTTCTACGTACCTTTTCAGTCAACTGTCCACCTTCTTCATATCCTACATATCCTGGAGGAGCACCAATGAGTCTAGATAGTGAAAATTTTTCCATGTATTCTGACATGTCGACTCTTATTAAGGCATCATCAGAATCAAAAACATATCTCGCTAATGATTTGGCTAACTCTGTTTTTCCGACACCTGTAGGACCTAAAAAGATAAATGTTCCAATGGGTTTATTTGGATCTTTTAATCCTATTCTATTCCGTTGGATGGCCTTAGTAATCTTAGTTACAGCATCATCTTGTCCAATGATGTGTTCTTTCATTGTGTCGACCATACCAACCAACTTCTTGCTTTCTTTTTGAGCAACTTTTGTTACTGGAATACCAGTCATCATTGAAACCACTTCTGCAATGTCGTCTTCATTAACTGGATATCTTGTTTTTTTAGCTTCTTCTTCCCAGTCTAATTTGGCTTGATCTATTTTTTTAACCAATTTGGATTCATGATCTCTTAAATCAGCCGCTTTTTCGTATTGCTGATTTTTTACAGCTGCATTTTTGAGGTTTCTGACACTTTCAATTTCCTTTTCAAGATCCTCAATGTACTTTGGAACATGGATGTTTTTTAAATGAGTTCTTGCACCTACCTCATCCATCACATCAATAGCTTTGTCTGGCAAAAATCGATCAGTAATGTATCGATCGCTCATTTTTACACATGCTTTTATGGCATCATCACTATAAGACACTTGATGGAACTCCTCATATTTAGGTTTGATGTTTTCCAAAATATGGACAGCTTCTTCAGCTGTTGGAGGTTCTACAACTACTTTTTGGAAGCGTCGATCCAAAGCACCATCTTTTTCAATATATTGTCTATACTCATCAAGAGTAGAGGCACCAATGGTTTGAAGTTCTCCTCTGGCCAATGCTGGCTTGAATATGTTGCTAGCATCTAAACTTCCAGTGGCACCACCAGCACCTACAATAGTGTGTATTTCATCAATAAACAAAATGACATCCCTAGTTTTCTGAAGTTCGTTCATAATGGCTTTCATACGCTCTTCAAACTGACCTCTATATTTAGTGCCAGCTACTAAGGCTGCTAAATCCAGCATCACTATGCGTTTGTTAAATAAGGTTCTAGAAACCTTTTTTTGTTGAATTCTCAAAGCCAAGCCTTCAACTATGGCCGTTTTTCCTACACCCGGTTCACCGATGAGGATTGGATTGTTTTTTTTGCGCCTACTTAAAATTTGAGAAACTCTCTCTATTTCTGTCGACCGACCGATAATAGGGTCTAATTTTCCTTCTTCTGCCAGTCTAGTAATATCCCTTCCAAAATTATCTAATACAGGTGTTCGAGATTTTGTATTACCTGGTTTTTTACTAAACTCTGAAGGTTCGTCTTCGATAGGAATATCTGAGTCGCCTGCTGAAGCACTGAATGTGTCTCCAAATGATTCCCCTTCTTCTTGCTTGACAAACTCTAATTCACTTTTAAATATGTCATAATCTATATCGTATTCATTTAATATTCTTGATGCTTCATTATCACCATGCTTTAAAATCGATAAGACTAAATGCTCAGGATAAATCTCCTCATTTTTAAATAGCTTCGCTTCGAGGAAGGTAACTTTTAATACTTTCTCAGCATGCTTGTTTAATGGGATATTACCCACACTTACATTAGTTTTCGAAGTTTTGTTAAGCTTCGATATTTTTTCTATTTCGAATTGAAGTACTTCTAAATCTATTTCCAAACCGTCAAAAACCTTCAATGCAATGTTCTCTTTATCTTGTAGAATACCTAACAAAAAATGTTCTGTACCTATAAAATCATTTCCTAACCTTACTGCCTCATCTTTGCTGATTGAAATGATTCTTTTTACTTGAGGAGAAAATCGTCTATTCATATATTAAACTTTGTTCTAATTTATATCCTATTCAAATATATAAAATAATGTACCAATTACCGAATTCTGCACATTTGGCAGGTATCGATGATTTAAACGCTAATAATAATGCTATTATGACATATTTGTTCTTATCTTTTATGGTATTATAATTTCTTTAACCACATAAAGCTGATAATCACAAAAAAAAATAACTTTGCAGTTCTACAATTGTATGCAATGAAATATAGTGTTGATAAACAAGAGAAGTACGCCCTATTGCAGTTAGATGAACCTAACTTAAATTCTTTGATTGCTCCAGATTTAAAATCTGAATTTGTTTTCCTAAGAAATGAGGGCGTAAAAAATTTGATATTAGACTTGGCTAGAGTTGACTATGTTGATTCTTCTGGCTTATCATCTATCTTGACGGCAAATAGACTTTGGAAAGGATATGGTTCTTTTATCTTAACCGGCATAGCCTCGCCTCATGTACAAAAGTTAATCGATATTTCTCGATTAGATAGTATATTAAACATTAAGGAAAATATGGAGGAAGCAATCAATTTTGTGTTCAACGAAGAGATTGCCAGAGGTATGCAAGGATCAGAACAGGAATGAAGCCATTCAGGCTAACTATTTTAGGGTCCAATGCCGCTTTTCCTTGCCATGGTAGACTTACGAGTTCTGTTTGTGTGCAATACTTACAAGATTATTTTATTATAGATGCATGTGAGTCAGTTCAGGTAAGAATCCAACAATACAAGATTCCAATACAAAAGGTAAAGGCTATTTTTATTAGTCATCTCCATGGAGATCATATTTTTGGCTTGCCAGGTTTGCTAAACTCCTTTAGTATGCACAATAGGACTAAAGAGTTGCTCATCGTGGGCCCCTCAGGAATTAAAGAATATATAGAAACGGTATTTCGTATTACGCAAGGCCATCTTTTTTTTCCGCTTAAAATTTTAGAAATAAATCCAAAGGACCGAAAAACGGTCTACGCAAATAAAAATATACAAATCAAGAGTTTTCCCCTAAACCATAGGATTGAAACAACTGGATACCGATTCAACGAAGTTTTGTCAGACTATAACATTAAGAAGAATGCCATTCAAACATATAACTTAAGTGTAGATGAAATAAAGCGGATAAAAAAGGGAGAAAACATAATGAGGAATGAAAAAGTAGTAGATTACTCAACATTGGTATATAAAAAAGCAAAACCAAGATCTTTTGCTTATTGCAGTGATACTATTTATGATGAGTCAATTGTAGAAGATATTAAAGATGTCCAAGTTTTATATCATGAAACAACATATCTCGATGAGCTCGCCGACAAAGCCGAAGAAAGAGGACATAGTACAGCGAAACAGGCTGCTAAAATGGCTCTATTATGCCAAGCAAAACAATTAATTACTGGCCATTATTCACCTAGGTATAAATATGTGGATGATATAATTTTAGAAGCAAAAACCATTTTTAAGCAAACGCTGAAAGGTTATGATGGCTTTATTTTGGATCTTATACCAGAAGAATGAAAGACTACAAAAATTATTTAGACATCAATAAAAACGGATGGAATAAGCGGACTGAGATGCATCTAGATACAGCTTTTTATGATATGGATGGATTTGTGAAGGGTAAAAGTAGTTTGATGGATATTGAATTAGCTTTACTGGGAGACGTAAAAAATCAAACTATCTTACACTTACAATGTCATTTTGGTCAAGATAGTTTGTCACTGGCTAGAATGGGGGCAAAAGTAACTGGCTTAGATCTATCAAATAAGGCTATAGAAGAAGCAAAAATCTTAAATCAAAAATTAGGACTAGATGCCAATTTTGTGTGTGCTGATGTGTACAGCGCTAGAGAGGTTTTAACATCTACCTACGATCGTGTGTTTACCACTTATGGAGTATTAGGCTGGTTGCCGGATTTAAACAAATGGGCCGAAATTGTAGCAGCATCACTTAATAAAGGAGGTGAACTGATCTTAGTGGAGTTTCACCCAGTGATGTGGATGTTTGATGACGATGTGGAATATTTAAAATACAAATATCGAAACTCAGGTGCTTTGGAAGAATCTGAAATCGGTAGCTATGCGGATAAGGAATCAAAAGAAAGTATAGATTTTGTTTTTTGGAATCATGGCTTATCTGATACCATACAAGCCTTAATTAGCCATGGTTTAAACATAACTCATTTTAGTGAATACGATTTTTCTCCTTATGACTGCTTTGGGAAAAACACTAGAGAGATGGAGCCTGGAAAATATCAAATCAAAGGGAAAGAAGGAATTTTACCGATGGTTTATGCTATCAAGGCTGTAAAAAAATAATTACCAGTTCTTCTTTTTTAAGTAAATGTAAAAAAAGTATAATACAGCTGCAAAGCCAAGACAGATACAGGTAATTATCAACATCTCATTATAATTTATCGAGTTCTAAGCGTTGTTTTTTTGTCAATTTATTGACCACTAAATTGTAAGACCTGTCGATGAGGTTTTTTAAAAAAGCATCTTCTGCATTTTCAGTATAAACAGTATTCCAATGTTTTTTATTCATATGGTAGCCAGGCTGGATGAAATCAAATTGTTCCCTGAGTTCTATGGCTTTTTCTGGTTCGCATTTTAAATTGATGAAATAAAAAGAGGGCATGGGTTCGCCTTTAAACTCAACAGGATCTAAATTAGAAATGGCAAATAATTTACCCATGACTTTCATCCAAGCATGTGTGCCATCAAATGGATAATCATCGATGACTCCTTTTTTACTTAAGCAATAATCTCTAAACTCGCCGAAATCCATATTAAAAGAAGGGTGGTGGTATAGGTGATAAAATTTTGGATAAAAAGCTTGCACCTAGATCTGGTAGCAAAAGCAAACCTAAGGCAACACCTGCTAAGGCACCCCAAAAATGTGCACTATGACCAATGCCATCTTGTCGATTATTATTTGCCCAACTGCTGTAAATTAGGTAACCAACACCCATCAAAATGCCAGGTAAAGGTGGAAAAATAAACCATTGCCAAGGATCATTCATCACATAAATAAAAACTATACCTGAAGTAGCACCAGAAGCTCCGATGGCAGCATATCTGGGATCGTTTTTTTTATTAATGTGGGTAGGAAGGTCAGATAATACCAAAAGGACTAGATAAAATAACAGGAAAAATAAACGTCCCATATTTCCATATTCTATCATAAATAATCGCTCGACAACGGTGCCAAATTGCCAAAGCACAAACATATTAATCAATAAATGATTCATATCACCGTGCACAAATCCAGATGATAGTAATCGGTAATATTGTTTTTCTCTATGCTCTATGTAGGGATAATGCTTTAAGCTGTCAAACAATTGTCGATTGCTAAATGCTTGATAAGAAATGAGCCCAGTCAATCCCACCAGAATTATAGTAATACTAATACTCATAAGGTAAATGTATGAAAATATTAAATATTGTGATATTTCTCACCTCGCAGTATGGTGCATGCTCTATATAATTGCTCACAAAAAATTAAGCGAATCAACTGATGCGAAAATGTCATATCAGATAACGAAATTAACTGATTTGCTTTTTGCTTGATGGAATCATCAAAGCCATAAGCTCCTCCAACGACAAAAATCAAATGCTTTTTAGACTGGTTTAAGTACGTTTGAACACAATTAGCAAAGGCTATACTATCCATAGATTTTCCTTTTTCATCTAGGAGTACCAAGCACGAATGAGTTGGGACTTTTGCGAGGATGTTCTCAGCTTCTAGTTTTTTACTTTGCTTGGCAGATTTTGATTTAACTGCTGGAAATACTACTAGCTTAAATGGATAATACCTTTTTATGCGCTTTGTAAATACCTCTACACCTTCTTTAACAAAAGGCATAGTTGTTTTACTGATCATCCACAGTTGTATGTCCATTTATCGATTCGTTACCACTCGGAAGCTCCATGGTGCTAAATTGATCTTTTGACCTTTTACGACATCAAACCTTCGACCAACAGCAACGCTTTCCCATTGTATGTAGTCTTTATGCATTTCGTATTCTGCAGCTTCATTGGACAGGTTAAAAAGGCAAAAAACTTCATTTCCTTTATTGTTTTTTTCAAAAGCTAATATTTGTTCGTCGGCTTGTAAAATGTTAGGTTCTGCACCGTAATCGCCATTCCAAAGCGCAGTGTTCATATGTTTTACTTGGAGCATTCGAGTATAAAACTCTTCATAGTCATACTCTCCGAAAGTAATAGGGTCTTTTTCAAAAAACTTCAGTCTTTTACGTAAAGGTTCTTCTTGTCCACCATAGATAAGTGGCATACCATCAAAGGTAAAAGCCAGAGCGGTCATGCATTTGTCTGCAGGGCCATAACGTTCGAATACTGTACCATTCCATGAGTTTTCATCATGGTTTGATGTGAAATTTAAGTGCCAGCCTTTAGTAAACTTTTTGCGATCCTCTTTGTACCAATCGACAATATCTTTGGCTTGCTTTTCTCCTTTTGCAATGTCATTTAAAAGATGATGAAAACTCCAACCATAAGTGGCATGAAAGTAATTATTGTTTGTATGCTCCGGTGTTTCTGATTCTGCTAGAAGAAAAACATCTCGTTGCTTACTAAGTAATTTGGCAGATGCTTGGGCCCAGAAATCATTTGGAACGTTGTGGGCTACATCGACTCTATACCCATCTATTTTAAATTGATCAACCCAATATTCCATGCAGCTGATCATTTCATTTCTCATATCCTGATTGTCGTAATTTAAATCTGCAACATCCGTCCAGCCCCAACTTTCACCAGTGCCTGGGTCGATGGGGTCAATGATATTTCCATTCTTATCTTGTGTATACCATTCAGGATGATCCTTAATCCATTGAGAATCCCAGCCTGTGTGATTAGGCACGAAGTCAAGAATAACTTTCATCCTTAAACTGTGGATGGAATCGACTAGCGTTTTAAAATCTTGTTTAGTACCAAATTCAGGATTTACTTGTTTGTAGTCTGTGATCGCATATGGACTTCCAAGACTGCCTTTTCGCTTGGTCTGACTTATGGGGTGAATAGGCATTAACCAGATAATATCTATGCCCATTTTTCGCAATCTTGGCAAATGCTTTAAAATTCCATTAAAATTGCCTTCCTCGGTGTATTGGCGAGTATTGATTTCATATACATTAGCATTTTTTAGCCAGCCGTAATGTATGCCATCTTTGATGGGCTGAGGTGGCTGCAGCATTTTTTTACTTTCGGCTGTTGCGACTTTTTCCGATTTGGGTGTATCACTTTTACAAGAAAAGAGGAAAAATAAACAGGATATGCTCAAAAAGAGAATATTGGATATTTTCATAGAACAGGAATATTATTTTATGAGGATTACATTTTTTCGATGCGTAAAGTTTAAGTCAATACCATCTTTTACATTTTTGGCTATGGTCTTAGCGCCTATTGTTTTTAAATGATTTTGAATTTCTTGGATACGTTCTTTACTTTTTGAACCTATGTGTTCCTTGAGATATTGTTGTGTCCATTGCACATAGAAATCATTAATTTCATCATGGTACATTTCGATTAAATCGTGGTCATTTTCCATCATTAGATTTACATCATTATGCTCTTTAATGACTTTCAGCATTTGGACATGCTCATTGTATTGTGCAAAGAATTTAACTTGCAAATTGCTAGGGTAAGTATGCAAGGCCTTGGCTAATTTTTTAGTTGATTTATTCAGTAAATCAGCGGGAACAAGCGTAAAGAATGGTATAAGTTTTTGGATTTGTTTTTTGTCCTTGCAAACGATCAAAAACTCTTTTAAGGCTACATCATGCCACTCGTTTCTAATTAGATCTCTAATTTTTATAAAACTTATTTCTGGAATATTAGGATACTCTATTTCCAGTTTGTTAAGGATATCTATATAATTTTTTATATCTGCTTGGCCAATGTTGTTCATCGCCTTGATGATGCGTGTAATCGAATAGTGCGCGTTAATCCAGCTGTACTTACTTTCTGTATTTGCGTATCCAGCAATTACCTTGGCTAAAATCTGATTGCCTTTGTAATCTTCTAATTTTAGTAATTTAATTTTTACATCTTCTAGTAGTTCATTTGTTTCTTCTTCGTTCAGATCCATACTTCGGAAAATCAAATCGTGGACATGGTTTTCTTCCATTGGAATCACAAAGGAGAAGCCTGCAAAATCAAGAAAGTTGCTTTTAATTTTATCTCTAAACTCAGGTGCTAATTCCTTTTCCAATAATTTATACATGAGCGACACAAAGTGATTAATGTATGTGTCAATAAATTCATGCTCCAGCTGGTATATATTTTTGCTGTAATATAATTTTTCTAAAGAAAAACGACAAGCATAGAATACCTCGTCGAATCGGTCTAGGCTAAACATATCATTTGACTGAGCCCAAAAATCAGACATGATTTTCTTGAAGGTAGTTAAACTCGATCCTGATAATTTTGGATGAGAACTACTTTTAGGTTTAACGACACGATTTAAAACACTCTTGTATTTAGTTTCATTGTCTTCGAAATCAACTTTAGAAGCAAAATGGGCTTCTAATTCTAATTTGAAGTTTAAGTTTTTCCTAGCGTATAACTTTATAAAATTCTCTAAGTCGCCTTTGGAAACCTCTGAAATTATGCGTTGAAAATCAGTGGACTTTGCTTTGCTTGCTCTTGGTTTTACAACTTTTTTCGGTTTTTCCGAAAGCAGTTTTCTGATAGCAAATAAAGAGGCGACGATGTGCTTACAATTTTTGTCTTTTTTATGCTTGGCACAATGACAACTGGACTTGATATTGTTTTTATTAACAAACTGTATCTCTACATCAAAAATTTCTTCTTGATCTACTAAATTAACGAGATAGACATTCGCTTTTTCCTTTAAAATGCTAGGTTTTTCAATCCTATCATAGAAGCTTTCTCCTTCAAGATATAGCGACTCAGGAATCTGATTTTCGAAAATAGATAAGTATGATAGCATTGGCTAGTTTTGAGACAATTGTCAGTTTGTAGTTTAGTCAAAAGTTATAATCTTTAAAGATAGTTTTTATCTTGTTACAAACTTACATTTGTGGCAAGCAAAATTTTAATTCTTACTAGACATGCTAAAGCAAGGGAACGTGATTTTGTCACTAAAGACATCGAAAGGCCTCTGAGAGCAAAAGGTGTACATCAAGCTCTATCGATCGGATTGCAATTGAGGAGTCTAAATTTGTTGCCACAGAAAATGGTAAGTAGTCCTTCTACTAGGACTATTGAGACAGCTAGATATATTTTAGCTCAAATGCCGAATAAAACTAAAATCGACATTGAACAAAACCTTTATGAAGCTTATACGGAGCAAATTATCGAGAGCATACAATGTTTAGATGATGAAGTACATATTGCTCTTTATACTTTGCATAATCCATCAATAACAGATCTTGTGTATACTTTGGATAGAAGTGAAGAGCGTATTACTCACCTAAGATGTGGCGAAACAGTCATCATAGAAATAGAAGGTGCTTGGAATGCGTTTAATGTTTATGAAGATTACAAGATGAAATTAATTAAACCATGAGATGGATACTGATGTTGGCTTGGATTTGTTTTCTTATGGCTTGTGGAGCCAAGCAAGAGTTTAGCTATGATGAAGAAAAATATGCTGCTATTATGGCAGATTTAGCTATACAAGGTCAACTCATTAAGAAAACAACAGGTAGGGTGAAGGATAGTCTGGATTCTCTATACCGAATACAAATTGAAGAGATTCATGATATTTCACTCAAGGAATATGAAATGAATCTTCTGCATATTCAAACAAAACCTTCAAGCTATAAAGAACTGGTAGACAGATCATTTGAATTACTTAAAAAAAGAGAACAAGACATCGCCAAGAGAAAGAAAAAATAAAGAAACCGATTGTCGTAAAATAATAATACAATGTCAGAAGAAGAAATAAGAGTGATGTTGGTTGATGATGAAGAAGATATTTTAGAATTTCTAGCCTATAATTTAACGAATGAAGGTTATAAGGTATCTACGGCTACGAATGGCCAAGAAGCTATTCAAAGCATCGACCAGCACAAACCCCACCTCATAGTTTTAGATATAATGATGCCTGGTTTAAATGGTATTGAGGTTTGTGAAAAAATACGACAAAATAATGAGTGGGACGATATCCTTATTGCCTTTCTGACAGCGCGCTCGGAATCGTTTACCCATGTGTCTGCCTTAGATTCTGGCGCTGATGATTTTATAACCAAACCTGTTAAACCCAATGTATTTAAAAGTAGAGTTAAAGCCATCTTGAGAAGACATCCTCATTTAAAAAGTCAATCGGATAAACAAATACTAAACTTTGGTGCGCTTACTATTAACTTTGATGAGTATATCATTAGCAAAAATCAAACTACAATAAAGTTAGCAAAGAAGGAATTTGAATTATTAAAGCTGCTTGTTTCGAGACCTGGAAAGGTGTTTAAAAGAGCAGAAATATTGCAAAAAGTATGGGGAAGCGAGGTTATTGTTGGTGATCGAACAATAGACGTACACGTTAGAAAATTGCGCGAGAAAATTGGTAGTGAATTCATTCAAACCATAAAGGGTGTAGGTTATAAATTTGTGTTTTAATGTTTCAGCAAGTCTCTATAAAAAACTTCTCTAATTATTTGGCGCTGTTTATCGCTGCCTTAAACTCCATATTGTTAGTCATCATCTTATTTAGTTTTAACATAGAGCTATCATGGTCAGCTTTTGGCTTATTTATGGTCTTATCGCTTATCGGATCGTATATCTTGCTAAAATTATTTTTAGAGCAAGTTGTCTTAAAAAGAATAAGACCCATTTATAAAATAATAAGGGATTCTAAGCTTACTGAAAGTGAACGGCTTCTTGAAGAAAATGAATCACTCAATAAATCAATAGCCTCTGTGAATGATGAGGTGGTGCATTGGGCAGAATCCGCCCAACGTGAAATTACCACTCTCAAGTCTCTTGAATCCTATAGACAAAATTTTGTAGGTAATATTTCTCATGAATTGAAAACACCTATATTTTCTATTCAAGGTTATATACATACGCTTTTAGATGGAGGTATTAATGATGAAAAAGTAAATGTGAAATTTTTAGAAAAAGCTGCGGCAAATGCTACCCGTTTACAAACCATTGTCGAAGACTTAGAACTCATAAATAATTTGGAGTCAGATCAGTCCATGTTTCAAATCAGTTCTTTTGAAATCAAAACCTTGGTCAATGAAGTTATTGCTGATCTGGAATCCTTCGCTTTGGAAAATAACATAACTATCCGGTGGAAAGAAAATGCATCCGATTTTTTTGAAGTTAAGGGAGATCGTGAAGCTATTCGGCAGGTTTTAATTAATTTGATGGTTAACTCCGTAAAATATGGTGTAGATAAAGGCATCACTGAAGTAGGTGTATATGACTTATCTGAAGATGTATTAATCGAAGTTTCCGATAATGGCATCGGAATCGAAGAGAAACACATAAAACATTTATTTGATCGATTTTATAGAGTAGATAAAGGTCGATCCAGGCAATCAGGAGGGAGCGGATTAGGATTGTCCATAGTTAAGCATATCATAGAAGCTCATGGTAAGTCCATTAACGTGAGAAGTACGATAAATATCGGTTCTACCTTCGGATTTACCTTGAATAAATCTTAGTTGTTCTAGTTATTTATTCTGCTAGTACCGGTGTTGCTTCGATCGAATTCAATCGCTCTTTTATAATATCCGCCTTGGCATTAAAACTATCCATATCTGATTCTGGCAATGGATCAGCAGGAGGAAAATTCTCTCTTAGATGGTTAATTTGTTGACCATTTTTCCAAAATCGAAAACATACGTGAGGGCCAGTGGCTAATCCAGTGGCGCCAACATATCCTATGACTTGTCCTTGTGTCACTCTAGATCCTTTTTTAAGACCTTTAGCAAAGCCACTCATATGTAAATACTGTGTTTCGTATGTTTTGTCGTGTCTTATTTTTACATATTTACCGTTGTTTCTTGTAAAAGAAACTTTAGTAACCACACCGTTGGCAACTGATATTATCGGAGTTCCGTGAGATGCTGCGTAATCTGTACCTAAGTGCGGGATTCTTCGTTTTTTGATAGGGTGGATTCGATTTCTATTGTATCGAGAAGATATTCTAGAAAATTTTACGGGAGCGCGTAAAAAAGCTCCTTTTGTAGGTCTACCTTCTAGGTCATAAAAACCATCATACCTTTCATTTTCGAAATAAACAGCGAAATGTTCGCCTTGACTGTTTTTAAAGTAAGCACCTAAAACTTCTCCATACAATGGATCTTTATCTTCGATATGGATTTCTTCATAAATAAGTTTAAATTCATCACCTTTCTGAATATGGTAAAAATCTACTGAAGAAGCCAATGCATCTTCCATTTTAGATATGAGTTGGTAACTAAGGCCAGCAGACTCCATTGCTTCCGAAAGACTTGATGTAATGACACCATGTGCTTCAGATTCACATTTTGTAAAGGGACGTTCTACAGTTTCCACCTGGACATCTGAGTCTTCACAAAAAGTATATTTTAAGTATTCTCTTTTACCCAGTTCATAAAACATATAGCAAGGTGCTGCACATTCTTCTGCACGAACAAACGTTAAGTTTTTGCCTGCTCTGAAAGAACGAACATTAAAAATGTCTGCGGTATTCTTTACGAAGGCAAGGGTTTGGTCAAAATTAATTTCATTGAGATTTAAAATCTCACCCATAAACTGATTCTGTTGGATGGTATGGGTGTGGAAATGATACTGGCTAGGTTTTAAACCAAATACCAGTTTTTCTTTTATCTTATTTACTTCACTATCTTTTGGAGGTTTTTCGCTTCTATCAAAAGTTAAAAACGAAGAAACAACAAAGAATGCGCAAATGGAAAAAGCAACAATTAGAAAAAACTCTATACGCTTTTTTTCCTTTTTGAGCAGTTCGGGACTCTCTAGACTCATTATTAAACAGGTTGACGCTAATTTGCAAAAACGTTCGGATATTGTTCAATGATGTCCAAATTTAATAAAAAGCTTTCGGAATAATGAATGATTAGTCAGACTAAATTGATTGAAATTAGCTTTTAACGTATTATTAATATTTAGATATATTTTCTAGTATTAAACATACCTTTGTGATCATAAATCTACTGTTGATGGTCTATAAACTGCAAGGGAAGTTATTTGATTTTAGCGAGCCAAAACTTATGGCTATACTAAATGTTAGTCCAGAATCCTTTTATGATCAAAAAGTAGCGGATAGTATAGATTTGTTATTAAAACTAGCTAACAAACAAATTGAAGAAGGTGTGGATATTTTGGATCTCGGTGCGGTATCATCTAAGCCTTTTGCACCTCAAATAAGCGCAGAAGAAGAATGGAAAAGATTAAAAGAACCACTGCTACAACTATCAAAATCTTTCCCTAATACTATTATTTCTATAGATACAACAAGAGCAGAAATTGCAAATAAAGTATTAGATCAAGGTGCACATATCATCAACGACGTGAGTCAATTGCATGACCCGTTAATGATGGATGCAATAAAACCATTTGATTGTGCTTACATATTGATGCATACCCAAGGTGAGCCAAGTATTATGCAGGTAAATCCTCAATACAAAAACATTACTAGTGATATCATCGAACAGCTAGTGAAGCAAGTGAATAACATACGCGAAGAAGGCTTTGATCAATTAATTATAGATCCTGGTTTTGGCTTTGGTAAGACCTTGGACCATAATTACCAACTCTTAAAAGAGCTAAAGTCTTTTACGTTTTTAAAAGCACCCATTTTAGTAGGCCTTAGTCGCAAATCTATGCTTTATAAACTACTTAAGATAGAACCCGACAAAGCATTGAATGCAACAACTGCGGCGCATATGATTAGCTTAATGAATGGCGCCAAAATTTTAAGAGTACACGATGTAAAAGAAGCGAAAGAAACTATTGAAATATTTAAAGCATATCAAGGTAATTAAGGTATGGAATCATTCGTTAAATTTATGGCTTAGTTCAGTACAGGAACGAAACAATGTCCGAGGAAAAAGTAAATATTAAGAAAAAGAAGAAAAAAAGATCATTGGTTTATTTGATCTTGATGGCTTTATTGCTTTTAATAGCGCTATTCTTGGTGTTTCTTTTAACTTTTCCACCTCTCCAACAAAAAGCAGTTGATTTAGCTTTTAACCGTATTAACGACCGAATTGAAGGCGAATTTTCTGTAGATCAAGTCAACTTCAATATGTTTGCCGGTATTGAATTTAATGGCTTATTAATTAAGGACCATCATGCAGATACACTGCTTCACATCCAATCATTTAATACCGGATTTGCACAAGGTCTAAGATCTTTATTTGCAAAAAAACTCTTTTTAAATAAGTTGAATGTTAAAGATGCTAAACTCAGTATAATCACTTATAAAGGAGAAGAAAACAATAATCTCAATCAACTCTTACAATCACTGGCCAATAATAATAAGCCCAATACGGAAAGCGAAGTCGATAGTGCTGAGGTGTTTGATCTAGCGATTCAAAGACTCAACTTAGAAGAGTCGGAGGTTTTGATTGAAGATCAGAATGTAGGTACTAAACAACATATAATCTTAGCTAAAGCCAATGCAAATATTGAATCATTTGATATACAACAAAAGTTGTTGAGCTTAGATGATGTAAATATAGATAGACCTGAAGTTTTTATCTCTAAATATTTGCAAACCAGCAATAATGACGTTAAACCAAAAGAAGCTCCTGAAGCACCATCGAAACCTAAACCAGATCAACCAATAGAAAATTGGAAAATCCAAGTTGCGGAGCTTAAAATAAAGGATGGTAACCTGTCCAATATGCTGATTAATGCAAATCAGTCTGTAAGCAAACAGCATTTTGACCCTAACAATTTCAACCTGAGTAAAGTAAACATTGAATTAGATTCAATAGAAACAGACTTACAGCTTAATCACTCCAGCCAAAGGCTAGAAACTGAATTTGTCCTAAACAACCAAAGCGTACCCTATGTAATCCAGTCAGAGTCTACCATCTTTACAGACCGCACGCTCTCTTTACAATCATTAAACGTACAGAGTGCTAAAAGCTTAGTCAAACAAGATGTAACACTAAAATACTATGGTCTAGAAGACTTCCAGTCATTTGCAAAGTATGTTAATATACGTGCAGAAATAGAACCTTCATCAGTTGATCTTTCCGAATTAATATATTTTATTCCATCACTAGCAAATACTTCCTTTTTTAATGATAATAAAACGGAAAAAATTAAAGTTTCTGGAGATTTTAAGGGACGTATCGAAAGCTTTAATATTAGTGATTTAGATCTTTCACTTGGGGATAAAATAGCATTGAACAGTGATGTATCTATTAAAAACATTACAGATATAGATAATGCCTTTTTAGTGCTCAATATCAATGAAGGACGTACAAGCATTGCTGAGTTGAAAGAGCTTATTCCCGGCTTTGTTTTGCCATCAGAGTTTAATAAATTAGGACAAATAGACTATACTGGAAGATTTAGTGGGTTCGTTTATGATTTTGTTTCATTTGGACAATTAAACACCGAACTGGGTTACGCTGACTTAGATTTAAGGTTAGATACAAAAGGAGGCCGAAACAATGCTAGGTATAGCGGTCGGATGGATTTATTTGATTTTGATATGAAACGATGGACAGGTGATGACCGATTTGGCAAATTGACAATGAACTCTTCCATAAAAAATGGACAAGGTCTAAGCTTGGATTTATTAAAATCGGATTTGGAAGCTAATATCGTAAGCCTTGACTTTAATGACTATTTATATCAAGATGTTTCCTTAAATGGTATTTTCGAAAAGCGTGCTTTTAATGGTATTTTTAATATTGATAACGAGGCTATCTCCATGGATTTTGACGGACAGTTTGTCGTAACCGATAGCTTAAACTTCGAAACAGATCTTACTGCACAGGTAAAAGAAATCGATTTGCAAAAATTGAACTTGTCTAAAGAACCCATCGTCTTAAAAGGGGCTTTTGATTTGGAAGTGGAAGGGAATAGTATTTTAAATATAGTGGGTACAGCAGATGTTGATAATTTATATTTCTTGTATAAGGATAAAGAATATCGTACGGATAGCTTATTTCTAAGTTCTTCACCTGGTATAGATGGAAGAAGAAGTATATTTTTCAGTTCGGATATTGCCAATTTCATTATAGAAGGTAAAATCAATTTTAATGAGTTACCCCAACAAATCAATTATATTGTTCGAAAGAATTTTCCCTCTTGGGTAGAAATACTTAATCTGCCAAATCAAACTCCTGCGGGCTCCTTGCAAGATTTTAGTTACAAACTGGAGATTAATGACTCCAAAGAATTTTTAGATCTTTTCGAAGTTCCTTGCTTACATGTGGAAGGGTTTACTTCTACAGGTACGTTTGTTTCTGATGAAGATGAATTGTTTTCAGAAAACTATTTTGATCTTATTGAGTGCAATAACTTTAAAGCAGAAGGGATAGATTTTACAACCAACTATTTAAATGGCCGTTTAAAATCATCTTTGCGTTTGGATAAGTACACACTTGGAGAAAATGAATTTCCAATGCTGGATGCATATATAAGAACCAAAGACGAAATGGTAAATCTCCAAATTAAAACAGCCAATGTACTTGATGACCCAGGTAAAATTGATGTTGAAATATTAGCCATAGCTGAAAATGATTCTTTAAAGTTTAATATTGAAGAAAACAATTGGAGTATGCTTGCAGCAGATTGGTTTTTTGACAATAAAAACGAAATCATCATCAGCAATGAATTCATTGATGTTAAGCACTTCAATTTGTCGGATGGCTATAGAAATGTATCCTTAGAAGACCTTAATAATGAAGGCTTATCACTAGCAATTGAAAATGTGGATTTGGAAATACTAAATCCGTACTTAAACTTAAATGAATTTGATTTTTCAGGAGAAGTCGATCTTACGGCTAAAGTCAATAACATATTTAAAGACCAAAGGACTTGGCTTGAAATTGAAACTGAAAGTCTGTATCTAAATGATTTTTATTATGGAAACCTAATCATTAATACAGCTACTGATAATTTTGAGCAATTTACAGGGAATATCATCAACAAAAGAAACGAAGATGGTCTTCAGGTGGTAGGTAATTTTGATTTAGATATCCAACGTAAATGGGTCGATGCCTATGTAAAAGCCAGTGATTTTGACCTAAATTTTCTTGAATTTATTATCAAAGATGGCATAGAAGATACTTGGGGATTATGTAACATCGAAGGCTCTTTTACAGGCCCATTTGATGATCTCAGTATAAACGGGAGTGTATTTGTTCCAAATGGTGGCACTACAGTAATCTATCTAAATAATTCCATTGTAATAAAAAATCAAACGGCTTACATTACTGAAAATCAAGTAAATCTCAACAATGCAGAAATAATAGATGAAGAAGGTAATGTTGCCTTGGTACAAGGTGGTCTGACGCATCGTTTTTTTAAAGAATTTGAAGCAGATGTGCGTTTAACATCAGATCGATTCATAGGTTTAAACACAAGCATTATTGAAAATCCCGACTATTATGGCTTTGCTATTGGGAAGTTCGATGTAGAAATTCTAGGACCATTCGAAAGGGTAAATATGAACATAGAAGCAACAACCGCTTCTGGGTCAGAACTAAACATTCCAGTGAATACGTCCACCGGCAATTATGATGAAAGCTTCATCACCTTTATCGAAAAAGAAGATCTCATCAGAGGACCAAAACAGCTTAATGTACCCACCAATTTTGAGTTAGAAGGGATTAATTTGAATATGAATTTAACCCTAACTCCGGAGGCAAACGTAAATATTATATTTGATGCAGAACTTAATGATGTAATTAAAGCAAATGGTAGAGGTGATCTAGCCATAACAATTCGACGTACAGGAGAGTTTGATGTTTTTGGAGCTTATGAAATAAACCGAGGAAATTATTTATTTACAGCCTTAGGAGGAGCGGTATCTAAACCGTTTATTGTAGAAAGCGGGAGTTTAATCTCTTGGACTGGAGATCCTATCAATGCCGACATAAACATAAAGGCAAACTTAGCAGGTTTACGGACACCTTTAAATATCTTTTTAGGAGAATATATAACTACCGCTGGTGCAGATGTGCAAGCTGAAGCTAATAAATCTACAGATGTTGATTTGGGAATGCAACTCACTGGAACATTGTATAACCCAGAAGTGTCATTTGATATTGCTTTTCCAGAAGTGACTGGCGAGTTAGCTAATTTTGTAAATACAAGAATCAGCACGCTAAAAGAAAACGAAGCGGATTTAAACAACCAGGTAGCAGCATTACTACTTTTTCAAAGTTTTGTCCCCGAAGAAAACTTGGTGCAGTACTTAACTGCCAATAATCTTGCTCAAACTGGAATAAACTCGCTGAGTGATTTTCTTTCGGGACAATTATCTTATTACGTTTCTGGTTTCCTAAATGATATTCTATCGGATGACTCTTACATTACAGGCATTGATTTTCAAGTGGGTTTTAATGACAGTTTTGATGGAACTAATGTTCAAGGTAGTGGTGTAAGTATATTGCCCGATGAAGTGGAAGTGCATGTAAAGCCTCAATTTCAAGGAGGAAAGTGGGGATTTGATGTCGGGACAAACTACGTGAGAAATTCAAGGTATTTTAATACTCAAGGTTATGTAGTGGGAGATTTTACTGTTGATTATTTTATCACGGATGATCGCAGGTTAAAACTTAGAATCTATGGTAAGTATGACCTGGATGCATTCGAAGATCCTACTAATCCACAACGAGTACAGAAATATGGTCTAGGCTTGACCTACCGACGAGAATTTGGCAATATGCTAGACTTAAAGAACGATTTGAAAGCCCGAAATTAGAGTTTACTTGACCTAGCTCTTAATAAATGATCGGCTAATGTAATAGCAGCCATGGCTTCTACAATAGGCACAGCTCTGGGCACCACACAAGGATCATGTCTTCCCTTAGCATCCAAAGCTACTTCCTCACCAGCAGTATTAATCGAAGCTTGTTGTTGCATAATTGTCGATACTGGTTTAAAAGCAACCTTACAATAAATAGGCATTCCATTAGAAATACCTCCTTGGATGCCTCCAGAAAAGTTGGTTTTTGTTTGCACTTTTCCATCTTTTGATTCGAAAATGTCATTATGCTCCGAACCAAGCATGGTAGATCCTGTAAATCCAGATCCTATCTCAAAACCTTTGGCTGCATTGATACTCATCATTGCTTTGGCTAAATCGGCATTTAAGCGATCAAAAACAGGTTCTCCGAGACCAACTGGTACGCCATCAATGACACATTTGACAGTCCCACCGACTGTATTTCCTTCTTTTTTTATTTGTCCAATGTAGTCCACCATAGAAGCAGCCACCTCACTGTTAGGACAGCGAACAAGATTTTGTTCTATTTCTGCATAATCGATAGTTGATGAAGCGTTTAATGAAATATGACCCACAGAATAGACAAATCCTTGAATTTGCACACCGAAATGGCTGAGCAACATTTTGGCTATCGCACCGGCAGCTACTCTCGCAGCTGTTTCCCTGGCAGATGATCTGCCTCCACCTTTGTGGTCCCGAACTCCATATTTTGCAAAGTAGCTATAATCCGCATGACTGGGTCTAAACGTTTGCTCGAGATGATTATAATCTTTTGATTTCTGATTGGTGTTTGCGATCCATAAGGCTATAGGTGCACCCGTGGATAGACCGTTTACTGTGCCAGACAATATCTGACATCGATCAGCTTCGTTTCTTGAAGTGGTCACTTTTGATTGACCAGGCCTCCTTCTTTGAAGGTCGATTTCTATTTTATTTTGTTCAATGTTGAGACCAGCCGGACAACCATCGATCACGACGCCAATTCCTTTACCGTGAGACTCGCCGAATGTAGTGATTGAAAATAATTTGCCAAATGTGTTTCCTCCCATAATACAAAGAAATATAAATTGGAGTACAAGCTTGATAACTTTTAGCTATTTATAAGAATCTTAATTATTTCCTTTGTTGACTTTTATTCAATAATGTACTTTTGTAGCATGCATTTATATCCTGAGGATATTGAAGAAAGGTTAGAGTTTGATAGGGTCAAAGAACTGCTCGCAAATTTGTGTTTTGGCGAACAAGCTAAGCAACGTTGTTTTTCTTTACGACAGTTTAATCAGGTAGATCGAATCAGCGCATTGCTGGACGAAGTTGAAGAGTGCCAATTAGGTATTCTACAAGGAGACAAGTTGCCCTTATTTCCTTACGAAAACATTACCGAGGACCTATATTACTTGTCTAAAAACCAATATGTATTAGAAATAGAATCGATTGTTCGAATCTTTGATCAAGTACATATTATTAAAGGATTGGTCGATTATTTTGCTACTAAATCCTACCAAACAGAGTATCCAATACTATACGCCATTGCAAGCCAAATTAATTGGGCTCCGAATTTGCTAAAATCATATACTAGAATTTTTGATGAAGAAAAGAAAATTAAACCCAGTGCTTCTCCAGCCCTGAGCGCAATTTACAAACAAATTAGGGCTAAGGAAAGGCAAGTAACTCGCGTTTTTGATCAAATTGCCAGCACCTTAAAAAGCAAAGGTTTGTTAAGTGATACTGTAGAAAGCTACCGTAGTGGCAGAAGAGTCTTAACTGTAAATGCTGAGAAAAAAAGAAGTATTGAAGGTATTATACACGATGAATCTAGTACTGGTAAAACGGTATTTATCGAACCTAATGAAGTAGTGTCATTACAAAATGAGTTATATGAGTTAGAATCCGATAAAAGACAGGAAATATATAAAATTCTTCAAGTATTCTCCAACGAGTTAAGAGCTCATAAGGAAGATTTTGAGCTCTGGCAGAAGATTATTATACGATTAGACTTTATTACAGCCAAAGCTAAATTAGCCGTATCCATGAAGGCTAACAAACCAAAGTTGAGTATAGAGCAAATTATAGATTTAAAAGAAGCTTATCATCCGTATCTTTTGATTGTAAACAATGAAGCGAATAAGCAAACGATTCCTTTTGATTTAAAGCTCGATAAGGATCGTAGAATTTTAGTGATTAGTGGCCCTAATGCTGGCGGTAAATCTGTTACCATGAAAGCCATTGGCCTGATACAACTCATGATCCAGTCCGGTATGTTAGTTCCTGTAAGCGCTGACTCATGCATTAGTATATTTAATAAATTAATGGCGGACATTGGAGATCAGCAATCTATAGAAGATGATCTGAGTACATACAGTTCTAGGCTAAAAAACATGCAGCACTTTTTAGCTAAATCTGGGCATAAAACTTTAATGCTCATGGATGAATTTGGTTCGGGTACGGATCCAAAGATTGGTGGTGCTTTAGCAGAGTCGATACTTATAGAATTAAACAAAAAGAAGGCTTTTGGGGTAGTAACTACCCATTATTCTAACATAAAAATGTACGCTCAT
This sequence comes from Saprospiraceae bacterium, assembly GCA_020631235.1. Classification (GTDB taxonomy): domain Bacteria; phylum Bacteroidota; class Bacteroidia; order Chitinophagales; family Saprospiraceae; genus JAHDDO01. The sequence continues at coordinate 187,633 of JAHDHQ010000001.1, read as the reverse complement.
CAAGCCAAAGGACTGATCAATGGAGCTATGCTATTTGACCAAGAGCACTTGTCACCAACCTACAGATTGGAAGTTGGAAAACCAGGAAGTTCTTTTGCCTTTGAAATTGCGCAAAAAATAGGATTAGACAATAAACTCATCCATTTAGCCAAAAAGAAAACAGGTAAAGCCACCAAAGCAGTAGATGAATTATTAGTAGATCTCCAAAACGAAAAATTAGTGCTCGAAAGAGAATTGGCTAAAGCGAATAAAGAAAAAAGTCAATTGGCTAAATTGATCCGTAAATACGAAGAATTAAATAGTGACTTAAACTTTAAAAAGAAGAAGTTTAAGATGGAGACCAAGGAGCAGAAGTTTAAAGTGATGTCTGATTCAGAACGGGAACTCAGAGAAGTCATCAAGGAGTTAAAAGAAGAAAAAGCATTGGCAAAAGCAGAAGCTTTGCAACGAAAAATCAAGGCAGAAAAAGAAGATCTCGTAGGAGATATTAAGGATCTAGAGGAAGTAGTATATTATTCTAAAAATTATGACATTAGCCATTTTAAAGTAGGTGATTTTGTAAAGCTTAAAAAAGGTGGCAATGCTGCGGAAATAATCGAAATAAAGAGAAATAAAATCGAGGTCGCTGTAGGTTTATTGCGCATGAAAGTAGGCGCCCAAGATATAGTTCCCGCCGAAGAACCCATTGAGCGAAAGTCTCAAAAATCTGTCAGTGTTGATTTAGATAAAAATATTTATGCTTTAGAAAGTGAACTAGACATCAGAGGTTACCGGAAATCGGAAGCCGAATTATTTATTACAGAATTCTTAGATAATGCTTTTCTAGGGCAAGCAAATGTATTACGAGTGATACATGGGGTAGGCTCGGGAGTTTTAAGAAAATCACTACTATCAAAACTAAGAGAATACAAGGGCATAAAAAAGGTATATCAAGAAACAGAACGATACGGTGATGGTGTAACATTTATTGAGATATAAGTGTCGATTTATATTGTTTGCACTTTTTAAAGACCTAAACAACACAATTTGACCCGATTCTTGCAACGTTTAGTAATAGATTATTAATATTAAATTTGCGTTCACGCAATTAACCATCAAGATAGCAGTAAAGAATGTTCGATTTTTCATCGATTCAATATAACTCAGAAAACCCGTCCCTAGTTTACGTAGGTATAACTATGCTTAGTGCGTTACTGCTTGGTTTTATGATAGCATTTACCTATGAAAAAACATCCAGAGATGTAAATCGACCGGACAGTTTTATTCAGGCTATGATTTTAGTTACTGTTGTGGCAGCGACCATTATGCAGGCTATTGGAGATAGTGTTGCCAGAGGATTAGGTATGTTAGGGGCTTTGTCTATAATCCGTTTTAGAACGACGATAAGAAATGCGCGCAATATTGTATTTATGTTTGGGGCCTTAGGGGCTGGTATTTCAGCTGGAGTATTTGGGCTCACCAGTGCTTTTGTAGGTGTAACGGTATTTTGTTTAACTGCTTTTTTACTAAGATTTTCGCACTTTAGTCCACCACATAATTTAAAAGGAAAGCTTACTTATGAAGTGCCTATCCATTTTGAAGGACAAAAAGACATTGAAAAGCTGATTAAAAAGCATGCACCTCGGCATACACTTATTGGTTATAAAGTGTACACCAGTGTAAAGAAGCATAATTTTGTTGAGTATCAATATCGCATTAAATTAGACGACGTAAAAGATGGAAATGCATTAGTCAATGCAATCAAAGGACTTTCTGAAGATATAGATGTGTCCACCGTAAGTTTTAATCATTCAGATTTTGATGAAATTTAATCGATGAGGCAGTTTAAGTTTATATATCTACTACTTATCCCACTGGTCTATGGGCTTTATGTGCTTACTCAAAATACAGGCGGTGAATCTGCCTATTTTTATGGTTTTGCTGAGAACAAAGAAACAGAGCTAAGTCATACAGAAGATGTACTCATTAAGGAAATTTTAGTGACACCCGGGCAAACAGTGAAAGAAGGAGATGTCATTATGTTAGTGGAAAGAAACGACATTGAACTACAAAAAATAACGGGCCAACTAGACATAGATAAAATACAAGTAGAACAAGCTATCGAGAGAGAAAATATACTTCAGGAATTGCAACTGCTGGAAACTAGTTTTAGTACAAGTCAAGCAAAATACGATGACGAAATACGACAGCTTCAAGAGAAAATAAAGTCGAAGCAATCCGTATTTAAAGGATTAAAACACGTAAACGAAAGCCGTGTGAAAACAATAGGTGAAGAAGAAAGAGCAGAAATAGCGGCACTTCTAAACCAAAAAGAACTGGAACGAAAAGAGCATATCATTAGAAAGCAAAATCTAGAGGCAAAGAAAAGTCAAATAGGTAAAAGTGAATATTTAAGCCAGAAGAAAGTTAATGCGGAACTGGAAAAATTGGACGAAGAAGAAAAAAGTCTGTCCATTAAGGCTCCATCAGATGGCATAATAGGTAATATTCAAGTCCGAGTAGGAGAGAACATATCTTCCTTTAATACCCTAGTCAGTTTCTATGATAAAAACCCTACAGCAGTTAAAGGGTTTGTTCATGAATCGATGATACTAGAAGTTAGTGTAGGGGACAGCCTTCAAGTTTCTTCAATCAATCAACCAAATCACATCATCGAGGGACATGTGCTTGGTCTTGGAACTAGAATCGTCGAAATTCCAGAACGCTTGCGTAAGATTCCTGATTTTAAAACCTATGGAAGAGAGGTTTTAATATCCATTTCTCCCAATAATCCATTGTTGCAAAAAGAAAAAGTATTGCTAAATATAGGTGCGGTACAAAGAAGCGATGAAGCATCGATAGCAGGCTATAAAAGTGCCAAAAGAGAGAAAAAGATCACCAAACAGATTAAAAATATGCAATGAAAAAACTTCTTCAATGCATACCATTTTTGCTGCTTGTACATCTCATTTCTGCCCAATCACTATCTTGGACTGAATTAGTATCCAACACAGAAAAAGACGCCATTTCAGATAAGTACACAGAAGCAGCAAACACGGAATATCCTGATATTTCCATCATAGATAAACTAGAATTTAGAACAGAGACCGATGAATTCGATGTAGGTCGGCAGGAATACACATTTAGATCAAGCTTTATAACTCCCAAGCAAAGGAAGATTACCCGCCAATTATCGGACCAATTAAACGAAGAGTACAGTATAAAAGCAAGAGAAAGAGTTGCTGATAACTATGTAGAATTGTATGAAACAGTGCTTGATTTATATTTTCTTACGCGGCAACAAACCATCCAGGAAGAATTACTATCACTGCTTAATGATGAGCAAATCATTTTAGACAAACAAACCATTTTAGATCCAGCTGGCATGACCATGGAAATCTATGATTTGGAAGAAGAAATATATGAAGAAACCTTGAAGTTGGAACAACAAAAACTTGTGTCCAGACAATTCAAAAGTGCACTTAATATAGACCAAGAAACTGAAATCAATTGGGTTGATTTCTTGTCAATACCGACCTTAAGAGCACGGATGGAAGTTTTGCAAGAAAACATAAAGTACAATCCTGAATTGGCCATCGAAGAAAATCGATTAAACTCGAATGAAATTAAACTACAGCTAGAAAAATCTAGCCAAGACCAGTTATTGGATTTTTTACAATTAAAATATAATGGACCTAGAAAGAATTTAACCACTTTCGAGACTTTCAGCCTTGGAGCTGGACTTATATTGCCGACTAAGAACTACAATAGAGATCGGATTAATCGGATAGATCGTGATATTCTTGAAAATGAAATCGAATTAGAAGAAATTGTCGCCCTCATTAACAAGGATATTTATGCAATAATGAATAAGTTGTCTATTTTAGACAATGAAAGAGCTTGGCTCGTTGAGCGAATTGAAAATAATGATTTAGAAAAGCAGTTGCTCGATGCAGAAAAAGGATTGCTTCAAAATCCCGCCGATGTTTTAAAAATAAAAAAGAAGCAATTAGATAGACAAGAAGAACTATTATCCATCGAGCAAGATATGCATCAATTGCATATAGAATTATTAGAAACCACAGGAGCCATTTTCAACGATCCAAGCATAAACTATTTGCATGAGCTAGAAAGCTCAATAAATAATTAAAACAAACAATGATGAAGCAAATTTTACTCTTTTTATTTGTTTTTTGCCAAGCCCAGTTATTTAGCCAATTAATGATCAATGAATATTCTGCATCGAACCTAGATCAGTTTATCGATGAACATGCAAAATTTGAAGATTGGGTGGAACTTTACAATACTAGCACTGAGGCCATGGATATTTCAGGTTATTACTTATCTGATAAAATAGATAATGTAGATAAATATGCCATTCCTGAAGGTACTATAATAGAAGGCAACGATGTGATAAGATTTTGGTGTTCGGGAAGAGGTGAGGGCATGCACACAAGTTTTAAGCTCACGCAAACAGAAGGAGAAGATTATGTAGTTATTTCAGATCCAAATAAAAATATTTTAGATAGTCATCCTTTATCATTAACCTTAGAAGGTCATTCAAGAGCAAGACTAGAAGACGGCTCAGAAGAATGGAGAATTTGTGCCACACCTACACCCAACAATCCTAACAATGGGCAGTTTTTTATTCGTTATGCAGAAACACCATCTGTAGATGTTACTGCTGGATTTTTTACGGATGAAGTAGTGGTGAATATTACAAACCCTGAACCGAATGGAACACTCAGGTATACATTAGATGGCTCACTGCCGACCGAAGATTCACCGGAGTATACTGGACCACTCACCATAAATAGTACCTCCGTGATTAAAGCCATGTCATTTGTGGATGATCCAGAAGTGGCGCTGGGCAAAATGGTATTTGGAACGTATTTCATTAATGAGGATTTTACCTTGCCTGTAGTTTCTGTAGCCGGTAATCAGATACAGACACTAGCAAATGGAGATAATACATTGAGACCGACAGCTTCTGTGGAGTATTTTAATACTGATAAGTTGCGAACAGCCATTTCTTATGGTAAAATGAATAAACACGGACAGGATTCTTGGGTTAATGACCATAGAAGTTTAGATGTAGTATGCCGTGATGAAATGGGCTACAGCAAAGCCATCAAAGAGCGATTGTTTTCGTACTCAGACAGAGACGAACACCAACGATTAATGTTAAGAGCTTCGGGCGATGATAATTATCCTGCCACAGATATGCCGCAACATGAAGGTTCGTGCCATGTGCGTGACGAATACGTGCACACATTAGCCTTAGAAGGAGGAATGAAACTAGATGTACGAGCAGTGGAGCGAATCATTGTATTTATTGATGGTATTTATTGGGGAGTGTATGGTTTGAGAGAACGTCCAGTAGATCACGATTATACCAAATATTTTTATGATCAAGACAAATTTAATTTACAATATTTAGCAACATGGGGTAACACTTGGGCTGAATATGGTGGAGATAAAGCCTTTGAAGACTGGGGTGAATTGAGAGACTTTATCATGAATAATGATATGAGTATTGCCGAAAATTATGAGTATGTAAAAGATAATTTGCAGGTATTAAGTCTTATCGATTATATGATTGCTAATTTAAATTCAGTGGCTTCTGATTGGTTAAATTATAATACAGGATGGTGGAGAGGCATCGATCCTGATGGAGATCACAAGAAGTGGGGTTATATATTGTGGGACAATGACGCGACCTTTGATTATTATATTAATTACTCAGGTGTGCCTAATACAGATCCAGACGCGGTTCCATGTGATATAGATGAAATTTCAGAGTATATGGATGAGTTCTTTAATGGATGGTGGGGCGATGGAGATGTAGGTCTTCACGAAAAGATATTCCTTAAACTACAAGAAGAAAATCCTGATTTTAAGCAGTTATATTATTCTCGACAGGCGGATTTGATGAATACGGTATACACTTGCGAAAATATGTTAGGCACACTCGACAGAATGATTGGAGTCATAGCACCGGAGATGCCTAGGCAGATTGAGAGATGGGGTGGTTCCATGCAAGAATGGGAAGCCAATGTTGCACGGTTAAGAGGCTTTATAGAAGAGCGATGTACTTTATTAGATGATGGTATGGTAGATTGTTTCGAAGTAGAAGGGCCTTATGAGATTACATTACTTATGGAGCCTGAAGGAGTAGGAGAGATAGATATAAATACCTTAGATATTGAGGAGTTTCCATGGACCGGTTCTTATTTTGGGAATATGGATAATATCATTAAAGCGAGAGGAAAAGATACTGATTTAGAGTTTTTACATTGGGAGAGCAAGGCAGGAAACGAGATTTTCCCCAGCAAATTTTCGAAGTCAGCCATCATTCATGTAAACCAACCCGATACTTTAATTGCTGTTTTTGGTACGCCATCCGATGTTCATAATCTTAAAAATGCCATTCCAGGAAAAGTATATCCTAGTCCAGCTAAAGATTTTGTACATATTGACTATAGCCTTGAAGAATCGGCTTATGTGGATTTTAGCTTGACAGAGATAAGCGGGAGAAAAGTAGCAGATTTTGCGACCATCAGTGGATTAAAATCAACAGGGGAGAATACAGAATATGTAGATTTAAAACCTTATGGATTGTCTCCAGGGATGTATACGATGACCTTAAATACAGCTGGTAAGTCAGCTAATTATAAGTTGGTTATTGTGGAGTAAATAAGATCCATTAAAAGATATTTTTAGGAGTAATGACTGGAGAGTTGTTGCTCCTTTTTTGTTTGTATATCAATACTTCGCTAATCTCAGCTTGTAGCTGAAGCAGGAGCTGCAGTCGGTTTGACTGGAGAAGGAATAATAAAAATGAAAGACGATATTTTCCCAAAATTTAAACTAACAATGAACAAGGCTTACAATGAATATAGTTCTTGGTTAAATTGGCAATACAGTAAATTCTAATAAATTAATTATGCTAAATCAATATTCATTTAAATGGGTTAACCGTTAGTCTCAGCTTGCAGCTGAGAATTAATAAGAAAATATTTTGTTTATCAATACTTCGTTAATCTCAGATTGTAGCTGAAAATTAAAACGTACCACGGTATAAGCGTTAATGATTATTTTGGTCAAATTATTTTCGCTGCAGATAAAAACGGATTACTTCGAGAACCTACAACAGGTGTTTTATTTGGAGATAACCAAGCAATAAGCCCGTTAGTCTCAGCTTGCAGCTGAGAATTAATAAGAAAATATTTGGTTCAGGATAGATGATGTTTTGATGCATCGATGGGCTTTAACGCATAGATTTAACGTTCGTTTCAGCTTTCGATTGAGACCAAGAATTATAAATCAAAGCCCTTACTTTGTTATTTGACTTAGCATGTAGTTAAGTATTAAATATAAGTCTTCAATCACCACTATGTCGCATACTATTATGCTTATACTCTAAAAAAATTAAGTCAATTATAAGATCACCTGTTTACCTTTTTGAAGTAGACAACAATATATGTAAAACGGCAAATAATGCCTATTTGTCGAAATACTATACTGATGTTGTGTTACTATACAATATTATATATGTCACCATTTTTGGTTAAAAATTGATAATATATATCTAACCGTTATTTTTTAGTATTTGAGTTAGAGTAATAAATTGTTTAAATCAATCTTTATGAATAATTCCTTATCAACATCTTATTTTCAAATTCGTGCATATTTATTAATCTTATTTTTTAGCCTGCAATCCTTGAATAGCAGGGCACAAGTTTTGGTTCCTCAAGAGATATTAATTACTGCATTCAACAAATCTTCAAGCGCAAACAAAGAAATATTAGAAACAAAGAATACCGAGAAGATTCTTCCAGGGACTTCTTGGTTTTTAACAAATGCAAATTATTTGGATTCTAATCCACAAGCAAAATGGGGCATTAATCAAGAAGACTATTTAAAGATTGATGTGCAGTACACAGGACAAACTACCATCAATAAATATCAGTTTATTCAATACGAGTATTATATTGAAAACGACAGTGTAGTTGTAGATGTCAGACTTCAAGGTGAGTTAGTTAATCATTTATTTTCCATAGAAACTACTTTTAACAACATTAATAAGGTAGAATTTTTAAAAAACCAAGAAAGCATATTCGTTGGTCAGGGTGATTTCTATTTTTATCCAGATGTTGGGACTAAATTGATGGGTACCATTATAGATGGCTTGTTTTTTGGGCCACTAAAAGATATTCCTTTAGACATAGCTTATGCTTATGAAGGTATAACTGAAGGTTTAGGTCCCTTGGATGATGCTGGCACTTTATCAGCATTAATTTGTGAGTGTCTAGATGATCCATTGTTTGTCAATGATCCAGGAAACTGGACTTCTGATCAAGGAGGTGGAACTGGTCAACAAGGCCCTAACGGTGATGGGACTCTAAGTGAACTCTATGATTGTGAATGTGAAGGTGACAGTAAGCTTATAATAAATGAATTTAATTGTGAATTATTTGTTGCCAATTATATTGCTGATGATGGAGGTTGCCACATAGTAAATTCCTACGAATGGATTCAAGTGTTATCTGATGGAAGTCATATTACTGTTTTAGAAGTTGAAGGTGTTAGTATTCCAGCTACAGAGATACCTTCTTTTGAAATACCAGAACCAGGGAGTTACCTATTAAAGATTTATTGTGATGATGGTGATTGCTCGATTTTTTCAAACGAAATTATGAGTGATTGTGGAAATGAAGATTGTGAGTTTGTGGTCAATCATTCTGTAGGTGAGTGTCTAATTATGCTAACTGTTTTAAACTGCCCCGGTGACTTTGAAGTGAACTGGTTTGATGTAACTTCAGGAACACCGATTTTACTGCCAGAGTTTGAAGATCAGTTGTTCGTGAGTTTAAGTGAAACAGGATGTTACAAATATGAAGTAACATGTGGAAATTGCGAGCCTATTGTAAGTGAAGACATTTGTCTGGATTGTTTTTGTAAAGCAAATGCAATGGTTTTTATGGACAACGTTGCTGCTAATTTTCTCGATTGCTCCGAAGAGAATGATTTAACCATTGCAAATTTCGATCTAGATCTAGGTGCCATTTTTCATTGCCTATGCGGTTGTGATATTGAGATTGTTCCAGTGGTCAATAGTTAGACCAGCAAGAATTAAGTTTTCAGCTTAATGGAAGTGAAAACTCAACTTGCCCTTCTGGTGGCTTGATGGCAGCAAATGTATCGATTAATGATTTGTGTAGCCTGTTGCCTAATGATATTATAGATTTTCATGTGTCTTACCTTGTAAATTCCTCTAATGACTGTTTCCCTAATAATCTACCACCTGAATTAATCCTTAGCCATCAATTTACTGAATCAGAATTAGAAAATTGTGGATGTTGCATACCAAAATCTACATTTGAAATAGAAAACACTCAAGTATCTGTGTCCGCGAATTGCCCTGATTTTACGCTGGATTTGGAATTTCAATCTACACTAAACTGCACGGATTGTTGTATGGATTTAAATATTATTGGATATCCAACAGCGGAATGCATTACTTGTGATAATGCTCAGTTTCCCGCACTAAGCTTTGATGAAACTAAGTGTGGAATAGAAAATGATAATTTTGATGTTTCAGTCAGCATCGATAATATTTGTTTTTATGAGCTTGGAGATATAATTAATATTGACTATTCATTTTTCCAAGAGAGTGGTAATTGTCAAGTTGAGTTTATAAATAGCGCCTTAAATATACAATATGCGATAACACAGCAAAATCTGATTGATTGTAATTGCTGTCCTGATTTCATAATTGTCTCTGATTTAATGAATACAGATTGTAATATTAATGACTGCAGCGGAACTATAAGTTTATTTCCAGCAGGAGGAACTCCTCCATATAATTATACCTGGAGCAATGGCGAGAATACACCGGTTGTTGAAGGTCTTTGTGAAGGAACTTACTCAGCTACAATAACTGATAGCGACTATTGCATTGCTTATGAATCTTTTGAAATAGGAATGGATGAATGTATACATGAAGCTGGCCTGGTGAGTTTTAACATAGCTCAGGAATGTTTTGGGAATAATCATGGAATACAATTTTCTGATATTACAGGTAATTGTGCATGTCAGGATGGATATGATTTAGATATTTTTATTCTAGATATTGGTACGGGTGAAACACTTTGTATTAAAAACGCAGTAGATATTTCAGCTTGTTTTGATTTATGTGAGGATGACATTAATTGGTTAGATGTTGGATTCGATAATGTAGCAGATAGTGATGAGTTTTGCGATTATGATCCATGCCTAGATTATACAGCCTGTATTAGGGATAATTTGAATGGTATAGAAATTTGTACGACATTCTTAACTACAGAATGCCCTGCCAATGAGTGTTGTAATAACTTTAGTCTAACTGGGGTGGTTGTAGACGAGTCATGTAATGCTTTTGACGATGGATCAATTGACCTGTCTGTGACTGGAGGAACTATTCCATATACTTATATTTGGAGTAATGGTGACACAAATGAAGACTTGAACGACTTATCACCTGGGACATATACAGTTACAATTACTGATGACGAAATGTGCACCATACAGGAGTCTTTTATAGTTGAAGAGGGCACAATAGGTTCAATGAATTTACTTGATGAAGGAGGATTATTAAATGCGGAATGTTCATTTGCCTCTTTAAATAATGAAATTTCTTTAGACTGTAATTGTTGTGAAGAAGAATTAACTTTTGAGTACCAAAAGATTATTTATTTGAACGGCAATGAAATTTTATCTGAATCAGAAAATACTGCCCCAATAGTTTGTGGAGATTTTATAGATTTTTCTTGGGATTTCAATGCCTGTGATTTTGAACTAAATGATGAATTGACATTTGAAATATTGATTAATAATGCAGAAGGAGGAGAATGTGATATTTCACTAATTGAGAACATCGTTATTAATAGAGAGTTTACAATTGAAGAGGATTTATGGAGCAACGATTGTGACTGTGATTGTACACCCGAACTCACCGGGATTCAAGGCGGTAATGTTGATCAAGCAGCATTATGTAATGGAGTGATTTGGCATGATTTCCTTGATTTGGATTGTAACGATTGCTGCGATGATGATTTTGAAATTGAGTTTTCCTGGGAAGTTTTTCAAGGTGGACTAGTCGCAGAAGGAGAAGAAACACAAAACAGAGATTGTCTTGAAGAATTAGACCTATTTGCAGAATTTGAACTATGTAACGTTTTAGCTGTAGGTGATTATTCAGTAATGATTACAATTGATGATATAAACTCCCCGGCCGGATGTGATGCTTCAAGTTTAATTGATCAGACCTTTACAGAGAGTGCAAATTTTTCCAATGCAGAATTTAATACATGTTGTCCTTCGTGTGACCCTGAAATATTAATTTCGTGTAATACAGCAACTGCCTCTGAAAGTTGCTCCGAACTTGATGTTTCAAATTTTGCTACAATCATATGCGAATGTGATTGTGCCGATGGACCAATTTTATCTGGAACATTCGAAGTTATCCAAAATAATGCAGTAATTGATAGTGGTAGTTGGACAGAAAATGAATTCTGTAGTACTCAACCCGACCTAGTTAATGAGTCAATAGATTTATGCAATTTTTCCGCTGGTGATTATACCGTCGAAATAGAAATTACAAGTATATCAGGAACAACTTGTCTTACACCATCTTCATTTGATATCTGCTATGCCACTGGATCTGTCACCCAAACTCAGATAAATGCTTGTTGTCAAATTTGCGAGTGCGCTCCTGTTTTGTTGTATAATAATAGTACTTGTACTCTTACCTGGGGTAACGCTGGAAGTGGTTGTTCTGGTTCAACAAGTGAATTACAATTTTTGGATGGAGGTATTTGGGTAACGATTGCCACAGATGCAGGTATTGGCAACATAAGTTATTCAATATGTAATGGGGAAGGAAACGGGTCCTACAGAGTTGTCATGCTAGCCTTTGATGACTGTGATGAGGACGTTTCAAATGTAATAACTACGAATTGTTGCGCCGATTGCGACTGTGAAGTAACTCTAAGTGATAATGGTTCATGTGAATTAATTGCAACAGTCTCAGGAGAGGATTGTGATAATTGGACTACAATAAATGCACTTAAATATACAGATGGGTCTTCTGATTGTAGTGGTTCATCTACCTGTACAATTGAGTTTCAAGATCAAGATCCCAATGATGGTGATGATGATGTTTATCAGGGTGCAGGAGAATATAGTGTAGATGTTAATTGCGATGAATTCTGCTACTCAAATTATGGGCCAAATACTAGTTATAAAGTGATCATAAGTGGAAATTCAGACTGTCCAAATAAAATAAGTAATTGTAATGAATTAGCAACCTGCTCTTCATGTGAAAGTGAAGTTTGTTCAACTATTACATATTCTGGTTGCAATCTACCTAATTGTATTGTGGAACTTGAAAATATGGATTGCTATGAGGAAAGTACTTGGTATTGGGAAATTAAAAATGAAAACCCAGGAGTGCAGCCAGAGGATTGTACCTACGATGACATAAATTGGCAGCTGATTCAAACTGGTGGTACAAACTACCAAATTAACGATGCAGCTGATTGCGATATCTATTGTTTAAGGGTCGTTTTGACTGACAACTGTGATATCGAGACAATAATTATGATTGGACAAGTTAATATTTGCTTCTAAAAGTGAGAATCTCAAACTTCCAAAAAACAAACAACATGAACACTAACATAATAACATATATACTCCTTTTCTGTACCATATCTTTATTTGCTCAAAACGAACAGATAGAAAGCGCTGCTAGTTTTTCTGAAGTATTACCAGCCTCACCGAGTGCTAAATCGATGACTGTTTCAAGCGATGTCGGTGTAGATCGTTCTACTGGCGCACTTAATATTTCAATTCCTTTATATACACTGTCACAAAATGGTTTCTCTATACCCATTTCAGCTTCTTATGCAACAAATGGAATTAGAGTAGATCAAGTGGCTTCAAACATTGGCTTAGGATGGAGTTTAAATGCTGGTGGGGTCATCAGCAGAACAATTATAAGCAAAGACGACTTTGATTATAATCAAGGATGGTTAAATAATGATTATAATCCAAATGTTTCACCACAACCAACTACAGATTGGAGTCAACTAGATTTTGATCCAGATCTTTTTTCATATAATTTTGGCGGATATTCTGGAAAATTTGTTTATAACCGAGCTGGAGAGATAGTTCAATTAAATAAATCGGCAATTAAATTCAATAAAATACCTGGTTTTCCGCATGATACCTGGGAAGCTGTGGATCCAAAAGGAATTAAATATTATTTCAAAAAAATAGAATATAGCACTAATTCAAATAATGATGCAGTTACTTCTAATGGAATAACAGCTTGGTACTTAACTAGGATAAATCATCCAAATGGTGAGTATGCCATAATAAACTACAAAACTAATCGAGAAATACCTGAATTGACATATATAAGTTCTAGATCTTATTCTTTCAGTGTTCAATCGGGGTGCCAGGGAGCACCATCATGCAGTTCATTACCCACAAGCCTTGTTGAAAATATATTGCCAATCTCATCACAAAACTCATTTACATCCAATGAAAACATTCAGATTTCATCCATTATCACAAATAATGAAAGAGCATTATTTAGCTATTCTCAAGCCGAAAAAAATAATGGAGTTGAAGGCCAAGTCAAGTTAAACAACATTTCAATTCTTCGAAATGGAACGAGTTACAGAACTTTTTCATTTACTTATGACCACTTTTACAATGATCGTTTGATTTTAAAGCAAATTAGTGAAAGCGGTCCAAGTGCTGGCCTTCCACCTTATAAATTCAACTATTTACATGAACTTAGTAATATCTATAAATTGCCTTCTAGATTAAGTAATGCCCAAGATCACTGGGGATATTATAATAAAAAAGAAACCAATGCTACTTTATTACCTAAAATTGAGGGAGACAATCACACAAATAGTCCTCATTTTGGAAATAGAGAGGCACACCCAGAGGGTGCAATCTCCGGATTATTATATAAAGTCCAAAACCCATTAGGATTAAATTATGAAATAACCTACGAACCTCACGATTATAATTATATATCTGAAGGAGGCTTTACACCCAATTATTCAACTTATGAAGATTATGAATCAGCTTGTTTTGGATGCCAAGATGTAGTGAATACTTTATGTGGTCTTCCATTATTGCAAGATGAAATTCAAACATTCCCGTTTACATTAGATTTTGATCAAACAATTTCTTTTGATTGGAGGAACTATTTTCCTCAAATCCCAGGTGAGTTTTCAGGAACTATAAAAATTCTCGATAGTAGTGGAAATTTAATTCAATCTTTTGGATTGACAGGACTAAATGGAAATTCTGCAACTTTGGCTTTGAATGAAGGAAATTATCTAGTTGTGTTAGAGGCTGAATTGGGATATTGTTGCATGAGTTATTTTTTAACATATCAAAAGTATGAGTTAGACGATAATGGGAACCCAATTTTCGGACCCTTTTTAGCTGGTGGAGCAAGGGTTAAGGAAATTAAAGACAATGATGGGACAATGTCTTTTTCATATAAGGATATAAATGCACATTCAAGCGGAAGGTTAAATGCGCCACTTATCTACTCATATAATTTCCAGCAGGCTGTCTTAGAAGATTGTGATTTAAGCTGTCCTACTTGTAAAATGAAGACTATAGTTTCTTCAAATTTATTTAATGGTATGGTAACAAAAGGAAGCCATATAATGTATAAGGATGTGCAAGTGACAAATAAAGATGGCTCTTTAGAATTAGATAACTATTCGTATAAAGGTGACAGTGGAGCTGCAGGATTCCCCTTACCTCAAATTACAAGTCATGAATATGGAAGAGGTCATTTAGAAAGTAGAAAGATATTTAACGATTCTGGGAAACTCGTTCAAGAAATCACCAATGAGTATTCATATAGGGAGGATTCAGGAGACAATCTAAATATTGTTACCGGATATGCGGTATCTCATAATCCTGCTAATCCATCTTGTTCATCCATAAACCCTGTGATTAATAACCCTTATCACCATTATTCAAAATGGGTAACCTTAGACAATACTAGTACAAAAACATTTGCATTGGACGGTTCTAGCTTTGTCGAAACAATTACATCAAATAGCTATACAAACCTTTATTACAATTTAATATCCCAAGAAATATCTGGACCCCAAACCACTAAGCTTATTGAAAATAAGTATGCTAATGATCTTTCAAATTCAGTTCTCATTAGTAAAAATATGGTTTCTGTCCCATTAGAAACTACTGTGAATGGAGGGCATGGTGGAGGAACCAAAATAGAATTTAATAATTCTTATACCCAATTATTACCAACAAAATATTACTCAGCCAATATAGATGGATCATGGAAAGAACTGGTCTCACTAAACTATACCAATGGAGATTCTTATCCAGACGAAATACAAAGAAATACACAAGCTCAACCGGAAATTTTAACTTGGGGATCTGGTCCTAACTATGGTCTAGTAATGAGTAAATCGTATGGAGCTAGAAACTGGACGTATAGTTATAATAATTTAAGACAGCTGACAAGTCAAACAGATCATCAAGGAATAACAAGTAACTACACATACGATGGACTGGGTAGATTAAGCCAAATGGTTGCCCTTAATGGTCGACAAACAAGCGACTATGATTATGTCTATGGATTGGCCTCAGGTGGAGAAAATCTGTTTAATACGACCATTAGCTATTCGGATGGGACATCTTCATTGAGCACCAGTCAAACTTTAGATGGATTTGGCCGTATGATTAAACAAACCATACCTGGGTATTTTCAGGATGGATCAGACTATGTATTAACTCAATCGTATGATGCTGCTGGTAGAGTAATTGCAACAAACGATCCTCTAACCGGTGGAACAACTAGCAGTTCTTATGAAAATTCTCCATTAAATAGAATGATCAGTACAACACCTGCAGGTTCCACAAAATCCATCTTAATGGATTATTTAGTTATTGAAAATCAAATGGCTGTAAAAACCACTGATGAAAATGGAAATTCATCGATTACAATAAATGATGCATTTAGTAGGCAATTAAAACAAATAAATGGCTTCGGGGCATTAAACTTAACTACTTCTTATCAATATGATGATAGAGATCAGGTAACCCAGATAAATCCTCCTTCAGGATCCCCATACACATATACTTACTACAGTGATGGTTTGTTAGCTTCGAAAACAATTCCAGACAAGGGTACTTACAATTACCAGTATAATAATTTTGATCAAATTGCAATTGAAGATTTACCAAATGGGACCCAATTGATTCACGATTACGATCCTATTTATAATGATTTTCTTCTCACATCATCCGCAGGTAGTCAGGTTATTAAATCCTTTGTGCAAGATGGAGTGTCAGGTAGAGTGAAAAATGCCGAAAGTAAAATGATGAATAATCCTGGATATGCTACCTCTTCTTTTGTATACGATGATATCGGAAGAGTTTCGATAAATACCATTAACGCATCTTTGGATGGATTGTCAAGTATTGTACAGCTGAATTATGACGATGCCGGAAATGTCCTGCAAGAAAAAACTAATGTAAATGGTTTTGGCCCTACAACCACATCGGTTAAAGATTTTGCATATGATAAAGGACTTCGTCTCGAGTCAACTACAGCAAAGATTAATGGTCAAGCAACTACCCTAAACGCACTAAGCTATAACAATAATGACTATCTCACTCAGAAGATCATTGGCAACGGTATCCAACAAATAGACTATCAATACAACCCGCGAGGATGGCTGACTAAAATAAATAGTGTAGATGCCACTTATGACGAAGATCCATGTGGACCTATCTTACCGGAAGATGATTGTGAAGATTTATTTGACTTTGGTCATGGGGATGATGATAAGCGCATAACACAATTGTCGGTGGCTTTTAATTGCACAGAAATAGACCAACAAATACCTACATACATAGAATTGACTTCGAGAGATCAAACATTTAATAATCAAGGGACAGAACGCGTGTTTACAGCGGGATTATTTGGATGGCAGGCTGGAACAGATAATGCTTTACCTAATCAATTCGAAGTAATTATCAATTATAATAATAATGACGAAGAACAAATATTGACCTACATCGTCGAACAAATTATTTTATGTCTTGAAAATGATCAGCATCCGCCCCAATTAGCAGATATTATGTATCATGAAATACAAAATGCATTGCAGGCAAGCTCAGGTCCACAACCAGCAGCGCCATTATTTGGAATGGAGATATTTTACGATAAAGGTAATGCTGCATTATCAGCTCCACCACAATATAATGGCAATATTTCTTGGATGAAATGGAGAGTAAAAGGTGAAGACCAAATGGCCTATGGATTTACCTACGATCCGGTAGATCTTTTAAGAAAAGCCAACTATGGTAAATTTTCAACTGAAGAATGTGAATTATGAGCTGATCCTGCATACAATGTAATGATAGGTGGCTATGATCCACTAGGAAACATATCATCGCTCTCAAGAAATGGTCTATTGTCTATAGATAATGATGATATACCAACCTATGGACCTATAGACAAGCTTAAGTATTCATATGCAGGTACAAGTCTTTTAACAGGAATAAATGAATCATCAAATCCTGAAAAAGGTTATGCATCCGCAGGAAGCACTTATGGTTACGACAACACGGGAAATCTAACCAGTGATACAGGTAAAGGAATAAACAACATACAATATACCTACAATGACCTGCCTTCATTTATTCAAATGGATGATGGAACGATAGAACACTTTTATGATGCGGACGGTATAAAGTACAAAACAATTATTAATGAAAACAGTGGAGAAACCACCACTTATCATTATCTTAATGGCGTTGAGTATAAAGATAATCAGCTAGAAGCGATCTACCATGAAGAAGGCCGCTATGTCTATGAAAGAGACGAAAATGATGCTCCAGTAGGAGAATACTTTGAATGGTACTTAAATGATCACTTAGGTAATACAAGAGTCCGTTTTGCAGATAAGGATAATAATAATTCGATTTTAGTAGATGAAGATGCACCAGAAGAAGATGAGTTGTTGTCATCTAATCATTATTACCCATTTGGAATGTCTATGGAAGGAACTTGGGCGCCAGAATTTGGAGAGGATAACAAGTATTTATATAATGGCAAAGAGTTTATTAGTCAATTAGATTTGGGGTGGTATGATTATGGCGCTAGGTTCTATGATCCGAGTATAGGAAGGTTTTTACAGATAGATCCGCTAGCTGATCAGTTTCCAACTTGGAATCCATACCACTATGTGCATAATAATCCGATTAACCTAATCGATCCCACAGGTATGTTTGCAATGAAGATTGATGGGATAGAAACCAAATTTGTCGATGAGCAAGGAAATACTCTGATAGAAACAAAAGATGGCAGTGATGAAGTCTTTGTAATCACTGAGAATAATATGGCAAATTTTGAGAATGACATTGTGGACCTAGTACAGGACGGGCAAGAATCAGACATTCAAGCGAATCATGAAATAGGTGAATCAAATGGCTTTAACCTCAATGACTTAGAGGAAAATGCTTACGGAGGCTTCCCCGTAGGATCTGCGTACGGAGATGCAGGATTTCATTCTGGCTATTTAACTGGCTATAAAGATGAAAAATCACAGCCTGGAATGGATTTCATGGTAGGGATGGATCAACGTGAGTTCTCCACTCAAAGTTTACAGGGCAGAAAAATTGGAGTAAGACATAGAAAGGAAGGGAAAATGAATATGTTTAATCCACAACTTCAAAATAATTCGCCGAAGTATGATATGGAGGCTATTCAATCATTTCATCCAGATATTTTAATAAAAGAGAGAGTTATTTTAAAATTTTAGTCATTATGGAAACTCAAAATCTTAGGTGGTTTATTTTAGGTGTATTATTCTATTTTGTCTTAGATAAAATTGCAGTTGTATCTCCAATTATTCTTGATTATTTTGTTGATATAAAAACAATAAAAGAGGTTTATTTCTTTATTGGGCTTGAATTATTAGTGATTGGCTGTTTATTGATTTTTGCGATTGAAAAACTTATCTTGAAAGAAGAGTTCCATAGAACTATATTTTGGATTCTTATTTTCTTTGCAATGATTCTTCTAGCTTTGTTATATTATCTTAGGTATTCAAATCAATTGATTGCTGCTGACGATCAACTGTCTAGGTTGACAATTTTGAAGTTCCTTGGGACAATTTCTTACCTAGGAATAGGTTTTAAACTCATAATTTTTTGCTATTTAGTTCTTAAAACCTATTCCAGAAGATGATTTTTTGAGAAAGATATCCCGTCTACAACTGTTATAACAGATACAGAAGCTCTTGTAAAAATACAAAGGTTTTATTACACAAACTTCGATTGCAGTTCCGCTTTCATAATAAAGGCATCAAGAAATTCTTTAACGAGTAGCTTCTTTTGATTGGGGAGCTGCTCTACTTTTTTAAACTGTTCGAGCAGTTCTTTATCAGAAATAGACTTGGTAGCATTTTCTTCTATTGTACCACTCATAAGAAAGTCAGCTGAAACAGACAAAGCATTAGCAAGTTTAGAAAGCACTTCAGTGGTTGGCTTATTTTCACCCCTTTCATACCGAGAGATATTTGTGACATGTACACCAACGATGTCAGCAAGCTTGCTTTGAGATAATCCCTTTCCTGTTCTTTCTTGCTTTAATCTGTCTTTGAAAGCCATATAACTAATTATTTATGCTATGAATGCTTATACAAAGATAGCTATGATGCATAGTATTTACAAGCTTATGTAAGCATCTGAGTCTATTAATAGTACAAAGTGCTTGTTTTTATGAAACTAAGTTTGCTATATTTGTGAGCAAGTATGCTTATAGTAAGAAATTTTTGTTAAAATTTAGTTCTATGGAAATCCAAGAGGTCAAAGCCCAACTTTCACTTACTTCTGTTCTTTCCCATTACAACTTCACCCCAGATAGAAACCACCGCCTTTGTTGTCCTTGGCACAATGACAAAACCCCAAGCCTACAGATCTACCCAAAGACAAATACCTGGACATGCTTCTCATCAAACTGTAATGCAGGGTCAGGAGATCAAATCGACCGTTTCTGCTGAATTATCAATAACTAATAGCGATGATGGAAATAGAGGTGGTGCAGGATTTTATTATACAGGAAAAAACTCCCAATTTAATGAAAATGTTAATATGCAAAGAGATGTTAAAAATATTGAACAAATTGAATTCCCACTTGATGGAGCCTCATTAAAAGGTACAGCTGCTAGTACAATAGCCAAGTTTTTCGGGGCTGATAATAGCCGATGGGAGGGTAATGGACAAATACCAGGAATGAATACACAACAGTATTCTTCACCAAATGGTGATTCTGCTACATTTATTCGTTCATTAGATACAATGAATTATACAACTGATCGAAAAGGAAATGTTATTCATTCAACAAAACCAGTTTCAACGGTGCCTGAATAAAAGTGGTAAATATGAAAAAATACATTCCTTTTATTTTCGTTTTAACATTGTTTTCTTGCATGGAAGAAAGTCGGATAGTCAATAGTTCTTTTGTTTTTACCAACCAATATAAAAGTGATACTCTAAGAAACTGTAAAGCATATTATAAAGGAGATAAACCAATGAAAATCGTTTGTTTATCAGAATTCTCTGATACTTTAGTTTACCAAGAACTGAAAGGCGATACAAGTTTTTTTAGGAGATACTACAGAAATGGAAATTTAATGGAAAAGGGTGTTGAATTAGACGGAGAAAAAGTTGGAAAGTGGATATTGAATTATGAAAATGGAAAGCGTTGGTCATATGATTTTTATACTCATGATAGGGATACAATTTATCATTACAAAAAAGCATTAAATGATGAGTATACTAAAGCAGATTTTAGATTTCCTTTGGATGTTCAAATATTGAACGAAAAATCAATATATTGGGGTGACTCAGTAAGGTTTAGTTTATCGTTATTAGTATCTGAATATGGGCCTGACGAACTAGAACTAGGTGTCGCAATAGATGTTAATGGTGATGAAATGTCTGATTACTCTCAGTTTGTAAAAAGTAATAAAGTTAATTTTATATTCCCAGCTTTGGATACAGGGTGGAATAAATTGACAGGGATTATTGAAGAGGTTAATGATTCTATTTTTGGAGGAGTTGATTACTTTGATGCAAAATTTTATGTACATTCTAAATAATAAACCCCGTTCATCTCAGGTTGTAGCTGAGAATTATGGGCTGCAAGCCTATAAGAACTTAACAATAGAAAAGTCCACATAAACCAGGTTTACCTCTCTTCTAATCCAGACAATAAATATAAAAGCAAGCACATCTCCCTAACAGATTTCGTTCGCCTCAGCTTGTAGCTGAGAATTATTTGGCAATCATAAGACTTAAAAGTATCCGTTTTACTCAGCTTGTAGCTCCGTTCGCCTTAGCCCCGTTCGTCTCAGCTTTCAGCTCAGAGTTAATCTGATTATTGCTTCCGTTATTCCGACCCAGCAATCAGGCGATTTAATGTTATCATCTAACCATTATTATTCATTTGGTTTGTCGATGGAAGGAACCTCCGCTGGTCTCAGCGTTGAGAGACAAGGCTGATTATCTTTTGGAAATTGAAATACCAGGATCTACAGATTATGCTCCATTAGTTAGTCCGAATCGGACTTATTTAGAAATGGTAATTGAAAGATTCAAGAGCTAGATACGCCGATGCAAAAAAGCATGCGAAAAACGAAGGAATTAAAACTGGATTTTTTCGAAGCAATAAAATCCATAAAAATAAAAGTGCAGACGGGTCAACTTCATACTCAATTGATAATCGAAAAGATGGAACTTCAATTGAAAATCTTGGTGGTGATTTGGGAATTATGGAAAGTGAAATCACTGCGCGTCCTAATGATATTATAGAAGACAATTCTAGTCTTTTTACAATTGATAGGACAACTTGTTCTTCTCGTCACGTTCGTACCTGCCGACAACAGAGATATATGTGCTACTGATGTTGATCAGCTTCCTGTATTTGAAAAAGGATTAAAAGAGTATGTTTATAGTAACCTTGAATGGCCTCGTCAACATACACCATGTAGTTACAATATAGAAAACACGTTGTCCGAAGTCTTGCAACTAAACACGAAGCGTTGTGTGAATGTCTCCTACTGTTGTATTAAGGAAGTTAGCCAACCTCCGTTGGTCTCAGCTTGTAGCTGAGAATTAAGACACACCATGACTAGTTTATGAGACCACAAAACGCCGAGGCTGCAAGCCTCTACAAACGAATGGTAAAAATTGGGAATATAACTCCGTTCGCCTCATCTTGCAGCTTAGAACTCGATAATGTTGACGGTTTATTGGGTTATGGATTGAACTTTGGTGCATTAGCAGGAGCTAGTCCTTTAGGTGGCTTGTTCGTCTCAGCTTGTAGCTAAGAGTTAAGTATATTAAGCCACGTTTGCCTCAGCTTGCAGCTGAGAACTTACATGCCCATAATTTGCATTCAACAGGACAATAAACATTGTACCACATAAACAGAGACTGTGCCTTTAATAGTATAAAACTTTACGATCAATGTTTACCTCTAATCAGATCAGGACAATTAAAATAAAAGCAAACCCTATTAACTTAACTAAGCCCTTAATCATTGAAAGGACATAAAATAATCAATCAAGAAGGTCTACACTTCGTTACTTTCACGATAGTTGGCTGGATAGATGTATTCACAAGAAAGAAATACTGTGAAATGGTATTGGATAGCTTTCGGTATTGCGTTAAACACAAAGGATTAGTTATTAACGCTTATGTCATCATGAGCAATCATATCCATTTAATAGCCTACGCAAAAGGTGCACAAGGCCTGTCAGACATCATTCGAGATTTCAAAAGCTACACCAGTAAGAATATAATCAAGGATATAGCTAATAATAAGCAAGAAAGTCGAAGAAAATGGATGATCAAATTATTTAAACAATATGGATCACTCAATGGTAACAATAGTAAATACCAATTTTGGCAAAGGCATAATAAACCTACAGAATTAATTTCACCGAAATGGATCAACATCAGACTAAATTATATCCATCAAAATCCTGTAAAAGCAGGTTATGTTAACTCCCCAGAACATTTTCGTTTTTCAAGTGCTTCAAATTACCTAAATGGAAAAGGTGAAATAGACATAGAAGTAATTGATCTAAGCTTAAATATTGGTTATATTTTTCATTAAATAAAGTATCTAGTATTGCCGATTGTCTCAGCTTACAACTGACAAGTAAAGCAAGCACGATTAGTTTACAAGATCACAATACGTCGAGGCTGCAAGCCTCTACAAACGAATAAAGAAAAAAAGGAATTCCGTTCGTCTCTGCGTCGTTTGTCTCAGCTTGTAGCTCCGTTTGTCTCAGCTTGTAGCTGAGCATTAAGATACACCATGATTAGTTAATAAGACCAGAATACACCGAGGCTACAAGCCTCTATAAACTAATAAAGAAAGAATGGAATTCCGTTCGTTCCGTTGTCGTTTGTCTCACTTTGCAGCTGAGCATTAAAATACACCACGATTAGCTTACAAGATCACAATAAGTCGAGGCTGCAAGCCTCTACAAACGAATATAGAAAAAAAAATTCCGTTCGTCTCTGCGTCGTTCGCCTCAGCTTGTAGCTGAGCTTCAAAAATCAAAAGAAATGGATAATTCGAAGCTAAAAGCTTCGAGCTTGCAAGACCACACTACGCTGCAAACCTTTACTCTCAGAATATGCATCTATAAAAATAACACATTAAACATTTTTATATATGTAAAACATTCCATACCTTTATCGTCTAAGACCTACTCATATTTCATTTTGAGATGATCATAGTACCTAACTAGATTGTAAAAATGAAATACCCTGTCATGAATAAATACATACATGGATTTTCCATGCTGTTGACTGCTAGTCTTTTAATAATGTCTATAAACGGCATTGGCCAACAAGCACCTTGTGTTCCAGCACCCGCAGATGTAACTTTGGGAGTAATCGGCGAACCGAGTAATATCGTAGTTCCGCAAGATCAAGCCAGCGTTTACGCAAATGGTCGAGAAGTACCTACCATACATGAAATGCTAGGAGTAAATCTCCTCAAAGGAAACGAAAATAGCTTCCATCAAATGGAAAACCTGACCGACATGTTCTCACATGCACGTTTATTTCAGTTTCAAAACAAAGATTACTGGGATGATGGGGTAGGCGAACCGCAACCAGGAGATCCATCTTCTTATCGAATATTTACTCCTTATAAAGATAGAAACAGACTGAAATTAGCAGTAGATTTAAATGGGGTGCCGCTAGTACGTAACAACGTACAACCCGGAGATAAAATGGTTTACTATGATTCCACTGCAAATCAAATGATGGAAGAGCCATTATTATCTGTATACAACGTATATACAAATTACTTAAATCAGAATTTTCACCATGCCGTTTCCGTATATAATGAGTTTCAAGAGCCTTCGCATATTTCATTAACGGTAGTGCCGGCAAATTTCCCGCAAGATATTCAGTCTGATTATAGCTTTCCTTCACAATGGTGGACACCATCTGATTGGGGTGTAAATTATGATCAGCGATTCGAAGCAGGACGTGCGTATGCCATGATGTTTGCTCGCACGTATGCACCAAAAGCCAGTGATTGTACTAGCTGTATAAAACTAGTCGAAGTCTTAGAGGTTGGTAACGAACCATGGGCATATGATGCAGATGTCTATCACGCAGTCATCGATGGCATGATTCAAGGTATCGAAGAGTACTATGATTCGGACCCAAGTAATAAATTGTTACTCATACCCGCAGCTTATCAAGCACACCACCTTGAAAATAGTAATCCGGTAAGTTTTAATTATTTAGATTGGAAAGACTACCAAGGTACTAGGATTCCATTGGACAAAAAATGTTACCTGCATGGGACCAATTTACATCCATATTCTAATGATTTGGCAGATGAAGGCACAGGGTTTTATAACCAGCGACTAATCGCAGAGCCGGAAAAAACGAGCGCTGCTAACGTAGGCGAATCAAAATACTTATTTGTTAAAAATGCTTGGAGTTGGAGTAATGAAAACATGCCTGCTGGATCCCAGCATTTGTATGTATCTGAGTTTGGATGGGATTCTGAAGTGCCTGAGTGTGGAGACCTCAATGTGACAGGAGTAGGAGAAGAAGCTCAAGGCTTGTACATTATACGAGCTACCTTGATGGCAGCAAGGAATGGTGTGCACCGTGCAGAAGCTTATGAAGCCATAGATAATTATGCGAGCCCTTGTGATTTTGCCTACCACAGCAGTGGACTTTGGGATCGATTAAACGATGGCTCTGTAGCCCAAAAAGAAAGTAAAGAAGCGGTCCACAAATTTGTCGAACTGACAGGCGACTTAAAGTTTAATTATGCTATCGTCGAAACAGCTCAGGAAGAATATGCTTATGCCTTGGAAGATGCAAGTGGAGAACCAGTCTATTTGGTTGGTTGGCTTGCAGAAAATGTCAACAATTTGGATTGGACAACTATCGATGGTATTACAAAGTCAGACATTGAATTAGACCTAAATTTTAATGGGACAAGCTATGAGGTAGATGCTGCAAGAGATTGGTACTATTTAGATAATAATATTACCACAGATGGAAGTGCTACCGTGACCGATTTATCTCCTATTAACGATATCACAGAAGTGTATGATGCAAGTACAGAAACCTTTAGGTTCAGACCTATTCCAGTACTAATCCCGATAGGCGAGATAGTTGATGGATTGACTTGCACTGGTGAAGTTTCGCCACCCACTTGTTTTATGTCCAATGACGCCTCTATTACGGTGAGTGTGCTGGATGGGGAAGCACCATACTCCTATGCTTGGTCGCATGATGCGAGCCTTAATCAAGCAGTGGCAACTGACTTAGGAGCTGGTCTATATACAGTGTTCATTGAAGACATGAATGGATTAAGCACAAGTTGTGATTTTGAAGTCATAGAGACTAGGCAAATAGAGATTACGGATATTTTAGTGACTAATGCTACTTGTAGTGAAAACAACGGTGCCTTGGAAATCGTAGCTCAACCAAAAGATGCGGAGTCTAACAGTTTACTTAGTTATAGCATCGATAATGGAGATACCTTCCAAGAAAACCCAATGTTCACAGGTTTATTGGCTGATAACTACGAAATAGTCGTCAGGGATGCAGATGGCTGTACAGTCAGAGCTATGGCTCAGGTATCTGATGAAAATGGAGCTTTTATCAGTTTGGCTGCTGCATGCAATGGTACAGCAAAAATAGATGTTTTAGCCGCCATTACAGGTGGACAAGAGCCCTATTTAATCGAGTGGACTGGACCGGATGGGAGCATGTATGATATGCAAAATTTAACAGCAGTACCAGAAGGTAGCTACATGTTAAAAGTTACGGATGCTAATGCTTGTGTCAGTATGGATATGATCACCTTAGAAGATTGTTGTGTAACGACAAATTTTTGTAATATAGCCAGTATAGACCCTGTTTGTGATACTGATCTAGGAGTAATCAGTCTAACCTCGTATGGAGGTTTACCGCCATATGATTTTACTTGGAGTCATGATTTGAGTTATGAAGGGCCTATAGCTACTGATCTCACTCCAGCAGATTACTCCATTACCGTGCAAGATGATAATGGATGTATGGCAGTATGTGAGCTTACGGTTTTACCTGGAGCGTCTATTACCATAGATGAAATACAAACGACTCCATCCACATGTTTAGAAAGTAATGGTTCGATTAGAGTTTCAGCCACACCAAAAAATGATGATCCTCCCACTGATCTAAGTTACAGTATCGATGGTGGAGATAGCTATCAGTCTTCTTCTTTATTCGAAAATTTAGCTGCGGGCACTTATGAGATAGTCATTCTTGATGCTGATGGATGCATGGCTACTGAAATGATCATGTTATCAGATGACGGGAGTCCTAGTCTATCATTAGTTGCGGCATGTGCAGGAACGGCTATTATTGATGTTATAGCCAATGTGTCCGGTGGACTCAGCCCGTATAGTTACCTATGGATTGGACCGGATGGGACTGAATACAGTACCGATAAATTAGATGGAGTACCAGAAGGGACTTACCAATTAACAGTAAAAGATGCGAATGGCTGCCAAACCTCAGATATGATCACTAGAGAAGATTGTTGTAATACCATTAATTATTGCAATAAAGCCATAGGACAACCGGTATGTGCTGATGGTACAGGTACTATTATTGCAGGACCCGTCGGCGCAGTGTATCCATTTGATTATGTATGGAGTCACGACCCTGATTTAAAAGAAGATGCAGCATTAGAGTTAGACCCAGGAAATTACTTTTATACAATCACCGATGCTAATGGCTGTGCAGCAGAATGTAGTGCATCCATACTCAGTGTAGCCCCAATTATAATCAGTAATATCATAGTCAAAAATACAGGCTGTGGTCAAACTACGGGGAGCCTGACGATCGAGGCACAAGCTAAGGATGCAAATCCTAGTAGCACTTTAAGTTACAGTATCGATGGAGGAGTGACTTTCTCCTCTGATAATAGTTTTGATAATCTAGCAGCAGGGAATTATATTATTGTCGTTAGAGATGAAGATGATTGCATGACTGATGAAATGGCAATGATCTCTGATGAGGAAGGCCCACAAGTAGATATTGCGGCAAAATGTGATGGACTCAGTTTAATATTAGAAGCTGTATTAACCGGCGGAGTCGAACCATTTGCATACGAGTGGACAGGTCCAAATGATGAAGTTTATACTACCAAAGATCTAATGGGAGTGCCTCAAGGATCCTACATGCTCACTGTTAAAGATGCTAATGCGTGTCAAGGCAGTGCGATGATTATTAAGGAGGATTGCTGTGAAACGACAGAGTTTTGCAATCGTACGATTAATCAGCCACTTTGTGCTGGAGATCTTGGCTATATAAGTTTTAATCCTGAAGGAGGAGAAGCACCATACCTTTTTACTTGGAGCCATGACACTGCCTATGATAGTGACTGGGCCAACCTCGAAAGTGGTGATTATACAGTAACCATAACGGATAATGCCGCTTGTGAGTCTGTTTGTTCATTTAGCATAAACTCAGTGGCGATAATCAACATTGAACAAATAAATACTCAAGCCTCATCTTGTGGAGAGACTAATGGAGTCATCGAGGTGACAGCCGTCCCTAAAGATGCAAATGCAAACAGTATGTTATCCTATAGCATCGATGGAGGATCTAGCTTTCAGGCCAGTAATATATTTACCAATGTAGCTGCAGGTACATACAACATCCTTGTGCAAGATATGGACGGTTGTAATGCGACGGAGATAATCATGGTGTCTGATGATGGAGCACCTAGCATAGTTTTATCAGCCAGTTGTTTAGAAGCAGGCCTGATCGAAATAGATGCCGAAGTAAATGGAGGTCAAATGCCATACACATTTGAATGGCTTGGACCAGATGATGTGACTTATGATACTCAAAATATAGCCAATGTTCCAGCGGGTACCTACCTATTAAGTGTACGCGATGATAACGGATGTCAAGCGAGTGAAATGATCACTAAAGATGATTGTTGTGATCCTAGCAATTTCTGTAATATGACGCTTACTCAGCCGATTTGTGCAGATGACTTGGCATATGTTAGCCTAAATCCTAGTGGCGGAGCGGCACCTTTTGATTATACTTGGAGTCATGATGCCAGCTACACTAGTTCATGGGCAGATGATCTAGTGAGTGGAGATTATACAATAACGATCAGCGATGCAAATGCTTGTATGACTATTTGCTCGATTAACATAACTTCAGTAGCGAGTATCAGCATTGAACAAATACAAACTACAGCTTCTACCTGTGGAGAAAATAATGGAAGTATCATCATCGAAGCCACACCTAAAGATGCGGGGATTAATAGCACACTGAGTTACAGCATCGATGGAGGTGCTAGTTTTGAGACGAGTAATATTTTTGCCAATGTTGCTGCAGGTGCTTACTCCATTCTAGTACAAGATGAGGATGGGTGTCAAGCGTCAGAGATGGTATCGATTTCGGATGAAGGAAGTCCTAGTTTACAAGTTGAACCATCATGCAATGGTGCTAATATGGATATTAATTTAAGCATTTCAGGTGGAGTGATGCCTTATACAATTGCTTGGCTTGGGCCAGACAACCAAGAGTATGATACAGAAGACTTAAGCAATGTTCCCGTAGGTGCATACACTGTAAGTGTTAAAGATGCTAATGATTGTCAAGCCATGGAATCAGTGATTATTGACCAATGTTGTGAGACCTCTAATTTTTGCAATATGACGATTAATCAACCGGTGTGTTTTGCAGAGCCAGGTAGTATTTCTTTAATGCCGGAAGGCGGTGAAGAACCCTACACATATAGCTGGGATCATGACGCAAATTTAGAAGATATGACAGCCACTAATTTAGTGGCAGGGAATTATCACTTCACCATTACAGATGCTCAAAATTGTGAAGCAGCATGCATGGCTACTATTGAGCCCGTCGCAAAAATAAATGTTGAAGACCCGATTATTACACCATCCACTTGTGGAATGGCTAATGGTAGTGCTCAAATAATAGCCACACCAAAGGATAACACTTCTACATTGACGTATAGCATAGATGCCGGTACAAACTTCCAAGAAAGCCCATTTTTTGAGAATTTAACAGCAGGTAATTACCCTGTAGTTATACTAGATTCAGATGGTTGTTCGCTTGAAAAAACACTGATGATTTCTGATGTCGAAGGCCCTGTGGTAAGCCTTGCGTCTTCGTGCAATGGGGCAAATATTGATCTGGAAGCAAGCATTAGTGGGGGAACGAGCCCATACACCATAGAATGGATAGGACCTGATGGTACAAACTACGATACAGAAGACTTAATGGATGTGCTTGTTGGAACATATATTATTACGGTAAAGGATGCCAACGATTGTCAGACCATGGACATGATCACAAATGATGAATGTTGTGATAATACGGGATTTTGTAATTTATCCTTGACTTCACCTGTCTGTGTAGGTGATTTCGGCAGTATCCAAATTTCACCAGAAGGAGGGGCTGCGCCATACAGTTATGAGTGGGACCATGACTCAGCTTTAGAAAGTGCAATCGCAACCAATCTGATGGCTGGAGATTATTCAATTCTTGTCTTAGATGCCGAAGCATGTACAGCGGAATGTTTTGTTACCATTCTCCCAGCAGCCGAAATGGTGATTAGTAATATTTCAGTAACAGATGCAGCTTGTGGAGCAAATAATGGAACCATAAATATTCTTGCTACACCAAAGAATGAAAGCAGCATATTACAGTACAGTATTGATAATGGTGTGAGCTTTCAAGAAGAGCCATTATTTACGGATTTATCTCCTGGAGCTTATGATATTGTCGTTAAAGATGAAGATGATTGTGAAACTAGGGCTATGCAACTTATCTCTAGCAATGGTGGACCGGTTGTTTCTGTTGATACAGAATGTGTGGGTGTTGATTTGATAAGTATGTCGGCAAGTGTCACGGATGGGACAGAGCCTATAAGCTATTGGTGGGAAGGTCCTAATGGTTTCGAATCTGATGATAAAGATTTAGTGGATGTCCTGCCAGGCGTGTATATTTTAAGTGTGAAAGATGCTAATGACTGTGAAAGTATGCTCGTTATAGAAGAAGACATAGACTGCTGTGAGATGGCTGATTTTTGCTATAACGAAATCGGTGATTTTGTTTGGAATGACCTAAATAATAATGGACTTCAAGATTCAGGCGAACCAGGCATTGAAGGCATGGAAGTTAGACTTTTTAATTGTGATGGTAGTTTTGTAAAATCTACAAATACTGATCAAAATGGTAACTATTTATTTAGTGAGATAGAAAATGGGGATTACCGAATTCAATTTAATAAACTTGGATTTGACAATATTGGATTTTCTAAAATTATGGATGCTACCCAAACAACATCAAACAATGATGCTCAGCTAAATGGTTATACAAGTTGTTTTACCATTTCTGGTTCCAATAAGCTTGATATAGATGCGGCCTTAATAGATTTAGCTGCGTTGGGTGGAGATGTTTGGGAAGACATGGATGGAAATGGAGTACAAGACACAGGCGAACCAAGAATTGAAGGTGTACGAGTAGAAATCTATGATGCCGATGCTGCATTCGTGGCTACTGAGTATACAGATGATCAAGGTCGATATCTTTTTGATGGACTATATCCAGGTGAATATTATCTTCGTTTTTACTCATCAAATTTTGATATCACTTTCGCTAACCAAGCAGGAGATGATGAGATGGATAGTGATATTGATAATGCAAATGGTAATGGAACAACGATGATGGCAGAAGTAGCATTAGGATCTACAAATACTTCTTGGGATGCTGGTTTTTATCGGTGTATCAGCTTAGGCGATAAAATCTGGTATGACGAAAATGGAAACAGTTCTTTCGAAAGTTTCGAATCGGGAATAAATGGAATACAAGTCGAAGTATATTATTGGTTTGAAGGAGAATACATTCTTTGGGATGATACATTTTCTGATGTTAATCCAGCTAATGGTGAAGATGGATACTGGCAATTATGTGTGCCTCCAGGTGATTTTTATGTTCAATATCGTGGTATTCCTGACGGGATGGTTGCTGTGAAAGAACATGAAGGTTTAGAAGTTTCCGATTCAGATATAGATGAAACAAATGGAGAAAATACAACGGCCTCTTATCAGATGTTGAGTGGCGAAAGCTTATTGGATATTGATGCAGGATTTTTCGAAGAAGCCATCATCGAAGGAAAGGTTTGGTTAGACGAAAATTATGATGGTATACGAGAATTTTCAGAAGCCTCTTTAGCAGATGTTACTATTGATTTGTATGATGTATTTGGAAACTTATTAGCCACAACCACTACTGATAAAGAAGGTAATTATATTTTTAATAATCAGCGTTGTCGAGAAGTCTATATTAAGGTACATCCACCAGAAGGTTATAGTATTACTGGAGCGAATTTAGGCGATGATTCAATCGATAACGATATCGATATGAGTTTTGGAGAAAACACTTCAGATAATTATACTCTAGAATCGGGTTCTATTATTTCCAATGTAGATGTAGGTTTAATTAACATAGTTGTCCCAATTCTTTGGCAATCGATTACCGCTCAGTACAAAAATGAATCTATTAATGTGGATTGGACCTTGGCGGATCAACATGCCATTGAATATTTCGAAATAGAACGAAGTGAAGATGCTATTAAATTTGAATCAATAGGCACAGTAGCTAAGGATATTCAACAAGAATACACCTTTATGGATAAGGAAATAAAAGCTTCGAAAATGTATTACTATCGAGTAAAAGGTGTAAATCATGTCAGCAACAGCTACACTCAAATTGTCTCGGCGCAAACACCGGCAGAAACTTTTGAGCAATTGTTAATTTACCCAAATCCATCCAATGGGCAAGTAATATTAGAATTTGACTTGGTTGAAGATACAGAGCGCTTAAACATCGAATTGTTAGATAGTAAAGGAGCCTTGGTTAAATCCCTTACCATCAATGAGCAAATGATACTTGGTAAGCAACAATTATCGCTTGATTTAGATGTTATTCCTGGTGTTTATCAGTGTAGAATAAAGACAAAAGGAATAATATATCAGGAAAGCTTAATCATTCATAATGATTAAGCACTATCATTAAAAAAGCCTTGTTTTAAAAGACCAAATCATACAGATTGATTTGGTCTTTTTTATGTTGGAAAAGCATTAATAACACGAAATTTTGAAAGAGGTAAAGTAGTTAAGTTGATGTATATTTTATATCTTAAGTAA
Organism: Saprospiraceae bacterium; assembly: GCA_020631235.1. Classification (GTDB taxonomy): domain Bacteria; phylum Bacteroidota; class Bacteroidia; order Chitinophagales; family Saprospiraceae; genus JAHDDO01. The sequence continues at coordinate 154,787 of JAHDHQ010000001.1, read as the reverse complement.
TCATAATCTATGATAGAATAACTTAAATACATGGAAAATCAAGACCGAATTCTAGACACACCTTCAATATTAGAGTCAAATAGTATTAACTTTAAAAGAGCTTCTAAGGAAAAGCGGTTTATAAATTATATCGTTGATCTACTAGGATTTTATGCTTTTGCAATTTTAATCGGTGTGTGCTATGCGTTATTAGTAGAAACAAGTTACGGCTTAGTCAATGATAGCGATACCTTATCAGGGAGTCGGGCCTTAGATTATTTAATATCTGCTTTACTGTTGATAAGCTATTATACCGCTATGGAGTATTTACTTAAAGGCAAATCTATAGGTAAATATGTTACTCGAACAAGAGCGGTTACAGAAGGGAATAGACAACTTAGCATCACAAATGCCTTAGCTAGAAGTTTTGGGAGAATTATTCCATTCGAACAGTTTTCATTTTTTGGAGACAATGGTTGGCATGATTCGATTTCTAAAACCAAAGTAATTGAAGATGTAGATTGGAATGGCGTGGAGTTATAATAAGCTTTGAGTCATGAGATCACACGGTAAAATAAATGAATGAAGGATGAATTCTACCAATGAAAAACTACTGCATTCGGCCAAAGAATTGCTAAAAAATGGTTGGAGTCCTGGTGATATCTATAAGTGGATTAAAGAAAAAGCTTCCAGTGAAGAAGACAGAGTCTGGATATCAAGTCGAGTTTTTAGTCAAGTGCAGAACACTGATAAACCTCATGATCAGGCAAGCTTAATACACAAAAGAAGAGTGATTGATGCGAGCTACCTGAAACAAGAACTCGAAAGCACTTTTGGTAATTTAACTACTGTAGGTATAGCTTTTATTATTCTAGGCTCGATCCTTTTAGTTCTGTCGTTTATTCTAAATGGTAATAATTATAATCAGTCTTTATATAGTCTAGCTGCTGGCATCGGCACTTTGATCTATATAAAACTGGCAGATTTTCATCTTTTAAAAACGGCTGCGTTGCTGATTTTGGGACTGATCGTTTTTCTGATAATAGAGTTTGTTATACTTGGATTGCCTAATGTATTGATTCCTAACTTAGGTAGATTTGGGGACAAACAAATGGTTAATGTGATTACCATAATAAATGCAATATTCCCTTGGATTTATTATGCAATAAAAATAGGCTTTATTGTTATCCCGGTAAAGTATTATGTTCAGCGTAGAAAATGGGAGGACTTACCGGAAAAAATCAGAAGAGAAATAAAAAACGGATAATGGTATCCAGCGTCTCTGTAAGGTACGAACAGATATACTGAGATTACCTATTGTGAGATAACGTCCTACGATGTTATAAGTTCTTCTTCTTTATAAATTGAAAAATTGATTTGAGCATTGAGAGCATTCATAAGCTTGATTACTGTGCCAATTGTAACATTTGACATTCCATTTTCAAGTTTTGATATTTGAGCTCTTTGGACACCAACTAGTTTGCCTAATTGAGCTTGTGTTAACTTTCTATCTTTTCTTAACTGCTTGATTCTTTCAGCTAAAATTTGAACTCTTAACTCTTGTTCATATATTTCTCTTTTTTGAGTTCCTCTTTCACCTAAATAAGTATTTTTTAGTTCATTTAAATTCATTCTTACTTGTTTTTGAAATACAGTTTCAGCAATTTTATTGCCTTAGATTTCTCCTTTGAAGGTGTTTTGTTTGATTTTTTATTCATACCATGAGTCAAAACAATGAGAGTATTTGGGTTTTGAGATTTGTCCCAGAATGCGAAGATTCTGTAAAATTTTTCATTATCTCTAAGTTTGAATTCCCGGATTTTATCACCAATTGATTTGAACCATTTGCCTTTCAAACCAATCGAAGTTTTGTCAAATGCCAAAATAAATTTGATTTGAATCTTTTCAGGACATTCATCGAAATATGAGATCGCTTCTTTTAGCAATTTTATTTCAACTGGTTTATTCAGATTCATTTATCTAATGCACAATTTGTTTCCATATAAAGAACGTTTATGCTTTGTGTTTTATTATAAGGAACAATCTGTGACCGCATGAAATCTAACAAAAAATAAACACGTTTCTTTAAAATCCAAATTCGCTATTTCTCGAACGATGATCGCTGATTAATTGTTCGTAATCAAGCTGTTTAGACACATCATTTTTGGGATAAATGGATGATTCTTCCCAACTTATCTTAAGCCGTATTTCGTGCATTGCACATTTCATTTCTTCGGCCGATAGTCCCTTTAGTGCACGATAATTTTCTATGTTAGTGCGATGAGCGTTTTGCTTCGCTAAAGTCTTTCCGCCTCCTTTATATCGCTTTTTCTTTTGGTTAAACACCTGATTAATAGGGTGGTAGTAAAGTGATTCCGTATGCTTCTTTCTGCGAAGTTCTCCCAATAGTTTCGATTTAAAACAAATATAATATTTTAATAATATGTTTCTTCGAAAATACCCCTAAAGGAATAATTAAACTTAGCAAGCTGAGAGCGTTTGCCAGGGATCATTTTTCAGCATGCAGCTAAACCAAAGATTATGGCAAGAAATAGAGGCTTGGCTGATATCTCACTAAATCTTAATCATTTTTTTCATATATCGTTTACCTTCATTTTGGATTAGAATCTCAATATAATACAAACCGACAGGTATCGTCACAAGGTCAATGGTCTTGTTCTTAGTAGTGCCGCTACTTATCATTTTGCCGGAGGTGGAATATAGCACATATTGCATTTCATCACTATATTCAGATTCTATGAATACTATATCTTTAGTTGGATTCGGAAATAAGCGTATACCTAGAGTGGCAATATCTTCATTAGAGGATATCAAATCTTCACCATCGCAATCTTCATCAATACCATTATTGGGTATCTCGTCTGCAGAAGGATTAATATCTGGATTTAAATCATCACAATCTTCATCAGAATTAAATCCATCACCATCTTCGTCTATGATCAAAACTTCTCCATCACAATCTTCATCAATATCGTTGTTTGGAATTTCTATCGCATCTGGATTTATTTCGGCGTCAGTGTCATCACAATCATTAATAAGTATATAACCATCACCATCTAGATCATCATCAGGAGTTGTTTCGTCACAATCATCATCAAATCCATTATAAGGAATTTCCATTTGGCCTGGATTTATAGCGCCGTTCAAGTCATCACAGTCGACATCACTATTCCATCCATCGCCATCTAAATCTATGATTTCTATGATCCCATCACAATCTTCATCTACGCCATTATTTGGGATTTCATCCGCTCCAGGATTTATGGACGGGTCTGTATCATCACAGTCTTCTTCATTGTTATACCCATCCCCATCGTTATCAATTATTTCTGCAATCCCGTCACAATTTTCATCTACATCATTGTTAGGTATTTCTAGTGTATTGGGATTAATATTTGGATCTTGATCATCACAATCCCAATTATTTTCTACATATCCTTCTAAGGGATAACAACTTTCTACAGATTCATCAGGATTTCCATACAAATCACCATCTTGATCAACATAATAGACCGTCGTTTCACAATCACAATCAATGACTGAAATTTCAAGCGTTTGGCTTAATACAGGACAGCTTTCATTATCAGGTTCTACAACAAACTCAAAATTGTATACTCCAGGATCAAACCCATTAAAATCCAATGATGATGGATCGAAATCGGCCCCAAAAACAGCATCTGTGTCCACCCAATATCCAGGATCACTTTCTCCTTCAAAACTTGTCAAATCAATGATGGTTACATCTGGTAAACTATGGCATATTTCTCCCAATGGAATAATATCTATTTGACCAGCAGATTCAAAGTTAATCACAAAACTACCTGAGCCTTCGCAACCATTTGAATCTACAAAATAGACTATGTACTCGTTTGGATCAGTTTCATTTACTTGTATAGAATCGGTAGTGTGGTCTCCCGGTATCCATAAAATATTCGTATAATCTGATTGTACTCCAATACTTACTGTTTGACCTTCACAAACATTTGTGGTAAATTCTTGTAAAAGTATGGTCTCAGTTACCTCTACATCAATGCATGTACTACCGGTACATCCATTTTGATCGGATACAACTACACACAAATTAAGATCTTCAAAAATTTCAGTTGTGAAAGAACTGGTGTTTGCATTTTCAGGAATCCAATGATAAGTGTAATCATCTTCGTCTAAATTAACTTGGTATGTGGCTGTTGAACCAAGACAAACTTGTGTAGGGCCTTCAATATTGACGGATAAATCTTCAAGAACGGTAAATGTAACACTAGAGAAACCAACACAACCATTTATATCTTCGTATTGAATAAGTACTGTTGTATCATTTTCAATATTTTCCAAGGTATAGTCTAATGCACAGACTTCATCACCATCAAGCCAAACCACTTTATCGATATCATTAGTATTAGTTAAAACGGCTATGGAATTTTGTCCTTTGCATACAGGGTTTACCTCAAAAATTGGACTGTATTTTACAGGTATCTCAATAGAAATCGAAGTCAAGCAACTATTGTTGCTTCCATTTTCAGCTACTAAGGAATAAGTACCTGGTTCAGCGAATAAGTAAGATCCTTCATTAATAAAGTCTTCACCTATTTGATTCCCTTCTTCATCAACAATGTTAATAATGACTTCTTGAGTTGAATTAGTTACAAACGTGACCAGGGTACCATTTAATGTACAGTCGGTCTCCGTTATCTCAATACTAGGTGATTGCTCATTAATGTCCCCGCTTATGGACAATTGGAAATCTAATTCTTCCCCGGTTTTGCTAGCAACCATAATCCATAGCTGAGAACCTCCTGCTAAACAGTTTAATGAAATTAGTTCATTATCCAAAGGTCCACAATAACTGGCCATAGCACCATCTCCTTGCAAGATTGGTGTTGTTGCGTCGCATGCATCCAATACCATTAAAGCAATTTCTGCAGACACACTTGGTGTTGATGTAGCATTTATAGCTAATGCGTCTATACCATTGGCTGGCACCTCATAACTAAACCAAATGGTGCTATGGTAAAATTCACATTGATCGATAGCTAAATCTTCCGTAGAACAAACAGTAGAAACATTTTCAATAATATTTAGATCAAGAGGCTGTGCATTTATACAATGATCATTTTCGACATTTTCATTGAATCTCATCTCACAAGTTAAGTCCCCTAATTCGACAGAACTTTGAACAAGAATGTACTTCGTTGATGGTTCGACCGTGATGGTATGTACGGGTTGATTATGATCTATATCGGATATTATTTGCGTATTGCATTTACAATCTTCGTGATTTATAATACTAATTGCACCCATCCCATCATTCGGAAATTGAATATTCCTAAAACTAATACTGTGTGTAGAAGAACTGGTGGTAAATGCTGAAAATACCGTATTTAATTTTGAATGATTTGAGTGATAATTTGAAGCACTATTATATATTTCTAAGTCACTCATTTCTATTCCTTTTTCGGGTAATTGCGTGCCAAAATGTATTCTGACTTTGAGTTGATTAACTTTCGATATGGGAGGAGAATGATAGCTTAAACTTCCATCCCCAATTATTGGCGCGAGATTACCTTCATCTAGAAATAACCAAGTAAGACCATTATCTGTAGAAACCTCAAATCGTAAATAATCGGAATCATCTAATGCTGTGTCATCCACATTAGTTGAAAGATTAATATACTTTAACTGGCAGCTTAATAAAACATCTTGTGAGCAGTCAAAAAGGTAATTGATTGTTTCGTAATAGCTGTTATTATCGCCTTCATTTTCTGGATTGCCATCCTGATCTGCATCCTCTAAACAATTACTTCCCTCTACATCAGCAATACGTATATGTTCATTAGTTATTTGTACAATATTTATTTGATTGTCCAATGTCGCTTCTTGCTGATTACAATCGTTAATTATAAGTACATCTTGATCGTTTAGAAAATCAATAGATTGTAGTAATCCACCTCCAATACTACTTTCTAAATTATTATTTGAAATGCTTTGAAATACACACATTTCATTGAGTGATATGTCAGGCAAGTTTTCATCACATTGATCATTGGATACTTCAGCACATTCAGCAGGAGGTCCTTCATGAATAAGAATGTCAAAAGTGCCTTCATTATACGTAGGACTGGCGATAGCAATAATAAAGGAATCTCCAGGATCAAGGCAGGTAAACTGAAGCAAATCGTTTCCAGCAGCACCACAGTAATTGGCTTCAGTTCCATCAGTTTGACTAAGCAAAGTTAGATCTTGACAACTTTCAAACACGAAGACATTAATATCATCTGTTGATCCATAAAACATTGGAATACTAATGGAAACTGACTCATGGCCTGTCTCTGGAACCGTGTAGTTATAAAACACCATACTCTCATAGCCAAAACATCCTAATGATATATTATCTGGCGCAGCACATTGAGTACTTTCGTCTGGTAAACTTTCATCCAAAGATAAGGTAGTCGATTGTTCACAAATGTCATTAGATAAAGATTCAAAGTATTTAATATCAACTGACCAATTCGAAGCAATTGGGATAACAACTGCTGCTAACAAATAGGTAGTATTCTCCTCTACATCAATAATAATATCATCGTCCAAACAATCCGCCTGGTTAATCAATACTGGATTAACACAATCATTTTCAAAAAGGCTTATGGATACATTAAATGTAAAGTTGGTAAAAGAAACACTGGTAACATTTGGTGGAATGGTGAGACTATACCAACTGGTGGGATATAAATCAAAGGGACAAGTAGAGCCATAATTAGTTGAGTTACCTTGAGCATCTATTTGGGGTAGAGCATTGATGGTAGTTCCTTCAATTGTATATTCTGTACAACTGCTTGGCGGACTAATATTTATGGCTTCTTCGCAATTACTGTTAACCAGTTTAGTTTCTCCTCCCTCAATATTAATATCAAAACTACTACCTTCAGATGCATCAGATGTCGCTTGAATGTAGAGTAAGCTGCCCAGACCTGGGCAAGGTATTACCACAGGTTCTGCATTACAAGAGCTTCCCAGTTCTACGCCATTACAATCATCATAAATTGACAAGGTATTATTACCTTGGTTATTCAGCAATTCTATGCTTATTTCGACATAATCTTCACTAACTAAATGAGTAAACCATACCGAACCATCCGTATCATCATTACTGCAGGCAGTAAACTCCCATGCTTCTAATTCAGTACAGAAATTATCAAAATTACTTGATTGTCCTTCTGGAATTGATATCGCATTACTACATAAATCATTGGGAGTAGATGGTTTGCTTAATATTTCAAAACTGTATTGATCATCATTGTTTGAAGTTGTAGCAGCTAACAAATAGGTGGAGTTTGCAAGTACATTAAATTCAATATCTGATGTAATACAAGCTTGAATTAAACTTCCCGGGGAGCAGCTAGAAAATAGTGATAAAGATAAATTGGAAGAAAGATTACTCAGCACCATTGAGTTAATATCTGGACCAGTAGTAAATTGTAACCAACTCGTTGGATCACTATCAATAGTACAACCTGCAATACTAAAATCTTCTGGACAAGCTAGTGAATTGTCACCTACTATTTCTTCAAAACTACATACTTCAGCAAGAACTATAACCTCGCTATCTACGCATGAATTATTATAACTAGTTATTGGACCCTCTTCTATTATAATATCAAATTCACCTGCGTCATCATTTGAAGATATAACTTGAATCCAAATGGTTTGATCCAAAGGACACTCAACATATATTTCTGATCCGTTACAATCTTCAGCAATTAATGAACCATTACATCCATCATAGATAGCTAAAACTTGATTTTGTATTCCATTAGCTTCAACAATGACTGTGTAACTGTGAAGATCATTTGGAAGCGTATAACTAAACCATATAGATGCATCATCTGCTCCTGAGTTGCAATTGCCATCTGTTTCTCCAGATTCAATTGTGCCAGAAGAATTGTCAGCCGTTATGCTTACACCAGAATTTATGCCGATTGCAGCCGAACAATCGTCGTTTGGAGGGGTTGAAATCACTGAAATGGTTTTGCATAATTCTTCAATAGTATTAACACAAGCCCCAAAATCAACATCTACGCACAAAGTATACTCGCCATCTGACATGAAATCATACGTTACGAATTCATTAGGACCAGAATATATTACGTCGCCATCCAAGGACCAGGTATATTCTTCAACACCCGTGATTGCTTCAATTGAGTAGTTTTGAGAACCAAATTCAGATACATCGCAATTTCCCATTATTTCTTGATCCCATTCGTAGTCAAATATTTCTTCTGGATCACAACCGAAGGTGGTAGTTATAATTATTTCACAGGCTGAACCACAACATCCATCCACGAGAAAATAATAAATATTGCCAACTGTCATCCCAGTGATTTCTACTACCCTTATATTGTCACCATCACATCCATCAATACTAGTATCACATGCAATGGCTGAGCTAGGATTTAAACTACAATCTTCATAAACCGCAGCCTGAATTCCAGAACAAACTTCAAAGACACCTTCATCTGTACAATTAAAGTAATCCACTTCAATATCCATATCCTCACAGAAAGCAACAAAAGCAAACCATGTTGGGTTATGTGAAGCTGTATTGTCTCCTTCTGGAGAAGGACACATCGGATCAGGACCATCATCTGGATGAAGAAAAGTACTCATCTCATATTGATAGCCATCTAATTCATCTATACTGCACAATATAGGAGCTGTATCACATTGACAGGTGTTTTGGGATCCATCAGTACATAATTCTGGAGGTTCATTTTGAGCAATGAGTATAACTGGCAACAGCAATATATTCAAGAAGAAAAGTACTTTCAGATTGATCATAATGATTTTGGATTAAGGTGTCCAAGAAGGATAAAAATTCCAATTAAATATATTGATTTTAATTTGATTTCCGAAATAGAGATTAATCCGGTTAACTTTCGTTCGTCTCAGCTTAAAGCTGAGAATTAATAAAAGGCTAAAGATGTAAAAATTGGCAGGTGCTTAGCCAATTTTAATCGAGGCTACAAGCCTCTACTAGCATAGATAAGGCATTTAAATCAACCATGAAGTTTAGCTCAGCTTGTAGCTCTTCGTTCATCTCAGCTTAAAGCTAATAATTAATAGAAGGCTAAAAATGTAAAAAATGGCAGGTGGGTAGTCAATTTTAATCGAGTTTATCTCAGCTTGCAGCTGAGATAATTATTAATAAAAAAGCCTTAATAATAAAATGCTCAAGGGCTTCCCAATGTGCTAGTCTCAGCTTAAAGCTGAGAATTAATAAATGACTAAAAATGTAAAAATGGTAGGTCTGTAGTCAATTTTAATCGAGGCTTCAAGCCTCTACTAGCATAGATAAGGCATTTAAATCAACCATGAAGTTTAGCTTAGCTTTTAGCTCTTCGTTCATCTCAGCTTAAAGCTGAGAATTAATAAAAGGCTAAAGATGTAAAAAATGGCAGGTGGGTAGTCAATTTTAATCGAGGCTACAAGCCTCTGCTAGCATAGATAAGGCATTTAAATCAACCATGAAGTTTAGCTCAGCTTGTAGCTGAGCTTCAAGATGTGCTCGTCTCAGCTTAAAGCTGAGCATTAGTAAAAGGCTAAAGATGTAAAAATTGGCAGGTGGTTAGCCAATTTTAATCGAGGCTACAAGCCTCTACTAGCATAGATAAGGCATTTAAATCAACCATGAAGTTTAGCTTTATCTCAGCTTGTAGCTGAGATAATTATTAATAAAAAAATCCTTAACAATATAATCGCTCAGGGGCTTCCCGATGTGCTTACAGCAATCGTAGATAGACTTCTCGCCCTTTTATTTCTTTAAACTACTCATATAAAAAAAGCCCTTACAAAGTATTTTGCAAGAGCTTCAGAAGTGATCGCTCAGGGGCTTCCCGATGTGCTTACAGCAATCGTAGATAGACTTCTCGCCCCATTTATTTCTTAAATTACCGGCAAAAAAAAACCCTTGTAAAACTAGTTACAAGAGTTTTTTAAGTGATCGCTCAGGGGCTCGAACCCTGGACCCACGCCTTAAAAGGGCGTTGCTCTACCAACTGAGCTAAGCGATCTCCTTTAAAATCGACTGCAAATATACAAAGCATTTTATCTTAACAAAGTATTCATACCTTTTTAGTAAAGAATATTTTCACTTTTTTATAATTCTCAATCTACATTAAGTATTTGAGTAAAAAACATACTTTTATTCACCTCCTTTTTAAGCCCCATTTTTATTGAGCTTCTGATTTTTATCGGTGCTTTATCCACATTTGTTTGTAATTATTTCTTATTCCTAAAACTCGATTATGTACTTTTGAATCCCATAATGAATACATCTAATTTTCTTTATGGCTAAACATATCTTCGTTACAGGCGGCGTTACATCTTCTCTCGGAAAAGGCATCATTGCAGCATCATTAGCTAAACTTTTACAAGCTAGAGGATTCTCTGTAACTATCCAGAAATTTGATCCCTATATTAATGTAGATCCAGGTACTTTAAATCCATACGAACATGGAGAATGTTATGTGACCGAAGATGGAGCGGAAACTGATCTAGACTTGGGACACTACGAACGATTCCTAAATACGCCAACTTCTCAAGCAAATAATGTAACCACTGGAAGAATCTACCAGACGGTGATAAACAAAGAAAGACAAGGTGATTATCTCGGAAAAACCGTACAAGTCATTCCGCACATTACAGATGAAATAAAAAGACGGGCTAGATTACTCGAAGAAACGGGTAATTATGATCTCATCATTACAGAAATAGGAGGCACCGTAGGTGACATAGAATCTTTACCTTACCTAGAAGCACTCAGGCAATTACGGCAAGAAATTGGTTCGACCAATCTTCTATGTATCCATCTAACCTTAATACCATACTTGAGTGCAGCCAAAGAACTTAAAACTAAACCAACCCAGCACTCCGTAAAGGAACTCTTACAAACTGGAGTCCAACCCGATATTTTGGTTTGTCGAACGGAACATCCCTTAACCGATGAGGTAAGATCAAAAATAAGCCGCTTCTGCAATGTCAATAAAAATTCGGTGATCGAAGCATTGGATGCTGAAACTATCTATGACGTTCCATTGCTCATGCTTAAGGAAAAATTAGACCTCATTACGCTTCGTAAATTAAAAATGAAAGTAGGCGAGGAGCCTGAAATGCAAGCCTGGAAAACTTTCCTTGGCAAACTTAAAAATCCTACAAATGAAGTCAATATTGGCTTAATCGGAAAGTACAACGAATTACAAGACGCATATAAATCCATTCATGAATCTTTTGTGCATGCTGGTGCTCATAATGAATGTAAAGTTAATGTCATATCTATCCATGCTCAAAGCCTAGAAAATACAGATCAATTGACAAAACTGCATGGCTTAGATGGGGTACTTATAGCACCCGGATTTGGAGAAAGAGGCATAGAAGGTAAATTAAATGCCATTCAATATGTAAGAGAAAACAACATTCCTTTTTTCGGAATTTGTTTAGGTCTACAATGCGCAGTCATTGAGTTTAGCAGAAATGTGCTGTCCATAAAAAATGCTACTTCTGAAGAAATAAACGAAAAAGCAAAACATAAAGTAGTACACTTTATCCCAGAGCAAGCCACCATAAAGAAAAAAGGAGGCACCATGCGTCTTGGAGCATTTAACTGCAAACTAAAGAAAAACTCTCACGCAGCAAAGGCATACGGCTCAACCGATATTTCAGAGCGACATAGACATAGGTACGAAATAAATAACGTATATGTTGATGATATGAAAGAAGCCGGATTAATACCCGTAGGTATAAATCCTGAAACAAAACTAGTCGAACTGATGGAACTCAAAGGACATCCGTATTTTGTAGGGGTCCAATTCCATCCTGAATTAAAAAGTACAGTCGAAAACCCGCACCCTTTGTTTATTTCTTTTATCACTGCTGCGTTAAAATATAGACAAAACCAATCGTGAAAAAGCTTAAACTCGAAGAGCTAAACCGACTGGATCTTGAATCTTATAAAGCATCCAAAAAAATACCCATAGTCCTAATCGCAGATAGTATAAGGTCTGGATTAAATGTAGGTGCTTTTTTCCGCACAGCAGATGCTTTTGCGATCGAAAAGATCATATTATGCGGACTATCTCCAAAACCACCTCATAAAGAAATCAATAAATCAGCCATTGGTGCTAGTCATTCAGTAGACTGGGAGTACATTCAGCATATCGAAGAGGCTGTTATCCAACTAAAAAACAGCCATTACACGATACTCGGCATTGAACAAACTAATCAATCCATACCTCTCAGGAATTATACAAACAAAGCAAATAAAATGGCCATTGTGATGGGGAATGAAGTGGATGGTATAAGTACCAATATTTTAAAACATCTGGATCAAGCCATCGAAATTGATCAATATGGAACCAAACATTCTTTAAACGTGGCCGTGTGCGCAGGGATAGTCCTTCACCATTTTTCAAGTCAAATGAGATCAGAAAAGTAGATATTGTCCTAAAACTTGAAACTTTGTATTTTAGGCATTAAATGATCAGCACCCATAGCCATAAGGACGACTTCTTACCTTCGATAGATTGGTCTAAAACTAGATCTATTTACAAAAAATTGAGTGACGAATTTCATGTACTCACCGATGCTTATAACATAGTTATTGATAATCGTACAAAAATAATGTTGGATCACCTCATTCTAGGAATCGACAACATTGATCAAACCATTGATGATTTGCCTACTAAAATAGATCGAGATTCTATCACCCAATCAATCCTTGAGTTTCTTCAAAATACAGAAGTTCATTGGAAGCATCCCGGAGCAAATGATCTACTAAAGCAAAATATTGATACTTTAAAACACATTGTCAAAGAATTGGCCATCGAAAAAAGGTTTTTAACTGCAGCCACTAATATTTTCCACAAGACGGAAGAAAAGCGCCATGTGTTGGAATCTCAAAAACTCATACAATTAGTGCTTGAAGAAGGGAAGTCCACTGGAGAGTTACCCTTATCAGTTATGCTAATCGAAGCGGATAGTTCTTTCGGTATTTTCTTTACTAAGCTTTGTACATTAATGGGCATTGCGGATTTGTTAATTGATGCTCGCAGCGATTATAAGTCAGCACAAATTGCGCTAAAACCTAAGCTAACATTATATGTGCATCTGAGTCTACTTCTGATAAAAGAAGGACTTTCTATGGTGTGGCATTTCCCTAAAAAATGGAACTTTCTTAAGTACTGCTTATCATTCGGAATGGCCTTACTTGTTTCAAAAGACTGAAGTAGGACGGGACAAACGTTTTATCTAAACATACCACGTCTTTCCTTGAGATAATCTGGCCTGAAAGTTAGACGCAATGCTGGTAAAAATTGGGTATAAGCATTTGAAGCTTCTACCATATCAACCGACTCGATTTCAGTGTCCAATCCATCTAATAAATCCCTTTGTACGGCTGTGCCATAAGCAAAACCTACCGATGGAGTGATCGTAATTAAATCGCCTAAACCTATGTCTATTCCCATGCCTAGGGTTGCTCTGAAATTTAAAGCACTATTGTTTGTTTCTACCTTGTAATCTCCAGCACCAATAAAACTTCCAGAAGCATAATAATCATCAAAAAGATGATAACCGATACCAGGTGAAAAATACACAAAAGCCCCTTTTTCGAAGACATTACCATCTTTAGAAAAAGTGGGACAATTACAATCGCCTTCAAAATCCAATAGGTAAATGTGCATGGGTACATCTAAATAGAAACTTTGCCAATTATACTCTTTGGTCGATCCATCAATAGTCACATCCATGTCTTGATTTGTGCCGTAATTTATGGAAGGGTGGAACTCTACTCTACGTTCTTTTAATTTAAACCAGTAAGCTAAACCAACTTCATGTGACAAATTAAACACCTCACTTTCACCCACCAATCGAGAGTGCTCATCTTGAGCATCTGTAGTGGTTAAACCGTATTTATATTGGACTGAAAATTGTGCATCTGCACATAAAGTGAAGAATACCATGGATAAGAACAGAAAACAAAATCGCATATGATTACCTTTATAGCTTAACGCAAATATAAGGCGCTAAGTTATATAAGAGAATAAATAAAACAGGTTCAAGTGAAGACGAAAAGAATAGACAAAGAAAAAGTAAATGTAATCACCCTAGGTTGTTCCAAGAATCTAGTGGATTCTGAAAATCTGATTACTCAGCTTGCAGCCAATGAAATTGAAGTAGTGCATGATTCTAATGAAGCATCAGATGTGGTCATCATCAACACATGCGGATTTATAGATGTAGCTAAAGAAGAATCAGTAAATACCATCCTACAATATGCCGAACTAAAGCGTCAAAACGAATTAGAAAAACTTTACGTAACAGGTTGTCTATCAGAACGGTATAAATCAGATCTTGAAGTGGAAATACCCGAAGTGGACGCTTACTTCGGAACGATGGAATTGCCCGCTATTTTAGCGAAATTTGACATCGATTATAAACATGAATTGTTAGGCGAACGTAAAATTACAACGCCGGCACATTATGCATATGTGAAAATATCTGAAGGTTGCAATCGTACTTGTTCTTTTTGTGCGATTCCACTCATGAGAGGTAAACATATTTCTAAGCCGATTGAAGCTTTGGTGGATGAGGTAAAAGAATTAGTTAAATATGGGGTGAAGGAAATTATGCTCATCGCGCAAGAACTAACCTACTATGGTTTAGATATCTACAAAGAGCGAAAATTAGCGGATTTATTAGATGCTTTGTGCGAGATTGAGGGACTTACATGGATTAGATTGCATTATGCCTATCCTTCTAAATTTCCAAGAGAGATATTTGATGTCATGGCCCGTCAAGAAAAAGTGTGTAACTATTTAGATATGCCACTTCAGCATGCCAGCAATAAAGTCCTTGCAGATATGCGTCGACAAATTACCATGGAAGAAACGATGGAGTTGGTTAATTATGCACGTGAACGTGTACCTGGGATGGCCATACGAACAACCATGCTCATCGGTTTTCCTGGAGAAACGGATGAAGACTTTAATATTTTATGTGACTTTGTACAAGCCATGAAGTTTGATCGATTGGGTGTTTTCCAATATAGTCATGAAGAAGATACCTCCGCTCATCAATTAATAGATGATGTGCCATCAGAAGTTAAAGTGCAAAGAGCTAATCAACTTATGGAAATTCAACGAGAAATTGCTGCTGAAAAAAATGAAGCCATGATCGGCAAGACGCTGCAAGTGTTGTTCGATAGAAAAGAAGGTGGATTTTTTGTGGGACGAACAGAGTTTGATTCGCCCGAAGTAGACAATGAAGTACTCGTCGATGCCAGTAAATATTATGTTAGACTTGGAGACTTTAGCACGGTAAAAATCACGGATGCCGAAGATTTTGATCTTTATGGGGAGTTAGTAAGTTAAGTCTATTATAACTGACTTTTGACGAGTTTGTGGATATAATCCATATCATCTGTTTTTAATCGCAGCAAATACATTTCGCTTGCAAGGTGACTTAGATCGATAGAGTAGTTCTCTTTAGTATATGTCCGTTCGCTATATACCAGTGTTCCTTGTAAATTGTATACACTAATTTCCATGGTTTTATTAGGTTCAATGTCGCTAATCGAGATATTGACCTGACCATCTGTAGGATTAGGAAACACATTAACGACATGGTCATTAGCAATGTTTTCATTCGAAGAGATGCCAACATAAAAAGGATCAGTTATTATCGTACAGCCTTTTGAGTCGAGCATACTTAATTCATAAAGTCCTGCAGGCAGATTGTAGATATCTTTATCATTAGAATAAAGCAAACCATCTTTTAACCATTGGAAGCCATACGGAGCAGTACCACCAAATAAATGGATCTCGATGAAACCTATATCCGGCTGGTCATTAAAATCGATAACAGTGAATTCTAATAAAGGTGGTTCTTCAATGATGATTTCTATAATCCTTTCGCAGCCTGTTTTATCGTTAACAGTAAAAGTGTATATACCTTCTGTTAATGCTTCAATATCAATGTTGTCATCATAGTTAACTTTAAAAGGTTCATTGGTTCCATCAGTTTCGAACACTATTTCACCGTCATTGAACCCAAAACAACTCGGCTCAAAAAGCGTATATTCTACATCTAAAACAACTTCATTAAGTATCACGATTTCCTTTGTGCTAACATTCCCATACCGGTCTTCCGCCTTCAATAATAATGTGCTAAGTCCTTCCGGGAATGGACCTTTGGCCGCTTCACTATCATCCCATCCAAAACTTTTTACCTGACAGTTATCTCTGAAATCTGATGCTGCTAGGCTTAGTTCTACAGAGTCACATGTAGATAATCGTATGGTATCCAACATAATTTCAGGAAACAAACTATCCTTGACAATGATGTTCGCTTCACCAATAGCCACATTGCTATTAATATCTCTACCCGCAATGGTTAAAATGATTGTATCCATCATTGTGCAATCATAGGCAGATGGAATTTCATAATTAAAGCTAACTGCCGAACAATTATCACTTGAACCATTGTCAAATGCATTTGCCGCTGGCCAAGTAAACTGTCCTTCGATATCTAAATAAACTTCTACATCTTGAAGCGATAAGATAGGAAGCGCTACATCTTCAAAAGTTAAGTCTATCGAGCGACTCGTTGTACATTCGTTAATGTCGGTAATGGTTAATTCGTAAAAACCAGGCGCCACATTAGTTAAATTAGACTCCATACTTCCATTACTCCATAAATATCCATTTATTTCTTGTGTACCGATGTTGGAAATTATATTTCCGTCCTCACTATCTGCACAACTAGCAAAATCTCCAACAAACAAATCTAAAGCTAAAGCAGCTGGCTCCTCTAGATTAAATTCAATGGTTTGATTGCAATTGGCCGCATCTAAAAATTCTATGCTGTAATCTCCAGGAGCTAATTGGCCTATAGAAAAGTTAGGATTATTAAATGCAGTTGTACCTGCTGGGTCAGCATATGACGATCCATTAACAAACACACGATAGGGTAGTACAAGGTCAGTTAATAATACGTCTAGGCCACCATCGCTAAGTCCATAACAACTTATTTTTTGGGTATTGAAGGATACATCTAACATACAGTCGCCGGCGCCTACAATATAACTAAGTACCTTGGAGCACTCAACTTCATCTTGAATGGTAACCGTATATTCACCAGGAGATAAGCCATTGATAGTGCTAGTAGAATTACCGTTGCTCCATTTAATCTCATAGTTGGTTCCTACACCACCAAAAACATTGATAGTGATACTACCATCCATAGCACCAGGTATGGATTCATTGTTGATCTGATCTTGTACCGTAATTTCTGGGTGTTGATTTATATCGAATGCACGCTCTATAGAGCAAGATTTTTCATCGATAATAGCTACTGTGTATGTTCCAGCAGCTAGTTGTCCAATGTTGTTTCCAGTCGCTTCATGATCCCAATCATAACTAAGAGTACCCGTACCACCAATGGCTTCCAAACTGATAGTTCCTGAAGAATCACCATAACAAGTAACTTCGGTTAATTCCACATTATTTACTTTAATGGTATCAGGTCCTTGGAAATTAATTTCGAAAGTATCCACACATTCGTTTTGATCCATTAATTGGATTTGGTAGTACCCATCAGGGATTGCATGCACGGAATCGCCCGGTAAAAATTGAGTTTCTAATGCTGACTGAATATCATCATCTAACCATGTATACCTGTAATTACCAGCACCACCTTCGCCCTCGATATCGATAAAATTATCTAGGCTGTAAAAGCAGGTGCGATTAATGAGTGTATTGATTTCGAGTTGCAAAGGACTTGGTTCTGTCGTTTGGTAGGCGGCTATATTTGTGCAGCCAAACTGATCAGTAACGGTGATGCTATAATTTCCTGCTGATAGGTTGTTTATTAATTGGTTTGAAGATCCTGTGGACCATTCGTACATAAATTGCCCATTTTCATTATTTACTTCAGCTTCTACAGCAAGTAATCCATCTGCTCCTCCATTACAAGAAATATCGATAGTATTAAGTAGGTTTATTTCTATGCTATCGTGACATTGGACAAACAACTCAGCATAATAGCCACATCCATTTAAGTCGACATATTCTAGACTGTAATTACGATTACATTCATTGATAGTTATGGCATTTTCATTACTCCCATTATCCCAATTGAATGTACTGACACTGTTATTATTGATTTCTAAAACACCAGATGCATCCGCGCAAATTCGTGTATCACCTTCTATTTCTACTTCCACTTGAGGATATTCAAAAACAATGAATGTACTGGTTCCTTGACATCCTTGTGCATCAGTAGCGTTAACGGTATAACTTCCGGCTTCTGAAACTGTGATTTGTTCGCCTTGTTCGAAATTATCCCAGATCACATCTGTATATCCTTGCCCAGCAATGCTTAAGCTAGTTTGTCCGCCGACACAAATAAATTCGTCACCTAAAATGACAGGTGGAATAAATTGCGCCACTTCGACATCTATAGCATTGATGCCAATGCATCCATCTTCATCTGTCACTGTCACTGAATAAGTACCCGGTTCTGTTACTTGAATGACTCTTGTGGACTTGCCATTACTCCATTCAACACTTGCATATCCAGATGGCACCATGAGCGTGCTTACTTGATTAGAACATATGGAAATGTCACCTTCTATTTCTGGACTGAAAGGTTCGGCTTCTAATATGATAATGTTTCCTTCGACAGAACATCCATTGATATCAGTGGCTGTAATAGAATATTCCCCAGTGCTTACGATATACAATGAATCGCTTTTTACGCCAGAGTTCCATTCGATATTGTCATAGAGACTAGGATCTACGTAAAGTACACCGACTTCATTTGGACAAAGGGTTTGATTGCCCAATATGTTTATGGACTCGGTGGAGTAGTACTCTAAAGAAGTACTACCGTATACTCGGCATCCATTCGTATCAATGGCACTCACACTTACTTCTCCGATTTGATTGATGATTATCGATGATCCAGTAGATTCATCGCTCCAAACGATATCCTTTAAATCAGTATCATTAATAAATAACTCGATGGATTCTCCTTGACAAAATTGGGTGCCGCCTAGGATTTCAATCTCATTTGTTTCAAAAAAAGCAACTTCAGTAATGCCATTAACCTGACATAAATTGCTATCTAATCCACTTACTTCATAGATTCCAGCCTCATCCACAATAATAGAATCCGCAGAAGATCCATTGCTCCATTTTAAATCTGATACATTAGAAGTATCCGCTTTGATGGTTATGGTCGAACCTTCACAAAATAAAGAATCGCTTTCTAATAAAACCGGTGACGTATCATATAAACTAACCTTTATTTCCCCATCCACTTGACAGCCATCTTTGTTGATTCCATGGACTGAGTAAATTCCTTCTTCTTCTATCGTTTGATTGCTATTAATGCTATCTCCAGTGCTCCAAATAAAAGAGATGAGATTAAGCGTATCGATATTTATCGTATTAGTGGAACCAGGACAGAAAACAGTATCTCCAAGGACGGATAATCCCAAGCTATCGTAATAGCCAATATTTAAACTGTCATATGCAGAACAACCTAAAGAATCAAGTACTCTTATAGTATAGGTTCCTTTCTTTGCTATTTCTATTTGTGCCGTTGAATCCTTTTCATCCGGTGCAGATTCTTCAGGTCTGAACCATTGATATCTGGTATAGAGTTCTTCATTGACTCTCAGGATCTGAGTGTTTTCATCACACATTAATGGATTACCTATGATGGCAGGGCCTTCGACAATAAAGTCTTTTACTTCTTGGAAGGCTTCTCCAGAGTTGCCTTCTTCATCATAAACGGTCACTTTATACACTCCAGGTGTATAGACATAAATCATGGAATCTTTTTGTTCAGTAGACCATTCTATTAAAGCATACGAAGTGTCTACAGCCAATGCCAAAGAATCAACTAAACAAAATTCGTGTTTTGTGACTATTTGAGGGATAATGGTGTCTTGCACATTCCATAATATATCAGAATCATTAAGTTTATGATTTGCGCTAGGATAGGCCGTTAGCCATTGTGCGGCTAAGGAAAAAGTTAATAGATATATGACTTTTTTCAACTCCATTTTTTATCTGGCAAAACCTTATTTACAAAGACTTAATGTTTTTATTTTTTTATCAAGTCCGATTTGCCTTTGATTTTTGGGGATGATAATCGGTATAAGAACGAATTAGAATGCCATTTTGTGCACTGACTAAGGCATTATTTTAATTATTAGACAAGTTACGATGGAATTGTCACTATTGTAAACTTGGAATTGTATATTTTTTAACTAAAATTCAATAAGTCATGCGACACTGCTCTATTTCCAAAAACAATATTCCTTTCAATAATTCACATTAAACATATATTATATATTTTTGCAGCATGCAAAAAGGTAGAGTCATACTAGATAGTCACATCTTCGGCATTACATTAGCTCGACTGGCTCACCAATTAATCGAAAATTGTGAATCCTTTGAGAATACATGCATTGTAGGAATACAAGAAAAAGGAGTTATCCTTGCCGAGCGATTAATAGAAATCATCAAAAAGACCCATCCTAAGCTCAAAATTGAATATGGGAAACTTGATATAACTTTTTATCGAGATGATTTCCGAACGCGCAATTTGCCCTTAAAAGCAAGTGCCACAGAAGTAGATTTTTTAGTGGATAATAAGCAAGTAATTCTTATAGATGATGTTGTCTATACAGGACGTACCATCCATGCGGCTATGAGTGCTTTACAAGACTTTGGAAGACCCGCTAAAGTAGAATTGCTTTGTATGGTCGATCGGCGGTACAACCGTCATTTACCGATACAAACAGATTATTCCGGCATAAAAGTGGATTCTATAGATGAGTCATATGTGCGTGTCCAATGGGAAAATATAGAGGGAACCGATCAGATTTTATTATTCTCTGGAAAAAACGAAGATTAAATGAGTCCAAGTACTGAAGGATTTTTATCAACGAAGCACTTACTGGGAATAAAATACCTGACAAAAGATGATTTAGACTTAATCTTTCGAACCACAAAAGAGTTTAAACAAGTCATTAATCGTCCGATTAAAAAAGTCCCTTCTCTGAGAGATATAACCATTGCTAATCTATTCTTCGAAAATTCTACTCGGACTAAATTATCTTTTGAATTAGCAGAAAAGCGATTAAGTGCAGATGTAATTAATTTTTCAGCTGCTAGTAGCTCAGTTAAAAAAGGAGAAACTTTACTGGATACAGTAAATAACATACTATCCATGAAAGTGGACATGGTAGTCATGCGACATCCGAGTCCCGGAGCCCATTTTTTTCTTTCTAAACACATTGACGCTAATATTATTAACGCAGGAGATGGTACCCATGAGCATCCCACTCAAGCTTTATTAGATGCTTTTTCAATGATGGAAAAGGTAGGAGATTTGCAAGGTAAGAAAATAGTGATAGTAGGTGATATTATGCATTCTAGAGTGGCTTTAAGTAACATCTTTTGTTTGAAGAAGCTAGGTGCACAAGTAAAAGTTTGTGGGCCACCAACATTGATTCCTAAAAACATACAAAAGCTAGGGATCGAAGTCGAATACAACATCGATAAAGCACTAGCTTGGTGTGATATAGCAAATGTTTTAAGAATACAGTTAGAAAGACAAGACATTAAGTTTATTCCTTCATTAAGAGAATACGCTTTATACTTTGGTATCAATAATGAACGTTTGAACCGTTTAAATAAAGAAATCGTTATAATGCATCCAGGACCTATTAATCGGGGAGTAGAAATTACTTCGGATGTTGCGGACTCTGATCATTCCATCATTTTACAACAAGTAGAAAACGGCGTTGCTGTGCGGATGGCCGTTTTATATTTATTAGCCAATAAAAGAGGTTTAAAACATTAATTGTAAGTTTCGTATGTGTAGATATTTTTTTATAGCCATTTTTGCTTTGGTTTTGTCCAATGTTGGGACTAGTCAGAACAAGCATAATATCCAATTTAAGTTTGATCAATATCAAAATGATACGCTTGTAGTCGGGTACTATTTTGGCGAACGACAGCTGGTTATCGATACGTTGTATGCCCAAGATACACCAGGGCACTTCGCGATGGAAGGTGATTCTTTATTGCATCCAGGAGTGTATATTTTTCTTACTCACCCAGATAATGGTTTTTACCAATTTCTGATGCCAAGAGAAGATCAAGAATTCGAAGTGTTAAGTTCTAAAGAAGACTTTTCAGACCTAAGTTACAAAGGATCGACAGACAATGAACTATTCAGTGAATACGTAGATTTTTTAGCCACGAAACGACCTGTAATCGAACAAATTAAGGCTAAAATGGAAGGGACTGATGGAGCATTGAAAAAGACATATGAGGACGAAATGCGTGCGATAGATACTGAAGTTAAAGCAAAGCAAGCAGCCATCATTGCAGATCATCCAGAAACTTTGACCACCATGCTTCTTAAAGCTAACCAAGAAGTAGAAGTACCTGATTTTTCAGAAGTTCCAGAAGAAGAACGGAAAATGAAACGATACAGATACTATAAAGAACATTATTTTGATCATATTGATCTTACAGATTCTGTAACGCTATATTCACCTTTTATAGACGATAGAGTTAAATACTACTTAGAAAAACTGACGATCCAACTACCTGATTCCATAAATCCTACCATCGATAAATTGTTTAGTATGATGGGTACAGAATCGAGCTTATTTAAATACTATTTAGGATCATTGTACAATCAATACGCAAAATCTAAAGTCGTAGGGATGGACGCTGTGATTGTGCATCTAGTCGATAATTATTACATACAAGGTTTAGCGCCTTGGATGAGTGAAGAAAACATGGCAAAAATTGCAGATAACGCAAATAAAATAAGACCTACCTTAATGGGTAACATAGCTCAAGATATCACGGTTTATAAAGAAGATGGAAGCCCTGTCTCGTTGGATTCCATTAATTACGAATATTTAGTACTATTATTCTGGGCGCCAGACTGCGGTCATTGTAAGAAAGTCATGCCTAACATTGTAGAGTTTGGAAAAGAGTACAAATCAAAAGGAGTAGAGGTATTTGCTATTTGCACTAAGCACATGGATAAATTGCCTACTTGCTGGGAAGCAGTTAAAGAAAAGGATATGCTAGGCTTCATCAATGCCGCGGATCAATACCACAAATCATCTTTTAAGACAAAGTACGACATCAGGACAACACCGAAAATATTTATTCTGGACAAAGACAAAAAAATCCTGATCAAAGGGATAGGAGGGGAGCAATTACCAGAAGTGATGGACGAAATAATCAAATCAGAAAACGCAGCAAAGAATGGATAAGGATAAGCCTTTATATAAAGAGCCACAAGGATTAAACGATGTGGCAAAGTTTCATAAAACCTTTAATCTCCCTGTTTTAGATGATCCTCAGATACCAGCAAAAGAGCGATGCGCTTTGAGGATAAATTTGATTGAAGAAGAGCTTAGGGAACTCAAAGAAGCCATAGATAATCATGATTTAGTAGAAGTGGCTGATGCTTTTTGTGATATCCAATATGTGCTTTCTGGCGCCATTTTAGAGTTTGGACTGGCAGACAAGTTTAGATCCCTATTTGACGAAGTCCAACGGTCCAATATGAGTAAGACTTGCAAGTCTCTTGCTGAGGCCGAAGCGACATTGGCCCACTATAAAAAAGAAAAAGATACTGATGGATACATCAAACAACAAGGAGATGAGTATTTAGTCTATCGTGATTATGATGGTAAGGTATTAAAATCCATTAATTATTCTCCAGCGGACATAGAAGCTAAATTAAACGAAGACTAGCAACTATTTTTTCTGTTTTTTCCTTAGTCTTTGTATGAAGCGAAGCTTAGCTATTGTTAGAAAATTTGCCATAGGACTATTGGCTACACTTTTATTTTCCTCTTGTATTTCTAAGCAGTCGATCTCCAAATTAGACGAAGATGATAGCCAACTCTATCCCATAGGTATTAATGGAAAATGGGGTTTTGTCGATGAGTTCGGAAACAGTAAAATCCCTTGTGCATTCGATACTGTTTATTTTTTTAGCCGGGGTCTTTCCGTAGCTAAATTAAATGGTCATTATGGCTATATAAATAAGAAGGGAGCATGGCATATAAAACCGATGTATGAGCATGCAAGCACATTTAATCACCACTGTGCCGAAGTGATAAAAGATGGAAAAACTAAACTTATTGATCGGAATAATCGAACCTACAAAACATCTTTTTATCTAGAAGGAGGATGTATTCCGCCGCCAAAATATGCTGTTCCTGACACTTTTTCTTGTTATCAAGACGATAAATATGCCCTAATTTATGAATCCTCGACATATGATTCCCAGAGCCAAAAATATGAGCGGTGTAAGGATACCACTGACTACTTTTTAGATGAGATAATACCTTTCAGTGCGAGTCACTTGGTGGTAAGAAAAGGAAGTAAATATGGTTTGCATAATGTGAGACTGCATCCACAAAGCTCACCGCCGATAGATACCACTGCTGAAAAGTACTCTGTTGATTATTATGGAATAAAAAGAAATGTTTATCTGCCATTTGATGAACTGATACTAAATTATCAGACATTCGCCGGATTATACGAGCAATATAGTGTGGATAAAGTACCATTTAAATACAAAAACCATTGGGGTATTCTATCCAATCGTGGAGAGGTGCTCCTGCCACCCATTTATAAATCGGTAGAAATCATTCAGTTTCATTTAGCTAAAGTTAGTTACACAGAGACCAATGAGGGCTTTGTAAATATTTATACAAAAGCAGAATATTTTAAGCGGTGATCTTTGCTATATGTAAAGTGGTTTTATAACTGATGCATGATTTCTCCATCAATGATCGTATATAATACCTGAGTTGAAAGAATTTTGTCATCAGGACAGTTTAATAGATCATTGGACAAAATCACAAAATCCGCTAATTTTCCCACTTCTATGCTCCCTTTTAACTCTTCCTCGAAAGCGGCATAGGCATTCCATATCGTATAAGATTTTAAAGCTTCATCTCTAGTCATGGCTTGTTCAGGGAAGAATGTCATACCATTATCAGCTCTTTTTCGAGTAACGGTGGCATAAAAATTCTTGATTGGATCTACATCTTCTACTGGGGCATCCGTTCCATTAGCAATCAAGACTCCTGCGTCTAGTAAAGATCGCCAAGCGTAGGCACCTTTTTTAGCACGCGTATTACCTAAGCGTTTCTCCACAAAAGGTGCGTCTGAAGTACAATGAATACCTTGCATCGAGGCTATGGCCCCCATAGCATTAAATCTAGGAATATCTGCAGTGTCCAAGTGCTGTGCATGTTCGATTCTCCACCTAGGATTAGGCTTAGTGGAATCGCTAGATCCAATTTTAGCTTCAAAGATGTCTAAAACTACTCGGTTTGCTCTGTCACCGATAGCATGTACGCACAATTGCATGTCATTTTGTATAGCTAAATCGGCAATAGCAGCTACTTCTTTTATGTCTGTGGTGTTTTGACCTTTAAAATCAGGTTTATCATGATATGGTTTAAGAAGCCAAGCTCCAAAAGCACCTAATGCCCCATCTACTTCAGACTTGATAGCTCGACAGGTGTAATGGTTATCACCCAGGCCGATCACTTTATGTTTGGCAATGTTGTTTTGTAATTTGTGTAGGCTATCTCGCCCCATGACCCATAAGCGCAATCTCAGTGAGTCATTAGTAACATAGGCTTCCATATCGTCCAAATATTGGATTTCAGTACCTGCATCCTGGAAGCTGCTTATCCCTTTTTGTATGCATTCTTCTTGAGCCAACTCCATCACATTTAACCATTCTTTCTTTAACTCATCTGGACTTAAACTATTCCTATATGTTTCGTAGGCTAATTCAATGGTCTCCATGGCTCTTTCCTCGAATACACCAATAGCCTCACCTTGAGAAGTTCGGATGATTTTACCACCAACTGGGTCAGGTGTTTCCAGCTCAATACATGCTAGTTTCATGGCTGCTTCATTAGCAAATAAAGAATGTCCACTTGCGTGTTTAAGAAGTACAGGATGATTTTGAGTGTGTTTGCTTATGGATTGGTGCATAGGATATCCTTCGTGCGATGATTCTGGTAATTGGTTCCATTTTTCTTGATGCCACCCACGACCAACGATCCACGAACCTTTTGGAGTGCTTGCTACTTTTTCTTTAACTAATTCGGTTACTTCCTCCCAATTGTTTGTTTGCATCAGATTCACATTGATAAGTTGTTGGCCGATACCCATAAAATGCCCGTGAGCTTCGATAAAACCCGGCATAACAAAGTTTCCATTGGCGTCGATGACTTCCGTGTTTTCTCCTATATACGCTTTAATTTTTTCGTTTGGTTCAATGTTGCTTATACGTCCATTCCGCACGACAATTCCATAATCAAGGTGAGTCTGAGCTTGTTTATCTATAGCCGTGTATACATTGGCATTTAAAATGACCAAATCTCCAGAAGATTCAGATGTACATGCCACAAATCCAATCAAAAAAAGAAAGCAGAAAAAAGTAGGTTTATGCATAATCAATTACTTAAAGTAACTAAGCTATGAATCTTCAGGCTATTTCTAATAAGTATGTATAAAAAAAGAGAAATGAAAAACTTCACTTCTCTTTACTAAACTTGTAAGATTGTACTACTCTTTAAACGTTTATTCCGAAACAACAAACACTTTATGGGTAGTCCTAACATTATTAATTACGGGATATTGATCTTTATCAATATTGATTAAACTTATATGTGCTGGGCAACCTGATTTTTTAGTGCTTGCACAAGATGCAAGAGAAAGTAATAAAAAGCCCAGGGAAATTATGCTCAATAATTTTTTCATAATCTATTATTTATAACTGAGTGTTATAGATTATAAAAGGTTATCAGCTAGCCTGAATACATTCAGTTATTTTGTTTAGTAAAGAGCATTTCTATCCCGGTGATCGTGCTTAGTACAATTACATTTCCTTTAATGATCACATGATAGTTTTTTTGTAATAAATCAAAATATTGAGTTTCGATATGCTTTACAGGGCAGGCTATGAGTGTGGTATTTGATGCAGATAGGTCGAAACTGAGATTTTGGTCATCATTGATGGTTTTTGCTATCATTTGACTCATGGTGTTGCATCCTGAATAGGCTGTTGCCATTGTATCTTGAAATAGGAGAGTAGCTCCAAATTGGAAAACATTTCGCTCGTCTAGTTCTATCAACTTCCATTTGCCTTGTAATCGATCGATAACGCTTGCTTCTTTTAATGTGGATAATGTGTCTTTTGATTTTTTATGGCAAGAGGAGCTACAAAAACAAAAAATTAGGACTAAGAAAAAGGCTAAAGACTTAATGGTATTCATAGTATACAAAAGTAGTTAAATGGTTTGATCTTAATGTCTCATGACCGTTAAATGCTTATCTTACCAATGTTTCAAAATAATTATGCATTAAATGATAATTTGACGCAACGTTTTTTACCTAAATAGGATACTATCAATAAGAACAAATAAACAACTATGAAAAACAATTACACTTTCATTTTATTTTTGCTATTTAGTGTAGCATTTACTTCTGTTTCTAAAGCACAATTAGTGGCTCCTGATTTTTCTTTAGAAGACATCAATGGCGAAGTCCACAATCTGTATGCAGATTATCTCGATCAAGGTAAAACGGTTTTTATCATTTTTGGAGTTGCTTGGAGTCCATTTGATGAGCTTTGGATGGAAACTGGCGTGATGCAAGAATTTCATAATTTATATGCTGAAGCTGGAGATGCCGTATTTCTCTTTATAGAGGCAGATGAGAGTACCACTTTAGATGATTTGTATGGAACTGGGCCTAACTCAAATAGCGGTTATGATATGATTAGTGATAATCCTTTTCCGATTATTAATGCGCCTAGTAATATGATTTGGGCAGATTTTAATATTACCTATTTTCCTACTTCTCGATTGATTTGTCCTGATGGTTCTGTGACTACAGATGATCTCGGAGGGCAAATGGATAATGGGGATGAACGTTTAGTTTATGCTAATCTTGTTTCGACTGACCATGTTGTTGATTTTATGATTGACATTTGTGGTACTGCCTTTGAAGTAGATCAATGTGAAGCTTTGGTTTATCAAGATCCTAACTTAAATTGTGAAGATGATGGAGAGGGTAGAGTACCTTTTGTGACAGCTGAAATATCAGGACCTAATGGTGATTTTGTTAGGATTTCTGACGATGATGGACAATTTAGATTTCTAGCTACTGCTGGAGAATATACCATTGATTTAATAGAACCTAATGATTTATGGGAAGCCTGTAATGGTACACAAACAGCGACTTTTACAGGGACCGATGAAACTATAAATTTAGATTTCGGACTTCAACCTAAAGAGGATTGTCTGAGTCCTGTGGCAGCTATTTCTTCAAGTTTGTTAAGAAGATGTTTTGATTCTAATATTTATGTTGACTATTGTAACGAAGGGACTATTCCGACAGAAGGTACTGTCATCGAAGTTACTTTAGACGAATACTTAGAGTTTGTTTCTAGTAGCATTAGTCCTGATCAGATCGATGGACAAACCCTTTATTTTAATGTAGGTGATCTAGATGTTTGGGAGTGTGGTAAAATTAAAATTACTGTTTTGCCTGATTGTGAGATAGAGTTAGGCACAGAACAATGTTATAGTGTTAATATTTACCCTACAGACCCTTGTAGTAATGATTCATATGGATTAACTTACGAATGTCAAGAAGTAATAGGTTCTTATGATCCAAATGATAAGAGAGCCTTTCCACTTTCAGGTTCTGATGAATACCGAATTAAATCAAATACACCAATACATTATCAAATTAGGTTTCAAAATGTAGGAACGGATACTGCATTTACAGTCATGATCGATGACGTTATTTCTGAAAATTTGGATCTTTCGACACTACGACCTGGAGTTTCAAGTCATGATGTGGAAGTAGAAATTTTAGAAGATCGATTAGTGAAGTTTACATTTAATGATATTAACCTAGTTGACAGCACAACAAATGAGTTGGGTAGTAATGGTTTT
This sequence comes from Saprospiraceae bacterium, assembly GCA_020631235.1. Taxonomy (GTDB): domain Bacteria; phylum Bacteroidota; class Bacteroidia; order Chitinophagales; family Saprospiraceae; genus JAHDDO01. The sequence continues at coordinate 125,689 of JAHDHQ010000001.1, read as the reverse complement.
GTAAATTACACCATAGAGCAAGTAGAAGATTTAGTAGATGGAGATATCATCGAAAACCAAGCAGGCATTTTCTTTGATTTTAATGATCCTGTAATTACTAATATCACTACTCATATTATAGATAATGCCATCGTAAATATCGATGAAGAAGTTGATGCGCCAATCTTTAGTATGTCACCAAATCCAGCTTCGGAATCCATATATGTAAATATGCTCGATAATCAAAATGCAGGTAATCAATTGTACATTTATTCAAGTGATGGAAAATTAATGACTAGCCAGTCTCTCAATAAACAAGGGGTAGTGGATGTGTCTACTTTTTCAGAAGGATTGTATATCCTTAAAGTAGAAAACCGTGAAACAGGTTTGATACACAGTCAAAAGTTTACAAAAAATTAAATAAATTGAATGTTCGATTAAGAAGAGATTGCACTTGTGTGATCTCTTTTTTATTTATTGCCTATACTATTTCCATTTTTTTAAGTAGAAAGGAGGCATTCATATTTTGGCATATTCCTTTCTTTAGTGTGTAGTCAAAATGTAATTCGTCATCAATAATACTTGCATCGAAATAGTAATTTTTTACATCTTCAAGTTTATCAGCTATATCACACAGGCTTAAATCGTGAGTGGCAATGATTCCGGTGGCATCAGAGGCGACTAGTTTTTCAACAAACTTTTTTGAGCCTATGGCTTTGTCGGTACTATTGGTTCCTTTTAATATTTCATCAAGAACAATGAAGTATGGTTCTGAAGAAATGGCATCCACGATAAACTTTAAGCGCTTTAATTCAGCGAAAAAATAAGAGGAATCATCATTTAGCGAATCAGTGGTACGCATGCTGGTAACCAATTTCACAGGTGAATAAGTGCTTTTTCGTGCACAAACAGGAAGACCAACATTGGCCATCACAATATGCAATGAAATAGTCCTTAGAAAAGTACTTTTTCCAGCCATATTTGCGCCTGTAACAATAAAAAAGGCTTGATTTTGAATGCTGAAATCACTGTCAATACGTTTGATAGGGTCCAAGAGTGGATGACCTAATTGCTCGATATTAGTGGTCTTGTGTGATGATGTTATTTCTGGAAAAACAAATCGTGGATGATTAAAACAATAATTACCTAGTGAATTATATGCTTCAAAGAAGCTTACTGCCTGCAGCCAATCATCCACTTTGTGACTATATTTTTTGATCCAGGCTTCGATCTTAAATGACTGTCTTAAATCGGAAAGTGCAAGGCCATTAATAACTAATGCCATCAGTAGATTGTTTCGATTGTCTAGTGCATCCAGATGTTTAGAAAATTGTTTAAATATGAGGGAAGCTTTTGAGATATTAGAATGGATCTGGTTTTGTTTTTCTTGAAGTAGGGGACAGTCAAATGATTCAGTTTCGATAAGATCTAAGAGTTGGCCATACTGCCTAAAAGTTGATTTTAGTTGATCACATTGATTAGATAATGCATTTACTTTTTGCACATAAATACCTGTAATTAACAAACCTATAATCAACCATAAACCAATGAAAGAGCCCGGAATATAGCCCAGTATATATATACTTACAAGTATTAAAGAAGCCATGGAAAATAGATTACTAAACCATTTGAAAAATGATGGTACGAAGGAGGTATATTCCTTAAGCCAATCTATAATTTGAATAGCTGGAGTGTTTACATCGACTAGGGTAGACCTAGCATAAAATGTCTGACGCCAGATAGCTTTTTCTGCTAATTCTTTAACGGCAGATTGTTTCTGAACTATTTTCTTTGGGTCATTAGCCATCAGTAAAGAAGCTAATAAATCAGAACCTTCCTTGGTTATGGTACGGTGCATATACTGGAAAAAACTTCCTTTCCCAAATAAATCAATATCATGGGCATAATGATGTTTTGGGTCTTGATACAAACGACCATCAGGTCGATGTTCATATTCACTCTTAGAAATGCGTAATTCTTCCTGGTTAAGACCTATTAATGATTTTGTTAGATTTTTATGCTTTGTTGATCGTACATAACTTATAACCAGTCTAGCAAATGCAATAGCGCCTAAAATAATGATAAGTAAAACCAATGGTTTGTTGCTATAAGTAAAGTAAATAGCTATACCTGAAATAGCAACAACTAAAAGCCTAAATATACTTAATCGTCGTAAACGCATTTGTATAGTTTCTGCTTGAAGAGTATATTTCGCTAGTTCTTTTGTGTAGAATTCTATAGGGCTGATCATGGCAAATAATAAGCAACAAAGAAAAGAAGAAATTGGATTTGGTAGAGCTAATAAATAAAAAAAGAGTGCTCACATCCGTAAAGCACTCTTTTTTTAAAAGGGTATAGGGTCTATATTTTTACGAATCTTTGTATGTTATTGCCAATTTTTAAGAAATAGGTTCCTTGCTTTAAATTAGTTAAATCAATTGATGTTTTTTGTTTAGAATATGTCTGAATGATCTTTCCATCTTGATTAAATATTTGAAAATCGTTCCTCAGATCTGTATCAGTTACATAAAGAATATCAGAGACAGGGTTTGGGTATATTTGAATATTTTGAGAAGCTAAATCTTTACTATCGCTTTGAATAGAATAATAGTAATCAATTCTTTGAGTTTGGATATATTCATCTTCTTCAAAATCAAATATTGAAATACTTAGAATGTTGCCACATTCATCACGTAACCATTCAAAACAATTCCATGGTTCAAACTCGCCGGTAAAGATATTTCCAAGTTCTGTGCATCTTTTGATAATGTTATTTGATGCGTCATATTCGTTTTCTTGGATTAAAACTGGGGTTTCGAATTCGGTGCCATTCCACCCATAAGTTTCAAAACCAGTTTGCAATCCATCGTTGTTGTAATTATATGTTCTAAGCCAATAGTTATTCCAAATATCTAAGACTTCATCATATCGCAGATACAATGTTGAAATTAGTTTGTCATCTTCTGTAGTATGAAAATGACGTTGATCTAAAACAAAATCTTCAAGAGATGTTTCGTAATCAAAATCATGAGTACTATCTCTAACTGAACCTGTATAAAAGTGTTCTTGTTTAGATCCAAAAGCAGTTTCACCCAAATTATTAAATCTTTGATATTGTCTTAAGGTTTGATTAGATTCTTCATCGTAAATGTAGGTCCATTCAGTATATAAGATATAATCACCAGCATCTTCATTCCAGATGAAGTTTTTAGCTGAAATGAGATTATTATTCTCATCATAGCTTCTGGTTTCTTCAGAAGAACCTATGATTTCGCCGTCAATGGAATATTCAGTGCCTTCAGAAAAAATGGTATTACCATCTCCATCAAGCGTTATTATATCTCTGTTAGCCAGGATATCCATATCGTCAACAAAAGAATAAGTTAAGATGCTGTCAAGTAATTTAGTCTCACCACGAAATTGAATCGAAGTATGGGCTTTTTCTATTAAATAATCAAATGCTAAGTCTTTGTTAGAAAAATCATTTTGTTGAGCATTTGCTAGGCAAGGGCAAATAATGGAACAATGAATAAAGAAAAATATTTTGTACATAATGGAAGTTTGTTAAAAGATTTAAATTGTCAAAATACAAACTTATTTGGAATAAAGATCTTGTTGTTTTATAAAATGGTTTAGGTAGGGAGTATCTACATATTTCCCAATATGTCTATTTAACATAATATTAATTATAGGCAAAATTTAGAATTGAGCATCAGATACATACATATATGGGTGAAAAATATGTACGAACTTTGTTAACAAATCAACCACATGAAATTTTATTCATTCCATTACGGTACAGAAACAATGAAACGTGAGAATTGGATTTTATTTGATCTTAAAATTCCAGCGGTAAATATTAAAGCTGCGGTAACTCATTTCTATTTCTATGAAACAATGAGAAGATCTTATAAAAACAGAAAATTAGAAAAGATCAAATTTGAATTACCTGATATTAGCTACATCAAAACCTTTATTAGACTTGTAGATGAATATGATCGGAAATTTACTCCTAAACGTGGTAGAACTGTCCATTATTTTAAGAAGGAAAAAGTGTATAGACCTAATGAGATAATAAGATATTTTCCAAGTAAAATACATGTTTAATTATATATAAATGGCATTATGCCGTTTATATCATATTATCTCTCAGTCTGCTCATAGTAAAGTATCTCCGCACTTACTGCAAATTGTTATTCCTGATTGTATAAGTAGCTCATGATGTGTAAAGTCACAGACCGCCACTTCGCTTTGCTTCGTTGAGATAATTTCGGATGATGATGCCAATTTTTCTAAAGCATCGAGTGTAATTAAAGCGTTATTGCATAGGTGATATTCATCTGTTCCAAAATCATCGTGTTGCAAAGCTAAAGCGTAGAGCCTTCCGACAGTTTCTTTTAGGTGTTTAACTTCTTGTTTTTTAACCATATTTATTGTTTCAAATCTTTAGAAAAATCAGCACATATCCGAATCCCATTATCAGTCATATGGCAAAGCCATACGCCAATGATAATATGGCGTATGACGATCATATGTATTTTTGCCCTCCCGCATTTTAAAAAGGTAATGAATCCTCATCAGGTTTTCCAACTTTGACTACATCGAAGTCATCTTTAATCATAACAGATGTTTTGGTTTTTAATACATAGGCTTTTCGATTATGAGTTCTCGATAATCTTTTTGCTTCGATTAAGGCTCTTTCATAGTTACCGTGTTGGTATGATGGAGCACCTCCTCCATCTAAGTAAATCATGTAAAATCCTACTTCTTTTTTCATATATAAATAATTTAAAATTTTGCTTAACTCAAAAAATACAGATTTCCCCTTTTTCATTAAGTTATAATTAATAATCTAGTCATCTATTTGTTGAATGGGAATTATATTCCATTTTAATATTTTTATTTGAATTCGACTACATAAACCTTTAAACCACCACCCTATTTGGCTTTTCGGATGTGCTATTAAAAATGTAATTAAGTTTAACCCAAACATTTTAATCCAAAAATAACTTGCACGCCCATGTGAAAACCCACGCCACCAAAAAACGATATGTGTATTTTCACTTCCTAGTTGGTAATATCTTTTATGAGCCCATTTCCAGTATTTAATCATAGTTTAAGTTTATTATAGATCTTGACCCATTCGCTCTTCATGAATTATGTCCACCATTCTTTCATGACAAGCAGATTCAATAATATTAATTAGTTTTTTTAACTCAATACCTTCGGGATATTTTTCTTTTGTCAATGCTAATCCGTAAAGATCAAACGCAGGTAGATCTATGCAAACTAAATCGAAATTTGGCAAATTATCTTTGTCTTTTGGATAGTAAAATCCAGCAGAAATTAAATCATCTAATTTTAGTATCACGAGCTTATTTATTTAAAATTTACACTTAAAAAAGCCACTAACAATCTGAGTTAGTGGCTACCTATTTTTAGGATGGGGTTATTGACATTCAACTTTTTGAACATCTGATATGAAGACTAGAAAATCTTTTCTTTTTTTTAAAACTAGGATAAATCTTTATTCATCCTAGTTTTTATACCAACTTCTATACATCGACAAACATTATATTTATCACAACAAATATATATTTATTATTACATAAATACAAGCATTTGTTTATTTAGTGTCAATATAATAGTACATCCCACAAAAAAAAACCCTGGGATAAATCCCAAGGGCCATAACCAAAAAGTAAACCTCAATGAAAAAATTTCTTCTTACTTCCCTTTTTCTTTTAATTCTATTTGCTTTAAGAACGGATAGTTTTTACTTGATAGTAAACTTGTAAGAACAATGGTCACAAAATCTATGGCCATTTCAATATTTAATCCAAGTGGTAGATTTATGTTTGACAAATCCATTGAATTTAATGTTCCCCAAACTGCCCAAATAATACCTATGACAATCGCAAAAATTATAGGGCTTTTTAATCTTAATTTGTCGATTGCTTTGACTAATAAATTCACTAAAAAATTATTCATATGATTTCAATGTTTTATGCGTTTAAAATTTGATTCCAATTAATTTGATTGAAAGCTGATAGATCTATCATTCCGTCTTTAATTTCCTTTTCAGCATCCTTTTTAAATAAGTTGTAAAACGGTTGGCCAGGTTCGAACAATGGAGCTGCTACACCATAAACGGCAACTATTGCCTGAATCCAATCTATTAAAGCAGATTGACTTTGTATTGGTGCTGCTGGCACATTTTCGAATTGGTAATACGGGTATTGACTGTTGTTTCCTTGCCCTACTCCCCTTCTCGTAAACATGAAAAAAGCCAAAGCGACTAAGCCAACTGTTAAGTAGTTGTTTCTTTCTTTCTTTGTCATGAATCTATTTTTTGAAAATGAAAAATGCTATGATTGCAATTGCAGCAATAATTCCTACATTCGATTTTTTACTGTTTCCTGGAATGATGTCATTATCCTGCTCAAAATATTGATAGATATCTCCTGAAACTTCTGCTTGCTCAATCTGTTGAGCCTCATATCTAGCTAATACTGTTGAACCGTTAAGCACTAACAATGTCGGTGTTATTCTTAAACTATATTTAGTTATAAGATCCTGCCTACTTGGCGCATCGATTCTTTGGAAAGAAACATTATTAGGAAGTTTACTTTCTATTGAAGTAATAAATGGTTTAGCTTGATCACAAGCCGAACAATTTTCTTGTTCAAATACGGCAACTAAATACCCGGGATTTGTATTTGTGTTTGAAGTTCCAGGTGTATTTGTGTTATTGGAATTACCATTATTTGAGTTTGGTATCTCGCATCCGTCTATTGTACATGTTTGATCTCTCATTATTTTTGTATTGATTTATAATACTGCATCGCTGCTACTGAAGCTACACTTCCCCATAATGCAGGATTTTTTTTCCTTAATATTTGAATACTGGAAACTCCGATAGCTGCAAGAAATATCCAATTTGGAAACATGCCGAAGCCAAAACCAAATCCTAAACCACCGTCACCATTTCCAGTAATTAGCACCGTACCGTTAGAAATATCGAATTGACCATTGATGGCGTTTTTGAATATTTGGTTTAATTTTTCAAAAGTTGTAGGGCCTTGCACTGCTACTAGATATTGTCTTTCTACATCGTTGCCATTAGTTATTTCCTTGGTAATAAAATAGGTAGGATCTGTTTGATTTACACTAATCGGTACGTTTGAATAAGATCTAAGTCCGACCGAACCCGACGGATTAGAGTTTCTATTTTCATCCACTACCCTATTGGCCAGGTCAAATCCAACTTCATTTTCTAAGGGTATTACAATTTTATATACGGTCATATTAGGCTATAGGCATTTGATAGTTATATAATCCACCTTGTGATTCATAGAATGATTTTAATTCATTCATAGATTTTGTGGGCTGTCCATATGGTGAACCTGGTAAGCTCGCCCATTCTCGATTTACCTTAAAAATTGCGTCTGTAAACTGTCCATTTTTTACCATTTCCAATCCTCCTCTTAGGTTGATTCTATACTTTGCTGCAATATCTTGTGACTCTGAAGAAAAATTTTGCAGTTGCAAAACATTTTTTACTTCATTCCAGGTAGGTTGCAAAAATTGGTATGCACCAGCTGCCGTTGATCTGCAACCAGGACTAAGGCCGACATTGATACAAAATGAATCAGGCAATACTTCACCGTTCCATTCTCCTGTATTGGTAGGATGGTCTGAAAAATTAGAAATTACGTGACTATATCCATAAGTAACTGCATATGGATTGTTTTGACTGTAAGTACCTTCTGCGTATTGGATCACTGAAAGGAAGGCTTGTACATTTCTGTTTTGCAGTTCTTCAATAGCAGGAATGTCATTACCGTTGTCGTTTCCTGGAACAAAAACTACATTTTCTTTTTTATTGGTAATGAAAGCCCAAAGTGTTAACATTAAACCTAAAAGTACGGGTGTGGTCATAGCGTAGTATTTAACCTGGTATTTGATGGTAAATTATTTGATTGATCAAACGTTGTAGGTACTGGTGGCAAAGGAGGAGCAGTATAATTTACATCGGGTTTCCCATAAAATGGGTCTTTCTTACTTAGGTAGAAAAATGCTAGTACTCCTAAAACTATTGCTGTTAAATTTCTATTTTTCTTCTTCATCTATTTTATTTTTTAAGTGGTAATTTTTACTTTCTTCAGTTCGAATTTTGGCGTCTAATAATTTTCCTTCTTTTCTTTTATTGTTTAATTCGAATATGGTTTTTATGACTGCTAGAATCACAAATATGATCCCTACAAATGCACCTTCCGTGAAATCCTTCATATAGCTTACTATGGAAGTAGTAATGCCTCCTAAACCTAGAATATTGATCCAATCTCGAAAAAACAAGTTGAAAGCTATTATCATGGGCAAGTAGTTGTACAGCTCACATTATGCTGTGGATTAAATAAACCGTTTGTTATTGTCAAGGGTATAATATCACCTAAATCATAAGGGCATGGTGTAGAATTTATTCCGCAATCGCCTGTTGCTATCATTGAAAAAGTAAGTGTACCACAGGGAGATATGTAATTAGTGCCCAGTTCACCATCATCAAGCCCACCAACATTTGAATCACATGTCGTACCACATACAATTGATGGACACGAAGAACAATTGCTTTGTATATCACAATCATCTGAGTTAAAAACAAACCAATCATCATTACATGCGTATGGAAAATTCAACTGTTTAGTTGAATTAGATATGGTTGCATAAACATAGTAATCTGTTCCAAGGGTATATCCTGCATTTCCCATTTGAACAATTACTTCAGCTTCGAGGTCTAAAAAGAATTGATTAAGATCTGAACCATCGTAAACTGCATTAGAAAGATCTATGTTCACTGTAGAACCATTATTTGAACAAAGCCCAATGTCGTTTATTGTAAACCCTGAAGACCATGTATTTGATCCAATTGATTTAAAATTTGAACCTTGTCCATCTACTTCTACCTTTTCTTCGTTCCAGGTTTCATATAGACTTGGCCCATCACCGCAATCTTCATAAACCGTATACTTGATTTTAGATTTGAAAACTGTTAGATCATGGACAATTGTATTAAGCCCATATAAGCTAAAGCTAGATGAAGGTTCACATTCACTATAATACATTATGTCGCCACCTGTTATTAAATCTTCTGCTTCTAGTGTATAAGTACATTCTTCACAACAATCGCAACCATCAATCCAACCTTGAGTCAATGGGGGCAAATTTCCTGATACTGTGCTATTTACGACCACCATATCGCAACCACTTAAGTTTGTGATGTTAGATATAGTTTGCTCATATGTAACTATGTCACCAGGATTTAATATACATGGATTATCAGGAGAAATACCTCCTGTCTGTCCATAATTAATACAAGGAACTGCCCCACTCCATGAAGTTGTTACTGTGGCTAAAATGGTGCTTCCTAACTTCAAAGTCTTTGTAATTGTAAATGAAGCTGCACCATCACTGCAACACTCGTTACAAGTCATATTAATCGGTGAGTTATATTGCAGGTTACAGTTATTCCCTAATGATAAATCATCGATGACCATTTCAATTTCAAATTCAGGTGTACAACATCCTGAGTTATCATCTACTAATTCATATTGGCCAGTTTCGGTACATCCTTCTTGGTCGGTTACTGTAACATAATAATCTCCTGCAGGAATACCTACTTGATTATTTCCTACCAATCCAGTAGGCAGCCAATCATAAGTGTATCCAGGAACGCCACCCGATACGGATAGCAAAATTTCTCCATCATTTTGACCACATGTAGGATGAACAATTGTTGCATCAATGACTATTGGATCACAACATCCTGATTCGTCATTTATTTCTAAGGTTTCAGTATATAAACATCCATCTTGGTCTTCAAATGTTACTGTATATTCTCCTGTACATGTAACTGTAAATGTTTGTGGAAATGATGAAGTTGTAATTTGTTGGAAAGGACAAATATTAGGTACATGAAATACAGTTATGGTTATCGGCAAATTGGCATTTGAAACACTATTTACATAAATGTAACCATCAGGATCTGCACAACTAATATTATCAAATGTTACATCTGCATCTATGTTTCCTGGATCTAAATTAATGGTAAATGATTGTATTACTTGACAATCATCTTGATCTGTTACGGTGACGGTATAAGTTCCATTTTCTAAACCTGTAATGTCTTCTGTTTGCGCTCCATTACTCCAATCAAAGATATATGGTTGCGAACCACCTGAAACGTCTATATCAATAGCTCCATCAGAAAGTTGACAATATTCATCAGTAATTATATTTGCTTGTACATCAATGACCACTCCACCACAACAATCTTCAATAATAAATGCTGTTTGTTCAGTACATCCTGCAAATGAACATATATAATCTATTGAATTACCTTCATAAAAAATTCTAGTAATATAAGCTATGTTTGCTCCTAATGGTAATGTGGAAGGATCAAATGGATTGGGTACGCCTGTTACTTGATAGTCAGAAGGATTATCTACTTCTAGCATGGCACCTGATCCGATGCCACCAACAATGAGAATACTTCCAGGAGAATTACAAAACGTGTCTTGCGGAATTTCAGGAGGGGCAGGTATGTTTTGAATATACATTTCTTCGCATGTGGTACAACCATTAGATGTTACCGAATAAAACACTTTGTCAAGACATTCTTGAACAAACCCAATACTTGAATAGGTCATTCCACCCGTTAGTGTGAACGTAGGACATAAATTAGTTTGCACATCATTATTACAATCAAATATTTTGCTCCATGATCCTGTAGTATTAGATCCAGCTTCCAAAAAAGTATTTAGGTTGGTGCCTGAACCACCACCTCCACAATTTTTCCCACATATAAATACGGTATCAGGAAGATTGACTATTGGTGCTGCGGAAACTTTGGCTACCACATAAAAACTACAAGATCCAGGGCAATATTCATCATCAAATAACGAATCATCAAGTGTTATCAGCCAAGAATAATAACCTGGCGTTACTTGTGAAGGATTGAAATTTCCAAAATCTGCAAATCCATTACTACTACAAAGTGGTGTCCATAAAGCAGGATCATAATTTGAAAGATCATAGTCTGAAGGCAACTCATTTGCTAAATCAATATTTTCATCCTGATCAGAACAATAATTTAATTGTACATGGTCATAAACGGGTGCAACATTTAATTTATATGTTTCTTCAAAAGTGCATCCATGACATTCTACGGTGTAAGTAAATTCATACAGTCCTTCTAAACCATATAAAGAAAATTGATTTTGAAAATTCCATGAAATACTAGGGCTACCTGAAATTTGCGTCCATGTTCCAGGATGTAGTGTGCCTACAATAAAATCGTCTAGGTCGAAAATACAATCACCAGGTGCAAAGCTGCAATCTATATCATCAGCCGTAGCATCTGAATTTCCACTACACACATTTTTTTGTACTGGTGTTGGCAATTCTATTTCAATACAATCACATATATAATCGCATTGAGCGTATGAATCTGTTGCTGAAATAAATAGTAATATGAATAATAGGTATTTTTTCATTGTGGATCAGATTATTGTTTAATAGTTACTATTGCCGTTCCTGTGCAATCATCATAACATGGGCAGTTCACCATTGCTGAACTACATGGAGGATAATTTATATTCATTGACCATACACCAGGTGAAGTTTCTACATGATCAAAGGCACTGCAAGGTGAACTGATTGAAAATATTTTTGGACAGTCTACATTTGTTAGAATTTTAGAACCATCATCAAAGACAAGTTCTAGTTTGTCCATAGTACAAATGATGTCAATCACTTCTTTATCATCATAGCAAGAAAAGTCTGCTGTGAGGTCAG
>JAHDHQ010000001.1:0-113757 GCA_020631235.1 Saprospiraceae bacterium | reverse complement strand
CCATATCGGTTTGACTGAGCGTAAATGTACCTGTATTACAATCGAGGTTTATAGCCGTGGTTACTGTATCGGTTTCAGTACCGCTTGCGCCACCACAATCAAGATCAGTAAGTTTAGTAGTATTATCATCGAAAATGATTTCTACTTTTCCACTGGTACATATTAGATCCTGCACTTCTTTATCATCATAGCAAGAAAAGTCTGCTGTGAGGTCAGCCATATCGGTTTGACTGAGCGTAAATGTACCTGTATTACAATCGAGGTTTATAGCTGTGGTTACGGTATCAGTTTCTGAAGGTATTATTGAAATAATGGAATCAATGGTTATCATTACAATAGAATCTACAAAAGCTTCGAATCCAATTAAAAATGGAGGACAATTTTCTTGTTGTATTGTCAGATTAAAACCATCCCAATAAGCAGTGTCAATACAAACAGCTAATTGTTCAGGGCACATTCCTAGTGTAACATCACCTACAGGAGAATATGAGTTCCTTTCTATATCAAATGTGTCTGTAGCAATTGGATTGCTTATTCCAAATCTGTAGATATCAAGGACCCAAAATGTGACAAGGTTTCCCATACCATCATTATCACAATAATGTGTAATGACTTGATCATAATTTGGATTTCCGACACTTCCAGTTTGCGCCAATAGATTTAAACTGGCAAAAGCTACTAATAGTGTAAATAAAATTCTTTTCATTATACAATTGAGTTTATAAGACCTGAAGAACCTGAAGGATAAGCAACCTTGATCCAATACTCACCACCATTCGGTAGTTGTATGTTTATTTCAGGTACAAAATCTTGGATTTTTTGAACTGTGTTAATTTGATTTTTACTGTGCCACTCCCCAGTCATAGGACTTACTTTCTCACCATTGACTAGTATTTCTGTTGCACCTACATTTCTAATGTCTACGAAATATGCTCCTGCTGGCACAATAATATCTGTTGTTTTTTCAAGTCGTTTTTCCACCATAACACCTGTAGAAAAACCACAATTATTTGCATTACCAGGCGAAGGAAAAGCCCGTTTAACCCAAAACTCAGATCCTTGTGGATTATCGATATTTATTGCTCCAACAAAGTCCTGAATTTCTCGAACATAATCAAGCTGCTGTTCACTGTGCCATTCCCCAGTCATAGGACTTACTTTCTCACCATTCACCCAAATAGGGTAAATTCCTACGTTTCTAACGTCAACGAAATAAGCCCCTGGATCTATTTGAAAAGAGTTCGAAAACAGTTCTTCTCTAATATCTTGACTTATTACTCCTGGCGTCCATGTTTCACTATTGCACCCACAACAACATGAGGGAGTTCCACAACATGAATTATCGTTTGTTTGTCCTGTATAATCTACTGCCATTGAATTAATTATCTTTTAATTACATGCTATTTCGATACTGAAATTGTATACATGGGCTAAATTGCCACCCACTCGATATTGCATTTCAATATCATGAGTTCCTATTGAAACATTGTTGATTGTGTGCGTTCCTGAGCCTGGACTAGTAATTGGAATCCAAGGACTAAAACTTCCTGAATCATAGCTTACTCTAAACTCTGTGCCTCCTGGGTTTGTAGGAGATGCCCACCCTGCAATTACTAGATTATTACCTGTTGGGCAGTTATTTTCTAGTTCAAACATGCTAGGTGTAGATTGCCCATTCGGAAATACTATAGTACCAACATTTGTACCTGGCCCATCATTTGCACTTCCTGCAGCTCCAAATATTACAGAAGTATACACTACTGAAAAATCATTGTTACAAGCATCAGTATAATTAACTTCTACATCATATATACCTGGTGCTGAATAGGTGTGTTGTGTTGAAAAAAAAGTGTTTTCATCTAATCCCGTAGTGGTTTGACCATCACCCCAAATAACATCTACAGAAAAAGCATTTGAACAACTCGGATCATTATGACCCATCATTACGGAGTTGCCTTGAAACTGCACTGTAAATGGAATGTTTATATCATTTGCATCCACGGCATTATCAAGCTCAATCAATTGGTAAGGTGAATAAACATTTAAACTACCTGGGCAATCTGAAGTGCCACAATTGCAAGGTTCGGAGCATGATAATACTGGTGCCGGCGCACTTCCACATTCCGTTAAAAAGTCAACCTTCAAATAGCCTCCTTCAATAGCTCCACCATTTGAATTTAAAGTATAGTTTTGTTCATATGAATTCATTCCAAGTTGAATGTCATTCATATCGAAATTTGTATCCATTTCATTGAACCCTGCCCCGATCGAGGTATCATAATGATTTCCATTGAGAATATGTTGTGAAGTGTCCATCGATGCACCACCATAGTATGCTGTGTAGTGAATTTTTGGGTTTAGTCCACCAGGGCAATTATTTTCACTTACAGTCCATTCATCAAAATAAAATCTTCCTCCGTAGCCTGAACTACCTTGAATCCTCCATACCCAATGTTGAATGAATTCTAATCCTGAATCAGAAACAAACTTAAATTTTAATGTAATGTCTCTATCCATAACTGGATAGATCCAATCTGAAGGCAATAAATTATAATCTATTCCTGTGCTTGTTAAAGCATTGGGATAAGTTACCCATCCGTTCCCATCATCTGCATCAATCATAATATCCACTGAAGTAGCTACATCATTTCCGCAATAAACAGTATTGGGTGTCGGATCAGTCTGATATATTCTTAATGAAGGTGTGCCTGTGGTAATGTACTCTAAGCCGTAGGTCACATAAAAATCAAGACAGTTAAATTTAGAAACATGATAATTTGGTGAACAATCGTCACAAACAATACTTTGTGGGATTTGGCAATTTAGTGTAGATATTTGTACCGTTTGACTACAATTAGCATCTTGAGCATCTGTTACAGTAACATCAAGCTGTTGCACATCGGAAATATTGGTTAATATTGTTTCTCCATCAGTTATGGGTGTCCATATACTTCCACCATCGTATGATAGTACTTGCGAATTTCCTGTACACGAGTATAGGGCGTCATAGTTTACCACTAATTCATTAAATCCAGTACTTGATCCACTGCATTGTGCAGAAACTATCAAGTTTGATATTTCACACTCACAGGGATCACCATTTTCACAACTGCAAATTTCTACAACTGTGGTATTGTTTTCTTGTGTGCATGAATAAGTGGGTAATAAGCAAGTATAGATTAATAATGCAAGAAGTCTACTTTTCATCAGTGTTATTTTTATGATAATAAATTAGTTTGAAGTTTTGCGCCTTAATAATTGAAAGAGCTTCTTCTATTGTGGAAGGTTCTTTTTCAATCGTTAAATTGGAATTTATCAAGGCAGTTACATTTTGTAAGGTTAGTTCGGTAATGGTTATATCCTTTAGGATGATAATTTTTGATTTCGGATATTCGTATTCTGTTTGTGTGGCTCCACCGAAGTAATGATAATTAATACCTTCAGGTGGGTTTGCTAAATTGTAAGGAGTTTCAAGTAATGGCTTCGAATATTGAACAGCATTTCCTTTTTCATCAATTACATATTCATATTTAGAAACTGGATAAAAATCTGCTTCAATCAAATCCAATTGAGCAAACATATTACTTGAAATACCTATAAATAATAGTATTAGTATTTTATTCATCAATAACTTTTTAAAATCCATAATTAATTTCAGTGACCCAAAAAGAAGTTGCCTTTTGATATCCATGATCAGGATGTACTAGATCATACTCTCCGCTTAAATCATATAATCCTTGGTTTATGTTGTAATCAAAATTTGAATCATTATTATTGCCGTTTATCGTTGGTTTATAAGGTGTGTCTTCCATTATGTTTGTAATAGTGGTAAACCATTCATTGGAAACTACATTATCTAATGATCTCATTCTGTTCATTGCACCAGTAGATATAGTATTTCTATTATCATTACCTCCACATTCTACACGCAAACCATTTGTCCAGGCTGCGGAATGATAAAGTATGCCAACCCTTCCGTTTTTATTATCACCTCCACCAACTGCATATACAGGAATCCTTACTTCACCATATAGTCCGTTTATTCTTTTTGCAGAAACAAACATATCGTAGTAGGTGTCAACTGTAGGAGAATCAAAGCTTACAATCATTTGTTCAGCTTCAGTATTAGGTTGTGCAAATCGTACATCTTCACCATTAAAGCTTGGTGTTACTGTATGCGAAAAATTTGTATAAGCTTGATTTAGGTGATTATATCGAACACCTTTGGTGGCTACTAATTGGAATTTTAATTGGTATTTAAGATCATCATTTAAAGGTGCATTTGATGCTAAATTTACCCTTATAGATCCACCCCAAGGAAATAGCAATGAACATATAGTGTCTACGTTGTCAGTATTGCTCGAGACTACAGGACAAGTTTCATTTGATCCATCACATTGACCACCAGTTTTATAAATAAAGATTAAATCCTGCGCATTATGTCGTATATCTAAATTGGTAGTGTCCTGAATACCATCTTCTATAGCCCTATAATTATAATCATTCGCTGTGGCCCATCCCTTTTTATCAAATTGAAAGTATGTTATACCTGAACAATCGAATAATACATCTGTGCCTGGAATATGATCTAATATAGTTTCTGAAGGATTATTTGTTGAAGCTTGATTTGCTGTAGCTCCTGTCAAATTTTCAACTATTTCATGTATTACATATGGGTCATTTGTTCCTGCTTTTCTTTTTAGCACTTCTAAGAATCCACATTCATCACATGGCATAACAGTAGTGGAATCAGGTTTTAAAGAAGTTGTCGCTGCATTTACCGTTCCTGTACTTGGGTCAGGTTCAGTAGTTTCGATATGGCCAAATGGCGTTGGTTCAGGATCAATAACACAATCAGGTTTTAAGCAAAGCACATAGTTATTTGTATCACCGTCACTTTCAATGAAAACTAATGTATTCTTTGAGGCATCCCAGTAGCTCGTATCTTGAAAGGTTTGTTCAAGTTCACAACATGCACACCCTGGTACAGATATAGTGGTGAAATATTCATTATTATATGCGTCAACATAAACCGTTTTTGTCGAGTCATTTTCGCAATAAATGCTATCCTGTACGACTTCGGTATAAGTTCCATTTCCAGTAGAAAAAGCCATACAGTTTTCGATTCTATTTCCTAATGAATCTGTACATGGATATAGCTGATCTACTTTCTGCGCTTGGCTTGAAAATGCCAATAATAACATAGCTATCAAGGCTATTAACTCGCTGTTAAAAAATGGATTGAATTTTCCTGTAATTATTTTCATTTTAAGGTGTTATTTTATTGATGGAGGTAATGGATTGTCACAACTGGCTAATGTGAATATGGTTTCATTAGTCCAATAAAAAAGTTTATAGCAACATGGCCTACCTGGCTCCCCCATTCCTGGGGCAACTAGTATGGTTGCATTTGCTGCGCCGTTGTCTTGGAGTGTTGCATTTTGAGGCAAACTGTCTGCATCTGTTTGTTTACCATTGAGGAATAACAAAAAACCATCTTCATTAGGATTCTTTGCAATTTCTGAATATGGATGACTTAAAGTGATGATGTCAGTACCATCTTCATGACAGCCTTTTAGCTCATGCTTTTTTTCAATGGTTGTTTCTATACATGGTACGGCTGCTTCTTTTAGAACCCAATTTTCGCCATCCCAGTAATAAACATCACCTGAAGTATTATCAATGTATATATTGGGTACTATAGGTGTAGTTGGAAGTGGAGCTCCACCACCACACTGTACACATGATTTTTTTCCGCAACAGCCTGTATCTTTACACATATATTTTAATTTTGAATGGTTCTTGTAATCTGTATTTCTAAATACATGCAATCACCAGTGATTATTTCTATTTCCTGATTAAATCCATTACAGCCTAATTTCTTTAGCATTGGAAGGGCCGTTTCAAAATGACAGCCTTTACCCATTTTATATCCAATTTCATTATCCCCGTATTTCAAGACTAATTCAGCGTCTATAGCTGTGTCTCGCAATGGAGTAAGTGATATTTCATCAAACTGTCCAGTAAGTAAATATTTTCGCCCAGGTTGTAAGGTGCTTGGGGTTACTCCTGGAAGACTAGGCGTTCCTGGTACCGCAAATTCATTCGGTGAATCATAAGCTAATCTCACTATTTCAAAATATTGATTGCCACCCTTGCAGAAACTACATTCTACTTTAGATTTATCAATTACTGGTTGCTTAATTGCGCCAGGTTGCTTTAAGCAGTATTCAATCTTTCCATCAGAATAAAGAAAGATCATAGCTTCTTGGCCGTCATAAGATCCATCAGGACACCAATCAACAATATGAGGTTCTATCTCGATATTGATGTCGCCGATAACGATTGTTCCGTCTCCGCAATTAGGATCACCACCTTGTGTTGTAAAATCAATGGCCATAATTATCTTTTTCTCTTTTCAGCTAATTTTATTGGACTATAATTCTCCTGGATTTTCAAATATTCCTTTTCTGTAATTTCTTCTGCTCCTTCAGGTAATGATTTGATTGATTCTTTCGAACCATCAACTTCAAAAACTGCAAGCTCTTTAGGTTTTATGACTGTGTAGTATTTCATAATTATGCTTCAGAAACTATATCAATAAGTGGTTTCAATTCTATTTTCGACTGTCCATTGTAAATGTAAATTCGTTCTGCTCCAGGGCCATTTATAGCCCTTCTAGCTCTTATTCTTTGTTGTACTGTGATTACGTCTCCTGGTTGTGCTACGACATTTCTAAAATTTGAAGCTGATCCCATCGATTGTAAAGGCACTTCTGTAGTAGAAGTAGTATTACCTCTATTGTCAACAAATTGATAATCAATCAGCCTCCATCCATCCACGGCTGCACCATTTCTTAATACTTGGTAATAAGCCAAAACTTGAATTCTTGCATCAGCAAAAAACTTGTAAAGTGATGGAAGAAAAATAGTAGCATCGACATACATAGGTTCTGAAAATGAATTTGTGATCGTAGCAATATTCAAATTCGGACTATTCCACCATGTATTAGTTAAGTTGGTGTTGGCCACTCTAAATCCAGTAGGATTTGATTTGGTAATCGGTAGCTTAAGCAATAGCCCTGTATCTGTGCCTTGATCTAAACTCATTGTATTATGCTTTTATCTTTGTTTTTGGTTGTTGAATTTGTCTTGGTTGACCTATTCTTACATTCCCTCTAAGTAGGAATCCAATGAGTATTCCTGCAAGCGCATATTTTATATTTCTATCTATCTGCATTGTTGAAATTTTTAAAAAGACACAGGCTGCTTTAGCCTGCATCTTTCATGCTATTATCACCCAAATTATATTATGGTCTAACCACCCATTGATCAGCGACTAAATCCGCCTCCAAAGTGATTGATTCCCCTTGTTTGTTCACATAGTTGTACGGAATCCCTGTTACAGGATCTACATAGGTTAAATTTGTGCCCCCCTGGTTTACTTTAACAACGGTTAAAGATGCGCCAGGACAAACACCTAAAGCCGATGGGCTAGGCATGTTTGCTAAATCATGGGGTGCGGTCATACCTGAAGTGTCCATCTGTACTTGTAGATCTGCTGATTCTACATCTGCATTACCACCAACAAATGATCCTGCTACTAATGTGGCAATATCAGTTAATGGTTTTGTGAATGAAAATCCTTCTGCTGCTATGTTCAATGACATAATTTTCTGTTTTTATGATGATTAAAATTTATTTAAATGCTAAGTCTACTAACTCTTTTAGTTGAGGCATTATCTTTTTTACTAATGGTGTAGGGGGTTCAGTTGATGAAGGATTTTTCTTCACCAAATAGTGATTCGTGATGTTCAATTCTTTGAGCCTTATTCTTACATATTGTTCAAAGGTTCTAGCCAATACCTCTTCCCTACGGTTGTAGTATTCAGATCGCTTTTTTTGAGCTAATTGGTAATTTGTAGGATCTCCATTTTCTCGCCAAAAAAGAGTATCGAAAATCTCTTCATAAAGCCTTTTTATTTTTGAAGATCCTGTAAGTAGATTGTTATTTGTTCTCTTTCGAGTAGAACCTCCACCACTTGGAAATCTACCTGGCCCAAAATATCTAACACCAATAGCGTTATCTAAAAAGTGTCCGTATTCATGGGCTAGACTTCCAGCTCCTTTTTCTTTTGTAATATTTATAGTAAATCTATCATCTTGCTCATAATGGGCCAAAGCTCCTCCCCTTCCTCGTGCACCAAATGCAATGCCTAGTCTTTGATTAAAGCCTATCCTGTTGGGTTTGATTTTTAATATTTTCGACAAATCATTGAATGAAACCATGCCTGAATAAAAATGATGAAGCCTTTCCTCTTCATTTAACCAGTTCCCAAATTCAACGCCTTTAAGCTTAAATCGTCTAACTCCCTCCGATGCTTCAAAAGCCCAATCTTGATAAACCTGAGCTTTTCTGCCAAGTAAATATTGCGGATCAAAATTCAAATTATCATCCCAATACTGATCTACTCTACCCCATTTTGTGGCGTTTTCATCAACGAGCTTTCCAATGTGTTCTTCTGCTCTACGTTTTGTTACATAAAGCAGGAATAGCACAAGACCAAATAATATGTTTTTATTCCTTGTCATATTATTCTAAATCCAGTACCTGGATACCATTCTAAGGTTAGAACTTCACCAGGAATGTTTAAATATTTATATGTGATGGGTGCTTCAGTATAAATTATCCTGAAGGTTTTGTTCATATCTGTTTTTCTGATTCTTACAACTGCACCAGGAAGCAGACCAGTTGGATTGTAACTGGATACATCTAAATCTGCTATTAACTCTACGTTCAGAATAGCCGAAGATGTTAGTGGTGGGAAATTGGATGGTAGAACATTATCTGTAATGGTCTGTTCATGCCTAACACCTTGAAGAATCCCTGAATTCCTTCGTCGTGGAATAGATGGTAATATGGAATGATTACTAAACATTATTTACATCTAATTATTAGGATTTCTAAAAATGCTTTTCCTACGGCCTCAAAGCATAGATCTTGACAAAACATCTCGCCATTATCTGAATCCACACCAAACAGATCCTGTAAATAAAGGCATCCATTACCTGCTACATATCCATATCCGTTATTATTGCCGTCTATGTCTACATGAAGAATACCTCCTTCTTCGGTTTCTCGATTCCATCGAATGATGAACGATTTATATTCTCCTGTAAGCTTGAATGTGTTTCCAGGAGTTCCAATTTGTGCTGTAGATCCTGGCATGAATGGAATCCATGAGGTAGCTGCATTGGTTAAATCACCTGAAAGTCTTACTTTCTCGAAATAAAGCTTCTTAGTCTCTACTGGAACAATTCGTTCACAACTTAGAAGTTTCAAATCTTGTGGGATTTGCCAAGTGCCTCCACTCAATAGACAATATTCTATTTTTCCATCACTCCAAAATCGAATAATAGCTTCCTGGTCATCATAAGACCCATCTAAACAGTACTGCGTTATCAATGGATCAAATGAAACAGGTATTGGATCTTCATTGACTATGTTTACATCGATTTGGTTTTCATCTAGCCAAGTGGTTAAATCATCAAAATCTACATTCAAATCATTTTCATTCAACCAAGTAGTTAAATCATCAAAATTGACATTGATTTCATTTTCATTTAACCAGTCGAATAAACTCTGAAAGTTTACATTAAGATCATTTTCATTCAACCAATCAAACAAACTTTGAAAGTTTACATCAATTTGGTTTTTAACCTCTACGGCAAGACATTCATTAAGAACATTTACATCCATTACATCAGGAAAAGTGACTTCTACTGCTCCCGATCCAGGCTTTACAGCTCCTGGAATAAAACCGATATGTCCGTGAATATGTGTCATATTTATCTTAGTCTACGTTCTCTACGCTCGTGATTTAATCCTTCTGTCTTATACCTGTCTGCACCTGATACCAGTGGTGAGTGACAAACCATCAATCTTATTTCTAATCGGTTGCGTGGATCACTAGGCGTACCATCAGGTTTGCAATCACCAGGCAATACATTTTCATTCAAAAACTTTATTCTTAAATCATGTACAATAACATGCAATGATTGCCCGTCACCTACATTTTCTGTACCTCCTGGGTTTAATGTCCAACCACCATTAATTTCGATAACGGTATTTCCTGCATTTTGAATTTTATAAGAATTACAAACCAGTCTTACAGTATCGTTTTCCTTAATAGGAGAAAGTGTTACAATGTCAAATTCAGATACCTTCCTACCATCTTTGGAATAATATTCAGTTCCTCTATCAAAATTTGTTAACCCGTATTGCCTCATTTACTTTGATGTTATTTGAGTTAATAAATTTTTTGCCATTACTGGATTTTGTTCTGCAAAATCGGCTAGTGATTCTAAAAGAGACTCTACATCGGGAAAAATTTTCTCTAAACGATCTATACTTTTTTCAATGGAGTTTCTACCTGATACTTCTGCTGAAGGATTTGGTACTTCTGTTTTTTCTGATACCTCGGATGAAGGATTTGGTACTTCTGTTTTAGGATTGTCATTTTTAGGAACTGGAATACCTTGTAGACTGATTGTGCCATTGGAAAATTTCTGAACAGCTAGTGTTTGAGCTATGCCAAGTATACCATTTACTAATTGAGACAAAACCGTATTTTTACCGTCAGGATTATCAAGAATATCAAATATTCGTTCTTTCAATCCTTTGTTTTCTTCCTTTGCATTTCGAAGCGCATCGATTTCATCTTCCATCGAGCGCAAGGCTAATTTGGTATCAACTTGCTCCTGGATATAAGCCTGTACATTTCCACCATAAATCGATGGAATTGTACCGCTTATATGATCTCTTTGCTGTTTGCTTTTCTTTACAGTAAACCAGTAAGTAACATCATCATTTCTAGGATTCATCCTATGAGACATTGCCACTGTAAATACACTACCTGGTTGTGCATCAATGTAACCATTGAGCATTTCAATTGCTGCGTCTACATCGTCTTCATCATCGTTTACATATGATGCAGGTGGTTTTCTCGTAGCATTAAGCACATCTTTATTCCAAACTTTGAAATAGGATGCTTCACGGCGTTGTATCTCCTGTATGTGAAATTCCTTTAACAGCATAGGTTTTGTTTTATAGTTGTAATGTTTGATCTGCTGAACATCCTACTTGCATCTTTTTGATGTAGATGTAAGTAATCTCAATCACCTTCTTATGGTTGGCATCAACTAAAGTATAGGCCGTTCCACTTGGATCATTAATTTCCAATTCTGAGTTGCCTGGATCAAAACCCTTATTTAAAAACATCTGAACATATGTTCCAGGCTCATTTCCGTGTGCCCAGTCGTGAACAAAATGTTCTAATGGCATTTGATCAACAAATGAAAATCCTTCTGTTCTCAATGTGATGTGTGATGCAGCTAGTAAATCATTGTCAACTAGTAAGTGAGCGTTCTTTGATGCTCTTGTGCCTTTTTCATTTTGAGGTCTAATAACAAGCCCTACCAGGATACAATCATCTAAAATGTTGACTTTTGGGAATTGGTATACACGAATTCCTTCGCATATTTGAATTTCACCAGTAGTAGAATATAGAACTGGATGTTCTTTCTTCAAAAAATAGGCCTGGAAAAATTCTATTATATTTCTAAGTATATTATACATGCAAAATGATTAATGGAGTGAGTTAAAAACAGCCCTGGTTAAATCGATTGGATTACCAGGGCTGATAATCTATTGCTGTTGTTTATCTCTATAGAAAGCAGCCTCCATTATTCATTGTACCTGTGTACAATAAACCGAAAAGTCTGACAATTAATACGTTCTGCGTGTCTACACCATCCACATCTTTACCACCTGCGATATTCGCTCGATCCGCATTACCCACTCTAAATACTAATTGATTTGTTTCTGCTCCTGAAAGGATAGCCCATCCATTAGTACGGTAAAATCCTTCTTCTTCAATGTAGCCTCCAAAACTAGGATATTGATGCGCTGCTGCTCCTGAAACGGCTTTATTTACAAACTGAGATACTGGAACATATCGCATAAATCTTGTGGATATGTCTTTTTGCCTAGTTGTTTGTGCTGTTGTTAGCTGAATATTGCCATTATATAGATTTTCTAATGACCTCGCTTCTGTAGCACCTGCATTTGTAGAGTCAATAAAGTAATTATCATCAGGATATGTAAATACTGGATAATTAGCTTGGTTTAGACCAGGTGAACCAACATGCTGTTTTTGGATACCTATTCCTATACCTGTGACCATAAAGATTTCAGAGCTAGCCAGTTTTCTTTCTAATGGTCTATCTCCTGATCCTGTAGATCCTAAAATATCGAAGGTGTAAGTATCTTTGTTTGTATCCAATAAAGCTTCAAGCCGTAAATCTGTTTGTGTGACCAGAACATCTGAACCTGGAAACATCTGATCTGAAGATTTACCATTCCTTTGTAGATATTCTACAAATTTTCTATAAGCTGAACGATCAAGGTCTGAGGCTACTGTCACACCTGCTGCGTTTGCAACGACATGATTGATGTTTTCCTGCGTTATAGGGTCGGATGATTCACCGCCAAACAACATAGTTGTAGCAAAGGTAAAAAGGACAAATAAGAGTCCATTAAATAGGGTTTTTGCCCCTAGAATATTATTTTTCATTTTAATGATTTTAATGTTAAAAAGATTCCTTGTCCAGTCCTCTAGCTTATTAAAATCATTCCATGAAAGAGATTATACATCCACAATCCCACTCCATGCTTGCTGCCTCGTAGGTGGGCAAGCTACATGCGCTGCTTTTGAACCTCTCAAACGCATTACTCTACCACTTGGTAGTCCTGCGGTGGATGCAGGAGTTACAGCACTAGTAATGGCATTGGTAATACCCGTAGCATTAGCAATGTCAATTACACCTGCGGTAGCCATTCCGATACCTGCTGCTGTGGTCTCTTTACCTTTTTGGGCTGCTAATACAGTACCTCCAACAATTTTTACGGCTGCTTTTGCATATGAATTTGTCATTGCATCATCGGAAATTCTATTTCCTAATAATGATCCTACAGCCATAGCACCAATAAAACCAAGTCCTCCCCATCCTGCGGTAACTATCGTATCAGTGTTAACTGCTTTTTTTCTTCTTCGATATGTTTTTCTTTTCTTTCTCATACCTGAAATTTTGTCTGTACATCCACACATAATTACATGGATTTAGATTGTTATAAAATTTGTTTAAAATGGTGGATCTTCAAAAATCAATTCTTCGACTTGATCTAATTGATCCATAATCTTTTCTGAATATTCATCCTGGAAAGATAGTTGTTTGTCTTTGTTGTCTCTAGGGTTATACTTTTCTATCAAACCTGATTCTATTAAATCAATGCGTGATTTATTAGCCTCAATAATCCTGATGGTATAACGATTCGAATTTATCTTTTCAGCATAAGTGATTCGGTCCTGGAATGGATCATTCCACTGCTGAAAATGTCTCATAGCTGTTTTGTAGATATTGGAATGTGATTTTCCCACATAAACAATACGGCCGTTTTCCTTAATTATGTAAACTCCCCTTTTGTTGTTAGCCCAATAGATATTCGTTTTACCTGGTTTACCATCTTTAGGAATAGATGAATATACATCGACAAACTTATAGGCATTTAACTTGCCTATGCTTGCAGCATCTGATCTTAAGACTAATGAGCTTAAGAACAATAAACCAAATATTTTTACCAGGCTATTCATAACTATTTGGATCTACTGTATACACAGTGTCCACCGCTAGGATTTTTAACAACTCGTGCTCGCTTTCCAGCTTTACGAAGTGCTTTTGCTTTTGCTTTTGCGCCTGCTTTTGTTTTTGAACAAGCTGCCTTTGTATAGGTCTTTCCTGAAAACTTTCTCGTTTTCGCTAAACCTTTTACTGATGCTTTCTTTCTCATGATATTTATGCGTTTAATATTAATTCTACATCTGATTTTTTTACCCTACCATCTTGGCCAGTACCCTTGATCTCTTTACCTTTTAAAGACTGGTAATTGGCTGCAATCATAGCGGATGCACTATCGGTCAATACTCCGAATTCTGCTTCCAGTTTTTGCTTTTTAGCTTTCTTTGATTTATACGCTAAAATTTGCTTTCTTCTATGGCGTCTTTGTTTGTCGTTTCTCATAAGACTTTTTTTATAATGTTCCTGTGCTTTGGCCAGGGTTTTGTGTTGTGGTTAAAACAGTTCCTGCGGTGTTAATCGCCGTTTGTGTAGTGGCTACCCAAACTTTAAACTGCATATCTCTGTATTGCTCTGCTCTAGCATTGTAAGCAGAAACCAACTGGTTATATAATTGTGTTTCTATCCATACATCAGGCTCATACTCTGTAAAACCTAATGAAGCCATAACTTCTACTGGATAGGCGAAGTTATCTCTAAGAATAACCCACTTATTGCCATAGTCTTTAGGACAGTAGCAGGTCTTTATACCTGCCGTAGCATTATAGTATGGGAATGGGCCTGTGCATGAACCTTTGACAGTAAATGCAGCTTTACATCTGTCGCCACCAAATGAGTTGTTCTTGAAATAAGAAATTCCAAAAAAGGCTACTAAGGCTAATATGATTTTATTGCTATCTAGCTTCATTTTTTTCTCATTAAAAATGCACCCCCTAAAAGCAAAGCAACAAGACCGATACTTGCATTTGATGAAGATGAACTTCCTGCTGAACCCGAAGAGATATCCTCTTCAGTAACAGTAGTTGGATTCCAATCATCAGTACTTGCCTCAATTGCGGTTAAGCCCATATTCTTTAATTCTAGCTGTAGGGCTTGCTCTTCGGTTATAATTTGATTCTTTAGCTTTCTGCTTTCCTGTGTTGCAGCAGCAATGATGGTCGTAATTTGAATAGCAGCAGTAATGATTAAAGCTATAGTTGCAGGATCTAGTCCTATTCTTGGATCATCTCTCAATTGTCCTCTTAGCCTAATAAAATCTTTAGTTTGAATACCTGAATGAGGCTCTAATCCTCGATTAACGTTTGCTCTGCGTATGGCAATATTTAACCAATTATTGAGATTTGATCTTGATAAATTGGAGTAATCAGAAATACTATCAATGATTGTTTTTTGCTCAATGGTTTTTGCAGCAACGAATCCATTATCTCTGCCTTCTTGGACAGTGGCAAACTCATACAATAAATGATGAGCTACCTTTTCTAAATCATCGTTTAATCGCTGTACCATGCGGTTGGTTGCGAGGCAGTTTCTATACTGAGGTTGAATAAATTCCCTTACTTCTTGCTGATTACCATATTGATCTTCGTAAATATCATCAATGATGAATTGCTCACAATCTGCCATTGGAACAATAGGCTTATCATTAAATGCAGGATCGGGAGCACCGATGTAGTGTCTATACCCTAGTATATCAATGTTGCCTTGGGTAAACTTTTTCTTTGCGTCTCGAATAGCTTTAGCTACATATATTTCCTGTTCACTTAAATTTCTAGCATAGTGGCCGATATTTACACCCGTATGTAATCCGTGATGTAAAGCATCCATTATCATATCCCTAGATCTAGCAAAATGACCGCCAGTATCACCATAGTAAGATGAAAATATATCAATCTCTTCCTGAAGGAGCAATAAGCTCATTTCTCCATCAGTAGTGATATTAAAATTATGATAAGGCTTCACTGAAATTTGGCGTGGCATATCAGCCATTATGTACGGCAAATCAGGTGATGGTATGTGACCAACATTACTAAAACCATGCAGATATATTAATTTTCTATCTCTCATTATACACTCAGTCTGTTATAGATTAAATATCCTACAGCTAAAGGCAAAGCCAACTTGCTAATACTTTTTAGCTTAATAGAACCGATGTATGATTCTGAAGGATTTAGTATTGATTTTTTTCTCCCAGGCATACCGTAATCAATAGCATAGGTATAAATATCTTCTCTGTCAAAGGCATGATAAACAGCATCCAAAATAACCTCCCTACCCTCTAAGTTTGCCACTATATAAACATGAGTAGGTGTTTTTCCATGATAAGCTGCAAAACGATAACTGTATGGAATACCTTTCTGCTTTAATACAGTAGCAATAAACAAACTGAAAGACTTGCAATCACCTTGTTTTTTAGACCATAATGATCTTGGTGATTTTATCACTTCCGCATCTATAGAATCAGCCTTATATTTGATATTACTTTTAACAAACTGCCACAAGCTTTTTAAGCCTGAATAACTCTTTTCAAAATATTCCGAAAACTCGATTAAGTCTTCAACCACCAATTCATCAGCGTAAAGGACAGCTTCAATAATGTCCTTAGTATTAAAGTTTGTCTTTATCGTTTCCTTCTTTCCTTCATCAGGAAGAATCAAAGTATTCGCTATCCTATTTAATCTATCATTTGTCATACAGATAAAATAGTTTTCTCTACAGGAATACGGATACCGTTTGAATGAACAGTGCCTTTAATTTTCATGGAATTCAGAAAAGAACCTGAATTAATCAAGTCAGTAATATTAGTGAGTAATGCAGGTATTGCCGTGTTAATATTGGCATCAAAAGATGTAGCCATTCCAGGTTGTAATGTAACTGCATTATTTGTCTGAACATTGGAAATAAGTATATCACCGTAGTATATAGATCCATAAAAATGATCTACTGGGATAGGTACTAAAGAGTCATTTTGTAATTCTAAGGAAAGAATGAATTTTAATTCAGTCAGTGTGATCGAAAATTCTCTTGCTCTAGCTGATACAATAGATATCTGATCATTAATGACATTGCCTACTCGCTTAAAAAGCAAGTAGGCAATTGTTCCTATTCCTATGTATTTTAATAAACTAATGACTGGACATTGCTTTAGTTCAGTCAAATATTATATTAAAATAATTTGCTATACAAAAGTGTCGAAGTTCTTAAAGGATGCTTAAGGATTGCTTAGTCTAATGAGGATTTTTCAATCTTAATGCTCGTGCAATTTAAAGTATCCCAGTTAATTTCTAAATGGAATGGTGCTCTGCATCTTTTTGTAATGATATAATAACTATCTCGAGTCGAAGAAAGAACAATTAAACGCACTTCATGAACTTTCATATTGTTTACAGGTGGTAAAGAAAACATTACCACATCTTGCAAATATCCGCTATTAAAATTATCCTTTTCGTCCGTAAAGTCTATTGCAAATAATTCGAATTTATCTTCCGATTGTATAAAATCAGGATCTTTCTTTAAACTTAAAAAAGTACTAATAACATGCCCTTGGTTTTCAGTTAAAAGCGAATCGATTTTTTCCTGTAATTTTTTGTTTTTCATTGATCTATAATTTTTAGTGATTAATACAATTTATCTGTCAAATGTAATATGCGTCCTTTAAATGGTTCTATATGGTACTGCCAAAATTCTTCTACATTATCAAACCCGTCATTAATGGCGTATTCTTCAATCTCTTCTTCCGATAACTGAATGTTATTGACAATAACATGCCTATATATAAACCTGGAAGGAGAACCCGTAAATGGTTCTATTGAAATTTTCTGAGTTGAAATAATTGGTAACTTAGGCGTAAAATCAAAAGGAGGGTTTGACGAAACTACAAAAGTTACATCTATAGGAATCACTTCTGAAACTTCAATGGTTTTATGAATAATGGGCCTACATACCTTATAAACGTATTCGTTCCAATGTTCTGATTGTATAAAATTGGCTATTTCCTTTGTAATGGGTCTTTTGTAGCCTTTAACAATTTTAATTGCTTGATGATTCTTGAATGGTTGGATGCCTGGAATGATGTCTATTCTCATAAAAGATTTCTTTCTCTGAAATATGATTGGTATACAGATAGTATTGTTCCACGCTCAGATTCGGTAAACGACTTTCCAAAACAGTTTGTCTTGTTATCTTCAGAAACAAAGCCTGTGATTATGTTGCCTGGACTTTTATAGGCTAGCACAAAGAAGTAAGGTATACCATCTATGAGGTAATGATCAGGAATAGAAATGTCATCTTCTTTTATAAGTGTTTTTCCAGGCTCTATGAATTTTACTTTTGATTTGTGCATTTCCCGATTGGCCAATGACCCTGAGGTGAATTCAATATATTTTGGATCGCTGGCCTCTTTATAGGTATAGCCAAAACCGAAATACAAAGCAATAGATTTAGACATAATTAATTGTTTTTATTTGACGGAGTAATAGGTTGTATCCACTTACGGATTTTTAATTGTTCCATGAGATGAAATTTTCCAATAGCTTTTAATCTTTTGATAATAGATTGTCGCACTAATAATGTGTAAGGATGAAATTTTGTGAGATTAAAACTCATTGGAGGATAACCCATGAATGTAATGTTTACCTCATATCTGAATTCACAATCAAATGATGCTTTACTCATAAACTTTCTGTTTTGATGTTAAAATGTGCAATGATCTTAGCTGAAGTTTCTACATCAAATGTTTTGAGCTTTTGGTATTCGGAAAACGATAAACCTATTTTTTCTAAAACCTTATCTGTGAAATAGTACCTCCTTAATTTGTAAGAAGAAACCGTTTGGGATGGAGTAAGAATTTTAAAGTAGGAACAAAACTGAAACTTGCTTAAAATCATATTAGCCAATTAGAATATATTACAAATATACATTATACAAGTATAAATATACTATATAAACGTATAAATATATTTCTAAATAGAAATAGTAGATTTTAAGCCTTTAAAAAGGTCATAAATTGGGCTTAATACATAGTTGTTATTTCGTGCAATATCCTAGTACAATAACATACACAGAACTAAATAAATGAACCAATTTTTTCATTTTTGGGTACGTTTTTGGGTTTTTGGAATAAATGCAAAGAAAAATTAAGTATTTCAGAATATTTTGTAATTATATTAAAATATGGAAAATATAATTTGGAAAAAAAATAAATGTATGACTTAAATTGAACCCAAAAATGAAATGGACACCCAAAAATGAAATTTTGAGGCTTCATTTTTGGGTGTTTTTGGGTCATTTTTGGGTGTTTTATGAAGAACACGGCAAAATTATGTACTCAATTTTATCGTTTTTACAGACCTCATTTAAGAAGATTTGGAGGATAAAATCGAAACATTCTAATGATCGTAAATCTTGCTCGTCAATTTCAGGATCTAGCGTCTTGTAAATGGTCATTTTCCTTACATGGTTTAAATGCAGGACAATGTCATTTGATTGGTAAAAGGTTAATAAATTTTGAAATGAATCGATAGCCGACTGGCTGATTTTAATTTGGTGGTTTGTCATAGCACGCAATTGAATACCTGGACTTACGGATTGACAAACCACCTGTTTAAAGGTTGCTCACTATCAGTTTCCTTAATAGTATCCGTGTCCAGGATTATCTTGAAATAATATTTTGCTTGATTTGTAAACAAGCGGTTTGTCAATTCAAGAATATGAATAAAATTTCAATGATTCAATACGATACAAGTATAAACACGCAAAAAATAAGAATTAGTATACCTAATACAATATTAAGTGGATTTATTTGTGGTGTTTTGAAAGAAAATATAATGCACATTTGCACAAACAACTAAACGTTAAGTATGAAAAAAGTAATTTATTTTTTAGGATTTATTGGATTTATTTTTTTGTCAGCATGCAAGAATGATGTATGCGAGGGCATAACTTGTTTAAACGGTGGAACTTGTGTAAATGGTGATTGTGTATGTGAAGAAGGCTACGAAGGGCCAAGCTGTGCTGAATTATCAATACCAAAAAGAATAACGTTAACTTCTGTAGAGATTACCGATATTCCTTTATTCAATTCTAGTGGGGAGGCCTGGGATTTATTTGATGCTCCTGATTTTTATGTTTCTATTGTTCATGGGGCTGAAAACACTTTTTCTGAGATTTTATTTAATGAGGCAAGTGATGAAGTATTCTTTTCATTGAATTGGACAGTGGAATATGATGAATTTGAAAATGTACATTTGGCTTTGTATGATTGGGATGAGTTTAGCTCCGATGATCTCATTTTATCAGGTCAATCAATTGGTAGTTTAAATATTCAAAAACCTGTGGCTGAAGGTTCTCTTCCTGGAGGAGGATATATTAAAATGAATTTTGAGTACGAGTTTTAATTTGTAGATAGTATTTATATTTTCAAATAATGTGTAATTATTTCAATAAATCGTTTTTTTTCTATAAAAATACTTGATTATTTAACTTATAAGTGAATATATTTGCCCACATAGAACCTTTTCAAGAATCTAAAGAGGTGTTTTATTACACGATTAGATTTGAATATTTGCATAATGAAATAGAAGAATATTCTGAAATGGAAAAGTTCATATCAAAGTTTAGGAAAGAAACGGATCTTGTCATAAAAGAAGAATTTACAACAATTATTAACTTATTGTATGAAATAGGAATTCGAGGTGCTAATAAATTAAGATTCCGTTCTGAAGATAGTGGCGAAGCCTTACCAGGAAAGCCTGGATCTAGTAAATATTATGAAATAAATACAGACTCAAAAGTCAGACTGTACTGCCTGAGATTATCAGAAAGCGTTGTTATTTTATATAATGGTGGTATAAAAACAAAAACTGGAGCAGAATTCTGTCCTAATGTGCAAGGTTACTTTAGAACTATCAATAAAATAGCTAAAGCTCTTAGACAAGAAATTCAGGACGGTACAATAAAAATAGAAAGAAAAAAAATTTCAACAAGTTTAACGGAATTAGGATTTCATATTTAAAACGGTAATCATGAAAAACAAGATGTTCGAACAGGTATTGGAAGAATCTCCAAAATACCTTAAAATTTACGCAAGTAAATCTTTGGATTTAATTGATCAAATTGACGAAATAATGAGCTCTTTAAAAATGTCATCTTCGGACTTGGCTAAAGAGTTAGGCAAAAATCCTTCTGAGATAAGCAAGTGGCTTTCAGGTGGTCACAATATGACACTAAAAACGATTTCAAAATTAGAAGCAGTATTTAATCAAGATATTATTCTCACTAAGAATAAAGTGAAGCCTAGATTAGATATTGATAGAATAAAGCTAAATTTTAATCAAAAGAGAGGAAAACTTGTTGCAATGGGTAACACAGATCATGAACTAAGACCAGTTAGTAATGGGCGATAAGAAAGAAAAAAAATCTAAAAATATCGGTTTTCAAATTGTAGATTTTAAAGAAGTGAATTTCGAGATCAGAGATTTTGACTACTTTAATGAAACTTATCTTAATGGAGAAGAATTTAATCAAGAAAACACGGCGATTGATTTTAAATTTGATCTACACAGCCTAGATTTAGTAGAAAGTGAGGTGGAGCTTTTTTTTCATATCCAAATGCTATACTCTTATTTTGATGATAACAAAAAAGAGGAATTATTCAGTATTTTTCACGGTGACTATATTTCAAAATATAAGATGAAAGATGTAAGTTCTGCAACCAAGACTTTTAAAGGCATGGATGGTATTGATATTGATCTAATGATATTATTAGTTTCGGTTTCATATTCAACAGTTAGAGGTTATTTGCTAGCCAGGAATCAAGGAAATAAAATTAGCTCCTTCCCTATTCCAATTGTTAAACCAGAATCACTTTTTGAAGGAAAGGAAAAACACATCAAAGGGAATTATTATTATTTGAACTAGAATAAGTCTGATTTATGAAATAAAAAGCTTCAATATTAAATTATTGAGGCTTTTTTATTTTCAATAGTATTATATACTGTATTTTAATTTTTTGGGATTGTTTTTGGGTAAATACAGGATGAATTAATTTTATTGATTATCAATTACTTAAGTACTTATAAAGAATAATTATACCCAAAAACCCAAAAATATATATGTTTTTTATTCCACTGTATTTCTATTCTAATGGCTACCTAGCTGGAAAATCGATTTTTTCAAAAAAAAAGACCCGAATTTTCATTCGAGCCTTCATTAAATTAAAAAATGAGTTTTTTAGTTAAACAGTAATTCGTTTTTGGGATTTCCTTCGTTATTCAGTCTACAGCATAATTTGTAATTAATGACATTAACATCAACATCTGTTTTCCGAATAAAGATAATTAAGTCCTCAATGACTATATATCCGAGAAAATCTATCCAGGAGTAATAAACAAGTTTATGAGTGCTAAAATAATGAGTGAGTTTGCTGATCGATTCTTCTTTGAAAGTAACCTCTTTAAGAGTATTAGCTTTTCCCTTCTTTTTAAGTTCATGTGAAGTAATTGATTTTACTAATTCGAATAGTTCATTTTGCATAATAATAGGAAGTTTTTGGTTAAGCAATGTTTAGTTTCGGTAAATAGGTTTTGTATAAGGTTTGTACATCATTATAAAATTCCTTAAATGATTCTTTTTTAATGGCCAAATTTAAAGCCTCGTGAATTGTTTTTGTATCGGCGGCCTCACTGTTATATAATTCGTAAACGACTGTTGAAAAAGATCTGAGTTGCCTTGTCTCCATTGATGTTTTAATTTCTTCAAGATCAGGATTCCAAAATGATTCCATCTTTCTTTTTTTAAGTAATGCTTCGAGCTCGATAAGATCATCAGGCGTGAAATTTGAAAGTAATTCTGCAAAGGATAAGAACCTATCTGCTGTGAACTCAAAATATGATTTTTTGACTTTCTGTTCCTTTACCACCTGCATATCATTGAATCCTTCAAGTTCTACTTCATAAACACTAAACCATTTTGAAGCCTGGTGAAATGGTATTCCGTATTCTTTAATTATTTGTGATTTTAGATAACTTGGTTTAGTATTTTTTATCCCCATTTGTTCAATTAACAGTTTTGGAGAATAATTTAAAATAGGTTTTTGAACGGCCGTAAATTTTTCTACAATAAATTGTTCGAATGTTTGTATTAGTCCATTTTTAGAATGTCTTTTTAAGCGTCTTAAAGCGTTTGTTTCTAACAAGTTAGTATGAAACCATGCTCTGCTTTGTTTTTTTGTCACCATTTCCCTGTTATTAAGGAATTCAAGGAAATGCGGAACTTCTTCAAGTAGATCTTCAATAATATTATAATTCTTTTCTTCATTAGGTATGGATGGGATTTCCCGAACCCAAAACCGAATTTCTTCTTCATCGACTCTGATAAAATCAGTTACGTTGTTTGAACACAAAATCCATTTTAGAAAACATTCTATTTCTACAGCATCCTGGCCCTTTCCTTCAGATGCTATTTTTGATGAAGTGGATAGGTTCTTTATTTTTTCATAAATGGCTTTTTTCTCGATGAATGTTTCGTCAACATAGGCAATTAATTTATGAGCATGGTAACTGGTAAATTTTGAAGCTAATTGATCATTTGTAACCTGGACAGCATTTTGCTGAAATATTAATCTCAACCATTCACAGAATTTTGTTTTTCCAGTTCCTCTTTCCCTCGAAACTAAGCACAAAATAGGGAGGATGTGTTTTGGGTTTGTCCACAGCAATTGCAAGTAATCATAACCTAATTCGTAAGATCTAATTTCATGGCCTTGATGTACGATCAAATCATCTCCAAAAATATGTTTGATAAATTTATCTGTTAATTCAAAAGAACCTTCTTTTGGATTGTGTGTGATAGGTTGATATTTGTTATACCACTTCATTACGTTGCCTTCCGTATCTTCAGTAGATATAAAACGTTGGTAATGTTCACTATGTCCTGGTATGTTTACCATACCATCATATTTCGCCATTTCTCGCATCACTTTCTTATGTTTTTGGACTTCCATATTCAAATCGGCTTTTAATCTTCCGTCTGATACTCTAATGATTGTGCTTTCCTGGATACCAAAATCTCCAGGATAAGATCCTTTCTTGTAAATATGGTTGCCTATATACATATATTGTGCAGCTTCCTCAGAACGTAAACAAACAATCTGCTTTAAATCTTCATCATATTGCCACACCGCTTTGTAAAATATAAAGGATCTATTTCCAATAGTTTCTTCATATTCATCATAAAATGTTTGAGCATCAGTGATTTTAAAATACTTTCTTAGTGCTGGAAGATCAAAGGTGGACAAATCGAATTTTTCAATGTACTTATTGATAGCTTTATTCCCCTTAATTTCTGATAATATTTGTTTTTCCTTTCCTTCATTAGCCATCAATAAATCATCCAGTCCTTTGTGTTTCGATTCTGTCTTTATATGGCTGAAATATAGCTTACATTTAAAGTCTTCACATAAGTTCTTGAAAAACTTTATAGAGTTGTAAAACTGGAATGGCCTCTTTGCCAAATCTTTGTTTTCTTCCCAATTTACAGATAGCGTGTCTGCATCAGTTAAGTATATTATTTCTTCCACTTTACAGACTTTAATGATCTGTTCTATTGAGTGAAATATTTTTTTGCTCCTTTTACTTTTCCAAACCGTTATACCAGGAATTCCTACTATGAAAATATCAAAATGATTAGCATAGAAAACTTTGAACTGCCCTTCAGTAATTACTAGCTTTTTTACTTTTGATTTTTTCTGAAATGCTTTACAAACATTTAGCCCTAAATATGGCAAAGGTTCAAATCCTGATTTATTGTAGCAGTATTTATCACCTTTTGGGTTTTTAAATCGGATCGCTGAAAATGGCCTTATTTTATGATGGTGTTTTGATTGAGTATCTTTTTCTATTGAAATTATATTTTGATTAAGATCAAAATAGTGAATAAGAATATTTCCAAATTTATCTTCTTTGAAAATAGGTATATCAATCATTTTTCCTAATGGATCGCCTGGCATGGGATCAAAAGCAGCCACATGAACTTTGGGATCAAACTTGATTTGATCCATTCTTGAACTAAAATAATTATTGTTCATTAATCTTATTTAGAAAACAAAATGTATAAAATAGTACAGGTAAGGGTTAATGCTGAACCAATCGTGGAAATGTAGTTATTTGCAACCATCCATTTTTTAGTGTCCTTCCACTTTGTTACAAAGAGATTTTTATGGTACATCGTAGGGTTTCGTTTAATTTTCCTTGATTTCGGAAATACATCTTCTAAAAGCGTGAAAAGATCCGTTTGAAAATGATTGTGGAAATTTACCATTAATAGATTGGCAATGATGGTCAATAACGGAAATACGATAGCGGAATAATAAAGTATGTTATTTATCATCTTGATCTTTTATTGTGTTAAGGGAAATGGTTAATTCTATATTTAGCATTTTTCCAAATTTTAGTAATTCATACAAAGTCATTTTTGCAGTACCTCTTAAAAGTTCTGTAAACTTCCTTTTAGTAAAAAATTTCCCATACTTAATTTTCCAATCTGAGGCAGGAAGATTTATATGATCCAAATAAATCTCAATGTGATTTTCTTTTAGATATCCATGTAATGGTTCTCTAAATAATGGGTTAAAAATTTTCTTTTGGTAAAATCCAGTCATTGGCTTGTCGAAGGGTGGCGACTGTACAATTTGCCCCTTTTTTGTGACCAGGTTAATTTGATCAGGTTTGATAGTAATATCCATATATCTAATTTTTAGCTAATATATTATAAAAATGTTATTTATACAATTATAAATATATTTAATACAATAATTAGTGGATATAAAATATTAAATAAGTAATTAACTTTGTATTGTAAACACCTCAAAATATTATCATAATGACCCAATATGATCAACGATACGGAATAAACATTTCCGAAAAGATTCGAGAGTTCACCAAAAACAGTTCTGAATATTCTTTAAGATCTCTTGCTCACAAGCTTGGGATATCTGCAAATGCGATGAATAGTAGACTGAACAGACCGTACTATTCTAACTTATATGATATCATCGAAGTAAGCAAATACCTAAAGGTGGATTTACTTTCAGATGTAATAAGTTACCTTGAAGGTGTTGGTGTTGAGTTTCATAAAAGATATAGTAATAAGGAAATTGTGGAGCTAGAAAAACAACTCGAATCTTGCATGAAGCAGATTAATAGGTATGAAAAAACGATTGATTTATTAATTGCCAAAGGTTAATCAATAAATGGATACGAAAATTTGGTTAAAATTTCCAAAAACGACA
The DNA here is from genome assembly GCA_020631235.1 of Saprospiraceae bacterium. Lineage (GTDB taxonomy): Bacteria > Bacteroidota > Bacteroidia > Chitinophagales > Saprospiraceae > JAHDDO01. The sequence goes on along the minus strand of JAHDHQ010000001.1, from coordinate 87,780 downwards.
TCTATTTATTTGGTATAAAGTCGATTGTAATACAAGATTAAATTACATACTATTAATTATAGGCAATTAATATAGCATTTTTCTTCTAGCGGTTTGCAAGACATCTAAAAAAAAAGACCTAGCTATACTGAAGCTAAGTCTTGACAAAATATTTTTTAATCTTTAATATTTAATAACCATCTGAGTAAATACTTTTTCTTCAATATGAATTTGCACGGTATATGCACCAGCAGTGAATGCCTCTGTATTTACTTTATATTCTGTAAGTCCATATACTGGCGTAGAAAATATTTTCTTGCCTAATACATCGTAAATGTTAATATTCCCGTCAACGCTTGAATTAAATTCAAAAAGCAAATACGTTGACATAGGATTTGGCCATATAGATATATCACTTGGATTTAAATCATTTGTATCATCAAGTATACTGCTGTATAGCAAAACTTCATTGGTTATAATCGGCTCATTGAAATCAAAATAGATTTCTGTCTGTGCCGAAATAATAGCTCCTTCCTGTAGTTTTTCTGGTTTAGCTATTACAAATGAAATATAGCCATGAGATCCTGGTTCATCGATATCCTCATAAGGTAATTCGATATTATTAAACAAAATAGATAATAGTCCATCATCACTTATGGTGTATTGATAAGGATGGCTAAAACTAGTTATTTTTAACGTTTCCCAGTCTAAATATTCGTCTAGCGGACTTATTAACTCTACGGTAAATGCCGTGTCAGAACCAGTATTTTGAAAGCGTATAACATATTCTACAAACTCTAATTCTGGATCTATTAATCCTTCTGTAAGCCATTTGTTTTCTACAATAGCGTGCATATCATTTGGATCAAATGATCCAACATTATTAAAACAAGATTCTTCAGTTACGATACTGGAATCATCACATAAATTAGCATGGTTTATAGAAGATAAGATACAATGTTCATTACCAAGATTTGCATCACAAGATATATTATAATCTATTCGTATTCTAAAGCAATCAAATGGTTCTATGACTCCAATGTCAAATATAATTTCTTGATTGTCAATACTTAATGGTAAAGGGTTTGCTTCTAGATAATCCATAAACTGATCAAGCTGTATGTTGATTTGACTTCCAGATTCAGTGGGAATTGTGCCATTATTGCAGATGTTTATATCCATGTGATTATCGAAGCACCTCCGTGCACCGATACTTGTATAGTGTATATCAAGAGCAGCGCAGTTTTTGATAGGCTGGATACCGATATGGATGTCATCACTGCTGTTTTGATTTATGAGATACTCGGTTTGACAACTAAGCCATAACGCTTCATCAATCGTGTGTTTTATAGTATAATCTGAAGGTGTAGCATTCAATTCAAAAGGACTCTCCCCTGCTAGGACATGCAATGTTTCACCTGCACTATTTGTTAATGACAAGGATTGATTGCGCAATCCTTCTTCGTTTTCGTACAAACAATTATCATCTACATCTTTGTAGATAGTTCCGCTTATTTTCTGATCAAAATTCAAAGCTTCATTTGATCGATACAATTGATCGCTAGCCAAGGCAACATAAACATATAAATCATCGGAGACATTGAAACTTGAAAAATATGAGCCTTCGGGCAAATCTAGATCAAAAGTTATCCAACTTTTAGCCTTATCTGTCGATACATTTAATTGTTGATCACTTAGGATGTAATATGCTGAAGGTTTCACTAAAACATCACCCCAAAGTCCATTTTCTAAAATTAAGTCGCTAGCTTGTTCAAAATTTTGGCCAAGATCGCTCGAAGTCCAAAACTCTAAACCACTAAAACTCCATAGGATACAAAGCACAACACCATCATCATCTATTTTTATAGATTTATTACCAACGGCAAAGTCAAGATCATTCACAGTACTTGTATTGTTAGTGGCTGGACTATATATTTTAAGTTGTTCGTCTTCAATATAATAGTAGTTACCATTGGGGTGCATACTCCCCCATTGTGCACTTGAGTTATTAGGAATTTCGTGATTTTCTCCAGTATTTGTATTATAAATCTCTGCAAAGTTGTTGTTAAAAAGAGCTATTTCATCATTAAAACCCAAAGTACTTCCTTGCGCTGTAACTGCCATTATTTTTTGCCAATTTTGGGCATCTTCTGATTGATACAATCCGCTATAATCGGAGCTATAATATATACCATTAATTAAATACGGATCTACGTTATCCATTTGACTTCTAGGTATAAGTTCCCAGTTATTTCCATTGTCCTTAGATAGGAATCCTTCATCGCTACCCATATCTAATAAGATTTGGTCTTCATGTAATTTTATTTTATGAATGACTGGTTCTTCAAATTCAGTGGCTATGGTGTTTAATAATTGCCCTCCAGTATCGTATTGTTGGATAGCTATTGTGCCAGGGCCAGAACTCCCACTGAGAAAAAAACTATTTCCATTCGCGCCCAAGATCCCTTGTTGGTAATACACTGCTTTTTCTCCTAAAGGTTTGATCTCATTCCAGTTTGCACCTCCATCATTTGATACATAATAATCTTTAGATTTATACATAATAACACGGTCAAGATCATCAATCACATATTGATAAAAACCGCTATTCATCGGAGATCCATTATACTTAACTATTTCATATTCTTTATTTACAAAATTGAATTTTTCAAGTCCATAACCATCAAAATATAGATTGAGTTGACTATCTAAACTGGGATCATTAAAATTAGCAACCTGAGGAAATTCAGCATGTATTAAGTTCCCCGCCTGATAATAATTCAAGAAAGAAGCAGATTCCTTTGCATCTCCGGCAATGACTGCATAAGTATCGCCTTTGACGAGTAGATGCTCAATTCTGAAATCTACGTTTTCATCAGCATTATAACTTTCTTGTATTAAGCGTAAATCAGCCATTTCTTGATAGTCATATCCACTGGAAGCATACATTAAGTATTGATCATCTTTAATGTATGCACTTGATCCATCACTTCCAAACTTGATTAAATTAGGACGTTCGTCTAACTCAACTAAAACATCCCATGTGTTGTTGTTTTGATTTAGTCGATAAATGGTTTTGTTAATTACATTGTAATATTCTCCATCTTGTCCTAATTGGGTGTTGTAATAAGAGTTAGCTATGGAGGATTCGGGAAATTCAATTTTTTGCCATTCAGCTTCTAAATTGGGTTTTACATATAATGCCTGGCTAGAATTTAGAAAGAGCGATTCATTTTGGACGTCAAATGTGTAGATGGAAGTCCCATATAAACCATTTAATGGTTCAAAGCTTATTTGCGCAGGTAAAGTTGAAATAACAAAAATTATGGGGAGGAAAATGAAGTAGATTTTGGTAGTCATAATTATGCATTTACTATATAAGATACATGAAGTATAGCTTTTTGCTGCCTACGTAAGCAAATGCATTTGTTTTTCCTTTACTTTAAATAAAATATTTACAAAAAAAAAGGAGCCCAAAGCTCCTTTTTCATTTCTTTATTCACTTTCTAGCCAAGGATATCGATAATCTTTAGCTGCAACAAAGCTCTCTTTAATGGTTTGTGGAGAAATCCACCTGTACAAGTTAAGTTTGCTACCAGCTTTGTCATTGGTGCCTGAACCTCTAGCTCCTCCAAATGGTTGTTGAGCCACTACCGATCCTGTTGGCTTGTCGTTTATATAAAAGTTTCCAGTTGCATGCCTCAGTTTTGCGCTAGCATGAGCAATAACATCTCTTTGCTTGGCGAAAATAGAACCAGTTAAAGCATAATCAGACGTATTATCCACAACATCTAAAATTTCATCAAATTGGTCATCTTCGTACACATAAATACTCAACACTGGGCCAAAGATTTCCTCACACATTGTCTTGAACATTGGGTTAGTAACCTTGATTACGGTTGGTTCCACGAAATAGCCTTCAGATTTATCGTAGCCACCACCAATCAAAATCTCTGCTTCACTGTTTGTCTTTGCATAATCTAAATAAGACGCGATATTGTCAAATGATTTTTCGTCAATAACTGCATTAATAAAGTTGCCAAAATCCTCAGTAGTTCCCATTTTGAAACTTTCAATATCAGCCTTAAGATAGCCCCAAACTTCATCCCACATTGATGCAGGAATATAAGCTCTTGAAGCAGCTGAACATTTTTGTCCTTGATATTCGAAAGAAGCTCTTGTTAATGCTGTAGCTACCATTTTAGCATTCGCAGAATGATGAGCCACTACAAAATCTTTACCTCCAGTCTCCCCTACTATCCTGGGATAAGCTCTGTAAGTATGTATGTTTTCACCTATGGTTTTCCACAAATGTTTAAATACGCCTGTGCTACCAGTAAAATGTAAACCAGCAAAATCTCTGTGTTTAAAAACTACATCTCCCATTGCCGGACCGTCTCCCATGACCATGTTTATCACCCCGTCTGGTAATCCAGCTTCTTCAAAAATCTCCATAATTACAGCTGCAGAATATACTTGAGAGTCAGCAGGTTTCCATACTATAGTGTTTCCCAACATAGCTGGAGCACTAGACAGATTACCTGCGATTGCCGTAAAATTGAAAGGTGTGATGGCAAAAATAAACCCTTCCAAAGGTCTATATTCTATTTTGTTCCAAACGCCAGGAGTGTTTATAGGTTGATCTTTATAGATTTCAGTCATGTATTGTACATTGAACCTTAAAAAATCAGCAAACTCGGCAATAGCGTCGACTGCGGATTGATACACATTTTTTGATTGACACAACATTGTTGCAGCATTCATTTTGTTCCTATACGGTCCACAAAGTAAATCAGCAGCTTTTAAAAATATAGCTGCTCTATCTTGCCAAGGCATGGCTTCCCAAGCTGGTTTTGCGGCTAAAGCAGCATCAATAGCCATTTGAAAATGACTTTCATCTCCATTACTAAATGTTCCTAACACATGCTTTAATTCATGAGGAGGATGCATGGTAGTTTTGTTGTTTGTATGTATCTTCTTGCCTCCAATTGTCAATGGAATATCGACTTGTGTCGATTTAGCGTTTTGAATGGCTTCTGTAATTCCTTTTCGTTCTGGACTACCTTTTGTATAAGCGTAGATATCTTCATTTTTTGCAACAGGTACCGTTAAAAATGAGTTGGACATATATTCAATTTTATGTGTTTTGTGTATTTAATTCTGATGATATTATGGATGGAACAAAGGCGGAAACATCCCCTTTGCCCTTAATGATTTCTCTAACTATTGTACTGCTAATGTGACTATATTCTGGTTTGCTAATTAGAAATACAGTTTCTACATTATCACCGATGATTGTATTTAATTGACTAATGGTTTTTTCGTAGTCAAAATCACTCGCGTTTCTTAAACCTCTTAACAAAAAATGTGCATCTACCTCCTTGCAATAATTGACAGTTAAGCCTTCAAAGTGCCCGACCTTTACTTGATCATTGTCTGCAAATACTAGCTCAAGCCATCGCAATCTTTCTTCTAAAGAAAACAAATACTTTTTCTGAGAATTTACACCAACAGCTACAATGATTTTATCAAACACAGAACATGCTCTGGTAACTAAATCGATATGACCTTTGGTTATTGGATCAAAAGAACCAGGGAAAACAGCAATTTTAGGTAGTTTTTTATTCACTATTGTAATAGGTAATTAGCTCAAAGGTAATCCTCCTCAGACAAAAAAGACATGAATTATTAGTCTTTTAAAGACAAACTTTTAAAATACTTTTCCGCAGGATACGAAAGAAGCTGTTTTGTGTCAGCGCTAATTTGTTGAATCAGCATTTTATCTTTAACAATCAGTGCTCTACCCTTTTGGTAAAATGATTCATTTAGTTTAATTCGATAAGCTAGACAAGTCACATTTCCAAAAGATTCTAAACTTGAATACTCCACAATAGCCTCATTTTGAATGGCAATGTTTTCAGGTACAGATAATAACAAAGTATCTTGTAATGATGGCGATTCCTTAAGCATGATAGCTACTTCTTCAGGATATGTATAATGACTGAAGGAATATTCGATGGGCAAATCACTGGATTCGGATACAAAAGTGGTTATATACAATGTGCCTAGTGATGTTATTGCTTCTCTTGTTTTTTCTTCCATTTGTATAGGAGAAGAAAAAGAAGCATATTGTTCAATGTCGTAATGACTCCAAACATCTTGTGCCCAAATATAGAGTATTAGTATTAAGAACTTCATATTAGCTATCTTCGTTGGTAATAACTATGAAGCTAAACAGAATATTGTCAATGTGGCTTATTTGTGCTCTCCTTTTTGGGTGTGCTGATGACCAAAGAAGTTCCAGTCCTAGCGAATCTGATTATTTTAAAGATTATGAAGCAGATGAAATGAAATGGGGATTAGTAAATATTGAGGGAGATGTTATGGTTCCTAACATTTATGATGATCTTCTTGATCCAATTAATAAAGACCTAATTGCCGCTAATTTTAAAGGGAAATGGGGATTTATTGATGCTGAAGGTACATCAGTGATCCCTTTTCAATATAAAACGGTCAAGAACTTTTCCGATGACTATGCATTTGTCCAGTTATTTGATAACCATTGGCAACTTATTGACACTGTGGGTCAAGTAGTTCAAATTATCAGAGGCCAAAAGTTTAGCAATGTTAAGGAAGGAATGTTTGCAGTTAAAAAGCCACGCGGTTGGCAATACAAATCGGTGAAAAAGCAAGATTCTTTGGAAATGTACTTTCATAAAATCAGTGATTTTATAAATGGCACCGCCATTGTAAAGAATTTTGAAAAATATGGGGTCATTAACAAAGAAGGTAAAGTGATTGTTGACTATATCTATTCCGGAATTAAATATGACCGCGATTTAAATCGATTTATTGTCAAGGATAATGGAAGCTATCATCTTTTAGATATTAAGGGAAAACGTATTTCTGATATCAAATATGAAAATGTGAGCCTATCACAAAATAAAACCTTTGCCTATCAATCAAATGGAGCTTGGTTTTTATCGAATGAATTAGGTCAGATAGTCGATTTGGAAGCTGAAAAGATAATACCTGGAGGAGATGGGATTTGGTTGTTTAGGCAAGAGGGTATGTACGGGTTAATAGACCAGTTTGGCAAAATTATTATGGAAGCCAAATATCCATTAATTCAGCAATTCCAAGATTCTATGGCTGTTGTAATGAAAACTAAGTCCAGCTGGAATTATATAAACACAAATGGGCAAGAAGTATTGTCTTTTGATTTGCCGATAGCTTTTGATTTTAAAAATGGTTATGCAAGAATTGCTACACCAGAAGGCATTGTTTTTCTTGAAAAATCTGGAAAACTAGTACGCGATTTAGTTTATCCAGAGATGAAGGATTTTCATAATGGACTGGCTAGATTTCAGCATTTTCCTTCAAAATAGTTTCTGTAGAAAGCCATATATTTGCGCCTCCTTAATTTCATTTAATCTTAGAAATACATTGATATGAATTTTGATATAATAATTATTGGTAGTGGACCTGGTGGATACCCAGCAGCCATACGAGCTAGCCAGTTAGGTAAAAAAGTGGCCATTGTTGAGCGAGAAAATTTAGGTGGCATTTGTCTAAATTGGGGTTGTATACCTACTAAAGCTTTGATTAAGAGTGCGCAAGTCTTTAATTACATCCAACACGCTGATGATTATGGAATTTCTGTGGGCAACTCTAAAGTTGATTTTAAAGGGGTAATTGGAAGAAGTAGAAATGTGGCTAATGGAATGAGTAAGGGCATTAGTTTCCTTATGAAAAAAAATAAAATTACGGTAATTGAAGGAGAAGGTAAGTTGGCCAGAGGGAAGAAGGTTGTGGTAACCAATAAAGCAGGTGAAAAGGCAGAATACACAGCAGATAGTATTATTCTAGCTACAGGGGGAAGAGCTAAAGAGTTGCCAATGTTGCCCATCGATGGCAAGAAAATCATAGGTTATCGCGAAGCGATGACACTGCCAAAACAACCTAAAAGTATGGTGGTTGTCGGAGCGGGTGCCATAGGGACAGAATTTGCTTATGTGTATTCTTCTATGGGAACAAAAGTTACCGTCGTAGAATACCTAGATCAAGGTCTTTTGCCGCGGGAAGACAAGGACATTTCGAAAGAACTTAATAAGGTATTTAAGAAAGCTGGTGTAGAGGTTTTAGCAGGATCTGCGGTCGAAAAAGTAGAAACAAAAGGCAAAACTTGTAAAGTGCATATCAAAAACAATAAGTCAGGTGAAAATAGTATCATCGAGTGTGATGTTGTATTGAGTGCAGCAGGAGTTAGTCCTAATACAGAAAATATTGGCTTAGATTTATTAGGAATTAAAACAGATAGAGGTCTAGTTTTAGTAGATGAGTTTTATAAAACCAATGTAAATGGAATCTATGCGATAGGTGATATAGTTCCAGGTCCTGCATTAGCTCATGTTGCTACTGCCGAAGCTATTATCTGTGTAGAGAAAATATGTGGACACCACCCTACTCCTATAGATTATAACAATGTGCCTTCTTGTACCTATTGTATTCCAGAAGTGAGTAGTGTAGGTTACACAGAAACAGCAGCTAAAGAAGCAGGATACGAGGTTAAAGTGGGTAAATTCCCGTTTTCGGCATCGGGTAAAGCTAGTGCAGCCGGAGCCAAGGAAGGTTTTGTAAAAGTAATTTATGACGCTAAATACGGAGAACTGCTCGGTGCCCATATGATAGGAAGCAATGTTACCGAAATGATTGCGGAAATGGTCGCTGCTAGAGCATTAGAAACAACAGGACATGAAATTTTAAAAGCAATACATCCTCACCCAACTATGAGTGAAGCAGTCATGGAAGCAACTGCCGCTGCTTATGGAGAAGTAATACACTTGTAAGCTTAACTTATAACTCTTAGAACAAAGCCGGTCAATACTCCTTGACTGGCTTTTTTTATATATAATTTCAAAAAAGTGGTATTTTATTGCAGCGCATTTGGTTCCACACACATTCTACATTTGTAACTAGCAAGCAATGAATAAAACAATATTAATATTTGGTCTGAGTTTTAGCTTCTTTTTGAGCGCATGCTATAAAGATTTTGACGCATCGAGTACGGAAGTAACCACAACATATCCTGAAGTCGAAAGTGATACTTGGTTGATCACACAAACAGATGGACTCGAAGAAGGTGAAATCTATTCTTTAGAAATGGGCAGCAACACACATACTTTTTCTGAAACTAATGCTTTGTTTGCACTCGATAATGTATCTAAATATGATCCATTAATTTTTATTAAAAAGGATGACGAACTCATATCTTTTGCTAAACCCTTATTATTAGAATTTGATGTAAACTTAATCGAGCTCAAAGCATTTCCGCCAAATTCCACAGTTAACCAATTAAATGGTACAATTGATTTATCAAGCAATATCAGTCTGGAAACTAATGAACTAGTTTTTACTGATGGTGGAGGAAACTCTCTTCAAGATGTGTTTTTGAAGGTAAACAGCATTGAAGATAAAACAAGCTTGAACCAAATCGGGAAACATGCCTACGATCGACTCGGTGTATTGCAAGTTTTAAATCCAATAGAACTGTTATATGTAGCTCCTGGACATGCAAATGCAGAAACCTTAAATCTTAGCTCAGGTGATTTTTATCTAAATATATCTCCGGCCACTAATGAAGGTGTTTTTTTTCTGGATGTGAACTCTGGAAAGTGGATCGAAGTTGATGCATCCGAACAAGGGTTGACGGATTTTGGATATTATTTGTTCGCAGAAAAAGAACAAGGGACATTTATAGAAGGGAAAGTCAGTTATGAAAGCAAAGGTATCGCCTATGAAGCTTTTTCAATGGCCTTAGATGCTTATGAATATATAGGTCATACTAGTTCTAAAGGAAGATTTTTATCAATTGCTCCATTAAACAAATCATTGAATTTTCATATTGAAGATCCATGTGGAAATGTGACAAATGAAGCGCTCGTTACTTCAAGTGAGCATTACCTGAGTTATGCCAATATTGATTTAGTAAATGGTAATCATTACCTTCCATTAAAAACGGAAATCATCAATTGTTCAGGCCAAAAGGTAAGTCAACCTTTAATCAATTTAGTTCAAAATAACGGGAAGGAACATTTGAGGTTTTTTATAGATCCTGCTGTTGATGTCTTTATATCATCATGCGCTGAAGAGATCCTGATTCAGGCTGTGGATGATGTGAGTTTTGAAAAAGGACCGGCTATACCATGGCAAAAGGAATGGGATGATGAACTCACTAATCTATCGAATTGCTCGGATCACAAAATTGGATATAGTTACTTAAAAATCAACGATGAAGTAAAAATCTACGAGCCGTTTGAAAGTCAAGATGAAAACGAACAACTAGCTCTAAGAGATCCCGATAATAAGTTTGTTTTATTTATAGATGGAAATACCCGAGGAGATTATCAAGAAGAAGATGTGCATTTAATCATTAATGATCCTGAGTTTGGTGAAACTGGTTATTTCATGGATTGTGCAAGTTCTGCCTTTGGATGTGGTATTGAAACATGTTTTTTAAGCCATGATGGTACTGATGAAGAAGGATGGTTACGTATTCGTTTTGAAGGAACTTTATGGATGCAAACCATAAGTCCACCTTCCGTGGGGTATTTCGATGTGGAGGGACTTATACTCACCAAGTAAAATAGAGTTAGAAACTTGACTGAAAAACTAATCATACAAGCGTGCCAACGAAAAGATCCTTTAGGTCAAAGAGCCTTTGTGGATACGTATAGCAGATATTTGCTCGGAGTGTGTTTTAGGTATGCTGGTAATGCTGATTTTGCAAAAGATTGTCTCCAAGAAAGCTTGATCCATATATTAAACAACATTGGCAAATATAAAGATCAAGGAAGGTTTAAGTCTTGGATTAGTATGGTGACGGCTAATAAATGTCTTGAAATCATTAGAAGAGAAAAAAAGCATCGCTTTGCTGATATGGATGTGATGAATGAACCCTCAATGGCCGAGACAAGTAGTTATAAATTAGAAATGGAAGATGTAATGGCCTTTATCCAGACCCTTCCAGATAATTATCGCATTGCAGTAAATATGTATATAGTAGAAGGCTATAACCACAAAGAAATTGCCGAACAATTAGGCATTACGGAAAGTAGCTCACGTTCATTGGTTTCGAGAGCAAGAAATATGATTAAAACCAATTTTGAAAAAGAAAACTTAAAACTTGTCCACAAAAAGCGAATGCGCAATGAGGCAGGAATATCACGTTTAAAATAAATATTATGGCTAATAATCTTAACCATCAAGAAGAAAAATTCAAACACATTCTAGAAAACCTAGAATTGGATGTTGATACTTCTTCTCTTTGGGATTCCATCGAATCCAAAGTCGACAAACCCAAAAAACGTTTAGGCTTTTTATGGATGAGCTTACTAGTAGGTTTAATTGTCGGAGGAGGACTGCTTTCTCATCTACTTTTAAACCAGCCAAATCAAGTTCAACCAAAACAACTTTTATCAAACGAACTCTCAGAGGCGAATGATTTAACAGATAACTCAAGGCCAAATACATTAGACACTGAATCAAAATCTACATCGAATCTTCCATCAAACAAACTAAAAGAAACTCATACGGAATTAAATGCGAAGTTTAATACAAACCATAAAAACAACACAAGATCACAACTAATAAAACCTACATCAAGTAGTACAAATACACAGCTAAGTACTATTTCAAATACAACCCATACTTCTACTTTTTATAGTCAACTCGGGAAAGACCAGAACAATCCAACTGTTGGAAATCGACAAACCATAAAGAGCAAAACATTTGACATAAAGAAGGATGCTATACAACTGCAAGAAATTGGGGTTTTAGCATTTCCTTTACTTGGATTAAATGGAACAAATGACATCCTCTTAGATCACAAAACTCAGGCTATATCTGCCGATCGAGCATCTTTTAAGAAGTCAAAATTGCCTCATTTATTTGTAGCTGTAAAATCTGGGCTCAATGTTAGTTTTTCAGACCCAAAGCTAACACAAAATGTCACTAATTTTAATGCTCAAGAATTTACAAAAGAGGAAGGACTTATAGCATATGATATAAACCTGCAAGTAGGAAAATATTGGTCTCATGGATGGAAAATATCGGCCGGTTTAGGTTTTAATAAACAGACGATCAGGTATACTAATCAAGAATCTGTGATTAAAACAGAAGAGATTGAAATAGCAGATGTAAGTTATGATAGTGCCGGGAATGTCACAGAAGTAATAAGTACTGCAGAACAAACCACTACCCATGATTATGATATAAGATGGCATAGAAATCACAAAAATATAAATGCTGAATTACTCATTGGTAAGGATTTAATCCATGTCGATCGTTGGAGGTTTGGATTAGAAGGCGGATACATCTTTACTCTTTCGTCTACTTCTCAAGGCTATTATTTTAGTGATACAGAATCTTCATTTAATAAAATAACAAACCAAGAAGTAAGTCCTTATCGTAATAAAGGTCTTACACATTCTCAATTAGGAGCTTATCTAGAATATAGAATGGGAGCCTTCGAGATAGGCTTCTCTCCTACTTTTAGATATCATTTAAACTCTTTAACCAATGATAATCATTTTTATAGCTTGAAAAATTCCCAATTAGGAATGTTAGGCTCCATAAAATATACTATAGGGAATTATTAGGCATTTCTTGCAGCGAATTTACATGCTTTTGCATTAAATAAATAGAAGCCTAGACTTGGCCAATCATCATAAAATATTGAACAACAACTTTATTAAAAACTCCCAACTTGGAACAACTAAGTTGTCTGGAAACCAAGCCGGGAGCGTCAAAAACTTAAAACTAAAATTATGAAATTTTTTACCAAAAGTTTGCTCATCGCATTTGTCCTCTTTGGAAGCACAAATCTAATAGCGCAATCATTATCATGTTTAAATAATCTAAACGTCTCGCTAGATCAAAATGGTGAGGTCGTTATGGATGCTGAAATGATCTTGTTTGGGGGACCCTATGATTTTAATGCTATGAAAGTAGAACCCAGCGTATTTTATTGCGCTGAAATAGGCGAACAAACAGTCAGTGTTACTGATACAACAAGCAATAATTCTTGTTGGTCTACTGTACAAATTGAAGATAAGTTTCCTCCTGTTGCAATTTGTGATGAGAACATAATCATTCACTTAGAAAATCCAGAAGATGGAATATATACTACCGAAACTGCAGCGATTGATTATGCGGATGAAAGCTGGGATAATTGTACAGCTGCAGAAGAACTTAGATATACTTTTACTCCTCAAGATCCGTCAACAAACCCCAACTACAATAGTGAGCTGAACACATCAACAAAAATTTCTGTCTTTGATGAGAATGATGGGAAATACGCTCAAGAAACAAACAATATATACATCTGGGATGAGTCAAATAACTGGAATTCTTGTTGGACAACACTCGATTTTGTACTAGGTCCATGCGAGGATTTTGATTGGGAAGTGGATGTTTCAGTACCATTAGAAAACATTAATATATCGGCTTTTGAAGTGGATGCTAGCGAATTGTCTCCTAGCTATTTATCCTCAGAAACTGATTATAACTATAATGAAGTATTTCCGGTAAGTTCAGTATGTCACCCTGATGCTTTAACTATTAACTGGGTAGACTCTATTACTGATTTATCTGATGGAGCTTACATCATTCATCGGACATTCACAGCCATTAATTGGTTATTGTCAGAAACAAGAATTTATCAACAAAATATTACTAACACAAATACGCCAACATTGGTATGCAGTGAAATGGTAACCATTTCATTAAGTCCGTTTGGGGAATCAAGCTTAAATCCAGACATGTTTTTACAAGCGGGTAATAGTGCTGATGATTTAGATTTAAATATCTCTACCGTTTATTGTGAGGATATTGCTAATAGTCCATTGATGATTCAAGTAACAGGATCTATTGATGGTATGGATGTAAGTTGTAATTCTATTTTAAACGTTGAAGATAAGACACCTCCTACTCCCATTGCTATCCAGAATTTGGTCTTAGTTCTCGATCAGAATGGAGAAGCTATTTTGGATGATGAAGATATTAACAATGGTAGTTTTGATGGTTGCTCTGAAAACGTAACATTGAGCTTATCCCAATATTATTTCAATACTGATCATATCGGTAACAATACTGTCATCCTGACTGTATGCGATGAGTATGATAATTGTAATTCCACTTGGACTAATGTACAAGTGGTAAATAGTAATGCTAACTTATCCTGTAATGATCATATAAATATATCACTGGATAATGCTGGAGAAATACATTTAACACCAGACATGGGCTTAGAAGGAGGACCCTATGATTTTGACATTCTTACAATTACTCCCTCTTTTTTAGATTGTGATGACATTGGAATGGATATTACTTATACCGTTACAGACACAGTGTCTGACAATTCTTGTTGGGGGACATTATATGTGGAAGACAAACTCGCTCCTGTAGTCATATTAACCAATAATATTGTTTTGTCACTAACTGAAGGCGAGAATGGTGAGGCACCTAATGGTAAGTTATTTGCCGAAACGATTGACAACGGTTCTTACGACAACTGCACCTCCCAAGAAAACTTGATGTTCGAACCAGCTTTTTATGAGTTTGATTGTTCGCATTTAGGTGTTCAAGTAATAAGTCTCACCGTAACCGATGAAAGTGGTAATAGCAATGAAGGTATAGTAGAAATTTTAGTACAGGCTATTGATGGAAGCACAGGTGAAATAACATGTCCAGCTGACATAGTTGTCGATTGTGGAATCGATCTAAATGATGAAAACATTATCAGCAATTTATTAGGAGAACCTAGTTTTGATAATGATCAGGTCTGTAATTCGCTTAGTTATCAAGATGTCAATGGTTTCGATGAAAATGATGATGGAGATTTAGATGATGTTTTTACAATTGATGGATTCGAAATTTCTGAGTCATTTAAATTTGAATGTGGGTATGGTTCTATCGTTAGACAATGGATCAGCAATGATGGATTAGGATGTACACAGCACATTTATGTTAAATCTTCAAGCCTTTTATTTGATGGAGCTAGTATGATTGACTGGCCTTATTCTGAAGACTATTTTATAAACTTAGCTATTAATGATGGTCAAGCGTCTTGTTATGTACCTGGAGAGTCATCTTCTGTAAGTATAGAAAGTGTGGACGAAAATCAAGCTATAGTAAGCATGGAGTGCATTGATGACATTTGCGAATTACCTACATGGGTGGAACATGACTGCGAATTAATAGGCTACAATGTGACTTCTGATACGCTTTTCTTTGAGGAAAACTATTGTGCCATTATAACTACAACGTATACAGTAGTTAATTGGTGCGTTTACGATGAATTGACCAATGAAGGTCTCTGGAGTTATGAGGTTGTATCTAATTTTAAAGATGATATTGATCCACAAGCAGAAGCTTCGGATGCACAAATAGTTTTAGAATGTGAAGGAGAAAGTACACTTGGTTTGTATATCCTTCCTGATTCAGGTACATGCGTAAACGATCAATATTATATGGAAGTATTTGTTGATTATTTTTCAGATAACAGCATAGATCTTGAATGGAGCTCTTGGTCGCCTGTCGACTTAGGAGTAGCTTCTAGCCCATTATGGGATGATGATGATGGGAATGGTATTCCTGATGTGCGTATTGGTAATATCGGAGGAGTAGACAATGTCACCGAAAATACGGTTCCTAATGATTTTGTCTATGCGATTACTTTACCAGAGGATGCACCCGTTACCTCAGGTAGTGATCAACATTTAGTGATATGGAAAGTTTTCGATTTTTGCGGAAACCTCCTTACAACATCAAATAACTTCACCATCCAAGGTGATGCTACAGATGACATCGTTCCAATACCGTATTGTGTCAACCAATCAACTGCTTTAATGGAGGAAGATGAAGAAGGTAATATCGATTTAACTATATACGCGATTGATTTTGATTTAGGAAGTTATGATAATTGTACTTCTAATGAGAATTTAAGATTTACGTTTAGTGATACTCCTCCATCAGAAGATTCATTGTACCAAAACACAGACAGAAGCTCTTATTTAATAGTAGAATATCCTGGAGCAGGTACCGATATGATCACTATTTTTCTAGACGTTTATGTTTGGGATGAAAACAATAATTATGACTTCTGTACAACTGAACTCAGAATTACTATTGGAGATTGTTTGGGATTCTCTTGGGAGGAAGACGTATTCTTTCCATTGGAATTAATAGAGATAACTGCATTGGGAATATCTCCTGATAGCTTGTCTCCAGATCAATTGGTTCAAAACCATGGCTATGAAATGGCTGAAGTAGAACCAACGTATACTGAATGTTGGGAGGAAAATATGTTTTCTAATTACACTGATATTGTGTTTGATTTAGGTAATGGTGCATATAAAATACTAAGAACTTGGGTCATCCTTAATTGGTTAGAGGGAGAAACCTATGAGTATACACAGATCATTAAAAACTATAACGAATTTGATTTCATCTGCGATTTCCTTCCTAGATCGGAGGAAGTGATTGATTGCGACTTTGGACATACGCTTGAAGATGATGTGGAGTGGCCGAGTTTTCTAAATATTAATGATCACAGAATTTCTCCAGCAGAATTAGTGGAGTTTTCAGATGTTGATCCATTGGATTCAGAGCCCTCATTCTATAACACACCAGACCAATATGTATCTAGTTATGTGGATTTATTAGGTCCTTTTACGCCAGAAGCTCTTGTCATTTTAAGACAGTGGACAGTGACAAGAATGGACTTTCCTACATTAGAATGGGAATTCGAACAAACCATAACCATCGATTTGACTCAATTTTCTCCTGTTGTAAGTACTCAGACGGTAAATTTACGACCAATTCCAAATGTCACACTAGCTGATGGAGTGGAGACAGATGAAATGGGTTTAGTTGTATTTGATGAATCGACAATCTATAATCCTATCAAAGCAGATGAAGCACATAATGGAATTACGGTTAAAGATATTGTACTCCTAGGCCGTCATATATTGGGTATATCTGAATTAGAAGACAATCAATTAGTAGCTGCTGATATTTCTGAAGACGCTGTACTATCAAGCTATGATGTAGTCTTAATGCAAAAAGCAATAGCGGGATTAGAAGATGTATTTAGCACAGAATGGCGATTCACAGAAACTTCGTCCGGAATTATATCAGAAACCACAAATTCAATCCAATATCTAGGCATTAAACCGGGTGATTTAGATGATGATGCTTATTTAATGGGTTTTGAAAAAGAAACCACTGAGCATGATTTGATTGTACAAGATGTGGTTTTAAATGCAGGTCAAACCTATGAGATAGACCTAACACTTGATGCATCATTTATAACTTCTGGAGTCCAAGCTTCATATTTAATTAATAATGAGCTAGTAACCATTGTTGATGTGACTGCTCCGATGTTTGATAATGTCCAAACTAATTTTCATGTAAATGAGGCTGGTGAGTTAAATATGGTGGTGAGCAATGCTGATTTTAGTGAGATTGAACTACAAGAAGGAGAAACAGTATTTAGCTTAACTGTTTTCGCAAATCAAAATACGACTATGGCTAATGCAATTAAAACTGCAGAAAATAGAAATTCATATTTATTGGACGAAAACCTGACATTAATTCCTTTAGGATCAAGCACTGAAAATGTAATTCCTTCTAGCAACAATAATATAGTCGATAATGGCTCTGTAAAAGTATATCCAAATCCCGCAAATGATGTGCTTAACATAGCTTTATCTGATTATCCGGAAAAAATGATAAATATCGAATTGTTCAATGTAATTGGGGAAAAGGTATTGGAAAACTCGACTACTGAATCAATTCAGCTTAGTCATTTAACCCCTGGCGTATATACATATATATTGCATTTCGAAAACAGTATTATGGCGGGCAAACTACAAATTGCACGCTAATACCAAGCTTAATTGAACATTTCCGTTATGAGGTCGCCTACAGACAAGGCGACCTCTATTTTTTTATGCCCTTTTGCCTATTTTAGAGAGATATTTAATCTCATGAAAATTATAAGCTTTATTGTTATTTCTCTATTGTCCAATGTCGTTTATACTCAAGTTTGGGAGATAGAAGATTTAGATATTCCAATGCCGGAAGGAGTATCTAATAATGCAGTCACTGAAGGTTTGTTAGATGGAAAAATGTACGTTTATTCTTTTGGTGGTATTGATAACTCTAAAAACCATGAGGGCATACATCTAAAGAGTTTTAAACTCGACCTTGAGAATAGTACATGGGAAAGTATAGAACCTTTACCCGATGATATGGGTAAAATTGCTGCTGGAGCAAGTACGATTGGTGACACTATTTACATCATCGGAGGATATCATGTCTTTCCAAATGGAAGTGAATTGTCATCATCAAAAGTACATCGCTTCAGCATATCGCAAAATACTTTTTTGGCAGATGGTATGGATATACCCATTGCTATAGATGATCACGTTCAGTGTGTCTATCAAAACAGATATATTTACATCATTACTGGTTGGAGCAATACTACAAACGTTCCAAATGTTCAGATTTACGATTGTAAAACAGACGATTGGCTAGTAGGTACATCTGTCCCAGATAATAATGCTTACAAATCATTTGGTGCTTCTGGGGCTATTTTAGGAGATACTTTATATTACTTTGGAGGGGCCTCTTTTGCAAACTCCTTCCCTATACAAAATGTCATTCGCAAAACACCACTAAACTCTGCAGATCCTACCGATTTAGAATGGTCTCATGCTTTTTATCCTGAAGTAGGTTACCGCATGGCTAGCCTCGCTACTGAAAATAAAATTCATTGGATCGGAGGTTCTAATACTACCTACAACTATAATGGTATTGCCTATAATGGAACTGGTGGAGTTCCACCTAATCGACGTATTTTGAGTGCTAATCAGGAAAACATATTTGAGGATTTCACAACGCACCAAAATCTTGATTTACCTATGGATCTCAGAGGTATTGCGACATTAAATGATTCTACTTTTTTGCTAGCTGGTGGAATGGAAGATGACCAGTTAGTAAGCAATAAAACATTGCAAATTAGCTACCATCCATCCCAATTATCAAATGTAGAGATAAACAAACCTCTCGAATGGATGATTTACCCTAACCCTTGTACGGACAAATTACATCTAAATTCATCTGATATTTACCATACGTTAGAAAATATCCAAATATTAAATGTTGACGGTGCAGTACAAAAAGTGCAGAAGGCTAAAAACTATATAGATGTAAGCTCATTAGTACCTGGATTTTATTACCTAAAAACAATCCATGCAAACAAAACATACCAAAGCAGCTTTATGAAACATTAAGCCTCATCATCCAGGAATTCCCACCATTGGTCTTGTTTAAATTCATCAATGGTTCTTCGTTCTTTTTTAGTAGGTCTGCCACTGCCCTTATCACGCCGTTCAGCGGCTCCCTTGCCTATAAACCAAGATTTATATTTGTTCAGTTCCTCCTCAGGCGTTAGATCAGTATAATTTTCAGCAGCTAAGGTAGCTGAGACTCTAGATTTTAGTAGTCCATCCACTTTAAATACTAAATTGTATCCATTCTTATGTACAAACAATTCATCTCCTATACTAACCAAAGCTGATGGTTTGAGTATTTTTTCTCCTTGTTTTACTTTTCCGGCTTTGCACACCTTGGTGGCTAAGCTTCTAGATTTAAATATGCGGACACACCATAACCAGCGATCTACACGCATTTTACTACTATCCGTCATGCTCAGTTTCTAAATCAGGATATTGAAGATTCAAATAGGCAAATGATTTAAGCACAGTCTTGGCCACAAAATAATCACGATACCATCGCTGATCTGCGGGTACCACATGCCACGGGATTTCAGATTCATTCAAGGCATATTCATAGGCCTCTCTATATTTATCCCAGTGCTTCCGCTCTTCCCAGTCCCCATCATTGTGCTTATAGTGTTTACGTTGAATTTCTTTTCGTTCTTGTAGTTTTTCAAGTTGTCTTTCAGGAGAGATGTGCATGTAAAACTTCAATACAATGGTGTCATTATGGTGATTCAGCAACTGTTCAAAATCATTAATGGCCTTCATTCTAGACTTCACAGTATCCATATCTATCCAGTTATGCACTCTCTGGATCAATATATCTTCATAGTGCGAGCGGTTAAAAATATGGACGTGACCTTTTTGTGGAGTGCGTTTATGGACTCTCCATAAAAAGTCATGTGCAAATTCTTCTTCTGTAGGTTTCTTAAACGAAAATGCATTGAGCATAGTCGGGCTCACCTCCGAAAAAACACGGCGAGTTACACCATCTTTACCACTAGCATCCATACCTTGAAAAACGATCAAAAAACTGTACTTTTTGTTGGCATAAAGTCGAGTCACCTGATCCATGATGGCTAACTTTAGCGCTTTGGTCTCCTTTTTTATGTCGTTTTTGTTGCTGCTCTTAGGCGCGGTTGTTGACAATTCATTTAACTTAATCATCTATATCATCATTTTTTTTCGCTTCACTAAATATCGTTCGAGAATTGGATGAAAGCCTTCATTTATATCGGCTTCGACAAAATCAATTTTATACTGCAGGCATTTTTGTATGAGTTTATCTTTGTAGGCCTTGATTTTAGGCATATAATACTCTTTAATTTGATTAGACTGCAATCTGATTTTCTCACCTGTTTCCATGTCGATAAATTCATGTGGTCTATTTTCGAATTCAAATTCTACTTCTAAAGATTTGTCTACGACATGAAAAAGCACCACTTCATGCTTATTGTACTTTAAATGCTGTAGAGCTGAGAACAATTGATCCGCTTGATTATGCTCAAACATATCACTAAATATGATCACAAGTGATCGTTTGTGTATTTGATCAGCAACTTGATGCAACGCATCGGTCGCCGCGGTGGTTTTATTTAAATCATCTTCCTTGATGAGTTTGTCTAAATAGCTCAGCAGCAACCTATAGTGCTTTGTAGAAGATTTAGCTCCAGTTTGTATATGTAATTGACTATCAAATAAACTCAAGCCGAAGGCATCACGCTGCTTCTTTAATAGATTCATTAATGAGGCAGCCGCTATGGAAGAAAACTGCAACTTGTTCATGTTTTTTCCCTTCATGTCCTTTGGGAAATACATGGATGAAGAAGTATCGATAATAATTTGACATCGTAAGTTGGTCTCTTCTTCATACTTTTTTACAAACAGCTTATCAGTTCTGCCATATACTTTCCAATCTATATTTTTAGTGGACTCTCCCGGATTATATATCCTATGTTCTGCAAACTCTACGCTAAAGCCATGAAATGGACTTTTATGCAGCCCTATGATAAATCCTTCTACAACTTGTTTAGCAAGAAGCTCTAAATTTTGAATCTGCCTTAAGTCAAACTGTTCTAAATAACTCATACTCTAAATTAAAAAAGCTCTTTTACAAACGTATGTAAAAGAGCTTTAATATACTTTTATCCTGCTTAATTATATATGTGCAGCAATTTTTTGCTCTAAAGAAGCCTTTGTAGCAACACCTACGTGTTTATCCACTACTTCACCATCTTTAATAAATAAGATAGTAGGAATACTTCTTACACCATATTTCATTGATGTTTCAGGATTGTGATCTACGTTTACTTTTCCTATCACTGCTTTTCCTTCGTATTCTGATGATAATGCATCGATTACCGGAGAAACAAGTTTACAAGGTCCACACCATTCTGCCCAAAAATCAACTACTTTTAATCCTGCAGAATCCAATGCTGTTTCCTGGAAATTAGTGTCTGTGAATTCGAAAGCCATAATAATATTAAGTTTATTTATATAATTGTTTTATAATCTTCAGTAGTACAAACCTTAAAAGTAATAATTAGTTCATGTATTTTTAACAATTGTCAGATTAACTACATTTTGTCTATATCTAAACTAAAATATCCATTTTATATTTTACTCGGCACTTATGCGTGTATGATTATATGGAAACTACTTCATCTTAATAGTTTTATCCATTTTTATATGGATTATTTCTTCTTAGCTGTACGACGGATAAGTCTTATTGTACTACACTGGATACCTTTCCCTGTAGTCTATTTTATTTTGCCAATGTTGGTTTACTTACTTGTTTATTTTATTTACAGAACCATCAAGTTTAAAACTGTTCGAGCTATCAAACATCTTTTGTGTTATATGTTTGGCTTGTATATGTCATTTTTTGTTTTTTGGGGATTTGTATACAGTGCACCGACGATTAGCCAGCAGTTTAGTCTATCACAACAAGAAGTTGACGAATCTTTGATATTTTCTAGGTTAGCACAAGAAACTAAACGCTTAGATTCACTCAATACACTATACCATCAACAAGTGGCTTTGATGGGAACAGTAGCCATGGAACATTCAGTAAGGGAGGCGCTAAATGCATTTTTAATCAGCCATCATTTGCCTGTTTTCCCTAAGGTCCGAGTAAGGGAGATTAAGTCAGGTCTATTACTGCGGCTCGAGACATCTGGAGTCTATCTTCCATATGCTTTTGAAGGTCATTATGATGCCGGGCTACACCCTATCCAAAAACCATTTACTTCTTGTCATGAAATGCTGCATGGATATGGATACGGCCAAGAATCGGATTGTAATTTTTTTGCTTACTTGGCTTGTCGTAATAGTAAATCAATCGAATTAAAATATTCAGCACAAATGGCGTATTGGAGATATTTAGCAGGAACCTGTCGCAGAATAAATTCAGAGAAATATCGAAAATTTTATTCATCTTTATCGCAAAATATTTTATCAGATTTACAATCCATTAGAGAAAAACATCAGGTATACAAACCGATATTAGGCTCATTTAAAGATAGGTTTTATGATTGGTACCTTAAGTCAAATGGTGTAAAAGATGGAATAAAAAATTATAGCGCTTTCATAAACATGGTGGAGTCATGGAGATTAAAATACCCCGAAGAATTTGTGGACTTTTAGGACTTATATTTTTTTGTTCAATGTCATTTGCTCAAGAAACAAATGATCTACAAAGTCAAACCAGCATTAGCTTAGTCTTTCAAACAGGATTTTCCAATAGCCTGATGTTTAATGGATATACCATTGGAGGAGCATATGGCATGGTTACTGATCATCGGTTTACAGACTCATGGGGCATTTCAGCAGGAGCTTATTTGTGGCTTCTAAATATCCCCACACAAGAAGCTTATCAATCACCAGACTTAGCCGATCATTGGATGCTACTAGAAACCCAGGCACTAGCAAAATATTACCCACTAGGTAAGAAAAGTACCTTTTCTTTATTGGCTGGACCTTCTCATGGCATCATTTTGAAGGACGCCGGCTATTTTCCGGGGCTCAACTATAATACCCTTTGGCTAAATGCTGGTTTTGAATACAACTTTACACCTAAATCTTCATTAAATGCTTCAGTAGGTTGTATTGCAAAAACCGGAAATATTTATGATGATGTTTATGGGCAATTGTTCACTATGAATGTGTTTTTTAAACTTGGTCTATCAAGTTTATGATGCTGAAGAGTCCAACATAGACTTCACTTCAGCTTCTACATTTCTGAGTTTTTCTTTGCAATAATTTACGAGAAAATTTGATCGTTTGATGCGTTCAGCTAACTGATCGATACTTGTGTCTTCTTCTATTTCTCTAAGTATTTGTTGTAGCTCAGCGAAAGCTTGGTCGTAGGTTATTTCACTCATTGGTTTATTGTAATTTTTCCATCAGCAAAGGTGATTTCAAACGCCGTTTTGCTGAGCTCTTTTGTTGATTTAATTAGTGTATCATTCTGATGTATCATGGTGTACCCCTTACTCAACAAGTTTTTGGGGTTCATTAGATCTAATATCTTTTCTTGTTGTTCTAATACTTTATACTGCTCTTTAAACTGATAACTCACTAAGTCGCTTAATCGATCCATAAATCGCTCTAATAAGTTTTGCTGCGCTTGAATCTTTTCGCTATAAAAACCATGCAATTTTGGTCCAGCTTCAGCTAAATTTACTTTATGTTCTGCTATTGATTGTTTAGCAATTTGAAGTATAGTATCATGAACAGTTAATATTTGTGTTTCGTACTGTAAACTTTGATTAATTAGGTATTCTGCTGCTGCTGTAGGTGTTCTCACACTTAGTTTCGAAACTAAATCCACAATGGTTTGATCTATTTCATGACCTATTCCGATAATGACAGGTAATGCACATTTAGCTATTTGTGCCGCAATATTATAATTGTCGAAAAAAGATAAATCTATTTTGGATCCTCCTCCTCTGATTAAAACAATGGCATCAAAAACTTTATCACCTTCTCCTATTGCTTTAAAAGCAGAAACAACATCCCGTTCTGTATTAGCGCCTTGCATGGCTGCATTAAATAATGTGTACCGAATGTCATAGCCATAAGCATTATCCAGAAGTTGCTTCGAAAAATCCGCTAAGCCTGCAGCAGTTTCAGAACTGATAACGGCTACATTTTGTATTACGGGTGGGAAAGGCTTAGATTTATTGGTTCCAAATAGACCATCCATTTTTAGCCTTTCTATTATTTTTTGTTTATCAATTTCTAATTGACCTAATGTATACGTAGGATCTACATCCTGTACGTTTAAATTGAAACCGTAGCGTTCTGAAAATTCGACGAGTACTTTACATTTTATTTTAATGCCTTGGCTTAAAATCGAATCATAGATGGCGCCTAGTTTATTTTTGATAAATAGTTTGTTGCGCATCCAAATACTCGCCGAAGACTTAGCGATTATTTCTTCAGTGTCTTCTGATTTTTCTATTAGTTCAATGTAGACATTACCCCGTACTTCATTAATTTGACTTATTTCACATTCTATCCAAATGGCATCCTCAAAATTGAGTGCCATCACACGTTTAATGTATTGATTTAGTTCGAAAAGTGAATATGCTTCCAAAAAGCAAAAGAATTAAAGCGTTAAGAAAATATGAAAATAAATATTGCGTTTGAAAAATATCTGCAAATATTATAATTTAAAGGTATGTTGCAATCATTCAACTTCTAAAAAATATAAAATCATGAAGAAAATTATCCTTTGTTCATTCTTGTTGGGGATTATGCTCATTCTAAATTCTTGCATTAAAGAACAAGAAAACGCGACTTCAAAAAACCTAGAGTTACCTACAACACCATACGAATACAGCAAAGTACTTGATAATGTCCAAGTCGAACTTCCTTTCGACAATACACCATTTGATAATCAAATATCAGATCATGGGGCTACACTAGGACGCGTTTTATTTTATGACCCTAACCTTTCGATTAACAACCAAATTTCTTGTGGGACTTGTCACAAACAATCCTTAAGCTTTGCTGATGAGTTTGATAAAAGTTTAGGTTTCGAAGAATCCATCACTACGAGAAATTCACCAGCAGTTCTAAATATGAGATTTTCGAACAAGTTCTTCTGGGATATGTCATCCAGTAGTTTAGAAGAACAAGTTATTCTACCTATTCAAAATCACATTGAAATGGGAATGGAAGATCTAGATTACCTTGCTGATAAATTAGCTAATGTCGATTATTATCCAGCTTTGTTTGAAAATGCATTCGGCAATAAAGAAGTAACACCTAGCAAGATATCTAAAGCTTTAGCACAATTTGTAAGATCTATCAATAGCTTTGACTCTAGTTTCGATAGGGAGAAATCCAATGATTTTGTGGGATTCGATCCTCTTGAAAAACAAGGATTAGATGTCTTCTTAAGCTCGGGGTGTAACAACTGCCATACTGTGATGCGAGTAAGTGAGCAAGATGGAGAAGTATTTTTTGAGGACGACGATACAGGGTATGGAGGTACAGGTCTTGAAGGCTCTAATATAGGCTTACAACTTGTTTATGATGATCCAGGGATTGCAAATGGTATGTTCAAAATACCTTCTTTACGTAATTTAGCTTTTACTGGGCCTTACATGCATGATGGAAGATTTAATTCTCTTCAAGAAGTAATAGAGCATTATAATTCTGGCGTTGTGGCTCACGAGCATTTAGATTTTAGATTAAAAGATGTAAATTCAGGAGCACCTAAACGACTCAATTTAGACCCAATTGAGAAAGTGGCCTTAGAAGCATTCCTACTTACTTTAACAGATGAAACAATATTGGTGGATCCTAAATTCAGTGATCCATTTAAATACTAAAGAAAATATTCAAGCCTCCATTTTGGAGGCTTTTTTTATGCCCTAAAAATCATGTCTGAAGCTTATCAATTATTCGAATCCTTGGCGAAGCAAATGCCAGATGCAAGTTTGTCACAAATGTTTGGCAAACCATGTTTTAAATACAATAAAAAGGCATTTTGCTGTTTCTTTGAAGATTGCATGGTCTTTAAACTGAGTGAAGAGGCTCTTCAAGAGGCGCTTTTATATAAAGGTGCGACGCTTTTTGATCCATCTAAAAAAGGAAGAGCTATGAAATCATGGGTACAAGTGCCATACTCACATGCTCAGCATTGGGAAAAATACACTACAAAGTCCTATGCTTACTTAAAATCAATATTAGCATAAAATGGACAAAAGACCAGCTTTAGATCCATCGATTTCGATCAAAGATTTCAAAGAATTTTATTGGTTAAAATCAGAATTGCAAAGCTTCTGCAAAGAAGTCAATATTCCATCTAGCGGAGGGAAAATCGATGTCGCAGCCCGTATAGAACAATATTTAAAAACGGGGACCTACACTAAAATCAAAAGAAATAAAATAAGCTCATCATTTGATTGGAAAACAGCCAGTCTATCCTTGGATACAATCATTACTGATTCTTATAGAAATACAGAAAACGTCAGATCTTTCTTTAAAGAGCAAATTGGCCCATCCTTTAAATTTAATGTGGTTTGGATGAATTGGCTCAAAGAACATATTGGGAGTACTCTTAGGGATGCTATTAGTGCTTATCATCAAATAAAAAAGCACCATGGTGAAAAAAACATTGCTCCTCAATTTGAGTACAACAAGTATATGAAGGATTGCAAAGCTCACTACCCCGAACTTAGCCATCAAGATGTTGTAAAAATGTGGAATACAAAAAGATCTAGACGAGGAGAAAATGTATTTAATCCGGCTGATGTGGTTTTTCTCAAATAATAAGATGAAACTTTGTAGACGTCTTATATGTTGATTAGCAAAAAGGTATTATGATTATAAAAACTTTATATGCCATCTCCAAGGCAACAAATATATTAGCAAAAACTTTGGAAAAGAGTTCTAAAGCAACGGACGCTTTAATCGAGAAAGAATATATCTTTAAAGCTCTGGAAGGAGTAAAGTCGGCTACTGGTAAAGTAGTAGAAAAAGTAGGTTACACCATAGGTCAAGTGGAAGAAACCATTGCTGCACGAAAATAATTATTGATTATTCCAATGTTTGACGCGTTGTTTAAATTTTGATTCATTAATGGGCCAACCATTGAGCTCGGTCATTCCTTCTATCTGATGTTCTTCTTCTTCGCTCAGTAAAGTGGCAAAAAAATCGAAACCTGTTAAAGCTTCTAGTTCATCAATGCTAACTACAAAATCACTCAAAGGCTTTTCTGTCTTTTTGTGTGGAATTAAAAAGGATATAGCTTTAGGTTGTTTGGATTCAAGATCAAGTAATATTTTATAAAACTGACTGGGAACATCTACTTTAGAACGTCCAATTTCTTTAGATTTTCCATCGAAAACAGGTCCGCTTACAACATACAATTCGCCGATCTTATAAGCCCAATCTCTAACATTTTCTTCTAATTCTCTCCAGATTCCATTGTTAAACGTTCTAATTTGGGGTGACATATTACTCATGAGAAAAGATTCCTCCATGGCGAGTTTACTAAAAGCCATATCTCCGGCTGGAGCCATATGTCCTCTTGTATAACCACTACCTTTATAATCCCCATGATGTGCCGAAGAACCAATCACTTTTTTGTCCTGCTCAAACCAATCAGTACGTTTTACATTTTTAATTTGAAGTTCTCTTCTAGTCAAAGGATAAGCCACCCAGTCAGCTTGTTCTCTATCCTCATTATAAGCTAAAGAATAGTGAGCATGATGTATAACTTGGCCACTGGAACCCTCGGGAAGATAAAATCGCTCTTGGGGATCTTGTGAGTTGCTTTGCGCGCCCTCACTGGAAAGACGATCGTTTGATAGGTAAAATGGTAACAATATCAAAAGTGCCACCAAAACCACAAGTATGATAATTATTCTAACTGCACCACTCCCAAATCCTTTCGTTCGATTGTGATTTTGTCTGAGTTTTGCCAAGGGTTAATTTATTTATTCATTATAAAATTGAAAGATAGATAAGTAATAGCACTTTAAACAAAAATCCTTAAGTTTAAACTTAATAAGCTTCAATATATGAGAATGTATAAAACTTTTTTTTTCTTGTTGTTTATGGGCGCATGCGTTCATCTATTTGCTCAAAAAGGATCATCACACAGTCTTGGTGCTAAAAGCTTAGGAATGGGTGGTACTGGAGTAGCAGACAATTCGATTGATGGTATTTTATACAATCAAGCCAGTTTAGCTGATTTAGAACAGACTTCATTTATTTTGGCAACCGAACGAAAATTTAACTTAGCGGATTTAACAGGTGTATCTGTAGGTATTGGTTTGCCTTTAAAGCGCTCGGGATCATTTGGGATTGTTTTGTCAAATTATGGGAATGATGTGTATAGCGAACAAAAAGTGGGCTTAGCTTATGGAAGAAAATTGGCTAAAAAGACGAATATTGGAGCCCAAATAGATGTATTGAATCATAGTATCACTTCCTTTGGCAATGCTGCTGTCGCCACTTTTGAAGCCGGTCTGACCTCTGGGATTATTAAAAATGTACAGCTCGGGTTTCATGTTTTTTCACCTGCCCAAATATCGATTACTCAGGACGAAAATGTTTTAACAAGATTTCGATTAGGCCTTAGGTATACGCCATCTATGAAGGTCATTTTGGCCGCTGAAGTTGATCAATTTATCGATCAGAGACCCAGTTTTAGAGGAGGAGTTTCTTATGCAATCTTAGACAATCTGATGTTGCGGGTGGGTTATAATACTTCAGTAAACGAAGGTTCTTACAGTTTTGGAGCAGGCTATATTTGGAAGGATATTTTCAATATAGATATGGCTTTCGTTGTTCATGAATCATTAGGCATCACGCCAGGTATAAGTATAATATATAAGCGCCCTAAAAAACAATCTTCGGATGCAAATTAAGTGTTAAAACAATAATAAATAGTTAAATTGGTTATTGTATTAGCTTCCCCAATGTAGCTCACTTATATTTTGAGCATTTAGATCAAAACACACAGATGAAAAGGATTTTACTGGTTGCGGCCACACCATATGAGATTGCCCCTATAATAAAACATTTAGAAGAGAATGGACAGAAATTGTCTTACCGTCGTTTCAAATTAGGAAGTGACGAAATAGATGTACTAATCACAGGTGTTGGGATGGTTGCTTGTATGTTTGCTCTGTGCAGATATCCGCATATAGAGAATATAGACCGTATTATTCAAGTAGGAATTGCTGGAAGCTATGATACAAATATAGAACTTGGAACTGTCGTGGAAGTAATAAAGGATAGGAATGCTGACTTAGGTGTAGAAGAAGCTGATGGTTCTTTTACAAGTGTTTTTGATTTAGAATTAAGTGATGGCAATATGTTCCCTTATCAAATTGGTTGGGTGCATAATAAGGATGATTTTAAACTCCCGTTTAAGAAGTGTGTCGGACTTACTGTCAATAAAGTTTCAGGAAGTTTGAGCAGCATTGAAAAAACTAAAAAAGCTTTCAAAGAAGCAGAAATAGAATCTATGGAGGGTTTTTCTGTACTATACTTTTGCAACATGATGCACATTCCGTGCATTCAATTAAGAGCGATCTCTAACTATGTGGAACCAAGAAATAGAGAAAACTGGGCTATTGAAGCCGCTATTTCTCAATTAAAATATGGTTTTCTTAGTGCTTTAGATATATAATTTTTTAATATTTGTTTTTATTTTATACCTAGGTAATTAAACTTTAATGAAGTTAAGCATACAATCAATATTCGCCATTAGTATTTGGTATTTCTTTGCTCCGATTACCATTGATGCGCAACGATATTTATCGCATGAGGGATTTCACGAATACAATCAAGAAATCAGTTTTGATCATAATGACCTGATTAACCGTGCATCATTTGGCGAACAAGTTAGTATTACGGTTCCTGATATTGACCAAAAACCAATGGATCTTCTATTAATTGAAAACGAGTTTTTAACGAAAGAATTTGAAAAATCTGCTTATAAATCATATTCCATCGCTCAAGTAAATGGTCAAATAACGAATGGAAGATGTTTGTTAACACCTTATGGTGTTTTTTATTCTATATACACAGAAAATGGCTTAATAAGCTTCTCTCCTAGCCCTACTAATAAAGGTCAATATCTATTTGCAAATGGAAACGATCACCATGAAGGGCACAATCATACAGCTTGTGGAAATTCGCATGAGCAAGATCTTGAAGTTTTAAAATTAGCTGGTGCCGATTTGTCAAGCAAGAAATCGACACGCACTGAAAATGGAGAAATATTAAGGACTTACCGAGTTGCGGTGGCTTGTACCTATGAATTTTTTAGTTTTCAAGGAGCACAATCTGAGGCCTACGCTCTTGCAATATTAGATGGGATTTCATTGATATATAATATGGAGATGTCGATAAATTTAGTACCAGCTGCTATGCCTTTTGTCTATACAAATCCCAATGATCCATTTACACCAAATAATTTTGGAGGCGATAGTAGAACCAACCAAGCATCAGAGGTGGTAGCGTCTTTATTTGATAATAGTACATTTGATATTGGACACGTTTTTCATTTATATTCAGACCCAGAGGCAGAAGGATGGTCAAGTGGCGGTGTAGCCTTATTGCGTTCTGTGTGTAGTGAGCAAACGTACGCCTCTGACGAATCACCTGATGATGGAATGGTAGGCATAAATAAGGCTGCTGGTTGGAGTGGTAATTTTGAATCTAATTCTTTGAATCGTTTTATAAGATTAGCTTGTCATGAGTTCGGACATCAGTTTGGTGCAACTCACACCTTCAAAGGCTCAGGTGGTTCTTGTGATGGAGCTTACACTGCTGAAACGGCTTATGAGATTGGGAGTGGAACAACTATAATGTCCTATAGAGGCATTTGTGAAACCTCACAAAACATAACTCCAGGAGGTGAAGCGGATGATTATTTTCATTCAGCCAGTCTACTGCAAATGATCGATTTTATAGAGACCGCTATTCCTGATTGTGCTAATAACCAATTAAGTGGAAATAATATTCCAGAAATTGATGCAAATCCATGTGGAATAAACAATATTGTTATTCCAAGATCTACTCCCTTTATTTTAACTGGAGAGGCAGCAGATGCTGATGGAGATATCTTGAGACACTGCTGGGAGCAATTTGATAATGGAGGTCCACAAGGCTTTATATCAACAAATGCAGCTAACAATTTCTTTTCGCCCATATTTAGAAGTTATCCTCCCAGTAGCAGTCCATCAAGGTATTTCCCAAGATTGTATGAAGTTGTAAATAACATACCTAATGACTTTGATATTTTATCCAATGTACCGAGAGAATTGGATTTTCATTATACAGTTAGGGATGGCGCAGCTATAAACACTGACAGTATTGATGTAACTATCGATGATGATGGTCCATTATTGGTAACCTATCCTACAGGTGTTGAAGTATGGGATGTAGGAGGAGAAGCAAAAGCAAATTGGGATATGAATGGATCTTCCATGCTTTGTGATGAAGTCGATATACTTTTGTCGACTAATGGAGGTTTTAGTTTTGATTATGTTATCGCCACAGGGGTAAATTACATCAACCAAACCTATTTTGGACCATTACCCTTATCCATACCGCCGACTGACAAGGCAAAGATTATGGTTAAGTGCTCCGATAATGACTGCATTCAGTTTTATAATGTTAGTGATGGTTTTTTTACTATTAATTCTTCTTGTGTTGCAACAGATATGGTTGTATGTGATACTGAAACAGTGACAGGTGATGTTGGAGATCCAGTTTTTGCGTTAGATCCCTTTGGAATCGTAGCCGATATTAGTTTCGAATTAGACATAGATATAACCACTAGTGATCCCATCCTTAATTTTTATGGGATCAATGAAAATGACGATTGTGGAGTTTGGATCACAAGAAGGACTGAACTGGATACTTTCCAAGTAAGTCAAGATGGAAATTATACTTTCAGCCGTTCGCAATCGGATGAATTTATTAGTATATACACTTTGAATGGTTTAGATTTTGATAATGCATGTCCAAATTTAATCGGTACTAATCTAAGCTATTTAACTTCGGGAGGATACTTTTTGTCTGGTGACTTGAGTGTAAATTTACAGCGATGTGAAACATATGTGATGACTACAGCAGGTGCTCAGCAAGGAACCAATTTCACTATGAATATTTTTCCCAATGATGGAGGAAGTTTTTATACGCTTTCAAATCATGAACCTGATTATGCCACAGGGTATATTGCGGTTAATAATGTAACTGGATTGATTGAAGCTGCAAACACAGACGCAGACTTTACCACTTTACCACCAGGAGAATACAATACACATGCTATAACTTATAAAGTTTCTGGACCTGAACCACCAAGTAATGTTGATCTTAGCACACTCGTAGGCAGCGATCTACAAAGCCTATTGGATGCAGGAAATTGTGTTTTGGCTTCAGAGGATTTTAAATTACTTATTGTAAATGAGCTTATGGCTTGTTCTATTGATTCCATTGTACCATTTCCCGAATCTTCTTGTTTAGATACCGAAACATACAATCAAAATTTCATTGTTTATTATTCAGATTTTCCGAGTGATCAATCAAATATCATAGTAAATGGTATGACTTTTCCGGCGTCAGGAACACAAACGTTTATCACTTTGCTCAATTTACCTGCTGATGGCTCGACCATGAATATAGACGTGTCTGTAGAAAACGTACCCGAATGTATGAATACATTTAGCTACACCAATGCAAGTATGAGTACTGGAATTGAAGTAAGTATGCCAGGTGTTTTTAATGTATGTGAAGGAGAATCAATTATGGCTACCAGTGAGTTAGCCACTAGTTTTGAATGGTCTGTATTAGGAAGTAGTACTACATACTCTGGCAACCCTATAATTCCAACTGAAAGTGGGACCTATTTTTTGACTGTTTTTGATGATGTAGGTTGTTCAGATATGGCAGCAGCAGAAGTGAATTTAACACCTGCGCCAACGGTTTCATTTGTAGAAGAAGACCCATTTACCATTTGTTCTTCACCTGTATACGAGTTAACTCCTAATCAAACCGGCGCTCTATTTTATGAGTGGCAAATCATTAATTTTGATCAAAGTGATACTACTTTTATTGAATCAAGTACCATAAACACTTCTGTGGATATTGAAATTTCAGGTACCTATATTGTTACAGTCGGTAACCTTGCTTGTACAGCTTCTGATACTATAGAAGTAATCGTAACACCATCACCAGAATTAATTTTGCCTACAACAGATACAACGGTGTGTGGTATAGACTTTATAAATATAACAGGAATTGCAAACACAGCTCTAGATTTAGATAATATAAGCTGGACAGATAGCAATGGTGATGAAGTTTCTTCAGGTTTTGAAGCTTCCTTCTTTAGTAATGATACATACACTTTAACAGTTATTGATCAAAATCAATGTTCAGCACAGGAAACCATTGATGTCACTTTCGAAGAATCTATTGAAGTTGTGATAGATGGTGGTAGTGACACTACTTTATGCAGAGGCTCAAGTTTGTTGATTGAAGCATTTACGGATGTTTCTATAAATGTGGGTTGGGTATTTGATAATGGTTTAGAGTTAGATACCAGTGATATTTTAGGAGCTTACGATGTTACAGAATCGGGTAAGTTAATTGCAATGATTGAGAGTAATGGATGTGTAGGTCGAGATACTATTTGTATTTCAGAGGTTGATCCGCCTAATTTTTTGTTACAAACGAGCACAGATCCCAATCAAGAATTGTGTGAAGGTGACGCGGTTATATTGACAGCAAACACAGCCGAAATAGGCGCGGAATATCAATGGATAGGTCCTAACTTATTCGAAGAAACCAGTGTGATTACAGCTGAAGAAACGGGTACTTATGTTGTGGACGTTACTAGTCCAAACACAGGATGTACATCTACTGATTCTGTTTCTTTAAATTTTATGATAACACCTTCGTTTGAAACTGATCAAGTTTTAGAAGTTTGTGAAGGTACTACAGGAACTATATTCACTACCTCAATTTCGGCAAGTAATATTGCTTGGTTTTATTGCGAAACTTTACCTTGTTCAAATGGACCGATTGAAGTAGGTGCATATTCGGACCTCAAAGACTTAGAGGTTACAGAAGGTGGTTTTTATATTGGTGAGACTGCTCATCCAAATATTAATAATTGTTTTTTCAGAGATACAATTGAGGTAATCATTGTTCCAGCACCCAACGTGGATATTGGAGAAGATTTCCAAAGAGCATGTGAGGGTGAAGATTTTGTTTTGACTACTGGAGAAGATCCAGAAGATGGAGTCACCTATTCGTGGTATTTAACGGATCCCACCAATCCAATAGCCGGAGAAGAGACCAATGAAATTACTGTCACAGAAGATGGAAATTATGGGATCATTGCCAATGACGGTAATTGCGAAGTGAGTGCGGAAGTTTCGCTAGACTTTGTTGATTTTAAGTTCTGCTTAAACGATGGAATCGATACTTTATTTGGTTGCTTATCGAGTGGTAATGGTTTGACTATCATTTATACCCAATGCGACGGTGAGGCATTCCCTAATAATATTGCTTGGTATAAAGTGGGAGAAGAAGATCCTTTTGAGGTAGATGCGGTGAGTGTTAACGTGACAACAGATGGAGTGTATTATATGGAAGGCTACGAACCCGTAGCTAATTGTTTTTATTCTGATAGTATTACAGTTGTTTTCGAAGATCCACCAATGGTCGATTTAGGAATAGATACTACCGTCTGTGGTGGTAATATAGTCGAAATAACCACAGGAATAGAGGGCTTTACCCATGAATGGACCATTGGTTCTGAAGTTTTAGTGGGTGAAAATGATAATACTATTTATTATGAAACTGATGAGAGCCTTAGTTTTATAGATATTACAGTAAAGATTTTTAAAGATGACCCTGACTGTTTTACATTTGATACTAAGACAATCTTCATTGCAAACACTCCAGAAACTCTTGGATGGTTAGACTCCTTAGCTATTTGTTCTGGCGAGTCAGTAGAAATGTTTGTTTTTGATGAATTCCAATCTTATTCTTATCAGTGGTTTTTAAACGATATGCTCATTGATAATGCAAACGAAGATTCCTATGTGGCTGAAATGGGTGGTGATTATACGGTTATTGTTACCAATGATATATGTGCGGATACATTAAATGCCTTTGTGGATGAAGGTATGGTGGATCCACTAGATTTAGGAGAAGATCTTTTAGTGTGTCCAGGAGAACAAGTGGTGATCGATGCAACAGGTAATTATGAAGAGTATTTGTGGTTTCCTAATAGTTCACTGGATCCGATCATTACATTAGAAGCTGGAGGCCCATATGAAGGTGCTGTTGATTTTATATTACAAGTAAAAAATGATGGTTGTATCACGAGAGACACTATTGGCGTGTTTTTCTCGACACCTATTACAGAAGCAGAAATATTCCCGAGTCAAACTGAAATATGCTTTGGAGATTCTTTATTGCTTCAAGCCATAGGTGGGCCCGATTTTAGTTGGGATAATGCCAGTACACTAAGTTCAGACTCTATAGCTAACGTTATAGCTTATCCTACAGAAACTACGACTTACAGCGTGACTGTTTCTGATGAATGTCCTAATAATCAAGCTAGTACTGATGTAACCATAACTGTTTTTCAACCAGTGGAAGTAGGTGTTATGCCTGACACAACGGTTATATCTGGAGCGCCTTTTACACTTCGAGCTTTCGGCGGAGAAGAATACTATTGGGATCATATAGCTTTAATACAAGGCTCAAATGAAATAGCACAACCAACCGCAATAGTCTCTGACTCTACCACATTTGGAGTTCAAATAATAGATGAAAATGGCTGTGTCTACACAGATTCTGTTAGGGTTAATGTGTTTATCAATCCAGAGGATCTTGTGGAGGCAATTTCTATAATAACACCTAATGGAGATGGAATAAATGATGAACTTATTTTCGATGGATTAGAAGCTTTTTCCGATAGTCAATTGGTTATTTTTAATCGATGGGGAAATATAGTTTATCAACAAGATGGATACCAGTTAGATGGTGAATTATGGGATGGTGCTAACGGAGGAATAGTCTTACCAGCTGATGTTTATTATTACATATTAAAATTTGGTGAATACTCCATTAAAAACACCATAACGATAACCAGAGATAATTAGAACTATCATTAAAGTATATAATATGAAAACGATTAAAACACTTATTCATGTCTGCTTTTTCATAATGATAGCAAGCAATATAAGCGCCCAGCAATTTCCATATGCCAGTGCATTCACTGATACTAAGCACATTTGGAATCCAGCATTTAATGCCACCGGAGATGAAATGATAGGTAGCGTTTACTTTAGGCAGCAATGGTTAGGCATAGGCACTAAGAAAGCACCAAGGTTAATGTATGCAAGCATACAATACCCATTTAGGAAACAAAATATGGCTTTGGGAGGAGCAATTTATTCTGATAAGGCTGGGCCTATTACTAATAATAGTATTGTCATAAATTATAATTATAAAATTAATTCATTACTCTTCCGGTATGATCAAGTAAGTTTAGGTATAAAGGCTCGTGGCACCCAGTTTAGTTTTAATGCAACTGAAGAGATTTATCGAGAAGGAGGAGATCCACTTTTATTAATCAATAGGAATTCCAAATTCTATCCAGCAGCAGGAGCTGGCTTTTCTTATATATCCAACCAAAGAGAATATCAAGGAAATTCATTCTTTGTGGGTTTAGCCTTTATGCAGGCTGTGAGTACAAATTTGTTAATTCAAAATAATGATTTTAAGCGCCAGGTACATTTGTTTGGACACATTGGTACTAAGCTTTACAATAGAATAAGTTTTTGGGAGTTATCAGCTGCTGTGAATTATACGTCACCACAATTATTAGACATTATACTTACGGCAAATTACGACTATAATGATTCCTTTTGGGT
The DNA here is from genome assembly GCA_020631235.1 of Saprospiraceae bacterium. GTDB lineage: Bacteria > Bacteroidota > Bacteroidia > Chitinophagales > Saprospiraceae > JAHDDO01. The sequence continues at coordinate 50,525 of JAHDHQ010000001.1, read as the reverse complement.
AGGTCTTTCCTACTCTACCGTCAATGATATCTTTTTCCAATCAGGTTTTTACATTCGAGACATTGGAAGTAAATATTCTTACATGAAGGTAGGCGTTGCAGGGAACCTGAACGTAACTCAAGAGTTAGTCAATGCCGGCCCAGGATTTGAATTGATATTAACTTATCATACAGATTTAAGCTATTAGTACCATTTGGGGCTTATTTTATCTAGCTATTTAGTGCCGCTATCTTATTTAGTCTTTACTAAGCTGAGGGCTTTGTATATTTGTTAAAAATAATTGTAACTAGTGATTGTATTATTCTTCTTTTTACTCATGTTATTGGGTATTTCAGTAGGTTTGTATCTATTATTTCCCAAAGTCAATAAAGAAGCTAAGTTAGGACTGATTCCAGGTATTAACTTTGCTGAAGTAAATGATATTATTGGTCGTCCAAAGTGGCGAGCATGGTTGTTGTTGATTCCTATTGTGGGTATATTTGTCTATGCAGGTTTAATGATTAATTTAGTTAGGTCTTTTGGTAGATATTCTTGGTTTGACAGCTTTCTAGCCGTGGTGTTGCCACCTATAATTCTTTATCAAATAGCCAAAAACCCAAAGGACAAGTACATTGGTAAAAATTTTATTTTAGAAGCCGAGTATAAAGAGAAACTAAAAGAAGCTTCGGATAGCAAGAATGATCGTTTATACAAACGTTTAGTAAAAGAAAATCCATACAAAAAATCAGTTTTGCGAGAATGGTCTGAATCCATCATTTTTGCAGTTTTTGCGGCCGCCTTTATCAGAATGTTTTTAGTAGAAGCATATGTGATTCCAACACCTTCCATGGAAGGATCTTTATTAGTAGGTGATTATCTTTTCGTATCTAAAGCTTCTTATGGTATCCGAACACCTATGACAGTAGCCATGATCCCTTTGCTCCATAATAGAATCCCGATAGTAGGAGGCGAATCTTATTTGAAAAAACCAAGTTTAGAATATCATAGATTACCTGGATTCGAAAAAATAGATCGTAACGATTTAATTGTATTTAACTGGCCAGTGGGCGATAGTATTTACGTAGCACCAGATAGAACTTGGGCAGTTGGACAAATACGGCGTAATCCTGACATGCTAAAAGGAAGGCCTACTGAAGATAGGCAAAGAAGAAGCAACCGATTAGCTCTAAAGAAGATGGTTGATTCTAAGGATTATATTGTAAGACCCATTGATAAAAAAGACCATTACATTAAACGATGTGTAGCTATTGGTGGCGATAGTTTACAAATCAAAAATCGCCAACTTTTTGTAAATGGTGAACCCGCAAAAAATCCAGAGCATTTACAGTTTTCTTACGTTTCAAATCTTAAATATCAAGATTTAAACCTGAAAAGGTTAGATAAAATAGGCATTTTGGAAACAGACTTAGGTATCGCCGATCAACAACGAAATATACTGTTTTATATTGATGAAGAACAAGTCAATAAATTAAAGGAATTTTACCCAGGAATCAGCCTAAAACCTTATCCTTTTGAAGGCGAAGGAATAAAGTTATTTCCTCATTCTGAATCTATTGCTGGTGATTGGTCTGTTGATAATTATGGACCTATTTGGGTGCCCAAAAAAGGTGCGACCATAGAATTAAGCAAAGAAAATATCCAAACCTACAAACGGGTAATTTCAGTATATGAAGGAAATGATATCTCGTGGCAAAATGGAAGTTTTTTAATCAATGGAGAAAAAGCCAATAGTTATACCTTTAAGCAAGATTATTATTGGGCAATGGGAGATAATAGACACAACAGTGAAGACTCACGTGCCTGGGGTTTTGTGCCACATGACCATATAGTGGGTAAACCTAAAATCATTTGGTTCTCTACAAAAAATGCAAGTATAGCTAATGGCATCAATTGGAATAGAATATTTAGGAATCCAAACAAGATGTAAAAAAACGATCAAGTATGCTAAATTGGAAGTTGTTATTTATTGCCCTCTTTATAAGTAATCTTTGCATTGGACAAAATCTACCTAAAACCAATGTGTATTTATTTACATTTATAAAAGATAGTGAACGGTTAAAGATTAAAGAAGGTAAGTTACTGACAGGATTCAATAAAGAAGGATATAATAATCAACCATGCTTTGTCGATGACAATTCTATATTAATTTCCAGTGACTATTACGATGGGAACAATGAGATCATAAAATTAGATTTCTATGAAAACATTGTTTACCGGATTACAAAAACACTAGAAAAAGAATACTCTCCTACCCTTTCAAGTGATCAAGATTACTTTACTGTTGTACGAGTTGGTAAAAATGGAATTGATCAAAATGTACATAGATACCCTATGGATTTATCTGACAAGGGTAAAACATTATTTCCGGATATCAAAAATGTGGGATACCATTGTGTAGATCACTTTGGAAATATGTACGCATTTTTAGTTGATGAACCACATAAACTTTCTTTTATTGATAAAGACACTAAAAAATCTAAAGTTTTATTTGACAATATTGGGAGAACTTTAAAAACGGATAAATACAATAGCTTGCTTTTCGTACATAAGGTAAATGGGAAATCAATCATTAAAAATTTTAACCCGAATACCCAAAAAGCAACGGTGGTGCATCCAGCTTTGGCTAATGGAGAAGACTTTGAATATCTATCATCCAATGAAATGGTTATGTCTGATAATGGCAAGCTTTATAAGCTGAACATTAGTAATAATATTGGATGGAGAGAATACGTCGATTTAAGTGAGTACGGATTAAAAAACATAACCAGAATTGTCATTAGAAAAAATAAGCTTTTAGTTGTAGAACAAGACATTTAATCTGCTGATATTTTCGTTTATTTGGAATAACTTTTATTTATGAAGCATGTGTTTTTCATCTTGGCAAGTATTTTTTTTATCTCGCAGAATTTGTTGGCTCAGCAAACGGATTGGATAATCAATTCTCCTTATGAATTGACAAATAGAACCTGGCAAGAGCTTGAAACACAAATGGAAGCAAAGCTTTTAAATGTCGAATCCATTTCACGCCGTGTACATCTATATGCTATTAAATTTGATAAAGCCATTACTATAAACGAATTAGACTTTTTTAGTACTTCCTTAGATTTTTATGAAGACAAAGAAATTCACAAAAGAGAAACCGTTCCTAACGATCCAGAAATAGGATTTCAATGGGCTTTAGAAAAACTGGGACTTTATAAGGTCTGGGATGAAACAAAAGGTGGTTTTGACGCATTGGGTAGAGAAATTGTTATAGCTGTAATAGATGATGGTTTTCAAATTGATCATGAAGATTTCGAAGGCCAAGCTTGGACAAATAATGCAGAAATTCCTGATAATGGAATAGATGATGATGGCAATGGTTATATTGATGATTATTATGGTTTAAATCTGGCCACTAATACAGACAACCATCCATCTAGCCCCACTCATGGTACAGCAGTAGCTGGTGTTATAGGTGCAAAAGCAGATAACAGTGTAGGCATAGCAGGTGCTAATTGGAATATCAAGTTAATGTTTTTAAGTGAAGGGACCCAAGTAAGTAAAATTATCAAAGGATACGAATATGCATACGATCAACGAAAATTATTTAATGATACAGAAGGTGCTGAAGGAGCATTAGTCGTTGCTACCAATTTTTCTGGAGGTATTCCAGATGTTGGACCCAATGACTTTCCAGCATGGTGTGATGTGTATGATGCTTTAGGCGATGTAGGTGTTTTAAGTGCTGGTGCAGTTCCTAATGCTAATGTAGATTTAGAAATTTCGCTTGATATGCCCAGTGATTGTCCGAGTCCTTTTACAATAATGGCCACAAATACAAACAGTGCGGATTTCAAGGTAACCCAAGCGGCCTATGGTTCTAATGTAGTGGATTTGGGTGCACCAGGTGAAGATATTTACACATTAAAGCCTAATGATGGCTATCGATATTTTAGTGGAACTTCGGCATCTTGCCCTTATGTAGCTTCAGCGATTGGATTAATTTGTAGTATGAATTGTGAAGAAATGGCACTAAATTTTACAGCCAATCCAAGAGAAACTGCATTGGCCATTAAAGATCTAATCATGAATAGTGTAGATCCAGTGAATAATCTTGCTTCAATTACCGTTTCAGGAGGTCGCTTAAATATTTTCAATGCCATGAACGCTTTAGCTTCAGAAAGCGCTGATCCTCAAGAAAGCTCTTTGTGTAACAATACCATTACTGATCTTGAAATTGTAAATGAAAAAGGAAATCTAACCTCTAGTGATGGTTTAATGTTTACTTATACTACAAATAAGTCAGAAAAACATCGAGTTATTTTTAGTGATGCTCTAGGACGAGTTATTTATACTTACGTGGATGATCCAAGTATCTTTACAGTTAATAACATAGAAATAAATACTCAATATGCAACCCTTCCAGCAGGTATATATTTCGTAAGTGTGGCTAACAGTGAGGAGAAATTATCGTATAAATTTTTCTTATATCCATAAATATTTAGGTGTTTCAGCCTACGAAAATTCAATAGCATAAGGTTTTCCTCGATAATCGATTACCTCAAAAGTGCTTGTTTCTAAATATAGATCATCCATAAATTTAATATGGATATCCTCTTGATGTAGATTTAACAAATTCATCAAATGATTGATGCAGTATTTGAAAACCTGATTTTTTTCAATAATGTTTATTTTGTCAATGTGTAAACCATTAATGGTAACATATGCATGCTGATGTAATGCCATGGATATTTCTTTAAAAGGAAAACGAAATGCCACCACCAAATAATTATGGCGACGAATAGATTAACAAATCTTTAAATAATACTTATTGTATAGGAATACTTATCTCGATTTTAGTGCCTTTAGGATATCGAGATAAAAGTTTGACATCTCCTTCTAAGTGGTTTGCTCGATTTTTAATAGAGTTTAATCCGTTTCCATTTGAAGAGTTCAGCGTGTCTTGGTTAATTCCCTGACCATTATCTTGTATTGTGAATACAATTTCATTGCCGTAATTCATGGCAGTTAATCTTCCAGATTTAGCTTTAGAATGTTTGAGGATGTTATTATAACATTCTTGAATCATCCTGTATATGTGGTGTTTTTCTGCATTGTTAAATAAATGATCAAGTTCAGCTATATCATGAGAAAATAGGATGTTGGTGTTTAGGTCTAATTTTTCTGTAAGCCGTTCAAGTGCTTTCTTAATCCCAATTTTATCAATGTCGGCTGGTCTTAAATCATTAAGAAGGCTTCGCATTTCCACAATGGCTTGATCTACCATGTTTACATATTCTTTGTCATTTTTTAACAGTGCCTTGTTCTTAAGCAAAATTAGGCTTTGCCCCAAACCATCATGAATTTCACTGCTTATTCTCTTTTTTTCTTCCTCTTCGGCAGTCATTGCTGTGCTAATTAATTCAGATTCTCTATCCAGTTTATTTTGGACATCTTTGCGATATTTTTTAAAGAGAAAATGAAGTAAAAGACCTACAGCACACACTAACAGCAAATAAAACCAAGGATTGTATAATAAAGGTCGCTTAACCTTAATTTCATTTACATCTGTAATACTGCAATTTCCGTCTATATTACAGACTCTGATTTCAAATTTATTGCTACCAAAAGGCATTCTATCGATCACGATTTTACCGTCTTCAGGAACAGTTATCCACTCATTTGATATGCTTTCAACCCTATATTGATAAGTTATTCCAAGTCCTTTTTCAAATTTTAATGGATCTAATTCTATTGTGACATCCTTACTGGTTTTACTCAGTGTTTTATAGGCCCTATTGGAAGTAGAGTCATCATCATTTCCATCTAAAATAGAGAAAGAAGATAAAACAGAAACATTCTCTATTTTACTCTGAGTACTCAATAAGTTATTATCAAACTTCAAAATTTTACGTCCATTATACAACCATAATAAGCCATCTTTATCATGATCTATTCTTAAGTCTTTTTGAAACTCAGGAAAATCTATAACATAGTTAGATTCAAGTTTGTCCATAAAACAAAGTGAATCTAAGTTGTATCCAGCTAAGTTTTTATTTGTACCTACCCATAGTTGATCACCATTTTGAGAGATATCCAATACTTTATGGATACCTTTTAGCACTTTCATTGGCTTCACTTGAATGCCATTTTTTGGATGATTATTCACAATTTGTATTCCTTCGTCATATGGAATGATAAGGCATTCATAATACGCTATCGCCTGTGTGGGTATTGAAGCTAAATATTTCTCTGTGCCTTCTATTAAGCTCAATTCAATTTTTTGGCTAGTATCGTAATTTAGCCTATAAATACCAGCATTACTGTGTAGAATAATTTGATTATTTAGTAGGCTTAATCCGTATGGTTGTAATTGTGTTACAATTGCGTCATCCGTTAATGCTATATCTTTATACAATAAATAAGCATCATTTTTACCACTAATTTTTATTTTTTCATGATCAAGAACTACTGCATGGTTTGAGTTTGGAATGTTTAAATAGTCGACGACGTATGATTCAACAATAGATTGATGTTTCGCTAATTTGTGTGACTCTAAATCATGACTTGTTTCCTTTCCTTTGGAATATATCTTAAATTCTTCCTGATTGTAATTGTACTTTTTTAAGTAAGGGGAATTGATAACGGATTGCTTTTCTAATTTTATGTTATCACTGATATCAAATTTATAAACTTCTTTATTTTGGGAAAGAAATTTATCTCCACTTAGGCAAAAGAATTGTTTTCTGAATTTATTATTAGGAATGCCATTAAAGTTATAAAATGAAATAGCAGGTCCTGGATGGGAGTAAAGGCCTTGATTTGATGCAATCCATATTTTCCCATCATTAGCTATAGTAAAGTCATTGACTTTGATCCCTTTAAAATCTTTTTCATTGAATATGGAGACTATTTCGAACGTGCTTGGATGTACAAAACTTAATGTGTTATTTTTTAGCCAAAGTACATTGTTTTTATCCTTCAGTATTTTTGTGACTTTGGACATGTTTTTTGCAGGAACACGATGTTTTATTGAGTCATTTTTAACCCCCAGAATTAATTCATCAAAACTTATCCAAATGACATCCTCTTCATCTATAAATAAGGAATGAGCATATTTATTTTCGTATATGGATCTATATCTGACATTGCTAAGAGCTTTGTCTATAATGTAAATACCACCACTGCTATTGATCAACCAAATTCTACCATTGCTTTCAATATCGTATGACCATTTATCGTTTTTCGAGTAACTTTTCCAATTTACTGGTAATATCGCACCACTTTTAAGATTGAGGATACCTTCTTCTACAGCTAATAAAGTGTTGTTGTTTATGTCATTAAAAATAAATGAGTATTCGACATCAGGTTGTATTCTAACATCTCGTTCTTCATAGATCTTACCGTCTTTTATAAATTTAGCTTGTTTGTTTACAGTTTTATACCAATGAAAATTACTAGCTTTATTGGATATTGAATATTGATTGATCTGTTCGTTAATATTTAATCCTTGTGATATAGGACTAGACTCTTCGAGTTTGTACAATTCATCAGGAGTAAAGAACCATATATTGCGTCCATCTTCAAAGACTGTCTGGACCTCAGAGCTATTGTTACATTGATTAGGATAAATAAGATCAATAAAATAGGATTGCGTAGATGCGCCATGCGCAAATAGTAGAAAGTATATTATAGGAAATATAGATCTCAATATTGGTTTTTTGGGCTTTAAATGTATGTATTGATTTCAATCTAAATACTACAATAAAGACACCAAATTAATACCACACCACTATTGTTAATTTGTACTATATTGATTATCAGTAGTTTAATTTAGGCTTTGTATGGCGAGAATGAGAGTTATGACAGTCACAGCTTGAGAGACGGTGTCTTGGAGGACTTTACTCCAATCGGTAGTCAATTCTTTATCCTCCTCGTTTTCAGTGGTCTTTTTTCTAACCTTAATACTGGAACCTTTTCGTATTTTAGGTGTAGTTGTAAAAAATAAAAATGCCTTTGATTTCTTTATTTCTCCATTTGGATACTCTACAAAAATACTTCTTCGATCCGCATTTTCTCCTAAACCACCAGCATATGCATTTATGTAATACATAGCCCTTTTATTAGATTGGAAAGGCACATGGATGCGATTATTTAGATTGATAGCTTCGTCCGAAAGCATAGTTTTTGCGCGCGTAGCACCTTCTATAGTAACAAATTCTTGTTGTTTAGGTATTTCTATACGATCACCATCTTTAACCACGAAATTAAATTCAGAATTTTCGTTGGCAAATATTTCATCGAGTTTGATCACTACAGCGCCTAGGTTTTCGTCTTTTCTGTTCAATGTCGCTCCAGCAGGAAAGGCCTCAGAAGTAAGATTACCCGTTCTCTTTATAATATTCGATATTTTTTCATTGTCATTTAGGATAGTGTATGGGCCGGGGTATTTAACTTCCCCTAAAACATAAACAGTTTTTTGCACTTCAAATTCAGGAACATATCTAACTGTAATTACATCGTTAGGTTCTAGAGTAAAATCCTTTTCACCTTTCAAAATATTAAATTCACGATCCATTTCTAAATTCGAAACAACTACAGTTGTAGGCTTATTATTGGTAATAATAACGCGTGAAATTTCTATACGATCTGTTGCTGCACTAATCTTAAATCCACCAGCCAGTGTAAAAATATCTTCCAGTTTCATGTCTAAGCCAAATTGGAACTTTCCAGGATTATTTACTGCTCCTCGTATGGTTACGAATGCATCTTCAAGAAATTCATTTTGCGAATAAATAAAAATTGAATCAAATGGTTCTACAAAAACATTCTTTGGTGATTCTGGTTCTCGGATTAATTCTTCAAGATTACTAATGGTCAGATAGCTTTTAAGTTTTTCATTGAGAGGGTCTTGTCTGTGTATGATTAATACTGACGAAGCATCTCTCCTTAAACCACCACCTAAAGTGATGGCATCGGTAACTCGAAGATTATCAACAGTGCCAAACTCAAAATCTCCAGCTTCGCGTATGGCTCCATCTATTTTAAAGCTAGATTTATCAGCAAATCTATTTAAATACCACACGGTTAGCTCATCTTGGTTTTGCAAGAAAATATTATCAGCATCATTGGGGTTTGATAAAACTTGCTTAAGATTAATAGGTACATAGGATATACTACTATCCAGACCTACCCTCTTGATGAAAGCTACATCCAATCTAGCACCATCTTTTAATCCTGATTTTTTTATTAAATCTGCAACTTTTAATTTACTTGTAAGTTCATAAAAACCTTCTTGGCTCACAGCACCATTTATGGAAACATATTTTTCAAGGTTTCTTTCAATGCTGGTTACAGTAACCACATCGCCATTCTTTAGTTTGAATGTTTTTTCTTGTGGCCAACGCACGTCCACTATATTTTTACTATCAATAGTGTTTCTTGCTATTTTCAAAATATTTACTTGAGCATTAACATCAAAGCCACCTGCATATTCGATTAAGTCTTGGATAGTTTCATTAACCAGCATTTCGTATTTAAATGGCCTATTAACGCCACCTTCGATTTCTACTAGAGACTTCATTGGACCTACAAATATGACATCATTATCTTGAAGGTAGATATCTCCGCTGGATGCCGGGTTTTTTATATATTTAAATAGATCGACTATATTCCTAGATCCATCTGCACGCAGAATTTCAATACTTCTTACTGTACCGATCTTTGTAGGACCCCCTGCCAACGCAATGATAGAAAATACATCATTCAAAGCAGGCACACTTTGAATGCCTGGATTGACTACCTCACCATAAACATTTACACGAACTGTTCGAGCATAACTCAGCGTTACATCAAACTGACCTGCATTAAATCTGTAGAACTTAGAATATGCGTCACGTAACTTATTTTTTGCTTCTGCAATTGTTAGGCCTTTTAAAAAAACTCTGATTGATCCATTAAGGATTTGTATAAAACCGTCATTGTTAATTTCATGTAGATCATCTACTTTGGAAGCTCCCCATACAGATATAGCTAGCTCATCTCCCACCCCCAAAATATAATTAGGTGGTGCTTTAACTTTGAAAGGATCATTTGAAGCAGAAATACTCCCTCCATTCAGAATCATTCTACCATATCTATCATAATTTTCTTCTAGCTCTGTCACTTCTACATCTAAAGAATCTACCACCAATTCTTCTGCCACATCCACTTCATCATCATTGGTTTCAAAAGTATCAGGTATGGTATCTCTTGTCGTTTCTTTTTGCTCCCTTTCTAATTCTAATATTATAGATTGAAACTTATTGATTTCGTTTGGCGAATAATATTCAATGCTATCAAGATTTAAGTTGTTCGCGATCAACAACTCTTCAAAATCTGATTCGCTGATGCCTCTTATTTGCAATTCTCTCGTTACATCAGACCTGGTGATACCTGAGGTGTTTTGAGCTGATAAGTTTTGCGAACTGCAAACAAAAATTAAAATTAAAGAGATCAATGTAAGAGTAGTCCGAATAACTTGACCTAGTTGTCTAGTAGATGCAATATTGGACTGTTTTTTAAGATGCATTTAATGCCTTATTTAAGATAATGAACATCAAATTTAAAACCATATTTTCAATTGTAGGAGAATTATAAGAAAATCTAGGTGTATTTAACAGAATATCAACGACTTAAGTAAAATTCCTTTATTTTAGAACAGATATATAATTGCTCATCTTTTGTAATTTCGGAATGCATTGGCAATGATAAAACTTGCGTAGATAGGCTTTCACTGACAGGGAAGTCTTTTTCTGAGTACCCTAGATAAGAGAATGCTCCTTGTATGTGTAAAGGTACAGGATAATAGATCATTGAAGGGATATCATTTTTTTTCAAAAACTCTTTTAATTCATCCCTTCTTTGACACTTCAAGGTATATTGATGAAAAACATGTTTCCCGTATTTTCTTTTGGGTATGACTATCTCATCGATGATTCCTAAGGCAGCGTCATAAATATCTGCAGCCTTTGCTCGATGTGTATTGTATTGAACTAATTTTGTAAGTTTTACTCTTAGTACAGCCGCTTGAATGGCATCTAATCGACTGTTGACACCCACAATTTCATGATAATATTTCACTTTTGATCCATGCTTGCAAATCATGGCTATCCTTTCAGCTAATCGATCATCATTGCAGATTAAAGCTCCACCATCACCATAACATCCAAGGTTTTTTGACGGAAAAAAAGATAAAGTGCCAATATCCCCAAATGTCCCAGTAAACTGCATTTGATTATTTTCATTGTTCAATGTAGCTCCAATGGATTGTGCATTATCTTCAATAACATACAGCGAATGTTCTTTTGCAAGTTTAGATATTTCAATCATATTACTGCATTGCCCAAATAAATGGACAGGCAAAATTACTTTGGTTCGATGCGTGATTTTTTTCTTTAAATCATTAATATCCATGTTGAAAGAATCTTCTTCCACATCAACAAAAACAGGTCTTAAACCTAGAATGGCAATGGTTTCTGCTGTTGCTACAAAGGTGAAGGGAGTGGTTATAATTTCATCTCCTTCCTTTAACTCAAGTGCCATCAATGCAATCATCAAGGCATCTGTTCCATTACCACATGGGATGACATGTTTGGCTCCAAGAAAATCTGCTAATTCTTTAGAAAAAGCTTTAACTATAGGTCCGTTAATAAACTGAGTAGATTCTATAACTTCAGCGATAGCTGCATCAATCTCTATCTTAGCAGATAAATATTGAGCCTTCAAATCTACCATTCGTATCTCCTTCTCGATTTTTCTCATATGTTTGTCTTGCATGCAAAGAACTGCAAATTTTTATTCTTTATTTTAGTAGCATGAAAATTATTAATAATTCTTTTTGGGTCCTTATATTTTGCTTTTGTTTCACTGGAAGGTTAAATGCACAAGATGATAACAAAACCAAAAGTAATATATCCATTAGTTTAGAGTTTGGACAAGCATTTCCAGGAAAAGACTTAGCACAGAGATTTGGTAATCACCAAATGGCGGGTACTGGGCTATACTGGTATCATGCTCCTACAAATATTAGATATGGGCTTAACGCAAATTATCTTTTTGGTGTCAATATTAAAGAAGATGTGATTTCTTCATTACGAAATGATAATCAAGTTTTTCTGGGAGTGGATAATAATTATGGGAATATATTGTTAAGACAAAGAGGTTTTTTAATCGATGCAGTTTGCACTAAAACTTTCGGCTTATTTAAAAAAAATAAATCCAGTGGCCTAGAATTAGGTCTTGGTGTGGGACTCATGCAGCATAAAATTAGAATACAAGTAGAAACTAATAATGTTCCGCTATTGCTTGGAGAAGCAGTTAAAGGTTACGATAAAAACTCTGTCGGCCCCTCACTAAAGCAGATTATGGGTTTTAAATGGAGATCAATTAATACCAATGCCAATGTTTCATTGTTATTTGAAATTACAGAAGGCTTTACTAAACCAACTCAAGCTCTTGATTTTAATACGCTGGAGATTAATGAAGATCGGCGCTTTGATGTGGAATATGCACTTAAACTTGCGTATTATTTACCCTTAAAGTCTAAAGTGAATTTAGAAGAGGTTTATTACTAAAAGCTTATCCTCATCATGCTACAATGGGCATACACAGCTGGTCTTTTCATTTACTATGGTTTTTTAAAACTCACTGTACCTTTTCACAAAAGAACTTCTTTATTTTTTGATGAAAGGAAGAAGCAGATTCCTAAAAACCTGGACTTTGAAAACTGTATTCTTATTCATTGTGCTTCTTTGGGAGAATATGAAATGGTAGAACCATTGATTTCAGAATTATCTAAACTAAGATCTAGATTAGTTATTAGTTTCTATTCTGATTCAGGATATAATAATGTTGATTTACATCACCTGCCCAAAGTAAAGAAAGTATACTATCCTTTAGATTTTAATAAACAAATTGAGCCCTTTTTCCAAGAATTGAAACCAAAGTTGGTCATTTATGTGGCCTATGAATATTGGTTCAATTCACTTAAGTATTTACAAAAGAACCAAATCCCCTACATCTTTTTAAATACAATATTTAAAAATAAACCTTGGTTTATTAATGATTATATACCCTATTTTGAAAGACTTTTTCGTTCCAGTGCTTTTATTTCTAGCAGGAGTGTAGATGATGTAGCGTTTTTAAAACAACGAGGCTATTCTGACGTAATATATATGAGGGACCTCAGGTATGCAAAAGCTAATTTAAATGCTCAAAAACCTTTTGCAGGAGTGCCCATTATAGGACAGAAAAAATGTATTATTTACGGATCCACTTGGCCTAAGGACGAAGCAATATTACTCAGATTTATTCATCACCATCCAGAAATACTTCATGTGATAGCTCCACATGATGTATCCAATAAAAACCTTGAACGTTTAATTAAAAGCTTGAAAGTTAAACACATTGTTAAGTACAGTACTTATAATCCTAAGGATGACTGTGATGTACTCATTATTGACAGCATTGGGCATTTAAAATATCTTTATCAATATGGAGATCTATGTTATGTAGGGGGAGGTTTTTCTAACGCCTTACATAATATTATTGAACCCATTGCTTTTAAGAAAAATGTCATTATTGGCCCTAATTTTTCGAGCTATCCTGAAGCAAACATGTTTATTCAAGAAAAAATTGTCTATACAATTTCTAATTATGATGAATTTGAATATACTTTTAATGTATTAAAAGAAAATAATTTCAAAATATTCCCAAATAAATTTAAGCTGGGAAATTTGGAGGACGTAAAGATATTAGCAAATAAAATTGAATCTATAATAGTTGAAGTTTAATCTAGATTTTAGTAAAATAAGTGCTTTAGTTATAGGAGATGTAATGCTTGATAAATACGTGTACGGCACTTGCACAAGGACATCACCTGAAGCGCCAATTTCTATTCTTGACTATACTCAAGCTCATACTAAATTAGGAGGTGCGGCTAATGTAGCCTTAAATCTTGCAGCATTAGGGAGCAATGTCCATTTAATCGGTCTGACTGGAAAGGACCTTGAAGCTAAGGAGTTAGAGGATTTAGTTAAAGATAACCATGCAATATCTAGCCATCAATTGTTAAAAGATGAAAACCGATTTACAACTGTGAAAACAAGGTTTATTGCTGAAGCAAATCATTTATTACGATTAGATAAAGAAAACACTACTCCCATCACTCAAACGCAGTCTGCTGAGTTTTTTGAAGTAATAAAAAGCGTTATAATATCTGAGAAAATACAATTAATTGTGTTGGAGGATTATGACAAAGGCTTTTTAACTGAATCACTCATTTCAGGTATTATCTGTTACGCAAAAAGTTTAAATATTGCTGTATGTGTAGATCCAAAATTTAAACCTATCTCTGTATACAAGGGAGCAACTATTTTTAAACCCAATTTGAGAGAACTTAATAAAGCTCTAAACTCAAATCACAAAAAAGACGAAATATCCAAGATTATTGACGCAAGTAAACAAATTATTGAATTCAATAATTTTGATCAAATGTGGGTTACTTTAGGAAGTAATGGAATGGTATTTAATGGTAAAAATCATCATTCTCTTCATTTTGAAAGTGAAGATATTCAAGTTTCGGATGTGTGTGGAGCTGGAGATGCAGTCATCGCTTTACTCTCATTGGGATATGCTCATAAAATCCCGCCGGAAGTTCTAGGAAAAATTGCTAATATTGCTGGGGGTCTGGTTTGCAAGAATGTAGGCGTTTTTAGTATATCCATTGAAGCCTTGAAACAGGAAATCAATAAGAATCAACAAATTTTAACTTAGAATGTCATCTAAGTTCGAATTCGGAACTAAAACTTTATTAATTTAGAAGTTCATTATTGAAATTATCAAAATCACTTATAATTAATTTGACTATGAAAAGAATATTTACCACTTTATTAAGTCTTTCTTTATTGGTATGTTTTGCCATATCAGGAGCCAACGCACAAGTCGTGTGGGGAGCCAATGGAGAAGGAGAATTTGATGGCGGTCTTGGTGACTGGTACACCATAGCTGCTGACAGCGCTGACGTGTGGACTTATGAAGCTGATGCAACATCAAACGTTATTAGACAGGCTATGATTCAATCAGCATCAGCATCTAATGGTGTTGCGCATATGGATTTATCTGGATTAACGTGTGCAATTATTGATTGTGCAAATGCAGGCCCCCCACCGTATCCACAGCATACTGCAATACTTGCATCTCCAGTGATGGACTTAACTGGTTCAATGACGCCAGTTTTAAAATATACTCAATTACTTGACGATTTAAATGGTGATGCAAATGGAGGATTTTTCATTCTTCTTAGTGATGATGCAGGAGCAACCTGGGGTGATACAATTCGTCTAGCCATTGTAAATGAAACGAATGGAAGCGTTCAAAATACTGAAGAGTTATCTTTTCCAATAGATTTTTTAGCGAATAAACCTAATGCTACTATTGGTTTTAGTGTAGTCTTAGCGGATTTTTACTCTTGGATGATTGATGATGTTCAGGTAGTCAATGAAACTATTTCTGATGGTGTTGTTCCAGAAGGATGGTTTACTACTGCGCCCAATTGGAGAACACCTGCTTCTCAAGTAGATCTTGTACCTTTGATGGCTGATGTTGAAAGTGTTGGAAATGTGGGAGTTGAAAATGCAGTGTTAAATGCGAGAATAGATGGCCCTTCAGGTTTAGAATATGAAGGTAGTTTGGAGTATGGAAATTTGGAGCCAACCACCAACTATTGGAATGTAGTTTGGGATGAGTTCTATACGATGTCAGATGAGGAAGGAATGTACACCATCAGTTACGAGCTAGTTTCAGATAGTGAAGATGCTGACCCTTCTAATAATAGTGTTTCAGCAAATTTCATGGTTGGCGGTAACACATTCAATAAGGTAATTCCGGAATCAGAAGCTGGTTCAAATTATTTAGTAGGTCTTGCACCAGGGGGTGGAAATGTTTACAACTCTTATGCAAATGCATATTATATTCCGAATGGTGAAGGATATCAAGCAACTACTATTAGTACAGGTTTTGAGTTCACAAGTAATGCTGAAATCCAACCAGCTACTGTTGTTGCTCACTTGTATTTATGGATTGATGATGGAGATGGAATTGCAGCGGCTACGAATGAGAAATTCCTTGTTGCCAGCGGAGAATATTTTATTGATCCGGATGAGGTTAATTTTTTCGAATTGAGAAATATAGATATAGAATTAACACCTGACGGCGCAGAAACTCTAGAATTAGCGCCAAATTCGCAATATATAGCGACAGTCCATGTTAATCCTTTAACACCAGAAGATTTTACAGATCCTATCAGACAATTAGGTTTGTTTGTAGATTCTAACAGAGATTTTTCTTACGGTCCAATGCAGTTTGCCTTTGAAAACTCAGGCACTCAAGTAAGAAGATATGGATCCATGTGGGCACCAGATGGTGTAGATGGTACGCCTTCTGATAATTTGAACAGAACATTGACATCTGGAATAACTACTCAAGCAACTTGGTATATTCCTTTAGAAATAGCTATATATTCTGATGCAGATGATATAAATAATAACTTAAATGTTAGTGTATATCCAAACCCTGCAGATGATTATGTGTCTGTAGAATTAGATTTAGCAGAAGTTTCTGATATAGTTAATGTATCTATAGTGAATTTAGAAGGTAAAGTAGTTACTACGACTGATCGTCAAAACTTACAAAACGGTGTAATCAAACTTGATGTTCAAAACTTAAATGCAGGTGTATACTTCGCAAACATTTCAACATCAGAAGGGACAATATCCAAAAGAATTATTATTCAATAAATGTTGAAAAACAAAATTTTAGAGGAGATGCAAATTTGCATCTCCTTTTTTATTCCGCGTAAAGTAACTCGTCTTTGTGTATGATTAACGAATCATATTCTAATTGTAGTTCATTATACTTCTTAGTTAGATACCCCTTGATATCTTGAATGCTATTTCTAATAACATGGACGGACTTAAGTGAATTGACAATCTTTTGCTGAACTAACCAATCTGAGATTATATTATCAAAAAAGACATTTGAAAATGATTTTAATTGGTCTAAATTAATGGTCATTTGATCACCTGAAATACCCACATCCATAATCTCTTGTCTGAATATATTAATTCTGTGTTGAGCTGTAGGGACATGGCTTTTAGCTCTATCAATTGCTTGATATTTTGCATATTTACCACTGCTTCCTCTATTTTGCATCATATCCCACTGCCCCCAATCTTGCGCCTTCTTTAAATGATGTAAAATATAGTTTAATTCACTTAAAGATTTTTTTGCCGCATCTAAAGCTTGTGAATATTCGTTTCTATGCAGAATGTTATTCTCTAATGATTTAATAACCCCATTCATTTGGTTTTTCAACGTAGAAGAGCCTAATCGCATGATTTCCTTCTCTCTATCTCGTTTTAGTTTATTTAATTCTTTATTTAAAGCTGGCAGTTCTAGTAGTTTCTTTTCCAGGATGTCCTTTTCATATTCCAGTAACTCTGTGGCATTACGGCTTTCATTATACTTTAGACTTGCTTCTAAATATTCTTGTCGCTTTATATCTAATTGTTTTTCTTTATCACCAAGTATGTTTCGAAACATAGAGGTTAAGGTCCTGTTTTCAAGTTGATCAATTCCTTTCTCACCTTGTTTTACTAAATCACTCAAATTTGATAAAACTTGATAGTGTTCACTCAAGGTTTGGTTAACCACCTTTAAATGAGATTTTACATGCTTTAAATTATCAATTAAAAGTGTGACTTCCTTTAATCTGTCCAATACGGGAGATAGTTTTTTCATATACACTATTTATGACTATGCAAGTCCTTAAAAATATATCTATCTTAGAATAAATTTAAAATTATATATAAATGGGGTTTTTAAGCGGATTAAAAAAATTATTTTTTGCTGGAGAATCTGTTGTGAAGTCAGCATCAGAAAAAGCAGGTGATATTATTGTTGATCAAGGTTCAGAACTATTAAATAAAGGTAAAGACCTTAGTGAGTCAATTGGAGGAACCGTAATGGACAAAACATCTGGGCTAAAAGATGCAATACTGGATGGTTCAGATAGCATCTTAGAAAGCGGAAAACAAATAATTGATAAAGGTGTAAATACTGTGACCAATAATGAAACATTGAACAAAGGCTTAAATTCGATGGAAGACATTGGCAAAACTATCATGGATAAAGGAAGTGAAGGCCTGTCTAAACTTTCGGATGTTGCAGAAGATGTAGGTGGCTTAATTAAAGAAAAAGGAAGCGAAACATTGGATAAGTTTGGTGACCTGTCAGAAAAAGTAGGTTCGCAGATATTAGATAAAGGTGGAGATTTAAGCGAGAAAATCGGTTCGAAAGTTATGGACGCAAAAGAATTGATGGTTGATAAAGCTCAGGAAGTTGGTGGTCAAATGAAACAGAAATTTGACGAAACTATGGAGAAGGCCGAAGCCTTGGCAGCAGAAGAAAAATTAAACCCTAAAAAAGAATTTGCTGATGATACATTAGATGCATCAGGTAGTTTATTAGAAGGGACAGACGACTTCTTTAGCAAAGCTTCAAAATATGCTGAAGGGGATTATGACGCGATGTCTGAGGGGAAAGTTATTATTGACGAACCATCGAAAGCTATTCCTCAAAAAGATGTGAGCCCTGCTGCTGGTTTTGAAGACCATGATGGAGATGGCAATGAACTTATTGATGATGCAATAATTTCTGAAGAAGAATAAAAAAATAAACAAATAGGCAGCTTTTTTTTAAGTTCCTGTATCTATATAACTGAAAACAAATTTATTCCTGTGTCTCCTTTGCATATGCATGGTTTATCAGAAAAAGAGCTAATAAAGCAATGTCTTGAGAAAGATCATTTTGCTCAGAAACAGCTATTTGATAGATTTTCTATGAAAATGCTTTCTGTTTGTAAAAGGTACACTGGGAAAATGATAGAAGCTGAAGATTTACTGCAAGAAGGTTTCATAAGAGTTTTTAAGAATTTACACCAATTTAAATTTCAAGGATCCTTAGAAGGTTGGATAAGACGGATTATGGTACATTCTTGTATCAAATACGTAACAAAAAAAATTAACCGACACGAATTGGTTGAGTTTACTCAAGAAAACGAGCTCGTAGAAAAGGCAATAGCCTTTTCAAACTTATCAGCAGAAGATTTAATGAAACTCATCCAATCCCTACCTATAGGTTATCGTACTGTATTTAATATGTATGCCATAGAAGGATATAGCCATGATGAAATTTCAAAATTGCTCGGAATTAAACCCAGTACTTCAAGATCTCAGTTGGTCAAAGCACGAAAAATGCTTCAAAAGAATTTAGCAAAACTACAAAAGTTGGTTGGATGAATATTGATGATATATTTAAAGAATCACTCGAAAATCACGAGTCAGATGTTAACCCAAAGATCTGGGAACATATAAGTGGAGAAATTAACCAAGTAGATAAATCCCCTGTCTGGAGTATTGGATTCTCAAAGATTCTACTCGCTGGTATCGGCATATTAATCGTTTCCGCCCTTTGCTTTTGGACATTAGTGCCACCTAATAAAACCGACTCATCAAATTTACCGGAGCAATTGATGGATCAAGTCAATGAAATAGAAGTAAGCGGCAAAGATCAGTCCGTAGCCCAAAATTTAATCAACAAAAAAAACCAACAAAAGCAAACTACAACTTCTGTTCAAAAAGAAACAAAAAACAATACTGTTGATCATGTAATTACAGACCGTTTTGATAATCAAACTAAAACGTTTAAACAGCAAGCAAACATTAAAGATCAAGCTTATTCTAATCCAGTAGTAGACAATACAAAAGACAAAACAGAGAATAGAAGCACCAAAAATTTCACTCAAGAAAATGAAGAATTCTTTAGTAATACAAAAACAAACTCAATCAACTTATTTGGAAATTTAATACTAAATAAACAAAACAAGAATTCATATGTATCCTTGGGAACTAGAAACCACATCACTAAAAAAACCAATATTAAACCAACCGAACCTTCACTTATTGCATTAGAACCTTTTGTGATAAAAAGAAAAGCTCAAGAATGTCCAAGTTTTTATAAAGATGTCTGGGTTCCATATATGTGGACAGAGTATGGCAATGTTTTTCCTCAAAGGTCTTTAGAGGCTGAAGCTGGTTATGAGGATTACTTAGACCTAAGGAATCAATATGAAGAAACACAGTATTCTTTTGATTTTGCAGCAGGTTTTGGCTTAAAAACACCTTATGGTATATTTGGTGAATTGGGTCTTCAATATTCTCAAATCCAAGAGAAATTCTCATTTACGGACCCTGAAACCATAAAGAAAACGCAGATTATCACCATAGATACTTTATTTATGGATGGACAAATTATCGCAAATTCTGATACTTCTTATATTGATATTCCAGGCGCTGTAACTATAGTGACACACAACAAATACAAATTCTTTAACTTTCCTATGATGTTAGGATACGATTATGGCATAAACCCTAATTTTAGTATTGGAGTAAAAGCTGGAGCTATTTTAAATTTTAGCTTTAGACAAAAAGGTCGTTTTGTTGATGAAGATAATACACCAGTTTGGTTTTCGTCCAGTGCACCAGATCGTATCGAAGCATTCACAGATAAAATTAGCATGAGTTTTATGACAGGTATTCAAGCGACCTACCACTTGGGTGATGTCATGAGTTTTTATGCTTCTCCACAAATTAAATTTATTCCTAAAACAATAACAACCGATAGTTACCAAATAAAACAAACTTATTTGAACCCTGCCCTAACCATAGGCATCAAATATTCAATCTTGTAAATCCCTATACCCAAATAAAGCATAATGAGTAAACTATTATATTCAACCTTATTTTTTGCACTCTTAATCTTCGCATCTTGTAACAAAGATCAAGATGATTTCGAACCGAATATCAATGAATCCAGTTTGGCGAACTTATTCGCTGAAATTCAGGATTTTGGCGAAACAGTATCATTTGATTCTGATCAAGCATTTGATATAGTTACTGAAAACAGGACGATCATCTCAATTCCTGGAGGTATACTCGCTGACGAAAATGGATCACAAATAACTGGCTTAGTAGATGTAGAATATATCGAAATATTAGATAAGTCTCTTATGGCAATCTATGGTTTAGAGACTGAATCCGATAATAAATTGCTAGAGACCAATTTTAATTATTATTTGAGATTTACTCAAAATGGACAGGAAGTTTTTATTGAGCCTGGCTCTAAAGTTATATTTAGAGTTCCTTATGAAGAGGCTGCAATTGATTATTATCGCTTTTATGGTGAGACTGATTCTGATTTGATTGAATGGAATCTGGATGGAGACTATAATGGAGGCAATATAAACGCTGAAGTAATAAATTACACAGACTGGGAATATGATGATATAAGCGGTCAAAATTGGAGTGATTTTGGTTACCAATTTACTGTTGACAATGTAGGTTGGATGGGGATTTCAAGTTACTACGGAAATGATGCCTTGGAAAATACAAGTATTTGTATCGACGTTCCCCAACAATTAGGTGGTTCATTAACTAAGGCTTATGTGATATTTAATAATTTAAATTCTGTCCAAGAGTTAAAACTGGATAGCGAGAATTCACTATTTTGCGAATCATTAGGATTAACACCAGCAAATGAAGA
Organism: Saprospiraceae bacterium; assembly: GCA_020631235.1. GTDB lineage: Bacteria > Bacteroidota > Bacteroidia > Chitinophagales > Saprospiraceae > JAHDDO01. Next base: position 28,844 of record JAHDHQ010000001.1, on the reverse strand, counting down.
AGTAACTGTGGTAACAATTAGTGCATTAGAAAATGATAATTATTACCTTGGCATGAAAAATATAATCGCAGGTGAACAAGAAATAATCGCTATTTCACCTACAAAAAGAAGTAAAGAAGAAATATTAGACATTCTAGGAATGTTATAAAGAAGTATTTTTATTCGTAAACGGGAGTCGCCTGTCTGAAATTTGTTCAGGCAGGCTTTTTTATTACAAACGCTTAAAGTAGTCTTTTATTAAAGTAGCATTCTTTGCTTCCATTCTGCCAGCTAGTATTAATCTCAACTCTCTTCTACGAGGAGCAGATTCATACATTGCCAGTTCTTGTTCACTAATAGGTTTTAGTTTAGGTACTTGTTTAGGTTTCATAGTTTCTTTATGCAAAGCAACAAAAGTTAAATAAGCATGATTTGTTTTTCTATGATTAAACCCATCAGTTCCACAAGCATTTACTTCTACATATACTTCCACAGATGTATTAAAAGCTCGAGTCACTTTAGCTTCCAATGTAATCACATCACCCAAAAATATGGGACTACTAAAAGTTACATGATCTACGCTGGCGGTTACTACATTAGCTTCACAATGCTTACCCGCACAAATACCACCTATTATATCCATCCAACGCATTAAATTTCCACCCATAAGATTACCCAAAGGATTGGTGTCATTAGGCATGATTAATTCAGAACTTACGGATATAGAATCACTTACTTCTTTTTCTCTTAAGTTCATTATATTTCTTTCATTTTAAAAGTATTACAAATAATATACTTTAATTTATCTTCTACTTCGTCCATAGAAATGGGCTTACCATGAAGGCTTGCTAAAGAACATACATCTTTGTCTTCGTCATTAATTCCGCAAGGGATTATTCCTTTAAAATATTCCAAATTTGTATTAACATTAAAGGCCAAACCATGCATACTTACCCATCTTGACATATGTACACCTATTGCACAAATTTTTTGATTTAACGAACCATTATCAACCCACACACCTGTATATTCCTCTATTCTTTTACCATCAATATGATATTCACTCAAAAGCTCAATGATACATTCTTCCAATAAGCGAATGTATTTGTGTAAATCTCTAAATAATAGTTCCAAATTGAAAATAGGATAAACCGTCAATTGACCAGGTCCATGATAGGTTATATCTCCTCCTCTGTTTATATGGTAAACATCGATTCCTTTGTAGTCCAATGTTGTTTTATCATATAATAAATGATTAATATCACCACTTTTACCAATAGTGTATACAGGTGTATGCTCGCAAAATATTAAATGATGCACAAAGGGAAATTCATTTAACTTTCTTTTTGAATGGACTAATTTTTGCAATAAATGTCCTTGAAAATCCCAAACATCCTGATAGTCAGCCTTGCGAATGCTATGAATTTGCACGAAATTAGTAGTGTCTTGCATCAGAATGGTTGTAATTTTCGTTCATCTTTATAATTAAGCACAAAATTGCTTAATATAACTAAAACCAACACACAATGAAAAGGATTACTTTTCTTTTTACTTTAACACTATTCTTTAGCCAACAAGTCTTTGGCCAAATAGCTCCTAACTTTATCATAACAGATACGCACAATCAACAACATAATTTGTATGAAGATTATCTAGATCAAGGTAAAACAGTGCTCATAGACTTCTTCTTTGTTAATTGTCCACCGTGTCAATCATTTGCTCCTACCCTACAATCACTATACGAGGAATGGGGCGCCGGAGACGAAAATGTTCAATTTTTTAGTTTAAGTGTTCGAGAAACTGATTCAAACGCTTCAGTTGCTTCCTTTGATAATAATTTTGGTATTACTTTTCCTTCTGCAGGTAATGATGGTGGAGGATATGATGCCACCAGACCTTATGTTAATGGAGATTTTGGCCAATTTTGGGGAACCCCTTCAGTGGCTGTTATTGCTCCCGATGGCACAGTAAATTATAATGTAGGTACAAATCCCGCTAATATAAATGCAGCTATATTAGCTGCATCTAACACCACTACTGATCCAGAGCCGTCAGTTTTGGAAATAAATTTTGTAGATAAATATGGCAACCCAATAGATAATGTGGATCTCCATTTGACTTCTGATGCTATTGGCGCACCATTAATACCTATCCAGCTAGATGAAAACAATCAGATAATGTTTGAAGATTTTGAGTCTCAATATGGTAATTTAAACAATCCAATGATAGTCCCAGAAAAATTGGATAATCCTTCTAGTGGGATTTCTACACAAGATATTACCTTGACCTTATGGCATATTTTAGGGATTAAGCCCTTTGATTCCATATATAATGAATTGGCAGCAGATGTAAATAGTGATAATTTGGTTACAGCTTTTGATTTAGTACAAACACGTCAAATGATACTTGGTATTATTGATGAGTTCCCGAGTAGTCCATCATATAAATTTGTGCCCTCTCTACAAGAAATAGATCCACAACCTGGAGAAACTATCCAATTAGAGTTTGTAGCTTATAAAGTGGGAAATACTAGTTATTAAAATAAAAAAAGGGGGCCCGTCTCAAAGGCACCCCATATAAACCAATCTCATGACTCTTTTGCTATTAATGAGCATTAATAGTCTCTAAAATACCATTTCTATCGAGCACAACCTCAGCATCAGAAAAACCTCTGTTGAGCGCTCTTATCTTAGCATTATTTGCATCTTCGAATGAATTAAATCCACTCAATACAAATATCGTCCAATCTCGTTTTGACCACTGTTCTATCATCCCCAAATCTTTTACCTTATTAACATCAAACCATATAGGGTCTTCGTAGGCAGCTAACCTTACTTTATATTGATTACCAGTAGTATACCCACCAGAATAATTTGATCCAAAATCCACATTGTTCTGACCATTTGACACCATCAGTTCTAATTCAGAACTGCTCATGGCCTCGTGAGTAATGAATGCATCAGTAAAACCCATACCTTTAACTTGAGAGAGAATTTGTGAAGCTTGTCCTGCATCAGCAAAATATCCTAGTTTTATTTTAGTAACGCTTGATTCATTCGTTTTATAAATATTGCCATACTGAACTAAACGTTTAAAAGGTAATATGTTTCCTTGTGTTTTATATAAGGCAGCTAACTGAATAAAATATACTTTTGTAGGGTTTGTAATTACTTCACCATAAGCTACTTTTCGTACACCAGCCATTGACTCTAAAGCTGTATTAACCGATGTTCCAAAAGCCTTGTTTGTTCTATTCATTTCCTCTAAAGAAATTGCTGGCGGAGGAACACTGGATAATTCTTCAGCATCAACTTTTATCTCTTGAGTATTTTCCAGTATCGATTCAGTTTCTTTTACTTCAGTTTTAATGACTGTACTAGTTGTATTGTTAACTAAAGTAACATTTGATTCTTCGACAATGGGTTCAGGGGCTGGAGCCGACATAAAATCATCTAAACTTATAGCAGCAGGAATTTCTGCATTTACAATTTCAGAATCGCTTAAATTCTCACTATTATCCTGAGTATCAAAGTTAGGAGTTAAGATTACCACTTCGTGTTCTACAACTTTTATGGCCATATATATATCATGCTCTCCTCTCCCACCTAGTCTGTTCGAAGTTAAATACAAGGTATTTGCTTCTTCATCAAATGCAGGATAGAAATCATCTTCAGGAGAATTTACTCCATTTCCCATGTTTGAGGGATAATCCCACTCTCCATCTATAACTTGTGAAGAAAAAATATCAAATCCTCCCATACCGTGATGATAATCAGTAGCAAAGTACAAAGTGCTTTCTTGCAAAAACGGAGTGATTTCGTTTCCTGATGTATTAATTCTGTCCCCTAAGTTTTCAGGGTAGGTCCATACTCCATCTTTAAGATAACTAACATATAAATCGTAACCTCCAAAACCACCAGGTCTATTACTTGCAAAATACATGGCTTTACCTTCGTAATTTAAACTTGGAAAACCTGTAGAATAGCCTATTTCATTGTATTCAAATGCTTGTTCAAAAATCATTCGTCCTGTTTGATCAACTTCAGCAATATATATGTGCATGTCTTGATCATCAGCGAATATCTCCATTCCTGCATGTGAGTAGTTATTTTTTGTATAGGCACAAATCTTACCTGATTTTGCATACGATATGGCTCCTATATTATATTTCTCAGCGCTGTCTGGAAGCAAATAATCGGTGTTAGCGGTTTTACCAAGCCTACCTTTTTTAGCTTTAAACAACTGACTACCATTTTTATTTATTTTGCTTTGTTCATTTCTGCTATAATCACGAACAAAATCATTTCTGAAAGAAGCAAATATTATCTCGTCATTGAAAAATCCAACACCATAATCTGCCTGATCAGAGCTTGGCTTGTAAAGGGAAAGTCTAAATTTTTCGTCTTCAGCTAATAATACTTTAGCATAGTCACAACTCAAACTATAATGCTCACCTAATTCAGGATTAAATTGCTGATACATAGCAAAATTCTCTTGAGCTTTTTCATATTGCCCCATCTTCTTCAGTACTTGACCGTAATTATAGTAGTACTCTTGGGGAACATTTTCAGCCTGTTCTAATTGACTAAACCATATTGCTGCATCTATGCTGTTGTTCTGATGACGGTAAGCCTCTGCAATCATGTATTTACATTCATTGCAATCTGGGTTAATTTCTAACTCTTTTTTGAAGTTTTCTATAGAAAGGTCATAAGCTTTTAAGTCAAATTGCTTTTGAGCCTTCGTATACAAAGTCTGGCTTTGAATGGGCGTATGTATAGCACATATAACTAGTGCAAAGATGGTAATTCGTAACAGCCTTAAATTCATTTTGAATAATTTTACTTTATATAATAAATTATTCTAATATCAATCTCGTTGGTAATATTAAACAAATATATATATAAATTTTTATATATAAATAATATCTAATATAAAAAATATGAATTTATTTATTCTATTGTTCACTTCTATCGTGTTTCCACAGAAAATACACGATAGACAAACCTACTACTGAAGCAGCTATGCAAGCCCATAAGTAAGCATCACTGAGATAAGCACTCGGACTCACTAATTGTTCACTTAATATTTTATATTGTTCGTTATTTACTAATGTCAAATCAACTTGATCTCCTTGTAGAGTGGATATTGTGTTGGTCTCTTTATTTAAAACCTTTTCCGGATGACGCCAAGGCCATATTTTATATAACGAACCCAACATAAACCCACTCAGGATCGCTAATGTTTGGTCGTGGTACTTTTTAAAAGTCCAAGTCAATACACGACTAAATAATGCTAAACCTATCAGACAGCCGATACCAAAAAACACTACGATTTTTACTGCATCCATTGAGAAATTGGTAAGTATATTTTTCAATGCAGGAATAACTATGCTATACATTCCCATGATTAAGAGCATAAAACTGCCTGAAATTCCCGGTAGGATTAAAGCAGAAATAGCTATTGATCCAGCAATGATTAAATACAATGGATGATCATTGCCTTGCATTGGGTTTATTAAACATATTCCAAAAGCTATCATAGCACCCGCCAGAAAGATAAGTAGCTTGTAGATATCAAGATGTTCGACCTTGGACAAAATATAAAATATAGACATTAAAATCAATCCAAAGAAAAAAGACCATAGTACAGTAGGGAACGTTTCTAGCAAATAACTAACTCCTAAAACACCAAGGACTATTCCTCCAAACATGCCCATTAAAAGGAAAAGCAAAAAAGAAACATCAAGTAATGCAAAAGCGTCCTTTAGTCTACCCTTAAACAAATGTTTAAAAAAAGTCCCATCTACATTTCGAACATTTTGTAATAACTTCTCATAAATTCCAGTAATGAAAGCGATGGTACCTCCTGACACTCCAGGTATTACCTCAGCCATTCCCATGGCCATCCCTTTAAATATTAGTGAAATTTTATTCATTTTATTGATCGTGACTTCTTCCTTTTATATCTCCTGATTTAAACTTTAGATTCAGTTTCTTTTGAGCCTCTTTATCTTCTTCGCTAAAGCTGATTCTTCCATCAATATCTAAATCAGGCTGACCTGCATCCACCCAAGCCGAATGCCAAATGCTACCAATACTCAACACTGCATCTCTCATCCTTGTTTCCACCATCCCATCTAACATTTTATGGTATTCTATCGCATAAGGTTCACATTGGGTCTGGATGGTTCGTTCTAAGCGCTCTTCAAAACAGTATTGCTGATCCTGGGGAAAAGATTTACTTAATGATTTTTCGAAAGCTAACACTTCTTCTAGATGACTATGACTAGTTAATACAACATCCCAAAAATAGCTTTTTGTGTCTTCTATATATAATGCCTTACCCACAAAAAAATCATAGCTCTCTTCGGCAAACAACTCTGGCAACCGACTTTCCCAAAATCCATGGATTCCTACTTGATCACTTAATTGACCATTGTAATTTTCTGTCGTATGCAGGGGTACATGTGCATCTCCTATATAATGCCCAATTTCTGCTGAAAGTCGTAAAATAACGTTGATGTCTTTGGACGAAAAAGCATTGACTAATTTTTGATAATACTGTTCTAAATGATAAGGCAGTATTCCATATTCACTAAAAGTATCATCGAATTGTATCTCAGCATTGCCTTTTTGTTCAATGGGACGATCTAGGAATTGATTTAATAGATTTAAGTCAATTATTTTTTCGTCTTCATAATATATTGGCTGTATGACCTCATAAAATAATTGGTATAAAGTATCACAATCCACGATCATTGATGGGTGTTCATAAGGCATTGCATCCCAACAATTTATTTGAAAGGTATCGTTTTCAGTACCTGCATGGATAAATCTAGCATATTTAAGAATTACCTCATGCCATAATCTTGGAACATTATCAAATGGGAATGTTCCCCAGTGATCAACATCGATGTAATGCCTGACTGCTTCATGTTTTGTTGCATACCGTCGCTTATCAGGATCTACAGCGTGTTCTGTGATGAATTCTATATTGTTTTTGTAAAAAGAGATTAATGGAGGTGGTAATGTAAATACTGCTTTCCTATTGATGGTGCGGTGACCATAAAAACCCCAATCAGGTGCACTAAAAGAAGTGCTGACAAACACCAAAATTAAAAACAATATAAAACGGAACATAAAATGCTAATCTCTATAAAAATAGTTATAAGGTCTTAATGCTCCTAAAATATGTCTTTTTTGTAACAAATAGCTATCTCTCCAATTAGTCTCTACAAAAAATCGCTCAACGATGTGCACCTCATCTACACTCGTTGTATTTTGGTCTTCATCTAAAAAGTCATTCATAGGTCTTAGTTTGAGCGATTTTACAACACCTTCAGTATTAGTAATTTTGATTGACATAAATGGAGTCACCGAATTTATAGAATCAATCCGTGGGTTATGTGTTTCTATATTTTCTGAAGGTATAAGCTTAAAAACACTTAAAAAATCTTCTATAGACTGATTATTAAGTTGCTTTTTAGATGGTTCAATGTCGGCGTGTAAAGGTTGTACACTCCAATCTTTTTCTTTCTTTTCTAATAAAAAGGAGTGTTTTGCTTGCTTAGGATAAATAACCTCCACTGACTGGATAGCACTAATATCTTCTTCTAAAATGTATTTGTCTCGAAGATCCATCAGGTCATACACAAACCTGGTTCTCAATGAACCTTCTGAGTATGGAAAATACATGGCATAAGCTTTATCTTTTCCTTTCACTTTAAAAAATGTGGATCGTTCGTCATTAGCATTAGACCCCACAATAAAGTCTCTTAATTTGTTTCCTGTTTTATCATAAACTTGAACCTCGATTCCAGTTCGAGCCATATTTTTAGCGATGGTCTTTTGGCTAGGTTCTGGAGGAATATATTTTATATCTATTTTGGTTAAGGCTTCAAGAAGACGCATCATGACATGTCTATCTGCTTTAAAATACTCATTAAACATCCAGCTGTCGTCATCTTGTTTGATGATGGTATACTTAGGGTGCGTTTTCGTAGTAATAACGATCTTGTGGATATCTTTTTCTTTTTCTACAGCAAAAGCTCGATCACTTAAGTCGATACCACTCACTTCTTGCAGTTTTTTGGATTCTGCTTTTCCTAAATATAGATAAGCCAGTCCTAAAACAAGTAAAAGACCTAAAAGCAATAAAATTTTCTTCATAATTGTACTTAGTTTAAACCTTGATAGTTCCTCTTGTCAGGTAACTAGAAAATATTCAAACTTGATCATTCGTATTTTCTGCGTCTAAAAAATTGAAAAACAAAACCGAATATGACAAGAATAATAATCGGTAATGCTACATTTAATAGTTGCCATTTAGTTCTTTCTTCCTGAATTTTTGATTGGTCTAATAGTCGTAGTTTTACATCTTTAGATCTAGACTCAAGTAAACCATAGTCATCCAGTAAAAATTCTATTGAATTTTTAATAAGCTGTTTATTGCCGGGATAAGCATAATTTTCCCATTTATTATAGCCTATTTCACTGATTTGATTATTATTAGGATCATATAGATTTTTCACAAAATCTGCATCTGAGATAAAAATCTGTTTTGTTGGAATACTTGATTCTTTAAACTCCATATCTATACTTCGTAAACCATCAAGCATAGTTTGGGACACTCTATTACTAAAATGAGATTTAAATTGCCCTTCGGCTAAAACAGCAATGGATTGAGGTCCTTTATTAAACTTTGATAAATCTTCATCCAACTTTAGTATATCAAAGCCTATCCGCATAGGATACACTTGAAACCTGGAATAATCGGAACTGGACGCAAGGATCGTTCGTTTTATGTTACTTGCAGTCTTTAAGGTGTCTATAGTGGTAGGAAATGTAACATTAACTAAACCGATATTTTTAGATATTGGGTGGTTTTCATTTCCTTTTATTATCGGATGATAATACCATTTAAACAGAGATGTTTGTGGCTTATCACCTGAGTATCCTATCACCTGCGGTATTTTACTAGCTTCAGCATCCAACACTAAATTAGACTTAAATCTTATTCCGTAATCAAAGAAAAGATTCTCTAAACCATGTTGTAACTCTCTGGGAACATATTCTCCATATTTTGCTATGCTATCTAAGGCAACGTCATATTTCTCTACCATCCATATGATTTTGCCACCGTTCATTACATATTGATCGATCTTGAATAGATCCTTTTCCGAGAAAGCACTTTTAGGTTTTGACACGATAAGCAAATCGACATCTTGCTTTATCTGATAGGCTGAATCTAAAGAGACTCTTGCTATTTCATAATTAAGTGCAAGTTCTCTTTCTAATCTAGCGGTTTGTTGTGGTAACAGTTCATTATGACCTTCTAAGAAAAGGATGGTTTTTCTATCTTTCTGAACTAACTTTTGTATTGCGTTTGCAAGTTTATACTCTAATAAATTAATCGATCGATTAAGCACTTCTTCTTCGCCTAACTTAATATTTTGCTCTTCTAATAAATTAGCAGCTGTCTGTCTTGTGCCATAAGAAAACAATGCATATGGGTAAATGAGCTTTTCACTCCTTTGACCTTGATCCATGACCATTAAATTAGTCGGCAATATTCCTTGTTTTCTTAAGTACTCTACCCTGTCATTAACTTCTTTTACAGAGCCTTCTGTAGGATTTTCAAATAAAAACTCAATATTAGAATTGATCGATCTAAATTGCCTCAGTACGTCTATTGTGGACTCTTCAAGTCGTTGGAAACCCGAAGGAAGTTCTCCTCCCAGCAAAACTTTGATATAAATAGTTTCATCGACACTGGCGATTAAATCTCTGGTAGATTCACTCAATGTAAAGCGTTTATCATCAGTAAGGTCTACATAACCTGTCCATTTATCTATTAATGCATTACTGATAATCAGTAGGCCTGCAAGTATACAGGTATTTATTATGGCTTCTATTCGCTTTTTCATGACCATTTACGTTTTGAAATAGCTACTAAGCTTAGCCATATGAAAAAACTGGCTAGGCTTAAGAAATAGAAAATATCTCTAAACTCTATCTTCCCTCTGGAAATTGACTGATAATGATATTCGAGGCCTATTTTTTCTACTAAATGATCAAGACGACCGAAAAATATAGATAAGCTACTCAAATAGCTAAAACTCAGAAAAAACATAAAACACAAAAATGCCCCTAAAATGAAAGCTGAAATTTGATTGCTTGTGATGCATGAAGCAAAAATTCCTATGGCAATGAATACCAAAGCTAAACAACACAAACCCAAATAGGACCCAATCACTGCCCCTCCATCAATATTGCCTTTAGGAAATCCAAGCTGATGAATACTGTAATAGTATATAATAGTCGGTAGCAAGGCTAAGATGACTAAACTAAAAGACGCAAAATACTTAGCTAAAACAATCTGATAATCCTTTAATGGTTTAGTAAAAAGAAATTCTAAAGTACCTTTTTGTTTCTCTTCAGCGAAAGTTCTCATCGTGAGTGCTGGGATAATCAACATAAACAACAATGGCGCAATACTAAAAAGTGAGTCCATACTTGCGTACCTGTATTCTAAAATACTCGTATCATTGAACACCCACATAAAGAGTCCGACAAACAATAAGAACACTCCTATCACTAGATAACCTATGAGTGAACTAAAAAAAGAACGCAATTCTTTCAGGTATATACTAAGCATCCTTGTTAGTTTTTTGGGTCAATGTCTGGAATACTTTTTCAACACTTGCTTCTTCTAATTGCATATGCTGAATGCGATTTTGGGTGCCAACAGCCAGATCAAAAACGCTCGAACGCACATCAGTATCAGCAGCTGAAGTGATAATGAAAACCCCTTGGTCAATACTTACATTTTCAACACCAGGAAGACCTCTTAAGCGGGCAATATCCATGTTTTTCTCAAAAGCTACTTGTAATATTGAATGACCCTTTATGCGGCTACTTAAAGAAGCTATGGGGTCATCAGCTACTAATTTACCTTCGTTTAATATAATGACTCTATCACATAAAGCTTCTACTTCTTGCATAATGTGCGAAGAAAAGATGACGGTTTTATCTTGACCTAAAGTTTTTATCAGAGATCGTATTTCCACTAATTGATTAGGATCTAATCCAGAAGTAGGTTCATCTAAAATAAGCACTTTAGGATCATGAATGATAGCTTGAGCTAAACCAACACGTTGTCTGTAGCCTTTAGATAGGCTACCAATTTTCTTTTTGGATTCTTTGTTTAAGCCAGTTATTTCTAATAATTCATCAATACGTCCAAGTGGATTTTTTATTCTGTGAATACTGGCTACCATGCGCAAGTATTCCACTACATACATATCTAGATACAATGGATTATGTTCGGGTAAGTAACCCAGAATCTTACGTACGGCTAATGGATCTTTACTAACATCAAACCCTTGGACAATGGCTTCTCCTTCTGATTGAGGTAAAAAGCAAGCCAAGATTTTCATAGTTGTAGTCTTTCCAGCTCCATTAGGGCCTAGAAATCCTAAGACTTCTCCTGAATTTACTTCAAAGGATAATGCATCCACAGCTTTTTGAGAGCCGTATATTTTCGTGATATTATTAACTATTACTGACACTATTATTTTGATTCATTCGAATCTCTAAATTTTCTATCAAAGAATCTAGAGATACTGCTTCATTTAAACTAAGTTGTCCTGAAGAAGTTCTAACTAAGTCATATAAATAAGCTCCCACACCCAATCTTTGTCCTAAATCGTTGGCAATGGATCGAACGTAGGTGCCTTTAGAACAATGAATATCTAAATAAACAAGCGGGCCTTCAATTTTACTTACTTTAATTGATTTTATATTTATTTCCCGAGGTTCTATTTTGACTTTTTGACCTTTCCTAGCCAGTTTATAAAGTGGTGTCCCATTCTTTTTTATGGCCGAAAACATAGGTGGCATTTGTTGTTGCACTCCTTCAAAACCTTTGACCATTTTTTTGATATCGGTTTTCTTTAAGCCACTTACATCTTTTATGTTTTCTTCAGGGTACTCTCTGTCAAAACTTTCAGTAGTTGCGCCTAGTTTAACAACTGCTGAGTAGTGCTTACTATCATTTTGGAACTCACTAATTAACTTTGTATTTTTCCCAGTACATAAAACCAAAAGTCCCGTTGCTAATGGATCTAATGTTCCAGCATGTCCGACTTTAAAGTTCTTAATATTATAAATTTTTCTAAGTCTATTACGGACTTTATTAACGACATCAAAGGAAGTCCAATTTTTAGGTTTATCTACAAGGATAGTCGCCCCCTTATGGAAATCCACCTGCGAGTAATCAGAAGTATTTTTAATTAATATAATATCATCCATGTTTAAATCAGCTCTTTAAATAATAATATATTATGGTGAAGATAGCAATAGCAAAACAGTAAATAGTGAAATATTTTAGCTTAGCACGTTTCACAAAATTGACCATTAAACCACAAGCAAGTAAACCGGTAATAAAAGCGGCAATAAAACCGATAATATATTGGCTTGCATTGTTTGCAATCATAGCTTCCCCAGTTCCATCGAGGATATCTTTTAGCATTTTACCTATGATTAAAGGGACAACCATCAAAAAAGAAAATTTAGCTGCTTCTTCTCTGCGCACACCTAAAAGTATGGACGCAGATATAGTGGAGCCAGATCGAGAAATACCAGGCACTAAAGCAATCATTTGAGCTAAACCGATCCAAATAGACTCCTTAATGCCAACAGTCTTACTACCCTTTCTTTCTTTGTCAGCAAACCAAAGTAAACATCCCGTAAGCATTAGCATACATGCTACTAGAATAATGGAATTTGTAAATAAACTAGAAATCAGATCGTCAAAAAATAAGCCTACCAAAGCAGCAGGAATCATAGATATGATAATATACCCAATGTATTTTCTATTGGCTAGTTTACTTAAGTTAAATAATGACCACACTTCTTTTCTAAAATATACAATGGTACTCAAAGCCGTTGCAAAGTGTAAGATGACACTCATGTATACACTTTGTTCTGATACTCTATCTTCACCTAAAAAGTATTTGGCTAACTCTAAATGTCCAGAACTACTAACAGGTAAAAATTCAGTAACCCCTTGGACAATTCCAAGAATCAAAGGTTCTAACCAAGAATACATGTCTATTTTTTTAGAATGGCGTATACTTCAACGATCAATCCGGCAAGAATAACTATAGGAGCTAACAAGGTCCTTCTCCAACTATAAATGAGTGAATCATCCCATACATCGTTGCTAGGCATATGACCACCCATCATCAAAAACATACCCAGGATTATCAAAGCAACACCCAGTAAAACCCATTTATACGATTCTTGATTAAAAAGTAAAGGTTCATTAGCTACATTTCCAGAAACTCTTCTTTTCTGTACTGTAGCTTTAACTTTTGTGTCTTTAGAAAAATTAGCAACCTTCTTTTTATTAGTATTACTCATAATGTAGGCTATGTTTAGTGCAAAAATGGGCTTTTTTTTTCTCAATAATACAGTTCGTATAAGTTTTTCGACAAATACTTATCCATTTGAATATGTGTAGACCATCTAGTTACGATCATTGTTAACAAAACAGCAATAGCAGCCGAACTTATTAACCATTCTATTTTTACATGGCTCCATAGCCAAGGCATCCATTGGGATAAAACGAAAATGGATAATAAAATCAATAATAAACCCAATACATATGATCTATATAAAACCCATTGAGTACGTCGTAAAAATGGGCGTTTTATAAAGCTTGTTTTTGCACCTACAAACTCCATGTTTTTAATGAGAAGTTTATCTTTGTCGATGAGCGCTTTAATGGTGTTTTGTAAAATGATCATTCCGAGAAAAATGAAAATAAGTGCTAGTACCAACATGGCAATTTGCAAGTAAACTAGTTTGCTTTTAATTTCTCCGAAATTTTTAGTTTGGTTATAGAATGTATCAACTCCTGACAGCTCTTCTATTTCACTTTCTAGGAGATTTATATGATCGGCTTCGAAATATGATTCCTCAACATTGAACAAAATAATATCACTAAATGGATTCTCACCCTCTAACAATATTTCTCCAATTTGTTCCGACATAAAGGACAAGGCCTCTTTTTTCGAAATAAACTGAATGGAACCTTGTATTACTCCTTCTTTTTTGCTGATAGTATTGATCAGTTTAGTTTTAGATTGATCATTTAAATCATTTGTTAATTCTACGGTGAAGTTGATTTTTTCTTTAAAGTATTTCGTTATATTTTGCGTGTGAAATAAGACAAGGATGTAAAAAAATATTATACTTACCACAATACTTAAAGTCAGTATGCTGGTAAAAAGTCCTGTATTTTTCTTTTGTTCTCTCAATATAACATATATGTATTTTGCAAATATAACTTTGATATTTCTATTTTCTACAACTTTTGCATTTAGTCAGTTAGAGTTAGTAAATGCATCCTTCGAAGACGAGCCCGCTGATGCTACACTTCCTTCTGGTTGGTGGAAAATTGATAAAGAAACGACACCTGATATTTTGCCAGGATTTTGGGGCGTATATCATGAAGCTAGTGAAGGCAATACCTATTTAGGCTTAATTACAAGACCTAATAGAACCTGGGAATGCATCGGCCAGAAACTCTCAACGGCTTTAGCTCAGGGTACTTGCTATACAATGGGTTTAGATTTAGCTCATTCTGATACATATGCTGGCTATTCTAATCCGACAAAAATTAAAATTTATCTCTCATCTAAAAAGAAGAAAAAGGAACAATTGATTTATGAGTCGCCACTTATAGAACATGAAGAATGGGAAACTTATACATTTAAATTTACGCCGAAAAAGAAAATGCAATATCTCTTAATCGAAGTTTATCATGAAGAAGTAAAATCAGTAGGCCATGAAGGAAACATTCTTATTGATGCCATAAGTCCCATTTATCTGTGCAATAAAGCTTAATATTCTATGAAACAGATCATTGTACTCTTTGTATTTCTTGTGCCTTGTACCATGTTTGCACAATTTAAATTGGGTGCAGGTTTACAATATTTAGAACGTACTAATCAGATAGGTGTCCATGCTAAAACTGCTATTGGTATAAATGACAAAATCATGCTAAATGCATCTGGAAATTATTACTTGAGTAAAGCATTTAGGTATGATGTTAATGCTGATGTAAACTGGCGGTTATTTGATGTCAATGAAACCGTATTTTTTTATCCATTAGCTGGATTAAACTTTTTAAAAGCAACAGACTCTGACATAGATATAGGTATTAATCTAGGTATATTTTCTTATTTTCCTCTTTCAGATCGATTAGATATGTATCTGGAACCAAAATTAATTCTAGGATCTATCAATAGTTTTGCAATGAGTGCAGGTGTATTTTTCTAAGTTTACTGGACTTGCTTTCGTAGTTATTCTTTGTACGATTGTCCAATGTCATCAAATCAACATTAACTTGAAACAATTCGAAATACATGGTCATCGTGGATGTCGAGGTTTACTTCCTGAGAATACTCTAGCTGGATTTGCCCAGGCTATTAAATTAGGTTGTTCTTTCATAGAGTTGGATATCGTAATGAACAAAGACCATAATTTGATTATATCTCATGAAGGTTACTTTCATCCTCAAATATGTCTAAAACCTGATGGTTCTCCGATTTTGGAGAATGAAAAAATACATCTATATGATTTAGATTATCAAACTATAAAAACCTATGATTGTGGTTCTAAATTGCATCCATCGTTCCCTGATCAAGTAGCCCATAAAAGTTACAAACCAAGCTGTCAAGAATTGCTTAACTATTTAAATGAAAATGGCTTGTTTGTCAATTTCAATTTAGAATTAAAAATCGAATACGACCCATATAATGATCCATTCTTTTCATTGGAATTATTTGCTGATAAACTCATAGAATTCATTGAAAAAAATAATTTAAAAGACAAAGTAATTATACAGTCCTTTAATTACGAAATATTGCAGATTATCCATAAAAAAGCATCGGGTCTAACCATTGGATTATTAAATGATTCATTAAAGACAAGTACCCAATGCATTCGTAAATTAGGATTTAGTCCCCACTACTATAATCCTCATTATTCGCTGGTAAGTGCTATTTTGGTAAATAAACTTCATAAACAAAACATAAAGGTTGTTCCTTGGACAGTTAATAAAATGGATGATATGAAAAGCTTAATTAATATGGGAGTGGATGGAATCATTACCGATTACCCGAATCGTTTAGTGTCACTAATTGCTCAAATGCTGGAATAAAAAATGGCAGCTTTAAACAAAGCTGCCAATAGCTAACACCCTATAATATGAGAAAATGATACACGAATATATAGATTTAAGTAGAATCAACCAGTGTAAAAATCGACAAGTACCAACAATAAAAGGATAGAAAGGCTTAAATACTAAAAAATAGGGGTAATCCACTAAATTTTGCATCATGAGCGTCATAGAAATAACTAAACCAAAAATTCAGATAGATCCAGGCTTACTTTCTCAGTTAGTTACCAAAACTGAAGAAATGGGACAAGTAGTTTTACATTTTTTATTTAATGTGCCCATCTACTCTGAAGGGACAAAAATCAGGATATGGCCGAGCTCCTACTTATATGACTTAAACTCAGATCATGTGAGTGAGTTAGTACACCATGAAAATATCACCCTGTACCCCGAATGGCAAGATATAGAAGCAGGGGGGCAACGATTTTTTTCCTTATTTTTTAGCGGATTACCCAAATCATGTACTCTTTTTGATTTTGTGGAAGAATGTAATGCTCAATATGGTGCCTTTGAAGTGAGAAATATCCAGCGGAATAATTCGGATGTTTACTATTTCTTAATGCGATAATACTACTTTCCTTTCTTCCCATCTTTTAAGTGTGGGTTAGATTAGTCTAAGTTATAATTTCTCATCATTTTTTGATATTTTAGAAATGTCTCACAACTTTAGCAAAGACACTAAATCAACTATATGAACAAAATCAATTTCCTCATTATCTTTTCTGTGCTATTCACTCAGTCACTTCTGGCTAAATCTTTGGACTATCTTATCATGGGTGCTGACTCTACTTCTTGTGAAAATCCTCTAGTTATAGCTAATCCCAATACATCGCTCCAAGGTCTTTACCAATTTGAATGTTATGAGGGAAACATTTCCGAATGCTCAGAAATGGCTAATGCTGAATGCTTCTTCAATACAACACATATGGCATGGATTGAAGTTCAGACAGATCCAGACGCCGCTCAATTATACATTAATGTGAGCACAGCATGTGGATGGGATCCGGTTTTCTCCATATATCAAGGAACTTGTCCAGATGTACTAGAACTTGTCAGTACGGAATCTACCCCCAGCTGTAATTTAGATTGGATAAATCCCGAACAAATAAATCAACCAATCATGCCCAATACAAGCTATTGGGTAGCTATTGGGGCCAATAACTATTCGCCTGAATTATGTACTGATTTTGAAGTTTGTTTAACAAGTACTATAACTCAAATTATATGTTTGGGTGATGGGACTTGTACACCTGATGCAGAGTTTGCAATTACAAGTGAACACAATGATTTAGATTCTATATGTCCGGGGTCTTCCATTACCTTTTGTACTGAGTTTTTTTATGATGCAACTGAGACTGGTGTTGATTGGCTCCAAGGTGTTTTACCAATGTTGAGAGGTTGGGACTTGTCAACTTTCCAACCACAAAATATCGTGGTTACTGGTAATGGCATGACAGCAGAATGGCATGCCTCTAATCCTATCCAAGAGCAAGTAAATACCCTTTGTACTTATGAGGATGATTTTGGTATTTTGCAATTATGCAATGTGCTTTGTGGTGCTTGCCCTTGTTCACCACCTATGTACGAACAAGATATTATGCCCGGCGGGTGGTACTGGGTTTCAACTGGTGCTGGATCTTGTGAAAATGATGGTACACCAGCTGAAGGTTGGGGCATTGGATCGTCACAAGCCTATGTAAATTTTTGTATGGAATTGCAAGTTCCCAATTTCACATCTTATGAAGAATGTTTAGCCAAGAAGAAATTATTTTGGGGCTTTCAAACTTTTTCCGATGGAGTCTCTGGATGTTGGGAAGACCCTGTAGGCGAATGTCTTCTAGACGAAAATCAGTTCACTATTTTAAACATTAATTGCTCTTGCTTAGATGCTGATGGTGATGGTGAGACAGTGGATACTGATTGCGATGACAACGATCCATGTTCCTATTTTGGTGCACCTGAAATTTGTGACGGAATAGATAATGACTGCAATGGTTTAATTGATGACAATACGGTAATGGTGCCTTTTTATCCAGATAATGATGGTGATGGATATGGTGATGATGGAGATTTTATTATGTCCTGTGAACCTATTGAGGGTTATTCAAAAAACAATAATGATTGTGATGATAATGATCCAAATATTAATCCAGGTGTGGATGAAATTTGTGATGACATTGACAATAATTGCAATGGAGAAATTGACGAAGGTCTACCTATCTTTTTATATTATCCAGATAATGATGGTGATGGTTTTGGTGATGACGTAGATCCTGAATCAAGTTGTATTCCTATAGAAGGATATGTAAGTAATAATCAGGATTGTGATGATACAAACTCTAATGTTAATCCTGATGCAGAAGAAATATGCGATGAGCAAGATAATGATTGCGATGGCTTCATTGATGAAGGATTATTGGTTGAGTATTTTTTAGATAATGACGGAGATGGTTATGGGGATGAGTCTAACTCTATGATGAGTTGTGATAGTTTGTCAGGTTATGTTACCAATGACCTGGACTGTGATGATTCAGATCCTGCTATCAATCCAGATGCAGAAGAAGTATTAAATAACGGAATCGATGAGGACTGTGATGGTTTGGATATGATGGTTAGTACTGATGAAATCAACTTAACTAGTATTAAAATATTCCCTAATCCTAGCGCAGGCAATGTTTTTGTAGAATGTAATGGATTCCTGGGTGTATACCAACTTATAGACCATCAAGGGAAAACAATTAAATCAGGAGATTTTCACAATAAATTACATCTAGATTTAACTGAAATAACCAGAGGTATGTATTTCTTACGACTTGATGACGGAATCAAAACAATCAGAGTGAGCAAGTTGGTCTTGTTTTAATAAGCATAAAATCAAAACTCAGCATGACTGATCTAAAAACTAATATTTCGACTATTGGATTAATTAGCATAGTATTCCTTGTTGCTAGTTACACAAGGGATGCTGTAATTATTCCTCCTGAATCCATTATTCCCTATAATGAATGCCTAAGTTTTCAAATAAAGGAATTAAAAGACACCGCAATTTTTACGTTAACTACTGAGATTCCTTATGAACAAGATAAAGTAATCAAGATTTCTGAAGAAAACTTTGTTCATAATATTCAGTTAGTGCCTGGTGGAAAATATGATTATACCATTAGTGTAAATAGTGAAAATAGTATTGAAGGATCATTTGATGTAACTAGTGACACAGAGAAATTTGTGGGCATTCATGATGTAAGAGTGGAAAGGGATTATTGGGGCCCGGGCTCTACACCAGGTATAGATACGGTGTATTATGATCAAATCGAAATCAGCTTAGAAAATGAAAGAATACGCGTTTTGGAAGTTTGAATTGATCGAGAGGAACTTTTGAGGTTTTATCCAAAATCTTGTGAGAATAATTCTATTTACTCCTACATAACTACACCAGATTTAGGCCCAGGATCAGGATTGTCTTTTGATATGCTTGCTGATACTTTTTCATACAGGTACTGCGCCTGTGGACTTGGAGGAGGTGTGACCTTCGATTATTATTTGGAATGATCAGGCGTTTATACCATTATCTAAAATTATTAGGGTAAGCCATTTATTTTTTTCAAAATGGATTAGTCGATATAGAGTTTTTATAGTTTAATTTATGAGGTAAGAAGGTATAATTAATTAAATTTCTTATTTGTTTATCATATTCTAGTAAACAAACAAAACCCCTCAAAATCAATGATTAAGAGAGGCTTTTTGTGACCACGGAAGGATTCGAACCCTCAACCCTCAGAGCCGAAATCTGATATTCTATCCAGTTGAACTACGTGGCCGGGCTGCAAATATACATAAGTGGAAAGTAAGCATCCAAACAATATGGACAGTTAAATATTTGTTTTGAAAGTAAGACCTTATTATGCGCTACATTATTACCTGTATTATCATTGCATTAAAGCTCCCATTATTTGGACAAATATCGAATCATCAAAAGCTCTATCACTTAGAAACCATAGATTGTCCAGAAGGTATGCATTGTGAGCAAAAAACACACAATCGCAAACTTCTGTTTCAGCAAGTTTTTAATAAGCATGGACAATTAGTCGAGGAATACTTGCGTACATCTGATTCAAGCTTTTTATATACTTCCTATTACCTAATGGATCATTTTAAACTTATTACAAAACCATCTTTCTATGGAAGTAAAACAAGAGGAACTTTACTTATTTCTGATCGCAGCATTGGACCTCAAAAAAAAGCAACAAGTCCAGAAACTTATGAAACCTATTTTTATCATGACACCATACTTATTCCGATCTATAAATGGTTAACTAGGACTTATGCCGGAAATATTCAAACCATCGAAAACTTTAACGCTTCTGGCCTAAAAGATGGTTTGTGGAGACAACATAATCGTTTCGGTCCGACCATTCAAATGACCTATCAAGATGATTCTTTATTACATACTAGTTATATAGACGAAATGTCCGCGGAATCTTCGGATAAAAAACCTCTCCAAAAGTTACAAGGTGAATGGATTGTTAAGTCGCAATGGGATAATCAATATATGTCCGAAATAGGCATAGGAGAACGACGTGAAAAACCTTATCTTAATTGTTTTGTGTATGAGTTTAAAGGACAAAAATTATGTATAAGTGAGATTAAGCAAGGAAAAAAAATGGCTAAAAAAGAAAAATACTCTGTACAGTTTGATGGTGATGAAGGGCTTCTAATAACAAATCAAACCCAAAGTACAAAACTCAAAATCCTCTATCTTTCAGAACGCAAAATTTACTTTATTTCTACAGACTAGTTATCTTGCCAACATTAGCTGCGATAAAACACAAGATGAATAAATTAAGCAATAGTAAGGCTACAATACATAAGGTCAATGGGTCTTCAATAGTTTGTACTGATGATTATTTAGCAGCTGAAGAGCCTTTACAAATCACTATTTCTTTATCCGATTCTAAAACTAGCATAGACAAAAAGCCTATATCTATTACCATGCGCACTCCTGGCAATGATGGTGCTTTAGGAATAGGATTTCTATTTACTGAAGGCATTATTTACGAGAAGGAACAAGTCATTAACATCCAACAGTTAGTGAATGAAATCAATGTAGAACTTAAAGCCATATCGACGGACCTTTCGGTATTAGATAGACACTTTTATACCTCGAGTAGCTGTGGGGTTTGTGGTAAATCCAGCATTGATGCTATAAAAACCACCTGTCAATTAAAGCCAACAAAAACAAGTTTTACTATCCATAGAGATCTTTTATACCAGTTACCTGAAAAACTCCGAAAAGCTCAAGCCGTATTCAAAAAAACAGGTGGATTACATGCTGCCGCTTTATTTGATTTGGAAGCTTCACTTATTGATCATCAAGAAGATGTGGGCAGACACAATGCGCTAGATAAACTGATCGGTAGTGCTTTTATGCAGGATAGATTGCCTCTGTCTAATTCTTTACTGCTCTTGAGTGGCCGTATATCTTTCGAACTGGTACAAAAAGCCTATATGGCAGGTGTTTCATTTATTTTAGCTGTTGGTGCACCTTCAAGTCTGGCCGTACAATTAGCGCAAGAATTTGACATTACATTAGTTGGTTTTTTAAGCGAACAAAGATTTAATATTTATCATGGAGAGCGCCGAATCGTGTTTACTTAAGGCAAAACATAGCATTATCGAAAAAGTACAATATGTCTAAAAAAAACAAGCTAAATCTAGCGGAGAACCCAGACCATTTTACTGGATTAACTACTGGAAAACCAGCAAACAAGGCTGCGGGATTAAAAGCTGTAAAGAACTCCTTAAAAATAATATCAGCGGAAGTAGGATTAGTTAAAGGAATATCGGTACTCAATCAATTAAATCAAAAAGGTGGAATTGATTGTCCTGGATGCGCATGGCCAGACCCTGACGATGAGCGTTCGAAACTGGGAGAATATTGTGAAAATGGTGTAAAAGCCATTGCCGAAGAAATAGGTAAACATGCGCTAGATGCCGCTTTCTTTGCTGAACATTCTGTCTATGAGCTATCCCAATTGACCGACTATGAAATAGGGAAAAAAGGTAGAATCGCACAACCCATGTACTTAGCCCCAAGTGCAAGCCATTATTCTCCTATTAGTTGGGATAAAGCATTAGGAAAAATAGCAGACAATCTCCACAAACTTAATTCTCCGGATGAGGCTATATTTTACACATCTGGTCGTACAAGTAATGAAGCTGCTTTTTTGTACCAATTATTTGTAAGAGCTTATGGAACAAACAACCTTCCTGACTGCAGTAATATGTGTCATGAAAGCAGTGGAAAAGCATTATCACAAACCCTAGGAATAGGTAAAGGTTCTGTCACCTTAAAAGATTTCGAAAAAGCAGAGCTTGTGCTAATCATGGGGCAGAACCCTGGGACTAATCACCCAAGAATGCTCAATGCCTTACAAAAAGCTAAAAGAAATGGTGCCATCATTATTTCTATAAACCCGCTCAAAGAAGCAGGTCTAATGGCTTATAATAACCCACAAGAAGTAGGAACAGTATTCGGGGCGTCCACTTCATTGTCTGATCACTATATGCAAATACGTATCAATGGAGACATGGCACTGATCCAGGCATTAAACCTACTACTCTATCGGCACGAAAAAAACAATCCAAACACTGTTTTTGACCATAAATTCATCAATGAAAAAACAGAAGGTTTTGAGTCTTATCTTCAGCATTTAGACCAATTATCATTGGACGATTTGATTGCACAAACTGGACTTTCTAAAGACAGTATAGAAACAGTTGCTCAGGTGTTAAGTAATAAAAAGAGAATTATTGCTTGCTGGGCAATGGGATTAACCCAACATAAAAATGCGGTAGATACTATAAAAGAAGTAGTAAATCTCTTGTTATTAAAAGGGAGTATAGGAAAAGCTGGTGCGGGCACTTGCCCAGTAAGAGGACATAGTAATGTGCAGGGTGACCGTACCATGGGCATCCACGAAGCTCCTTCTGAGAAGTTATTAGATAGTATCGAACAGGTATTCCATTTTAAGCCTCCGCGGAAGCATGGCTTCGATGTGGTCAATGCAATAAAAGCAATGTATGAGCGTAAAGCAAAGGTGTTTTTTGCTATGGGTGGGAATTTTTTATCAGCTACTCCTGATACCTTATACACGGCTGAAGCTTTATCTAATTGTGATTTAACGGTGCATGTGTCTACTAAATTAAATCGAAGTCACTTAATACATGGGAAAGAAGCGATTATTCTTCCTTGTTTGGCGCGTACTGATAAAGATATTCAGAATGGCAGTGAGCAATTTGTGAGTGTAGAAAATTCGATGGGCGTTGTTCATTCTTCCAAAGGTTCCTTGCCTCCTATATCTCAAGATTTAAAAAGTGAGGTAGATATTGTTTGTTCTTTAGCTCAGCAATGTCATCTTTCTGCGGATATTCCGTGGCAAGATTATACAAATAATTATGATTTAATCAGAGATAAAATAGAAGCGACCATTCCTGGTTTTGATAATTATAATGAGCGAGTACGGCAGCCATCAGGTTTTTATTTGCCCAATGGAGCACGAAATAACAATTACAAGACAAGTACAAATAAAGCTCAATTTTCAGTTGCCAAAGCTGAAGCTATAAAACTCGAAGCTCAAGAATATTTAATGATGACCATTCGATCGCATGATCAATTTAACACCACCATTTATGGTTTAGATGATCGTTATCGTGGTGTGTATAATGAGCGAAGAGTGATTATGATGAACAAGAAGGATATGGCTTTAGAGGGTCTGCAACATTTGGATGTTGTGGATTTATATAACTATACTGACGGCCAGAAAAGAGTAGCCAAGAACTTTATAGTGGTAAGTTATGATATCCCATCTAGATGTGTGGCTACCTATTTCCCTGAGGCTAATGTATTAGTTCCAATAAGTAGTGTTGCCAAGGTGAGTAATACTCCGGCCTCAAAGTCTGTTATTATTGAGCTTAAGAAGGTTAGAGGGTAATGACTTAATCAGTTATTTAAATATATTGTTTTACCATGAAAAATAATTTCCTACTCAATATGTACATAAACACCGCTACAAGGTATTGAATATTTGAACCCTACAAAGCTTCCATTAGCCCAGGTGAAACTTTCATCATCTTCAGTCCACGGATTCCCCATACTAATAGGAGAACGTCCTACACAATCACCAAAACTGCCAATTACACACTCTGTTACATTTTTATTTTTAGCCTCTTCAGAGTGTGGATTAAGATTATAAACTACATTATTACCCACTTGACATAATTCGGCGCTTAGCAAATCTTCTGACGAAATCTCCCTACTAATCTTGATTTTATCAGAGGTCAATGAGAGATTATTAAAAAATCCAAAATTCAAAGAAGTACTAGATTCATTTTCGCCTAAAGTAAAAGCAATTATATGATTTACTTGATTCGGTATTTTTTGAATACATAAAGATACTTTAGTTGAAAGATTTTCGTCAAGTTGGAACAAACCTAATGATTCTAATGCTCTAAGTGGTAACGATTCTAACCAGATTTCAACATATTTCATATTTGCAAATACAGTATCCGTTTTGCAAATATCACATGTAAAGCACATATCCATTTTAATCAATTCTTCACCGCAAGTATTAGAAAAGTCTTCTTCACAATCAAAGGTTATCAAGTGGTCATTGACATTGGTAGCCTTTATTTCTGTTCCATTAGGGTTTAAATCAAATGGCTCTTCGGCTGAAATAGGATCATTATCACATCTGACCATTGAAAGCACAATAATTACTGCTAGGACATATTTCATAGAATTCATTTAGTTTTTATTATTCCAGACTCAATAAATGGTTAATAATAGTTCACAACATGACAACTACCCTAAAATCCCTAACTCCTTCTCAAACGGCTGTTTATACAACCGCTTACCTGTCGCCTTAAATATAGCGTTAGCCACGGCTCCACCAGCGGGAGGCAATGTTGGCTCGCCTAAGCCTGTTGGGTCGTTAAGGCTCTCTACAAAATGAACGTCGATTTCGGGCACTTCATCGATCCTAATCATTCTATATTGGTGGAAGTTTTGTTGCATAGCTCTACCCTTTTCAAAGGCTAAATCACCATACATGGCATGTCCAATGCCGTCGATAATGCCTCCTTCTATTTGATTAATAGCTCCTAATGGATTAACCACAAGACCGCAATCGACCGCGCAGCAGACACGAGTAACTCGAGGGTATCCTTCACTCATGACCACTTCCGCCACTTCTGCCACATAGGTATTATGCGAGTAGTAAACACTAAATCCTAGATGCTTACCCATAGCGTTATCCCAGCCAGATTTAAGACGCGCTAATTGAATAACGCCGATCATCTTATCGATCTCGTAATCTAACTCACCTACCGGATTATCTTTGGCTGCATACAATAAATCAAGTCGTACATCAATGGGATCTTTTTCTAATATTTCGGCTATTTCATCAAAGAAAGCTTGCTCTGCATATGCGAGAAAGTTAGTAATCGGTGCTCTCCAAGCTCCAGTGGGAATATTGCTTTCGATATTGTGACTATCCACTCTATAATGACTTAATGTACCTGCTGGAAAATTATTTTCCCTACAGGCGTTAGACATATTTACTCCCGCACCGGTTAAGTGATAAGCTGTAATTTTAATTTTGTTCAATGCTGCTTTAAATGTATAGGCAGATGCAGGTCTAAATGGACCGGTCATCATTTCATCTTCGCGAGAATACATTATTTTAACCGGCTTCCGTATTTTATCGGCAATTTGAGCCAACTCCAGCACATAATTGCCGTAGAGTCGCCGTCCAAATCCCCCACCCATTCGCGTCATGTCTATAGTGATTTGCTCTTTAGGTCTTTCTAGTAATTCAGCCACTCTATTTCTTGTCCATGCTGGGGTTTGAATAGGCCCAGAAAGTTCTACTTTTTCATCCGTTATGTGGGCATAAAAATTCATAGGCTCCAGCGGATTATGTGGCAGAAATGGAGCTTCATAACTGCGTTCGACTATTTGTTCTGCTTGACTAAACATTGCATCCACATCACCATCATTTCGCTTTGGTTCGTTAGATTTAGTGTTTAATGCAGCCAACAATTGTTTGTTGATTGATGTACTATCGGCCAATTCCACTTCAGGATAGTACTCAGCTTTGAGCATTTTTAAGCCTTTCATGGCGGCCCATGTATTTTTAGCAATCACAGCTATTTTGTCTTCAAACGAGAATACATCCTCGACACCAGAAACGGCCTTAGTTGCTTCAGCATCAAAAGACTTGAGTTTCATCCCAAAACCGTCGGGTCGTTTAACCATTGCCACTAATGCATCCATAGCTTGATCTATACCAAAAAGAGCTTTACCAGTAACTATACCCTCCATATCAACATTCATCTTACCTTTTCCGATGATGCTAAAATCTTTAGGATCTTTGAGCTTAATGTTTTTTGGAATTTCTACATCAACTAAACTGGCTGCTAATTGACCATAATGTAGCGCCTCATGACTTGGGTGACTTACGATTCCTTTAGCGACAGAGCACTCTCCCACTGGCACTCCCCATTGTTTCGCAGCTGCTTCGACCAATATTTGCTTGGCTGTTGCGCCAGCCGTCCGTAAGGCGGTCCAAGATTTTCTAATCGATTGACTCCCTCCTGCTACTTGTCGCTCAAATTTCGTTTCGTCAAATGGAGCTTGCTCGACATTAACATTTTTCCAATCTACTTCTAATTCTTCAGCCACAATCATCGGCATCGCCGTTTTTACATTTTGTCCAATTTCGGGATTAGGAGACATGATCGTCACCAATCCAGTATCACCGATTTTTAAATAGGCTGTGAGATCATACCAGTTTGTAGGATGGGCCAAGGTTGTTTCTTCTGCCACGACATCCCCTTCACAACCTAATAACCAAGGAAAACCTAATATAAATCCTCCACCCGCTAATGCTGAAACCTTTAGGAAAGATCTGCGTTCATCATTTACTTTTCTAGATTTCATAGCTTATTTATTGATGGATAAAATGGCTTGTTTAATTTTTGGGTAAGAACCACATCGACAAAGATTTCCTTTCATGTGATTATCTATTTCCTTGCTTGTTGGTTTTTTATTTTCTTTGACCAATGTTGCTGCTGTCATAATTTGACCTGCTTGGCAATAGCCACATTGTGGAACATCATGCTTTCTCCAAGCTTCTTGCAAAGGATGTTTTCCATTCGGATCTAAACCCTCAATGGTTGTAATTTCTTTATTCTTAATACTTTCAATGGGAATTGAACAAGAGCGGACTGCCTGACCATCAAGGTGAACAGTACATGCACCACATTGGGCAATACCACATCCGAATTTAGTCCCACAAAGTTTAAGTTCATCTCGCAAAACCCATAACAATGGTGTGTCATTATCTACCTCAATCTCCTGGCTTTTTCCATTTACCTGAATAGTATACTTTCCCATAATATTACTTGTTTACTAAATATATAAATAAACTAACTAAATTCATGGCTACAAACCATTTGAATAACATAAGTTTTGCGCTTAGTGAATCCCAATACTTGCATCATCATTCTCGCAGCAGGAAGCTCTTCTAGATTAGGTCAAGCTAAACAACTGGTAGAACACAATGGAAAGTCACTGATCAGAATGGCCATCGAACAAAGCTTAGAGCTTAATGCAGATGTAAGGCTTTGCGTTCTGGGTCATTCACATGAATTAATCAGCCAAGAAATATCTTCTTATGACATCATAACATTGGTAAATAAACGATACTCAGAAGGGATGAATACCAGTATTTCCAATGGAATAAAATACCTAATGCAACATCATCCCGTTATAGAACAAGTCTTAATTATGTTAGTGGATCAACCCTTCATTCCTCATTTACACTACCAGCAATTATTAGATAAAGCTAAATCAGGTGAGTACAAAATAGTAGCTACAAGCTATGATCAAACCATCGGTGTGCCAGCAGTTTTTAACCAAACTCTATTTGATGAATTAAGCCAAATAAATGGAGAAAAAGGAGCAAAAGCAATAATGACAAATACTAATCAGTCTTTGCTTACATCCATTCCGTGTAAAGAAGCAGCCATCGATATAGACCTTCCAGATGATTTGAATAAACTAAATACTAAAGCTTTTGAACCTTAACCAAATGAGATTCACCCAGACTATCTACCAACTGTAATAAATAAATACCAGCACTCATACTCTCCAGTTCTATATTTTCTAAAGGATTATTTAAAGGTTCTTCAAGAATTAATGCACCATAAATATTCCAAACATAAACATAATCGAAGACTAAACGCTCTTGATCGATAGTCAAGCCATTTGTGGTAGGATTTGGATAAACGTTTATTGTTCTTTGATTTTGAATGTCTAAATCAGAAATCAAATCCTCCCCATCACAATCTTCATCTATACCATTATTCGGTATCTCCTCCGATCCAGGATTTATACTGGCATCGAGGTCATCACAATCCTCATCTGAGTTAAACCCATCTCCATCTTCATCTATAATTAAAGCAACACCATCACAATCCTCATCTATTTCATTGTTAGGGATTTCTACCGCACCCGGATTCACTCCGGCGTCGGTATCGTCACAATCTTCATC
>JAHDHQ010000011.1 GCA_020631235.1 Saprospiraceae bacterium | reverse complement strand
GTCAGTCACAATGCCTTCTACACATACTCCATTGCATCTTTGTTTTCCGCAGGAAGTAAAAAGAAAAACAAGGCAAAATAATAAAGTATAAAAATTGCTCATTTCGAATTTTATACTTCAAAGTTCTTTTTAATAAATGGTATTTTTGTAAATGAAATGTAAAGCCAAACAGCTTTGGTTTACAAAATGTAAAATTTTTAAAGTGTTGCATTACTTTCAGCTCCTTTTTATTGAAAAAGACATTGAACCTTAAACATTAAAACTATCTTGACAAAAAATATCAAAATGGTCCATTCTAAGGTTTACCGATTTTCTGGCATTTATTTTCTATCGATCTTTTTTTGTTTAGTTTTTAACTGTTCGCTCATGTATGGACAGGCTCCTGCTGTTTTAAATAAAATGTCGATGGGTCTAGGTGGTGGTGTAGATTATGGAGGTTTAGGGGTGAAAATCAATTATGAATTATCAGAAAACATTGATGCCTTTACCTCATTAGGCCTAAATGTTTTTGAAGGAAAGTCTATTGTTGTAGGTGCTGAATACGTAAAGAGTAAAAATGACATTAAAAGATATAAACCATTTGTAAGCATTAGCATTGGTAGAACCTATCATGAAAGTCGAAGAGTTAATGTTGAGAACGTTAATTATTTTAATGCAAATATTGAAAGTAGAAATTTCATCGCCGCTAACTTAAGCACTGGTGTTTTAGTCAATTTGAAAAAAAATAGAAATAAAGCTTATTTAAAGTTTGGGGTAACTAGCAGTTTTTATAATAACAGAAAAGTATTGGCTTTTGTGGAGGAATTGAATGAGACTTACGGTGAAAACTTCTCAAGGAACAAGTACTTTATCGAGAATTCGCCTCTTGTAGCTTTAAGAATCAAGCTGAGTGAATTTTTATAGAAATGAAAAGTTCTAAATTTCTAGACTATTTAAGATTATTATCATTTAATCAACTTTTTTGATTATCTATAATATGTAGCTTAACATATATTCCTATTCGATAACCTTAAAATAATAAGAAGAGCTTAGATTATAAGCACCAGATTTTCCTTGCCAAATTGTATCATACTGCACGATTCTATTGAAATCGTCAAGTATATCTTCGTTAATAGTCTTTTCTTGAGGAAGTAAAAAAGTAACTTCTATTTTACTTCTATCATCACATTTGCCTTCAAAATCTACAATTTCGGAATTAAACCTCAAGAAAGGCACAAAATGAATAGCGTAAGTTCCAGGCTTAATATTCGAGACAATCGACAATTCAAATTGAGAG
Source organism: Saprospiraceae bacterium (assembly GCA_020631235.1). Lineage (GTDB taxonomy): Bacteria > Bacteroidota > Bacteroidia > Chitinophagales > Saprospiraceae > JAHDDO01. Next base: position 131,046 of record JAHDHQ010000011.1, on the reverse strand, counting down.
CTTAATTCGTCACCTTTTATTCCTGTCATAAGTAAAGAGGATGTTCCATTAGAATATTCTTGCAAAGCCTATTATAAGCATTAGGAGAAAATATGGAAAGGAGTATACTAGGATATCGTATTCCTTTTATAAGGATAATTTAGACCATTTTATCAATTGGTATCATCCTCAGGATATTTATTTGGATTTAGGTATGACCAACCTATAACCGTCATTAAACCCTCTTACAACGTCCTCTGTCTAATGTCTTACGTTCATAAACTTTAGATTAACACAAAATAGTCCTGCTGGAAATATGGTATTCGTCACAATAGCTTCCCACAAAAACGTATGCCAAATTGCTTGCGCAATTAACTTTAGGTTAGCACCAAAAGTGTCATAGTTTTCAACACAGCTAAACTTCCTCACTAACAGCTCTCTTGTATTTCCAAACACTATTACATAGAGTTTATAAATCCATCGCTATATATAGTAGGGCAAGCCAGCAAACTCATTCGGCTAAAGGTTAGTACCTAACTCCAGCCAGTCGCTTAACAGCTCCTTCTGGCTACCTCATTCGTGCTTGCTGGTGGCTTGCATTGCTCTTAAAACTCTTCCCTTTTATTGCGATCTCATGCTTTTTTTATTATATTACCAAAAAATAATTCGAATCATGAAAAAATTGTTGATTTGCCATCTGAATTATTAGTTGGCAAAACAGTTAATATACCTTGTGATAGGGTGGTACATGTTTATATGGGATCAAATTCTGATCATAGTACAATAATTATGGACGGCGGCGTTGCTGTTGAAGCGAATGGAGCCAACTTACTAACCACTGATTGGAGACTTGGTAATGATTCAGCCAATTTTGCAAGTTTTACAATTGATGCTGGGACTGCTAAACTTAATTGGATAACCAACAATGAGAACTGATACTATTTATTTTGCTTTTCTAATTTTTGTCCCTAGTTCGACTTTAGCCCAATACTTTTCAAATCCATCTTTTGAAAGCGATATATCTGGGTATGAGGTTCCTATAGATGATTGGACCACTTGTGAAGGCACCCCAGATTTGACACCAGTCGAAGTCTTTTATGATCTTGAACCAACAGACGGAAATAACTATGTTCAACTTAGAGCATCTGAAAATTCTAGTGGCATGATTGGTGGTGAATCCATAGGTCAAAAACTAATTACACAATTAAAAAAAGACTCATGTTACAATTTGACATTTGACATTGGGAATAGTGTTGGTTGGGATAGTTTGGGATCGCCAGGGAGCCTTAAAATTTATTTAGGCGATTCATTGTGTGCTTTTAAACAAAAAATTTATTTCTGGGAGCCACCAGGGATAGGATTTCATTCTGAATCAATTAATTTTATTCCTGAAGAAAACTTTGATTATATAGTTTTCAGAGCCGGTGTTCGTGCTGATGGTTTATTAACTTATATAGCTTTAGATAATTTAGGTCAAATTTCAGAATGCATATCATCTACAAATCAAGTATTGGATTCACCATGTGTTTTTTCTTATAATAGCCAACGTAATATGTTGTTATCTAGCTGTTTTTTGGATGGTGATGAAGATATATTGATTTTTAATTCTTTTGGATCTCTTGTAAATAAAATGAATTTTTTTGGTTCGGAACTTAATATTTTTTTAAATTCTGGCGTATATTTTATTTATCATAATAAGATGATTTATAAAATTGTTTCAATTTAATGGCTATTAGATAAGCCACGTTTTGTGTAGTTGCTCAAAATTAAATCTGTTTTTGGATAGTATTTTCGGTTAATATTTTATGTCCAAATAAGTGGTGTCTCCTTTGTCTGCAAATACTTCGATTTCATAATTTTGAGGATCTGGCAATGAGGTAGATAATTCTCTATAGTGAATTACATAATCCATATTCCCAATGATTTTATATTTTTCATCATAATTTGGGAGACTTATAATATGATTACCTATATTAATAGCAAATAAGCCAATTGAGCCCCCTTCTATAGAATCGACATCCTCAGCCGTTATCCTTACCCATGCTTCTGCTCTCAACTCATGTTCTTGTTCTTGAGCAAAACTTTCATAAAATTCTGCTCCATGGTGTTCCCAATATCCTTCCTTTTCAATTTCTGCTCTATATAATGATAAAGAACCTATATCATCAACACAGGCTGTATATAGTCCATTTTCGTCAGTCCTAAGGGTGTCTAATAGCTGTCCTCCTTTTTCATAGATGGATATAAAGACATTTTCTATCGGCATGCCGTTTCCGTAGTCAGTCACAATGCCTTCTACACATACTCCATTGCATCTTTGTTTTCCGCAGGAAAAGAACAGTAGACATATGGAGATACATAAAATAGAATGATATTTCATATTTGTCAATTTCTGTTTCAAAGTTCATGGTTATCTGCCATGAATTAGTAAACAATGCATAAATCAAGAGTATTGTAGTTTACAATTTGTAAAATTTAAGCAGTTTCCCAGGCTAGTATCGAAATGGATGTTTCTGATCTTTACTAATTGTTATTATTTACATGTGCTTAAGTAGGGTGTTGCAGATTTGACTTGTTATATATACGTGAGGGACAACTTTAGAAAAACCCAACCTTCGAAACAGACATAATCAATGATAATTGAATACCAGCAACTAATTAATTTGACTAATCGCAAAAAAATGAATCCATTGGAAAGAAACCTCAAAAGAAGAATCATGAAAGAAAATTTCATAGTAAGAAACTCCATGAAAATAGGCTTAGTTCAGTATTTATTGCTTGGAATCTTAAGTTGTTTATTCGTTTTTACATCTTGTAATGACGATGATGGACTTGTAACCCATCGAAATTGTGGTGAAGTAGAAACTGAAATTACAGATATGGACTATCAAGTAGGTTCATATATTTCGTCATCTTTTAGCGATGCCCATTCGATTAATTTCGAAGAAGCTGCTATATCTATTTTTATAGAAGATTGGACATTCACATCAGATGAAGATCGCGATTGCTATACTTTCACGCCATTACCTCAATCAATTGAAGAGATAAAAATTAAATCTTCCTCTAGTGTGACCTTTGAAGGTGTAGAATATAATCCTGAAGAAGAGTTAAATGGCTTGTTTATCATTCATGACAACGAGCAAGATTATTCTGTTATGGAATTTATTAGCATCCAAAATAATGAACCATTAATATTTCATGATGAAGATGATGAACTTGTTTTCCAGTTGCTCACTAAACCAGATGTGGCAATAGACCAACCACTAAACATAGAGTTTTCATTTAATGATTCAAAAGTACTTCAGATTGAAATTTCGAACTTCGAAGTAATGAATTAAATTATGAAAGCTACGCCTAATAAGTGATGAAAATCATCTTTGGCATCTAAAGCCATTAAATTGTATACGACAAAAAGTAATTAAATGAAACGTTCCACTTCTATCCTCTTCTTTTTTATTGCTTTATGGAATATTTCCATAGGTCAAGATCAAATCGGTGAAGACATCGATGGTCGTCAGGCAATGGATTTCTCTGGTAGAGCTGTAGAGCTCTCTGCGGATGGCAATCGGGTGGCCATTGGCAGCACATTACAACTAACAATGGATAGTAAATTAGGTCATGTACGTATCTTTGAATGGATCGAGGATTCATGGGTGCAAATAGGTCAAGATATTGGAGGAGATCTAGAGGGTAATCAAGCATCACGCTCTATTTCAATGGCGCTTAATGGTCAGCGAATTGCTATTGGAGCACGACTAAATAGTGATGCGGGGAATGAAGCTGGTAAGGTCAGTGTCTATGATTGGGATGGAGTCGAATGGATACAATTAGGTAATGATTTAAATGGTCAGATGGTTGGTGCAAGGTTTGGAGCCTCTGTTTCCTTATCTGAAGATGGAAAGCGACTTAGTATTGGAAGCCCTCGAGAAAATGAATTAACAGGGAGTACAAGGGTATATGAATGGAACGGAAATGAATGGAATCAACTAGGTACAACAATAGTAGGTAAAGCTTTTTCTAGTCAACTAGGGATGTCTGTATCATTGTCATCAGATGGTCAGCACCTGGCCGTAGGGGCATCAGGTACTTTAATTGGTTATGTTCAGATATTTGAATGGGTAGATAATGAATGGCAACAGCTTGGTGAAGATGTTTTGGGAGATGTAGAAGGTGATTTGTTTGGACACGATATTGAACTTTCTGCTAGCGGGCATCAAATAATTATCGGTATTCCTTTTTACAACCAAAGTACTGAACAAGCTGGCTTGGCCCGAGTGTATCACTGGAATGGAATGAGTTGGGAGCAAACTGGAGGCGATATTGAATCTCGGATAGGTGAATTTAGTTTTGGCATTTGTGTTTCTATAACTTCTGACGGAAATAGAATCGCTTTGGGAGCTCCGTTAAATAAGGCAAATCTGCCTAATGCTGGATTGATAAGATTGTATGACTGGGATGGAGAGTCATGGGCGCAAGTCGGCACCGATTTATATGGAGAAGCAACCGCTGATCAATCAGGGACAGATGTTTCACTTACATCAAATGGAAGTAGAGTTGCCATTGGGGCTTGGCTTAATGATGGGAATGGAATGAACTCCGGTCACACCCGAGTATATGAAATGCCTGTGTCTACAAATACAAGCTTAAACCTACCTTCAGAACGTATCATTTATCCAAACCCAACAACTGGAATTATTCATTGTGCTGGACTAAATGATGAGATGGTTCGGGTATTAGATATTCATGGGCATTTGTGTAAAATAGTAACACAGCCTGAGCTTGGAATAGACATTACTAATTTGAGTCCTGGCATCTACTTTTTATCATTTGAAAATAATAAGGGTGAGGCATTTTTAAAGGTGGTAAAAATTTAAAATGCTGCCTATGGCTGCAAATCAATAATTCATAGAGTGTTTTTGTTTTTCCAATAGACCTGGCTTTTTGAATCTCTGGTTCCGCATAGACTTTTCGCCCAAAATTTCTCAAAAAATTATGCATAAAAAAAGACCATGCTTCTCAAGGTAGTCTTTCTGTGGTTCCTCAAGGCCTGCCTTTGTGAACCTTCTTATTGCTATTAAACTTATGAAGTATAACAAAAAAAGACCAAGCTTTCACTTGATCTTTTAAGTGGTTCCACAAGGGCTTGCCGATGTTCCTGCGGAATTCGGACATTGACTTCTCGCCCAAAATTTCTCAAACAATAATGCATAAAAAAAGACCACGCTTCTCAAAGTAGTCTTTCTGTGGTTCCACAAGGGCTACTTTTCACTTACTAAGTGTTTGTTTTTCAGTTGTTTATAAAGTTAAAATAAAACAATAGTAAAACAATTTTATTTTATTCAAGCTTAAACTTTATAAAGATGAAAAAAAAATAAAAAAATATTTCATATGACTAAATAATCGACCAAATGACTAAGCTCATCAAAAACAATTACCTTATTCATTCTCAATAATCTTAATCGACTTATGAAATCATGATTTCGGATTTTAATTTTTCACAAACGTTTATCCAAAATGGGTAAATAAAAACAATCAAATAAATAATAAAATAATGAAGCAGGTATATTAGACGCATAAACCTGCTTCATTAGATTCTTTTTACAATTTTACAATCTTACTTGAACTCAGTAATTTAAACCCATCTTGTGAGTAAATATTAATCATGTAAATACCATTAACCCAATCATGACTCTTCATTAAATGCTTTTGCTCAAAAGTAGCTTTCTCAATTACTCTTCCATCTATCGAAACAACTTCTATGAAGTACCTACCTTCCTTGTTCGACTGTATATTTAGATGGTCTTTTATGGGATTCGGGAAGACTTTAAAACTATTAGTTTCAAGTTTTTCTCTTGGATCGATCTCCAATTCGTGAGGTTCCATAATCTTACCATTTAAAAGTTGACTTCTATCGTCGTTTGACCCTAAGCTTCTTTGTTGAATGTCATCAGGCATCATATTGTACTCATAGGTCAAAACACAACCATCTGGTGACACTAAATCAACATAATAAACCCCCACAACGTCTACTTTAACTTTCGTAACATTGATTGAGTCGGACAAAATACTTCCTCCATGTGTTGAATACCAAGTTATCGTCCAGTCTTCAAATTCTTCTGGTAAATCAAACACCAAAGTATCACATAAATTAACATAATCCGTATAAGTGATTTCGCCTTCACTGAAATTGGTAACAATCAATTTTCTTGGGGAATCATTTGATACTGGATCTCCAGGGTTATAATCAACTTCTCCAAAGTATCCTCCACCATATGAGCATACAGCTGCTGTTATGGTATTTGAATTATAATTAACATCATTATCGGATTGGTACCTAATAATGGTTACTTCGGCATTTATTGGCTCAGATTTAACTTCATTATAAATGTCGTAGGGGGGTGCTGCATAGTTGTAGTCTACAGCATCGGTAACCAAAACAACCTCTCTCTTAGTTGTCGATCCATTTCCTAATCTACCATTATCCCAATAATGTTTCATAAATGTAAATACAGATCTAACTGAGGTATACCCCCAATTCCATGCACGTTCAATATTTTGAAGTTGGGCAATATCGTTAGTTTTAGGTATAGTTACTTCTATCTGATTTTCCCCAGCAAATTGTACTACTGTATATGTCCAATATTGCGTCCAGACATCATAGCCTACTTGCTGAATAATTTCTTGTATGGAAGTTCCAACATTAGTAATTAATATGTCATATTCCGTATCAGAAATGCTCGTAGAATTATCAATTAAGAAAACTAAGTCCACTGTATCTTGAGAACACTGAATTTCAATAGATAAATCACTACTTGATTCTTCTTCGGTAAAATTATAGTCAAAGTACTCCTCAAAGTCATCGTGACCTTCTACATAATCGATTAAACTATAAGTAAATGAGTAGGCAAAGTCAATAATATAATTACAATAGATACCATAGTCTTGGTTCAAGCTTTTAGCTTTCGCCAAAGGGATAAAATATTCTAATGAACTCCAAATATCTCCACTGATGTAACAATTATAACCTTTCCAATAATATTCTAAAATATTCGCACCAGAAAGACATTCTATCTCTCCTACACAAAAATCCTCATACAAAAACTGCTTAACCCTTTTATCGGTCTGAGGGAAGTTTGGTGGATTGTCTTGGCAAAGCACATCTTCATCACTATATCCATTACAAACCGTTGGTAACTCTTCATCAACTAATTGGTTTAAGAAGATATTACTACCATTGCCACAATCTGAGTTATTCTGTGATTGCTTTATTACATAAGCATTTAATGGTTGGCTCCAGTTATTGTAGGTTGCCTGAATGTCTTCCCCTTCTAAATCAATATTGGTATAACAAATCCCAAAATTATTAACAGGGTTGTCGAAACTAAAAGTATTACTCCTAATAACTCCGTCTGTTGCTTGAGAGTTTATAAAGGCATCAATAAAAAGCTCTATATTCTCTCCATTTACTTGGTTAAATTTGCTGTTGTAAATGTGCGAGCAAATCATTTTTAAAGAGCCAGCTCTAATCTGAGGATCCATATCAATGGCACTATAACAATTTCCAATTTCAGATGAACTCATAACTATATTTGTAGCAGTTGGAGATAAAACTCCATAATTACAATTTTCTATAGCTGAGTTTTCCAAATACAAATAAGGACTTTTTACAGATAGGATTCCCCCAAATTTTGTATCATCTGTTGTATTATTATCTTCCCCAAAGTTGTTTCCACCACTATTAAATCCCGTGATTAAGCTACTTCTGCTAATAATAGTATTTATCACTTGGTTATTCTCTAAACCAAACTTAGGGTGTACAGAATCAAAACCTGATTCTATCCCGACAAGATTAGTTTGGGAAACTCTATTGTTAATTATAGAATTTAATTTGAAGGCTGATTTAAATGTGTTTTCTGAATTGCAAAGATGTAGTGTCATTAATGATGATCCGAAAACAGATGTCTGCACTTCTGAAAAGTTTACCTCATGAAACAATACATCATCAATATTTTGCAAAGATAAATCTAAACCAAAATCAACTGGAGCTTCTAATGATTCTTTAAACATCGACTTTGAAGCCTTGAAGGAAAATGTTTCAGAAACAGTTAGTAATTCTTTTAAAAAGAATCTTGTCTCATCAATGACTACATCTACACTTGAGATGCTAACTGGTGCACTCAAATAATAAGTATTATAATCAATACCATTACCTTTGAAAGTGATTTCAGCATTATCATTCCATACTATCTCATGGTTATCAAGAAACTCTAAAGAACCTGCACCGTTGACTTCAATAACTCCATCAGCTAAAAGTAATTGTCCATCAAGAAAAACCACAGATCCAAGTATTTCTCCATCATCTTTAACTCTTTCTGATTCAAGGTAAATTCCTGCAGAATGTTCAACTTCCAAAACACCTCCCTCTTCTACAAATATTTTGGAATTTCCTAAAATATCAACAGTTGATCCACCTGCTATTTTTAAATAACCACCACCTTGAACAGTGATACGAGCATCTCCATAAGTTGTTAATTGTCCCCCGGTTATAATCATTTCTCCTTCATCCTCTATAATTATTTCTGAACCTGAAAACACCTCTAATAGTCCTCCCTGGTTCACATTTACTTCTCCAGTTTCTGTTATTATTAACTTTGCACTTTTATTAATAGTATTTGACAATTCATCCCCAACTTGAAGTAATCCGCCTTCATTAATATTAATTACTGCTTCATCATCACAATACATGGATTCAACCCAAACAGGAAAATTTGATCTTCTTGGAAACGATTTGTAATATTGTGAATTTTCAGAGTATAAATAACTAGTATTGGCTTCATGATTTATGGCCATGAATCCTTGATTATGGATATCACAACTTGGCATTATTTTATGAAATAAACCAAAATTATAACCATTATTTCTCTCATTACCAGTAGGGAGAATTGACGGCTGATCAGGTAAGTTAGTATTTTCTCCTTCCAAGAGAAAAGTAATATTATTGGGGTTTATATCTACATGGGGTTCGTTCGATCCATCTATTGGGTAATAAAAATCATCAAATGGATTTGTTGCTTTATTCTCTTGATAGTCAGCTTCAGCACTACCACTTGATCCCTCCAAAGGCATCCCGGCAACAGACTGTGAAGGCATGAAACATGTTCTCATTGACTCACAAAATATATCAGCACTAGCAATTGGGTTTTCATAACAATTATCATAATGTCCAACTTCTGATATCAGTGCTGCTTCAATATCATTTCTTTCACAACCTGGCAAAATATCGTAGCTTGGCATGTCTTGGTCTAAAATTTCCACTGCAAATAACATATTACGCATCTCAAGAGGCTTGGTATACGTGGGTATTTTAACATTTAAAATGGCATTTGAAAGAGAAATTTTTTCAAATGGTCTGCTGAAGTCCATTTCCAGGTGATTTACTCCTGGTGGAGAGAACATTTCAATATATGCTATTTCATCATAGTAGCCGCAGAGATCCACCAAAAGAGCTAGTGGGTCCAATAAACTCATCCAGAATTCATTACCAACTTCCAAATCTAGCAAACATAAGTCATCTAAACCATCAATCCCATCTTGCAAGACTGATGAGCCTGATCCATTTGCTAATCCAATGTTCATGCACTTTTTTGGATAGCCCAAACTTATCATTTCATTAAGATATTCTTCTCTTATGCAATTGGCTTGTTCATTAGGCACTTGTAATTCTTCTGAAAACTCCCTAGTCCAAAAACTGGTAGGGTCACAAGCAGTCTTGGTTTCTGAGTGATAAATTGGTTTTAACTTACCAGTTGCCCACGCACCTTCAAAAGTTTCATAAAGCATTTGTTTTGATGCTGGTCTGGAAATGTTTGAATACTGTTTTGCAAAAAGGCCTGAATAAGGTGTTTTGCTCAAAAACCACAAAAGACCTTGAAGGGATAAGGGAATATTTGCTCCCATATGAGGACTATCAAGTGAAATATAAAGCCTTGTATCATGATCTTCGTTCTCACTCTCCATAGTTGTCAGAGCCCATCGAGCCACTTGACCTCCCATACTAAGTCCGATAACAACATTTTGATAACCACAATCTTTTTCGTTATTTACCTTATTAATTAATTTTCTAACTAATTCTCCATTATTTTGGATGTAATCAGCCCCATCACTAAAGTCTATTAAAACTAAATCATAATCATCTTCTCCTTCTTGTACTGAGTTTAATAACTCTTTAATCACACCTGGGTAGTTTCTAAACAATTCACCATTGTCAATAACTTCATTCTCAATACCTACATATGGTATACCCTCATCTAAGCCTTGGATGACATTTTCCCAACCATTAGTTCCATATCTAATAACGGTACCATCTTCATCAATAATATTATTATCGCCAAAATCAACACCTTCGACCATGATAATGGGTCTAATTAACTTTTCTTTATCTTCATTACTTTCTCCGTATTTGATATAGACGTTGGCCTTTACATCTCTGAAGTATTCACTTGACGGATTTAGATATTCTTGACTATATTCTGCATTTGCACCTTCAGATGGGTAAGAGCCAGGACAGGGTAAATGTTTTTCTTGGTTATCCAGAACCAACTCCCATAATTCATCATAACTTTCATATGGTTGGTCTTCTTCATAATCATTATCTTCTGAATTGTTTTGGTTCGAATACAGTATTATTTTCTTAGGCAATCCTTTTGGAAGCCCTATACCAGAGCAAATTAATCCATCTAGTTTAACCCAAAATTCTTGAATGATAAACACGTTTTTGTCTTTATTAAGATCAAATTCAATTGATCCTCCTTCTTGAGGAATTTTCGCTCCGTTTAAGATTCCAAATAAAGAACCCACGTAATTGTCAATCATATTGCAATCATCAACAAATTCTTCTTCTATTGGCCAAATATATATTTCTCTCTTGTACGTGCAAATATCCAATAAGGGATCTGCTTCTCGAAAATCCTCTTCATGTGGAGGGAACAAAAACTCAACATTGTCTGCTAGTACGGATTTTCTTGAAAGTGAGCTTTGTTTAAACTTGCCATCTTTTGAAAGAAATCCATCTCCGTCACATTGAAAAAATATTTGATTGGATTCATATTGATTGGGCCAACAATCGTCTTGACCATAAATGTTAAAGGTTAATAAAAGGCATAGCAATGCTAAGCCACATTTTGTGTAGTTTCTCATAATTAAATCTGTTTTTGGTATATATTTTTTGGTTAATATTTTATGTCCAAATAAGTGGTGTCTCCTTTGTCCGCAAATACTTTGATTTCATACGTTTGAGGATCTGGTAATATTGTGGATAATTCTTTATATGTTATTATGTAATCCATATTACCAATGATTTTATATTTTTCATTATAATCTGGCAGGCTTATTGTGTGCACTCCAATTGTGGCAGCGGTTAAACCAATTAAGCTACCCGCAATTGAGTCTACATTTTCTGCTGTTATCCTTACCCATGCCTCAGCCCTTAATTCGTGTTCTTGTTCTTGAGCAAAACTTTCGAAAAACTCATCCCCATGATGCTCCCAATATCCTTCTTTTTCAATTTCTGCTCTGTACAATGACAAAGAACCGATATCATCTACACAAGCTGTATATATGCCATTTTCGTCAGTCCTAACGGTATCTAATAGCTGTACTCCTTTTTCATAGATAGATATTAATACGTTTTCGATAGGCATGCCGTTTCCGAAGTCAGTCACAATGCCCTCTACACATACTCCATTGCATCTTTCTTTCCCACATGAAAAGAGACACAGTAATATAAGTAGACTAAATAATGTTGAAATATTTTTCATAATTCTAATTGTTATTATCTAGCCACACGTTGTGCAGTTTCTCATAATTAAATCTGTTTTTGGATATTTTTTTGGTTAATATTTTATGTCTAAATAAGTGGTGTCTCCTTTGTCTGCAAATACTTTGATTTCATATGTTTGAGGATCTGGTATTAATGTGGATTGCTCTGTATAATTTATTATATAATTACCATTACCAATTATTTTATATTTCTCATTATAATTTGGTACTCCTATTGAATGACCTTGAATTGTGCTTGCCCATAAACCTATTAAGTTACCTGGAATGCTGTCAATGTTCTCAGCCGTTATCCTAACCCATGCTTCTGCTCTCAACTCATGTTCTTGTTCTTGAGCAAAACTTTCAAAAAATTCTGCTCCATGATGTTCCCAATATCCATCTTTTTCTATTTCGGCTCTATATAATGATAAAGAACCAATATCATCAACGCAGGCTGTATATATGCCATTTTCGTCCGTCCTAACGGTATCTAATAACTGCGCTCCTTTTTCGTATATGGATATTAAGACATTTTCTATCGGCATGCCGTTTCCGAAGTCAGTCACAACACCTTCTACACATACTCCATTGCATCTTTCTTTACCACATGAAAAGAGACACAGTAATATAAGTAGACTAAATAATGTTGAAATATTTTTCATAATTCTAATTGTTATATCAAAGATAGAGGCAAAAACCGTTTCAATTTTCTACAAAACACATATTTGTTTCTACAATTAGGCAACATTTTTGCATTTAATGATAAAAATGTCTCACTATTTGAGACAGAATCATTATAATTTCTCAAATATGTCGAATAAACAAGCCATTAGATTTAAAGACTTCAATGCCTCCATTCAGCAAAAACTATTCGAGATACTTGATAAAAAGCTAGAAAATCTGTCATTGGTTAATTTTCTTTTAGAGCATTTAAAAATTAGTAAAAGCAATGCGTACAAGAAAATTAATGGAGAAATATCACTTAGTATCAAAGAACTTGAATACTTGCTTTTTGTTTCAGAAATTCCATTACAAAGTTTATTGGACTCATCAGGTAATATGGTTGGATTTAGTGCTGATGTCTTGACAAACGCCCCAAAGAATCCAGCAGACTTCTTAGATAACCTCCTAAAGCATTTTTCCTTAATAGTCGATCAAAATGATATTAATATTAAGATACTAAGTAATGAAATTCCATTTTTTCACCTTTTTCAATTTCCTAAACTTTTTGCTTTAGAAATATTTTGTTGGAATATGTATAACTGGCAACATGAGTTAAACACTGATCTATTCTCTTTTGAAGATATTGCTGCAGCGATTCCTGATTTAGAATCGAAAATTGCAAAGCTGAATGAATTCTACGTAGAGGATAAATGTACTGAAGTGTGGACGCTCGAATGTTTTACAAGTATCTTTACTCATATAAAGTTTTTAGCTCATTCCTATTCATTCAAAAATTCTAAAGAACTAACACTGATTTTTGATGAATTGGAATTATTGGTCAATTATCTTGAAACAATATGTAAAAAGGGCTTTAAGCAAAATAGGTATCGAAACACTGATGCTGCGGAAATACAAGTATATTATAATCAGTTCATTAAAACTTCAGACCAAATAATTATCAAAACAGATTCTTTAAATATTTCATACACACAGTTTGACAGTCCTAATTTTATCTATTCACTAGACACTAACGTGGTTGATTTAAGCACCAGATGGTGCAATAAAGTAATTGAACATTCAAATCTAATTAGTAGAGGAAAGGAACAGCAGAGACGAAGTTTCTTCAATCAATTAAAAAAGAAAGTTAGTGGTTTTAAAAGTGAAATTGAAGCTTTTTCAAATTTTATTGCTTGAACATTTTAAGTGCTTATTCTATAAAAATCAACATTAAGTTAATATTTAGTCCTAGCCTTTAAACTATAGAATAGCACTTTCTAAGAACAGCATAAAAGGTCTAATTTTAATTTTTAAATTGATTACACAAAAGCTAAGAATTTTATGAAAGACCTAATAAGATCAATTATCTCTTTCAAGAGCAACCCTTTTCAAGCAATAAAAAGACTACGAGAATATACCTCTGAATTAACCTATCCAGATGATTACAATTTTGTTTCGAAATGTATTACAGAGGCAAGAAAATTAGATCAAGAGGCAAAAACTTCGTTTCTCACGAACAGCGAATCACTTATCTATTATGCATCTCAAAATGAAATTTTGAAAAAATTCGTTTTCAGAAATGAGGTAAAAGGATGTTTAGAGCCAACTAAGGAATTCGATATTGAGGTAATTAGAAATCATGCTAAAAAAAACTACAAGGGTCAATACAATGAATTAATACAATGTTTAGAATCAGAGAATTATAGCATCATTTCAAAAAACAAGGGAGGCTTACACAAACTTAAATGGATTGGAAATCCTTCTGACATTTTTTATTTAATTCAGGAATTGATTTTAAAAGGTTATTTAGCCTTACCAGAAGAAGTTAGTAAATCAGAGTTATCAGAAAGTTTAGTGTCGATGTTTGACCTTGCTGATAGTTCAAAAAATCGGGCAGTTAGTACTTTGAAAAAAAATCTTAGATCAATATCAGATGGCAAAGGAAAGGAAAGCGTTTATAAAGAAGCGAATCCTTTTTCTAACATAAAAAAAGTGAAATAAACAACTATAAACCGTGCAAATATTGTGCACGATTTGACTTTATAAATGGGAATACATTTGAGATATTATTTCATAAAATATTATTTCATATGTTATCATCCAATGATCCTATCTTTCAACTTACAGTCGAACAACTCAAAAAAATTGTCAAGGAATCAATTAAAGAAGAACTTTCCAATTCTGATTCATTCCAAAAAGAAGAAAAAATACTTAATGCCAAACAAGCAGCAAGTTTTCTAAATGTTTCTGCCCCAACTATTCATAAATGGAAAAAAGAAAATGTAATTCCCTTTCATCGTAAGGGAGGAAGGATCTACTTTATAGAAAGCGAACTTGTTGAAAGTATTCTTCAATCTAAAAAACAATATGATGAAAAATAGATTAGATTTTCCAGTTACTTTTTTTCCTAACCTTTTTGACTCCGACAAGCCGATTATTAAAACTTTCGAAACTTTATTTAATAAGATTCAGGTTTTTAAGGATTTCAAAAAGTCTTTAAGAATCAACTATAAAAACAACAAGCCAGAATATGATAATGAAAAAAAGCAATTACCCTGTTTCGTGATTGGAAACTTTAAAAAAAGAAATAAAGATAATTGTTATGAATACACTCCTTGCATGTGCTTTGACTTTGATAAAATTAAAGACGAAAAAGAACAGAATAAAATTTTCAGAG
The DNA here is from genome assembly GCA_020631235.1 of Saprospiraceae bacterium. Taxonomy (GTDB): domain Bacteria; phylum Bacteroidota; class Bacteroidia; order Chitinophagales; family Saprospiraceae; genus JAHDDO01. The sequence goes on along the minus strand of JAHDHQ010000011.1, from coordinate 115,913 downwards.
CACTTCAAACCCTAGATTATATTTATTCCGCATTTTATAGCATTTCTGGTTTGGGTCTTAGAGTATTAGTATGGACTAATTCTGCAGAAGAAAACCACTCAACTTTATATTCACAAATTTTGAAGAAACTAAACAATGATTTGAAATCAATGGGCATTCAAAACAATATTGATAAACAAACATTTGACTTAGGAAGAGCATGGTTTTTAACTCCACTTAAATCTAAACTTGAATTTTTTTTGAACTCGGAATCAGAGGTAGTATCTATGACTACCTTACCCAATCAAGCCAAAGTTTCTTCATTTTCTGAACATAGAATAATTCCCCATCAAAGCGAGTCAATTAATTTATGTCTTGAAATAATTAATAATAGAAAAATAGACGGGCGTAATAATAATGTTATGCAAATAACAAGACTTGCTTCTGAATATGGAATCGATGAAGAAATCATTCTCAAGGCATGTTTAAGTTTTGTTGATGAAAAATCAAGTAATCCATTTACATTAAAGGAACTTAAGAAAACCATTAAGTCAAACTTAAAACCAAAAACAAGACCTATAGAAGAACTAAAAATTTATCACAAATCAATAATAGAGGCTAGCTATAAGGAAAAAGGGAAGTTTCATCAAATCGTGGATCTACTTGAACAAAACTTTGATCTTAGATTTAATGAGTTCTCTAAAGAGTTCGAATATAGGAGAAAAGGACATAAAAGATTCAAACAAATAGTTTCTGAAGACCTAGAATATTTTTTGTTTGACCAAAACCTGAAAGGTTTTAAAGACATGTTAAAAAGTATTATTGGCTCAAATAATATTGGAAAGAATTTTAATCCTCTTAGTGCATATCTTAACGAGCTTCCTTCTTGGGATCCATCTCAAACAGATCATATAGACGCCTTGCAGTCATTTGTGAAAACAGATGATCCTGCTTTCTTTAGGTTACAATTTAAGAAAATGATTGTGAGAAACCTTGCGTGTAGTTTAAATCTCATTCCATTTAATAAACAAGTTTTATGTTTTCTCTCTGAAGAACAGGATCTTGGGAAAACAACCTTTTTAAGATTCCTGTGTCCTATACAACTTAAAGATTATTATCAAGAGTATATGCCGCTTTCAGATAAAGACAGTTATAAAGCTTTAGGGAATAACATTTTTATTAATCTGGATGAAATAGATGAGTTTAAAAGACACGAACTTAATAAATTAAAGTCCTGGATATCTAAGGACAAAATTAAAATAAGACTGCCTTTTGGAAAAAATGACGTTATTATGCCTCGGATTGCTAACTTCTTTGCAACTGGCAATAGGTATGATATGCTTATCGACACTCAAAATGTCAGATGGCTAAACTTTAAAGTTGAACATATTAAACATGATAATGGTGGAAAAAACGGATATCAAAACTTAGTCAATATTAATGATGTTTATGCACAGGCATTTTATCTGTTGAATAACGAATTCGAGTATGAAATGACTGGAGAAGAGAAAAGACATATGGAGAAAAGAAATAAAAAATACTTTTCCAAAATATCAATAGAGCAACAATTAATTCAAGATCTTCTTGTTATCCCAAAACAAGAAGGAGATCAGTATATAAATTATGAATTTGCAACATCCACCGATATTCTAAACATGCTGAGTAATTATCAAAGTTCATTAAAACTCAGTTTAAATAAAGTAGGTAGAGCAATGACTGCATTAAACTTTCCAAAGAGTCAAAAAAAGATAAACAACACTCCTGTAAAAGGATATCTCATTCACAAAATTTACTAGCATTTAGTGCTTACTATCTTACTACTATTTTAATTAGTATTAGGTAGTAGGATAGTAAGTGGACATTACCTTTCTTATTTATCAATGATTTTTATTTATAAAATAAGCACAAATAAACAATTAGTTAAGTAAGCACAATTGTAATTGACGGATTTTACATCTAGTTTGAGTTAAAAAAGTTATGACAAAACAATGTGAATACTGTGACGAAACCTTTAATGCAAGTAGAAAAGACACTAAATATTGTTGCAATAGTTGTAAACAATCTGCTTACATAGCTCGTAATTTCCAAGACAAAATCATAGAATCCAACGATTTTAATGTAAATAATCAAAATGGTGTCTTACAGAAGCGACAATCTAATCCGTCAAGAAGAGTCAAAAACGTCAATGATTCAATTACACTTAGTAGATCAGAGTTTAGTCGTTTAATTAACTCAAATTCAGCAAAAGCTCCGCTTGAACATTTACTTTCTGAAAAAGACTTTGGAAGAGATATTCTTTCTCAAAATTCTGAGCTTAGAATGGAGCTTCGATTTACAGTCAAGGAATTGGAAGAGTTGAAGGAAAAATATGACAAAATAAAAAAGGAAAACGAAGAACTAAACGAATATATTGATGGCAATGAACAGAGTGTTTCAGAAAAATTTATGGGTTTATTTATGGAACATGCAGATACAGCAATGCCCGCTATTAGTGGGTTAGCATCAGCATTAGCAATAAAAATAACAGGAAAAAAACCTCTTGTATCAGGTACTCCCCTATCTGCAAAATCAGAAGAGGATGATAAGGATTTTTCAAATCTTGGCTTGGATTCAATTCAGGAACTAAGTAGTCACCTAAATGAAATAACTAATCTCTATCCTGATATTTCTTTGGACAATAATCTAGGGAAAATAGTGGAATTAATGAAAACCAATAAGGCATTAGCTGATTCAATATTATATTCTTGATGTTGACTTTAAATCAGTTTACTCAAAAATAGAACTACTCAGTTCATTTAACTGGTTTTCATCTACTAAAGATCTTATATAAATTTCAGTACTTCTATAACTTTCCTGACCAAGTAGTTTTTGCATTTGAGTAATGTTCATTCCTTTTATCATTCCGTGAGTTGCAAATGTGTGTCTAGCTACGTGACTTGTTATACGTTTATTTATATTGAGTTCACCAGCAATTTGCTTAAGCTGCTTGTTAATGATGGTGGTTTTAGATTCAAGATGTCTTTTAAATTGATACCTCGATAAGGTCTTTGGATCTTTTGAAACCCAAGGTAAAATGTATCCATACGAAGATTCTCCATCATAGCGATTAATAATTTCTAAAACATGACTGTTAATTGATATAGCTCTTTTCTTATTTGTTTTATGTTCTTGTATTATAAATTGTCCATTTACAATGTTTGATTTTTTTAATGAAAGAGTATCGCTAATTCTCAATCCACGCAGATAATAATTTAGCAAGAAAGTATCTTTTGTCAAATTAAGTTTTGCGTTATCAAACGATTTAAATAAGCCCAGCTCTTCTATAGATAATTTGTCCTTAATTGTTTTTGGCATTCTAACAGTAAAAAGCCTTGCGCCATTATCTACATTTATATTGTCTTTATAAGCATCGTTAAGAATTGTTTTTAATTGCTTAACCTTTCTCATTATGGTTGTTTCTGATTTAATGGTAGGTACGCTTCTTAAATAATAGATAAAATCTTCAACCCATTTGACATTTATCTCACTCAAATCTGGATCATCCCTAAATCCTTGAATTGACTTTTTTAATTGTTTGTATTTCACACCAGTTGATTCTTGTTCATTATTCATCAATCTTTCAATTCGAATATCTAAATAAGTAAAAAGAGTGGTGCTACCTAGTCTTGGATTTGTAATATCCTGGAATGTGAAATTTGGCTTATTTTTTTTCAAGTACTCTAACCGTCTAGAATATTCTTCTACCTCTGATTTTAACAAATTATTGAGCTTTTCGGCATTTGGGCTTGATTTGCGTAAAACATTTTTTGTTTCATTGTAATGCCTAGGTACAACTTTGAACAAAGAAATGTAAGATAATTTTCGATTAATAGTAAATCGAAGCCTTACTGTCTGGGTGCCGTCCTTATTAATTTGAGGATTTAGTACAGGTTTTATAGTGGCCATAATCTAGTTTATAATAGTTAAACTTTAGTAAAACATTTTTACTAAACTATGGTAAAATGGGGTAAAAAAAAAGAGCCTACAAAAATGTAAACTCTTATTTTACAGTATTTTATAAATTTTCATAAAATACATTTCAAGTACTGGTGGTTCCACAAGGGCTACAATGTTTGTGCTCTAATGGTATAAAACGTGCTTAAATGGCTATATTTAGGTATAATTGTTGAATATTTGTGACATTTAACGCCATTACAGCCCATTTAAAACCACAAAATGTTTGTACCTTTGTTTGTACTATATGGCTACAATAAAAATTATTCAACGACTTAATAAGCTCACGAAAGGTGGTAAAGCTCCAATCCATTTCCTAATAACACATAATAGAAAGCCTTCTGAAGTCTCAATTAAAAGGTCTATTGAACCTAAATATTGGGATGCTGAAAGATGCATTGTCAAACGTTCTCATCCTAACTCATCTGTGCTGAATGTTTACATTAAAAAGGAGTATAGAAGGTTGGAACAAATTCTTGACTCATTCCTCACAATTGGAGCTAATTTTCATGTTAAGGATGTAGTCTCTGAATTTAGAGGTAAAGCCGTCAAGACACCAACTAAACTCATTCCATTTATTGAAAAATATAGTTTGGATAATCCAGATGGTCTTGCATACAACACTTTAAAGAATTATAGCAAGACGGTATCATGTCTTAAAGACTTTGATCCTAATGCTAAATTTAGTAATGTTGATTTGGACTTTTTGGAAAAATATGATAGGTTTTTAAGAGATAAGGGGCTTGCAAAAAATACTATTTATGATCGGTTTAAAGTCCTTAGGAAAATCATTTTATTAGGTGAACGTCAAAACTTAATAAAAGATAATCCTTTTAAATACTTCAAGATTAAAGCAGAAGAAACTCAAAGAGAATACCTTACTATAGACGAATTAAAATTACTAGAGAATTACACCCCTAAAAACGCCTCTCAGGAGCTATGTAAGGACGTTTTTCTATTCTCTTGCTACACTGGCTTAAGATTCAGTGATATATGCACATTGACCAATAGGAACATTGTGGACAATAATGGCTACAAATTGAGGAAACGAATGTCTAAGACTAAAACTATTGTTGAGTTTCCACTGCCTCAAAAGGCAGTTGAGATACTCAATAAATACATGAACAATTCAGTGATAATTTTCAGAGAATTATTACAAGGTGCGCCACTATCCAATGAAAAATTATTGAAGAATAAAATATCAAGTCGTAACGCTTATCTAAATAAGATAATTAAGGATATTATTAAGGCATGTGAGATTGATAAATCCATTTCTCTTCATTGTGCTAGACATACTTTTGCCACTGTTGGTTTAACTATTGGAATCAGGATTGAAGTACTTCAAAAGCTTCTTGGTCATAAGAATCTAAAAGAGACTCAAATCTATGCTAAGATTGTTGATGAACAAAAGTCTGATGCAATGAAGCTATTTGATTCAATTTAGTATCTTACTAATGCGTTTTAGGCTTAAGTGTGGGGGTATTGTCCTTGCATCAAACAATTAGGTTAATTTTCGCGTGACATGTGTATCTGCTGCTCTTGATGTAACATGGTAGTCTAAGCTACGCTGAATAATAGTGCACAGCAAAGATCACGAGAAATGAGACTAATATTTAATACTTCAGTAATGAACGACTTAAATGTTATACCTGAAAGCAGGGTTATGGAATTGCTCCATATTAAATCAAAGACAACTATGAGGAAACTCAGGTTGGATTTGAACCACTGTAAAGTTGGTAGAAACTACTTTTATTTTAAGGACAGTCTTAATGATTATTTAGTATCTATCTCTGTGGACAGATGAATAAAGGAATAAGGGCAGAAATGTCCTTATTCTATTTCTATTTTTGGTCTATATCCAACTATTGTTTCAATAGTATCTTCCATGCACTGTTTTACTTTTTCTGCAACGGATTCTGGAACAAGTAAGCTATCATGAATGGTATAAATTGGTATTTCCCCAAACTCCATTAATACATCTTCTACAACATTATTGAGCATTATATCACTCTCTATTCTTTGCAGTGTTAATGCCAATGAACTTGACTGTTCATCTTTCTTTCTTCCTCGTTTTCTAGTCTTTATATATCCTATATTTATTAAGTCAAATATATCTATTACCTCAGGATAAACTGATTTAAAAAGTTTGCGCTCTTTGGTTGGATAATTTGGTGGATTAAAGAATACTTTAAATACTATTTCCTTAGCCTCTTCCCTACTTTCAATGTTACCCACTTCCATTATATGCTCATATAATTTTCCATCTAATACCTTATATACATATGTGTCTAAATTTTGTGCGTTTTTTCGACACATATGTATTAATTGCTGGTAATATTTATCATTAATATTAAATTGGTAATTATATTCCTTTAAATAGTTCTCTATTTCATATTCATCACATAAATCTGGATTTAATAATATTGTGCTAAAGAATGGTTGGGAGTTCTTAATATCAACATTTACTAGGTTTTCTCCTTTTGCACTCAAATGCTTTCTAACCTCTCTTTTAAGGCTGCAAACTGAAGTATGTAACCTCCCTACTTTATCTAATTTGAAATAGTATTTTTTTGCCTTTATATTGTCCACCATAGCAGTTCTACGGTCGTACTTAGTCTTTCCGTCTTCTAGCTCTCTTAGTGTCTTATATGCAGCCTCAACGTCAATTTCTAAAGTTTCTAGTGACTTTGCTAAATGTGGATATTTTTCAATTGCTGCAACTTCTAAATGTATCTTTTCTAGCTTTTTTACAATGGAATTACTAATGATATATTCCTTTTTTAAATTTCTCAATGAATACTTTCGCGTAAACCTATACCCATATGCCTTTATGCCTGGTATATACTCTTCATCTGTATCAATTATATCTGCATTATAAGCCCATTCCAATATTATAGAATAATCACTCCATATTCCTTTTAAAATAGTGCTTGGAATGTTTATGTAGCTTGAGATTTTATAATCTTTATTTTGTTTGAATTGCTCTGTAATTTGCCCTAGGATCAATTTTATGTATTCAATTACTCTCTCTGGCTTACTTTCTAAGCTTTTTACCTTTAAGGGATGCTGTCTTATTAATTCCTCAACGTTTAATGTCTTGGGTAAATGCACTATATAAGCATCTGGAAGCTGTAATTCCTTCATAAAATAAATATACAATTGTATCTCTAACTACAGTTACATTGACACAAATTCATTGTCCATAGTCTTTCTTAACTGCCTTTATACATTCAAATTTATACAAGAGGAACTGACAAAAGAAGGTACTTGTAATATGCCACCAACACAACGCCCCCCTAACCTAAGTTCGACTGGGAATATCCCCAGCCTACTTTTTTAAATACATTTTCCAATGGTAACAGTAGTTGATTTTAAAAAGAGAGTAAATTCCAATGATGAGGAATTTATTGCGCTAGTCATTCAAGGTGGTGTAGAAATGATTCAGTCCAAAGAAACAGGTCGTTTTTATGCTACCGCTAGAACAACTTCCATTCCTAGCACCTTTAATGAACAAGTTTGTAAAACCTTAATTGGTCAGCAAATGCCAGGGACTATTAAAAAGGTACAAACTGAACCGTATGAGTACACTCCTCCTAATTCAACGGAAGTACTTACTCTAACACATTCTTTTCAGTATGTGCCAGAAATTGAACCTGATTTGGTTAAGAACACTGAACTGGTGTTTTAATCATTGGAGGGGGGCAAGGTTTTAAACTTTGTCCCCTATTTATACAGATGAAAACGTGTCTCTATGTATACAATCAAACGCTCATTGAGGTCTATTGTCCTTTTGATGTAGTAGTACGAGGTAATGTAGGTGAGTTATGTAAAGATGACTTTGTACAAGTCACTGATGTTAAACACGATGGTGATGGTAAAATTATCTTCAATGTAAACAACAAACTTTACTATGCTTACCACTTTGAGCTTCTTTTATGACCTTGGTGAAACGTCATCAGGGTCTTTTAATATTTCTGATAATGTTAAGTCTAAAGTGTCAGCAATTACCTTTATTGTGCATATAGTAGGATTGGTTTCTCCTCGTTCTATTCTTCCAATTTGCGATAAGGTTAATTCAGAATTATAAGCAAGCTGCTCCTGACTTAAATCATGAGCTTTTCTATGTGCTCTGATAGTCTTTCCAAATGCTTTTAAAAATTCTTTATCCTTAATATTTATCACATATCAAATGTGGATAACAATTATTTGCATTATTAGAGCATATATGCGTTATTTGCAAAACACCTCAAATTATATTTTCTAACTTTTAAATAAATTTTATGAGATTATTACCCATGTTTCTCTTATTTTTTTGCTTCAATTCCTTTGGTCAATTTGGTAGATCCCTTGATTTTAAACCTCTAGATTTGAGTGGTGTGGAAGTTTTTCAACCAAATATCACTGAAATCATTGCTGCTAAAGATGCCGAGCAAAGAGAGCTTACTAAAATTAGTCTGGGAATGATTAAGTTCTTTGACGACAAAAGATACTATGGCTGTTCTAACATTAAGGATAAAATGCCTGATGGTAAACATGCGGTCTTTTTTACTAATAAAAAATCTGTTTTTGGTAAAGGTTATGCTATTGTAAGGAATAATAAAGTCACTAAAGTCGAATTGGAAGGTATGGATACTTACAAAATATTAGAATCATCAAGCGCCTATAGATGCTTATCCATTATAAAGACTGAAAATACAGTTTTTCCTTATCCATCAACATTCTTGATATATTTTACTGATACCTTAATTGATTGTAAATGATTAGACTAATTACATTTATATTATTGTGTTGCCTTCAATATAGTTCAAAATCTCAATCTATCTCTTGCAATGATTTAATATCCTATGCACAAACAAATGGATATCTGGTAGGTAATGTAAGTCCACTGACTAGTTCAATGATTTCCTCAGCTAAATGCTATTCAATTGAAGGAACATATGTTGTAATCGCAGACATAAAACGTGATGGAAGTTACTATTCTGACACTTATATTTTCTGTGATGTCCCTCAATCTAATTGGCAAAGCTTTTCTTCTACTTGTATTGGCAACTGTTCTCATGGAGAACGGTTTCATAACCTTATAATAAATTACAAATGCGATTGTTATTGATTTTTTCATGTTCATTATTTATCTCATGTTCGTTTGGTATCAATGCTCAATCTGTTGTTAATAAGGTAATACAAACTCATTTATCTCTTGATTTAGATCATTTCCTAATTCATGATGTTGATGTCTACGATTACGTTTTTATTTACGATGATAGAATTGAAATATTAGTTAATAAAAAGACCATAGTCTTTTCAAGAGATGATTTTGAAAGGGATATTGGATCAAATGGAAGCTATAGTCTTACTTTTAAAAATGATGACATGTTTTTGACATTGGTGTTTTCTCCCTATCCTTTAGTTACAAGTGATGTTAAACTTGTTTTTTCTTTATTCTCACATATTGGATTGGATGAACCAAATTTCCGTAGATTCTTTAGATCAATTTTTGTTGATGATTTAATGATCAAATAAATGACATCTGACAATAAGTTTCTACTTGAAGATTTACATCCATTTTCAAAACCTTTCTTTATGTCTATACTAGACAAAGTATTAGAGGTTAAAGACAACCCAGATGCCTTATTAGCATTAAGGAAAAAACGATTTAGATTGTTTTGGTCTACTATTATTAGCATAAGAAAAAGTCATGGAAGGGATTATACTAGGATATCGTACTCTGTTTATAAGGATAATTTAGATCATTTTATCAATTGGTATCATCCTCAAAATATTTATTTGGATTTAGGTATGTCCAACCTATAAACGTCATTTAACCCATTTACAACGTCCTATGTCCAATGTCCTTCTTTCATAAACTTTAGATAAACACAAAATAGTCCTGCTGGAAATATGGTGTTCGTCACATTAGCTTCCCACAAAAACGTATGCCAAATTGCTTTCGCAATTACCTTTAGGTTAGCACCCAAAGTGTCATAGTTTTCAACTCAGCTAAACTTCCTCACTAACAGCTCTTTTGTATTTCCAAACACTATTACATAGAGTTTATAAATCCATCGCTGTATAAAGTATGGCAAGCCAGCAAACTCATTCGGCTAAAGGTTAGTGCCTAACTTCACCCAGTCAGCTTTCAGCTTCCTTCTGGCTACCTCATTCGTGCTTGCTGGTGGCTTGCCGATGTTAAGTAATAACTATTCCTGCCAGTTTGGTTTTAGTTTAAGATTTGTTTTTTAAAAAAAATATGTTATATTTAAAATAATAATCGTTCCTTATGAAACAAATATTAACTGCATTCATTTTATTTTTTTCAATCACATTAATTAACGCTCAACTACAAATTGATGATTATGGTATAGGTGTCTATCCTGATTTTATTGAAGAAGTTGACTGGACAGGAAATTTTGATTTTCCTCCATATTTTGAAGGTTATGAAGGTGATGGAACTTGCAAGTATGATGCCGAAAAGCATTTAACAGAACCATATGAATATCAATGTAATCCTAGTGTTGCTGGTGGCAGCCATTATTGGATGAGGGTTTGGGCTGGCGATGGCGTGACGTGTTATGATGCTGAAGGTGAAGGTGGTCCTTTATTAGATTGTCAATTTGGAACTCTTTTAAAAATTGCTATTCCTGCTCAGACAGGTTTTTATCTTCAAATGGACTTATACTCCCAATGCACTGAAAACACAGGTGGTAATGACACAGGATCTTATTGGAGTACTTATGACCAAGATATAAATGGGACTACTGATGGTGCTGGATGGATACCTCCTTCAGTTGTAAATAGCCTTAATAATTTAGGTCAATGGGATTGCCATATTTTAGATTGTGTTAGCCTAGTATTCGCGGGTTCTCCTGATTGTGAGTGCCCATCTCCAGGTAATAATTATGGTTGTGGTTCAAATGATAGTAACTAAAATTAAAATAAATTATGAGAAATATATTTGTGTTTTCAGCTGTTTTTCTTATTTTACTTACCTCGTGTAACAAAGAGGTGACGAAATTTACAAACTTTAATAAGGTTGTCGAATATAGCAGTGAAGATTTGTCTTCGTATCAAGATTTGGGAGTCTATAGCAATTTATTTGTTCCTGAAGAAAATATTACTGCTAGTATTAAATTTCAAATAGATAATCAATTTATTAACAGTAAAAAAATTAGGGGATCTTTTTATTTTTGGGATACTTATAATGTAGAAAATATTGATTCAGGGATTTTTAATTTTGGAGAAATAAATGCATTTAGCAGTTTTAAAAATGGTGAGGTTTCATTCATCCCTGAAAATGCACAACCTTTATTCAATATCACTGATTCCAACTGGAACTATTTTGTTGATGCTCCAGATAAAATTATTAATAACCAAATCAATACTTCACTTACTCTTAATGAGCAAAATATATTTTCTGAAAAGGTTGAATTTCCAGATGTACTAAACATGACACCAATTGGTCAAGAAACCCATGATATTCATGGTACTATATGCGATAGGGATAATTTTGAAATTGTTTGGAATGGATCAAATAACAACAATGGTGTTTTGGTCTTTGCAAGGTTTTTAGGTCAAACTTCAGACAACTTTTTTGAATCAAATTATGATCCAATATACAGGATGATGATTGTTGAAGATGATGGAATTGAGGTTATTCCTAATGATTTATTTACAGACATGCCTGAAAATGCAATAGTTCAATTTGAATTATGGTGCGGCAATAAATACAATTTTGAAGGAAATGATTCCAACCAATATTCATGCTCGTTATTATCAAATGCTAAATTTAGTGTTGTTCTTAAATAATTTGTATTTCAATTTGCAACCACAAAGGTCTAAATCTCTTTCAGAATATGAAGATTTAGACCTTTGATGATATGCTAGCTATTATTTCAAAGAAATCGGTCTAACATATTTGGTTCATTATTAAAAAACAAGGTGCCTACTCCTTGTTCCATTAACTTCCACATCATATTTAATAAATATGGGTTTGATCCTCTTACTACTCTTGCCCTACTTCTTTGGAAAAGTGCATATTGTGTTACTGATAAATTAAATGGTTCATCATTAAAATCGCCCATCACTAAAACAGGTGTTTCCTTACCATATATATCTATTACTCTTTGGTGAAAGTATGCCAGAGTTTCTCCTGCTATATTTCTATAACCTTCGCTTTTCATTTGTCCTCCACTCCTACTTGGCCAATGGTTAACAAATAAGACTATTGGATTTCCAAGTTTAGTCTCAAAATTTACCTGTAATATTGCTCTAGTAGCTGTCCTTCTAATTACTACCATGATCAAATGCTGAACCTGCAGTAAACTTATCCTTGTCATATATATAAGCTACATCAATTCCTCTTTTGTCATCACTTTCATGGTGCTTTATCCCATAGTTCCTACCTAATTCCGTAAGCTCGTCAATTAGTTGTTTTAATACTGATTCATTTTCAATTTGTGCTACTCCTAATATATCTGGACCTAAACCATTATTTAGCTGTTTTATAATGCTCCCTAGCTGCCTTAACTTCTTATTCAATACAAACTGTGTCCATCCATCTAAATCGGCTCCTATTGCTCACTGAAGCTTTTCAGTACGATCTTGAGAGCTTTCTTTATCAAATAGATCTTCTAAATTCCAAAACGTAATAAAGTGGTTAATCATAATACCTTTTTCTTATAAGTTACCAAATACATCATATAGTTACCCTTTACTTCTAATTTTTTCTAATAAAATCAAATATGAAATCAACAACTTTCCCATTGGGACAGGTACTCCTATCCATAGGTGTGTCAACCCTATCAACTAATCCTATATTCAATCAATTCATTCAAGACTCACTAGCCAAACATATATCTTGTGATTGGGGTGATTTATGTGAAGAAGATACTCGTTCCAACAATGAAGCTTTAAAGCAGGGTAATAGAATATTTAGTTCTTACCTTATACCAGATACTATTGAGACATTCCCTAAAAAACTGTGGATAATTACCGAGGCAGATAGGTCAGCAACTACAATCTTGTTTCCTAGTGAATATTAGTTCCAGACAATTTTGAGGACAATAATATATATAATAGGTACCTACTTTTGTCTATTGCTCTCCTGGTGTATTAAATTGGGCATTAAAAACCGTTAGTCAAGCGGTTCTCTTTGGGGTTAGCCTAAAATTGGGATATAATACTATATATTTGCCACGTTGTTTGATATGCCATAGTTATGCATAAATAAAAATAAGAATGAAAATTATTGAACTTGATAAATTATTTGCCTCTTACAATTATAGATTAGCAGAAAGTTCAAATAATGATGTAAGAGTTTATACGCTTCGTTATGGGATGTATCACGCTGCTGAAATAGTCCTAATAAATGACGGTGTTGATGTTTCTCAAATCAAAAGCGAATACTCAGACCTTGGATACGCAACAGAAATTCAAAAACTATCTTCAGGTAAAAATCTTGAAGAATATTTATTTGAAGGATTCTTTATAAAAACTCCTTTAGGTAATGAATTAAAAGGTCGATATAATCAATTTGTAAAAAGACAAATACAAAATCTTCCTGATGACAGTGAGTATCGTTATATCAATTGTGCTTATGAAAAATGGGTGCAAAATCCTAAAGGAACTCTAGTTTCGAATAACGCATTTAAGGGTGATGAAGATGAATCAATCATTAGTGATATTGAAAATTTACTTAATACCACTAATGGAGCTTTAATTGTAATTATTGAGGCTGCTGCAGGTTTTGGAAAAACTTGTACTGCGTATGAATTACTAAAGAGCTACTCTAATGAAGGTAATAAAAAACTGCCCTTTTTCACTGAACTATCAAGAAATAGAGAAGCAAGAGTTTTCAAGCACATTCTACTAAATGAGATAGACGAACAATTCCCAACAGGAATTAAACAGAATATTGTAATAGATCAAATCGGCAAAGGAAGAATACCACTGATTATTGATGGTTTTGATGAACTTATTTCAAAAGACAATAATAAAGAAGAGGTTGAAAGTATGCTCACCACCATAATAGATCTTTTGAAGGAAGAGGCGAAAATAATTATCACGTCAAGAAAAACTGCAATTTTCAATAGTGATGAATTCCTTGAAATGATTCATGATAATGAAAACGACTTTTCATTAGCCAGATTTGAAATCAAGGAACCAACAATTAGTAATTGGCTATCAGAAGAAAGATTATCCATTATAAATAAAAACAACTTTCCTATCTCCACAATTGCTAACCCAGTACTGCTAGCCTATCTGCGAAATATAAGTATGGAAAAACTATCTGAATATTTCGACTGTGACTCAAATCAAACAATAGTTGAAACATACATTGAATATTTGCTTGCTCGTGAACAATCCAGACAGAATATTAAACTTACAAACCAAGACCAATTAAGAATATTTAGAAAGCTCGTTCGCTTTATGACTGAGTTCGATTTTACAGCCGAGAGCAAAGACACGATAAAAGAAATAATAAAAGATTATAACCTGAAAATTTTATCTAAAAGTCTTTCAGACTACGTTGCAGATGAAAGACCTTCAATTGACGATTTAGTTGATACATTATCAAATCATGTTTTTCTAGATAGAAAAGCTAACGGACTAACTGGATTTGTCAACGATTTCATATTTGGATTACTAATAGGGGACAACCTAGTGCAAAATAAATTTCAAGAGTACTATCATGATTTTTATAAAATAATCCCACAAGATTTCAGCGACAAATGTGTACAGGTCTACAAAATTCATGATAATTACAAACAAATGGAATTATGGAATATTTTTAACTCCCATCCATTCAACTACACATCTGAATTCTACTTTGAAATTGATTTGTCCTTTAAACATCAATTCGTTAGAGATTACAATGAGTTAATGATTACTGATCGAACATTTAACGAAATAGTATTCACAAGTGAAAATTCTTTTATAAATTGTTTATTCTCATCGGTCACATTTAACAATTGCAAATTCAATATTGCAATCTGGCACGGATGCACGTTTCAAAATTGTAATTTTTATGACTGTGAAATCATCTCCAATGAAATTGAAAATTCGTTCAATGATTTTGCATTATTTGCATGTAACGATAACAATAATTTTATCTCTACTGCTTCTAATAAGTTAAAATCTGATGTACAAGAAAGTAATGAAGAAATTCCTCTTACTGACGACATGGTACTTAAACACTTTTTTGGCGTTGGCGGTCAAAAACCAAGAGCTAGAAAATTATCATACATTAAAAAGAGCTTAACAGAATTTTCGGACAGGGAAATTAGCAAAGTCGTTAACTCATTAAAATCGCAACAATGTTTATATTTCAAAGATGACATTGGGTTTATTACAAAAAATGGAATTCAATACCTTAATCAATTAAACAAGAATTCCAATGTATAGTTCAGGTTTTAAAACTATTGAAAGAAGCACATATTCTTTAATAGAAGATGAATTAAGAAAATTAGGGTTACAGTGTAGGGTCTTTAGTCGAACAAAAGACCTAAAATCAATTCAGGAAAAAATACAACGAAAAAAAGAAGACGGAAAAATATACACTGAAAGTGGACCTTACATGCAAGACTTAATTGGAGTTAGAATAGTTACTTATTTCATAGATGACATTCAAATTGTAATTGAAATAATCAAAAATAAATTCAAGCCAATTGATGAAACTGTAGATCAATTAGACACAATTACCTTTAAGCCAAAAAGAACAAATATTATATGCGAACTTCATGAGGAAAGAAAAGATATTTTTCAAGAAGCCCAAAATGCATCAAGTCATGCTGAATATAGGTTATTTCAGCCAACCGTTGAATTTCAACTAAGAACAATCTTATCGGAGGGATGGCATGAAATTGATCACAATTTAAGATACAAATGCAAAGTTGACTGGATTGACAATAAGGAAGAAGAAAGAATGCTTAACGGGATATACGCAACTCTTGAAACAAATGATGTTGTAATGAAAAAACTATTTAATGATCTAACTTACCAACAGTATAAGAAAAAAAATTGGGAAGCGTTTATTCGAAATAAATTTAGACTCCAGTTTCAATCAAAAACATTGAAAAATGAAATAATGGAAATATTTGACAATGACGATTCCCTACCCAAATCAATTCTCAAGGCAGATCGAATCGATATTATATTGAATATTTTCAAACAAGAATATATACCACCAATCAATCTAAACAATCTTGTTTATCTATATAATATGCTTTATACGAAAAATGAATCTTTATTAGAAATTACACCTGAACCCATTAAAGAGATGATAAAATAATCTATGCATAACAATAGGTGACAGCAGATCTCTCCTTTGTCGAGGGGAGCTCCATATTATGTCTTATGAATGTTGCCTATACTATATTGCTTTATCATATACTAAACATTAATACAAAACCCAACTATACATATGTGTCGAGAAAACCCCACTTTTTTAACCACATATGTATTATAACAGGTGCTTTACTTGGTTTAATATCATTGTATTCTATAGTTCTGATAGGATTGTTCTGTGATGGTTATTTACTATAGCAGCTATAAATAATTATTAAAAAAAAAGAGACTGCAATTATTACAGTCTCTCAATGTTCTTTAAGCTGGCAATACGACTTTAGCCGTTTATTTGAGGATAGTTTCTCAACTTGAGATCAGATGGAAATTTGTCAAAATCTCCTCCCTTTCCATCCTCCATATAATATTTATATGCTAGTGATGTTCCTAATTGTTTTACAAAAATTGCATGTCCATCAGGAGCTTGTTTGATTATTTCTCGCATCCACTCTAAGTCACAAGGTCTGAATTGGGGCTTACCATTTTTATAGCCTCCACTTTCACCGCCTAATATTGACCAATGAATTTTGCTTAAATCAACTTCACCAACAGAGCCTATTAAGGGCTCAAATGAGACAAATTTTACTTTTGGGGGTGTGGCACCAAGGATATCTATCCTATTTTTTACACGGTGATCTTCCACACTCACACCCATCCATATATTCTCTCCCCATTTAAATTGACTAGCCACACTGTGAAAATACTCAGCACGCTTTGTCAAAATTTGGAAAATTATATCTGACCTCTTATTCATCACGTCAAATACCTTTTTGGTAAAATCTAAAGGTATTTTTTCGTGAAAGAGATCACTCATAGAATTTACAAAAACTCTCGTACCTGAGGGATATCTTTTTACATCTAACATCTGTTTAATTCGATGTTCATGTAATTGAAGATTAAATCCATCAGAATATCCTGGTACGCCTTTCTTTTGTAGAAATAAAGACAAGTTTTCAGCGTAACAGAATTTACATCCTGCACTTATTTTATTACAACCTGTTGCAGGATTCCATGTTGTATTTGTCCATTGTATTTTGGACTCGACCACCTTGTTTGTTTTGTTTGGTGGTTCATTAATGTTCTTATTAAAGTCAATACTTAATTGACTTGAATTAAATAAAGTTATTATGTTCAAATTATAGTATTTATAATTGAAATAATTTCATTGCCAACTTTCAAAGAACACACTTGCTTATAAATGCAATTAATTCAAATATCATTTATTTCCATGTAACAATCAACCAGTCTAACTAATTGCTAGTATCTAATTAGAATTAGTAAGTTTTGACTAAGAATTCGTAAATACATATGAAAACAACACAAATGTTTGTACTATGTTTGTACTATAATTAAAAACACCCTGTAAATCAATGACTTACAAGGCGTTTAAGTGGTTCCACAAGGGCTCGAACCTTGGACCCTCTGATTATGAGTCAGATGCTCTAACCAACTGAGCTATGGAACCTTTTTACCACCACCTCTTCAGATGCTCAAATCCTCGATCTTGCATCGGGAAGCTATGGAACCTTTTTACCACCACCTCTTCAGATGCTCAAATCCTCGATCTTGCATCGGGAAGCTATGGAACCTTTTTACCATCACCTCTCAAGATGCTTAAATCCTCGATCTTGCATCGGGAAGCTATGGAATCTTTTTCCTTTTAATCCTCGAAACTATATCGAAGTAACGGACTGCAAATCTAACAACTTTTCTAACAACAAAAAAGCAGTTAGAGAAATTCTCTAACTGCCTCCATTATCCTGCTTTTGGAATGCTAGTGGATAATTACTTTTTTAGTCCATCGAGTTTCACTCGTTTGTATCATGATTACATAAGCTCCTGTTAAAAGATCTTCTGTATTTACAACGAACTGACTCGTTTCTTCTCCAAAATATTCGGATGAATAAACTTGTCTGCCACTCATATCAAATAAAACAATGTGGGCTGTTTCTATTGGCTTGTTAAGTAATACTTGCAAATCATTTCCTTGTTTTATCGGATTAGGACGTAAATCAAAATCAATACTCATTTCCTCATTGATTTCAATATCGTCATTGGACTCCATGACTAATGCACCTCCTCCTGAAGTACATGCTTCTATTAATATATCATCTATATATACTTTATCTGCATTGGAACTCGCATCACATCTAAATCTAAATCGAGTATTCGATGTAAAGGATATACCGGTAACTTCAACAGATAAATGATAAACGAAATTGTTTACAAATTCGTCGCCAGCATCCCATTCTGAAATAACAGAATAAGTACTGCCTCCATTAGTAGAAACTTCTAAGAAAAAATCTTCATTGGTCTCCATACTGCTGGCTTGAAAACTGAAATTCACCGTAGCACTTACATAACCGGCCATGTTTAATATATCCGTATACATCGCAGAAGGGGCACCTGAATTATCCCGAATACGTATACTATAATTACCTTCTGGTGAGTAACTCGAATTAACTCTAGAACAATCAGATCCTCCATCATTCCAGCTACCCCAACCAGATTCAAAGTTGGCAACATCGATCGTCACACAAGGAGTACCTGTATCACAAGCTGGTGCTGAAGCATCAGGCACACATGCATCATTATCATCTGCATCATCCCCGACACAATAACCATCATTATCAGCATCTACATACAATCCCTCACATGCACAATTAGACTGATACACATCATTGATGGTGCATACATCTCCATCATCACATGAAGTACCTATTAAATTGTCGTCCATATTAGGGCATACATCATCCGCATCGCAAACACCATCATTATCACTATCTTGGAAAATACCTCCATTACAATTACAGTCTATGTCATAGGTCTCTCCGACAGTACACGCGTCACCATCATCACAAGGATCACCTACTACGGAACATCCACAATCTGGACCGCTATTGTCAGGATTACATGCGTCATTATCGTCTGGATCTTCACCTATGCAGTAGCCATCTCCATCAACGTCTGTATAAACTCCTCCATTACAGTTACAATCTGCATCGTAGGTCTCTCCAATAGTACATGGATCGCCATCATCACACACATCGTCCTCTGCAGCACAACCACAATCTGGTCCACTATCATCTGGATTACAAGCATCGCTGTCATCTGGATCTTCGCCTACGCAGTAACCATCTCCATCAGCGTCTGTATAAACTCCTCCATTACAGTTACAGTCACTATCTAAGACCTCACCTAAAGTACATGGATCATTGTCGTCACATGGTTGGCCCATTTGTGTACAGCCACCATCGATGGTCACCGCACATTTATGGATGTAAACATCATCAATAAACACTTGATCAGCATTACTTGAAGCATCACATCTAAACCTTATTCTAGTATTATTGCTAAAAGCATATCCTGTAATATTGATAGATTCTTGATAGTAATTATTATTGGAAAAATCAGTACCACTTTTCCAATCTTCTACGATCGAATAAGATGAACCACCATTCACCGAAATTTCTAAGAAAAAATCTTCATTCGTTTCCATACTGTATGGATAAAAAGAAAATTCTACCATAATACTTTCAGCCGCAGCCATGGCTAAGTTGTCAGTATATACTGAAGATGCAGTACCTGAATTATCTCTTAACCTAGCGCTGTAATTACCACTACTAGAATTATCGCTTAATACTCGAGCACAATCTGATCCTCCATCATTCCATAGATCCCATCCATTTTCAAAACCATGAAAACTCACAAGGTTACAATCAGCATTACATGATGGATCACTGGCCACTGGAACACAAATATTATTATCATCAGGATCTTCTCCTACACAATAACCATCTTGGTCATCATCTGTATAATTGCCCACACAATTACAATTAGAATCAATGGTGTCTCCCGTAGTACATACGTCACCATCATCACAGGGATCTCCTTCTGTGGTACATCCATCATCAGCAGCACAAGCTGATAAACAACTTGCGTTGTATACTTCATCTCTGATTTTATCTCCAGGTTGCGGCCCAAAACCTAAATTGAAATCAATCCCTACACCTCCCACTAGATGACAATAACTCATAATGGTTCCTGCCGCTGGTAATGCCGCATCACAACCTTCCGAATATCCCGCAGCTGGACCACAACCATCTATCGCTGTATTATTTCCATTCCATGCACAAGCATGAGTATGCTTAGAGCCTAAATTATGTCCTATCTCATGGGTTAAAACCTCAATCGTCCAGGAGTAAGTAGGCACTGTACTGTAAGAAGAGGTAATAGCACTGTATCCAATGCCGTAATAACTGTTACAAAGCACATCAACATAAGCAACACCTCCACCGCCATTGTAACCGATTAAATGGGCTAAATCTCCATTATAATTTCCGTTTATTTCATCTTGAAACTGATTTAAATAAGCAACAGTACTTGGGCCTGTATAAGGATCTACCGTATCCCAGATAACTAATTCGCTAAGATTAAAATCAATAGACTCATTTGCATATAGTGTGCTTACTTGATTAAAGGCTCCCGTTATATAGCTAGACGTAGCTGATATACTACCAAAATCATTGTAAATATCATAATCAACCTCGATGTACATATTGACACAATTGTTTTCATCGTAGACTACTTTTTCTTCCGCATTGCCTATATAATGAGCTTCAGAATCCGTATGACAATCATGGGTAGGTGGATTAAGGACAGCCGCCTTATCATACATAATATAGTCTTGTGTATCATGGTTTTTTACAATGCTGGTTTGTACTCCATCTATGATGGTGAAAATCACTAATTCGTCAGCAAAGGCGCTTACGGAAACAAGCGAATTATTCTTGCCAGCAACAATACCATAATAATGGTGGCCTAGGTCGATTGACCCTTTGAGATTTCTACCATCACCCGATAATACTTGGGTGTCTTCAAGAAAAATATCATTCTTAATGAGCAAAAGCGTTTCGTTTTGATCATGTAAAGCAATGTCTAAACCAAAGCTTTGAGGATGACTGGTATAGAGATCCGACAGAAGGTCTGCATCTACCTTTAACCATTCTACTCGACTAAAACCTTCAATATTTGAGGATTTAAGCGGATGTTTACTAAAAGGGGAAACGGTTGTTTTTATTTCAGAAAAACTAGATTGGTGTTTTTCGTATAAAGAGTGTTGAGAGATTAATGACGATGTAAAGCATATCGCCAGAAATGTAAAAAGTAATTGTTTAAGTTTTGCCATTTTGTGCCAATTGAATTTAAAGATTTAGTTAATGAGGTCCAACCCATTAGGACTAAGTGTTTAATTCAGGGCACTACAGTGTGAGCGTCTTAGTGTTTAATACGAGCATACACTTACGAAAAAACGTAAGTATTTACAGTGTTCAAATAAGAGCGTTACATCTCAGTGTTTAAAACAAGAGCATTACAGTCGGTGACTCAAAGTAACAGAAAAAAAATGGATTTTAAGTAGGGGTATGTACCCATTTTAACATATAAGATTTACCCTTATTTGTAAGGAAGTCATTGTCTATGATTTAAAAATTATATGTTTGTTATATAAATAAATCTGTCTTGAAAAAAACTAAGGAATTTTGGTATATTTTGCTTTCCTTCATTGCCATTTACATTATTTGGGGTTCTACTTATTTGGCTAATGCTTGGGGCATACAATCATTTCCTCCATTTATGTTTGCTTCACTGCGATTTACTTCTGCCGGCATTTTAATATTGCTTTTTTTAATCATTAAGGGTGGGTTTACCATTACAAAAAACCAGATAAAAGAGACTTTTTTAGCTGGTTTTTTATTTTTTGCACTGGGCAATGGACTGCTTGTATGGGGTCTACAATTTATAGAAAGTGGTATCGCGGCACTTATTATTTCATTGCAGCCACTGGTCATTGGTTTAATGTTGTGGCTAGTATACAAAAGAGCACCTGGACTGATGAGTTGGATAGGTTTAGCTGTTGGCTTTTTGGGGATGGCTATGTTAGTGTGGCAAGATGGCTTCGTCTCCAGTACTCATTGGTTGATAGGTTTTGGAGCCATCTTAGTGGCTATGACTTCTTGGGCTTATATTTCCATACGTATTAATGATCGGAAAAAACCAGATTCTATTGTTAAAATTGCAGGTCTTCAGATGCTTTTTGGAGGTGTTATGTTGGCCATTATGAGTGGTATAACTGGTGAGTATCATCGATTTTATATGGATAATATCAATCAAAAAGCCATTTATTCGCTCATATATTTAATCTTTTTTGGTTCCATTATCGCTTTTTCTGCTTTTAATTATTTATTAGTAAAAGTATCGCCCATTAAAGTGTCCACATCAGCTTATATAAACCCTATAGTAGCCTTGTTTTTGGGTTGGCATCTAAATGCAGAACAACTGAGTTTGCAGTCCATGCTGGCCACTGTAATCTTACTCACTAGTGTGTTTATCATTAATGCAGATAAACACAAATCGAAAAAGAAACTGGCTTAAGGATATTTAGCTTTAATAGCTGAGATAATTTTCTCTCCTTGTTCGCGGGTATTTTCTATAAAGTATTTTGAGGTAAACTTTCCACCCAGCACCACCCCAGCTAGATACACAGAAGGTACATTAGACTCTAGAGTATTAATATCATGGCTAGGTATTTTCGTGGCTTTATCTAAGCTAACTCCGACCGATTTTAAAAAAGTATAATCTGGATGATAGCCTGTCATAGCCAGTACGTAGTCGTTAGCTATGTTTATAGTATTATTGTTTTGTTCAATGTCGACACTTGTTTCATTGATCTGAGTAATGGTGGCATTAAAATAGGCCTTGATAGAACCTTCTTTTATACGGTTTTCAATATTGGGCAAAATCCAATACTTTACCTTTTTGTATAGACTTTCTCCACGGATAACCATCGTCACATTTGCTCCTTTTTGCCAGGTTTCTAGAGCCACATCACAAGCTGAATTTGCCGCTCCGACAACAACCACATCCATGCCTATGTAAGGATGTGCATCATCATAATAATGCTTTACCTTGGGCAAATCTTCACCGGGTACATTGAGCTGATTAGCATGATCATAAAACCCAGTGGCTATGACTACGTTTTTTGCTTGATAGGTGGTGTCTAGAGTCTTTATTTCAAATTTTTTGCCATGTGGTGTCACTTCTGTAACACGCTGCTTATAATGGATATTAATGGTATAAAATTCGGCTAAGCGACGATAGTATTCGAGTGCTTCTTTGCGTGTGGGTTTATCTACGTGTGATATAAAGGGCACATCACCTACTTCTAGGTTTTTAGAAGTAGAAAAAAAACTCATATTGGTCGGAAATCGGTATATGCTATTTACAAGTACTCCCTTTTCGAGTACCACATAGCTTAGGCCTTCCTTGATGGCTGCAATAGCACAATTTAAACCCGAAGGTCCCGCGCCAATAATTAACAAATCATACATGCACTAGCGCATCAATGAAACGTCTCCTTTGGATTCGTACTCGACATTATTAAAGGTCCATCTCGCATAATACATATATACACCAGATGGTTGCTCATCATCATCTTTACGACCATTCCATCCCTGTTCTATATCTGTAGACTCAAAAACTAAATTTCCATAGCCATTGTAAACATAAAGCTCATAACCTACTACATTTTCCGTATCACAGTTTAATGCAACAGGTTGGAAAAAGAAGTCTGTAGTATCGCCGTCTACTGAGTTTTGTCTACTAGGGAAAAATATATTTGGCCATTTTAGACAATTTCCACATGTAGGAAAACTTTGAATTTCATCGATCGTTAAAGAATCAAAAGCACTTATATTACATTCATCGACAACACTAACAAGAAATGATATATTTTCCACCAACATCAAGGTATCTATTTCATCTTGGTTTTCTGCAATGGTGTCTTTGGTAATATAAATATTATCTAAACCGCTTACTATTGTATCTTGAAAAAACCAAGTTATTGTGGATACATTTGCAGAACCCCCAACAGAAGTTGTTAGATTAATCGTTCCATCCATACAATATCCCATAGTATCAACAACCAAATTGATTACACCTGGATTGTAGTCATCTATATTTATCTCTATAGTTTCAGAAGTAGTTAACCCGCATTGATCATTTAGGGTCACCGTAATAATATTTGGATCACTTGATGTCACATATAATGAGTCACTACCCGCTGCTGTGGCATCTGTAGACCATGTAATTGTTGATTGGTCGTAACCTTCAGGTCCAGTTAAAATAATGTATGCACCTTCCATTCCTAAAGAACCTCCAAATCCACATGGATCCTGTTCGATTTTATAACTTATAGGTGCAGGCTCTGCCATGAAATCAGGATTGACATCTATAGACTCTGTAATATTAAATCCACACTGATCTGTTAAATTGACAAACACTGTTCCTGGTAGAGTGCCGTCGTATGTACACTCTAAACTTCCGTTACAACCCAAATCAGGTGTCCACACAATTGTACTTGGATCTATTTCATTTACGTCTACATTAATGGTAATGATTGCACCACAAGTTGATTCACTTTGACTCAATATAACTTCTGCTGGCGTAGGCTCCAAATTAGGGTCTACTGTAATCTCATCCGTTAAAGTATAATTACAATCATCCACTACAGTCACAGAATAAGGCACCGAATAATCTTCTACATCTATCACGGTTTGTCCATTATCCATCGGACCTGTCGACCATTGAATAGTGTTAATGTCGATATTGCCAGAAGATTCTACATTTAAAATTATTTGCTCATAACACACATCTTCTAAAACTTCTAACTCGATAGTCTCCGGACCAGGAACATCAAAGTCAATATCATCCGTAATCTCATATTGACAATTATCCACTAAAGTCACAGAATACATACCAGGTCCATCCACAGAAATAGATAACTGTCCATCATCTGCTGCTCCAGTACTCCATTGGATGGTCGACTGATCAAATCCAGGTTCATCTACAGATAATTCTAAAATGTAGGCTCGATTATCCTCAGGACTTGAACAGTATAATACTTCGTTAAATGATATGGTTACCATATCAGGTTCTGGAATTCCATCATGGTCATAGCCTATATAAATGGATGTCTCTGAAGTCATGCCACACTCATCTGTTACTGTAACCGTAAAAGTCATTTCTATGCTGTCTTCAGGCATTAGAATAACCTGCGTTGAATCTCCAGTATTCCAAGCATAATTATAAGGTTCTTGACCATCTATACCTTGACCGTCTAATCTGAAAATTCTGTCTGTGCACCATAATTCCCAATTTACATTATCTATCTCTGAAGTCAATTCATCATACAAACTAACTTTAGCTGTATCACAAAGCGTAAAACAAACTTCACTATCAAAGGTTACTGTTACAGGATAGTCTCCTTCTTCCATCACATTAAGAATAGCTGTCGTATCCCCCGTCGCCCATTCGTACATAATCGCATTAGTCTGCGTCGCGTCTAAAAAGGTATCTATAGGTAGATTAGGGCAAACTACCACCTCTTCTATCCCTAAAACAGGAGCGCTTATTCCAAAATATTGTACATCTAAAACCTCAAGGTTTTGTAAAAAAGCACCTTCACCCACTGTCCAAACTAAAGTATCTACATTTACAACCAAGGTGTCAAAAAACACTTCAAATTCATTTTCACAAATAGCTCCTCCAATATCGTCAGTTTTGATTAATAATGGTGAGGCTTGAGGTGTCTGAAAACCTGGACCATCATACATACCATTAACTACCATAAATCCATTGTCAGCTGAACTAAACAAGTTACCTTGGTTATTATACTTAAGCGGTGTATATTCTGTTCCCCCTATCGATCCCAAATAATTTTCAATGGTATTAAATACCGTTTCCCTATCATAGACCTTTGACCAAACCAAGGACCCATCCTCGATAGTTAATTCGATATTTACCACTCCTTGAACAAAAGGGTTAAGTTTTGACACAATTCCTGACACTACCACATTACCATTAGCACCTTGGGTAACTTCATTTATATGGATGTTTTGAAATGCTTCAGGAATATTGGTTGCTTGAATGTTTTTTCTCCAAATAAGCTCACCTTCTTTCGAGATTCTACATGCAAAGCCTTGAAAAGCAGTTAATACTCTAGCACCTACAATCATAATACTAGAATCTGCTAAGATTTCCATATCTAAAGGCACTATTTCTGTAGAACTAGCCACCGTGTATTCTTGACTCCAAACCGGAACTCCTAGTGTGTCAAACCTCGCCAAATAAAAACCATCATTGATTACATTACTGGCCCCACTTCCTAGCGTATCTCTAAAAGATCCTACAATTAATATGTTGCTATCTGGTTCTACTACCATATCCGAAAAAGAATGTTGGAACGTATTTCCTAAAGTATCTTCTGCACTATATGATTGATTCCAAATCATGGAACCATCTACTCCCATATAATTAACTAAAACACTGCTTAGAGAATCTATAGAGTCTTGTGTTGCCGTCAAATACCCACCATATGGACTTTCAAAAAGTTCCACGCGATTTACTTCTGTGGTATCCATTTGTACACCGCCTAAAGCCCCACTGTAATTAAGCACGCCCATTCCATCTGTATGAAGCACTAATTGACCATAAGCACCATTATCTTTAGTCCTTACCGTCATAATGATGGATTGTTCGTCTGGTAATGATAAAATCTCACCAAAAGGTTCCATAGAAATAGTGTCAGCTACATAGTAGTCCCTGCTCCATCTATTGCTACCTTTTTCGTCATGTCTGGTAAGGTTTATCCCTTGAAGGCCAGCTATAGTATCTTGGAATATCGATAAAACATAGGTGTTTCTATTGTCTGTATGGAAAGCATCTAAGGTTGTATTATCTCTATCTCCATGCCTAAAAATCCGCTGATATGCCTGTGAATAAAGGCTTTGAGCCGTAATAAACAAACATACAAATAGGGCAAGTAATCGCATAAGGTTGTTTTTGATTGACTTTCAAAAATAAGCCTAAAAGAACAAAGTCTGAAAGGTTTTAGCAAATAAGTCTATATTCACCTTATCTCCTCTACGACCTATGATGAATTAAAACTAAATTTCTTACTTTTTTGGAGGCTTACTCGGACGTATCTCTACCTTACTAGGTAAGGTTCTAGGGTGGATTTTTAATAAATCTGATACGAGTTGGCCTAAATCCTCAGGCTGAATTTTCCAGGCATCTGCTTCGCTCGGGATATGATTATTAAAATAAGTGGAAACTGAGCCAGGCATCAATGTAGATACTTTTATACCATAGTTTCTTAAATCCAACATTACCGCCTGCGTAAAACCGACTAATCCAAATTTGCTTGCATTATAGGCAGCACCTCTTGGAAAAAAATTAGTGCCTGCTAGGCTAGCTATAGTAAAAATGTATCCTTCACTTTTTTTCAAGGCAGGTATTGCAGATTGTACACTATTAAACACACCGGTCAAATTGATGTCAATCGTCTGGTTCCATTGATCTTCGGTCAATTCATCGATCGGGGCGAAATGTCCGACCCCAGCATTGGCAATCAAAACATCCAATCTTCCATATCGATCAATAGTTTGTTTAATGGCATCATGACAATCTTGCATAGAACGTACATCCGAAACAATATCCAAAACCTTGGCATCCATATTTAATGCAGCTTTAGCCTCAGCGAGTGTTTTAGCATTTCTACCAGTAATGACTACAGCATAATCGTCATCCAGCAATGATCGTGCAATGCCTAAACCAATGCCTTTACTTGCTCCGGTGATGAGCGCTACTTTATCGTTTTTAGACATTTATAGTGCTTTGTGGGATCCATCACAAAAGCCAGGGTTACCTGTTTGTTTGCATGTACACATGCCCACTGTTTTACTTTCCTCAGCTACAAAAACCTTGGGCACAAACTCCGTTCCTTTGTGTGCTCCATTGCAAAAAGGTTGGTTATCTGATTCGCCACAGGTGCAATATGCATAGGTTTTACCAGCTTCTAATTCTACTCTTATAGGTGAAGTTCCCGCTATTTTTGGATTTGGCATCTTTCTGTTTTATCAATTAGTTGTAATATTGTAAATATAAATGGTCTTATCTATTATGCTTAAATATCGTACCAAAATGTCAAAACTTAGCTATTTTCTGATTCCATGTCTATTTGTTTTCATCATGAGTTGCGTAAGCTCAGAAGAAATTTTTGATGATAATCAAGCGGAAATTGAGCAATATCTCATGGAAAACAACTTAACATCAGAAGTTACTTCCACGGGTCTACATTATGTCATTACTACACCTGGCAACTTTAATTACCCTACAGCTAGTGATGATGTGAAAGTTAATTATTCGGGTAAATACATAGACGGTTGGGAGTTTGATAGTGGCGTGGAAGCTGAATTTAATTTGTCGAATGTCATTGCCGGTTGGACAGAAGGTATGCAACTTATTTCGGAAGGTGGATCATGTATTTTACTGATTCCGGCCTCACTTGGATATGGTAATAGTCCACCTCCCAGCATTCGAAAAAATGCAGTATTAATTTTTGAAGTGGATTTATTGGAGATTCTTTAAAAAGAAATAGGCTATAGAAAATAATACATCGAAGACTTATTTATTTTTTCATAGCTTCCAACTTCTTTAACACCTCTTCAGCTTCTTCTCGTTTAGCATCGCTGGCTTGACGATCAGTTTTGGACAATTGGAAAGATTCTTCCATAAGTTTTTTGTATTCCTTTTCCAATGCTTTTGATGGGTCTTTCTTAAATAATGAAAACATAATTAATTACTTTTAAAGCTAACATCTTAGCTATGAAACTTGTTCATCTTTGCACTTTGTTCCTACTTAGTTTTTGTGCTTGCAAGACTACAAGTTCTACACAATACATGCAAAATAAAGAAGCCTATCAAGTGGCTTTCCTAATTATGGATGGCGTTTATAACACCGAACTTACAGCCCCTTACGATATTTTCCAACACACTATTTTTAGAGAAGGAATCAAACCCATGCAAGTGTTTACTGTTGCACAAACCAAGGATCTAATTACCACATTTGAAGGACTTAGGATACTTCCAGATTTTTCTTTTGATGATGGTTCAATGCCGAGTATAGATATATTAGTAGTTCCCAGTGCAGAACATCACTTAGATACTGACCTCGAAAATCAAACGATGATTAACTGGGTTAAAAAAGTAGACCAAAAAGCACAATTTGTTAGCTCACACTGTGATGGAGCTTTTGTATTAGCTAAAGCCGGCTTATTAGATGGTCATGTCAGTACTACTTTCCCTTCTGATATTGAAGCAATGCAACAAATGTTTCCACATCTAGATATTAGAAAAGATGTACTTTTTGTGCATGACGGCAAATACATCACTTCTGCTGGAGGAGCAAAATCATTTGAAGCTTCTTTATACTTAGCTGAATTACTTTATGGCAAAAACATTGCACAGCGATTAGCTCGTGGACTAGTCATCGACTGGCAACTAGAAGATGTTCCTCATTTAATCATTAATCAAGACTAAGCCTTGAATATGCGATACGAAACTGAGCGTTTATTAGTTAGACCTACATCGTTTGATGATGCTTCTTTCATTTTGCAACTGATGAATACCCCTAAATGGTTAGCCAATATAGGAGATAGAAAGGTGCGCACCGAAGCAGACGCCAAACAATACATTACAGAGAAGATGCTACCACAACTTAACTCACATGGATATTCTAATTGCACCATCATTATAAAAACTAGCCAACAAAAAATAGGTACATGTGGTTTGTATCATAGAGATGGCTTGGATCATGCAGATATCGGTTTTGCGCTATTGCCAGAATTCGAAGGCAAAGGTTTTGCTTTCGAAGCAGCCTCACAAATGATTAAATTAGGCTTTGACAAATACCGACTTCCTCAAATTTCTGCGATAACCACCAAAGAAAATCTAGCTTCTCAAAAACTAATCTTAGCTTTGGGGCTTCACTTTGATAAAATAATCAATATACCTAATGACCCTGAAGATCTATTGCTTTATCACATCTTCAACAAGCCTTAATGCATGGAACATCACTCAGCTATAGATAGCTTTAAAGAAATATTTCGTCGAGATTTAGATCGACTGGCCGAAGAAATTAAAGCCTATGAAGATGAGGATAATCTTTGGGTTTTGGGAAGGGGAATTGCCAATACCGCTGGAAATCTATGCATGCATCTTATTGGCAATTTAAATACATTTATTGGTCATCATCTCGGAGGCACTGACTATACCAGAGATCGAGATTTAGAGTTTGGTGGCAAAGGAATACCGAGAGAATTCCTATTAGAAGGTATTCAAAAACTGCAAACAACATTGGACCATAGCTTTAGCAACATGGAAGAAAGCCAGCTAAAAACAATATATCCAGTGGAAGTATTAGGATACCCTATGACCATACACCATTTTCTGACTCATTTGACTGGACATACCATGTACCATATAGGTCAAATAAATTATCACCGTAGAATGCTCGATCATGACTAAAATGGATCCCAAAGAACAAGAAAAAATCTTAAGAAAGTTTCTCATTTTTAGTGACGAACCAAGGGAAGATGGGAAGTACGGAAATGTTTTTCCAATGACCGGAAAACAGCTGATTATAGCTTGTGTCGTATTTGCCTTAGTAGCCTTTTGGGTCATAAAAAATAAACAAGGCGAATTTGGCGAACAAAACTATGGTCCAGAACAAAAAATTGAAGCTGAAAAGTAATTGCCTTTAAACAAATGTTGGCGATTAATAACAAATTACTGTTCGAAGGAGTTTAATTTGTCTTGATTTTTGATTCTTTTGATCTAAGCAAAAGAATGAAACAAATTTTATGCTTCTTCTAAAGGAAAAAAAAAGAAACTATTTAACCATTTCCATATATGGCACAACAACATTAAAGCCTTTCTCTTCAAAATAGGCTTTAGTCTCTCCAGCAGATTTATCAGAACTAACAAGGGCAAAATCCCCTCCCCAAGCTCCTAGAGACTTGGCTTTCCCCCAATAATCACTAAAATGTGTCGCTTGAATCCGATCGAGTTTTAGTGCTTGGCTGACTAAATCTTCATGCTTATCCATCAAGCCTTCAAACTTGCTTAAGCTCTTTGCTTCTAGCATCGCTTCCGTGATTGCCGTTAAATCTTTACAAAAAGTCTTTTTGCCTTTTACCGTCTTTAAATAATACTTGATGGCATCATTAGAAGACTGTTTTTGATTTAGATAAACGAAATAAAGTTTATCACTAAAAGCAGGTTTAAAAGCCACAGGTTCGTATCGGATACTATCATCTGTCACTTGATATAAAATCGGTTCGTCTGACCCTGCACATGCCACATCATAGCCAGAACCATTAGATACTTTAAAGTGTAATTCCATCGGATGGATATCAGCCCAGGCTGCAACTGCGTGGGTAAGTGTGGAACTCGAACCTAATCCCCAATCTTTCGGAAAATCTAATCTTGAATCCACTCTAAAACCTTTCCATTTAGATAAAAACTCAGAATTTAGTCGAACAGCCGATTTAAGCAGTTTTTTTAGATACAAGCTCTTTTCTTCATCGGTTGTTTCTATTGCGCTAAAATCAAACAAGGAAATTTTAGACTTAAACCACTCTTTTCCCTCCGGATCATAACTTTTCCAAATGATGTCCGAGCCACTATAATTCTTGACATTTAATTGCTGACCTTGCTTGGTAGGAACCGCTAAAGCTAAAGCACCATCAAGTACTCCATACTCGCCTGAAATGAGAAGTTTTCCGTTTGCGTAGAACTGGCCGATGATTTATTCGTTTTAGCTTTGAAAAAACAAAAGTACATAAATTAAAAATACTTTAATATGTATTTTTGTTAAGGCTGAATTATTGTCGATCTGATAGATAAGATATAGTCTCTTACAGCACTGTAAGAAATGGTTTTATCTTCAAAATGTTTAGTAGCCATTTTCGCCTCTTCTTCATTTGTACCCAGTTGGTTTAGAATGTTTTGAAGATGCATTTTCATATGACCTTGCTGGATTCCAGTAGTAACTAATGATCTGACCGCTGCAAAATTTTGAGCTAAACCAGTGACAGCAATAATCTTCATTAATTCTTCAGCTTTCGGGTTTTCTAACAATTCCAACGAGCGTTTAGCCATAGGGTGTAAAGAGGTTAATCCACCAACTGTACCGACAGCTAAAGGAATAATAAGTTCAAAATAGAACTCATCATTTTCTATACGACAAGTACTTAAGCTTCTATATTGGCCATCCCTTGCTGCATAAGCATGGCCACATGATTCGATGGCTCTAAAATCATTACCTGTGGCTAATACCACAGCATCGATGCCATTAAAAATACCTTTATTATGGGTCACAGCCCGGTAAGGGTCATGAATCGCAATATCTATTGCGCTCTTGAATTTTTTTGCAAAATCTTGGGCTTTCAATTTATTGGGGAAATTTCCCAGTGCTTCAATCGGACATTGTACCCATGCCTTTACGGTACATTGGGGAGTAAAATTGGATAATATACTCATTACAATTTCCACGTCACGCTGATCATCTGGTATATTAGGATCGGTCAGCATGTAACTTTTGAAGCTTTGAGCAAACTGTTCTAAACAACTATTTATAAAATTAGCTCCCATAGAATCACAAGTCTCAAAAGATGCCTTTAACTGATAGTGATTTGGTAGCTGATCGGCTGTCTTTTCCAGGATTATATCCAATATACCTCCTCCTCGTTTACGCATATTACTGGTAATGGAGTCCGTATCTCGAATAAGTCTGGCTTTTATCTGCGCAAACTGATCGCGTAATAAGTTAGCCTTGCCTTCCCATTTAAAGTGCACTTGCCCTAGCTTTACCGTACCTATTATTTCCGCTTTAAAACCGCCTCTATCCATCCAATATTTTGCCGCGCTCGAAGCAGCAGCCACTACCGAACTTTCTTCGATAACCATCGGAATGCAATACGCTTTATCATTAATAACAAAATTAGGAGCTACACCAAAAGGCATTGGGAAGTTAGAAATCGTATTTTCACTAAAACCATCAAGTATCTTTTGCTGATCTTCATTAGCATGCCAGTAACTGGCCAGTTCGCGCATTACCGATTCTGGATTTTTAAAAAAGTTTTCTACAATCCATTTTATCTTTCCTCGCTTAGAAAGTTTAGAAAATCCAGTTATGGTTTTTTTATTTTCCATGAAGAAAAGAATGTAAATCTGTTGGTTTTAATAATTTATGGGCCATTTGCAAACCTTTAATCTGAGATTGAATATAGTCCTTTAATTCATCATATCCTTGCAAAGCATATCTAAGCATCTCTGAGGCTTGAGCATAAATAGCTGGCATTTTAGCTGATTCCGTTAAATAATAACCATCTAAAAAGTTTTTGACGCCTCCTGATATGATCAACTTCTTACAAGCTATCTCCGCTTTGCTTTTCTCAAGTATCTCGTTGGTGAAATCGACCATTTGGTAAGCATTATGTCCGATGTTAGCGACATCTTTAAAACTTGCTTGAGCTCTTTTTTCTGCCCTCAACAATTCCAATTTGGAAAAATTAGTGCCTCCATGGGCTCCAAAATCTAAGGCTTCAATAGGCATTTTTAGTAAGGCTTCAAGGCTTTTAGGTCCCATACCTTGACCAACTTCTTTGACAACAATCGGGTAATTTGCAATGCTTAATAATTTTTGTAATGTATCAATAGGCGCTGATTTGATTACATCACCCTCAGGCTGAAGCCATTCTTGCAATGGGTTGACGTGCACTATTAATCCATCCGCTGAAAGCTTTTGGATTAAATTTTCTATTCGCTCTGTTTCGTTGTTATCTAACAGTTCCTCTATTTGAGCTATGCCCAAATTTATAAGCAGAGGCTGTTCTGGCATTAAATGTCTAACATCAAAGTCCACTATTCTTTCATCACTATATAACAATTGTCTACAAGAACCTAAACCCATGCCTATGCCAAATTCCCCACATGCTTTAGCTAAATGCTGATTGATCATTTTAGCTCTTTCTGTACCTCCTGTCATACTACTCACCCAAATAGGAAAAGACATAGTTTTCCGGCAAATGTCTATCGGAAATGATTCGTTCTTTGGATGGGAAGCCAACATTGGCTCATAAAAAAATCGCTTATCCTGATGGATGCGTCCAACATAAGAATCAAAGGCCATTTGTATATGGTCTTCTTTTCGATTAGCTGCATTAGGATCATTCGTTTCCTTAAATTGAGACATAATTTGTAGCGTATTTCTTTATAACGATTTGGGGATAGAATAGTTCTATTTATATAAATTAGAACGCAATAGTTTCATCTTATTTAATCGGTGTTTCACAGAGGTTGTAAGTACTCCTAAACCATATTTTACACTTCTTCTAAAATTAATGGAAGAGGCTTCTTCAAAATATTTTGTCGGACAAGTAACTTCACCTATATCGATGCCTTTATAAACGATTTGAGAAAGCATTTGGTTATCAAACACAAAATCATCTGAGTTTTGATTAAAATTTATACTACGGAGGACATTTCCACTGAAGGCGCGATATCCTGTATGATATTCCGAAAGCTTATAATTGATTAAAAGGTTTTGGGCCAATGTCAAGCATCTATTTGCAAAATATTTGTACAAAGGCATACCGCCTTTCAAAGCTCCTTTACCTAATATTCTTGAAGCTAAGACTACCTCATACAAATCTTCACCTATGATGTTAACCATACTTGGTATTAACTTAGGAGTGTATTGGTAGTCTGGGTGTAGCATAATAACAATATCAGCTCCCAGCTCTAA
The DNA here is from genome assembly GCA_020631235.1 of Saprospiraceae bacterium. Classification (GTDB taxonomy): domain Bacteria; phylum Bacteroidota; class Bacteroidia; order Chitinophagales; family Saprospiraceae; genus JAHDDO01. Next base: position 80,896 of record JAHDHQ010000011.1, on the reverse strand, counting down.
GGATTTGTTATACAAAGACTTTTGATTGCCTCCATATCCTTTGTTTTTCTCATGGCTAATTATGTGTTTAATGCCCAGTTTTTTGCCCAATGCTACGGTTCCATCAGTACTTGCGTCATCACATAAAATCACCTCATCTACCATAGGAAAAGGGATTTCATGATATGTTTTTTCCAATGTTTTTTCCGCATTATAGGCTGGCAAAACGACAACGACCTTTTTGTTTTTATACATAGACCATTATTTCTAAAGCCGAAAATACTATTAATCCTAAATTCATACACTAGCTCTGACTATCTTCAAACATATTTTAGTTTTCATTGTTAATCTATTTCTAAGCAAAATCATGAAACTTTTGAAAAGAATACTAATTGTTTGCGCAGCACTTTTACTGTTGAGTGTTGGCTGTATATCGGCATTGAGCAAAAAAAATCCACCAGCTTTAACTAATGAAAACGCTGATGCTTTAGCTGATTTAATGTTGGAAGCATTAAACAAACCCGCTTTTGACACGCTCAACTATTTACAGTGGGAGTTTATGATGGATCATAAATATATGTGGGATAAACAAAACAATATTGCCAACGTACAGTGGAAAGATAAAGAGGTAATTTTAAACTTAGATGCTGTAGATGGTAAAGTCTTTGTCAACGGAGAAGAAGTACAGGGTGATAAAAAACAAAAATTAATCGATCGAGCGTGGGGATTTTGGTGCAATGATTCGTTCTGGATGTTTGCCCCTTTTAAAGTTAAAGATCCAGGTACTCAATTGTCTGTAGTAGAAGGTAAAGAAGGAGCAAAAGCATTAAAAGTAGAATATGTGAGTGGAGGGGTTACACCTGGAGATACCTATGTGTGGCATTTAGACAAAGATTATATTCCTACTTCTTATCAGATGTGGGTAAAAATTCTACCTGTCAAAGGTTTAGAAGTTAGTTGGGAGGATTGGACAGATATTGCTGGAGCAAAATTAGCCCAAAAGCATGGTAGCAAAATGATGAATTTCGAAATGAAGGGTGTTCGAGGTGGTGCTTCTTTATCCGATATTGGAACTACATCTTCAAGTTTTAAGCTTTAATCATGCACATCATTTCATATAATGTTAATGGCATAAGAGCTGCCATGAAAAAAGGCTTAGTAGACTGGCTAAAACACACTAATCCTGATGTGTTTTGTATACAAGAAAGCAAGTCTCAAATAGACCAAGTTGATGCTTCTATTTTTGAAGACTTAGGATACGAAGCTCATTGGCATTCTGCAGAAAAAAAGGGATACAGTGGAGTCATTACTTTTTCCAAGTCAAGCCCTAATAAGGTAGTGGCAGGCATGGGAAAAGCAAAATATGATGTCGAAGGGAGAGTATTAGAAACTCAGTTCGATGCATTTACTTTACTAAACTGTTATTTCCCATCAGGTTCTTCTGGCGAAGAAAGACATGCGTTTAAAATGGAGTTTCTGAATGATTTTAAAGAATACGTAGATCAGCGTCTCAAAAAGGGCGAAAAGCTGATTATTCTCGGTGATTACAACGTAGTCAGACTTGATAATGACATCCATAATCCTACTCGAAAAGACAAGCCTTCAGGTTTTAGACCCGAAGAAAGAGCATGGCTCCAAGGGTGGTTTGAGAACGGCTTTATAGATAGTTATCGGCATTTTGATCCTGATTCTGCGGACGTGTTTTCTTGGTGGAGCTACAGAGCTGGTTCTAAGGCTAAAAATAAAGGTTGGAGGATTGATTATATTTCTTGTACTGATAACTTGGAATCAAACTTAGTAAGTGCCCATCATCATACAGATGTCACTTTTTCCGATCACTGCCCTATAGAGGTGAAACTTAAGTTTTAAAGCTGTTCGATTTGCTCCATGAGCTGCATTAATTCATGATGAGCTACATTTTGACTCTGGGAAAGTGAGATGCCTTTTTGCGCAGCGGCCACAGCTTTAGGCTTATCTTTCAACTTAAAGTATAATCGAGCTAGGGTATTAAAATAGTGCGGATTCGTATGGTCTTTAGCTACACATCGATTCATGCATTTGACAGCTTTTGCAAGGATGTTCTTATTATCATATTGATATTCTAAAAACGCGGCGTAGAGATGCATAATATTGAGATCCGCTGATTCTTCGAAACTAGGAATATATTGTTCACAATATCTTTCGAACTCTTCGTATTTTTTCTCTTCGTATGATCTGGCAATGGAATATTTATAGGCTTTTTCAATGTTATTTTGTGAGTCTATATAACCATACAATTGGATGGCTTTATTTAAGTCTGGTCTGGGATATCCTTGGGTAAGTTTAGTTTCGACTAATATTTCGATAGTTATATCGACTTGTTTTTTATTCAGTAATCGTTCGAACTCTGCCCGATTATCGATGAAATATTTAAAGTCTTCGGTGTCTGTATCTTTAAGAAAATCGAAGATAAACCGCATATTCTTTTCAGTACCCCAGTCATATTGAGTAGAAAGATATTGATTAGCCACGTCCCAATGACTTCCATCCATCAATTGCATTCTAAAATAAGCTTCTTGATACAATATTTCAGGCGGTGCATCTAATGCTTCGTCCAAAACATACAGTATTTTCTCTTCCGACTGTTGAGTCTTTGCTGGTGGTATATTTTCCTTTCTTACTGGTTTGCTTTGTGTATTTGTTTGCTTTTGAGGCGATGTTTTTGCTGCTATAGCTTTGGGGACTTCTACGGGTTTACTGGCTCTTTTGACTGTGGGGCTATCAGAAATAACCATAGTGTTATATACTTCATTAGAATTTAAAGCTAAATCTGCAAAGGCTAACAATTCATATTTAGAAATGACTTTATCTACTTTGACCTTAATATTCCCTTGTTGATCAAGGAATAATAAGGTAGGCAAAAAGACCACTCGATACTTATTTTTAAAATCGGTTGCCGCATAATCATCCGCATTAATTCTAACACTGATAAAATCTTTATTAAGAGCTGCTACCACTTCACTATCTCTAAATACGGGGTCTAATTTTTTACATGGTTTGCACCATGGTGCATAAGTGTCCACAAAAATTAACTTTCCTTCAATTCTTGCTCGGTCCTTTGCTTGATCAATCGTGATGTTATTGAAGTGCACTTTTGTTTGCCCGAAAGCAAAAAAACTAATGATAACAAAAATGAAGGAAAAATATATTCGCATACTTATTTAGCTCTTAGCTTTCACTCGTTTTAAGTATGACAAAATTTGTTGATAATCTTTAGATTCTTCTCCTAAAACCTCTTTGGCTTCATCTCCTAGTTTAAAGGCGTCATCATACTTTTTGTCCATCAAAAGCGCCTTTGTATAGTGTAGGTAGTTTGGGCCTGTAGGTTCATACTTAACCAATTTATCCAACAGATCAAATGCATACATCTTTGCTGAATCTGTCTTAAATGTTTGTAACAAAGTGCTACTCACTCTTTTGTATACTTCGATATCGGATTTACCTATTTTTTTTACGAAAGATTTAGCGTATTGCATGTACATTTTTTCATCCTTATATGCTTCAGCAAAGTCCATATAAGAAGTAAAGCTAAAAGCCTTTGCATCAGGCGATTTAGTAGCTTTCATTTTTGTATTCGCTTCTTCTAGCAATTCTTTGTAATCAAATTCGATGGCTTTTGCTACTGTTTTGTTACAGGCCTTTAAAACCATCGCATAATAATCATCCTTACCGATCGTCGATATAGCAAAAGACTGATTATCCACTAACTCTTCAAAAACTTTAGAATCCGCTTCGGTACAAGCAGCGGCGAGAATAGTAAATCTTTGCTTTTTACTCAATTCTTGTTCCTTTAGATACTCGTTGGCAATCTTGAGTGTTGGTTTTCCAGCTTTATTGAGTGCTTTTAAATAATTATTTACCAAAGTAAAGTCACGGTCACCTTCATCGTATTTTGCGGCATATTTAGCACTATAATCTACTGAACCTAAAGCTACTTTACCTTCACTAATCAATGCATCTCCTGTTCTGGCACCTTTCATCTTTTTAACGACTTTACCTTGCCCATCTAGAAAGAACATTGTTGGATAAGCAGAGACAGGATACTCTTTTCCAAAAGAAAACCCATCCGTTTTTTCCATATCCAATTTTAAATTGATGAAATTGTTATTGAAAAACTCGCCAACGTCTTTTTTAGTAAACTCATTTTTAGCCATCTTTTTACAAGGTCCGCACCATTGAGCATACGCATCAACGAATACTAACTTCTCTTCTTCATTAGCTTGTGCTAATGCTTCTTTCCATGTACCTTGAAAAAACTCAATGCCTTGTGCAGATACATATCCTGCACTAAATAAGAGGAATGATATATATAGACCAATCTTTTTCATATTAGAATCCTTTAGACTCATACGTTTAAAATGTATTGCAAATTATATTATTGGGACTGAAAATTGGAAAGTTGCGGTAAAATCTTCGCTTTTAACAGTATGATAACAAAGATATAAAACTTACGTACATTCTATCCATCAAAAGCAGTCAAAAAAACAGGAATTTGCCCTACCTTGCATTTTCCAAAATGATGCATCCAACTAATGCCGAATCTAAGACAATTATACCTCCAACATGTAGGTCAGACCAGTGACTTTAGCCTAGCCTTTGAAGTAGAAAAAGCAGAAGGCGTTTTTCTGTACGATACTAAGGGCAAAAAATATTTTGATTTAAATTCCGGTATTTCAGTTAGCTCCTTAGGTCATGGCAACCCACGCATTAAAGCTGCCATCAAAGACCAGCTAGAAAAGCATTTACATACGATGGTGTATGGGGAACATGTCCAACAATCCCAAGTACAGTTTGCCACATTATTAATGCAGCAACTGCCCGATAAATATCAGAGTCTCTATTTTTTATTAACGGGTTCGGAGGCAATCGAAACGGCCATGAAATTGGCTAAAAAACGAACCAATAGAAGACAAATAATTGCGGCAAAAGATGCCTATCATGGAAGTACCCAAGGAGCAGAAAGTCTTCGTTCTGATGAAAACTATAAACGTGCTTTTTATCCATTATTACCAGCCATTGATTGGATTACTTTTAATAAAGAAGAGGAACTCGAGTTGATTACAGATCAAACAGCAGCTGTCATTATAGAAGCTACTCAAGCTGAATCTGGAGTTAATACAGCCCATAATGGATATTTACAAGCCTTACAAAATCGATGCGAACAAACAGGCACTCTCTTTATTTTAGATGAAATACAGACTGGTTTTGGTCGTACAGGAAGCTTATTTGCTTTCCAAAAATATGGTCTAAGTCCGGATGTAATATGTATAGGAAAAGCTATGGGCGGTGGCTTACCCTTGTCCGGTTTAATAGCCAGTCAAGAATGTTTGTCTTTTTTAATGAAAGACCCGGCATTAGGTCACATTACAACTTTTGGAGGTCACCCATTATCATGCGCCGCAGCCCATGCTTCACTTCAATATATGCTGGACCATAAAATCGTCGATAAAGTAGAGGAAAAATCAGCTTTATTTAATCAACTCTTGCAACACAACATTGTGCGTGAAGTACGTCGCGACGGTTTACTTATGGCTGTCGAACTCACCAAAAGAAAATACCTTAAACATGTAGTTTCTAAAGCCCATGAGCTTGGAGCAATCATCGATTATTTTTTATTTAATGATAAGAGTTTTCGTTTGGCTCCTCCACTGGTGATTAGTTTTGAAGAAATAAAAAAAGCTTGTCACATATTGCAACAAGCTTTTGATTATTCTTTTGAGAAATATAATCACTAAGGACTATCCTCCTACTTTCAGCGATCCAGCTTCTCTTGTTGTGTTAGAAATTAATGAGAGGTATTGTTCAAACTGGGAAGCATTCAATATTTTTTTCATGTCCGCATTTTGATTGCTAAGGATATTCGACATTTCTGAAATCATTTTATCTCCGGTCACCTTTTCCATTTTTAAAGCTTTTCTCATTTTATTATACTTTAAAAGCGTGGTGGAAAAGTCAGAAGCTTGATTTCCTTGCAATCCCAATGCCGAAACCAAGGCTTTCGAATCCGTAGGTGATATTTGTTTCTGAATGTTAGTAGGTTGTTTTTCTATTTTTTGGTGAGTAGGTGCCTCAACTTCTTTTGTAGCTGGTGCTCCATTACCAGCTAATTCATTTAAAATGCTACAGCTAGTGGACATAAATCCGGCAATAAATAACAAAGCAATGATCGATTTCTTCATAATTTTAATTTTTTACATTTAAGTATACTCTTTTGACTATACCTTTTCTATAAGTAACAGAAAATCACCTTCAATCATTAGTTTTAAAGAGGCTTTAATACTTTTTTAACGGCGGATTATTCGATCCAACTGTTAAAGTTCTTTTCTTAATCTGGCTACTGGAATATTTAGCTGCTCACGATATTTTGCTACCGTTCTTCTAGCAATATTATATCCACGTTTAAGCAACATGTTTTTTAGTTTTTCGTCAGAATATGGCTTGCGTTTATTTTCGGCAGTAATGATATCATTTAAGATGTTTTTTACTTCCAATGTAGAAACCAATGTTCCATCTTGTGTTTGTAGCGACTCTGAGAAAAAATCTTTAAGGCGTTTTGTCCCAAATTCAGTTTGGACAAATTTACTATTGGCCACTCTAGATATGGTGGATATATCAAGATTGGTAATTTCTGATATGTCCTTTAAAATCATAGGTTTTAGTAATTTCTCATCACCAGAGTAAAAGTAATCCAACTGAAATTGCATGATAGAATACATCGTATTATGCAAGGTTTCTTGACGTTGTTTAATAGCATCAATAAACCATTTCGCTGAATCTATTTTTTGCTTGATAAACATTACGGCCTCTTTTTCCTTTTTGGTGGATTTTTTACCGCCTTTAGATATGTTATACGATTTTAGCATATCCAAATAGTTATCATTGATCCTGAGGTCAGGCGCATTTTTACTATTAAGCACAAGATCCAGTTCTCCATCCCGATTCGTAATGATAAAATCAGGTACAATATATTGGTTGGTACGGTCACCCGCACCGACAAAGTTACTAGCCGGTTTTGGATTTAATTTTAGTATTTCTGCAATTGCGTCTCTCAGTTCTGACTCAGAAAGACTTAAGTTTTTCTGAAGCTTTGTATAGTGTTTTTTAGAAAACTCTTCAAAATACTGGTCTAAGATTTTTATGGCTACTCCACGTTCTTGTTCGAACTCGTCAGTCATCTTTTCTTGCTTTCTATATAATTGCAAAAGCAAACATTCTTTTAAATCTCGACAACCCACGCCTGCAGGATCGAATTTTTGAATTTGTGTTAATAGAGTGCCAATTTCTTCGATGGTTGCGTCCACATTCATGGAAAACATTAAATCATCAATGATAGCCATTGGATCCCTTCTTAAGTAACCATCACTATCAATACTTCCTATGATTTGCTCAGCAATACTCCTTTCCCTATCATCCTCTAAATCAAGCATATCTAACTGCCTATTAAGAAAGTCATTAAAAGATGTTTCTACAGCTATAGGCATAGCTTTATCTTCATCTTCAAGACTATAATTATCCGATTTGATTTTATAACTAATCGGATCTTCTTCTATATATTCTTTTAGGTAGTCGTCTAATTCAAAATCCTCTTTTTCTTCTGCTCCTTCTTCTTTTTCGTCTTTTATATCAAAAACCTCTTGAGCATCATTTCCTTCATCTAATGCCGGATTTGACTCAAGCTCCTCACTGATTCTTTGTTCCAAGGTTGCTGTAGGAATCTGTAAAAGCTTCATAAGTTGTATCTGCTGTGGAGACAACTTCTGCATCATCTTCTGGCTCAAATTCTGCTTTAACATATCTTATTGAATTATTATTTAATTATATTACTTCAAAAATGACTAATAAGTTTTGATTTTGGTCGAAAAAACCGAATCAAAACCAAATATAAACATATTATTATTTTTTATAATATAAAATTGTTTAAAATTCAGTAATTAACATTTTAAATATACTTTTAATATGAGTGTGGATCGTCGAGTAGCGGCTTTAAGATTAGCCATGGAAAAAATAAACATCCAAGCATTTATCATACCTTCTTCTGACCCGCATCAGAGCGAATATGTAACCGACCATTGGAAATCTAGAGAATGGATTTCTGGCTTTACGGGTTCGGCAGGAACAGCCATTGTGAGTCATAATCATGCCGGTTTATGGACTGATTCAAGGTATTTTCTGCAAGGAGAAACAGAGCTAGCCAATAGCGAATACGTACTGCACAAAGTATACGATCAATTTGCTCCCTCACACACTGACTGGTTATGTAATAATTTACAAGCAGGAGAAACCGTAGGTGTGGATGGTTTAAATATCTCCGTAAATCAATTTAAAGCACTTCAATTAGAACTTAAAGCTAAAGATATACATCTAAAAGATGTCGGTGATTTATTTGAATCTATATGGTCAGATAGACCAACTCTACCAAAAGATAAAGCTTTTATCCATGATGAAGCTTATCAAGGTGACTCCATGTCAAATCGCATCAAACAAGTACAAAAAGGTATGAAAGAGAAAGAGCATTTCCTTTTTTCTGCCTTAGACGATATAGCCTGGTTATTGCATTTGCGTGGTAGAGATGTCGAGAGTAATCCTGTAGCTATAGCTTATGTTTTAATGAATGATCATTCAGTTTGTCTATATATTGATCCTGACAAATTAGATGAAGCAACATTGGCCATCTACCAAAAAAATAAAGTGACCCTTAAAGCTTATAAGGATATTCTTCAGGATTTAAAAACCATACCTTCTGATGAATCAGTAATCATAGATAAAAGTATAGTTAGCCAACATTTTTACAGTGCCATCAAAGCAAATGTGCAACACAGGGGCAGTATCATCCGCCAATTAAAAGCCATAAAAACGGATAAAGAAATTGCTCATTTTAGAAACTGTATGATTAAGGATGGCGTGGCTTTAACTAAAGCTTTTATGTGGCTCGAAGACAAGGTTGATACTGAAGAGGTTTCGGAATATGATTTTGCTATGAAGCTTGCTAGTTGCCGATCTGAGCAAGGGCAATATTTTGGCGAGAGTTTTAATGCAATCATCGGTTATGCTGGCAATGGAGCCATCATACATTATCGCCCCATGCCAGACACTTCTTTAACCATAAAACCCGCAAAAACACTCTTATGCGATTCAGGAGGTCAGTATTATGATGGCACCACAGATATCACTCGTACTATTGTTTTAGAAGAATCAATTGACCCAAGCTTTATAGAAGCTTATACGGCCGTCTTGCAAGGGATGATTGATCTAGAACAAGCCATCATTCCCGAAGGAACTTATGGTGTCCAAATGGATATGTTGGCCAGACAACATCTCTGGGCTAAAGGATTAAATTATCTCCACGGCACAGGACATGGTGTAGGCTATTTCTTAAATGTACACGAACCGCCGCAAGGGTTTACTGCAGGACCTTCTCCACGTTCTAATACAGTTATGAAAGCAGGAATGATTACTTCTAACGAACCTGGGTATTATAAAGAAGGTCATTTCGGTATACGTATAGAAAATCTAATCTTAACCAAGGAACACACAAAAGAAGGTTTCCTTTGCCATGAATCCATTACGCTGTTCCCTATCGATATGAGACCGGTGAATATTGAAGTCCTGAGTGACAAACAGATCAATTGGATCAATGAATATCATCAAGAAGTGTACAAAAAAATAAGTCCTCATCTAAATGAAGAAGAAAAAACATGGCTGCATAATAAATGCCTAGCAATTGCTAAATAAGACCATTATTTTAACTTAAATAAAAGCAGCACAGAAAATTATTCTAAGATATTTGCCCGTAAAGGCAATTAATTTTAAGATTTACTATTTCTTTGCAGAGTATTTTGAAAATAAGATAGACTATAGATTATGTCAGGTGGATCAAATCAAAATTGGGGTAGAAAAGGATCATGTCTAGGACAGTTCTTTTTGGTATTCTTACTATTTATTATTTTACTTATCTATTTATATAACCACGCAGGTAACGGTTCTTTCTAAATTTCCACACTCGAAATTTCGATAAACTTTTGTACACGCTCATTAATTTGAGCTTGGTCAAGTGATTTTAATTTGTTTATACTAAACTCTTCTACGCAGAATGAAGCCATGGCTGAGCCATAAATTATTGCACGCTTCATATTGTCAAAATTTACATTTTCTTGCGAGGCTAAATAACCAATAAATCCTCCTGCAAATGTATCCCCGGCTCCTGTAGGATCATAAACCTCAGCAAGTGGCAGTGCTGGAGCAGAAAAGATTTTTCCTTCACCAAATAATAAAGCACCATGCTCACCTTTTTTAATCACTACATACTTAGGACCCATAGTGTGAATTTTTGCAGCAGCATTGACCAATGAAAATTCTCCTGATAATTGTCGAGCTTCTTCATCATTTATGGTGATTACATCTACATGTTTTATGGTTTCTATTAAGCTATCCCATGCTATATCCATCCAAAAATTCATGGTGTCCATAACAATCAACTTTGGCTTCTTCTCCATTTGGTTAATAACTTGTAGTTGGATTTCTGGAGTTAGATTTCCTAACATTACATATTCTGCATTCTTGTAGGAATCAGGCAGTGTAGGGTCGAAATCTGCTAAAACATTGAGTTCTGTAACTAAAGTATCTCGCTGATTCATGTTATCATGGTATCGGCCCGACCAGTAAAAAGATTTTCCTCCTTTGACTATTTCTAGACCTTCCATATCTACTCCTCTCTCTTTAAGTAAGGCTAGTTCATTATCTGGAAAATCTTCACCAACAATGGAAACAAGTTTGATATCATTAGTAAAGTATGAAGCTGACCAGCTTATATAGGTGCAAGCGCCACCAATGACTCGATCTGCTTTTCCTCTTGGTGTTTCGATACTATCAAAGGCTACCGTTCCTACTGTTACTATACTCATGACAATTTGTTTTTTACTTATTTAGACTGCAAAAGTAACAAAACTGTTCTTAGTGTAGGATTTGGAATTGTTGGATTTTCTTTTGATTAAATGCATCTATTACAACTGCGTAATAAATTCCTGCTTCCCATGCATTTGTTTCCAATTCTAAAGAAGGCTCGCTAAACTCACAAATATGGATTATTTGTCCAAGAAAATTATAAATAACTAATTGTTGGTCTTGGTAAGAATGAGTAAGAATACTAATCTTTTGATCGGCGGGATTAGGAAAAATGAGCATCCCTTGATCTACTTTTATTTCGTTGTTGGATGAAGTAAAACCATATTTAAAACTATGTACAGAAGATAATCCTGGACATTGGCTCACATGATGATTGTGTATTCTCAAAAAATAGTGGCTACTATCCGCAAACGCATAATCGGCTACGAGCAGTTTCTCTTGGGTCTGAATTGTATAAACAATATCATTAAACATCGAGTCTGTACTGATTTCTACTACATAATCTCTATCATCCTCTGATGAGTTCCATTGGATAATTACTGATTCATTAAAATGATATTCCTTTTCATTGTATGGACTTAAGATCTGTACACCTTCACTAGCCTCTTCTCGAACAATAACAATCTCATGTTCTATTAGACTTGTATTGTTATATGCTTGGAGTGTGAGTGGCACATAAGTCCCTAATGACCATGGCAAAGAATCAATCCCAATACTAACAATCTTATTACTTTCTAGCAAACTTAGATCTACGGATGCATCTACCAAGTTACCATCTTGATCTAAAACATTGATACTGACTAGGTCTAGATCTGGCATCTTCAAATAACAGTCAAAAGTTAAGTCATTATTTTCACAAAAATCATATTGATCTTTCGAACTAAGAAAGGTGTTTTGTTCGCTATCTGCAAAACAAAACTCAATTTCCCAATGTTCGAGATACCCACCATCACTATTGAAGGCATCATCAACTATTAATCTCCAATCACCTCCCGCATTCATAGCTGTAAATTGACTTAGCGGTTCTAAAGATTCTACGATTGCACCATTGGTTGGCGGACACGCTATGGCGGCAGATGATATATCGCTAAAGCCCAAATTAAAATCTTGATCATCGCCACACTCATATTCCCATAATGACACTTCAAGCCCTTGATGTTCCAAACTAAAACCCAAATCACCTACATAACTATGAGTTCCGTGTATATTAGGTACATACACACTCTCTAAATATACATTATAAGGGTTATTTATCTTAGCTACAACCGTGCTAGCGGAATTAGGAATGACTAATCCTTCATCCCACGTAATTGTGGTGCAAAATCTATTTTTCGTTGTAAAACTCTGTGGGTTTGACCAGTCACTTTCACCACAATGATTCAGCGCTTTGACTCGCCAAAAATATTGACTGCTACCTTCTAATTCAAATGCTTGGAGGACTCCATTTGCCTTAACTGAAAAGTCGTATAAAAGTTGGTCAAACAAATCATCTGAAGCAATTTGAATTTGATATTCTAAAGCTTGCTCATCCATCGACCATTGGAGATATGGTGTCAATGAGACATCTTCTTGTTGAGATACAGGATATTCTAATTCCGGTTTTGCGGGCAGCTGATTCGAAACTTCTAAGAATACAGTTTCTCTTGCCATTTCTTCTCCAGATTTAGCCATTATAGTTAAACGGTAAATGGCTGGAGGTAATTCATCAAGATTATGTATTGTAATAGTAAATGCTTGACCAGGCCCTATGTTATTATTGGATACAGACACTCCTAAATTGTCTGGATTGTCCAAAGTAATTACAACATTGTCACTAAAAAACGAACTTACACCAGATTCTATCACCATCTGATTCGTTTCGTCTGAGCAAGTGTTTTGTCTATTTGTCACAAGATCTATCGAATAACCACAAGACAAGCCATCCATTGATTCGCCTTCTAACCCATCTGGGTCAAGCCAATATTTTAACGCGTTGTGAGCTGCGTTTTGTCCATCCCAACTTGATCTTATCCAACCAAATTCATCATAATCGTTATTACCGCAAGCCGCTTGCCCTCCATTTAACTGGCCTATAATTTGGCCTTGAGCATTAAATAAAGGTCCGCCAGAAGAGCCAACTTCTGATGATCCTATTTCCCAGTTATCTACTTGTATAAAATCCCCTTCGATATTATCATTCTTGTAACTAACTGGATCTTGATTTATGGATATTCTTTTTTCTTCGATTTTTGGGTGGTGGATCAATGCTGTTTCTTGTGGTAAAACTAGAGATCTATTCCAACCAGGCAAGTAAAGTCTAAATGCGGGATCCAAGGGGTCGTCAAGTTCGATTAAAGTAAAATCGCTTTGCTCTGATGATGCCCTAAATATGGCTCCTGTATTATATTGGTTAAGTATCCCGTTTCCGTTTCCTCCACTTTCCTCACTGTATGGCAATCGGCAATAACTATTTTGATAATTCCAATAGACCACTACTGTGGGCGCAGTAACCTGATTTACATTGCAATGTTCTGCCGTCAAAAAGAATGGGGTACAATCATTCAAAGAGTTATTAATTAAAGAACCCGAACAAATGGCTGTCCCATTAAAATGATAGGCACCTACTCCATTTATCATTTTGCGATACTTATCCACTAAGTCAAAACCTTCTTGACTTCCACAAATTACATCTAAATGACAAGAGCCTGATCGCACTGGACTCAATCCGATAAAATCATGATTCACCGTCAAAAGACTTAACTTAAATTCATCCCAAGAATCTATCGGAACTATGATTTCAATGGTAATCAAATCTCCTTGAATAATAGGTGTCCACATTTGGCCATGTGATTCGTTATCTTGACTGGTAAATGGGCCTTTTACATCCGATTGATCATCATTATAGATTAACATATAGGCGCCTTCAGGCAAGGAATAAGTAGAAAACCCAAAATTTAAAGAGAATGCCCCTGGAGAATAAAAAGATTCTTTCCATACTAATTGCCCTTCATCATTGCTTTGCCAACGATCATCATCGCGAAAATCTATTTTATGCTTTATTGCTGTAGCAAATTCAAATGGACCATCTTCATCTCCTCGATGTTCTTCTTTTAAGGCCTTATTATCTTGAGTAGGGAGTAAAATAGGATTATAAGTTGTTTGACAACAACTTTTTCCTGGTCCCAATAAAAGTGAGAACCAAGCAATACATATCGATATGATACTGTAAGGCTTAATCGTTTGTTTGTGTTAGCTTTTATAAAGTTAAGCGAATAAATGCAGTCATATTTTAGCTGATAGCTTTTTAAACAATATTTAGCATTTTGCTTAATCTAGAGTAATAACGAAACTAAATTGCTTTTTGTGAATAAATGTTTTGCCTTTTTCAATTGTTCTTCTATTTTTGCATCCCGTTATGATACTATTAATAATGATTAACGGTTTTTCTTAAGACTAACTTCCTGCTTTTTTTCAATATTAAAATAAGTATAGAAAATAAAGTAGTTAAATATACAGCCTCCTTAGCTCATTCCGAAGAAGCAAAGCTTTTCGAGAATAAAGTTTTAGATGTGGTGAGTAAAAAAATGCCTCCTTAGCTCAGCTGGTTAGAGCGGCGGACTGTTAATCCGTAGGTCCAAGGTTCAAGTCCTTGAGGAGGCGCTTTAAAGCCTGTAAATCAATGATTTGCAGGCTTTTTTTATTTTATATTGCCTTATCAAAAAAGCAGTTATCTTGGATAATGAGCAATACGCCTATGCATTACCCTAAACCAAAGCGGAGGAAATAGTGCTAACAACATCATTCCTGGATATCCAGTAGGCATTTGAGGGCTTTCTTCGAAATGTCTAAGCAACTGATATTTTCTATTGGCCATAAAATGGTGGTCAGAATGTCTTGATAATTCCAACAAAATCATTCTACCCACTGGGTGATTAGAATTCCACGAATGGATGGGTAGTGCTCGTTCGTATCTTTTTCCTGTTTTCTTTCTGCTTAAACCATAATGTTCAATATAGTTTACCGCTTCAAGCATCAAAATTCCAATGAAAGCACCTGTAATGAAGCAAAACAACACTTGATAGCCAAAATAAAACGCGATTGTAAGTAATAAAGCACATTGGATAATGTGATATACCATCATTTCATTTTGCAAGCTCCATACTTTCTTACCTTCTCGTCTTAATTGCTTGTTTTCAATAGACCACGCAGAAAGGTAAGATCCAGTAATTGACCTAATAAAAAAGGCGTAAATATTTTCTCCTAAGCGACTAGAGGCCGGATCTTCTTCAGTAGCTACATGCAGATGATGACCTCGATTATGCTCGATAAAAAAGTGCATATACAAGGAGGTCATTAATAAACTTTTACTTAGGATTTTTTCAAACTTACTGTTCCTATGTCCAAGCTCATGAGCATTATTAATAGATAAGCCACACGCCATGCCGTAAGCCGATATCATTCCAATGGTCTCATGCAAAGCTAAACTTGAGCCACTTATTCGAAAAAGAAAGTAAATCAAAACTAAAAACTGAAAAGGTGCTAAGCCGTACAAAAGATAGTCAAACCATTTATCCTCTTTAGCCATTTCATCCTCAATGCTGCCTAAATTTTTATCATTAACTGAAGTAAACAACTCGATTAGTGGAATAAAACCAAATAAAAAAATCACCGCAGTAAAAGAAAAATAACCTCCTTTGAAAATGGAAAATATAACAACCAAGGGAACTAGGTAAGCAGATAAATATTTAATGTGTCTCCATTTCATAGGTGCATTTTCATTAGGTTCATCTCTGTAGTCTGCTATTAATCTCACTATCTGCTCTTGCAAAATTTGTGAAAGTTTTAGCTATTTTCTGTTTAATAAACCCTTCTAGCCCATAAACTACAAACTTTAAGATCCACGGTTATTTAAAATTTAGTTTTTAATCCTTCTTAAAAATACATAAAAACAAATTCAATAAGATTCCGCAATTTTCTAAATACCTTTGCCACATGTTTCCAAAATATGATGTAATAGTTGTAGGCGCAGGTCATGCAGGCTGCGAAGCTGCAGTAGCTGCTGCAAATATGGGTTCGAAAGTCCTACTTGCCACCATGAACATGAATACCATTGCACAAATGTCTTGCAACCCTGCCATGGGTGGCGTAGCAAAAGGCCAAATTGTTAGAGAGGTAGATGCTTTAGGAGGTTATTCAGGGATTGTTACTGATCATAGCATGATCCAATTTAGAATGCTAAACCTTTCCAAAGGACCAGCAATGTGGAGCCCTCGTGCCCAAAGTGACCGTATGGAATTCGCTGCTAAATGGCGTCAAATGCTCGAAGCACACCCTAACATTGACTTCTGGCAGGAAATGGTTCGAGGACTCATTGTAAAAGATGGTGTTTGTAAAGGAGTATTAACCGGCATTGGACTAGAAATAGCAAGCGAATCTGTGGTGTTAACGAATGGAACATTTTTAAATGGGTTAATCCATATAGGAGAAAAACAATTTGGTGGTGGCCGTGCCGGCGAAAAAGCAGCCACTGGTATTACAGAACAACTCGTAGAATTAGGTTTCGAATCTGGAAGAATGAAAACAGGTACTCCTCCACGAGTTGACGGTCGCTCCTTAGATTGGGATAAAATGGAAACACAACCTGGTGACAAAAACCCATCTAAGTTTTCATTTACAGATACGCCCGAACTGACTAAACAGATACCTTGTCACATAGCTTTTACCAGTACAGAAGTGCACGAAGTACTTAAAACCGGATTTGACAGATCCCCGATGTTTAACGGGAGAATTCGAGGTTTAGGCCCAAGATATTGTCCTTCCATTGAAGACAAAATCGAGCGCTTTGCTGACAAAGATCGACACCAATTATTTGTCGAACCAGAAGGTCGAAATACTTGTGAGATATATGTAAATGGATTCTCTTCATCTCTACCAGAAGATGTCCAGTACAAAGCATTAAGAAAAATTGTTGGTTTCGAAAATGCAAAAATGTTTAGACCTGGTTATGCGATTGAATATGACTTTTTTCCGCCGACTCAATTAGACATTAGCTTGGAAACAAGACTAGTTAAAAACTTATTCTTTGCTGGGCAAATAAACGGGACAACTGGCTATGAAGAAGCAGCATGTCAGGGTTTAATGGCAGGAATTAACGCTCACATGGCAGTGAATGATTTAGAACCTTTTATATTAAAAAGGTCAGATGCCTACATCGGGGTATTGATCGATGATTTGGTAAATAAAGGGACTAAGGAGCCATATCGAATGTTTACTTCCCGAGCCGAATACCGTATACTCCTTCGACAGGATAATGCAGACCAACGTCTTACTCCACTGGCTTCAGCTATCGGGATGCAAGGCATGGAACAACGGCTAATAAGAGTAAATGAAAAGGAACAAGCACTCATCGATATTGAAAAACTGTTCAAGAAAACTAGTGTAGAACCCGCAAAGTTAAATCCTTTCTTAGCGACCGTAGGATCCAAAGCATTGGACCAAAAACAAAAAGCCATTAACCTGATCAACAGACCTAAGGTAGGTATCCAAGATGTTATGGCTAATTGTGAAGCTTTAGAAGAGGCACTTGCTGACTATTCGATAGATGTTCTACATTCTGCTGAGACTAAAATTAAATACGCGGGCTATATAGAAAAGGAACAAGAAATGGTGGATAAAATGAACCGATTAGAATCCGTAAAATTACATGCCGATTTTGATTACCAAAAGCTTCCAAGTTTATCGGCAGAAGCTAAAGAAAAGCTATCCACACAAAAGCCAAGAACCATTGGTCAAGCTAGTAGAATAAGTGGTGTTTCTCCATCTGATATTTCGGTTCTTTTGGTTCATGTAGGCAGATAGTCCTCCTCTTTTAATATTAATAAACTTGGTTTACCTTTAATCATATGAAAAAACGTAAACCCCTCGTGCGTGGATTACTCCAAATCATTCCTGTAATGATTGGTGTTTTTCTAGGTTTAGTAGCTAATAATTGGAACGAAAACAGAAAAATCAATAAAGATAAGGAAGCTCTTACCGAACTACTAAGCATGGAGCTAAACGAAAATTTAAAGGAACTTCAAGAGGTGTATAATTATCACAAAAACGTACAAGATTCTTTTGCCCTTGTGTTTAATGAAGTGGGTGAAATTCCTGCTGACAGACTGTCCACTTTTTGGTATGGCATGAGACCACCGAAATTAAAAAGGTCATGTTTTGAATCTGCGATTATTACTGGTCTACTAAATAAGTTTGAGGTAAACGCTATTAATCATTTAAATGAGACCTATTTACAACAAACTAACATTGACAAGTACTTCGACAAAGCACTAAGCTCTTTTTTAAATTTAGACATGGATCAGTTAGATAAAACTCGTCCGATGATTCGAAAAATAACCATGATTTTAGGAGATGTTATTCAATCTGAATCAATGTTGATTGAAAAACTTGAGGAGACCATTACTTCACTAGAACAATAACTTATCTAATTTCTCCATCCACGATAATACGAGCTTCTCTGTTAGCTAACTCCCAGGCTAACTGAAAAATATGCTGACCTATTTTTTCCATTTTATCAAACTCGATTTTTTCTACTGTGTCCCCTGGCTGATGGTAATCTTCATGGGTTCCATTAAAGAAAAAGATAGCTGGAATACCTTTCGCAGCAAAATTATAGTGATCTGAGCGATAATAATATCGATTAGGGTCATTCTCATCATTATATGTATAATCAAGCGTTAAATGAGAATATTCATTATTCATGTTTTCATTTATAGCGTGCAACTCAGTACTCAATCTATCAGATCCTATAACATACACGTATTCTGGATTATCACTATACTTTTTATCGATCCTTCCCACCATGTCAATATTAATGTTAGCAACCGTGTTCTCTATAGAAAAAATTGGGTTTTCAGCATAATATTGAGATCCCAACAAACCCTTTTCTTCACCTGTTACCCACAAAAACAAGATGCTTCTCCTTGGCCCTTCTCCATTCGCTTTAGCCATTTGGAATGACTGAGCCAACTCTAGAACAGTGGATGTTCCTGAACCATTATCATCGGCACCATTGAAAATTTCGTCACCTTTCATACCGATATGATCATAATGAGCAGAAACAACGATTACTTCTTCCTTTTTATCACTTCCTTCGACAAAAGCCATAACATTTCTTCCTTCCAAATGCTTTACTCTTTTTGATGCTGTCAACTGAATGTTTGCTGGTAATGCTAGATTTTTAAGTTTGCCCTTTTTAGTTAAGCATTTTCTGATTTTAGCAAATTTTTTGGACTTAGAACCAATAATTTCTTTCGCTATGTTTGTGGATATGTAGATATGGTCAGCCCCTGAAATATCTGCATCTGTCTTCATTCCTAATTCTACCATTGGACCTAGTACTTTTCTTCTGTTTTCACCCAAGAAAGCTTTTAGGTCATTCTTAATGATCATAACTAATTTTACACCCTTTGATTTGGCTAAAGTTAATTTACGATCCATATTTTCACTCCAACTTTTATCTAACACAGATGCGGGTTGATCTTCATAAATCATAATGATCTTGTCTTTTACTGATTTTCCTTTATAATCATTATGATTTCCATCTTCTATGCCATAACCAAGAAACAAAACTTCGTTCGAATTAATCTCGACGGCATTAGTATTTACATTTGGAAAAGCAATGTAATCCCATAAATGCTTAAATCGATTGCCATTAACATAAATTACTGGATCTTCCCAACTTGAAAAAGTAAAAGCCACTGGTTGGAAATAGGTGTTTTCAAGGCCTACTGTAGGAAAGTTTTGCCTAGTTAATTGATCTGCAATATATTCTGCAGCTAAATCATTGCCTGGTTCGCCTGTTTCTCTTCCCTGAAATTGGTCACTCGCTAAAATAGATAAATGACCAAATAAATCCTCCGCCTTGATTTCATTTGCATATTTTACTCTAGATAAGGACTCATCCGTAATCTTTACACTATTAGAATCAGGCACACTTACTCCACTTATATATTGGCTAAACAAGCTGAAACAGCTAAAAAGGATACCTAAGGTTAAAAAGCTTTTTCTCATCATTATATGCAAATTTTATCTATCCTACGCTTGTGTCGTCCTCCCTCAAATTCCGTATTTAGGAAAATGTGCACAAAATGTAAGGCTTCTTTTATGTTTATAAATCGAGCTGGTAAACACAAAACATTAGCGTTGTTATGTTGCCTAATTAAACTAACTATTTCTTCATTCCAGCAAAGACCAGCTCTGACATTCGTATATTTATTGGCTGTCATTGCCACACCATTCCCAGTCCCACAAATTAAAATCCCTAGATCAATAGAACCAGCATCTACTCCCTTGGAGACTGGATGCACATGATCTGGATAATCTACAGATGCATCATTATCCGTACCAAAATCCAATATTTCATGTCCTAATTTTGCAAGCATATCCATAATCTCTATTCGATATTGATATCCTGCGTGATCACAACCAATAGCTATTTTCATATTATCCTTTCATTCGTTGCATTAGATTGTACTCATCTAACATGGCCTTGATTTCTGTTTCTAAAGCTTTATCACCAATCTCTTTAGCCAAATCAATAATTTCAGAAACTGCTCTTACTTCGTATCCAAAATCATTTTGGAAACTGCTCTTAAAATCGTCATCATCTAAGGATTCGTAAAAAGCTAAGTTTTGTCTTGTTTCTTCTGCTAATATTAATAAATGCTTTTTTGCTTCTTCTTTATTATTGGCCAATACCATGTTTTCTATAAATGGAATGACCGTATTATCGTAAGGAAAATTAAAGTGCGGGAATGCTTCAAAATATTTTTGACTCAGAGCATTTGCTTCTTCTATCTTCCTTTCTTGTAATAACTTATTAGCGGTTCGCATCATGATTAACTTCATCGCTTGAAGCTCTGCTGCATAACTGTCGTCAATAAACGTTTCTTTCTTATCAAAGTTCCCCCAAGCCCATTTGTTCATTACATTGTTATATACTTTTTCTGTATCTACAGCTCCTGATCCAAAAATGGAAAGTTGCTTGTCTGAAGGAGTTTTAACTGCTTTTAGTCTCAAGGCTAAACCTTCTAACGACATATAGTCATTAAGACCCAAAAGTTTATCGTTTTTACACGTAACCGCAAAGTAAATTGGACGATCATACATGTTCGAAATAATAACATCTAATACCGCCAATTCATCTTTTTGCAAAAAGCTTTTTCCTTTGCTAAAACGAACATTAATTTTGTCTACAGCTACTGTATCTGTTGGTGCAATTAAACCAGCTTTTATGGCTTTATTTTGATCTATAGGTATAAAAAGATTTCTAGATCGACTTATGGTTTGTCCTTTTTGCTCATTGGATTCATGGCCAATAAATTTAAACTCGTCAAAGATATTTGTTGGCTGCATTAATTCAGTGTCATCCGGTGTTCTTGGATTATAGAAAAATACTTGATTACGCTTATTTCCCCTATAATCATCTTCGTTCAAAGTAAGCTTAAGTGGTGCCGAATCATTAACCTTGCTTCTAAGCTTGTTTATATACCAATCTACAGCAATTAAACTTAAATTAACCACTCTAACATCTCGTCTAATATTTTCTACTTCCTGAGCATACCACAAAGGATATGTATCATTATCTCCGTAAGTAAATATAATTGCATTCGGTTCTACCGAGTTTAAAAAGTTGGAAGCATAATCGCGAGAGGCATAATGATCTTTTCTGCTATGATCATCATAATTCTGAAAACCCATAAGTAATGGTGCAATCAATACCAAGCATCCAGCAATCACTCCTGGCAACATTCGCTGGCTGCCTAATTTATCTTTAAGCATGGATGCAATGGCAACCACCGACATTCCTATCCAAATACAATAAGTCATAAAAGATCCTACTAATACATAATCTCTTTCTCGTGGTTCATTTGGTGGTTGATTAGAATACATAATGATTCCAACTCCCGTGATGAGAAATAAAACAAACAAAACACTAAATTCTTTAGGCCGTTTTAAGGCCATAAAAAATAAACCTATTAATCCGAATAAAAATGGAAGCATATAATACCGGTTTGTCCCTCGATGAGCTTTCATAGTGTCGGTCATCTCATCCATATTATACAGCCGCGCTTCATCCAATGGTTTAAAACCAGTCAACCAGTGACCAGATTTTAAATCCCATGGTTTATATCCCTGAGAGCCATTTTGCCTTCCGGAAAAATTCCACATAAAGTACCGTATGTACATCCATCCTATTTGATAGTGGAACATAAATTGTAAGTTGTAACCCATTTTAGGTTTGCCTTTCATTTTTTTTCCATTAATGGCTTCATACCATTGTCTGTGAAGCTCAGGTCTACCTGGATCAGAATGACCTACTCTTGGAAATATCATTTTATCTTTCGCAGCATACTTATAAGACAATCTTCTATCTACAACTTCATATTTATCTCCTACTCGTCCATATCTATTCTCCTCGTCCATCTCTTTTGGCCTAGCATCAAAGTGTGGCCCAAATAATAAAGGACGCTCACCATATTGCTCCCTATTAAGGTAAGGAAGAAGCCTCATTGCATCGCTCGGCACGTTCATATTGATCGGCGTATCCGCATTGGCCCTGATGACGACCACACCTACCGTAGAAAAACCAATTAAGCACATCAAAGCGGCCATGGTTGTAAATTGTAGGGCATAATTATTTAACCTGTGGGCAAATAATAATAAAGCATATATCAAAACCGCTACTAATAATAATGTTAACACTAATCCCGAATGAAATGGTAATCCTATTCCGTTAACCAATCCTAACTCAAGGTTTTTCCATAAAGTAGGAATACCAACAATCACAAATTTTTGAATAAAAACAATGACGCCTGTTCCCGCAAGAATGGATAACAAAATGCCTACGATGTTTCTTTTTTTGTATTTTTTAAAATAGAAAAGCAGACCGATCGCAGGAAAAGTTAAAAGACTTAAAAGGTGTACACCTATCGATAAAGCCCCGCAATATATACATAGCAAGAGCCAACGATCAGACTGTCTAGTATCTGGTAAAAAATACCATTTCGTTGCTGTCCAAAAAGTCAAGGCAGTAAACATAGTAGACATGGCATAAACCTCTCCTTCCACTGCTGAAAACCAAATAGAACTGCAAAAAGCCGTAGCTAAACCCGCCACTAGGCCAGCAAATCCTATCGTCAGATTATTGTGCTCATTACTGCTTTCATCCCCATTCATCATGTTGTTTGAAAACAACATCGTAATTCTGGTAATGAAAAAAGCCGCAAAAGCCGTGCAAACACCTGACATTAAATTAACAGCAAAAGCTATATCTGAGGGATCATTTGACACCAGTTCAGCAACCCACGTAAACAATCTACCCACTAAAACGAACAATGAAGCTCCCGGTGGATGCACCACCTGAAGCTTGTAGGCTCCTAAAATAAACTCTCCACAATCCCACAAACTTCCTGTTCTTTCCGCAGAGAAATAATACACTATCAAAGCAATAGCAAATACAGTCCAACTTACTATTGTCTTTGTTCGTTTAAATGAATTCATACTTTAGAATTGATATTTTGCCTTTTTCAAACTTCGCAAAGGTAAGAAAATAGCCAAGTTTAGCCACAAACATTCGATAAAGCCTAGCTTTTGAATGGCTAAATATTTGTAAATGACTACAAAGCCTTTTTTAAAGCCACGTAGTTTCTAAATAATCGTATTTTTTCGGATAATCTGTATTGTAATGCAATCCCCGACTTTCTCTGCGCATAATGGCCGAAGAAGTAACTAAATATCCGATGGTAATCACATTTCTAAGCTCACAAAGCTGTGTCGAAATATTGGTGTTTCTATACAACAACTCCGTTTCGTTGTACAACAAATTTAGTCGGTCCATAGCTCGCTTTAAACGTGTATTTGTCCGCACAATACCTACATAATTACTCATGATTTCCTTCAGTTCTTTCCATGATTGGGTAATTAAAACCAATTCTTTGGGTACATCAGTTCCTTCAGCGTCCCAATCCGGAATACTCTCTTTCCAATGAAAATCATTAATTTCTTCCACTAGAACATTAGCTATCCTTTCTCCAAAAACTAGTCCTTCTAACAAAGAATTAGAAGCTAAACGATTAGCTCCATGTAAACCAGAACTAGTACATTCTCCCGCTGCAAATAACCCCTTAATAGAAGTACGGCCATTTTTATCTATGTGTATTCCACCGCATAAATAGTGGCACGCCGGTAAAACAGGTATCAAATCCTTAAATACATCAATTCCTAAGGATTTACATTTTTCGAAGATAGTAGGGAAATGTTCGACAAATTCTTCGCGATCTAAGTGCCTACAATCTAATGACATATATTCTAATCCTCTCGTCTTGATTTCATTATCTATCGCTCTAGCCACAATATCTCTAGGTGCTAAACTCAATCGAGAATCATAGTTTTCCATAAAACTTTCTCCACTTGGCGTTTTCAAAATTCCACCAAATCCTCGCACAGCCTCGGAAATTAAAAAATCTGGATTTTCTCCTGCCGGATTAAACAATGCTGTCGGATGAAATTGCACAAATTCCATATTAGATAACAACCCTTTTGCCCGATAAAACATGGCTATTCCGTCCCCAGTGGCAATGGTTGGATTTGTTGTATTTCTGTAAATTTGACCGGCTCCACCTGTTGCCATAATGGTTGTTTTGGCCAATATTGTTTCTATTTCATTGTTCTCTTTATTGAGGGCATACACACCATAACATTCAGTATTTGGTGATAGCCGAGTAATATTTCTGCCTAAATGATGCTGAGTAAGTAGATCTAAAGCAAAATAATGCTCCTTTAATTCGATATTAGGAAACGTCATGGCTTTCTTAACTAAACTCCTTTGGATCTCTTTTCCGGTAACATCCTTGTAATGCAATATTCGATGTTCGGAATGTCCTCCCTCCATTCCTAAATTGTAATCTCCATCATCCTCTTTATCAAATCGCGTACCCCAATCTATGATTTCCTTGACCCGATCATGACCTTCTTCTACAACAATTTTTACAATTTCTTCATCACACAAACCATCACCAGCGACCAAAGTATCATCGACATGTTTGCTGAAACTATCCGTATCAAAATCCCAAACAGTAGCCACCCCTCCTTGAGCCCAAGCTGTATTTCCCGCTTGTTTATGTGATTTGGTCAGTAAAGTAATGGTTAGATCCGCTCGTTTTTCTGCAAACTTAATCGCAAAACTTAAACCTGCTACTCCAGCCCCAATAACTAAAACATCTGTCTTATACATTCTGTTATTTTTACGCGTTAAATATACTTATGTTTTTTGTTAACATCGCCTATGAAAATCTTTGCCATCGAACCCTTTTATGGAGGCAGTCATAAAAAGTGGCTGGACGAATACTGTCATTTTAGCCAGCATGATATCCAATGCTTTACACTCAGTGATAAAAATTGGAAATGGAGAATGGAAGGTGGAGCGATAACTCTTGCTTCACAAATCAATACATTTAAAAAGCCAGATGCTTTTTTAGTAACCGATATGTTAAATGTTGCTTTATTTAAAGCTTTGACCTTACATAAGAAAGTGCCCATCTGTCTTTATATGCACGAAAACCAATTAAGTTATCCATGGTCTAAAACGGATCCAGACATTGAACTTAAAAGAGACCATCATTATGGATTTATTAATTATACCAGTTGCTTAACAGCCGATCAAATTTTTTTTAACTCCAACTATCATAAAACATCATTTCTCGAAGCATTAAAAAAGTTATTAAAAAGACTTCCTGATAATCGATCTTTACACAACATTGAACAAATAAATCAAAAAAGTCAGGTAATTCCAGTAGGTATACCGTGGAAAAAACTACAACTTTTCTCCCTTAATACAAGCCATAAATCACCTATCATACTATGGAATCATCGATGGGAATATGATAAAAGTCCTGAACGCTTTTTCGAAAGTCTTTTTGCACTTTCTGATGATGGCTTTAAATTTTCATTAATCGTTCTAGGCGAAAAAACGCATAAATACCCGGCCATTTTCGATGAAGCCTTGCGGCGTCTCAAAAAACACATTTTACACTTTGGATATGCTGATTCCAGAGAAGAATATTATCAATACCTAGCTAATGCTGATCTTGCACTCATCACAAATGATCAGGATTTTTTTGGAATATCTGTGGTTGAAGCCATAGCTGCTAACTGTTTTCCCTTGATGCCGAAAGCGCTTTCGTACCCTGAACATTTGGACCCACAAACTTATCCAGATTGTTTTTACCAATCTGATGAAGAAATGATGCAGAAATTAAAAAAACTTCTGAAGGATGGCATCCCACGTCTTGATCTCAACACAAAAATGGAAAAGTATGATTGGAATAATATTGCTGGACACATGGATGATGCCATTTCAAATACTACATTTATGTCATGAGGATAGCCATTAATGCTAGAATGTTGCAAAAAGGCCGATTAGAAGGCATTGGTAGATACATTTACGAAACTACCAAACGCATGATTCTAAACCATCCTGAAGATACTTTTTACCTATTATTTGATCGAGCATACGATGCGAAGTATCTCTTTGCTGAAAATGTGATTCCTATAGTCATTGGCCCACCCACAAGACATCCTATTTTGTGGAAGCTTTGGTTTGAGTACCGCATTCCTTATATACTTAAGCGTCTCCAAATAGATGTTTTTTTATCGGGGGATGGTTATTGTAGTTTAAAAACTGATGTGCCCACTCTAATGGTTAGCCACGATCTAGCTTTTGAGCATTTTAATGATCATAACAAAGCATCTCACCTCAAATATTACCGTAAATATAGTCCACAATTTCATGTTAAGGCTGATCACTTAATCGCCGTGTCCGAAGCAACTAAAAAGGATATCATACAGCAATATGGAATTGATGCTGAAAAAATATCGGTCATTACTAATGCTGCCTCCGACTCTTTTAAACCTAATGACAACATTGATCAACAAAAAATTAAAGAAAAATACACGGAAGGCAAAGACTACTTTATCTATTTAGGTTCTTTGCATCCAAGAAAAAATATCCTTCGCTTAATACACGGTTTCGAACAATTTAAAGCTACCACTCAAAGTGCTGAAAAGCTGGTTTTAGTCGGGCGATTAGCATGGAAAGCTGATGAAATTAAAGCGTCTATACAAAGCTCTGTATACCACAAAGATATCATCCATTTAAGTCAAATTGAATCAGATGTTGGTCCGCTTGTTTCTTCGGCCAAAGCTATGATTTATGTATCTCTGTTTGAAGGTTTTGGTCTACCTATTTTAGAAGCTATGCAGTCAGGTATACCTGTAATATGTTCTAATATTTCCTCTATGCCAGAGGTCGGAGGAAAAGCTGCTTTACTAGTTAATCCAAACGATATAAATGATATAGCCTCAGCGATCGCTCTACTCAGTAAAAACAGTGCAAAAAGAGAAGCAATGGTCGAACAAGGGTTTTTGCAAGCCGCAAAATTTAGCTGGTCGGCCAGTGCTGCCAAAACTTATGATTGCATTAAGTGGCTTGCTTCAAACTAATATTTTGCTCTTTAAGTCTGATTTTCTCTTCAGCAATATGGCTTTCCATTGTTTTTCCAAATTTACTTAAATAGAAAACGCCAACGAGGCCTATAATAGCAAATAAAAGGCCTATCCACTGAGAAAGGGACCAGTCCATACCTAACAAATCATACCGCTCATTGATACGGATGCCTTCAATAAAAAAGCGAGCAATACCATTTAAAATCATATAAATAAAGAAAAGCATTCCGGCGATCTTAAGACGTTTTCTTAAAAACCATAAAAGGCCTAAAAAAATGAGCGAAATCGTAGTTTCCCAAATTGGAGTAGGATATACTGGATTAATTAATTGGTAACAATAATCACCATAGCAACCTGCAATTTCATTTCCTTTTTTAAGTACATTGTTTGGATAATCATAAGCCCAAGCCCAATCAGGAAAAATAAACCAATCGGGTTTAGGTTTTAAATTGTCAATACCCCAATCTCCATCTCCTGCAAAATGACATCCTAAACGACCAAATCCATAGCCAACTGCCAATATTGGTGCAGCTATATCCATAACATGAATCATCTTCATATCTAAACTTCTGACGTATAGAGCAACCGATATGAAACCAAGAATAAAGCCACCATATACCGTCAATCCACTCCCCGAAAAAAGCTGACCAATGGGATCATTTAAAAAATCACCAAAATTTTCAAAAATAGAAAACAAGCGTGCTCCAATAATGCCTGACACAAAAGCCAAAACAATAATATCTCCCACTTTTTGATAAGGATGTATACGTTCGATACTTAGGTCTATTTCGTCATCCTTGTATTTAAAATAAAAGAAAGCAGCCGCACATAGCCCGATGAGTAAACCCAACCAAAGATTTCCTGCTGTTGAAAATATAATCGAAGCTGGGTTGTTTTTAAAAGCAGTAAAATGCTGACTTATGTAAGGAACTTTACATCCAGCAAGGCCTATGATAAAACCATTGACTAAGGCCTCCATCATACCCGGCTTTAAAAACTTATTAGGTCTGACAAGTATTGGGCTAAGCAAACCTTCTTCTTCCTTACGCTTTAATTCTATCCGCAAAATATATGTACAGATGAGAAAAGTAATCGCCAATATTAATCCAAAAGTCTTAAATATTGCCGTCCAATTATCCATTGGTGTTCCGAAGACATCATGAAATAAATACGACAGATCAGGATACATGTAGATTATTTATATACAAAGATAATATAATACTAAAAGCCATTTAAGCCTAGCAGAATATATGTGCTTTTATGACTAAAGTCCGTGATGTTTTAAGGCTTTTATTTATCGCTCACCTAATCGTTTGACCAACATTGAGATTATACGCTTGTTAAATGCTGATTGATTTCGGAAATAGATGCTTAACTCTTCAACACTCATTAATCCTAGGATCATGCCCAATAATTGGTTGCGTAATTCCTTATTTTTAACGACTAATTGTTCCACCATCAATGCGTAGTTAAGTGGATTTTCGATATCTATATTTAAGCATTGCTTTTTATAATGAGGATGCGCATTTAAAAGGCCTCTTAATGCATCATTTTGAAGTTTTAAGATAGGTCTCAATACGGCGTGATGAAACTTTCCATGTAATTTTTCCTCATCGACTATCAAACCTAAATCAGGTCTTATGTGTCGCATTTTTTCATCCCTCTGCATGTATAATGTGTTTGTTTTTCAACAAAAAAGAAGGACAATAGTTGATTGCTTCATATAGTTTTAAGACCTTTATACTTCAAGCCTTGGGTAATATCGAACAAGCTACAATGAAAAAGCTAACTTGTCTTCTACTTTTCATTTTTTCCTGCTGCATATCACATGCTCAAGCTGGTATGCAAATATATGTTGGCGCATCACAAGCTTACAATGCTTTAGAAGAGTTTACTCCTTTAAACCAAAGTCATCCAGGCTATCATGTGGGCGTAGATGGAAGGCTAAACGAAGGAAACATGTACTTTCTATTTGGCGCACAATTCCATAATGTATCGCACGAATCTCGAACTGAATTTGAACTAATGAATCATATGCATGATTTGCGATGGCTTAAATGCAGAGGTGGACTTGGCTATCATTTGTTTAGACTAACTAAGCGTTTTAAAGTTCGAGGTAAAACACTTGCTTCATTAGATTTAATTTATCCTGAATTAGCGATTGCTACTTTTGGACCCTATCGATATAATGATGCCACATTTAGTGGTGTTTTAGGGCTCGGTATTGAGTTGTTTGGCATCACAGCCGATATTGAATATCATCATGGATTTATTAACGCTATCCATGAAGTCGAGGAAAGTACGATTAACTTTTGGGCAGTAAATGCAGGCTTTTTCTTTTAGCCATCACTCATTAATGCCTTTGTGAGTATGGCTACTTCTACACAATCTCCATTCACTAATAATGTTTTGACGGCTACAATTTGATTTGCTTTTGTGGGGTCATAGGTAGTTCTAACCTTGATGTAGTTTTCTGTAAATCCATACATATAACCTTCCTTATCTTCTGCTTCAAATAAAGCACTAAAACGATGTCCTAAATGTTGTTTGTAAAATGTTTGTTTCTTTTCTTTGGATAACAAGCGTAGCATTTCGTTACGCTTTCTCCGAGTATTTACTGGGATAGCGTTTTGCATGCTGGCAGCTAAGGTGTTAGCCCTTTCTGAGTAAGTAAATACATGCAAGTATGATATATCTAATGAACTAAGAAATTGGTACGTTTCTAAAAATAGTTCGTCCGTTTCTCCAGGAAAACCTACGATCACATCTACACCTATACAAGCATGAGGCATGCGTGTTTTTATATGCTCTACCCGAGAGCGGTAAAGTTCTCGTTTATATCTTCTCCGCATGTTTTTTAGCAGTTCATTACTACCTGATTGAAGCGGCATGTGGAAATGTGGCATAAATCTTTTAGAAGCCGCCACAAAGTCGATGATTTCATTGGTACATAGATTTGGTTCAATGCTGGAAATTCTAAATCTGGGCACACGACTATGTGAATCTATTGCTTTAACTAAATCAATAAATAAAGCTTCTTTTTTGGGTTTTAAACCTTCAATTACTTCCGTTCCATTACCAAAGTCTCCGATATTTACCCCAGTCAGCACTATTTCTTTTATGCCGAGTGCTTCTATTTCATTAATGTTTTTTAAGACATTATCGATAGTGTCTGAACGACTTTTACCACGAGCTTGTGGTATGGTACAGAAGGTGCATTTATAATCACAGCCATCTTGAACTTTCAAAAAAGTTCGAGTCCTCTGTCCATAGGAATAACTACTTTCAAAAGTATTAGCATCATTAATATCTCCAACTAAGACTTTTTCTTCTTGCCCGGGATACATTAATAAATCATTTACATGAGCCAAGATGTTAAACTTAGCTTCAGCACCAAGTACCATGTCCACCCCTTCAATGTCAGAAATTTCTTGTGGCTTTAATTGAGCATAACAACCCATAACGATAACTTTAGCAGAAGGCGAAAACCGATGCGCTTTCCGAACTATATTTCGACATTTTCGATCAGCAAAATCAGTAACCGAGCAGGTATTAATTACATAAATATCTGCGCCTGTTTCGAAATCAACTACCTCATAACCCGCTTTCATAAACTTTTGACTAATTCCAGAAGTTTCTGAAAAATTAAGCTTACAACCTAAAGTATGGAATGCTATGGATGCCTGTGTGGACATAATCGTTTACTTCGTTAATCTGCCAACAAAGATACGCCATTTAGATCGTGTGTGAGTATATCGCTCATGTAATCAAAATAAGGCCTCAATAGCTTAAAGTAATCACTGGCATGTTTAGCAAAATCTGCATGCACCACTTCTTTATCAGAAAGATGCTTACTCACTATAAATTGTTTAAATCTCAGTAAGTCAATAGCTGGGTGATCTTTGGGATATGATTTTGGAGCAGTCTTTAATTGTTGGCCTTGTAAATCACCCCAGATTTCTTTAAACTTTTTGTTTTTCAAAATTTTTCTCAATGTTGTGTCATCCGCAGCAATATGTGATCTTATCAATTTTAGATCTTCCGAGTTTGGGCCCCAAAAGCCTCCTCCAAGCATACTGTTTCCAGGTTCTATATGCACATAATAACCTCCTCTTAATCGATCCGTATCTCTTGAAAAGCCACCAGAAAAACTTGTTTTGTAAGGCGTTTTATCTTTTGAAAATCGCACATCTCTATAAATTCTATAAACCTTAGTTTTTGCAATAGAATCATGACTGTTCATATGTTCCTCCATAGCTCCAAAAAATCGCTTTACTTGATCATATGAAGCTTGATATCTAGGCTTATGTTCTGCAAACCATTCTCTATTATTGTTATTAGCTACATCCTTTAAAAATTCAAATTCAGTGTTTGTAATGATGCTCATGGTCTCTTTTATTATAGTTTACTTAAGACAAGACAGAATACTTGGTAAATTTACCTCAAATTTAAAGCATTGTCAAAATCAACTTTACACCCCTATAATATTCATCGAGAAGGTTATAACTTAAAAGCCCTTTGCGCATCTTTGCCAGAACTCAACAAATTTATCATAAAGTCTAAGGCTGGTCGAGATACGATAGACTTCAGCAATCCAGCAGGAGTGCTTTGTCTAAATCAGGCTTTATTAAAACATCATTATGGTATAGAACATTGGAATATTCCCAAAGGCTATTTATGCCCACCGATACCTGGAAGAGCAGAATATCTATTGCTCGTTAAAGATTTAATGAATAAACCTAAAGGCACAAAGATCCACATGTTAGATATTGGTTGTGGAGCCAATTGTGTATACACTTTATTAGCACACAAAATGTTTAATTGGACTTGTGTAGGGACTGAAGTGGATGATCTAGCTTTTGGCAATGCAAAAACAATTGTGGCTCAGAACAAGCTAGAAAACTCTATTTCTATCAGACTGCAAAGAAAGCCCGATGCTATTTTTGAAAACATTAGCTATAAAGGAGAAAAGTTTGACTTAATGGTTTGTAATCCTCCCTTTCATAAGAACCTGGAAGATGCTCGCAGAGGAACGAGCAGAAAATGGAAAAATCTTGGTTATAAGGACCAAAAGAAACTAAATTTTGGTGGGAAAAAAAGCGAGTTGGTTTATCCGGGTGGAGAACCTGCTTTTGTAGGACAAATGATTAAAGAAAGCTTTTATTACAAGGATAGGATCGAATGGTTTACAAGCCTCGTTTCGAAAGACGAAAATGTAGCTGTTTACATCCGACAACTAAAAAAATTCAACAATTTAAGGTATGAAGTGATCGAAATGAAACTAGGCAATAAAACATCTAGAATATTATGCTGGACTTGGGTGGCAAAACCCAAGAAAAAAATCCATTCCTACTGACTTTTCTCTTGGCCCTAGGAAGGTGAAATAGAGATGTATTTATTTCTATAATGGTCACATCTGTGCGAGCCAAAATACCATTTTAATCGCGGTTAATTTATGTTGGGATAAAAGCTATGTTATTATAAAAGATCTATATCGATGGAATTTGAGAGCAGCTTTTACATACCTGCAATGTTTAAGCCTACGTGTAGTGTATAGTCTGATTTTAGTTTTAAATATAGTGCCTAAATCTAAACTCAAATATAAGACGCACAATCATAACAACAAGAAATAAAGTTGCATTTGTAAGTTGTATAACGTATTTTTACGTTATTAAATGTAAAACCCCGTTATGGTTAAGCTTACAAAAACAGAAGAACAAGTCATGCAACTACTTTGGGAACACGGAAAAACTACCGTTTCTAAACTCATAGAACAAATGCCACCTCCTAAACCTCCGCACTCAACAGTCTCTTCCGTTATACGTATTCTTGAGAAGAAAAAATTTGTAGATCATGAAACCTATGGACGGACCCATGCTTATTATCCCATCATCACTAAGGACAAATACAGTCGGACCACATTGTCTAATATGATTAAATCATACTTTGATGGTTCCGTGGAAAAAATGGTTTCTTTCCTAGTTAAAGAAAAGGATATCGATACAGACGAACTCAAAAGATTAGTGCAAGAACTGGAAAATAAACAAGCATGATTTCAGATATTCTAAATTATATGTTTCTACTTAGCTTGTACAGCACCATGCTCTATTTTGTGATGCTTTACTGTGTGAGTAAAGGAAATCATTTTTCTGTAAATAGAAAGTTGATCATAGCAAGTATACTTTTTTCGACCATTTTACCTTTCATTCAATTACCTTCTAACCCACTTGCTTTAAGCTATGGCGTCCAATTAGAAACAATAGAAATTAATGCACAAGGCATCATTAATCAACTGCCTATCGTCAACGGTAGTTTTAGTTGGTTTTATTTAGGACTTTGTCTTTTTGCACTTGGTTTATTGTTATCTCTTTCTAAACTTGTTTATGCTATCTGGAAACTTAGTATAATAGCTAAAAAAGGCAATAAAACGGTGCACGATAATTACTCAATTGTGAAAACCTTCGATATAAAACAACCTTGCTCTTTTCTTAACACAATCTTTATACCCGACCATAAATCATATTCAAAAAAAGAACTCCAACTCATTGTAGAACACGAAAAAACACATATAAGCCTTGGCCATAGTTATGATAATATCTTCATAGCCATTCTTCAATCCGTTTTTTGGTGGCTTCCGACAATGTATTTCTGGAGTGGCTTAGCCAAATTAAACCACGAATACCAAGTCGACAATCATATTATTAATAAACAGGACAAACATCATTATGCTCAATTTCTAATTAGCCAAATCTATCAATATCAAAAGTTATTACTGGTTCATACTATTTATTCATTCATTAAAAAAAGAATTAACATGATGTACCAAAAAAAGGAAAATCAACAAACAAAATGGGTCTATTTCACTTTTGTTTTATCTATCTGTTCTATGCTCTTTATTCAATCTTGTCATAAAGAAAAAACCTATGTAGTTACGGAAGATGCCAAGGAAACTGAGACCAATTTTTACGAAGAATCAAGCACAGATACTGTATTTGTCTTTAATACAGAAACTAAAAAAGAAGAACAAAGAATCATTAATTCCAAAAGAAAAATATACAAAGACCCTGATAATATGCCCATCATTCAAGATTGTAATACAGTATCTACAAGCTTTGAAGAAAAGACCGAATGTTCAAATAATAAATTACTACAAACACTATACAAAAACCTAGTTTACCCGGCTAAAGGAAAAGAAGCCGGAACTGAAGGAATGCTTGTCTGTGATTTCATAATCTCAGATAAAGGTATCATTGAAAATGAACAGATTATCCGCCCTCTGGAAGGTGGATTTAACGAAGAAGTGCTGAGAGTAATCAATGTGATGAAAAAAGAACTTATCTGGGAACCCGGAAAAGTGGATGGGAAAAATGTACATGTTAAATATACGCTTCCTGTCAAATTTAAACTGCAGTAATACTTTTAGATAGATACTGAAGGCCTGATTTTTATCGGGCTTTCAGTTTTTTATAAACAAAATTCCGCCCAAATTGGGTAGTGATCGGAAAAAGCTTGATCTAAAACCTTATGTTTTAAAAGCTTAATTGATTTTCTCGCAAAGAAATAATCGATGCGCAATCCAGGAATTTCTTTATAAGTACTTCCTATACCTGCTTCGCCAACAGTAAAACTATCATTAAACTCAAGGTTGATTTTCTTGTACAAATACGACTGAGGAACATCATTAAAGTCTCCAGCTAAAATGACAAGATGCTTACTCTTATTTATGTGTTCTGTTAATTTATCCCATTGATTTTTTCGCTGAAGACTGTATTTTCCATATCGCTTAATCATAGAGTTTATGCTGCTCCACGTACCGGATTTACTCAAATCATGCTCGTCTATTACCGACTTTGCTTTACTCGAAATCATATTCGAACTTAAATGTACGCTGTACACCCTAAGTGTATCATCGCTGATCTGTACATCAGCCCATGCAGCAAATTTAGTATTCCCACCTATGTAGACAAACCCTTGATCGATCATCGGGTATTTTGAATAAATACCAGTTCCAATAGTATCCACACTATGCATGTTCAAAGAGGATAAATGTTGCCGCAGTAATTGATTGGCATGATATCGCTGTTCCTGAAAGCAAAATATATCTATATCCCCTAAATCAGTAATCCAATCCCGAAACTCCTTCGATTTCTCTTTGTCTAAACTCCTTTTGTTCTTTTTAAAATACTTTGCTGCTTGCATGTTTTGGGAAACAATGGTGAGCTTTTTACAAGTCATATCACGACTCGCGTCAACCACCTGAACATGTTTAGGCATTTGCTTATACCCCAATAAAATGATCAAAAATGGACCTATCGCATACTTTGGCTTAATCAATAGCCAAATAAAAATAAAAGCAATATTGGCCAATAAAATAA
The DNA here is from genome assembly GCA_020631235.1 of Saprospiraceae bacterium. Lineage (GTDB taxonomy): Bacteria > Bacteroidota > Bacteroidia > Chitinophagales > Saprospiraceae > JAHDDO01. The sequence continues at coordinate 45,059 of JAHDHQ010000011.1, read as the reverse complement.
AAGGAAAAAGTAAACTTATAAGCGGAAAGTAACTTCCATAGTTAGCCGAAATATAGGGGGCTAGAAACCCTACAATCAGTAAGATTAGGAAGCATCCATTAATAATGATCAGTAATTTCTTCAAGACTATTTTTTGCTTGCGTTATACAAGATTTCTTTTTCTTCACTCGTCAAGCTATCATAGCCATCACTGTTAATTTTATCCAAGATGGCATCGATTCGTTTTTGATCATAAATAAACCCTTTTCTTTTAGTCGATTTTGGTTTATTTAAATCTTTATGTACCACTTTAATAAATTCAGATTTCTGTTTAATCGGAGCTGCCGGCTTCTTTGTCCAATTAAAGTATGCAATGAAATTTTGAACCGGTTTTGTCAAGTCAATATTTTGCCTTAAATAATAGACATAAATCATTCCAAACAGTGCACCACCTATATGACCAAAAGCGCCACCCGCATTAGACCCCATGGTCCCTACAATATCAAAAAACAATAACACAACGGCAATATACTTTAACCTGACCGGACCAAGAATTAATAAATTAATTTGATAATCTGGAGACAATGTCGCTGCAACAAAAACAAAACACATAACTGCTGCTGATGCTCCAAAAGCTAAAGAGCCTAACCCAGCAGTAGGCAATACCTGCGCCGTCAAAACAAATATTAAGGCGCCAAATAAACCTCCCAAAATATATAAAGGCAAAAATCTATCATCCCCTAAAAAATCACCGACAATTCTTCCAAACCAATATAACATAAGCATATTCATTCCCATATGGAAAAAACCCACATGAGTAAACATATGCGTTATAAGTGTCCATGGATGTTTTAGTATTTCTATAAATTGAGAAGAAATGCTTAAATTTTCTCTAAAAAAAAGATAAACTGAAGAGCTAAAGCCCCCAGAAAAAACAGCTATTAAATTAAGTAAGACAAAAATTCCCACATTCAACAAAATGAGTCGAGTCATCATGTTGCCTGAGCGAATAGCATGTTTTAAGTCGTCAAATATTGATTCAAACATTATCTGTATTACATTAATTTCCTATGTATCTAACATATAAATAACCCACAATCGCCCCACCTACATGCGCAAGATGTGCTACTTGTTGACCAGCAGGTGACATTAAACCCATCAAGACACCCATACCCACCGCAATCAAGGCTAGATACTTACCTTTGACGGGTATTGGCGGAAATAGTAACATAAGTCTTGCCTCAGGAAATAGTGCTCCAAATGCCGCAACAACTCCAAAAATAGCACCTGATGCACCTAACATGGGTACCACTTCAAATACTTCAGGATGATTAAAATATTGGTAATAGTCAAAACCTAAATGCAAGGCAAAAGCACCCACAGCACTGGCAAAGTACAAAATCAAAAATCGTTTCATTCCGATCTTTGCCTCCACCATTGGTCCTAAAAAAAATAAGGCTAACATATTAAAAGCCAGATGACTCATATCTGCATGCATAAAGAAATGCGTCACTAACTGGTAAGGTGCAAAATATTCTGATGCTGGAAAAAATAAAGCTAGCTTCCGAAAAAACACATACAATTCATTCGACTGCCCAGATAAAGTTACCTTGGCAAAAAACACAATCACATTAATAATGATTAAATTCTTAACTCCTTCCGTTATTCTTTGCATCTTCTTTATTAGCTAAACTTCTCTTTTAACACCAATAACTCTAAAACTGTTTTTCCAGCTCATTAAGTTCAACTTCTATAAAGCATTTTCGTCCACTTGGACTAATAAATGGAACTTCACAAGCAAAAAGATCACTAATTATGGTTAGCATCTCCTCTTGACTCAATTGTTTTCCTTTTTTAATGCTCGAACTTCTGGCAAAACTGCGAGCAACATTTTCTTCTATGCCTACATTGAGCTCTAAATTTGATTCGTATTGATGCACGGCGTGTATAAGTACTTCTTCGATATTTACATTAGTCATGATGGCTGGTACTCCATGTATAACAAAAGTGTGATCTCCAAAATGACTAATATCTAAGCCGATGGCTTGGATAATCGGCAACATTTCTAAAACACAAGCCGATTGATCAGGTTCAAAACTAATCTGTATTGGGAATAATTGCTGTTGAGTGCTTTTTTCGCTATCTGATATCAGCTTAAGATAATATTCAAATAATATTCTTTCGTGCGCAAATTGTTGGTTGACAATTATATATCCAGATTTAATCGGACTGATGATGTAGCTATTATGGATCTGATAAGCTTCTTTTTGATGTTCGTCAGGAATTAAATGAGAGTGTTCAGGATTGGCTTGATCCATCTTACTCGCTAAACGAATCATTTGTTGATCTGGCTGAGATGGACTTGTGCTGGGTAGATCTTGATAAAATTGATTCCATTCGTCGATGGCTTGCTTACTTGCTTTGTTGCCTGTTCTTGATCCACTAAATCCAGTATCTTTTTCTTGATGTTGCCCAATATTGTTTGCCTTTCCAAAAGCGCTTGAAAAATAGTCGCTTTGCTGGAAATCCAAGGTGGGTACAACAGAGTATTTACCCAAAGCATGCTGCGTCGTTACCTTCAAATACTGATATATCAGCCGTTCTTCTTCAAATTTTATTTCGGTTTTTGTAGGATGTATATTAATGTCTATGTTGGCCGGGTCTATACCTAAATGTATCACATAAAATGCGTAATGATCCTTACTGATCAATTCGCCAAATGCCGTTTTTATGGCGTGATTTAAATAGTTGCTTTTAATAAATCGACCATTGACAAAAAAGTATTGATCTCCTTTTTGTCTTTTGGCAGCTTCCGGCTTACCTATAAATCCATCGATGGTTAAAATATCCGTAGATTCTTCTAAAGGAACCAGCTTCTCATTATGATTTTTTCCAAAAATCCCAACAATTCGCTTCCTTAAATTGCCTTTAGGAAGATGATATAATTCGTTGTCATTGTGCAGCAATACAAATTGAACTTCTGGATTTGATAAAGCTATTCGCTTAAATTCTTCCAAAATATGCTTAAATTCTACCCCATCTGATTTTAGAAACTTACGTCTTGCGGGTACATTGTAAAACAAATTCTTAACAGCTATTGAAGTACCTTTATTTCCTTGCGTATATTCTTGTTTTTTAAGCGTAGAACCGTGAATAACCATTTTAGTCGCCATATCGGCTTCAGCTGTTTTGGTAATCATTTCTACATGTGCTATAGAAGATATACTGGCTAGTGCTTCACCACGAAAACCCATGGTGCTTATAGAAAAAAGCTCATCTGCGTTTTTAATTTTTGACGTAGCATGGCGTTCAAAACTCATCCGAGCATCTACATCACTCATGCCTTTCCCATCATCAATAATTTGTATCAGTGACTTACCCGAATCCTTAATGACTACTTGTATATATTCACTACCAGCATCTATGGAGTTTTCCATAAGCTCTTTGACTACCGAAGCAGGGCGCTGGATAACTTCTCCAGCTGCAATTTGATTGGCAACAGATTCTGGTAAAAGCTGAATGATATCAGCCATAGAATATCGGTTTTGAATGATAAAAAAAGGAAAGTTTATTGCTTTCTAATCACTAATATACAGAAGCTATGTTGGTACTAAAAGATTAGTTTTCAACATTTCCACTATCCACTCATGGCTTCTGCAAATTTTAAAAATAAGTCCGATTGCAAGAGCATATAACTTAATAAAGCAAGAATACCTATGATCATAAGTAAACGAAGATTTGATTGTTTTCTTACACTAGTAGACAAAGAAGTATTGCCTCGTGCTTTCCGTTGAAAACCGCTCCGAATATTGTGTTTTAAATGATCTATCCCTTGTTTTTCTTCTTTATAAACAGACATTCTGGCTTCTAAATCTTCTTTAGCCGGATCGTAATGTTTGGGTATAAAATCAAACTGTTTGTTTTTTACTCGCTTCCTAAACATAGCATAATTATGATCAGTGTGATACAATAGTAAGTGTTTCGTTTTAATATGGTCCAATGTTGTTACCCATACAAAACCCACTCTACTAATAGATGCAATTTTAATCTTTTTAGTCTATCTAAAGATACTTTTTTATAAAAATTAAAGCATGAGTGGATTTTAGTTTACATTTGTTTTTTGATTTAAACTGAGTAAACAAACTCATGAGTGACCAAATTAAGCATGAATGCGGGCTGGCATTTATTCGTTTAAGAAAACCGCTAAAGTATTACGAGGAAAAATATGGCACGCCTCTCTTTGGACTTTACAAGTTGCAATTTCTTATGCAAAAGCAAAGAAACAGAGGGCAGGACGGAGCAGGTATAGCCACAATAAAACTAGATCCACAGCCTGGTCATAGATACATCAGTAGAAAAAGATCAAATAGTCCTCAATATCTTAAAGATCTATTCGAACAAATCTATACACACTTTAAAGATGTTCCTACTGATAAGTTGCATGATTCAGAATGGATGAAATTTAACAAACCTTATACAGGTGAAGTACTTTTAGGGCATCTTCGATATGGAACTCATGGTCTTAATACCATCGAAACGGTTCATCCTTTTTTGAGACAAAATAATTGGCTGACCAGAAATTTAGTCTTGGCTGGTAATTTTAATATGACCAATATAGATGAGTTGTTTGACGAGTTGATTTCGTTTGGGCAGCACCCAAAAGAACGTTCTGACACTATTACCATACTAGAAAAAATTGGCCATTTTCTAGATCTTGAAGTCGAACGACTATTTAAATGGTTTAAAGCAAAAGGAATGGCTAATGCGGAAATGACTGCATTAATTGCCGAAAATCTAGATGTCCAACGCATTCTTCAAAGAGCAACTAGAAAAATTGATGGTGGATATGTTATTGCTGGAATGCTAGGGCATGGAGATTCCTTTATCATGAGAGACCCAGCAGGCATTCGTCCGGCTTATTATTATGAAGATGATGAAGTGGTAGTAGCTGCCTCAGAAAGACCAGCAATCCAAACAGCTTTCGATGTATCGTTTAAAGATGTAAAAGAGTTAAAGCGCGGTCATGCTTTAATCATTAAAAAAGATGGTTCTGTAAACGAATTACCATGCAAAGACCCAATAGAAAGAAAAGCATGTTCGTTCGAACGCATTTACTTTTCAAGAGGGACTGATCGAGAAATATATCTTGAAAGAAAAAATCTTGGTAAACTTTTGGCACCCGCCATTTTGAAAGAAGTCAAATACGATTTTAAAAATACGGTCTATTCTTATATCCCCAATACAGCAGAAGTGGCCTTTTATGGTCTAGTAGAAGAACTACACAAACAAAACGACAAACGGCGAATTGACCAAATTGAAGCATTGGGCAAAAACTTAAATCCTAAAGATTTAAAAACGATCATGGATGTTAATCCTCGCATAGAAAAACTTGCTGTCAAGGATGCAAAAATGCGGACGTTTATTGCGGATGATGTTTCAAGACAAGAAATGGTCAAAATGGTTTACGATGTCACTTATGGGATCGTAAATAATCATAAAGACACACTTGTTGTGATCGACGACTCTATTGTGCGAGGGACTACATTAAAAGATAGTATCCTCACTATACTCAATCGATTAAAACCTAAAAAAATAATTGTCGTTTCTTCTGCTCCGCAGATAAGGTATCCCGATTGTTATGGTATCGATATGTCGAGAATGTACAATCTCGTGGCTTTTAGAGCACTCATTGCTAAACTCAAAGATGATGGCAAAGAAGATTTGATTACTCAAACTTATCATAAGTGTGTAGAAGCAAATAAATTGCCTATCGAACAAATTACTAATGAAGTAAAACCTCTTTACGACTTATATACACAAGAACAAATCTCTACTAAAATTGCTGAACTGCTAAAACCTAAATCCTTAGACATCGAACTTAAGGTGATTTACCAGTCTATAGACCATTTACATTTAGCTTGTCCCAATAACACAGGAGACTGGTATTTCTCGGGCGTCTATCCTACTCTAGGTGGCAACAGAATTGTAAATAAGGCTTACATTAATTTCTACGAAGACAAGAAAGAAAGAGCTTATTAATACTTCTCAGCTTAGATTAACATATATAAAATAAATTAATTTGTATTTTTATATAAATTAGAATGTAAGGAAATGTCTAAAACCATAAAGATTGTCATTTATTTATTACTCATGCTAGGTTTATTTATCTGGTTAAGTAGATCTATTGAAGGGTGCAACACTAAGGAAAGTACGGAAGAAATAGAATCTGTAGATCAAATGACTGCCGAAGAAGATTTATTTGAAGATGGTGAGACGGATACAACAGAAGAAGACGACTTATTCGAAGGTGACAACGAACCCATTGATTACACCGCACTTGACGAAGCTATAGAAAAAAGTTTTGAAAAAACATCTGATGATGCGGCTTTCCAATCAGAAACTGCTGAGGAAGATCCGACTGATTATTCTGCCTATGACAAAGGATATACTGAGCCTACCCCTAGTAGTGCTTCAGGCAATTACCTAGTCATTGCTGGAAGTTTTTTACAAGCTGAAAACGCGCGTAAAATGGTGAATAAACTCAACAATATGGGATACAGTGGTGCGGAAACCTTAATCTTTGATGGCTCTGCTTACCAAACTGTCATCGCCGGAAGATTTGCTGACAACGCTAAAGCAGTAGATATAACTTATCAGTTAAAAAACAAAGGGATAGATTGCTACGTACATAGAAGGAAATATTAAATCATGTGCGGACGTTCTTCCTTAACTAAAACACAAAAGGAAATCGAACAAAGATTTAATGCTACCTTTTATTCGGATGATTTAGTTAAGTACAACCCATTGCCAAATTACAATGTGGCTCCTAGCCATTTTCACCCTGTTATTACAGGAGAAGATCCCACTCATATTCAACTTTTCAAATGGGGCTTGATTCCTTTCTGGGCTAAAGACCAAAAGATCGCATTTAAAATGATTAATGCCCGAAAAGAAACCTTATTAGAAAAAGCAAGCTTTAAACCGGCTGTTGAAAAAAGACGGTGCATAGTTCCGCTTGACGGTTTTTACGAATGGAAAAACCAAAGTGGACAGAAAGTACCATTCCGCATAAAAACGACCAATACAGAGATCTTTAGTGTAGCAGGAATGTGGGAAAAGTGGGTGTCTCCAGAGGGAGATGATATTTTTACGTTCACTTTAATTACACAGGAAGCAAACGAATTAGTAGCTTCCATTCATGATCGTATGCCAGCCATTCTCCTTCCTGAACAAGAAAAAATATGGTTGGACCAAGATATTCCAGTCAAAGATTTAATCCAGATGCTTAATCCTTATCCTGCTGATTTGATGGAAGCTTACGAGGTTTCTATGGATGTAAATAATGTGAGAAATAATCAAGCCAGCAATATAGAACCCCATAATAACCAAATGGGTAAAACACTTGATCTATTTAATTAAGGTTTAAAATGGTTCCAACCTTGAGCCTTCAAATCATGTCTATTTCCACCCGTTGTATGTAACTTAATACCATCACCTTTAGGCACAATATCACCAATCATATATATGTCTGGCATGTAACGAACCTTTTCTAAATCTCTCTCATTTATTGTAAACAACAACTCATAATCTTCTCCGCCATTGAGTGCAGAAGTTATCGGATCCATATTAAATTGCAAAGCCATCATTTGAGAATCATCGTGGATGGGAACTTTTCCTTCTTCAATAAATGCACCAACACCACTGGCTTTACAAATATGAAACAATTCTGAAGTTAGCCCATCAGAAATATCTATCATCGAAGTAGGTCTTATGCCATTTTTCCTAAAATAATCGATGGCATCTTTTCGAGCTTCTGGTTTTAATTGTCTTTCTATTAAATACTGAGCTTTAGCTAAATCTGGTTGGATACCTGGATGATTCATATAAAGCTGCTTTTCTCTTTCTAGGATTTGTAAGCCCAGATATGCCGCTCCTAAATCACCTGTTACACAAATAACATCACCTACCTGTGCTCCTGAACGAAGCACAATTTCTTCTTCTTTTGCATAACCTATAGCCGTCACACTGATAGACATTCCTTTAGTGCTGGAAGTCGTATCTCCACCCACTAAATCTACCTTATATAAATCGCAAGCTGTGCGCACACCTTCATAAATTTCTTGAATAGCTTCTACTGAATATTTACTAGAAAAAGCCATCGAAAATGTTATTTGCTCAGGAACAGCATTCATAGCATAGATATCAGACAGATTTACAATTACTGCCTTGTAACCTACGTGTTTTAAGGGACTATAAACTAAATCAAAATGGATTCCTTCCACAAACATATCTGTGCTAACCACCATTTTTCTTCCTTGCCCATCGATGACAGCAGCATCATCACCAATGCCTGTTACAGTGGATAAATGATGGTTTTTAAAACCCTGAGTAATTTGTTCAATTAACCCAAACTCCCCTAAAGAATTTACATCTGTACGTTTAACTTCTTGTTCTTTCAATGTGTTTGTTTTTTGCGCTCCAAGCCAAGTCCCAAAGCGTATCCTGTGGCGGAGCTACGGTTATACTTATCGTCTCTTTTTCACCAAAAGGAACAAAGTCTAATGCGTAGGCATGCAAATAAATGCTCCGATCTCTATTTGAGCGTCTAGCCATGTACTTTACATCACCTTTAATAGCCGTTCCAATAGCGGATAATTGGCTTCTAATTTGATGGAATTTACCCGATTTTATTTTGATATCTAACACCAAGTATCGGTCCAAGGTTTCGATCACCTCATAATCTAAAGCTACTCGTTTTGCCCCTTCAAACATTTGATCTTGAACGGTCGCTTTAAAGGCTTTTGAATTGTGGAAATGATAGTGTACTAAATGTCCTTCAGAGGGTATTTCCCTTTTTTCTACAATGGCCAAATAATGCTTTATAATTTTACCTGAAGACGCTTGTTTGGTAAAATGTAATTGAGCTTTCTTTTTGGTACTTGCTAAAACTAATCCCGATACTGGTCGATCTAAGCGATTGTGGAAATGCAAACTAGTACTTAGTTTATCATCAACCAACTCCTTTAATGACTGATCTTTCGTTTTATCAGCTTGTATAGCCATCGTGGCTGGTTTATTTAAAACCATCCAGCCTTTCTCTTGTCGTACAAAGAGATTTTCAATCGACTTCTTCATAATCTGTGTATTCCGTTTTTTCAGAAGTACTCTCATCTAAGCTTTCCTTAGGTGGTGGGAAAAAGACCCGATACCCCAAATAAACTAAACCACAAAGAATCAAATATTTCATAAGCAATGACTTACTGTTCTACAAAGGTAATAATATAGCAATGGCTAAGCCTACGTTAATGTATTGTTAAACAAAATTTGATGCGTAACTATTATAATAATATGACGTTTTGAAATGGTAATTAAGATCAATAAACTAAAATTTTATGCGTAAAATAATCACATACGTATTTGCAGGAATGATAGGTGGAATGTTTGCTTTTAGCCTAAGTACCTATTTTGCACAAGATGATTACATTCCCAACCAACAAAACCATGCAGTACTCACATCCACTAATGTGTCGCCTTCTGCGCTTGCACCTATTGATTTTGTAGAAGCAGCTAAAGTAGCCACACCGGCCGTTGTACACATCGAAGCGGAAGAAAGTGAGACTTTAGCCCAACAAAGATTACAAGACAATCAAGGAAATGGAAACTTTTTTGATTTTTTTGGCCAAGATTTTATGAGGCAACAGTTCTTCGGACCCAAAAAAGGAACAGGTAGTGGAGTCATCATTTCTGATGATGGATATATAGTTAGTAACAACCATGTAGTAGGCTTTGCAGACGAAATCAAAGTCTTACTTCCAGATGGTAGAGAATTCAAGGCAACGAAAATAGGAACAGACCCAAGCAGTGACTTAGCCGTTATCAAAATCGAAGCAGAAAATTTACCTGTACTGGCCTTCGCAGACAGTGAAAATGTGAATGTAGGGGAATGGGTCTTAGCGATTGGCAACCCGTTTAGCTATCTATCTTCTACCGTGACTGCTGGTATTGTCAGTGCTTTAGGAAGAGACTTGGATATTATCGAAGGAAAGAAAACCATCGAAGAGTTTATCCAAACAGATGCTGCGGTTAACCCAGGAAATAGTGGCGGAGCTTTAGTAGACGCAGATGGAAATTTAATAGGTATAAATACGGCCATTGCTACACCAACAGGTGTTTATGCTGGTTATTCTTTTGCCATACCTTCTAACTTGACTAAGCGTATTGTCGAAGACATCATTGCAAATGGTAATATTGAAAGAGCAAACTTAGGTATTCAAGGATATGATGTAGATGAGGAACTAGCTGAGCAAGAAGACTTAATCGTAGATTATGGAATCTATGTCGCGCAAACTGTTCCAGGCAGCGGAGCCCAATTTTCTGGCATCTTACCAGGTGATGTAGTTGTCGGCTTAAATGGTAAAAAGATTGAGTCTTTTGAGGATATAAAAAAGGAAATGCGTTTTACTAAAGTTGGTGAAGTCATGAAGATGGAAATCGTTCGTGAAGGAAAGAAGCAGACAATTAATGTAAAAATTAGAAAAGATATTTAACAAAACCGCATAAGGTTTGTTATTCAAATAAAAGTTGGTTTTTCGTTTTGTTTTGATGCGCCCACCTCTCTCATAGGTGGGCGTTTTTTATTATCTTTCTGACTAAATCATAATAGAATGAACTTCTTTAGAACCATTGCTAAGGACTTGTTGTCCTATGCCTTTCCTGAAATATGTATTTCTTGTAACTGGGAAAACAGACTTAGAAACAGCGCTTTCTGCCTATTTTGTCAATCCGATCTACCTTACACAGCCAGTTTTGAATATGAAGAAAATGAGCTGTACCAAAAACTATTAGGACGAGTAACATTTGAACAGTCGGCCTTTTTGTTTTATCAATACAAATCCGGTAAAATCATCGAGTGTGTTCATGCACTTAAGTATAAACATCAAGCCAATATTGGCTTATTGTTAGGTAAAGAATTTGGTTTAAAATGGATCGAAAATCAAAGAGAAATTCCAGACGCTATTATCCCAGTGCCTCTGCACCCAAAAAAGAAAGTTAAAAGAGGATATAATCAAAGCACCATGTTTGCACTCGGCATTCAGCAAGTCTTGCATAAACCGATCATCGAGAATATGCTTATAAAACACACTCCTACGACCAGTCAAACCAATAAAGGTCGTTTGGCTCGTTTACAAAATTTAGAAGAAACGTTTAGTGTCATCCCAAAGCAACATTGGCAAAACAAAAAATTGTTAATAGTAGATGACGTAGTAACCACTGGAGCTACCTTGGAAACATGTGGGCATTTATTAAACCAACATGTGAGTGATAAATTGTATTTTGGTGCCATAGCACTAGCCAGAAGTTAATGACCGTTTTTGAAAACATACTATATGAATGTAAGCGACGACTCAAAGAAGAGTCGCTTGCTAGAATCATTCAATGCATCGATCGTCTGAATGAAGAGCAACTGTGGTATTCGCCAAATAAAAACACTAATTCCGTAGGCATACTTGTCCTACATTTATGTGGAAATATCCAGCAATATATTTGTGCAACATTGGGAAATGAAAAAGATGAAAGGGATCGGGAAGCAGAATTTAATCCCAAAACCAAGCCTTCGAAAACTGAATTAAAGACCCGCATAAATAAAACCATTTCAGAGGCAATTACTCATATTGAAGCCCTGTCAACTAAGAATTTAACTCATCCTATTCCTGTCCAATGCTTTGAAGAATCTCCCATCAGTATTCTTATCCATGTAATCGAGCACACAAGCTATCACGTGGGTCAAATAAGCTGGATAACTAAATCTTTACTCAACACAGATTTACAATATTATGGAGATTTACCCCTCGATAACACCCGATAATTAAGCTTTCCACTTAATGTTACAGCCCATACTTGGATACTGGGTTTCGATGGGGTTTCCAGCTAAGGTCTCATCGATAGCATGACGGAGATCTGAGCCGGTTAAAGGCGTATTGTTTCCTGGCCTAGAATCATCCATCCGACCTCTATAAGTTAATTTCATTTCACCATCAAATACATAAAAGTCGGGTGTACAAGCGGCATCATAAGCTTTAGCCACTTCTTGTCGTTTGTCGTATAAGTAAGGGAAAGAAAACTTTAATACTTTGGCAACTATCCGCATTTTATCGGGGCTGTCGTCTGGATAGTTATCCACATCATTGGAAGAAATAGCGATAAAAGAGACCCCTTGACTTTTATATTCATGGGCAATCTTAACCATTTCTGGATTTGTATGGATGACATAAGGACAATGATTGCAAATAAACATAACAACCGTGGCTTTATCTGATTTTAAATCATCTAGACTTAAGTAATTTCCACTTACGGTATCTTGTAGGTGAAAGTTGGGTGCTTTGGTGCCTAAGGGCAACATATTTGATGGTGTTAATGCCATAAACAATCATTTGAAATTCCTAAAATATAATGTTCTTTTACCTGTAAATCACTAGCTGTTTCCGAACCTGAAAACCCTTTTAAGTCCTTATTTGTTAACGAATCAGCGGCAAATTGTGTTAATTCTGTAGAGATAGGCAAATAGGACCAATGCCACTTTTCTTCTTCATATCCATTGGGTCTAGTAGTGCCTTTAGCAATGTAAGGTCTCCCAAAACCAAAGCTAATCGCATGCTCTTCAAGCCATTTAAATAAGGTTAATCCAGGCCCACTTTCAAAGTAAGTATTATTAAAAGCATTGAAATCTAAGTCAGTGCCCCAATGGTGTCTAGAAGCACCGGGCATAGCGCTGTATTTCATGATCTCTTTTGCTCTTGCTAAAGGTTCCGGGATTTGCTTTTTTGCATTTATTCCACCGGTTAATATGCGGTCTCCATTCCATTTTGCTTCCCAAATAGATCGTTGGTAATCAAAATTTCGAGCGGCTGAGCGAATGATAATATCTATCCCTTCCTTAGCGGCAGCTTTATGCATTTTCTTGAAGGCTCTTAAGCATTCTTTATGGGCATACATTCCTGCACGATCTGCTAAATTAGATGGGATGGCTTCAAAGTCCTTGTGCTCCGCAGGGTTAAAGTTACCAGTGACAAAATCGACTGTTTTTAAATGCTGATATTCACTTACTTTTTGTTCCACTGGGACAGATTGTGCTTTTACGTCTGATATTGGTTTTTGTTCAGTTGTTCCTTGACAATTCACAAATAAGATGACGAGAAACAAGTTTAAAACCTTTATTTTAATATTCAAATTCCAACTTTTTTTTGGGATAATTAAACAATCCTTTTTCTTCGATTAAATGGATGATTTTACTAGGCACTTTTTGCCTCCATCCTTTTTTATCCTCCTTTATTTCTGCTAAAACTTCACTTGGGAAAATATCCAAAATGTCCTTATTAAAATTGATGACAGGTACTATTTGTTTAGAGTCAATAAGATGTTTGTATAAAAACTTAATCCCTTCTGGCACCGGCAAGTTACCAACATCTAACAATTTGTTTTCGTTGAGTGCAGGATAGACATAAATCTTAATGTTTCTATTAAACAATTCTCCAAACGCCACTAAAAGTCTTCCATCTTGATTTTGATAATATTTTTCGTTGATGATGTTAAGTAGTTCTTTAGCACCAATCACTAAACCAAGTTTCTTGATTTTAAAATCTGACAAATAATTAATCAGTCGTTGGTGATTACTGCAATTAGATATAATGATGCTGTGATTGAGTACACCGATTGCGTCCATCCGTTCGATAAAATCCTTTTCATTGATTTCGCCATCTCGAGTTAGGTTTTCCAATGTTATTTCAGAAACCAATTGGGCTTTTTCATTATCAACTTCGGGATCATCCACAAACTGCTCAAAACTGCTTTCTAGTGCATCTACAGTCACCAATGTAGGTGGTCGGTAGTGTCCTCTAACAACCATCAATTCTTTTTTGTATAAAAAATCTGAGCCATGCAAGGGTTTGCCTGTTGGATCAAAAATACTTACCTCCGTTAAACCATATTTAACCAAGTATAGACTCAAAATACGCCAATCCACATGCTCAAAATCTGGGCCTGTTAAAGACAACATATCTATTTCCACTCTGCCCTTTAAATTATCCATGAGTGATTGTATGAAATCACTCATATTATCATGATGGAAATAACAAGCATAAATCATATTTGCTCCTAGCAATCCGATAGCTTCTTGTTGTAAAACATTGTCATTGTCCAACATTTTTACATGGATCATCAAATCATTTGGTTTACCGCTTGGATCCAATTGGAACCGTACACCCATCCATCCATTACCCTTAATGGTTCTGGCGTAGTTAATGGCAGAAACCGTATCAGCAAAAGCAAAAAATTTAGTTTCGGACGTTCGTTTTGTAAGTCGTTCTTCCATCAGACCATATTCGTGGTCCAACATTTTGATGAGCCTAGATCGGACCACGTATCTGCCTGAAGCCTCAGCTCCATATATAGCATCCGAAAACTCTTTATCATAAGCAGACATAGTTTTAGCTATGGTTCCTGCAGCTGCTCCAGCTTTAAAAAATAATCTTGCCACTTCTTGCCCTGCACCTATTTCTGCAAAAGTGCCGTAGATGGACTTGTCAAGGTTAATTTCTAAAGCTTTTTGTTGTTGTTGTAATATCTGTCGTTTCATAGCTTTTCTACATTCCTTCACAAATATAGATGCTTGACCTCAACAATGTTTGCTTTTATATATGAGAAATCGTTATTTGATGGTAAATTGATCGTATTATGGGTAAAAGCTACATCATTTATAAACCATATGGCATGCTAAGCCAATTTACTAAGGAAGCAGCGCATCATGTCACCTTAGCTGACCTAGACTTCAACTTTGGCAAAGATGTGTATCCCGTAGGTAGGTTAGATGCTGACAGTGAAGGCTTATTATTACTCAGCTCAGACAAGTCACTCAATAAAAAAATCCTCCATCCATCTAAGAAACAAAATAAAACCTATTTGGTGCAGGTGGAAGGATCACCTAATCAGCAAGATTTTGATGTTTTTGCCGATGGGATAAATATTAAGATCAAAGGAAAAATACATGCATGCCTTCCTGCTTCCGCCCGTGTTTTATCGGAGTCTCCCGATTTGCCTGAACGAATTCCTCCCATCAGAGTTCGAAAAAATATACCTGATACTTGGGTAGAAATTACCTTGCTAGAAGGTAAAAATCGGCAAGTTAGAAAAATGTGTGCCTCCGTAGGTTTTCCGGTTTTGCGATTAGTTAGAGTTAGTCTTTCTAAATGGACATATAATAAAGGAAATTTGAAAGGCTTGGCGGTGGGAGAGGTACGAGAAATATAGATTGTCTTTAAAAATACTACCATCGCTTTTCTTTAGATAAAATAGGTTTTACTTTTTAATTTAAGAAAATGAATCACTGGTTTTTCCTTTTCTCTATAGTAAGTTGTTCTGTCCTAAATGGGCAAAATACAATTGGTCTCGTTGATTATAAACCTTGGCTTAATAGTTATGAGGGCTTAAATCTTCTTTATCCTCACTATCAACCTAATGCTTACTTAATAGACAATTGTGGTAGAATAATTAACCAATGGAATGGCGAAGATGGGGTTAAACCAGGCAATGTAGCCTATTTGACTGACGAAGGAAACCTTCTCGTAACTAAAAGAAAAGACGATGGGTTTGCCTTTATTTACGAAGTATCAGGTGAAGCCAAAGTAGAATGTAGGACTTGGGATAATGAACTGCTCTGGTCATTTAATTATGTAAATGAGGATGGTCGTATGCATCACGACATTGAACTAACCCCTTATGGAACAGTACTTATTATAGCTTGGGATCATCATAGTGTAGAAGATGCGCTTGCAATGGGAAGGGATGAAAACTTCCTTGAGCAAGAAGCTTTTTGTCCAGATAAAATTATGGAATATGATCCAAGTATCGATAGTGTTATATGGGAATGGAAAGCTTGGGATCATTTAATCCAAGATAAAGATGCTGATTTACCAAACTTTGGAATCATAAGTGAAAATCCGCACCGTATAAACATAAACTGGGAAAACAACCACAACAGAGCTGATTGGATGCATGTTAATTCAATTGATTATCATCCAGAACTTGACCAAATTCTTATAAATGTACCCATGTTTAATGAAATATGGATCATTGACCATTCGACCAGTACTGAAGAAGCAAAAGGCTCCACAGGTGGTAAAAGCGGTAAAGGTGGAGACTTACTTTGGCGATGGGGCAATCCCATGGCATATAATCGTGGAACTGAGACTGATCAGCAGCTATTCTTCCAACATGATGCTAACTGGGTGTTGGATCATCTAAATGAAGTAGATCATGGTTCTTATAACAAAATCTCTGTTTTCAATAATGAGTTTGATGAGGAACATTCTCAAGTCTGTATTTTAAATCCAGTATTCGATACTTCAATCTGGTCGTATGCAATAAATGCAAATAATCATTATTTGCCTGAGTCATTTGATTATATTTGGACTCATCCTGAACCTGATGTGATTAAAAGTCGAAATCTGAGTAGCGTGCAAGTATTAGCTAATAATCACTTGTTAGTTTGCTCTGGAAATAATGGCCATACTATAGAATTAGATCAAGATGAAAATATTGTTTGGGAATATATTACACCATTCCGAAATACAGTGCCTGTCAGTCAAGGTACCCAGCTACAAAACTTAGACAATCCAACTTTTCGATTAAAGAGATATCCATTAGATTATCCAGGCTTTGAAGGGAAAGATTTATTTCCTGGAGACTATATAGAACTAGATCCTAACCCTCTCTTTTGTGAAAAAGCACTCAATAATAAAAACCAATTTGAAATTGAGTTTAAAATCTTTCCTATTCCAAGTTCTGACCTCTTAAATTATGAATCTTCAAAAGCTATTAAACAGTTAGAAATTTTTAACCTGAAGGGTAAAATACTTAAGCAATATGATCATTTACACTCGAAAGGAACGATAGATATCTCGACTTTAGAAAGTGGTTATTATTTCTTGAGGATAAATAATCACTATTATAGTTCTTTTATCAAAATGTAGCATGTAATTATGCGAAATAGTAGATTTATACAACAGATTTTTGTCTCAAAAGGAATGAATAGTCATCTTATTTCTTTCGGCGCTTAGTGTATTTACTCCGAGTACTCTTGCCCACTCGCTTCCCCTTAATGATCTCCTTCTTATTATGCTTCTTCTGATCCATTAATAATTTTTCAATCAAATCAGGTCTTCCCATCGATTCCAGTTTATCTCTGATCTGTCGATAATTCTCGCGTTTGTACCAGAAAAAGAATACATGTTGGTTTTTCTTTTCCTTAGGGGATTTTGCAGTGTATACTGGCCTAAGGGTATATGGATGGACACCTGTGTAATAAGCCACTGTAGCTACCGTCATGGGTGTAGGAGTAAAATCCTGAACTTGTTCTAGTTTAAAGCCCATATCTTTAGTCTCAGCTGCTAAATTAGCCATCTCTTCTTCGGTGGAGCCTGGGTGACTTGAAATAAAATAGGGTATTAGGGGTTGTGCCAAACCGTGTTTTTTATTGGCCTTGTCGTACTTCTTTTTAAACGAGTGGAAATGTTTAAATGATGGCTTTCTCATCATTCGTAAGGTCTCATCTGATGTATGTTCTGGAGCCACTTTTAAACGACCACAAGTATGTCTGGATACTAATTGGTCCATATACTCATCTAAACTTCCATCATGGTTTTTATTGTATTCATCCACTAATAGGTCGTATCTGATGCCACTGCTTACAAACGCCTTTTTGACCTTTGGATTAGCATCTACTTTCCGATAAAGTTCTGTCATCGGTTTATGGCTCGTATCTAGATTACTGCATATCACTGGGTGTATACAAGAAGGCGCGACACATCGATCACAGATTGATTGAACCTTTCCTTTCATCTTGTACATATTACCCGAAGGTCCTCCTAAATCACTGATGTAACCTTTATAATCAGGCATCTCAGTAATCTGTTCCACTTCTTTTAGAATGGATTCTTCAGATCGGCTGGCTACAAATTTTCCTTGATGGGCAGAAATGGTACAAAAACTACATCCTCCAAAACATCCTCTATGCATATTGACCGAAAAACGAATCATTTCATAGGCTGGAATGGATCCTCGTTTATTATACTTAGGGTGAGGTAATCTGGTATATGGTAAATCAAAAGACGTGTCAATTTCTTTTTCCGTCATAGGCGGATAAGGAGGATTAATCACCAAGGTTTTTCCTTCTACGTCTTGCAACAAGCGCCTAGCTTGTACTTTATTGGATTCTTGTTCTATATGCTTAAAGTTAGCGGCAAAGGCTAACTTGTCTTTCATGCATTTTTCATGTGAACTAAGTACTAAATCAGTCCATTGTTTGTTTTTAGGAACATCTTCTTTATCGACAAGTACAGCCGTTTGTGGAATGGTCGTTAAGGAAGAAAAAGGCACTCCTTTTTGCAGTAAACGCACAATTTCCCTTAATGGCATCTCACCCATTCCATAGACTAACATGTCTCCTCCGGACATGCTTAAAATATTTGGAAATAGTTTGTTATCCCAATAATCATAATGGGTTACCCTACGTAGTGAAGCCTCTATACCTCCGAGTAATATTGGAGTGTCAGGATATAACTCTTTCACTATTTTGGTGTAAACGGAAGTAGCATAATCGGGTCTAAAGCCCGCTTCTCCTCCTGGAGTATAGGCATCTGTAGATCTCCTTCGTCTCCCAGCTGTATAATGATTTACCATGGTATCCATGCAGCCTGAGGTAATGCCAAAAAACAACTTTGGTTTCCCAAACTTCTTAAAATCCCTTAAATCATCTTGCCAGTTTGGCTGCGGAATAATGCCTACTTTAAGACCTATACTTTCTAATATCCTTCCTATTACAGCAGGACCAAAAGCTGGATGGTCTACATATGCGTCTCCCGATATCAATACGACATCTAATTCTTCCCAACCTCTATAATCCAATTCTTTTTTGGTAATGGGTAGCCAGTCTGATGTAGGTCTCTTTTGTTCCATACTATATTAAAGGTATAAAGAGTTTAATGGTTCTTCTAAATCAAATCTTTATTCTTCTTAGATAGCAACACAAAACATGCCTAATCCTTTATTTGCGCTTGATTAGCTTATTCTTCTACATTTAAAATGTACCATTCAATGGCTTCGGTGTCAAGATTGTTGCGTCTTCCTGTTTCCTTAGGTGCATAATGCTTGGCTAAATAATCCAAAATGATTCCTTCATTAGCACCTAGATCGCCTAATCCTTGGGTTTGTTGCATCCATACTATCATGTTTTTCCATCCTTGGCGTGTTGCTTTGTTTTGACTGATTAACTGAGCTGAATGGCAAGAGGTACATGCTCCGATGACAACTTGCAAGTTTGGGTCTGCTTTTAAACCTGTTTTGACATGAATTCCTTTTTCGACTAAATTCCAGTTTTCACTTCTTTCTTTATCTCGCTGGATGGCTCTTTTTCTAGCCATTTCTTCCAACTGTTTATGTGAATAAGTAGGTTTATTTAAATAGTTCTTTATGGGTTTTTGCAAGCATAAATAAGCAAATAAAACGAGGCAAGCTACAACGAGTAGGCCCATCAAAGAGATAAATAGTTTCCATAGTGGCTCAGTATTAATGTGGCGATTATCCATTACTGCACCTTTATAGCTATGCGATGACAAGCGTTATTTAGGTAGCCTTTTGGATTCCAACCTGGTAGTAACATGGCTTGGGTATTGCCCTCAGTATCCGTTGCTCTCGCCCATACTTCATAGTATCCAGGTTCTGGAAAAGTTAGTTCGGCTTCAAAATGCTGCCATGCATATTTATTTTCACTTTCCGATAAAACACAGGGTTTCCAACTCATTCCGAAATCAATGGAGTACTCCATTTTAGTAATGTTATCACTGGAAGTCCAAGCGTGTCCTGCTATGGGAAGTTTCTGACTTTGTTGTATGACAGCGCCGGTTTTTGGATACGTAATCAAAGATTTGACTGGCATATCTTCTATGATACACATATCTTTATCGTCTACTTTCGCCCCTGGTGCCACAGGACTGCATGGGGTTCTATAAGCTTTGCCTGTCATTTTTTGGCCATCATGCACCTTATCTCTTATTATTATTTTTGTCAACCATTTACCGGAGCAAGAAGCCGGGTAACCACCAAACACTAAACGTAAAGGATGTCCATTTAGTAATGGAATATCTTGATCGTTCATAGCCCATGCTATCATGCTTTCATTTTCCAATGCTTTAGCAATAGGTACTCCTCGAGAAATAGATGTTTTATCTGGCGAACCGGAAAGATGCGTATCGGCTCCATAATAGCCTATATAAACTGCATTTGATCTAATACCTACATCATTTAACACATCCTTTAGTCTTACACCTGTCCATTTTACACATCCGACTGCACCAGTTGTCCACTGATTTCCTTTGGCTGGTGGATTAAACTCAGACCGTCCATTTCCTCCACATTCTAAAGTGAGATTATAACTCACATTTTCGAACCTTGATTTTAACTCTTGAAGTGAATAGCTTTTTGTTTGCTCTGCGGACTCCCCCGAAATTTCTAAGGTCCAATTATCGACATCTATAGATGTCGGAGGTAATCCATTATTACGGACAAAAAACAAGTTGTTAGGTGTAAGTTTATCATTTAGTAGATGGGCTGGAGTCTCGATATTTATCGGTCTATCATTTAAAACAGTTAACAAATCGCTCTTGCCTGGAAAAGATTTCGTTTCATGATCAAGTCCGAGTAAGTTGATGCCTTCAGGGAGGTATTTTGAAAAAACAACATTGGCCCCAATACTAGCCAATAATGAGGCTTGCAAGGATTGCTTGATAAATGTTCTTCGCTTATTTATCATGTAGATGTATTATTGTTTTTAAGGAACTCAAGTAAATTATGACTGATCTTAAATATACATCATCGCACTAAGAAGCCATATATCCGTGGTCAGTTATCCTATTCCTTATTAAGATTTAAGCGTCAGAACGCCTAAATCCGTACAAATTCTGCCCGATAAAGTCTTTAGGAAATTGATCATCCCCCTTAAAACCTATTTCAATGGTTCCGCTATCTTCAGGTACGTAATGTGTTCCGAATATATAATCCCAAAGGCTCAAACTTATCCCATAATTCATTCCATATCTACCTTCTGGCAATACATAAGCATGATGATACAGGTGCATAACTGGATTGTTAAAAATGTACTTAAAAACACCCCACGTTATCTTGACATTAGCATGGTTTAAATGACCGATAGCTATGGTGATAAAATGTACGATGTAAGCTTGCTCTGGCTCAAACCCGCCCAATATCATCACACCAAAGGTTTTCAAAGGTTTATATAAAATGTTTTCCATCCAGTGATATCGTAGATGGGCTGCAAAACCCATTTCTTTAACACTGTGATGAACTTTATGGAATTTCCAAAAAAACGAAAATCGATGAAGTAATACATGAGTAAACCATTGGACAAAATCTAAAATGATAAAGAAAACAAGAAGTTGAGTCCAAGGTGCCCACGCTGAAAAATCAATGATAGCCAAACTTTTTGCAGTTAATCCAAAGGAGTTAAAGAGCATTTCAAGCATCTTATAAACGCCACTGATTACAATGGAAAAGATGAAAAAATTAAAAAACATATAAAAACAATCAAGCCAAAAGTCTTGCCTTATGATTTTTTGTTCTTTCCTCCACGGAAAAGCAATTTCCAACATCCAAACCAACAATGAGATGGCTATTAAACCCCAAAAATAATTAGTATACCATGGAACATCGAAAATGATAGATCTCCAAGTCCAATTCACCGTACCCATAAATGAGTTAAAAAATGCACTTAAATAGTCTCCCATACTTACTTTTTTTTCTTTATCAAGTAGTTATTCTTCCTTGATTCTATTTGCAAGATAAATACAATGCCATTAGCCACTTGTAACTCTTGTTACATTCTCTTGATTTATAGCTTTGTTTGCTATGCAACTTAGGTTACTAAACTTAAAGTAAATGAGCTTTACTTTGTTCACATAATTAAAGCAATTCTTAGATGGCAAATAAAAAGGATTTCGAAACTACATTTACTGCATGGGCTTTTATCGCTGCAGCTTCTATGCTTCTATTTGGCTGGGTTTTATCGCCACACCACATAGGTGAGTATATTGTTTACGAAGATTTTGCCGCAGTTGGAGAACGTGTTTGGTTTTGGATTTGGATGTATAGGATTCATATTTTTGGTTGGGTAAGCATGAGCATTGCTTTATTTTCCTTTGTCTCATTTACGGCAAGAAAGCCTTACAGGGTACTCATGCTTCCTGGTGCTGGAATGACTATTGTTGGTACCTTCACCTTAGCCATTGCCGCTGCCTATTTTTATAATCATGGAGCCTGGGGTGTGGGTAAAACCGAGGGTTTATCACAAACTGAAATAAGTGCTTTTATGGAAAATTTACTTTTCACCAATCAGTATGTCACTTGTTTTATTCGTTTCGGCCGTATTTTCTCGGGTGTAGGCTTGATCATTCTAGGTTTCGGATTTGTAAAATGGAAAATGTTTGGAAAAGGACTAAGTTGGTTTACTATTTTACTAGGGCTTTTAGCTATGTGCATCATATTGTTTATTCCCGATAACTTTGAAATATATAAACCGGTCTTTTATGTGAAGGTCGCTTGGCTATATGCTATGGGTGCTACTTTATTGCTGAGAGGTGTTTCATTAAATATGGACTAGGACTATCAAACCATTTCGTATTATTCTTGATGTACGAGCATACTGATTTTATTTCTGTACTGTTTAAGCTTGCCCGCTTTTTCTAATTTTTTCATTAATCTGGAAATGACTACTCTAGAGGAATGTAGGTCATTAGCGATTTGAAGGTGGGTAATATTAATGATGTTATTCTTTAGGCGAGCCGCTCGGTCATAAAGATATTTTGTTAAGCGTTCTTCCATATTATAAAACGCTAAACTATCAATGGCCTCTAACATCTCATTCATTCTTGTATTATATGAGGACAAAACAAAATCTCTCCAACTACGGAATTTTACCATCCATTGATCCATATGCTCCACAGGAATAAAAATTATTTCCGTCGGTTCTTCCGTCATAGCCATTATAGTACTTTTTGTTTGTCCAGAACAACATTTTAGTGTCATTGCACAGGTGTCTCCTAATTCAAGAAAATAAAGCAATAACTCTTCGCCATTTTTGTCTTCTGTCATGACTTTAAGGCTTCCAGAGACAATCAAAGGAATATGACTGATGCTTTCTCCGATGGATATTAGTTCAGTATACTCATCGACTTTTTGTAGCTTTCCCACTTTACAAATCTCATCTATAAGACTTTCTTCAAAAAGTCCCTCAAATTTTGTTTTCATTTGATGTAAACAAGGGTTATTTGTAATCATTGATGTCATGCATTAAAGATAAGCCATATGCCTATCAAAAAATTAGTCAAAAAAGTTAAAGACAAATTATGTCCTTTAGGCTTTAACTGTGTAACATCTGTTACTTTTGCGATATAAATGATCGGCATGTTAAAGCAAGAGATCAAGCAACGAAAAGACATATCGAAACTCGTACATTCCTTTTATGCTAAAGCCATACATGATCAAACCATCGGCATGTTTTTTACCAATGTAATTAATCTTGATATGGAGCAGCATCTGCCCACTATCATTGATTTTTGGGAATCTGTGCTCTTAGGTACAGGTTCTTACAAAGGAAACCCTATCAAGAAACACCTTCGTATTTCAGAAATAAATCCTTTGCAAGCCAAGCATTTTAAGCAATGGATTGCATTGTGGAACGAAACAGTAGATGAATTATTTACGGGAGAAAAAGCTGAAGAAGCAAAAAAGAAAGCAACACTTATGTCTGAATTAATGCAGTACAAAATAGCACAAAGTACTGACCCAAACTTTATTCAATAAGGAATTGGCTTTCTTTAATTATGGTCTCGACATTGGACCACCCAAGATTAAACAGAGCGTCTAATACAGAGTGAGTAGGATTAAACCGGGAGCTTAACGGATGTTTTTCTAAATATTGGAGGCTTTCCACATAGATTAGTTTGATGTTGGAAGCGCTATATATTTCTTCCTGCTGGTATGATTTTGCGCCCATTCCTGAAAGGTAGGAGCTTCCGTTAAACTCTTTTACTAAAGTCAAGTTATGCAGATCCTTTGTGGCTTCAATTTTGAAATGAGAAGATCGGCTACATTCCCGATAAATATCGAGTTTGTTCGCGATATAACTTATTATTTTAATGTTCAATGTTGCCAAGTTTTCTGATTGCTTCCAATCATCCATTTGGGCTGACAACCCACTAAACACTTCTTTAAAGAAAGGCGCTGAATAATAACTAGCTTGGATATGTCTAAGATGCTCATCTAAAGTGTTTTTTAGTGCTTTAAACGGGATCCGACTAATCATTTTTTCATTAGAAGTATCCAGTGTCAGGCTCAGCCATTTTTCGTTTACTTTAGATCCTTCTGGTGCTTTTATTTTGCACCTTTTCGTGTAGCTGCGATCAGATAAAGGCACAAAATCATGAAAGACAAAGACATCAGCCAGATGCATTTTAATAAAATATCCTAACCAAGGAAAATAATTAGGTTGATGTATGGCTACTTTCAAAAGATAAACATCAAATAATCCAGCGAATAAGTTCGAAGGTTTCTGCAAAGTCAGCACCTATCTGAGTACCTCTTACCTTAGCTAATGAACGAATAAAATCAGGGTCCATATAGCTTCTACCTTCTTGCGTTTTGTATTGGGCGAGTGCTTGTATTTTCTTTAAAACATGTCTCTCCTCCACACGAATAAAACAATCTGTATTAAAGGATAAGTTATTCCAGATTAATTCATATCCTAAAATCGTAGCAAATTTAAATGCCCTAATTCCTTCCTGACTTACCGTGATATGATCTTGATGAATATCCTTGGAACTCGGTAAAAACACGATGTCCGGCATTATTTCATTCCGGATTTTGATAAGAGCTTCTAAAATCTCTTGTCTTACATAGTTTAATTTACGCACTTCGTAACTAAATACTTTAAGATACATTTCGTCTATTCCAAGTGCCTGGGTTGCATGCTTTACTTCTGTCGCTAATTGATCTTTTGGAAAATGAGCGGGAACTGATTCGTCCGCTGTGGAGAAAGCAACATAATAAACCACTGCACCCTCTTCCAGCATTTTACTTATGCTCGCGCCACAACCCAGTTCTCCATCATCCGTGTGTGGAGCTAATATGACTACTTTTTTATCCTTAAAATTCATTCACTTAGTCTTCTTAAACAAATATCGGCAATTTTTTGGCCTGCTTTTCCATCACCTAATCTATTAGTATGACCGTCTGGAGTAACTAAACCACTATGTGCTTTCAAAATCGATTGAGTATTTGGACCAGCAATCACCGTCCATCCATCCTCAACGATCTCCTTCCACTCTGTTTGCTTGTCAATAATTATGGAAGGCACTTTATGGAAGTATGCTTCTTTAATGATTCCTCCAGAGTCTGTAATGCAAGAAGCGGCATTGGACAACAAAAATTGCGTTTCAAAATACCCTATAGGACTCAACAATTTAATGTGGTCAACTTGCAATTTTCCCCACAAATTATAAGCAATCAGATACTTCTTTGTCCGCGGATGCAATGGCCAAATAATAGGGGATTTAATATCAAGTATAGCCTCCACTATTGATTCCAGATTGTGTCTTTTATCGGTGTTTGCGGCTCGATGACAGGTCATAAATATGTATTCCTTAGTCCTTAAAGACCACTTTTTAAGTAAGTTGGCTTGATCATCAATCTTATCTTTACTCTGGAGCAACAAATCAAAACCTGTATCACCAACTAAAAACCCATCTGCTTTCCTGCCTGTTTTTACTAAATGATTATATGCTGTTTGTGTAGGTGCAAATAAAAGATCCGACACGCTGTCACTCAACAGTTTGTTAATTTCTTCTGGAATCGACTTGTCGAACTCTCTTAAGCCAGCTTCTACATGAGCTAGCAAAATATTGTTTTTAGCGGCTGCGATTGCTCCTGCGGCTGTAGAATTTGTATCTCCATATATCAGGACCAAATCAGGCTTTTCAATGTGCAATATTTTATCTATTTCTACGATTGTCAATCCAGAAAATGAAGCATTAGAATCAGATTGTACTGCTAACTGATAATTGGTTTTTGGCAAATCGAATTGTTGTCTAAATATTTCAGACAACTCAAAATCGTAGTGTTGTCCCGTGTGCACAATGATTTGTTGGACTTCTTGCAAGGCAAAGGCTCGAAAAACGGGCGCCAGCTTCATAAAATGCGGTCGATTCCCTATAATATGTAGTATTTTATAGTCCAATTTTTGCGATCATTTGATTAAAACTAGATTGCCAACTATAATTGTTTTTTATGTTTTCCATATCTAAACATTTAGCTTTTTGGAATTTTTGCCAATGTTGGTATTCTTCCAATATACTTGCTTTTAGTCCTTTAATATTGTTCTTTTTTGTGTAATATATATAACCTAAGTTATCGCGATCAAAAAGTGATTTAAACTCTTCATCCATATTCCCTTTAATGATTAAAAGTATTTTGCGTCCTGCCGCTAAATATTCATAAAACTTTCCAGTTAATATACCTGAGTATTCCTGCGAAGAGGCGGTTAAAAGCAAGTTTAAATGCGACTTTTGTTGAATGTGTAAAGCTTCATCTCTAGTCACCATTTCTTTGTTTATAAATATTTCCTGCAAGTTATATTCTTCTATTTGTGCACTAACAATAGGTCCATCTTTGCCTGCATACACAATTTGACAATATTGCGGGTCCAATTTACTTTCCTTCAACAACGCTGATATGGCCTTAAATAAAGGCTTTGGATCCCGTTCGTTTAAAAATAAAGAACCAGTATAGCTAATGGTAAATTTAGAATAGGCTTCTTTAGGTAAATATTCTTCGATACCGGCTTGTAGAACATGTACCCGTTGTGATAATTTACGGAGATGTAGCGCCAAACCTTCGGAGACAGTGGTTACTAAATCAGCCTGATTTAAGATCCGCTTGTTGACTTCTATTTGTCGCTTCTCGAAAATAAAATGTTTGTAGAGTGGGTCTAAATGCAAATCTCTAAAGTCTGCAATCCATAAGCAATTAGGGAATTCCTTTTTTAGTTTATGTGCGATTAAATGATCGGCGTAAGGTCTAAAAGAAGAATAAATGATGGCTTTAGGGTTTTGATTTAAAAATTTTCTTCCTTCCTTTATGCCAGTAGTAATGTATTGACGTCCTCCTTCGCCCACAATCGGTAAAAATGGAAAGGAGTTAATTGCTTTTATGGCTAATTGTCTAAACCAAGATTGTTTTTTTGATTCACTAAAATGATTACTATTTGTTTGACGACCTGATGATCGATAATCTTTAGTAGGAAGTTCGTTCCGCTGTATTTTATCGGGGATTGAGCGTAATTCATTAGTTAGTATTCGAGCATTAGATGTCGTTAGAACTTGGACAAGATCAGACCAATTTGCCCATTGTTTTGACATCTCATAATTTCTGATAACTCCTATAGATGCAATAGGTGGATAGTAATAATGGATGAGAAGAACAGGTCTAGACAATGGCGTTTTGCTGAATGATGGTAAATATTTTCTCGGCAATTTGGGTCGAACTAAATCCGTCTAAAATCATCGCCCTTCCTTTTTTCCCCATTTCCATTTGCTGATTTTTATCTAGCGCTAAAAATTTATTCATGGCATTTTTTAAGCTTGGACCACTTTTTACATCACAAATAAATCCATTTACACCATCTATGACTGTTTCTCTGCAACCAGGCACATCACTAACTATCACGGGTTTAGCCATAGACATAGCTTCTAAAATGGTTCTTGGCATTCCTTCACGATAGGACGGTAAAACCACACAACTTGCTTTTTCTAATATTGGGCGTATGTCATCTTTAAAATCAAAATAGCTAATTAGATCCTCATTAATCCATTGTAATAAATCTGACTTTGAAATTTGTGATGGATTTTCTTCGTCGAGCTCTCCTACTATGTTAAACTTTATGTTTTCCTTATCTTTTAAGAGTTTAGCTGCTTCTACAAACTCTCTAATACCTTTGTCTTTCAGCAACCTTCCGACAAATGTAAATTGTACATCTTCAGACTCGATATGTTTTTTTGATTTAAAATAATCGACATCTACTCCACAACCTTTAATGGCCATGCCTTGACTTTTCTCGATGAAATGGTCTTCAAATAATTGGAGGTCGTCTTTATTTTCAAACACAAAAGTTTTGTGGTATTTCGCTGCGCTTTTGTAAAGTCTTCTTGTTATCCATTGCAACCAGCCTTTGCGAATGAAGGCATAACCTAAGCCAGTTATTATGGCTATGGAAGGAATGTTTAATTGATGAGCAGCCCTACCTCCAAATATGATGGGTTTACTTGTATAATGCAAAATCAAATCAGGTTTTACCTGATTATAGATACTTTTAAATTCTTTGTACAATTGCCAATTTGCTCTAATATTTGTTGTATCTCTATCCAGTTTTTTTAGCGGTATAAAATGCACTCCGTCCTGTCCAGTTAACTTTTTTGTGTACTTATCTTCAGGAGCAATGACCGTTATCGGGTGTCCGTTTGTTTTCAGTATGTCCAAGACATTTTGCCGAAAATTATGGATGTTCCAACTGGTGTTGGCAACAATGGCTATATGTTTTTTGGAGGGTTTAATTATAAGAATTTTTCGTCTTCAATGGATGATCGTACCTGTTTTATCGCTTGTTCTTCTTCCTTGGGATATATCAATAAAACTTCTCCGTCATCAATGATAAAATAACCGTCCAAATCTTTAGCTACCAGCATTTTTCCATCAGGAATTTTTACTAAACTATTTTGAACATTATAAAGTTTCATTGGATTTTTAGAACATACATTTCCTTGTTCGTCTTTGTCAAGATAAGCATGTAAGGAGGACCAAGTTCCAAGATCAGACCATGCGATGTCTGCAGGAATAGTAAAGACATTTTCCGCTTTTTCTAATATGGCATAATCTATCGAAATCGAATCGGTTTGTGGGTAAACCTGATTAATGTATTCTTTTTCGTCTAGGGTATTGAACTTAGATAAGTCTTCAGAAAGTTTGTCTACAATTTGTTTAGCGTTTTGATTAAATGAAGCGATGATGTTCTTGGCTTTCCAAATAAATATACCTGCATTCCATAGATAAGATCCTTCAGCTAAAAAGGCGCTCGCCGTTGATTTATCGGGTTTTTCTGTAAATCGTTCTACTTTATAGGTATCACTACCGAGATTGTCCCCCATCCTTTTTATGTATCCATATCCAGTATCAGGTCTAGTGGGTTCAATGCCGAGTGTAACTAAAGCATCATTATTTTCTGCATAGTTTAGGGCATCTTTAATTTTATTTAGGAAAACTGTTTCCTTCAAAATAACATGATCAGAAGGGGCAACCACCATAGAAGCTTCTGGATTAAGTTGTTTTAGCTTTAATGCAGTATAGGCAATGCAAGGAGCTGTATTGTTTCTCGATGGTTCGCCTATGATGTTTTCATTGGGAATCTCAGGTAGGTGCTCCTTGACTAAGTCTCTGTATTTTTCATTGGTAAGTACAAAGATGTGGTCTGGTTCTACTAGATTCAAAAATCTTTCGAAAGTCAATCGAATGAGTGATTTTCCTACGTTTAAAATATCAAGAAATTGTTTGGGTCTCATCTCTCTGGAATAGGGCCAAAATCTTGATCCTACTCCTCCGGCCATAATGGCTATGTATGTGTTTGATGGGTTCATAAAAGGATGTTTTCTATTAGTGATAAAATATTTTGGTAGGATTCTTTTGTGTTTTCCTCTAAACTTTGTGAAAGTACCATTGCTTCTTTTCTTTTTTGATCAATTTGTTGGCTGTCAATATTAGTAAAAAACCTGGCTATATTTCTTTCATCATTATCCGACTTTTCAATAATCCAACCAGCCTTTTGCAATAATTGCCAACTATCACACTCTTTAATTCCATAAAATAGAAAAATAGACTCACTGTGCACCGCACTTACTAATTTAGATGGAACACAAACATTTACCCATTCTGGTTTTAAAGAAACCAAATGTATGTCAATAAAAGCTAAGTGTTCTCTTGGTACAAAATCCAACAAAATAATTTGTGGGTCATTTTGATCAATGTAGCTGATTATTTGCGAGGCTTTTGCTCCATACACAACTAAAATCAAAGTTTGTTTCTCTCTATCAAAGTTATCAATAACCGACTTTAAGAAAGAAACCGAATGAGCCTCACCAAGATTACCTATATAACCCAAATAAATTTTTTGATCATCATTCCTCCATAGAGGTTTTGTAGTTTTTTGTTCTTTAGTTTTCTTCTTGTTGACTATAACACCACAAGGTAAAATCACATCGGGAATAGATTTTTTAAATGATGTTTGAATATATGTTGATTGAATATTTCCTAGAGCAATTAACCCATTTGGAGGATTCTTATACGTTTGCTTAAAAAAGAATTTGTACAATAAGTTTTCTTTAGCAATTAAATTTCCTGCCACAAATGCTTCAGGGAAAAGATCCATGCTCCAAAAAATCCAAGGTGTATTTTTAGCATGCAACATTCTTGATGCCCAAAAATTTAACAGTGGTGGACTGGTCATGACAATGATTACACCTTTATTTATTTTTCTTGCGGTGCGCATTAATCTATAACCTTCTATCAGGCTACTAAACAACCTAATTACTTTATTCTTACCATTGTATACAGAAGATACTTGATGAGTATTACCTACGATCTCTCCAGTTGATCCACCACCTTGGTATTTACCATCAGTGTGCACAACTTGTACATCAATTTTATTAGCCACTAAAAACTTGGCCAAATCACTTGCTGACTCTGCAATTATACTTTTGTTTGGAGGATAATTGCGATCAACAATGGTTACACTTAATGTATTCTTGTCTTCCAAGAAGTATAAATTTCAGTAAAGATGTCTTCCAAAGATTTAGTTAAATCCCAATTAGGGTAATGTGCCCGCATTTTTCGCAAATCAGAATAATAACAAATATGGTCTCCTATTCTATTTTGATCATCATATTTATATTTCATAGGAATGCCTGAGATATCAGATATAATTTGAAATGCTTCAAGTATGGAACAAGTATTGTCTTTTCCTCCCCCTAAATTATAGACCTCGGCTACTCTTGGTGCATCTATAAAAGCTTCAATAAACTTAGCTACATCTTGTGAGTGGATATTGTCACGCACCTGTTTACCTTTATATCCAAAGATTGTGTATTCTTTTTCTTCTAAATTGCATTTGATTAAATAGCTCAAAAATCCATGAAGTTCGACCCCACTGTGATTGGGTCCAGTTAGGCAACCACCTCTGAGACAAGCGGTTGGCATATCAAAATAGCGTCCATACTCCTGCACACTTATATCCGCTGCAACCTTAGATGATCCAAATAAAGAGTGTTTTGTTTGGTCAATGCGAAACGTCTCCGGTATTCCGTGTTCGTAGGTTTTATCCGCATAATCATATCGTGTATCTAGTTCGACTAAGTCTATTTCATTAGGTGCATCTCCATAAACCTTGTTTGTAGAAAGGTGTACAAACGGGATTTGTGTGGAATAGCGTCTTGTTGACTCCAGTAAATTAAGTGTGCCTACTGCATTTGTATCAAAATCTTGAAATGGAATGTCTGCCGCTCTATCATGACTTGGTTGCGCTGCTGTATGCACAATCGCATCCGGCCTAATTTCCTTTATTATATTTAAAACTCCATCTCTATCTCTAATGTCGAGTTCATGATGTTTAAAGTTATTTAATGCCTTTTCCAGTCGGTGTTGATTCCATCTTGTATCCCCTTTAGGTCCAAAAAACACAGCACGTTGATTATTATCTATTCCGTGAACCTCCCATCCTTTATTTCCAAAATGAATGCATACTTCAGATCCTATTAATCCGGATGAACCTGTTACCAATAACTTCTTCATATTACTATTTATACAATCACAAAAGTATTAATATATAACGATTTGATATATAAATATTTTTGCTTCATTACTTGCTATGCTTAGCATTAATTAATCCTTCATAAATATTAACGTGTGCCATTACATTTTTGCTTAATGCAAAATGTTTTTTGGCACTTAATCTTAATTCTTTTTGATTTTCCAATGTTGGTTTTTGCTCCAATAAAGCTTGCATCTCTTTTGCTAATGAAGTCACATCATTGATATCTACTACTTTAATCAGTTCTTTTCCTTTAAAAAGATGTCCTATGTCTCCAACATCTGTAGCTAAAACGGGATTTCCGCAAGCTAAGGCCTCCCAAACTGATATTGGACTTGCTTCAAAATCTGAACAACAAACATATAAATCTACCGCATTTTGAAGCTCAGCAATATCAGATCTATACCCTAAGAAGTGTACGTTGTCAAGTCCTAAATCTTCAACCATTTTGGTCAGTTTATCTTGATAGGTTTGTTGGTTTGGAAAAACTGTTCCCACGATAAATAAATGGGTTTCATCGGTAAAGTGCTTCTGTGTCTCATGAAAAGCTTTAATTAGTTTATGAAAACCCTTGTTTTCATTGATATAACCAACACTGAGTATTTTCTTTCCATGGTACTCTTGCAATACTGATGCAGTTTTAATGTCAAACTTTTCAAAATTTACAGGTGCTTGAGCTAGAATTGAGGTTTTTTTATCTATGTTTTTATTTAAGTTTTTATAATAGCTAAATGTACGATTGGAAGCAAAAATAAATCCATCTGAGAGTGGGCTCATCCACTTAAATAACCACTGCACCAATCTGGCCGATTGACTATCGTTCATGTGCCAAAGCGATTTTGTGTTGCTAAAATATGATGCAATAATCCCTTTTATTTGCCATGCACCATTGCAGTGAACAATGTCGATGTCTTCCTTTTTAATTATTCTTTTTATAGCAGCAATCTCAAATGGAAACAACAAGATGTATTTTAATAGATGCTTTATATCTTTTGTTAATCTGTGTAATCTTATTTGCTTAAAGTTTACTTCTTTCTTTGTCAGTTTTTCTTTGAACCCTTTTGAATTCTTAAGGGGAAATACGACTATTGTTTCTATGTCATGTGATTTAAGCTCATGTGCAACTTGAACAATTCGATTTAAAGGTCCACCACCTCTACCCTCTTCAGTTATGTTTAATACTTTAATCGACATGGTAGTTTAGTGTTTCTAATACCTCTTTAAGGCTTTCATTTAGTATCCTGATTGTTTTCTTTTGCAATTTGTTTTTATAATCACCAGGAGTGATATTTCTTATTTGTGAAAACTTATCTTCTTTTTTGACTTTAAAGTTAGCTTCCGATTTCAGCTTACTTAGAGCTTTTTCATTGTTCAATGCAGTGAATTCTGATAATGATTGTAACCAACATTGAAAATCCGTAACTAATAATTCGTAAGGCAGATTAATGCAGTTTTTTAAAGGGAGTATGTACCTAATAAATTGCTGATATCGCTGTTTAATCTCGGGCAACATTTCGATTACAAATTCATCGATAGTATGATTTTTATAGTATTCACGCTCTGCTTTAAATTTTTTATTAATGACAATATGACTATATAGTTTTGAGTAATAATAGGAAGTTAACACATCTCGTGGGTCTCTTAAAACCAACACAATTTTATACTTTTTTAAGAATTCAAAATCAGCAAAATACCTAAGCGGCCCTATGAAAAAACCTTTTGGTTTATCCAGTAGCTTTAAGTGATCCTTATGGTGATAAAAATCGGGAACTGCGCGTTCGGTTAAGGCTAGATATGCTTCAATATCCACCACCTTGTAAGCTTCTGCTTCACTTAGTTCTTTAATTATTTTAGATGTATAGGTCGAAGCGCATTTATGTGTTGTAAAAAGAAGTAGACTCGGTTTAGCGTTATTTGCTTTTAGTGTGCCTTTCAAAAAGTTCTTTTCGTTCTTAAATCGAAAAAGATTTAGTGGTTTAATCACTAAAAATAGGAAAAGGGAGGGGAATCGTTGTCTGACCCAACGAACAAACTTGCTTTTTTTTGCAACCTTAATGATCCTATTTATCATACGAAAGTTTCATTTGCCAAGGAAAGCTTTTTGTCGCATATAACAATACTAATGTGATGAACTCAAATGACACTAATGTCAGCGCACTCCCCGTAATCATCCTAAAAAACATGACTATCATAAATGAACATGCAAAAAGGTGAATGTTATTTATATTTCCTTTCATTTTGCCAAAGACTATAAACCATGAAGAACGAATAAAAAAGTAAACTAAGCTCAACAAATAGGGTAAAGCGCCAACAAACCCAGAAGCCAATAAACACTCAAATATACTACTGTGTACGTTACCAATACTATCACTCTTATAAGTCACTATGCTTGGATATTTATCTACTAGTTTTCTTGTTTCAGCCACGAGGCCATAACCAAAAATCGGACGTTTTTTAATGGATAAAGTAGCTGCTTGCCAAGTAAATACCCGGTGAGACATTTCAGAAAGTTCTTCTGTTGATTGGCCTTTGGTAACGCTTTCTAGGAGTGCCTCTCCGTTCATAACAACAAAGGCTGAAGACACGATAAAAACCAGAGCAAATCCAGTTAGTCTCAATTTACTAATTCGCTGATCACGTAACAAAGTGATCACATTTCTCAGAACGAATAAACCAACCAATATGAAAAACGCTATGTAGGAAGTTCTGGATAAGGATAAAAAAAACAAGGCGAAAAAAACACCTATTGAGACATACTTTAGTGCGGTGTTTTTAAAAGGAACAAAATAAAAGTACATTAAAGATCCTAAAGCAAAAAAACCTAAGGCATTGGAGTTCATCGGGGGAAATACGGATTCCATTTGATAATAACTAAAGCGAAATGCAATATCAAAATAGATGATACTGGAGATAATGGTAGCTATTGCAAAGAGCACAACAACGTTAAAATAATTCCTCAATAAAAAAGCGATTTGTTTTTTGTCGACTGTTTTTACATAGGCATACACGTGAGCACCTAAATAAGTAATGATTATTAATTCGGTTGTTTTCCAAGCTGAGTATATTTCACCATATACAGTCAAACTAGAAATAAAAGAGCTTAACAGATATATTGACAAGACTAAAAAATAATGTTTTCTCAAGCTCAGTAAGCCTTTAAAGCCATTTAAGATGTCATCAAAAAACAAAATGCCCAAAATAATTAATAGCGGGACAATACGTACAGCAAACACAATCCATGGAAGAGCATCAATGTCATGTGTGTCCGATGAACTAAATTCCCAAAAACGAGAACTTGAAATCAAACAGAACATTAAAAAATATCCAAACAGTTTATATCGAGGAAATCCTTGCTTCATTGAAATTTTTGGGTCAATGAAAAATACTTCACATGGCTTATTGGCCAAAAAGGTTCGAAATTATTTCTCAAAATATAATCTTGTTCATTGGTTACATCCTTTGAGTAGTAACCTCTGACTGTAGACGCAACAGAATCATATCCTAAATCATACACAAACTTTATGGTTTCAGGTCTTATTCGATTTGGTTTTCCATACGGCCAGGCAAAGTGATTACAAGTACCCAGTCGTGCTTGTATTATTTCATGTGTTTTTACAATTTCTGTGTGCGATTCTGCTTGACTAATATCCGCCTGATTAAAATGAGAAAATGTGTGGTTACCAAACTCATGCCCTTGTTTAGCCAGTTCATCAATTTGATTCCAACTGAGAAAAGGCATGCTAGGTCCGTTTAGCCGATTAGCATTAAATGAAGCCAATTTTTCTCTGTTTGTTTCTCCAATCATCGATGGGCAAATAAAAACCATACCTGTAGCACCAAATTCTTTCATTACTTCCGCTGCAATGGTATAATTTGCAAAGCCATCATCTGATGAAAAGCAAACGTAATTTTTATTAAAGTTTTTGTCTTTCCATTTTTGTACGGCTTCACTATAACTTATGAATTCAAAGTGTTTAGATAAAAACTTCAATATCCGCCTTAAATTTTCTCTATCCTCTTCGAAAGTAAAATGGAACGATAAAAAAATTAATCTAGGAATTTGGGGCGCTTTTACAAACTGAGCCAATAACCTTAGTCCATAATCTCTAATGAACGGTCTCAAAGATTTTGTACGTCTGAATCGTAGAACATCTTTAGCGCTGCTCGCAAAGTTTGCCTGTGTCTTACTCATCCCAAGTCAATTTTAATGAGGGAAACAATTTACTTAATTGCATGGCTTCATCTTTATATTGTTTCGACAAAAGGTGGTAGATCTCTGATCTCTCCCAATTATCTTTACTTTCATTTTTTTTGGGTTTAAATAGTTGCTTACTTATAACCTGTGCGATAGGGCTAATGAACTTAAACAATAAAGGTCTTTCTAATACAAAAGAAAACACTTTTTTCCTCCAACGTAAATAGGTTTTCTGACTTTTAGTTTTTGTCTTTTTTATTCCTTGATTATATTTTTCAAACTTAAAATTATCATCATAAATGTTGGGTGAAATCCCTATCCAATTACATAATTCGATGAGTATTTTCTTAGGTTCTTGAGTCATTTCTTCAAAAGAGCATACGATTAATTCGTCATTTGAAAATGTAGCCTCATATTTTTTCAAAAAACGATGATAAAATCCCATTGCCATTGTAGATTTAACTAAATCATCATCGTAGTTGTAGGTTTGAAGGTCAAAGAATTCCTTCAGGCCAATCCCTTCTTTCAATAAATCTAATTTTTTTAAATGGAAAAACATTGAATAAAATCTTTGCCTTGGATCTCTGACTAATGCAATTAGTTTCAGATTTATATTGTTAAATTTTTTAAACTCTACTAACCGATTTAATGTGCCTTTTGAGTACATGTAGTCAGGGCTTGCTTCCAAAAAAACTGGTGCATTTTGGGCATTGAAATAAGCCTTGAAAAAATCATTTCCATCTTCGTAATAATCATTGATGGTAAATGTAGCTTTTGGATAGTTTTTGTCTAAAAAATAACCGGTCATCTTTACTCTAGAAGCCTCAACTTCTGGATGTTGTTTTAAATAATTATACAATGAGGTTGTTCCACATCTATTGCTTCCTATAATGATTACCAGATCTTTTTTTACCTTCTCATCCATACGCTAATTCTATGTCTTAGATAAGGTAAATTAGAAGCCTTTGTATATCTCATAATGGCTAAAAATGGTCTTGTCAGATTTATTAATCCAGCTTGAATAAATTTTTTTGCCATTAAACTAATCGGACGTTCTTCAGTTCTTAAAAAATAGTTTTCTCCAAATAAATAATCGGCACACATATATTCTACCAGTTTTCCATCAGCAATACTTAAATCGTTTTTCCATCCAACTATTCTGTTTTTCAAACTGCTTTTGTTGATGTTAGCATGAAGGCGTTTTTCTTCTTCGCTTATGGCTAGGCTGGAGTGTTTTTTTGTTTCTCTTATATTTAATTCGTTTAGCAACGTTTTTAATACTCTAGTTTGATCTAAAACTAAAGATTCGTAATTAATTTCTATGAGTCTGTTGTTTTGAATAGCACGAGCGCTGATACGATATTGTTTATAGTATTTTGACAATTGGTAACTGTTTTTTACTGTAAATTTTTCATTGGGTCTAAAAGCGGCTTTAGCCTTCAGCATCGAGGAAATACAGCCTCTCGGATCTCTATATATGTGTAAAAAACTCAATCGTTTAAAATGCTTCTCGATTTTTTCAACATGCCAAAGACTTGTTCCATTTTTAAATAAAACAGCTTTAGGATTCATTTTTCTTTTACTTATTATGTTGGCCACTAACTTATCCAAAATCCGTTTTGGTGTGAGTTCTTTTTCGCTCTGTAAGAGTTCCAATAGTTGACTAAATCCAATGTTTGTATTTTTCCATCTGGGGTCTGAGTTGATGCTCTTTGCTATTCTTCTAGGATCTGATAAATCATTTAATCCATAAAGAATTTCTAATGTTTTTAATTCAGGGAGCACTAAAATTTCACTTGATTTATTGGCCAACTGATTAGCTAACCAAGTAGAACCTGATCTAGGCACGTAAAGTAAAAAAATATAATGTAATTCTTCTACTCTGACCATTTCATATATGGGTCTAATTTTTTTTGAAATTGGTCTATAAAAGGTATTTCCTTGGTCGTTTCTTTAATGAACCCAAATAAATCTTTACCAAAAACTTCTGGTCGTTTTATATAGCAACTTAAAATAATAGCTGCATCCAATATAAAAATGAACAACAAAAATATGAACGCGTGTATTTGATGAATATCCAAACTCCAGAGAAGGACATTTTTAAAGCAAATAAATATAGTTAGCCAGACTACAGGTTTTATAGCTTTTAAAATGGCTACAAGCTTTATTTCAACAATCTTGGATGCATACCACAACATGAGGATGGCATGAATAAAATAGGCCAGTGTTGCTACAGCTGCAAGCCAAAATAAATTTGTTTTAATGAATAGAATTATCAAAATGACTTTAATGAAAGCAAAAATGATTTTTATCACTGTAGATCCCCACAGTTTATTTTGGGCTCTGACCAGAGTGTCTGTAAATCTTATATAAATAACACAGAAAGAATATGCCCCAAATATCTGTAATAATGGGGCTGCCTCCAGCCAATTATTTCCAAGTAAAACTTCAATTACTTGGCTTGGAAAAAAGAGAAGCGTCATCGCAAATGAAGCTGTGATGATGCCTACTAAACTTAAGCTATTTAAATATAGACTTCTTTGTTTATCAAAATTATCTTGAACTCTTGACATTATAGAAAACAATACGCCATCTATAGATCGAGCAATATAGACCTTAGGAAGGTTTGCGATTTTAAATGCTTGTTCGTATAAACCCAGAGATGCCATCGGAAAATATTTCCCAATGATTAACTTATCCATTGAGTTGGCAATCTGACTGATGACTCTAACTGATGTTAGACCCGTTCCATATTCAACAACTTCTTTTGTTTCTTTTTTAGAAAAAATGGGTAAAACACTGTGTGGAGCAAAGAAAAAATTAAGTATTACTTGTATTAAGCCTACACTTAATAAAGCAAATATTAATGCCCAAACTTCGTAGCCATTTAAAGCCAAATAAATACCTAAACCCAAAGTTCCAATGATATTAGAAACTAAAACACTTATAAACAGTTGTTTAAACTGAAACCTTCGAATCATTAATGCATTACTAACAACACCCAGACTCTTAATTATCAAGTTTACTGAGATCACTTGAATACAAATCAAAGGTATCTTGTCATCATAAAAATGACTTATCCATCCAGCAAACAGACACATTATTCCGAAGGTTACAACTCCCAAGATCAAGCTCGCATAAAAAGCAAAATGGATATGAAATTTATTGTATTCCTTTAATTGAACTATGCACGCACCGAATCCAAATTCTGTAAAACTTACAATAAACAACATCAATACATTTATAATAGCAAACTGACCAAAAGCATCTTGAGAAATTAGTCTTCCGAAGACAGCTAGACTGGTGAGGCTGAATATCGCTTGTATCGCAATAGCAGAAACTTGCCATTGCATGCCATTAATTGCTTTTTGCTTAAGACTCAAAATATCTTTTGATCAAATGATAAACTCTTGAGTGAGGTTTTATAATCGATTCTATTAAGTGCATTAATTGGTTCGCTTGGTGGTCTGTCAAATTATCTTTCCAAAACACTTTACTCCGAAATTTAAAAAAGTCATCATCAACTTGACTGAAACTATGTGCTGTCTTTAATGTCAACATTGACGGTGTAAATAAATACGAAGGGTGAATATTGTGGTTACTGCCTAAAACCTTAAGGATCTTTTTAGTCTCTTCAAATGGTTTCAAATATAAATCCTCATAAAAAATAATGGGTAGATTATGATTTATTAAATCCGTTAAAGAAAGCAAATGAGACAAAGCCCACATCGTTGCCACCTTTTCTTCAAAAGTCTCTAACTGATTAAAGTTTCCTTTATAGTTCCTCTTAATCAGAGGATGCTGTAGAACATGTTCTTCGAATAAGCTTTGATGTTGTTGCCAACCCAATTCTTCAAAGAAACGCGGCCTGTTTTTTATGGATGCAATAACCGCCAATGGATGTCTTATAGTAAATAAAATACGGTCACTAATCTCTTGATATAAATAAGGTATTTGGTGATTTGCTCTTATTGCTTTGAATCCAGATATTTCACAGTTTTCCCAGATGGAATCTATATATGACTGATTCAATTGCTGAGGGTTTACACTTAAATGGTTTCTGATCAGCCAAGGATTTCTTTCTTTTTTATTCAATACAAAGCTTATTTGGCTTTTAAAATCGTCATGATTATTTGCCGCATAACATAGCTTTCCAGATTGATCCCAAACAGCTGGGTGAAAAGGCTCAAATAACAATAAGCTTCCTAGTGATTTAGAAATTATATCGGATACCCATGTTGTACCTGAGCGTCCAAATCCTAATATGATGATAGGTTTTCTTTTCATGATTTTTTACGTATGTCAAAACTAAAAAACCCCAAATTCCTTTTAATCCAAATGGCAGCCAAACCGTTTATTAAACAAAAACTTACTAAGGTCGCTATGGCCGCACCTTCTATTCCATAATTCGGAATGAGCAATACATTTAGCACAATATTGGACAACAAAGAAATAAATATGATATACTGAAAAATCTTTACTCCATCCGTCATTTTCATGATAACTCCCACTGGACCAAAAAAAACATTCACCAGCTGAGCTAAGCCTAAAATCAATAAAACCAATTTGGCTGCTATAAACTCATCCCCAAAAAATGGAAGGATAATATCGTCCAGTAAAAACAAAAAACTTAATATTAATATCGCCAGCAAAAAAGCAGGGCGACTCACTTTTCTTACATTGGTTTTAAGCTCTGATATAGACGCTTCACTAAATGATTTTGACAC
Organism: Saprospiraceae bacterium; assembly: GCA_020631235.1. Taxonomy (GTDB): domain Bacteria; phylum Bacteroidota; class Bacteroidia; order Chitinophagales; family Saprospiraceae; genus JAHDDO01. The sequence goes on along the minus strand of JAHDHQ010000011.1, from coordinate 4,129 downwards.
TTTGGGTGCTAAACCTACATTAAATGCCATCAACGGAAACGCGATAAATTGACTTAAACGATTGGCTAAACTATATACACCTAACTCGTGACTATCTCGCAACATTTTTAGACAGATTTTATCTGCCCATTCATTAACTAACATCATTGAACCTAACCATAAAAAAGGTAATGATTTTTGCAAAACCTTCTTACTATTTAAAGGCTTAAATATAAATCTTTGCGGAAGATAAATGGCCAACATGATTCCTGCTACAGTCCCGACAATTATCAGGCTCAGATAATAAATCCGTTCTAAAGAAAGTACCAAAAAGTCTTCCAGAATAAAGTAAAAAAGGACTAAAAAAATGATAGAAAATAAGGGCAACAAAAACTGCGACAAAATGGTATGTAACAATGCTTTGCCTTTTGACCGTAATGACTCTGCAATGATTCGGATTAAACCCAACATAAAGGTGGATAAACCTAACATCTTAACTAAAGAAGGGTCGATTAATTGCAGGTATCTATTAGCTATAAAAAAGAGGGCAGTCCACAAAATCGAACTAAATAAACAAAGCAATAAGCTCCAGCCAACAAGATTTTTTTGGGAATACGGCCTTGAAAGTTCTCTTAATAAATATTGGTCTAAACCTAAAACAGCCAACATGCTTAAAATCTGAACGCACATACTAAAGACCACAAAATCTCCATACTTAGTAGCCCCATAAAACTTGGTCATTAACCAGGTAAGCAGGGTGACTAATGCCACACCAATGATCCTTAGGAACATTACTTGGTAGCCACTTTTTAACAAAGTGTCTTTAAGCAAAAACAGACTTTTTAATTTGAATCAAGCGTACTTATTAGATAATCATTCCTACAGCAACTGTACTGTTGGTTCCTTCATCCACAATGATGACACTTCCTGTATTCCGATTCGTTCTATAGGCATCTGCAAATAGAGGTTTCGTTGTACGGATGGTGATTCTTGCGATGTCATTTAGGCCGATTTCTTTATCATCTTCAATTCGATGCAAAGAGTTAATGTCCAGTTTGTATCTAATTTCTTTAATTACACATCTCATGTCTTGCGTGGTGTGTAACAAATTATATTTTCCTCTTACTTGTAGTTTTTTATCACTTGAGAACCAGCAAATCATCAGATCTACATCCTGAGTAACATCAGGCTGGTTGTTAGGTCTTACAATCATGTCACCTCGGCTCAAATCCAAGTCATCTTCTAACAAAATAGTCACTGACTGCGGCGGAAAAGCTTCTTTTTGCTCACCGGCTGGGCCTTGGATGGATTTGATTTTGCTTTTAAACCCGGTAGGTAGTAAGGTTACATCATCCCCCACCTTTAGTGTGCCTCCTGCTACTCTTCCTGCGTATCCACGATAATCATGAAATTCATCATTATATGGTCTAATTACGTATTGAACTGGAAAACGAACATCAATAAAATTTTGATCACTGGCAATATGTACATTTTCTAAATAGTGAATGAGTGTCTGCCCTTGATACCATTTCATGTTTTCTGATCGATTCACCACATTGTCTCCTAAGAGCGCTGACATAGGGATAAAATGAACATCCTTTACATCTAATTTAGCAGCAAATTTTTCGAAATCATGCTGGATTTTATCATAGGTTTCTTCCGCATAATCAACTAAATCCATTTTATTGATACACACCACTAAATGTGGAATTTGTAACAATGAAGCGATGATAGCATGACGCTTAGTTTGCTCTACTACTCCCGTTCTTGCATCAATAATTACTAGAGCTACATTAGCTGTAGAAGCCCCTGTAACCATGTTTCTAGTATACTGAATATGGCCCGGAGTATCAGCAATAATAAATTTACGTTTTGGCGTAGAGAAATATCTGTAGGCTACATCTATGGTAATACCTTGTTCTCTTTCCGACCTAAGTCCATCGGTCAATAAGGCTAAGTTTACTCCTTCTTCTCCTCTTCTAGCACTTGCTTTTTCTACTGCCTCCATTTGATCTTGGTAGATAGATTTACTATCATATAATAACCTTCCGATCAATGTGGATTTTCCATCATCTACACTTCCTGCAGTGGTAAATCTTAATAATTCGCTTGATTGAAAATCTGCCATCTTATATCTGTTTTAAACCTTTGTGGTTTTTTAATTCAAAATTATTTTTCTAGAAGTAACCTTGCTTTTTTCTATCCTCCATACTTGTCTCACTTCGTTTATCATCGGTTCTTCCACCTCTTTCTGTCATTCTTGTGGTTGCTATCTCATCTATGATGTCTTCTACGGTTGAGGCATTGGAACGCCAAACACCTGTGCAGGTTACATCACCTATGGTACGGCATCTTACCATTTCCATAAAGACTTCTTCACCTGGTTTTTTAGGGATATGGACACTATCTGCTAACAATGTCCCATCTCTTTCAAAAACAGCTCGCTCATGGGCAAAATATAGGGAAGGTAGGTCAACATTTTCCATGGCGATATATTGCCACACGTCTAACTCTGTCCAGTTACTGATTGGGAATACACGAAAATGCTCGCCCATTTTGTGTTTAGCATTAAATAAATTCCAAAGTTCAGGACGTTGGTTTTTTGGATCCCATTGGCCAAAATCGTCTCTATGTGAAAATATACGCTCTTTAGCTCTTGCTTTTTCTTCATCTCTTCGCGCACCACCTAAAGCTGCATCGAATTTACCTTTTTCTAACTCATCAAGTAAAACAGCTGTCTGCAAACCATTTCTACTAGCATTTATTCCAGTTTCTTCGGTTACGAGGCCCGATTTAATGGCTTCGTCTACCGAACCTACAATCAGCTTTGCGCCTGTTTTTTGGACTAACTCATCTCTAAAGCGAATGGTTTCGTCAAAATTGTGACCAGTATCTATGTGTAATAATGTGAAAGGTACTTTAGCTGGATAAAAAGCTTTATAAGCTAAGTGTACCATGAGTATAGAATCCTTACCACCTGAAAACATCAATACTGGGTTTTCAAATTTGGCAGCAACTTCTCTCATAATGAAAATCGACTCTGACTCCAATTCCTGGAGGTGATTCATGTGATAATCCATACGTTTCTATTTAGCTCCGATAAACGGTAATATTTTCTGATAAACTAATTGGACAGATTCTTCTAATGATAGAATATCTGTCTTTATTTCTAAAAATGGATTTTCTGGAGCTTCAAAAGGCGAATCAATGCCTGTGAAACCTTTTATTTCTCCATTTCTTGCTTTCTTATATAATCCTTTTACATCCCTTGCCTCACAAACTTCTAATGGAGCATTGATGTAAATTTCTAGGAAATCATCTTCTCCTATAATTTCCTTAGCCATGGCTCTAATGTCAATAGTAGGACTCACAAAGCTATTGATGCAAACCATTCCTGCATTTATAAAAAGCTTAGATACTTCAGCAATTCTTCGGATGTTTTCCTTTCTATCTTCTAAGCTGAAGCCTAGATTATTATTTATCCCCACTCGGGTATTGTCTCCATCCAATACTTGAGTAAAATAGCCTTCACTAAACAGCAAGCTCTCAAGGCCTTGAGCTACTGTGCTTTTACCAGAACCAGATAGTCCAGTCATCCAAACAACTTTTGCTTTTTGGTTAAGAAAAGACTCTTTATCAGAACGACTCAATAGTCGATCAAATATCGGATGTATATTGGCTGTTTTCATAAAGTGTGCAAAGATGCTTGTTTATTCTTATTGACCCTAATTTTTATGAGTGTTTTAAGACATAAAATCTTATGTAATATGTTAGGCTTCGCCCATTTAGGGTCGCGGTAGATTTACCTATTTACTGTACAAATTTAGCATCGAAGAAGACTCGAATCAAGACTTAAATACAATGATTCTTATGTACTAAACTCAATAATAATGATTGTTATTGCAAAGGTAGATATACTTTTCCAATATCGACCATGGATTTTGTAAACCTTACCAATTAATTAATCCACTGACAAAAACTTTCGATTCCGAGTAACTGTACATAAGCTTCTATGACTTGGTCTAATAAAACTCATGCCTTATTTCAATTGTTATATTTCTTTAGCTGATCCAATTTGACAATTATTATAAAATTAAAAGAGGCTGTCTCAAATCGAGATAGTCTCTTTTTTATTTATGCTTAATGAAGC
>JAHDHQ010000043.1 GCA_020631235.1 Saprospiraceae bacterium | reverse complement strand
TTGAAGCTCAAACTTACGACTTCAATGATTCGCAAGAAGACTTTGTCGCCTTTACTGACGGAGGTGGTTTAGGTATTATTATCAACAAAACCTTTGCAGAAGGATCAGGACCTAGAGCCATGTTCAATACCTTCCCTGATGATTTGACGGAGATTAATTTGAAGATATCAGATAATAGCGTAGATGAAAGTTTTATTAAAGGCTTTTTGTTTTTACCAATGATTAGTGAGACCGAGCATTTTACGTATAATATCCCTTTTGATAATGATGGATTGCAAGTTTCGTTCTTAGATGATGATTTGATTGATAGAGAAGTTGTATTTGGTTCAGTAGAAGATTGGTCTGCTGGTGATTTTGCCGGAAGTGAGGCTAAACAAGCTAAAATTACAATTCAGAATGCTGTGTTCGAAGCTAATGAGCGTATTGCTTTTACGATAAAAGTAGATTGGGATTATTTTGATATTCATGCTGAAAATATCAAAAAATTGAAACTTTGGGGTAATGGTGATTTTGGATTTAATGAATCTGGTGGAACAGTATCTGTATCTTCTTTAACAGGAACAGATGGAGACATACCGATCACTGTCAATCATTTGCGAGCAGGTTATTCTAATGATTATAATGCATATTCTTTTGGTTTTGAAGCAAGTTTTATTATAGGAGATGAAGGCTCTGGCATATCAGGGTTGAATTATCCTGGGTTTAAATTAAATAATAGTGATAATGCTCCAAAAACTCTTGTAACTGTCTATCGAAGAGGAGGTTTAAAACAAGACTTCCCAGGTAGAAAATCAAATAAATGGGCAGATAATTCTAACATTGGTGATTGGGGGGTACCTGTATGGGCAGATCAACCTACTTGGGGCTTTCCGATACAGATTAAAGTAGGTGGTTTTAATGGGCAAGGATGGGTATGGCGATATAAGAATAATTCCAACTTTGGAACATGTGTATATGGTGGACTTAAAATAATGTTAAAAGCTCCTTTGGCAAGTACAGGTTCTATATCTGCAAATGCACTTATTGGTGTAAAAGATGGTGTTCATTACTTTCGAGCAGATCTTGCAGTCAGTACAGGTCAAAAAAAGATTATAGATAAAGCGGAAGATTCTGAGATAGCCTTTGAAGGTTCACCAATGGAAATGAAAGTTATTCATGAACCAGAGAAATCTCATATGGAAGATAAAGGTATTGCGATTGGAGGAATGTTAGTAACCCATTTATCTGGGAGAATATATCGTCATATGAAACCTAAAAAAGGAAAAATAGATGCAGCATTAAAGTGCTCTGAAGGTATAACTTCTGAGACTGGAGGATTCGGAGCTCAATCTGATGAAGAGTTGAATGCTGATGGAAGTGGGGATTGGTTTGCCTCCATTCCTCAAGACTATGAAGTTGACGCAACAACAAATTTTGGTTTTAGATTGGGGTTCAAAGCAAGAGATATAAAAACAAATGGAACAAGTTTACAAATAAATGTTGCTGCCGAAATAAACTGGGGAAATGGTGGACAGTTTGGATTGAAAATTTTAGGGCATAGTCTTCTAGCTAATACTTCTGATGTAAAAACCGCTGCTTTTTCAGGAGGAGGTTGTGCTACCTATACTGGAGAAAATAAACGTTTTACTCTAGAACTATACCTTAAAAGCAAAGCTAATAGTCAAAAACCTTCAGCAATATGCGCCCAAGGTTCCTTCTTCTTAGAAACTAATGAAAAAGATGGATTAAAAAAACTTGCATTGGGATCAAAGAAATTCCCACTTGCTTTCCAAAAGGGTTGTGTAGGTCTACATTATTTAGGATGGTTTAAGTATGAAAAAAATAGCTTTGGGGTAAAAACAGGAGAGATTGGAGCAGGTGTTTCCTATAATAAAAAATTCGAAGTCAAAGCAGGTGGTGATAAATGTCATGCAACTCTAAAGGGAGATGTAAAAGGAGCTTTAGGTGGAATATTCGAGTTTGGTATTGATCCATGGGAGGTAAGAAAAGCAAGCTTAGGAGTTGGATTGACACTAAAGTTAACATTGGGAATAGATGGATCTAAATGGTGGTGTCCTACTTATACTATGACACTAGCAGAAGCTTATCTAGGCGGACATATTGAATTAGATTTCAAACCTATGACCTACGAAGCTAAGCTAACTGGAAAATTTAAAATTGGTCCGCTCAAGCCTAAGTTCAAAATTGAAACATCAGGCAAACTTAAATCTTAATTTAAAAACAGACTAAAATACAAATAAAATGAGACTGATAAATTGCATTCTTTTTTGGTCAATTTTGAATATAGTTAATGCTCAAAATAATTTAGGAATTACTTTTACTACCAATTCATCTACTGAATCAGCTGTTTTGATAAAATGGTTAGAACCTACACTGTTCGAAGATAATGAAACGTTTATTTATCGAAAAAAAGAGAACAGCTCCGATTGGAAATTACTTACTGAGCAACCCATTACAATGGAAACGGATTTGAATTTTCTTGATGATTATCCAGGTCCTCGTGGTATAATAGAAACGGTAAAGGAAACTCCTCTGACAGAAGATGAACGTGGTATTTTTGAGTTTGTGATATTAAACGAAATCATAAGAGTAGATTCAGTAGCTCAATATTTAGGTCTATTTTATAAAGATACTACTGCAGAAGAGGGGGAAACTTACGAATATAAAGTGACTACTCGTAAAAGGAATAAAGAAGTATTGATTGGTATTAGTGAGCCTTTAAAAGTAGAACCATTTAAATCCTTCCAAACAGTTGAAGATATCATTTATGAAGTGGATGAAAATGTGGATAGCCTCGTTAATATTCGTTGGAAACCAGACAGTGACCGTTATTTCGGTGTAAACATTTGGCGAACAGATGTAGCAACTAATGAACGTGTCTTACTTACAAGTTCGCCAATTTTACCTTCTTTTAAAGGTGATTCCCCAAATGGGATTGATGTTTATAATGATTGGTTCTATACAGATAAAACCGCTAGAATAGGTAAGAAATATTTATATGAGCTTGTACCAGTAAACTATTTCTACCAATCCGGTACAGCTTCTGATCCTCATGAAATTATACTTGTCGATCATTCTCCTGCTCCACTTCCTTTTGGTTTTGAAGTAGATGCAATCGATCGAAAAAAAATCATTATTCACTGGACTGATATCCCAACTGAAAAGGTCAAAGGTATCAATGTAATGGTGCAGCGATCTGATCGTGGATTTAAACCTGCCAACGCTACTTTACTGGCACCCGATGCTACTGAATTCACCTATATCTTACCTGAATATGGAAGCTATTATTTTAAATTACATGTACTTAATCATTTTGATTCTCCTTCTGAAACTCATGAGAAAGCAATAGATTATCGGGATATAGATCCTCCAGTAATTCCTACAAACTTACAGGTTGTTGCTGATACAGGGAAGGTGAAAATTTCTTGGGATGAAAACATGGAAAGTGATCTCAAAGGTTATATTGTTTTTCGTGGAGAACGTGAAGATATGACAGTACCTTTTCAACGTATAACTAGTGAACCTCTAACAATAAATGAGTTTGTAAATAAACTTCCTAAAAGAGCTAAAAATAAATTTTTCTATAAAATTGCTGCCGTTGATACGCTACTTAATATGAGTGAATTGACAGAGCCTGTCAGTATCAAACTTCCTGACGTAATTCCACCTGAAGCACCAGTCTTAAAAAAAGCTTCTTCTACAACTATAAACGTGATAGTCGAATGGCTTCCATTCTTTGAAGATGATTTCGAAAGCTGTGAAGTCTATCGCTTCAATAAAACAGCAGGTGATCAAGACTGGAAAAAACTGACGACTCTAGATGACGAAAATCAATTGTCTTACAAAGACAATACTGTAGAACCCAATACTGACTACCAATACAAAATACGTGCATCCGACGACACAGGCAACTGGTCAGAATTTTCAAACATTTATAATGTCCGAACAAAACCTGACAACACACCTGCCGAAGGAGCAAACAAAATTTCTACCTCTTATCAAAAGAAAAAGAAAGAAGTGACCATTAAGTGGAAAGAAAACGAACCCAACCGAAAAGGCAGTGTCGTTTTCCGAAAAAAAGCAGGCGGTCGTCTCATAGCTGTTAGTCCAATGATTAATGGTAAAGCAGTATATGTCGATAAAAAAGTAAGCCCTGGTAACACCTACACCTATGTCGTTAAAACCTATTACGATAATGGTAGGATTGGTGCTTCTGATCCCGAAGAACTCGTCGTTCAAGAATAGCCAAGTAATGGTTTTGTCATTACTTAAAATAAATAATCAATTTCGAAATTACATCTAAAAAATAATATCATGTTACAATTTAATTTACCCATTTCTAAAGTGTTTTTGACCACTTTATGCATATTCCTTACTTGGACTGCTACACAAGCCCAAGTCAATAACGTGGGGATCGGAACCACTACACCAGACCCTTCTGCCATGTTAGATGTACAATCTACCGATCAAGGTTTTTTAGTACCTCGTATGGATCAATCTGGCGAAAATGTCATTGCAAGCCCAGCACAAGGATTACTCATTTACAACACAGACGTTGATAATAATGGTGTCGGCTTATCTGCTTTTCGCTATTACGATGGCGCTCTTTGGAACAGTATATTAGGTCAACGCTCCGATGGTGTTGTATCATTAAATAACCTTACACAAAACATAATAGATTATGGGGCCACTGGGCAATCAGCACCCAGTTTGAGTACAGGCTGGAGACTGCGTACCTACGGCACAGGTGCATATAATACAGGAAGCTGGGGGTTGGGAGTAGATACCAATGGACAATGGTATAATGTGGGAGCAGGTGCAAAACATATTTTTAGGATCAATGGTATTGGAGCTGTGACACTTTCCTTAACAGAAAATAGCTTCTTCCTAAATAGTGGTTTCGCTTATCGAATGTTTCCCTCTCACCATAGACTTTTTGCAAACGGTAATGAAGTATTGAGAGTAAGTGGTGGTACGACTACTGATCATGTTGAAATAACAGATAATGATATTAGTGCTTATAATACTTCAGGAACAAGGCAAAATTTGTACGTTAATGACCATTTGATAGTTCTTTCAAGTGGTCAAGTTCGAGCAGTGGGTAGTAATGGTGCCCGTATCGAGATAAATGGACAAGGTCAGTCGATTAATGCGGTTAGTACAGCTAATTCTTATTCTACTTTACATTTGAGTGAATATGGTAATTTAACATGGGCAGGTGGTCATTTTTCTTGTTCAAAATTATTTATAAGAAATGAACTTGGAGTTTACAATGGGAATAATGACAATGATGTTACTTGGAACCCTGCTGATGGCTCCATTTCAAGAGAAGGATCTTCTCGACGATTTAAAAAAAATATTCGAAACGCAGCTTTTGATTACAAAAGTATTCTAAAATTAAAAGTAAAGGAATATCACATGAAAGAAAAATATGGTAGCCCTGAATTAAAGCTGGGTGTTATTGCAGAAGAAGCAAAAGACTTGGGATTAAATTACTTAGTACGTCATAATCTAGAAGGACAAGTTGATGGATTCCATTACAAAAAACTATCTCTCTATCTTTTACCTGTTCTACAAGAACAAGATCAAATCATCCAAAATCAACAAAAGAAAATTGAAGATTTAGAAGCTCGCTTAGAGCGCTTAGAAGCTTTTATGGCAAAAGATGACTAGTCAATTCTTTTGTGCACCGCACTGTTTTTGTACTTCGCCCGGAAACAAATTATTAAGTTGATAACACTGAAAAAAAACATAGAGCCTATTCCCAAGATAGAACCTAATAGAACAACAAATTTTAAATGCATGCAACGTCCATGTAACCTTAACGGAGAATAAATAAAGACACATGAAAAACACAACTTTCTATATACTGTGTTCTATTTTGATTCTAATGAGTCAAAATGCACTAGCTCAAAACGCTTCCCTCAATACAGCGATAAAAGAGTTGAAACTCGAATCGGTATGTGCAGGCGAAGCCACTACGATTGAGCTAGTCACCAAAAATGCGGCACTCAACTTCCGATGGGAAGTACGAGAAGATCGCTATTTTCACCCAATTGAGACGGACGATGCACGCTTTGGAGGAATCTTTACATCAGTACTACAAATCAACAGTGCAGATGCAAAGCAAGACTTCCGTTGTATCATCAGCGATGGCAGCAATTCGTTAGAAACAGCACCCATTCGCCTCAATATTAATAATCCCGTCATACGTCGTCAGCCAGCCAATAAGACGGCTTATATAAATGAAGACTTCAGTATGACGATGGTTGCTACAGGTACCTATTTGAGCTACCAATGGCAAATACAAAATGAAGGTGCTTGGGAAAA
>JAHDHQ010000010.1:69048-145311 GCA_020631235.1 Saprospiraceae bacterium | reverse complement strand
ACTTGCAAATACAAAGGCAAATGCCTATATTTGTATTATGAAACAATTAGATAGCATTAGAAACTTTGATAGTCTTTACGAATTAATCCTACATTTTGATTCAGAAGAAAAGTGTGAAAAGCATTTAGCCGATTTAAGATGGAATGGTGAACCGACTTGCCCTACTTGTAGCTGCAAGAAAGTTGGTGAGCTTAAAGGAAAGAGAAAGCAGTTCAAGTGCTACGGATGCAAAAGAAAGTTTAGTGTAAAAACTGGCTCTATATTTCATGATTCAAAATTGCCTTTACTGAAGTGGTTTGTTGCTATCTATTTATTCACATCTCACAAAAGAGGTATTAGTTCTCACCAGTTAGCAAAAGATGTAAAAGTGTCTCAAAAGACTGCATGGTTTATGCTTCACAGAATTAGAGAAATATTTGAGGTAGAAGTTCCGAGTTTTGATTCAGCAGTAGAGATTGACGAAACGTATGTTGGTGGAAAGGAAAAAAACAAGCACTCAAATAAAAAGACTAAGAATACGCAAGGTAGAAGCACAAAAACTAAAGCACCAGTATTAGGGATTTTAGAAAGAGGTGGCAAGGTTTACGCTTTACCAGTTGCAAAGACTGACGCTAAAACTATCAAGCCAATTATAGAAGATGTAGTTGAAAAAGGAACAACAGTTTATACTGACGAATGGAGACCATACAACACGTTAAACAAAGAATACAATAGAGAAGTAGTAGCACATGGAGCAGGTGAATATGTAAGAGGCGATGTTCACACAAATAACATTGAAAATTTTTGGAGTCACTTCAAAAGAACAATCGTAGGAACATATTTCCATATGTCGAACCAACATTTAGATTCATACGTTAATGAAGCAACGTTTAGATACAATACTCGAAAAATGAGCGATGGTTCAAGATTCGATGTAGCATTAGCTAACTCAAACAAAAAACTATCTTGGAATGAACTTGTCAGAAAAGGAGCGTAAGGAGCTTGAAAAAAGAAGTGGCATACGAATACCCGAAAAGGATGTTCGTTTGTTAGGTGGCATAAATCAGCATCTAAAACAAGCCATAAACCACGAACACAAAGTGAAAGATTATAAAACTATAAAAAAGGAGCTTGGCATTAAGGATGCAGACGTAGCAGCTATGTTCGGCTATGCAAATGCAAATAGTTTTAGAACTTCAAAAGCTAAAGATAAAATGAAGAAAGGCTTAGAGCTTTTTTATCATTTAGCAACACATAGATAAAAGAGAGCCCACGACAGGATTCGAACCCGCATAAAATTTTTTGCGAAAAAATCACCTAACCATTCGGACACGTGGGCGTTATTTCTCTCAGCTAAGTTGTTTTGTTTGTGTCAAAGTAGCTTTTTAGGCAGTAGGCAATTATTTCAATATTTTATTATCCTGTCCTAAATATAGTTAATAAGTTGAAATGTAATCATTAAAGTATTATTTTAGTGATGCGAAAAAATCATCTTTGCCATTTTGGCAATTGATTTATAAACCATCTTCAAACAACATGAAGGTGGTTTTTTATTTCAAGTATGAAACATTAACTAGGTCTCATAAATAAGTCAATACCAAAATATTTATATGATCCCAGAGGATGAGCCCACTAACTAAAGGAATGCTAGTTTTCAATTTATAGATATTTTCTTAGCAGCATCTAATACCATTTTGGGAAGTCACTAGAATATATAAAGGGAAGTCGTAAAATTTAACCTCCAATATAGCTTTTTCGATCAGTTTTGTACCTTATTTGTACCCAATAAAACCAAAAGCCTTTTATTTATTGAATACTTACTTTCTGTATTTGAAAGTAACTTAACAAACAAGTCTGTGTTAATACTGAAGTAGAATTGCTTTTGGGGAAAATTATAAATTTTAGATAACAAATGAACAAACCATTAATTATACAAAGCATATTACGCAGAAAACCTAACAAACAAATCTTAACACTTCTTCCCGTTCGTACGCATATTTGCTCGTTGGTTAAATAATTTTCTTAAAACCGAGTAGTAAAACTACATTTGATTATACTCTTTTTGAGTTTTCAATCTGTTGGATGAAGAAGTGGAATTATCTTTTTTATATCATTATGCTGTGCTACTCTGCACAATCACAAGTACTCTATTCTTGGGATTTTAATAGCCTTCCCACTGGAGCAATAAATTTAGATTTAGACGGTGCAACGGATGTATTGGAAAATGAAACCGGCTGGTTTATTAAAGAAATAGGAGCTGGAACTGAGCATTTTGCCTTGGTAAGTTCTGGATTAAGCTCTTCTCTGGATCGAGGTCCAGTCGATCATTGGCTCATTATACCTAATTTAAACATTGATGTTTCTTCCATTTTAAAATGTGAATTTAGAGCAAGTTCTTTTGATGTAGAACATTTTGATTTTTACATTTCTACGGATGGATTGGAATATGAAGATTTTTCAAAATTAAGGAGTACATACACACCCAATGGTGTTATCGGAGAGCTTGCTATTTCACTAGCTGACTTCACAGGACAAAACATTCACTTAGCTTTAGTGCATAAACAAGAAGAAGCGGGTGCATTCTGGTTAGATAATTTAAAGATAGAAGAAGTACCTGCCAACATCAAAACAGGCTCATCTAATGCTATATCCAGAATATCTTTTCCTTACGTTTATCCAGGCAGCTATGATGTAGAAATGCTAGTCATTAACGAACAAGAAGAAGAAATAAATTCAATCAGTGTGCATTATACCCTAGATAATGGGGAAACGATAGAATCACTGACGGTACCTAATGTAAACAATGTAAATGAACGATGCTACATAAGCATACCTGATTTATTTGATTTTAGTGAAGCAGGGATTTATGATATTTTACTTTGGACAAGTAGCCCTAATGGCATTCCAGAGGAAGACCTTAGCAATGATCGTCAAGCTTTGCAGATTGTAGTGTTAGAACAATCATCGGAGCGTAAAACACTTTTAGAAGAGTTTACAGCTGATTGGTGTGGGTTTTGTACACGAGCACCTATTATTTTGGAAGATGTATTGGGAGTAGTGGGTGAAGAAAAAGTAGTTGTTTCTACTTTCCATGGTGGTGATACGGCATTAGAATTACCGGTATTTAATGAGCTATTAAGTGCCATTCCGAATTTAGTAACTGGTTTTCCTAGTGGTGCTGTGGATCGATATCAATATGCCACCAATCTTGATATAGTTGCCGTTGCTCCAGAGTTTTGGGCGGGCTATATTTCGGAATCTTTAAATCAATTATCTTCAGTAGATATATCAGCTGATATAGATTATCAGACAGAATCTAGGGAATTAGAAGTCACGGTAAATGTAGATTTTGTCAATATAGATGAAGGCGAATTTAAAGTTCATGCCTATTTAACAGAAAATAGGGTGGTGGGCTATCCCCAAAGTAATTTTTACAATCAAACTATGGAGTTTCCAAGCTTGTATAATCTCGGCGACCCTATAGAAGATTATGCTCATAACCATGTGGTAAGACACATGCTTAGTGAGTCTCTTGGTGATGAAGGAGTGATACCTTCCAGCGTGGAAGCAGGCGATCACTATGAAAAAACATATACTTACCAGATTCCTGAAGATTTTGTCGTGGATCATATGCAACTGGTAGTTTACCTTACCAAAAACCCTACAGCAAACACAGATGTAGAACAATTGGTATTAAATGTCGAAGATTATTCTTTTAATGAATTCTCTGTAAATACAAAAGAAACGACATTGGACAAAAATCTAAGCATTTATCCAAATCCTGCTGATGATTATATACATGTCCAAACATCACAAGAAGGATTAACCCTTATAAAAATTGTAGGGATTGATGGCAAGCATTACAAGACCATTCCTAACGTAAAAAATAATATTCAGATTGACGTCTCTTTTTTAAATCCAGGAGTTTACTCCATAATAAGTTATAGAGGTGATCACCTATTTCACCAACGATTAGTTATTAAATGATTTGTTATATGTGACTTCCATTAGTAACGAAAAGTCAATCAGTTAAGCGGGTTCATTGTAACGTCAATGTTCCTGCTTTTTTTTACTTCATTTTTACATTTACCTTTATAACAAATGATGAATATGAGTTTAGCGAGTGATTTAGCCATACGTTCGAATAATGTCTGTGAGCTCTGTAATAGCGAAAATGACTTAAGCATTTATTTAGTGCCTCCCAAAGTAGAAGAAAGTAAAGAACATTGTCTGATGATATGTCAGTCTTGCAAGGAACAAGTAAATGGTGAAATCGAGATAGATGCAAACCATTGGCGTTGTTTAAATGAAAGTATATGGTCTGAATCGACAGCTGTAAAGGTACTTGCTCATCGAATGTTAAAGCGCTTGGAAACAGAAGCATGGGCGCAAGATCTATTAGGAATGATGTACCTAGAAGAAGATGTTTTAGAATGGGCAGAATCCGAGAATACTGGCGCAAAAATAATACATAAAGATGCCAATGGTAAGGTCTTGCAAGCAGGAGATAGTGTCGTACTTATTCAAGACTTAAAAGTTAAAGGCGCTAATTTTACAGCTAAACGAGGAACAAGTGTTCGTAGGATTTCTTTAGATCGAAACAATGCTAATCATATCGAGGGTCGAGTTAATAATCAACATATAGTGATCCTTACGCAATACGTTAAGAAATCCAATTAGTTCATTATAATTACTGATGCCCAAACCAAAGAATAAAAAGGAACTTGCAGAAGCCGCAAGTAAAAACTTTAACGAATTACTTGCTTTTGTCGATTCCTTATCCCCGACACTGGTGGAGAGCGACTTTTCGACAAATACTATGAATCGCAATGTGAGAGACATTCTGGCCCACATTCATCATTGGCATTTATTGATGATAAACTGGTATAATACAGGCATGTCCGGCAAAAAGCCAGCTATGCCCATGGAAGGATTTACTTGGAAAATGTTACCCTCCCTAAATCGCACTATTTGGGAACAATACCAAGGAGTCCCCCTGAGCGAGATTAGAACACTACTTGCAGATTCTCATAAGTCGGTTCGAGCCATAATAGAGAAACACAGCAATGAGGATCTCTTTACAAAAAAGAAATATCATTGGACAGGAAGTACATCCTTAGGTGCTTATTTAATTTCTAATACATCTAGCCATTATGCTTGGGCTTTAAAGCAAATTAAAAAGGGAATCAAAAAATAAACTTCTTTTGAGTAATTTGAAGGTATGAAGCTATCTAATATTCGATGGACATTGTTATTTCTTCTCCTGTTACTTTTATGTTATCTGGGATTTAAGGGACTAGGTTTTAGATCTGATGTATGGCTTTATTTACCATTATGGCTATGGTACTTTGTAGGGGTCCACCTTTTATTTATGATCAGCCTCTTTTATTTTAGTAAATCAGTTGACCAGGAATCATGATTTACGCGATACTTATCGGATATATAGCCTTAACCTTTTGGAGTAGTTTGTTCGGTGCTAAGATTAAAAATGCTACACCAGAGTCCTATTTTATGGCTGACAGGAAATTAGGTGTCGTCGCTTTATTCTTTACAATACTGGCGACTAATTTCAGTGCTTTTTACTTTTTAGGATTTGCAGGGGAAGCTTATACAGTGGGTTTTCCTCATTACATCATGATGGCAGTGGGTACTTCCTTTGCTGGGCTTTCTTTTTTGATTATAGGGACTAAAGTCTGGCAGTTAGGAAAAGCAAATGGATACATAACTCCAGCAGAATTAATCTATGGGCAGACTAAAAGTCGACCATTGGCGTATATGTTTTCAGCTGTTATGATGTTTTTTACCTTGCCTTATTTAGCATTACAAATTATCGGTGGCGGCTACATACTAGAAAACTTGACGAATGGTGAAATTAGTTATGCTTTAGGTGTTGTGATTTTGACGCTAGTAACGATTGTATACGTTGTTTTAGGTGGCATGGCGAGTGTAGCTAAAACAGATGTAAAGCAAGGCATACTTATGATTAGTTTTATGCTATTCGCTGTGGTATTTGTAGCTCATGATTTAGGCGGGATCACAGCAGCAAATAGCCAAGCGATGGCCTTAGTTCCAGAATTATTTTTACTTGATGGAGAAGGAGCCCATTATACTCCACTTAGCTGGATAAGTTTTTTAGTTTTTTGGTTTTTTTGTGTGCCAATGTTTCCCCAATTATTTATGCGGTTTTATATAGCTAAGGATATTAAAATTTTGAAAAAGTCGGCTTTATTATACGCAGGAATACCGATATTTATTTCTATTCTTCCGGTATTTATCGGTGTTTGGGGTCATATTAGTTTTCCCGGCCTTCAAGGCAAAGCGGCTGATCAAATATTGCCGATGATGTTGATGGAGCATACCACAGATTGGTTTGCGGCTTTAGTAATGACAGGAGCTATTGCGGCTTTTATGTCGACCTTGGATTCTCAGTTGTTAGCATTAAGCACGATGTTTAATAGAGATTTCTATTTGCCAATGTCGGGGAAAACATGGAACTTCAAGCAAGAAGTATTGGCAGGACGTTTTATGGTAGGTGTTTTTGCAGTTATAGGATTAATCATTGCTTTTAATCCATTTGACACCATATTTGACATGGGCAAGATGGCCTTTTCAGGATTGGCAATATTATTTCCTGTAGCCTTAGCGGTTACTCGTTATAGACTGGTAAGGCCTTGGTGCGCAATGCTAGGAATAGCCCTTTCTTTAATGTTGCTTTTTGCCTTTCATTATGGCTTTATCTCTACATCTGTAGCGATGGGTTTTGAACCTTTTATCCTGCTTATAGCACTAAGTTTTTGCTTTACTTTTTTAGGGGTCACTTTTAAACGGGAGTCATCATCAACACTTAGCTAAGACTTTTGATTAGATTTTTTTATGGTTCCTTTGCCATCTATTAAGATGCTTTACCTTTGTTTAAAATCTTCGAATGAGATATGTTTTAGCTTGCTTAGTCTATTTGATGGTAAGTACTTTATGTTTAGGTCAAGTACTGATTAACGAATTAGATTGTGATACTCCTGGTATTGATAATATGGAGTTTATAGAATTGCTCACAGAAACACCTAATTACCCACTCGACGGATATGTAGTTGTTTTATTCAATGGATCAACGAATGGTAATAATTCCAGCTATTTTACGATTGATTTAGATGGTTACACTAGCGACGTAAACGGACTTTTATTAATAGGCAGTAATACCGTCAGTCCTACACCCCAAGTGCTTATTCCAGAAAACACTATACAAAATGGAGCGGATGCTGTGGCTGTTTATCAAGCTGATGCTGATGATTTCCCTGAAGGCACGGTAGCTAATATAGACGATCTTGTAGATGTGCTCATCTATGGTACGGCCGATGCTGATGATGCTGATATGATCGCTATTTTTAGTGCTCACCCTAATTTTACATCCATCCAGCAATTCGATGAAGGTAGCGGCAATAATACTCAATCGATCCAACGAAATAACGATGGTAGTTATACCGCTAAGCTGCCTACACCTGGCGGCCTGAATGATGGTGGAGGTGTTCAGCTAAATGGCATCGAAATTTCTATGGTGCAGGATCAATATGATGAAGGAGAATCATTTGATATTGTATTTACATTGGAAGAAAACGTCAATGAAAACACAAGCTTTGAAATTGATTTAGCTGAGGGCACTTTTACAAGTGAAGATTATAATGGCAATACTTCATTAAGCATTTTAGCCGGGGAGAATAGTGTAAGCACTACGATTAACTTAATAGACGACAGCCTTGATGAAGGAGATGAAGCGGCTATTATTCGAATCATCGATTTGCCTGCTGATTGGTTAGCTTTAAATAACAATGTAGCCGTCAGGATAATAGATAATGATTTTATGGTTGCTCCCTTTGGAACACCCAAAAATCCAAGTTATGGTATGGTACAAAGCACTCAGCCTAGTGGCTATTATAGCAGTTTAGATGGCAAATCTGAAGCGGCATTAGAACAGGCGATTCAGGACATTATAGCTGACCCTTTAGTGGTCAGAGCACAAACTTATCAGGAGGTAATCGAAATCATAAGCGAAGCGGATCAAAACCCAAGCAATAGCAATCAAGTATGGTTAGTATATAGCGAAGAGGGTAGAGCAAAACTTGATTTTCAAACGACCTCAGACAGCAACGGGAAGTGGAATCGTGAGCACACCTTTCCGAGATCACGCGCAGGTTATCAAAGTATAGAAGGTGATGAGGAAAATAACGGTATAGATATATTTTGGGAAACATCAGCCGATTCACTGCGTCATGGAAATTCTGATGCACATGCCATCCGTGCTGCCGATGGTTCAGAAAATAGTGCCAGAGGCAATCAACATTATGGTGAATATATTGGTCCAGAAGGGACAGAAGGTAGCTTCCGTGGTGATGTAGCTCGCAGTGTACTATATCTAGCCATTCGATATAAAGGCTTGCAAATAGTTGATGGTTTCCCTGACAATGATGGAGAACTCGGTGATTTAGAAACCATCTTAAGCTGGCATAGAAATGATCCACCAGATGATTTTGAAATGAATCGAAACAATGTGGTTTACACTTGGCAAAAAAATAGAAACCCTTTTATTGACTTTCCAGATTTAGTAGAGTTTATTTGGGGTGATAAGCAGGGAGATACATGGAGTCAGCCAGTAAGTACTGAAGAAAAATCCAAATTAGACATACAAGTTTATCCAAATCCCAGTCAAGGCACAATCCATCTTAAAGGGATAAAGGATGGAGCTAGCATCGATATATATTCTATACATGGTGAGCCAATTAAAAGCTACACTGATATGCATAAGTCTAAACTCGATGTACAATTAGAAACAGGTGTTTATGTATTGCACATTCGCTCTAGGGACGACTTGCACATTAAAAAGATAATGGTAAGGTATCCATGAGTAGAGCTATGCATTTGCCTGATTTAATTCGAAGCGAACAAGCAACATTACTACGATAATTTCGAGCACAAAATACCCAAAACCTATTTTTGTGAGTGATGGGTAATAAAGCACCAATAAAATTAAGGATGCCAGACAAAATAATGTATTGGCTATCGCTATTCCTTTGAGCAATAAAGCTTTCTTTGGGCCACCCCAATGTGCTGAGGAAAAAGAATAGATGGCAAACACAAAAGCTATGGCACCAAGAATCCGCAGAATAGGTACAGGCATGCCTATGTTATCTTCAAAATATACCAAAACCCAGGCGTGCATGATGCCTGATATAACAGCACCAACACCATCTAAAAGTAAGATAGATCTTAGTTTAGCTTGCTTGTTCATAGACTTGTATTGGTCATTAAAAACAAGATAGCATTGCTTTTCGATTTTTTCTTTTTATTGGAACTAAAGATGCTCATAAATTGCTAACAAAGAGTAATCAATTCAGAATCAATGATCATGTTGATTCTTAACCAAAAAACAAATATAAGTTCGATGACAAATTTAATGAATGAAGTGGCAAGACATTTAAATGATGATGTAATTATCCAATTATCTAGACAAATAGGAGCTCAAGATCCAAACAGAGTAAAAGCAGCGTCTCAGGTTATCAGTGAACTACTCATTAATGCCATGGGTAACAGTGCTAATCATCAAGAGCGAGGTGGAGGACTTTTTGGGGCTATACAAAATGATCATGATGGAGGTATCCTTGGAGATTTGTTAGGTGTATTTACTGGCCAAAAACAAGTAAACAATCCTAAAACAATGAATGGCGAAGGAATCATCAATCACTTATTAGGCAAGCGACAATTAGAAGCAGCTCAAGTAGTTGGTCAGCATAGCGGACTTAATATTTTCAAAGCAGGTGTTTTAATGCAATTGTTAGCTCCTGTTATTATGGGGGTAGTCGGACAAAAGCAACGTTCTAATGGTTTGGATTTAGGTGGTATAGCGCAGATTTTAATGGGTGGCGGCCAGCAACAACAGCGTGGCAATGGCGGCAATCTATTTGGTAAACTGTTAGATATGGATGGCGACGGCAGTATGATGGATGATTTATTAAATATTGGGATGAATATCTTGAAAAAATAAGTTGACTCATTCTTCAAGCATTAATAAAAAAAGGTAGTGATGTAAATGGCTACCTTTTTTTTTGCAAAAAGATTATGTATTCGTTTGGACATTGTCCCAATCTTGGTCTTGATAATGACTAAGCCAATTTAAAGCATAATGTCGTTCGTATATAACACTTGGATTAATATTTCCTGCTATGGCTTGTCCATTGATTCGAGCATCTACACAAGCCCAATGCATGCGATAGGTTTTATCTAATTCGGTTAATATTTCGTCGCTACTTCTTAAGGTGCATTGCGATAAAAAGTCGGACGGACTTGGTTTTATGAGTGCAGAAACAATCGCAGGAACATCACAAATGTCTGAAGGATATTTTAGATTAGGCATAATATTTAGGGCCCAAAGCAGGGTATATAAACTTTCATATCTCCAGGTAGCATAAGATCTTTGTTCGTCGCTTAAACTAGAATTATGTACAATGCTTAATTCCTTAGGTGTAAAGGAATCTATGTTTTTCTCACTTATGGGTCGTTTTATTTCTTCACTACTGACGCCTTCACCGCGAAGAGCTATAATCATCAGTGCATAGGCTCTATCGACTATTTCTTTTTTGGTTCTCAGTCTGGTGTTTTCTGCAGCAGGCATACATGGCAAATGGGTATTTATTTTTATTCCGTGATCTCGTAAAAATGTTTCGGATTTGGTTTTTCGGTCGAGTTGTTCTTGAGTATAATCAGCAGATGGTCCGTCGAGATATTTTGCGTCTACTTGTACATTGAGATCTTCTACTTTACTAAGTCCCTGATCATCGAGAATAAGATTAAGTGATTCGTCTAAAAATTGCTGGCTTGTAGATTGACTAAAATAAGGGCTAGGTGCAGCAAAGACAAAAGCATCAAAGCTGGTAGTTATTTCCTTTAATATATCGCTGAATACAGGCGTAATGTTTGGTTCAGCCATAAAGGGCATCTCTGTATTTGCAGCCATAACCTTAATCATTAGTTTATTTTGGATAGCCTTGTTTTGAGCCTGAATCTTTTGTATAAAACCGACCATCCCTGCTAGGTTTTGGCTTAAGTCACATTCTATTTGTTCCAAGGTATACGATGGATTTGCTCTTTCTCTGTAATTTATTTTTAAGGTTTTATTTTTTGCAAAGAAACCGCCTTTAATGATGGCCGTTAAGCATTTTTGCTTGTCATTATTGATGTGTTCAATGTCAGCTTTAGGGAGATGTCGACGCACAATTTCGACTACTCGGTCAAAGTTTAACTGATGGCTGTAAATAGCACAATGTTCCATGATTTATGATTTAATTTCAAGACGAATCTTAACTATTCATTTCAAGAAAAGATAAAAATTTAATTTAACAGTGTACATAAGTATGTTTTTACTGGCTTGTTTTGTGCATTAAATAATACTTATTTTTTATTCAAGTTGAGGAACTGAGTACTGATAAAATAAATTCCGTATATTTTTGGGTGATTGTTTGAGAAATACGTCTAGTTTATTTTTAATTATGTCTTCTCAAATTACTGCAGGTTAGTACTATTCGTCAAACTTGCAAATAATGCAATTCTTTTATTTTTTTATTATACCATACAATTTCTGCATGAAAGACTTATTAACCATTCTCATAATTGGCTTTTCATGGTCCATAAATGGCCAGCAAAATCAAAGTCTAGATAATTTTTATTCGTTAGACTTGCTGTATACCCTTGATGAATCTTTTAACAACCCGATAAATAAAAAAATGAACGAAGCAATAGACACGCGTTATAATTGCTTCAAGTTATTAGATAGCATACATCTTTTCAGCTTTAATGATGAAGGTGAAACTGATCTATTTGCAAAGCATTTTAATACCTACGACGATAGATTAAACTTAATTCAAACAGACAAGTATCTTACCAGGAAAGATCTTGTAACTGGAAAAAGTAATTATAAATATGATGAAAACAATAATTTAATTAGCGCTATTCATTTAGCAAGAGACGTTGAATCAGAACCATTTAGCATTACAAAATCATATCAGTACATCTATAATGAGAATCATGATTTGACTAGCACGATTTTATTTGACGAGGATTTGTATTTAAAAAATCAAATGTTTCAGTATTTCTATAGTGAAAAACAATTGGACAGCTTACATCAATACATTTCTAAAGATAATTGGGAAAGTTCTAAACTTCACAAATCAGTCGTTTTTACCTATGAAAATCAGTTAAAGGTAAAATCAAATGAAATAAGATTTAATGATAATGATGACAACTGGAGTTTTAAAGTTGATACAGAATTCCAATATGATGCTGCTGAAAATCTAATACTTCAAAATTGTATTGAAATTAATGCAGCTGGCAATTGGAAATTGGAAAAACAAGATGAATTTAAATATGATTCTTTTGGTAATCTGATCTATCGAAAAAAGATACGCCCATATGATGCAGGTGGCATTCGAATATACACTTATGAGTACAATGAAAATAATGACTTAACAGAACTTTGTACTGACGCAGAAGCTTTCGGTCACAATGGACCTTATGATTGTACATATTATACTGTCGATGAATGCGGCAAGATACTCACCAAAGAATATGAAAATTTTCTATCCGTGCATAGATCAAAATTTACATACTTCTACTCAACTCATGAAAATAGAATGGCATTAAAGAATATAATTTCATTTCCAAATCCAACGGACGGATATTTATATTTTGATGAAAAAAATGTTCCTAATAATGCCTGCATCAGCATATTTGAAATCAATGGCAAATTGGTGAGGCAAACAAGATTAAACAACCATTTTTTAGATATTACAAATCTTAGTCCTGGAATTTATATTCTAAAACAAGCAAGTGGATTTTCTAAGGTGATTAAACTTTAAAAGTATTTCGTCATTTTTGGCATATCATATTAACTAATGATCACCAAACAATTCATCATTTGTTTTGATATAACTAATTTAGATACTGTCCCAATCCATTATACCTTCCAGTGGACAAAATTGCTTGTCATATTACTTATATGGATGGTTAATGCATGATTTGCTAAATGCTGCAAAAAGACTGGGTACTAAGTACGAAATACTATCCACTAAGATCCACAAGCAGTCTCTGCTGTGCACATACTTAGTTTAGTTTCTTTAAAATCATCAAACGATCCTATGACATTGACAACGTTAGATTTGCCATGTTTAGAGAGTAAAGATGATGCCACGGTCGATCGATATCCACTTCTACAATGAAGATAGGTTTTTTCACTTGGATCAAACGAACTTAACCAGTCATGGATGAAGTCTAAAGGTTTGTTTACCGCTGAAGTAAGATGGCTGCTTTCAAATTCGCCCGGTTTTCTTATATCTATAACTGGAATCTTAGGATGATTAATGTAGAACTCAGCAAAAGTATCAATGTTTAATGTTTCTATTTGCTTAATCTTTTTCCCAGCATTGGACCATATCTCGAAACCGCCTTTTAAATAACCTATCGTGTTGTCGTATCCCACTCTAGCAAGTCGCCTTACCGCTTCTTCTTCTCGACCTGTAGGTGCAATCACCACTATTTTTTGATTCAAATCTTCGATTAATGCACCTACCCAAGGTGCAAAACTTCCATCTAAGCCAATAAATACAGAACCTGGGACATAACCTTTTACAAAGTCCCATTTATCTCTTACATCTAACAAAAGGACATCTTCTTGTTGCTGAAGCAGTTCTATATCTGCTACATTCAAAGCCTTCAAACCTGTTTCCATCACATGATCGATAGCACCATAGCCCATTTTATTAAGCTTCGCATTTTTAGAAAAATACTGAGGTGGTGCCATGAGACCATGGGTGAGTTCTTTGATAAACTCTTCCTTAGTCATATCAGCTCGGAGGGCATAATTGGTTTTTTTCTGATTACCTAAAGTATCAAAGGTTTCGCTACTCATATTTTTACCACAAGCCGAACCAGCACCGTGGGCTGGATAGACCATTACGTGATCTGGCAAAGGCATGATTTTATTTCTTAAGCTATCAAACATCCAGCCTGCCAAATCTTCCTTGCTTAAGTTGGTGGCTTTTTGAGCTAGATCTGGTCGACCTACATCACTTATAAACAAAGTGTCACCCGTAAATATGGAAACTTCCTTCCCATTTTCGTCCAGCAGTAAAAAGGTAGAGCTTTCAGGTGTATGGCCAGGTGTATGCAAGACTTTTATAGAAAGCTTACCGAAGTTGAATATTTGGCCATCTTCAGCACTTATTTTTTCAAAGCTCGTCTCAGCATTGGGTCCATATACAATAGAAGCCCCTGTTTTTTTTGCGAGGTCTAAGTGACCAGAAACAAAATCGGCGTGAAAATGGGTCTCGAAAATGTATTTAATCTTTACGCCTCTTTCAGAGGCACGATTTAGATAGGGGAATGTTTCTCTCAGAGGATCAATAACTATGGCCTCGCCTTCAGATTCGATAAAATATGAACCCTGAGCAAGACAATTAGTGTATATCTGTTCTATTTGTGTTTCTATCATAAGTAGGCTAAATGTGCGTACAAAATTAATGAATTAATGAAAACATGGTGTTTTGAAAGTTTATCCATGAATAACACCTCTGATTAACGCTGTTGCGACGATTTTAGTTTTATACTTGAATGATTAGATAACATTAAATATCTCCTTATTTTTTTCCATCTGAGCAGATATTTTACCTTTGTGCTTCGGAAATATTTCCAAACCTAAATGAGTAATGTGCAAGCACTAGTAGAAATATTGCAAAAACCATGGCATTGGTCTTTGGCTGGAGTGATGATTGCATTGATCTTATTTCTTTTAACTTATTTAGGAAGAAGCTTCGGAGTATCCGCCTCTTTTAAGACCATTTGTAATGCTTTCGGCTTAGGTAAAAAGTATGAATATTTTGACTTTGATATTAAAAACGATTTCTGGCAAATCGCATTTTTGTTGGGTGTATTATTAGGTGGATTAATTAGTGCTACCATCTTATATAATCCCGAACCTGCAAAGATTTCTCAAGCTACCATCGACCATTTGGCTACTGATTTTGGGTGGAATTATCCGCAAGGTGATGGCTATTTACCCGTAGATATATTTAATATTTATAACTGGAAAGCCATTGTTATTGCTTTAGTAGGTGGTGTGTTTGTTGGGTTTGGAGCACGCTATGGTAATGGATGTACTTCTGGTCATGCTATCACTGGTTTATCTCACATGAGATTACCTTCATTGATTACTGTTATTGGATTTTTTATAGGTGGATTAATCATGACCTGGTTAATCATGCCATTTATTTTTGGAAATTAAAAAAATGAAATTTAAAAGACTTGTAAGCTTTTTTCTTACCGGGATTTTATTCGGGATAATCATGAGTAAATCGGAGGCCATATCCTGGTTTAGGATTCATGAAATGTTCCGCTTTGAGAGTTTCCATATGTATGGTATTATAGGGACTGGAGTTTTACTGGGAATTATCACCTTGCAGGTTTGGAAACTTATGGGTTTTAGGACGAAAGACGGTGATGAGGTAAGAAACTATGTCATGCCATTAAGCCCTAAAAGGCATTTATTAGCAGGTACAATTTTTGGTTTGGGCTGGGCTCTAATTGGCGCTTGTCCGGGCCCTATATATGTCTTAATTGGCCACGGTTTTCTCATCTTTATTTTTGTGCTTATTGGTGCCGTTGCTGGCACTTGGATCTATGCGGCTATCAAGCATAAACTGCCACATTAGCGTTTCGCATTTTCATGGAAAAACAAATTAATGCCTCGAAAACTGGTTTCTGAGGCCATTAGCATAAGGTATAGTTTTTAGGTGTTTGTCGAAAAATCTAGATAGACTTTCTATTTCTGTAATGTTCTTCCTAACTTTCATCCATGAAGAATATTTTATATGTGTTAATGCTATCCTGTCCGATAGTTTTATCAGCACAGAATGCGAGTATAAAAGGGCAATTGGCCGATGCAGACGGTGAGGCTATTTTATTTGCCAATGTTTTGCTATTTAGTCAATCAGACTCAGTCATGATTAAAGCCGTCAGTTCAGATGATGTAGGGATCTTTAGTTTTAATAATCTGAGTGAAGGCAAGTACTACTTGCAAGCGAGTTATGTGGGTTTAGATGAACTAAATGTGAGCGACATTGGACTAAAAACAAATGAGGCCGTGGATTTAGGTGCGCTGACCATGCAAACCAGTGCTGTGCAATTAGAAGGAGCTACGGTAACTGCTAAGCGGAGCATTTTAGAAGTTAAAGCAGATAGAACTGTTTTTAATGTGGAAGGCACCATTAATAGTACAGGCTCAGATGGTATTAATTTATTGCGTAAGGCGCCGGGAGTATTAATCGACAACAACAATAATATCCAAGTGCTAGGTCGTTCTGGGGTTTTAGTCTATGTAGATGGCAAGCGACTGCCTTTAAGTGGAGTAGAATTAAGTAGTTATCTGGAAAATTTGCAAGCGGAGCAGATCGACAAAATCGATATCATCACTAATCCAGGAGCAAAGTACGAGGCGGAAGGAAATGCTGGAATCATAGACATCATATTAAAAAAGGATAAGAGTCATGGATTTAATGGTAATGTAAATGGATCTTACAGCATTGGAATATATCCTAAATATGGTGGTGGTGTAAGCGGCAATTTTAGGAATAGTAAGTTTAATGTTTTTGGAAGTGTAAGTGGTACTGTGGGACAACGTTTTAACACGATGGATTTTACCAATCAGCAAAATGGTATATACCAAGTAGAGACGAATGATAGTGTGAATGATTTTGACAATGCTAATACTCGTGTAGGTCTTGATTATTTTCTCAATGATAAAAATACGATCGGGTTTTTAGTGAATATCGGCTCGGATAATCGCATCGGAGATAGCTTTAATAAAATACAATTGTCTCCACTAAATGACCGAGAAAACATTGACAGCACGCTCATTGCGGAGACAATAAGCAGCACTAACAATCGATTCCAAACCTACAATTTAAATTATGCTTATGCTGCGGGTAAGGATAGAACTTTAAATATAGATTTTGATTATGGACAATACATAAATGATGTATTTCAAGACCAATCAAATTTGTACTATGATGCACAAGAAAACAATGTTTTAACGGCTATTTATAATGATTTTGATACGCCAACGGAGATTAGCATTAGTTCAGCTAAATTGGACTACGAGCAAAATGCATTTGGTGGAAGGCTAGGTTTGGGTACTAAGTTAAGTCAAGTATTATCCGATAACACTTTTTTATTTTATGATCTACCTGGAGATACTTCTCAGATACTCAACACAAGGAATTCGAACAATTTTAATTACGATGAAAAAGTATATGCTGGGTATGTTAACTATGCAAGAACTTTAAGTCCTAAACTAGATTTAAACGCAGGACTTAGAGCTGAGTTTAGTGATATTTTTGGTGATTTGATGCCTTTCGAAGAGGAGCTGCAGGAAGACCCTGTAGATTTAGAATATTTGAGTTGGTTTCCCAATGTCGGATTAAGTTATAAGTTGTCTCCAGTACAGACATTAAACTTGAGCTATGGACGACGTATTAATCGTCCTGATTACAATGTTTTAAATCCTTTTAACTATCAGATGAGCCAGTTATCCTACATGAAAGGAAACCCGTTTTTAAGGCCAGAAATTGTTAATAATGTGGAGCTTGGGTACACCTTATTTTATCGATTTAACTTCAAATTAGCCTACAGTAAAACGGCGGATCAAATAACGCGATTAATCGCTCCTGATGATGAAGACCCGCGTGCAGGATTTATTACTTGGGCTAATTTAGCTTCTCAGACTGTGTATAGTTTTAATGCTAGTTTACCTTTTCAGTTTAAGCCATGGTGGTCTGCTTACTTTAACTTTAATAGCAGTTACATAGATAATCAAGCAGATTATGGAGATGGCGCCATAGTGGATGTTCAAGCCTTTAGCTATACGATTTATCAGCAACAGTCCTTTACGCTCGGTAAGGATATTACGGCAGAAGTATCTGGATGGTACTCTGGTCCTGGTGTATGGGGTGGCGTTTTCTTATATGATCCTAGTTTTAGTTTAGATTTTGGTTTGCAAAAGAAGTTTTTTAATAAGCGTTTAAATGTGCGTTTAAGTGTAAGTGATGTGTTTTACCAAACAGGATGGACGGGTATGTCTAATTATGCAGGACTGATTTCTGAAGGAGCCGGTAACTATGATAGCCGAAGATTTGCCATCAATGTCAATTACAGTTTTGGTAATGATCAAGTAAAATCCAGAAAGCGTAAAACAGGTATCGAAGAAGAATCAAAAAGAGTCAAATAGATTTACTCTAAGATCGTTTCTTGGTTCGCTGGTAGCTGGGCTCTTATACTTTTTAAGATCGAGGAGTGGATGCTGCTCGGGTCTATTTTATGCATGTAATTTAGCATGTCGAAAATACAAAGTCTATTGTACAGATCCAGACCTGAACTTGTACTCATATCTATTAACCATTCAATGGCCTGCTCACGATGGCTAAGCAATAATAGGCTTTTAGCTATTTGAAAACGATTAGATATGTACTGTTTAGGATAAGATTGGTGGTATTGTAAAATAGTACCTAAAAATAAAGCAGTAGGGTCAAAAATCGATTCCAAAGATTTTGCAGGAGCTTCTCTATTAGCGACTCCATAGCTACTATAAGCAAATGCAGAAAACCGATTATTTATAAGATCTAAATGTGCTTTTATAAACAGGTCCCAATCCATATTTAGTGCTGCGCTTTTAGCTATTTTTTCTAATTGTAAAATGGGTCTTTCGTCCATGCTACAAGATCCAGTAATTGGATGGTTTCTGTGAAAACTTAAGATTCCTTTGAAGTCTTCCAATTGGTATGCTAGTTTTTCCAAAGTAGGATGAATAAATTCATTATGAGGTTTACCAATCAATGTTTTGTAGGCATTGATAACATATTTATCCTTGGTCGCATAATTGTTTATCCAAGCATTTCTACGCTTGTGTTTATGCCAGTTTGTACTGTCTATGTAATGAAGCGAAGCGAGAGAATCGATGTATTGTATCAATTGTCTAGCGCTTTTTTCGTCTTTATGCTGATCGCTTGGGTGATTTAAGAAAATGGGTATTTCTGCATTCACAAGACATTGGGCATAACTGATTAAATCTGCAAATTCGGCATCTAGTTTTTGATAGTTCCAAGGCTGATCAAAATACAAGATGCTTTCGTAATAGTGGACGCCTTGTTTGCCTTTTATGTGTCCAGAAGCTGCAGCAAAAGTGGGTTTGTCGATGCTTTTAACGGCTTTATAATTTTGCCATTCTCCATTGATGAATACAGCATATGTGTAATAATCTTTGTGTGTTTGCTGATTCATTTCTACCACAAAGACTTCAGATATGACTTTGGTTTTAGGATACATTTGCAGTAAGGAATCTTTAGACATTTGAGCGTAATCTTGAGCAAAAGCACTTTTTTGAGCACTGGCATTATAGTATAAGCTGCCAGTAGTATTCCTTAGCGAAAAGTATAGATCTTCAGTTTTACAGTTATTATACGTTTGTACTTTAGATTGATACAATTGATGTAAGCTATCGAGTACATATTTTGGGAAGGATGCATCACCATCTTGTCCAAAGAGTATATTGCTACTCAGTATGAGAAGGAACAAGCTGAGGGTTTTCATAGGCAATCTTTATTATAAAGATT
This sequence comes from Saprospiraceae bacterium, assembly GCA_020631235.1. Classification (GTDB taxonomy): domain Bacteria; phylum Bacteroidota; class Bacteroidia; order Chitinophagales; family Saprospiraceae; genus JAHDDO01. Next base: position 125,632 of record JAHDHQ010000010.1, on the reverse strand, counting down.
CTATTAGGTCTAAAAAGGTTGGTTTAGTGTGCTTTAAAAGTAGTTATAAAACGGCGCAGTTCCTGATTTTCATCGATATACTGTTTGGATTCATCATAGATACGATTACTCAATTTATTGTTGAATATCCAATATTTGCCAGTAGGTGATTCTAGGTTTAAATCTAGGGTTTTAAATTTATGTTTATTGGATTGATGCAACATCATTTGATTTGCTTGATAAGTAACTTTAAAGCTTGTATTGAGTTCTTTTTTTTCTTTGGGTGGAGGAGAAGCTATGTAATGACCTAATGTTTTATCTGCTTTACCGATGATAGGATCGACTGGAAAGTTGTCTAGAATACCTCCATCGACATACAGTTCTCCATTGATTTCCATGGGTGCAAACATTAAAGGTACTGCGCAAGATGCCAATAATGGTTCTATAAGTGGTCCAGAATGAAAACGGACAATTTCTCTTGTTTGTAAATTCGAAGCATTAATGATGAGAGGAATAGATAATTCTTCGAAGGTATCAGGCAGAAATTTTCTGAAGAGTGTTCCATATTTTTCTGAGTTAAATATCCCAGCTTTGGTGGCAGTGAAATGACTAATTTTCATCATAGAGTTATCAGAAAAAAAGGCTTTCATTTCATCAAAAGGGACACCTGCAGCATAAAAAGCACCGATGATGGCTCCTGAGCTTACACCAGAAATGATGGATGGGCGAATGTTATGTGCAGCAAGTTTTTCTAGAAATGGAACATGAGCCACTCCTCGTACACCACCACCACCAAGAACTACACCTAATGTTTGTTGGGCCATAAACAGGATTTTTCCTTAAATATCTAACCAAAATTAGCATTAAAATTCAGTCTTGATCCTATAAAAAGCAGCTAAAATATTATCCTTATTATAGTAATAGAGGTAAGTATTTGAGAAGATTAGATTGTATATAATCAGCCCGTATTGCATTAAAAAAGGGAATGTGATCACATTCCCTCATTAAATATTTATTAATTCTACAGTCATCGCTAAGGATTAATGTGAAATCTGATTTGCGCACTTGCTTCATCACTTTCACTATCGTGTTCGTCTTCACCATGTTCATGTCCTTCTTCATCATGAGCTTCATGTGATTTTACAGTGGCCGTAATCATCCAATCCGAATCGGCATAGTATCCAGCATCCTCTACCAAATTAATGCTTACCATATGATTAAACGAACCGCTCGCATCGTGAGCATGCTCTTTATAATCGTAGATAATGCTACTGTCATTAGAAAGATCTGTTATGCTTACAGATACATGATGGACAACTAAGCCTGTTTGGCTTTCGAAGTCCACATCTAATTCGAGCACATCTCCTAGATTAAAATCTGCAGCTTCCTTATTAACTGCATCTGGGTTAGTAGCTTCGGGTGAATTAATCGCTACCACATAATCAAAAGGAGTGTGAGGCTCGTCCTCTCCACCACAAGAAGCAAATCCTATGGCAAACATTAATAGCAAGGCTGTAATTTTCGTTAATTTCATAGTCAATCTAATTTTCCCCAAACTTAGTATTTAGCATAAAGATTTTATACCTCTCTAAAGACAATTACTCTTCTTCTGTTTTCACTTTAGCTTTTGCTGCTTTTTTCACCTTTTCTACTTGTTCTTCAGAAGGTTCGATAGGTGCTGATGTTTCAGCCTCTTTTGTTGCTGTCATTTCAGTAGCTACATCGACAGGAGGTGTTTCTACTTTTTCTTTTTTCTTTCCTTTTTGTGGGGATAGTTGACTAGCGGCTTCCTTGAGTTTATCATCGGTAGGTTTTCTGGCCGCTTCCTTTTCTTTTATCTCCTTGGCAATTTTGTCTTTGACTTCTGTTTTAGCCTTGGCTACTTCTTTTTTTCTTTCATTAGCTGCTTGCCTTTCTTTTTCTTTAGTAAGTCTATCTTCCAGTGATTTTTTGGTTTCGAGCATGTCATTTAATTTGACTTGTTTGCTTTCTACTCGTTGCTTTATCATCTGGAGTTTGGCCATTCGGATTTCTTGTTCTAATTGGCCATCGGTTGTGTTGATTTTGCGTTCTTGAAAGGCCATTTCATCTTCATCTCTTTTGATGGATGAAGACATTTTATCGATTGCTGAAAGTAAGCCATCATATCTACGTTTTATGCGGTCATAAGCGTTATTTCCACTTTGGTTTTGAGGACCTCCGCCGCCAAATCTTTTTTCTTTGACTACTTTAAAATATCCATCTAGTCTTTTCCATATAGCTCTTCGGTCTTCACGTGTAAAATCAGCATCATTAAACTTTTGCTGGATGGTTTTTAGCTCTTCGAAGATGGGTTTTAGGCCTAGGTCTTTATCTATTTTTTGCTGGACATTATCGAGCATTACATTGAACTCACTTTGTACGACCTTAGACTTTTCTTTAAATTCTTTTTCAAGGTCGCTTTTCAGTTCTTTAAGCGTACCAAATAGTTCATTGGTTTTATCGCGTAAATTTTGAGCATGATCTCTGAATAAGTTTTTCTCCCTCACTTGGGCATCCACTTTACCCCAAAATGTTTTCATGTCATTCCAAATGCCACTGTCAAACTTGGTCAGCTGACTTACCTTCTCTTTAAGCTCTTCCAATTCATCCGAATACATTTCGTTCATCTTAGAAGATAACACTACAAAGTGCCATTCAGTCTTAGCTCTATTTATTAAATCGGTACGATCTACAAGAATATCATCGGGAAGAATACTTTCGGTAATGTTAAGATCTCTCTCAATGACTGTGTGGTTTTCAGGGAGTGTCATTTCCTTTCCTTCTCTCCAGTCATTCATCATTTGTTTGTAGAAGTCCTCTGTCGCTACTTCTTCAGGAAAACAGTGGATTTTTACTTTATTTTCTTTATCGAGTAATTCGATACCGATCAGTAGTTTTTCTTCAGTGGTATTTTTGCCCCACAATACTAGTTTCTTTCTCATAGTGTCAACTTTCTGTAATTTTTAAATCAATGGACTGAATTATAATCAGTCTTTCTATCCGTTTATTAATTGGTGTTCAAGTAAATATTCTGCTATTTGTACTGTATTTGTAGCTGCTCCTTTCCGCAAGTTATCGGAGACAACCCATATATTAAGACCATTTTTTATGGACTTGTCCCTACGTATCCTACCTACAAAAACTTCATCTTTGTCATACGCTTGTAATGGAGTAGGGTAAGCATTTTTTTTCCAATCATCTTGCACCACTATACCGCTACTTCCTTCCAACAATTGTATAACTTTTTTTATATCAAATTCGTTTCGAAATTCTATATTAATTGATTCGGAATGTCCTCCAAAAACAGGTACTCTAACACAAGTTGCCGTAACAGCGATGGAGTCATCCGCTAAGATTTTTCTGGTTTCATTGACCAATTTTATTTCTTCTGTGGTGTACGCTGAATCATCAAAATCTCCACAATGCGGAAGGCAATTGGCAAAAATAGGATGTGGATAGGCGCACTCTTCTACGCTAAGTGTATTGCCTGTTTTTTCTGCTTCATATTGTTGTACGGCTTTTACTCCTGTACCTGTAAATGACTGGTAGGTGGAAATCACTAAACGCTTAATACCGAAAGCATCATGCAATACTTTTAGTGGTAGCATCATTTGCATAGTGCTGCAATTAGGATTAGCAATTAATAAGTCATCTTTCGTGAGAACAGAACCGTTTACTTCCGGCACAACTAATGGTACTTGTTTATCCATCCTCCAGAAACTCGAATTGTCTATGACGGTAGTCCCTACTTCTGTAAATTGTCTAGCGTATTTTCCAGATGTACCTCCTCCAGCGGAAAAAATAGCAATGTTTGGCTTGGCTTCAATAGCTGCCTCAATGGACTGAATGGTGTATTCTTTAGATTGGTACCGAATTTTTTTGCCTACAGAGCGTGGCGAAGCGACCAAGATTAATTCAGATATAGGGAAATCTCGTTCGCTTAATACCTTTAAGAGAACTCCTCCTACCAAACCTGTTGCTCCTACGATCGCTACTTTCATCATTATTTAATCTTACGAACTTTTCTAAGTTCAAAAGTTCACTTATATTCAACGATATTTTAGCTAACAAATTTTTCAACTTGAGCCAAAACCATTAAGTGTGCAAAGATTATACAAATTTGCAACTCTTACAGTCTACTTGTTAACTTTTGCTTGTTGTTTTTCTTCGCAACTTTTTGCGCAGATCATGGATGATTTTAGTGATGGTGATTTTAGTAGCAATCCTAGTTGGATCGGAGATCAAAATGACTTTATTGTAAATTCGGATGGACAATTACAGCTTAATGCTTCGGAAGCTGGATCTAGCTTTTTGTATACATCATCTAGCTTTTCGGATAGCACTCGATGGAGTATGTATGCAGCCTTGGATTTCGCTCCTTCTAACAGTAATAAGTTGGCTATTTATCTTGCCATCGATAATCCTGATGTAAGTATCGCGAGTGGTTATCGACTCCGAGTGGGCGAAACAGGTGCAGAAGATAAATTGATACTGGAAAAACTAGAGAATGGTTCGGCTACTTTTTTGGCCAATGGCACTTTAGGTAGTATGGGCACCGCTCCTGCAGAAGTAAGCTTTAGCCTAGAGAAAAGAGCAAATGATGACTGGACTTTACAAGCCTCGTATAAAGGAGGTGCAAGTACGATCGAATTTACCATAACTGAAGCAGATGATTTAGCGTCGTATAACTATTTTGGAATAATGTGCAATTATACTAGTTCCAATGTAGCTAAATTTACTTTTGATGATGTGCTGGTCGAAGATATTCTGCCTGACACCGAGGGTCCTACTGTGTCTAAAGTCGAACTCATCGATCCTAAAACCTTGCAAGTATTCTTCTCTGAGGCTGTGGATGTAGCTAGTGCTGAAAATATTGGCAATTATACTGTACAGCCTGACGATATAAATCCGTCTATTGCGAGTGTCGATATCATGAATCCATCACTTGTACAGTTAGTCTTTGTAAATGACTTTGAAAATGGAGTCAATTATGAGCTGGAGGTGTCGAATGTTCAAGATGCTTCTTCAAATCCGATGTCGACTACGGAAAGCTTAGATTTTGCGCGTATAGAAAAACCAGCCGAAGGAGATTTGCTCTTATCCGAAATCCTTTTTAATCCATTAGGTTCTGGAATGGACTTTATCGAAGTGTACAATGCAAGCGAAAAATTTTTGGATATAGACAGTATACAAATAAGGAATGCAGTAGGTACAAAAATCGAACTGTTAAGGACGGATTACATTATGCCTCCTAAGTCATTTCTGGCTATAAGCGAAGACATCACAAATATTCAGGATACCTATAATCCTCCACCAGAAGCCTTGTTTTTAAGCGCTGAGTTGCCAAGTTTTAATAATAGCGATGGCAATTTTTCCATTGACTTTTTTGTGGATGGAGCATGGACAAATTATGAAAGCTTTGATTATACAGAGGATTTACATACTGATTCCATACCCGATGTAGATGGTGTGAGTTTAGAGCGTATTAGCTTTAAAGTTTCTGGTTCTAATGCGTTTATCTGGTGCTCAGCATTGTCTGAAAACAATTATGCTACACCTGGATATGCTAATGGATGTACAGATGTTTTAGGTCCAATGTTGATTGATCATCAAGTAATGGATAATCAGACTGTACGTTTAATTTTTGACGACGCCATAGATCCTATCAGTTCATTAGATGTAGCTAATTTTATTTTGTTGCCCAATGCAGAGTTACCCCAATCTGTAGACTATTCTTTAGAAACGGCCAATGAAATAACACTCAATTTTGACATGCCTTTAGCCAATGGTGTGAACTACATGTTAGAGGTAAACGGGATTTATGACAAAGTGATGAATCCGATGTTAGAAACGGCGATAATCCGCATATTATTAGGACAGAAACCCGACATTGGCCAACTAAAAATATCTGAAATTTTATTTAATCCACAGGTAGAAGCGCATGATTTTATAGAGTTATACAATGACGCTGATGTGGCATTATCACTGGATAGTTTATGGATAGTGAATCAAGATGGTGATAAACGAGAAATGCTGCGTACTAATTTTGTTTTAGCCCCTCAAGAATATGTAGCTATCACTTCGGATGCGGACCAACTAAGGAGCTTGTATTTACCGCCCCAAGAGGCCAATATCATCGAACAAGTGATTCCTTCCTTTAATCAAGATGAAGGTAATTTTAGTATTGGGCTGATGGAAGATGGTGATCTAAATTATTTCGAAAGCTTCGATTATTCGGATGATTTGCATTTTGTCTTACTGGATACTGAAAAAGGCGTGAGTTTAGAGCGTTTGTCTTTTAAAATAGAGGCCGAAAAAACGAGCAACTGGCATTCTGCTTCAGAGGGAGTTCTTTTTGCATCTCCAGGCTATGAAAACTCGAACCGTATCGATGTAGTAGAAATACCTGATGATGGAAAAATAGCCTTGGAAGAGAAAATATTTTCGCCAAACTACGATGGGGTCGACGATCAGTTAGCCATTTTATTTAATGTAGAGAAAGCGGGATATATAGCTAATGTTAAGATATTTAATGATCGAGGATTTTTAGTAAAAAATGTGGCTAACAACCAATTAATCGGAACCCAAGATTTTATACTTTGGGATGGTTTAAATATGGAAAATCGAGTAGCTCCGTTAGGCTTTTACATTGCTTTAGTTGAAATTTTTCATCCAGATGGAGATACATTCCGAGCTAAGTTGCCTTTTGTGCTTGCCCAATTTTTAGATTAGAAATATAGACGCGTTTATCCTGAATAAGAAAGTAGAATATATCATCATCTGTCTCTTTTTTATCATCACTATCGCCGTGATGTTTCCTTTAGGTGTGGAGAGTATAAAGAAGTTTTCTGAGTTTGCTATGTTTATAGTGCTTGGCTTTTTGGGAGTGGCCTTGTTGATGCTTGTATTTAATAGAAAGCGTCTTATGACTGCCAGTTTTATTTGTTGCGGTATTTTAAGTCTATTTCTAAAAGGAGAGTCCAATGCTTCTTTAGTCCTTCCAACCCAAAATCAAGAAGCAAAATTTAAAATTGCACACATCAATCTCAGTTCGATCGAAGGAAGCTATGAAGGTGTATTTGATCGTATAGATTCATTAGAAGCGGATATTTTATCTTTTCAAGAAGTCACACCAGATTGGCATGCTTATTTAAAGCAGAACATAAACAGCAGTTTTCCTTACGACCATTCGGAAGTGCGGATAGATTTATATGGTAAAGCTATCTATTCTAAGCTGCCTATTGTCAAAAAAGCATTAAGGAAAACGGAGAATATTCCCATGTTAGAATGTGATATAGAAGTTAATCGATCGACGATTAAACTTATCAGCTGTTATGTTTCGGAAACAAGGAGTCGATCGGGGAGTGATTTTGCATCACGCCAATTACAAACTTTAACGCAAGCCGCAAAAGATAGTGAGTTTCCTATGATTGTAGTGGGTGATTTTAATTTGGTTTATTGGGATCAAGAGGTGCGTACTTTCCGCAGTAGTTCGGGATTAAATAATAGTAGGCGTACGGTTTCTTTGTCTTCGTTTACCATACCATATGATCACATATTTTTTAGTGAGTCCTTAGAATGTACAGGCTTTGACGAATTTTTATCTGTGGATCAAGCAGTGCATTTAGGTATTTGGGGTTCCTACCAATTAAGATATAACTAGTATGTTGCAATTTGTTACCAAAGCATTTAACGAATTAAGTCTTTCGGAGCTTTATGAACTTTTAAAGTTGAGGCAAGAGGTGTTTGTTGTGGAGCAAGACTGTCCATATTTGGATGCAGATGGTGTGGATTATGATTCGTTTCATGTGTTGGGTTTTGATGATAGTGGAGCCATTTTAGCGCATACTCGATTAGTGCCTCAAGGATTTTCTTATGAAGATTATGCATCCATTGGGAGAGTAGTTACTTCTAGTAAAGTTCGGGGAAAGGGAGCTGGTAAAGCCCTAATGGAATTTTCGATTCAGGAGGCTAAGCAGCGCTTTGAAGATGCCCAGATAAAAATTTCTGCCCAGAATTATTTGTTGACTTTTTACAATGATTTGGGTTTTCAGGAAGTTGGTGATTCTTATTTAGAGGATGGTATTCCGCATACTGGGATGGTGTTAAAAAGATAGTCCTACCAAATACCTCACCGCGCAAGCGTCCAATCAATTATTGTTCTTAGTGCCTGATCATTTATGTGATATTTTGATTTTTTTGATGATGTCGATGCACTTATATCTGTTAACCAATGGTCAAGTCCGTCTATTAAGGATATGGTAATATTCGGATTATTTAGCTTTTCTAAAATTTGAATTTCGTTTTTACTTGATACTTTTTGGTCTTTTGAGCCTATAATATAAAGAATGGGCACTTGGGAAGCTTTATAGGTTTTTTCATGATTTTGTTTCATTAAATCTATAATGGCTGGGTGGATAAGATGTTTTAATGCACGATACTCCTTTCTCGAAAAGTGATCCTTGATGTGTTGCTTGGAAGTTTTGTAATCTTCGTCTGGCCTAAGCGATTTTCTAATCACATCTATGCATTCTACTACCTCTGAAGTTGATTTTCCTTTGATGGTATAAAATCCATTCTTTTGTGTTAATGCTTGGTATTTTAAAAAGGCACCATTGTCTTCTACAGGTGTGGCCATCTGGATCATAAAATCAAAATTACAATCCGAACCATGAGCTCCAATAGAAGCTATTCCGCCCAGACTATGTCCTAAAATGCCTATTTGTTTGTTAGCAAGAATGTTTTCTTTTTTTAAGTGCTCAAAAATAGAAATGACATCTTTTTTTAATGATGTCGCTGTCTCATTATATTTCCCTGCAGAGCTTCCAATACCTCGTTCGTCAAATCGATAAACAGCTATTTGATTAGATAAAAATTGTTCGGCCAAAACAAAATGAGCATGGCGAGTGTCTTTACCGCTCCCTGGTACTATTATGACTACCTTGTCAAAAGGCATGACTGGATAAATTAATGTGCCCGAAATCACTACTTGATCTGGCCCACATTTTATTTGTATTTCTTGACTTTTATAGTGCTCAGAAATATCGAGTTGCTTTTCTGTATCAAATACTTTTTGGCTGTTTGTGACTAAAGCAGCAAGTAAACATAGGAGAGTGAGTGTTCGTTTTATCTTTATGGGTTCCATGGCTTAATACCTTTCAACAGGCAAATAATAGAATTCTTATATTGAACTTAAAGAGAATCATAATTGATATAAAATCAAAGACAAAATAAATCGTTTTAAAAAGGTAATTTACAATAGAATCAAAACAAATGAATCATTGCTTTTCAATTTTCCTTTTATTGGTAATGCTTCTTTCTTTGACGGCTTGTCATAAAAAAGTGCTTACAGAAGAAAATTCTGAAGTTATTAAATCTGGAATGTATCAAGGCAAGGTAAATGCAAAGCGTATCATACATAGTTTGCAGGTAGATGCTTATCAATACGAAATGAGATCCATCATTACAGATGGCAATAGCTTGAGTTCAAGTGGAGAAAAAGGAACTATTTTATATAAAAAAGGGCAGTATCATTTAGTTACTGATAGTATATTGGTCACTAAGCAAAACCCTAGCTCTAAAGATTTGATTCTAAGTATCAGAGGAGCGAGAATGGGTACAAAAAGCGGTCACCAAGCATATGTACCCTTTGATGAAAAGCGAGAAACTCCCATAGAGTATTGTGCTTGTGGAGAGGAATATTTAATCAGATATCAAGGAAAATGTTTTGCTTTAATAAGTAAATCGGATTTTTTAAATAAAGCACCCGATGAAAGCCAATCTAATATGGTTATTAAAAAATGTGAATCTTGGGATGATAATCTAGCAAAGTAAACTTAATTTTAGCTTATGCATCTCTGTAAGTACTATATAAGCCTTTTGTGCTTTTTTTATTTCGTTTCGTGTCAGAAAGAGGAGCCGATCGGCCACGAATACAAATGGTCCTTGCCAGAAGAAATCATTGATTACAGTATTGAAACACCTGAGGTACTACCTGATTTTTTAGTAGATACGTACTTTGATCAAAATAGTTTGCTTGGCTACGAGTTGTCCAATGAAGCCATCACTTTAGGTCGAGTATTGTTTTATGATCAGCGCTTGTCTGCAGATAATACGATAAGTTGTGCATCTTGCCATCAACAAGAAAATGCTTTTAGTTCGAATGTTGCCTTTTCTGAGGGAATAGATGGTCAACTGACCCCAAGGAATAGTATGTCTTTAGTAAATTTAAGGTGGAACCGCTTCCTGTTTTGGGATCAGCGGGAGTCAAGTTTAGATGTCCAGGTTTTACAGCCGATTGTTCACCCAGAGGAAATGAATACGCAATTAGAAGATTTAGTGGTGGAGCTGGCTAACATAGAAGGCTATCCAGCCTTATTTGAATCAGCTTTTGGTAGTCCTGAAATAACCGAAGAAAATATATCATCTGCTTTGGCCCAATTTATTAGAGCGATAACGTCATTTGATACAAAGTATGATGAGGGAAGGCTCATTGATTATGCAAACTATACCGATGCAGAATTAAGAGGTAAAGATGTATTTTTTAACAATAGATGCAACCAATGCCATACTGGTCAAAGTTTTTTCCAAGCGGGAGACCCCAGAAATAACGGCTTAGATAGTGATCCATCCGATCTTGGATTTTACAATGTTTCTGGAAATGAAAACGACATTGGAAAATTTAAGACTATGACCTTAAGGAACATAGAATATACAGCTCCGTACATGCATGATGGTCGTTTCGAGACTTTAATGGAAGTAGTTGAGTTTTACAATAGTGGGGTCCAAGCGCATCCAAATTTAGATGATCGACTCACCGAAGAGATAGAAATAGGAGGAACACCTATTCGCTTAAATTTATCGCAGCAGCAAAAAGAAGATTTAATTGCCTTCTTGAAAACATTAAGCGATGAGCATCTTTTAACGGATGAGAAATTCGAGAATCCTTTTCCTTGGTAAATGCCCCTAATTTATAAACCTTCCTGCAGGGCTATATGCGCCTGATTAAGTAAGGTTCGAACTGCTTGGTTATCGGCTGCTTGAGCATATACTCGCAAGACAGGTTCTGTTCCACTTGGTCTTACCATTACCCATTCTTCATCCGATAAGAAAAATTTGTAGCCATCTATATTTTGTGTTTCAATGACTTTTTTTCCACCGATCGATGTAATGTCACCGCGTTTAGCTTTTTCTATAATAGCCCATTTCTTTTCGTCTTCGATATGGAGATCATCTCTGTCAAATTTAAAACTACCCACACGATCATATATTTCTTGTATGAGTTCTTTTAATGATTTACCAGTCTTGGCCATAAGTTCCAATATTGTTAAACCTATCCAAACACCATCTCTTTCTGGTATATGACCTTTAATGGCTAAACCTCCAGACTCTTCACCACCAACCAAAACATCTTCCTTGGTCATGATCTCAGCTATGTATTTAAATCCGATTTTAGTTACGTCCATGCTTAATCCGTAATGATCGGCGAGTTGCTTCATTTTATTGGTTACAGAAAAAGTGACAATTACTTTTCCGGACATCTTCTTGTGCTCATACATATAGTATAAAAGCAATAGTAATATATGATGAGAATCGACAAAGGAACCATCAGCATCATACAGCCCTATGCGATCAGCATCTCCGTCATTAGCTAGACCAAAATGCAATTGGTCATTCTCGCTTAATATTTGTGATAGTTCACCTAAATTTCTATGTATAGGTTCGGGGGCTTGACCTCTAAACGAAGGATTATAATCACAATGGAGCAATTTTGCATCAGGTAAAATTCTTCCCACGACACGCTGTCCAGCTCCATACATGGCATCATAAACGACATTAATCCCACTACTTTTTATAGCATCTAAATCAAAATTAGCTTCGACGTGATCGATGTACATTTGTTCTAAATCCACCATATCTATTAAACCATCTTCCTTGCATTGTTTAATGGATTTAAGACGGCCCAATGCTGTTTCAGGTATAAGTGCTTCTACCTCTGCAATTTCTTTAGGAATCGTAGGACCACCATAAGCAGACTTCAATTTAAAACCATTATAAGAAGGAGGATTGTGGCTTGCCGTAATGACGACACCCATGTCGGCAGATAATTTAGTTACGGCCAGTGATATCATAGGCGTCGTAACAAAATCATCAGAAAGACTCACTTTAATATCGAAATTGCAAAAAACAGTGGCGGCCGTTTCAGCAAACATTTTACCACCAAACCTTGTATCATAACCTATAACTACATGCTTCAGTGATTTTAAATTCATCCACTTAGCCGTAGCTTCAGAAACACGCTTTACATTGTCGATGGTGTAATCTTTAGCAATGATAGCTCTCCATCCGTCTGTTCCAAATTTGATTTCTTTCATAAGTCCCTTTTGAAGACTTAAAGATATAGACAAGAAATTACATATTATAAAAAAATGTAATATTTAATGATATTATCTTAGCTTTGTGTATGCACAAATTGGAAGATACATACAAGATGAAGGGGCTGAGACTTCGCTTAGTTAAGGAGTTAAAGTCAAAAGGAATAGACCATGAAGCTATATTAAGTGCCATTGCTTCCATTCCACGACATTTATTTTTAGACAAAGCATTTTGGGAATGGGCCTATAAAGACCAAGCATTTCCTATTGCAGCAAACCAAACCATTTCTCAGCCTTACACTGTAGCTTTCCAGACATCTTTATTAGACCTTAAATTTGATGATAAAGTATTGGAAATAGGCACGGGTAGTGGCTATCAAGCAAGTGTTTTATCCCTCTTATGCAAAAGAGTATATTCTGTAGAAAGACAAGAAGTTTTGTTTAAAAATGCTAGTCAATTACTGTATGCATTAGGATATAAAAATGTTCGATGTTACTACGGTGATGGTTACGCTGGCTTGGCTTCAAGAGCTCCGTTTGATAAAATATTGGTCACTTGTGGCGCTCCATTCATACCCAGTGAATTATTAGTGCAGTTAGCTCCTGGAGGTAAACTAGTTGTACCTGTAGGGCAAGGGGAAAAACAAGAAATGTTAAGGATTACAAAATCAGCTGAAGGCACATTTTCTAAAGAATCGTTCGGAGACTGTGCTTTTGTCCCTTTTTTAGAAGGAGTCGATCATAATTACCAAAGGAGTAAACAAAAAGAAAGAGTAATCTTGGACTAAAAAAAAGCCCGATAAATATCGGGCTAATTCAGGATGGGCAAACTTTAATTTGCTTAACAGTTATTCTAGTTGTCTTCCTTTAACGCGTTTACTGGTCACTTTTGTTGTGTTTACTTTATCCATATCGACAGTGAGGCTGGCTAGTCCATCTTGATTAGAAATATAATATTCCTCACCTCCGTAACTAATTTTACCCACATGCCTTTTCCAGTCTTTTGCTAATATGGCATATCGATTTCCTATTTTAGGATTAGGCCCAAACATTAAAAATTTTTCATTGTCGTCTTCAAAACTCACCGCCATGCGGTCTTTTTTAGGTGAAAAAATAAACACTCCAGGAGTGCCTTTTACAAAGGTTATTTCTTCTATTTTTTTACCATCTTTTAAACGGATGGCTCCATTTTCGATTTTGGAAGAATTAGCTGATGTATTTCTATATAATTTCACATCTTCGGAGAGATAAAACTGAATGCGTTCTAAATCTTTATCTGACCAAGAAAAATCATCAATCATATTTTGGGAAAAGGGTACTAAGTTCGGAGTACAAGCACTCAAACCTAAGGCCAAAAAACAAACATAAAATAACTGCTTCATAATTAAAGGTTTTGATCAATAGATGTTTCTAATGTAGGTTGGTTTAACTTCTTATACCAGATTTTAATATAGCTTAACTATGCTTAAGCATTTTTAACATTTCAAGATCCATTACTTATTTTTATATCTTTTAGATTCAAATTAAAATGTATGAGAAACCTATTCAATGCTAATGATGTAAAGGAGACCATAGATAGAATCCAAATGTTAAGTCCAGAAACCAAAGCCTTATGGGGTAAAATGTCCGTTGATCAAATGTTGGCTCATTGCTGTGTGGCTTACGATATGACCTTTACAAATCAGTACAAGAAACCTTCCGGACTAAAAAAAATATTGATAAAATGGTTTGCAAAGAATGCAGTGGTGGGTCCTAAACCATATCCTAAAAATGGAAGAACAGCACCTGAATTTGTCATTTCGAATGCTAGGAATTTTGAAGCTGAGAAAAAGAAATTAATCGATTATATTCAGCAAGTGCAAGCCTTAGGAAGTGAGCATTTTGAACAAAAAGAATCTCATTCTTTTGGGCCACTTTCGAGTAAAGAATGGAATGTTTTATTTAGCAAACACTTAGATCACCATTTAACTCAATTCGGAGTATAAATGAGCGTAAACATGCTCCAGTAGTTTTCAAGAAAACAAACTAATCATAAGTCTTCAAGAATAATCTCTTAATCGGGGGTCACTTATTTTCTTTTCTGACTACTTCTTAGTGATAACAATTTACCTAATCACTAAAAAAGAAGTAATGCGAAGTGTACTACTAGGAGTGTTTTTCTGCTTAGTCATCCATGGCCTTTCAGCCCAGAATATACAAAGGACAGGATATACTAATGGAGGAGGAACTAGCTCCTTAACCAATTCTCATGTAAGCTATTCTTATGGTCAAGCTGTCTGTCAGACCGTTCAGAATGGTGAGCATTCATTTACTCAAGGCTTCCAACAGCCTAATTTTCAAACCAGTGTTGCTACGGTAAACCCCAGTTGGGATGGAAGTATGACCACCTTCCCTAATCCTAGCATGGACAAGTTTTCCGTAGAAATTAAATCGCTTGATGCTACTCAAGGAATGGTTCAAATTAAAAACAGTTTAAACCAACTCGTGGCAAAGCAGGATTTGATGGCTGAACATCATCATCTGCTCACTTTCGATGCTAATAGATTCAAAAGTGGAGTCTACTACATCCATCTGATGACAACATCAGGCGAAGTTTTATTTACTCAAAAAATGATTATTCAACTTTAAAAAGACAAAAATGAAAAATTTTAAACTACTACTAATAGCCCTTTTTACCCTTTGTATAGTCCATTCGAGCTATGGACAAAGTAATTTTCATAGATTTTACTACCAAGCGGTCATACATGGAAATGATGGTAAGCCCTTAACAGATCAGGCTGTAGAACTCGAACTAAATATTGTTAATTCCCTTGACGAAATCCAATATTCCGAACTTCGTAATGTCAACACCAATGAATTTGGATTGATCAATATTATCGTAGGAGAAAATGCAGAATCTTCTGAATTTGAAACCATAAAGTGGGGTGAAGAAGCTTACTTTCTTCAAGTTTTTGCAGATATCGAAGGGGATATGCAAGAAATCGGGAAATCCGAAATTTTGGGTTCTCCATTTGCAAATGTATCCCAGTCAGCAGTCGAGCCTGGCCCACAAGGAGAGCCAGGTCCCCAAGGTGAACCAGGCCCGCAAGGAGACCAAGGGCCACAAGGCGAACAAGGTATTCAAGGAGAAACTGGCCCTATGGGTGCCATAGGAATGACCGGACCACAAGGACCCAAAGGTGATCAAGGTGATCAAGGACCACAAGGCGAGCAAGGCATTCAAGGCGAACAAGGTATCCAAGGAGAACAAGGATTGCAAGGTATTCAAGGAGAAACAGGCCCTGTGGGGGCAATGGGAATGACCGGACCGCAAGGCCCAAAAGGAGATGATGGAGAGCAAGGACCACAAGGCGAGCAAGGCCCGCAAGGTGAGCAGGGTCCTCAAGGCGAACAAGGACCACAAGGTTTGCAAGGTATTCAAGGACCAGATGGTATAGATGGATTAGATGGAGCACCAGGACCACAAGGACCTCCAGGTCTACAAGGTATTCAAGGACCAGATGGTATAGATGGCTTGGATGGAGCGCCGGGTCCAGCAGGTCCTCCAGGGATGGATGGAGCGGATGGTGCACCAGGCCCAGTAGGCCCAGTTGGTCCAGCAGGTCCTCCAGGAGCAGATGGAGCTGACGGTGCGGATGGAGCAGATGGTGCGGATGGTCCTGCAGGTCCAGTAGGTCCTCAAGGCCCTCCAGGAATGGACGGAGCAGATGGAGCTGATGGAACGAATGGAGTAGACGGAGTAGATGGTGTTAACTGTTGGGATTTAAATGGCGATGGTGTAAACGATCCTGCTGAAGACATTAATGGTGATGGTAATTTTGATACAGCAGATTGTGGAGGAGGAGGAGATTCCTATTGGGATTTGTCCACTAACGGGATCAGTTACAATGGTGTAGAAGTGCATGATACACCAGCGAATGGTCGGATAAACTTTACGTCTTCATCACATGTGTATCAATTATCTCCAGAAGGCTCTACCTTTACCATGAGAGATGATGGAGCCTATAAATTTGGATGGTATGGTCCGGACGAATTTGGACCTACGGCAACCAATTCAGTTACGCTAGGATCTTCGGCTTACCGTTGGAAAGAAATTTGGTCGATTAATGCACTTAATACAACTTCTGACAGAAGACTCAAGAAAAATATTTACGCGAGTAGTTATGGATTAGATGAAGTCCTTAAGCTTAAACCCGTCCGATATCAATGGAAAGAAGGTCATCAAAGAGAAATGATTGGATTTATAGCTCAAGATGTTATGGAAATTATTCCTCAAGCGGTCGTGCATACTATCACTACAGCAGACGATGTGACTAGAGAAGCAGCAGGTGGAAGAATTCCTCAAAAAGAGGGTAGCGACATTTACTCGATGAGTTACACTCAACTAATCCCGGTATTAGTAAAATCCGTTCAAGAGCTAGCTGATCAGAATGAGCAACTTAAGCAAAGAATAGAAGCTTTAGAGCAAAAATAAGGTAGAACATATCTTACGAATTTAGACAGAGCAAAGGGTGGGTTTACTCACTCTTTGCTTTTATACTGATGCTCTCTTTTCTTTAAAAAAATCCTTTAAAATCTGGCTGCACTCTTGGTGCATTACCCCAAATTCTAATGTGGTTTTTGGGTGCAACATTTTTTTGCCAAAACGCATAAAACCACCTTTATCATCATCAGCTGCATAAACAACTCGTGATAATCTGGCGTGGGCAATGGCACCTGCACACATACAACAAGGCTCCAAACTCACATAAAGTGTGCAATCATCCAGATATTTGCTGCCTAAAAATTGAGCAGCGGCAGTAATGGCAATGATTTCCGCATGGGCAGTTATATCTTCTAGTTGTTCGACTTGATTGTGTGCACGAGCTATAATTTTCTTATTCGAGACAATGACAGCACCGACCGGGACTTCTCCTATTTCCACAGCTTTTTGTGCCTCCTTGTAGGCTTCTTTCATAAAATAGTCATCTGTGTACACTTCTATCATCTGGATTATATTTAAGCCATTAAGATAGCAGAAAGTTTTTCAAATTATTTCAAAAATAAACATAGCTTTCCATACCTTTGCGCATGGAAAAAAACATTACCTACTCATCCAGCCAGATACAGGAAGCACTTACTTTCGACGATGTCTTGCTTGTACCAGCTTATTCTGAAGTACTTCCTAGAGATGTCGATATCTCTACACAGTTCACTAGAAACATACGTTTAAATGTACCCATGGTGTCTGCCGCAATGGATACAGTTACTGAATATGGTTTAGCTATTGCTATCGCTAGAAATGGAGGGCTAGGCATCATTCACAAGAATATGCCCATCGAAGCTCAAGCCGATCAAGTAAGAAAAGTCAAGCGCTCGGAAAGTGGTATGATCATCGATCCTGTAACATTGCAAAAAGATGCAAGTATAGCTGAGGCACTTGAGTTGATGAAAAACTACAAGATTGGAGGTATTCCTATAGTCGATGATAAGACAAAACTAATCGGTATTTTGACCAATCGCGATCTTCGCTTTGAAACGAATCAACATAGAAAGGTGCATGAGCTCATGACAACAGAAAATCTTGTCACTGCACCACAAGGCACAACCCTTGCTCAAGCTACTGAAATTTTACAGAAATATAAGATTGAAAAACTTCCGGTTGTGGATGGGACCAATACCTTAATTGGTTTAATTACCTATAAGGATATTATGAAAGTGGAAAATTATCCGAATGCGGCCAAGGATAGCAGAGGACGGTTGTTAGTAGGTGCCGCCTTAGGTGTGAGTGGTGATTTATTTGAGCGATTGGAAGCGCTAGTTTCTGTGGATGTAGATGCAGTGTGTGTTGATACAGCTCATGGTCATTCGGCTGGAGTTATCGAGACGGTTAAAAAGATTAAACAGCAATACCCAAATTTAGAAGTCGTAGCTGGTAATGTAGCCACAGCCGCCGCGGCAAAAGCCTTGGCTGAAGTGGGTGTAGATGGTGTAAAAGTGGGTATCGGTCCAGGAAGTATTTGTACTACAAGGATAGTTGCTGGAGTCGGCGTGCCACAATTAAGTGCTATCATGGACGTGTATGATGCTTTAAAGGACACTAATATCCCGATTATCGCCGATGGAGGGATAAGATATACAGGTGATATCGCTAAAGCTTTAGCTGGTGGTGCTAGTTGCATTATGGCGGGATCTTTATTTGCCGGTACAGAAGAAGCTCCTGGCGAAAATATTATTTATGAAGGCAGAAAGTTTAAGATTTATCGAGGTATGGGCTCGATCGGTGCTATGAAGCTCGGTTCTAAAGATCGTTATTTCCAATCCGAAGAATCCAATGCGAAAAAATTAGTACCGGAAGGAATAGAAGGTAGGATACCTTACAAGGGAACAGTGGCGGAGGTAATGGTACAGTACATTGGAGGCCTAAGGGCAGGAATGGGCTACGTAGGAGCAGCTAATATCAATGATCTTCAAGGCTCAAAAATGGTTAAAATCACCAATGCTGGCATCATCGAAAGTCATCCACATAATATAACCATTACAAAGGAAGCACCTAACTATTCTAGAAGGCAGTGATCCTTCTACATATATATTGCCAGGTAATCTTTAGCTTTTTATCTACAAACAAAACTTTCATGAAAGAACAATCGCAAAGTTTTGAAGTGAATGTATCGATAGAAGAATGTAGCCGCATTCTAAGCGATTTGCCTACATTTGGAAGATTGCATCCTTTGATACGTCGGGTAAGATTGGACAAAAAACATAAAAATACATACTCGGTAGTCGAGAAACCTTTTGCTTTTATACCCATTAATATTCGGTATACTGCTAGACTTGAAGTCTTAGATACCCATCACCTTAAATATCATATCACTGGGCTTGGATTGTACAAACCAATACTCGATTACCGCCTGCACAACATTGGAAAAAATAAAACAAAAGTCCAGTGTACTATACAAATACACGAACGAGGTCCTGGGCGTAAATACCTATTAAAAAGGATGTTTCAAGCACAAGATCAGTTATGGGAAAAAGCTGAGAACCCTTAGTAATGAATCAATGTCTTCCTCAACATTTTTATCAATCAACAGAGCCTACTAAGCTGGCTCAGTCCTTGTTAGGTTGCTATTTACAAACACGGATTGATGGGCACTTATCCATTGCTAAAATTGTTGAGACAGAAGCCTACAAAGCTCCTCAGGATAAAGCTTCCCATGCCTATGGTAATAAGCGGACCGCACGCACTGAAATCATGTATTCAGAAGGTGGTAAAGCCTATATTTATTTATGTTATGGGATTCATGAGATGTTCAATGTTGTGACCGGACCAAAGGATGTCGCCCATGCTATTTTGGTAAGAGCTGTTGAACCCATATTGGGAGAAAAATATATGCTAGATCGTCGAAATATTAAATCAAGCAAAAACCTGAGTAATGGTCCTGGTAAATTATG
Organism: Saprospiraceae bacterium; assembly: GCA_020631235.1. GTDB lineage: Bacteria > Bacteroidota > Bacteroidia > Chitinophagales > Saprospiraceae > JAHDDO01. The sequence goes on along the minus strand of JAHDHQ010000010.1, from coordinate 105,827 downwards.
TCAAGCCTTGGGTATCCACCGAGGGCACAAAGGATTACCATTATATCAGAAAACGAGCCCAGTATTTATTACAGAAGGAGAGAAAGTCGATCAATCGCAAATTGTAGCAGGTCCTCGGGTAGGTATTAAATATGCGGAAGAAGACGCTTTTTTACCATATAGGTATTACATCAAAGACTGTTCTTGGGTAAGTTTGCCGAGAATTGTCAGTTATTAATCGAATTAGCGCATAAGAAAAATGAACAAAATAGGCTTAGTAGCATTCATTAGCATGATAGATTTGCTATGAAGAAATTAATTGATTTGATAATCATTCTGGGCATTATAGTCTTTGGGTCGGTTATCATTTTTAAACTTGTTGTTATGCTTCCTCAGTTTGGACAGCCACCTAAAGGAGAACATTTGCTAAAGATAAAGCAATCAAAAAATTATGGTGAAAACAGTTTTGTCAACTGGGATAACATAAAAATGGAAATGGGACTTGGTAAAATGCCTGATATGTTTAAACAGCAGTTTAAACGAGGTGTAGAGAAAATGCCGAAAAAACCTCGAGATATTATCAAGCGAGATCCATCTGAGTTTTTTGTCCAAAATGATACGATGGTTAGATTGACCTGGTTTGGTCATTCGTCTTTTTTAGCAGAGATAGAAGGAACGCGCATTTTAATAGACCCAATGCTTGGTTCGGCAGCTGCACCCTTTAAATTTGCTGTGAAACGTTTTTACACAGAAGTACCTGTTACAGCTGAAAATTTACCACCTGTAGATGCAGTCATTTTATCACATGACCATTATGATCATTTGGACTATGAGACAATCTTGGCCATAAAAGATAAAGTGGGTTGTTTTTACACTCCACTTGGAGTAGGGTCTCATCTTGAGAAATGGGGAGTTCCATTAGAAAATATTGTGGAGATGGATTGGTGGGATGCCATTAGCTTTAAAAACATTGATTTAACATGTACGCCCTCACAGCATTTTAGTGGGAGACGAGGAGATGATAGAGATAAAACCTTATGGTCATCTTGGTCCATAAAGAGCCCTAATTCTAGTATATTTTTCACTGGGGATTCAGGTTATTTTAAGGGCTTTAAAGAGATTGGTGATAAGTTAGGTCCATTCGATATTTGTTTAACGGAATGTGGACAGTATAATAGACTTTGGAGAGAAAATCATATGATGCCAGAAGAATCATTACAAGCATTTTTAGATTTAAGAGGAGGGGTGCTCGTACCCATTCATTGGGGATCTTTTTCCCTCTCTCCACACCCTTGGGATGAACCAGTAGAACGCTTAAAAAAGGCAGCTGCTGGTAAGGATGTTGTGATTGCCACTCCTCAAGTTGGGGAAAGTATTATTCTAGGTGAAGCATTACCAGTCACCGAATGGTGGAAGTAGTGCTCTAAATTTAAGCGCATGTTTAAAGAAGCAATTCAGCAGGTTAGGGAATCTATATTCCCATTATTCCATTTTGGTCCTAAAGGGTATGGAGTCTTGGGCACTGGTTTTTTTATTACGGATCAAGGTCATTTTTTGACGGCTGCTCATGTTATTCAGGCACTTCCACCAGGTCATAAAATTGGATATCTAGGCAATATACCTTTAAAGCCTTTTTATAAGAAAGGCATTATACCTGTAAATGTTTTGGAAATCAACCATGATAAAGATCTTGCAGTGGGTTTAATTCGGGAAGATCAATTAGCTCCTTTGTCCTTGTCAAAGACCAAATCTATCATTGGCGAATCCATTTCTTTATGTGGTTATCCAATGCCGATGATCCAACTAACCGAACGAAATGTAAATAAAGAACATAAAGTGGTGGGTATTTCCCTTGATGTGACCACAGTACGTCAATATTGGCAGCCAACTATAAAGATGGATGAACTAAAACCAGACCTTATTCTCAAAAAGAAGTTTAAATCATTTATTACACAACATGCAGCTCTTCCTGGGATGAGTGGTGGCCCTATTTTTAATACCTCAGGAGAAGTGGTAGGATTAACTTCTGCTGTTTGGCCAAGAAAGATACCCTTGAAAAACAAGCATGTTATAGATATAGAAAACGGAATAGGTGTGGAGCTCATCGAAATAATAGAATTTCTAAATCAAAGTTTAAATCTTCCTGCCTAAATCATTAATGTATAATTTGATGTTTTAAATATTGCATGATTCCATCATCATCTGGAAATTTTAATACGTAAAATCCTGTTTTTAGATGTTGCAGGTCAATGTTGTTATTCGTTAATGCGTATTTTCCTACAGTTGCTCCTTGCATATCAATAACTTCGATTTGATTGTTCAAAGTAGAAACTCCATGAATGTTAAGTATGCCGGTAGAAGGATTTGGGTAACAATTAATGGTTGTTCTTGAGCGCTTTATGTGGGGTTTAAAAGTTTCACAAGCATATAAAGGAGGATTAGAGCAAAATTCTTCAAAAGTGACGGCTAAATCGTTGCCATCTAAAAGGATGGTTTGTAAGGACTTCCTAATATCTAAGCATCAAGTTTTTATTTAAACATTTACAAGTAAAGTATTAAAGTAAAATTGTCAAACACTAAGTTTTTAGATGGCTAATAGATACAAATGACTTGATTAGTTATGCTGATTAATATAATCTTCATTAACATAAATTGGGATTAATAAAGTAATGAACGGACTTTATTCTAAGGCACAATTGGGCATGTAATTTAATTTTATCGACCCATAAAAACACAAAATATAAATTCGAAGAGACGTACTTTTAGCAAGTGTTAAAAAATATATAATAAGTAAAATAAATTACGGCAAACTATTGTTTTGTAAACATAAGCAATTTACCTTTGTGCTGAAATTACAAAACACAGATTATGTTTATTAGAAAATTTAGGAGAATAAAGACTGTAAGTTCAGTTAATACTCCCATCACAAAAAGACTTTACTAGGAGCTAAATAGACTTTTAGAAGATTTTGATTAGAGACCCATAGGTACACGAGCCTGTGGGTTTTTTTATTTTTTGATTAAATGTTTGTGTGTTCTTAAGCTCTCACCAAACTGAAAATATAATTTACGATTGCTCAATCGATGAGTTTATAAATTTAAAATTGCAAAATAATCTATCTGATTAATTTTTGACCAATTGTTGGCTTCTCTTAGCATCAAAGAATGTATATTTATTTCTCTTATATCTGAACCTAATAAATTTACTTTATGCCTGATTTTTGTCACCTTCATTGTCACACTCAGTTTTCTTTGCTTGATGGAGCTTCAGATATTCCAGGGATGATGAAAAAGGCAAAGGCTGATGGTCAGAAGGCAGTAGCTTTAACCGATCATGGGAATATGTTTGGTGCCTTTAAATTTGTAGCCGAAGCAAAAAAGCATGGTATTAAAGCGATCATTGGTTGTGAGTTCTACCTAGTACAAGATCGGTTTATCAAATCATTTAGCCGAGCAAAAGGGGAGTATGATAGAAGATATCATCAATTGCTCTTGGCGAAGAATAGAACTGGTTATCAAAATCTAATTAAGCTTTGTTCACTAGGTTTTAAAGAAGGTCTCTATAATAAATTTCCAAGGATAGATAAAACCTTAATTGAGAAGTATCACGAAGGCATTATTGCCACTTCTTGTTGTATAGGAGCAGAAGTTCCTCAATTAATCGTTCAAGGTAGACTGGAAGAAGCTGAAAAAGCCCTCAAATGGTGGCATAATATATTTGGTGAAGATTATTATATCGAACTGCAAAGGCATCACGGTTTAGAAAACCTGGATATGCGTAATGAGCAGGGCCAAAAAGTTTATTCAAATAAAAGTCAAGAAGATGTAAATCAGGTTCTTTTAGGTTTTGCTAAGAAGTATAATATTAAGACAATAGCGACTAATGATGTCCATTATTTAGAAGAAGAAGATTCTTCGCCGCATGATATATTGTTATGTGTCAATACTGGGAGAAATTTACATGAGACCGATCGTTTTAAATTTCCGAGTAGTGATTTCTTTTTTAAGACAAAGGAAGAAATGAATACTATTTTTGGAGATGTGCCACAGGCGATTGACAATACTATGGAAATTGCTAGCAAAGTGGAGTCTTTGGAGTTAGTAAGGGATGTTATTTTGCCAGAATTTCCCTTGCCTGGAGGTTTTGATACACAAGAATTATTTTTAAGACATCTGGCATTCACAGGTGCTAAGCAGAGGTATGGAACCATTACGCCAAAGATCGAAGAACGATTGAACTTCGAACTACAGGTAATCAATAATTCCGGATATCCTGGATACTTTTTAATTGTGCAAGATTTTACAACCGCTGCTCGTGATATGGATGTAATTGTGGGTCCAGGTAGAGGCTCCGCAGCAGGTTCAGCGGTCGCATATTGTTTAGGGATAACCAATATTGATCCCATAAAATATGACTTACTATTTGAGCGGTTTTTAAATCCAGAGAGGGTATCGATGCCGGATATTGATATCGATTTCGATGATGAAGGTCGATCAAAAGTCATCGATTATGTGATCGATAAATACGGCAAAGATCAAGTAGCTCAAATCATTACTTATGGTACCATGGCTGCTAAGTCTGCGCTTAGAGATGTAGGTCGAGTAATGGACATACCACTCCATGAGGTAAATAGAGTTGTCGGAGGATTTCCAAAGCAATTAGGGGCAACCTTAAAGGATGTTTTGGCGGATGAAGACATAAATAAAAAACTAAAAGATAATTTAAACAGCGAGGAAAAAGATAAAGCCTACCAGTTTAGAGACCTTGCTGCAGGTCAGAGTGACATTGCTAAAATGATTCAGGAGGCGAAAAAATTGGAAGGCTCGATCAGGAATACGGGTATCCATGCTTGCGGTGTCATTATTACTCCAGATGATATTACAGAGTACATCCCCGTTTCGGTATCTAAAGATGCAGATTTATTAGTCTCCCAATTTGATAACAGTGTGGTAGAAGATGCAGGATTATTAAAGATGGATTTTTTAGGTTTAAGGACCTTATCCATCATTAAGGATGCTGTAAAAATGATAGCTGCAGGACATGATGTACACATAGATATAGATGAGATATCATTAGAGGATGAGAAAACCTACGAGCTATTTCAGCGAGGTGAAACGGTCGCTGTATTCCAATATGAGTCACCTGGTATGCAAAAGCACCTCAAGAGTCTAGAGCCAAGTACTTTTTATGATATTATTGCGATGAATGCTTTGTACCGTCCAGGACCTATGGAGTACATTGACGATTTTATTGCAAGAAAACATGGTCGTCAAGAAATCAGTTATGATTTAGATGCCATGGAAGAGATTCTCAAGGAAACCTATGGGATTACCGTCTACCAAGAGCAAGTAATGCTACTCTCGCAGAAATTAGCCAATTTTACGAAAGGTGAGGCTGATGTTTTGCGTAAAGCGATGGGTAAAAAGAAGAAGAAACTGATTGATGAGCTCTTCCCAAAGTTTGAAGAAGGATGCGCTAAAAATGGTCACGATCTTGAAAAAGTAAAAAAGATATGGAAGGATTGGGAGAAGTTTGCTTCCTATGCTTTTAATAAATCGCATTCGACTTGTTATGCTTTTATTGCCTTCCAAACAGCATACCTCAAGGCACATTATCCAGCTGAGTTTATGGCTTCAGTATTGAACCATAATAAAAATGATATCTCGAAGGTTACCTTCTTTTTGGATGAATGTCGTCGCATGAAGTTAGACGTTCTTCCTCCAAATATCAGTGAAAGTTTTCATGATTTTCGTGTCAATCCTGATGGGCAAATACGATTCGGTTTATCCGCGTTAAAAGGAGTCGGTGCAGCTCCGGTAGAAGAGTTAGTAAGAGCTAGAAATGAAGGAGCTGAATTCAATAGTATTTTTGATCTTGCCCGGAAACTCAATCTAAGAGTGATGAATAAGCGCTGCTTTGAAAGCTTAGCTTATGCGGGTGCCTTTGATGAATTTGGTGAAACTCGAGCCCAGTACTTTAGTCCCTCAGATAAATACGATACCTTAATCGAACATGCTGTTAAATATGGCAATGCCTACCAGGCTCAAAAAGAATCATCTAAAAATTCTTTATTTGGAGACTTAAGCGAACAATTATTGGATGAACCCAAAATACATAAGGTTGATGGATGGAGTTCGGTCCAGAAGTTAGAATACGAAAAACAAGTTACTGGGATGTATATAAGTGGACATCCCTTAGATGACTACAAATTTGAAATCAAACACTTTATTAATTGTCCACTTTCAAAAGCTGAAGATATTGTCGGCGAGCGCATAAAATTAGCTGGCATAGTTACCGAAGCTCATCATGGCATATCCAAATCAAGAGGAACGGGATACGTTCGATTTAAGATTCAAGATTATCATGGAAGTTTTGAAGCTGGTTTGTACAGAGAAAATTACATGAAGTGGAAGGACTTGATTTTTACTGGTCAAGTCATCTATATTGAAGGCATGCATTCGAAGTATAGAGATCAAGAGCGATATTTTTTCAAAATATTTGACATTAAATTACTAGAAACGCTGGGAAGAGATCTTACTAAATCGATCACTATCCAGATACCGCTTCAAAAGATCACTGATGAATTCTTAGAAAGGATGAAATCACTTTGTGAAGAAAATCAGGGAAAGATAAAAGTGAAGGTCAATGTTAGTGACCCTGAAGCAGAATATAATATTGATTTTCTTTCAAGTGGAGTACATATAGATCTAAGTAGACAGTTGATCAATGCTTTTGATGAAATGGAGCTAGGTTATATCTTAAATTAATGTTTAAATCGAAATACAAACAATTTTGAATGAAGCTTGTTCGTACAATAGTGGTATCTCATCAACACCAATATTCATTATGAAAAAATGGATTTTTATTTCTTCTATTCTTTTGGTATTTCAAGGCTTTGTTTTCGGACAAACTTGGGATTTATCAAATGTAAAAGTTGCTGATAGTTTTAATGAAATCGAAGAGATTTTTCAAGATACGGATGGGAAACTCCATGTCATCAATTTCTGGGCAACCTGGTGTAAACCTTGTGTGGAAGAAATGCCATACGTTCAGGAATTAATGGATCATTTTACTACAGAAGAATTACGATTGACTTTAGTTTCTTTGGATTTTAAAAAAGACATTGATACAAAGTATTTAAGCTTTTTAAACGATCACAAGCTAAAGGGAGATCAGATTGTCTTGCTAGATGGCAATTACAATGAATGGATCGAAAAGGTTGACGAACAATGGTCGGGAGCCATACCGATTACATTAATCATAAAAGGCGATCAACGAATATTTATTGAAGAAAGCTTCAACGAAACATCAGAAATACTGAAATATATAAATACATTAAATTAATACTATGACTCACTTATTAATTAGTTTACTCATTAGCATATTTTCTACTCATCCACCAGCGGATGTTATCCATGAAGGATATCATGTTGGAGATCAGGTTCAAGATTTTAGTTTAAAAAATGTTGACGGAGAAATGGTTTCATTAGCAGATTATCCAGAGGCTAAAGGTTTTATTGTTGTTTTTACCTGTAACCATTGTCCATTTGCAGTAATGTATGAAGATCGCCTAAATGATCTTTTTGACAAATATGAGTCTCAAGGATATCATATAATAGCGATTAATCCTAATGATCCTGAAGTAAAGCCAGACGATAGTTACGAGGCTATGCAGGTAAGAGCAAAGGAAAAAGGATTCCAATTTCCTTATGTAATAGATGAAGGGCAAAAAGTATATCCGGTTTTTGGAGCTACTAAAACACCCCATGTTTATTTGTTAGATGCTGATAAAACAGTACAGTATATTGGAGCTATTGATGATAATGCGAGAGATGCTAGTGCTGTAAAAGAAAGATATCTTGAAAATGCCATTGCTGCAATTATGGAAGGCAAAACTCCAGACCCTGCCGTTACCAAAGCAATAGGATGCTCTATTAAAACAAAATAATTAGCTTTGCCGAAAATTGACTCAATGCGATATTTCTTTTCGATTCTGATGTTATGCTTTTTGTGTGCTTGTGGTGGAGAAAAAGCAGAAAACAAATTAGATTTAATGAAGTATGGAATGCCTATAACCATTAAGGCACCTGCTGATGCAGAAATCATCAGCGAAGACTTAGGTTTTATGAGAGATATCACTGTAAAGAGTGGAGAGCAATACTTTATTCAAATATTATCTGGAACAGCTTTAAAGCTAGATCCTTCAAAAATCAAAGAAGAAAAGTTAGCGGAAGTAAAAAATGGCCCTTTTTTTAGTAAGGTAATTGTGGAGGATGAGCATGGCTTTATTTTTGAAAAAAAGATTGACGAAAAAAATATCAATTATGATTTTAGACATGTCAGAATTCAGGGTGATAAAGAATATATTTTCCAGACAGGTCTAATCGGAAGATTTACGCAAGCTGATGTGCGGAAAATGTACGATTCTGTTAAATAAACGAATTATATAAAAAAGAGGGATGCTATTAACAGCATCCCTCTTTTTTTGTGCGTACAATAGATTTTATTGTATGACAATTTTAGTTATCGCGGTATAATTCTCTTGTTCGATTTTCCCAAAATATATGCCTTTAGGATAATCACTTACATCCAATTGAAATTCATCATTGGTTAAAAGGTGTTTTTTAGAAACATTATGGCCCATGGCGTTAAATAATTGGAATGATACAGTTTCGGCCTGGCTTTTATCTAAACTTATATTTATAAGTTCGTTACTAGGGTTTGGAAAAATGCGGAAAGAAGTTCCAGCTATTTCTCCGACAGAACTTACATCGTTATTTCCATTAAATGTAGGATGTTGATTTATAAAATCTCCAGTACCATTCGGGACTCGAGCCAGTGGTACATTGGTTTCTTGCGGCCCGAAAGACAAAGAGTCAATAAACGTCCCATCTTCATGTACTAACATGATATGTTCTCCTTCCCTGTTTAGTTTAAAATTGGCATGTAAGCCATCTTCACTGCCGTTTTCATCGGCCCAAATGATGAGATAGCCGTTGGGAGCAATGCTAGCGCCCGGAGGGAAAGACCATTTTTGTGGGTTGTCATAATTGTCTGATAAGTAAAAGTCTTTTAGATCTACGGTTTCATCAGTATTATTATATAATTCTATCCAGTCTTCAAACTCACCATCTTGATCGGCAATATTGCTCGTCGAATCATTAGCTGCCACAAATTCGTTAATGACAACTTCCTGCCAATCTATGGAAGACACAATGGTTTGGCATTCGTGCTGTAGATCATCTAAGTTTTGATTGAGAACAGGTATTCTATGATTTATAAATTGTTTCACTGCGGGAATGGCTCTATTAGAGCTATCGATGCCTTCACTGATGTCGTATTCGAAATCATCAAAAGGAAAGTTTGGAAATGATTCTGCCTGCACAGATTCGTATAATAAGTCGCCATTTAAGTCAACAATGGTAGATAATCTGTCACTATCGAAGTTACCATCTAGTATATCACAAGCATAATTTAAATATCTCTCTCTATATTCAGGCACCCCAAATATTTTCTGTATTAATTTTTTAGATGGGTTTACATACAGTAAATCAAAATCAATATAGCTTACTCCACCTTGTATCAGTTCTTTAATATCTTGAAAGAAAAATTCACAGTCATCGTTCCAAGTATCATCGCAACAGTTAGGGGAGAATAAGCTAACAATCTGAAAGGCCTCATCATCCGGAGAATGCGGACAAGAACCGTTGATTATAGTATTGCAATCTGCAGGTGTTACGCCAGCTTCTATATCATCATACAATTGCTGACATAAAAAGTCCCATTGTCCATAACAGCAAAAATTGTAAGTTCCGACAACTTCTAAAAAAATAGAATCAGTTGGTGGGTAAGGACAAGAGCCATCTAAAATAGTAGGACAGCTGGTTGGATCTTCTGGAGGGTCATTAAAACCTAGATCAAAGGACTCGTTCCCAAATTGACCACCCATGGATAGATTATAGTCCCAAGGAATCCAAAAGAATTGGTCGGAAGTAGGCTCATGATATAAGTAGTAATTCCTGCCATGGTCGAGATACGAATCCCAGTTATCCGTCATTATATCTATTGCCAATACTCGTAAGAAATAATCTACATTAAACACCTTTTCGATCTCTTCCTGAAAATTAGCAGGAGTAGACTGATGAATGACTCTTACTAATTCAATAAAATCAGTCCAGTCATCTTCTTCTTCGTTGGTTTTTAAAGCAATCGCTTGCTTGTAGCTATCCGGATTTTCACCTAAATAGGCTAAGTCAGACCATCCGATATTTTTAAATAAATTTCCTGTCCCCGAAGCAAAATTGTTTTGTATAAAAGTTGGATCTACTTGTTCGATTATAACATAAACTCCCCAATATTCGTCATTAAGATATACTCTTGTTAATGCCGTTCGAGGGGCTTTTATTCCGGCTTCACGCATCATATTATAACACACAATATCACGTTGCATACTTGGATCTCCGACACCATTAGCTAAATTAAACTTCTTAATACCATCAAAATGCTGGCCAGCAACAAATTCGTTTAGATCTACTTTTAATGATTTCTTTGATTCGTTGGAAGCAAAGTACGATGAAAAACCTTTTTGCCTCAAACCTACATTCTCAATAACTTCTCCATCAAAACTAAATGTTCCCGGTAAGTACGGAGTATCTGTTGCCACCCCAGTTATGGGATCTATAGAGTTCTGATAATTCGTGGTGAGTATGTTCCAAAAATTATTGGTATCAAACTCAAATCGTATTTCGTGTATGATCGTGTCGGAAAAGAGTTGTTCACCTTTTTGAGAAAAAGATGAACTGCTGCAAAGTATAAACAGTAAAAATATGGAAAGTGTGCGTGTCATTAAATGGAAATTTTCATTCAGTCAAATCAAATAAGTTATCAATATCGTAAAATAATTCTTTATGTAGATTGTTTTTTATCGAATAAACAAGCACATTTATCCATGAAGACGTTCTATGCACTAAATTAAAAAAAGCCAGACCTGGGCCTGGCTTCGTGTTCATGTTCTTTTGAGTATTTTCTCGCCGTAAACCAGCACAAAAAATACTGCGAAGCTGAATATAATCATGGGACTGTAATTTTCTAAATTACTATGCTATAACGCAGTTTGGTGTAGATGTGTTTTGGAAAGGATGCAAAATTGTAAGCACAAAGATATATTAAATAATTTAATAATATGTATAGAATTGAATATCTGTTAATAAAAAAAGCCCTTGTTAAAAACAAAGGCTTTTAAATAAAATATATTGTAAATGGATTAGTCTTGCTTAAGATTTAAATCCACTTCAGCGCTAATTTCTTTATAGAAATTAATGACGGCTTTATATTCGCCCATTTCTTTAATTTCTTCAGGTAATGAAATTTTCTTGCGTTCGATATCTAGTCCCAGCTGTTCTTTTAGTGCATTAGCTATTTGGATATTCGTTACGCTACCAAATATTTTACCGCTAGTTCCAGCTTTAACAGCAATATTGATGCTTTTGCCTTCTAAGTCACTGGCCATTTTCTTGTAGTCGTCCACTTTCGCAGCTTCTTTTGCTTCTTCAGCAGCGATAAGTTTATCCAGTTTTCCCAAGTTTGCAGCATTAGCAATCACAGCAAGTCCCTGTGGTATTAGGTAATTTCGACCGTAGCCATTTTTTACAGCTACTCTATCGTGTTTATAACCTAAATGGTCTACGTCGTTTAAAAGAATTACTTCCATGATTATTTAGGTTTAATTATTTCAATAAATCTGTTACATAAGGTAAAATAGCTAAGTGTCTAGCTCTTTTGATAGCAACAGCCACTTTCTTTTGATATTTTAGTGAGTTGCCAGTAATCCTTCTTGGAAGGATTTTACCTTGTTGGTTTACAAATTGAGTAAGGAAGTCTGCATCCTTATAATCAATATGTTTGATGCCGTATTTTTTAAATCGGCAGTATTTCTTTTTTTGTTTTCCAATACTGGGATTGGATAGAAATTTTATATCTTCTCTAGAAGCCATTTTTTTCTTTTTTAAAGTTTACAATATTACTCTTCTTCACTTGTAGCTGATTTCGCAGCAACGCCACCAACCAAAGTTTTTTGTAATCTGTGCAGATCATTCCATTGTGCTTTTGATGCTAAAACGGCTTGCTCTGCCCAAGAAGAAGGATCATGGATTTCATAGGTAGAACCAGCTTTCGCAAGTATACCTTTAATGTCTGGCACTGTCGCTTCACTTAAATCAACGTAAGTTAAGATTCCTGCTCCGTGTAACAACTGAGCAATCTTAGGTCCGATGCCTTCAATTTTTGTAAGATCTTGGGCCACTTTACGTTTGATTTGATTCTTTTGCCCATCTTCTTTTTTCGGTCTTTCTTTCTTACCGATTAATCCGTTCCTTTTGTCTTCATTGTATTTAACTCCATACTTATCTAAACTGATGGTAAGGAATCTCATAATTCGCTCATCACGCTTTAAAGCAAGCTGCATCTTGTCAATGATTCCTGGATCTTCGCATGTGTATTCTATGCAGTAATAGATTCCTGAATTTCGCTTGTTAATTGGATAAGCAAGTTGTCTTAGACCCATTTCGTCATTATGCACAATAGAACATCCTTCTTGGCTGAGCATATCAGAATAAGTCTTTGCTGTCGATTTAATTTCATCGCCTGACAGAACGGGATCGACGATAAAAGTCACTTCAAAATTTCGCATTTAAAGTATATTAATTTAATTAGTTAAAAAGGAGTGCAAAAATAGCATTATTATCTAGTAATTAGCAAGTAAATTTGGAAGAACTAATCTGCGCCTTACTTAATTAAAACGCTTAAAAAGGACTTGGCATGAAACCAATCACTATCTCTGTCTAACATTTTATAGACTTTGATGTTATCTTTGAATAAATTATATATAATAACTTAACATTTATCAGGAATTACAAATCAATACGTTATGAAAAAATATCTTGGATTTTTATTAGTGTTTACTGTACTCTTTGCCACACAGTGTAAACAGACAACCACCATGGCTGACAACCCAGAAAAGAAGGTTTATGGCGAAGATTTTAAAGTAAAAAAAGTTACAAATTTTGCAGATTTAATGGACCAAATGAGTGCAAATGATACCATTCATACGATTCTGCAGGCAAAAGTCGAAGGAGTATGCCAAGTAAAAGGCTGTTGGATGAACTTGGTTTCTAGTGATAAAACTCAGGAGGGCGAAATATTTGTAAAGTTTAAAGACTATGGATTTTTTATGCCATTAGATCTATCTGGTAATGAAGTCTTGGTTAACGGGAAGGCTTACAAAGAAATTACTTCTGTAGATGAGTTAAAACATTATGCAGAAGACGAAGGTCAAACAGCGGAAGAAATAGCTTTAATCACTGAACCGGTAGAGGAATTTAAAATGCTTGCGACGGGTGTCAAGATATTGCCCTAAAAAAAAACTAGTGCCGAGCTAAACTCAGGCACTAGCCAATCATTATAGAACAACTTCCATTAGTATTGCAAATATAATATTATTTTTTTCTTTTTATCAAGTTTAAAATTGTATCGATTTGGACATTTTCCCGAATTAAGTCTATGGCTTTGGCTATTTTCCAAGGAGTTCGTCGATTAATTTTTACCTCGATCTTACTTATTTTTAATACAGCTCCATACGTATCCAGATGCGTCCGAATTAATGGTATTCGATTATTTTCTATATATTTTATGCTGAAATTAGATATTTTATCTTTACCCGTAACAACAATTCCAGATAATGGTGCTTCTTCTAAACCTTGACTTTTTGTATACTGTTTTAGCTTCTTTATAGATGTATTTAAGTCTCGAGGACTGACCACTAGAAGCATGTTCTCTGAACCTTCAAAATCACTATAATTAAGTAAAGATCCAGCAATTATTTTCTCTACTTTTTGATAACCTTTCTCATTAAAATATTCAATGGTACCTGCAATGGCATTATTCACTGTCCATATTAATGGATAAGCTAAAGTTTGGTCATAAGGAACAACTCCTAATAGTTCGATTCCTTGTTTGGTTAGCCATTTACCCACATATTCTTCTACTTTATCTTTTTTAGAAGGTATTACTTTATTTATGATGACTCCAATAACCGAAACGCCTTCTTCTTTAAATATGGATAAACATAAATTAAGCATATCGATAGTAGAGCCAATCCCACCTTCTACAATCATAATTACCGAAGCATCAAGTAACTTGGCCACTTTTGCATTGGAAATATCTGCGATACTGCCTACTCCAGGATGTCCAGTTCCTTCATATATGATTAAATCATGCTCTTTTTTTAATTCATTATCAGCATACTTTATCATACCATCTAGATCGTACTTATTCGGATCATCTAATATGATTTCGGTCGCTCCTTTTCCCAAAATAACAGGACTATGGATGTCTGGCCTAATATCCACTTTTAATAAATCAGCAAAAAGGACCGTATCCTTATCTACTTTTTTATCGTTGACTGTTAAATGCTTTTGACCGACTGGTTTGCAATAACCTACATTCATTCCGGCTTTGTGATAGGCCGATACGAGTCCTAAAGTTGATGTCGTTTTACCTACATGTTGGCTGGTTGCAGCCACATAAATATTTTTATAAGCCATATTTTAGCTTTAAATTTTAAGAAGAGTGAATATAACCAAACTGATGCTAACTAAAATAAACTATCCATTTTTATGTTTGCTTATCTTGTTAAATACCTGCATTCCTGATGGTACTGCCCAAAATCAATCGATAAAATTTTCTGGTATAACAATGGTAGCTCCACCCAATCCGATCGATCTTAGACCCATAAATAAAATTAAAGCAGTGAATGCAGAATGGGTATGTTTAGTGCCGTACGGTTTTATTAGATCTGGAAGCACAGATGTGCAATTTAACTTAAATTTTCAGTGGTGGGGAGAGAAAGAGGAAGGGATTGTAGAGTCTATTCGCCTTGCAAAAAAGGCTGGTTTACGAGTTATGCTTAAACCACAAATATATATGCATGGAAAATGGATAGGTGATTTAGCTTACTCAAGCCAAAAAGAATGGGCGGGATTCGAACAATCCTATACCGAATTTATAATGCACTGGTCTGATATTGCCGAAAAAGAAAATGTCGAACTTTTTTGTGTTGGTACTGAGATCAAACAATCAGCACAACAAAGAGAAGAATATTGGCGAAGCTTAATTGAAAAGATTAGATCAGATTATTGTGGAAAATTGTGTTATAGCTCTAACTGGGATGCCTATCAGGATGTGCCTTTTTGGGATGCTTTGGATTTTGTGGGCGTAAGTGCATACTTTCCCTTAAGCACAAAGAAAACACCCAGTGTTAAACAGTTAGGTAATGCTTGGTCCGAGCAAATGAAAGAATTAAAAAAATTTAGTGAACTTAACGACAAGCAAATATTGTTTACTGAATATGGCTATCTGACTGTCGATGGATGTGCAGGTAGGACATGGGAATTGGAAAAAAAGATCAAATCTTTATCGAAGAATGAACAAGCGCAGGCAAATGCAATAGAAGCCATGTTAAAAAAGTTTTACAAAGAAGACTTTTGGGCTGGAGGGTTTTTATGGAAGTGGTTTCCCGATGGTATGGGCCATGAAGGATACCCTGATAAAGATTATGATCCTCAAGGCAAAAAAGCAGAAGCTGTTATTCAGGAGTGGTACGGAAAAATGAACGATGGAAATAATTAAAAACACCCAGTTACTAGAACAAAAAATTAAAGATTATAAAAAGGCCAATAAAACCATTGGATTTACTCCGACTATGGGTGCTTTGCATGATGGTCATATCTCACTAGTGGAACCATCATTGGCAGAAAATGATCTAACGATTGTCTCCATATTTGTAAATCCTACTCAGTTTAATGAAAAATCTGATTTAGAGAAATACCCAAGAAACCTCGATGCAGATGCTGATTTGTTAAGCAAAGCAGGCGTAGATATTTTGTATGCACCCAGCGTAGAAGGGATTTATCCTGATGGGAGTGACTACGAAGTGGATATTGATTTAGGAAATATGGTTAAGGTTTTAGAGGGAGAACATAGGCCTGGTCATTTTGATGGGGTTTTGCAGGTAGTAAAACGTCTCTTGGATATAGTAAAACCTGATCATCTTTATATGGGACAAAAGGATTTTCAGCAGTTTTCGCTGATCCAAGCCATGATACAAAAACTACAACTTCCTGTTAATCTAAGAGTATGCCCCATTAAACGAGCGGCTAATGGCTTAGCTTTAAGTTCTCGAAACCAACGCTTGTCCAAAGAAGCTACCTTGCTGGGTTCTATAATTTACATGACATTGGACCATATAAAAAACAACTTCCATCAAAAAACAGTAAGTGAATGGAAGAAATGGGCAATCGATCAGTTAGATAATGATTGGAGTGAGCCCGAGTATTTTGAGTTTTCTGATGGTTATAGCTTGGAAGATGTCGAGCTTCAAGAAAATCACCAATATATAGTCGCCAGTACAGCTGTTTGGATAGAAAAGGTACGACTGATCGATAATATGATCATCAAGAAAGTAGACTAATAACGAACTAATACTATTTTTGCAACATGTTTTTACAAATACACAAATCAAAAATTCACCGCGCGACGGTTACTCAAGCAAACCTAAACTATGTAGGCTCGATAACTATAGATGAAGACATCATGGATGCTGCCAAACTTATGGATGGAGAAAGGGTTCAGATTGTAAATAATAATAATGGTGAGCGATTAGAAACGTATGTTATTCCGGGTGAGCGCGGAAGTGGTGTGATCTGTTTAAATGGTGCTGCTGCGAGAAAAGCTGAAATTGGTGATGTAGTTATAATCATTTCCTACGCATTTATGACTCCAGAAGAAGCAAAAGCACACAAAGCCACTACAGTTTTTCCAGACGAACACAATAAACTCTAAGCGTTTTTGAAGCTTAAATCAATACTTACATACGTATTTTTTATAGGGATCGGGTTTTTGATCCTTTATCTTTTGTATCAGTCTCAGCAAGCTGCTTACTTGGAAGAATGTCAACTAAAAAACATTCCAGCTGATGACTGCAGTTTAATCGATAGGATTATAGGAGATTTTAAGTCAGCCAATTGGATTTGGATTTTTATAGTTTCGCTTGTTTTTATGTTGAGCAATGTTTTTCGTGCCTTGCGATGGAAACAAATTTTTGCTACCGAAAATTATAAGCCTAGTACCATTAATGCCTTGGGTGTTTTAATGGTTGGTTATTTTGCTAATTTAGGATTACCTCGAGTAGGGGAGGTCGTAAAAATGGGTATGTTGTCAAAATACGAATCCATCCCCATCGAAAAAGTAGCTGCGTCGGTGGTCATCGATCGATTGATGGATATTTTAAGTTTATTAGTGGTCATCGCTCTAAGTGTCATTTTAGCGAGAGATGTTTTCGGAGATTTCTTAAGCAGTAATTTAGATTTGAGCACTTTATGGGTATTAGGATTGGCGGCCATCATAGGAGGACTATTAGGACTGCTGGGTTTATATTTGCTAAATAAATGGTACAAAGAAGGTAAGCTGACTAACCCATGGACCATTTGGTTAATAGAAAAGCTAAATGGTTTTGTAGAAAGTTTGCTTTCGATCAGAAAAATCAAAAATGTTCCCTTATTTATAGGCTACACCATCGGCATCTGGGTCTGCTATTACTTCATGACTTATTGGTGCTTTAATGCTTTTGCTCCTGTGTCTCATTTAGGACTTACAGCTGGTTTAGTCGTTTTTCTGTTTGGTACTTTGGGTATGGTTTTTCCTTCTCCTGGAGGGATGGGCAGTTATCATTTCTTAGTTATTCAAGCTTTACTACTTTATGGCATTAGTAGTTTAGATGCTAATTCATTTGCCTATATCATTTTCTTCTCGATTAATATTTTTTGCAATGTTTTCTTCGGTTTATTGTTTCTTATCTTATTGCCGATTTATAATAAATCGAGAGCATGACCAAGCATAAAATTTATCATGATTTATCGAATTTAGTGCAAAGACTAAATGAGCTCAGAACTCAAGGAAAATCAGTGGTCTTTACTAATGGGTGTTTTGATATTCTCCACAGTGGTCATGTACAATATTTAGAAGAAGCGGCTGCCTTAGCTGATGTTTTAGTTTTAGGGGTCAATGATGATGCATCTGTAAAGGCTCTGAAAGGTGAGAAACGCCCAGTAAATCAATTGGAGGATCGAATGCTAGTCTTAGCTGGTTTGGCATGTTTAGATTTTGTAATCCCATTCGGAGAAGAAACACCATTGAAGCTTATCAAAGCCATTCAGCCTAATGTCCTTGTCAAAGGTGGTGATTATACGATAGAGACCATTGTGGGTGCCGGAGAAGTTATCGCTGCTGGTGGGAAAGTCAAGGTACTCAGTTTTAAAGATGGTATTTCCACGTCCTCCATCATTGCAAAATTGGAAAACTCAAACGACTAAGCTCCTCATTTTTATTGTTATTTTCAATGTCGTCATTATTATCAATGACTGTTTTCTCTATTAAAAACTAGAAAATGCGGAATTTACTCGGTTTGTTTTTTGTCATTTTATTTTCTTCAAACCTTTTTAGCCAAATACAAACATGTCCACAAAATGCTAATCATCCAGGATATCAAACCTTGATCCAAGTCATTGGCTCTGATACGATTGTAAGAGAATATATTTTGCACATTCCAGCTGACTACGATGAAAATGTAGGTACCTCTCTGGTGGTGAATATGCACGGATTTGGAGATTGTGCTGCTGATTTTGAAGAAGGAGTTGGAGAATACTTTGGTTTTAATGAACTAGCGGATGAAAAGAATTTTATAGTAGCGTATCCACAAGGAGCCTATAGACCAGAAAAGGAAGATAATTATTGGGAGCCAGGAGATAATGGCACGGATAATATCTACGAAAATGATGTGTTTTTTATTAACGAATTAGTTGCTGAGATCAGCACTCAGTATAATGTAATACAAGAACGAGTTTTTGCCTGTGGATACTCGAATGGTGGGATGATGGCCTATAGTTTAGCCTGTAATAGTAGCGATGTTTTTGCTGCCATAGGTATAATGTCTGGAACGATGTTAGAAGAGGAATGCGCCTTGGAAAGCCCTATCCCAATCATCATATTTCATGGCATAGGAGATGAGGTTTTACCGTATTACGGGAACGACTGGTATCCATCAGTAGATCAAGTGGTTAATTATTGGTTAGACTTAAATAACTTACCATCTGAGCCAAATGTAAGTAATGAACTTAAAAACGGGGATGTAATTATGGATCAATATATCGGTGCGCAAAATGCTTGTTTGGAGTTATTTACTATCATTGAAGAATTTGATAAACCTGGCGATCACGTTTGGTTTAGTGAAGAAATAAGTAATAAAAGCCCAAGTAAAATAATGTGGTTGTTTTTCGATGCTCCATGTAGTTTAGGTACTTCGAATAATAATTTATCATTAGAGGCGAGTGTTACCATAAGTCCAAATCCATTTAAAGATAGACTAAGGATTGAATCTACATCAAAAGTGCAGGAGACTATTAATATTTATGATATACAAGGACGGCTGATGATTGCAGATTTATTAGAAAAAAGCCCTAAGATGGTAAATACACATCATTTAGCTTCTGGCATTTATTTTATTCACCTTAATGGGGAGTTTAGAAAGTTGATTAAGTTAGATTAATCCCGATTTTTTAATTGATCTAATTTTCCTTGAAGTACTCTTTTTTCTTCATCGGATTGTGTTAGGCTTATTGCTTTTTCTAAATAGCCAAGCTGTCCTTTTATGCTTGCTTCTAACTCTGCTAATAAACTAAAATAAAGATGAGACTTAGTCAGGTCCAATTTTTTAGCTTCTTTCAGTGCTTCTTTCTTAGATCGAGCTTTGGATAAGGCGTAGGTCCGATTTAGTGCAGCAATAGGAGAGTATTCTGTTTGTAATAAGTAGTTGTAGAGTTGCAATATTTTTTCCCATTTTTCTGAACTGTCTTCTTGTGTATGCCAGTATGCTATGGCTGCTTCTAGGTGATATTTACTGAGGTTTTCTCCGATAGAGGCTCGATTTAAGTAAAATTCTCCTTGTGTAATCAGCGACTGATTCCACAAAGAGCGATCTTGGTCATCATACAAAACAAATTGCCCATCTGGAGTTAGTCTCGCTTCCAGTCTGGATGCATGGAAGCACATAAGGGCTAATAATGCATTTACTTTTGGAAGATTAGTTGCCTCGTTGTTACAAAGTAGGAGGTTTAAACGCATAGCTTCCAAGCATAAATCTTTTCGAATGGTCTCTTGGATATTAGCTGAATAATAACCTTCACTGAAGAGTAAGTAGATAGTTTTCAATGCCGTGTCAAGTCGTTCTTCGATAGCATCTTCTGGTGGCATTTCGAATTTAACTTGCTGATCTTTAAGTTTTTGTTTTGCTCGGTATAATTTTTTGTTGATCGATTCTTTGTTTGACAACAAAGCAGCAACAATTTCATCGATTCCAAAACCACATAAAATACGAAGGGCTAAAGCTATTTGTGCATCCTCCTTTATGGATGGATGACAGATGGCAAAGATCATTTTGAGTTGGCCATCTTGGATACCTTCATCATTAAAATCAAAAGCTTGTTCAGTCGATGTTTCCGTCATATAGGCAACATCTGGATCGACCTTATCTCGCTTTATTTTCTGACGCCTAAAGTGGTCCCTAGTTTTATTTTTTGCAACGGTATGAAGCCATCCCACTTGATTATCAGGAATGCCTTTTTTACTCCAAGTCTCAGAAGCAAGCAGGAAGGTTTCAGACACAATATCCTCAGCTAATTGCATGTTTGACATCCCAAAAACAGAACAGAGTACAGCAACTAATTTACTGTACTCTGTTCTGAATAAATTGGGTATAAGTTCGTTCGTATTCATATTAATTCCATGCGTCTAAAATTCCTCCCATTAAGGCAAAACATAGAACCCAAAATACAACATTTAGTAAGATATTTTTACCGGTACTTTTTTGGAATAAACCAAGTGAAATAATCACAGGTGCTACTAATGTTAGAGCAAACATGCCTGCATGAAGCGCCCCGTGTCCAAACTGGTGAAAGCTGTTAAATATCATTTCTCCCGCATCGTTTACGTTTTTATGCATAAACTCGATATTGAACTTAAGGAAAAAAGAAACAACTAGAGAGAGTAATAGAGCAGATCCATAAATCAGTCCTTCATTACGACCTTCCATGTCTTGTTTAGTAAATCCTAAAGAGGCTAACCATGGTTTTCCGAAAAGAGGTCCGTAGTAAATAGCACCTAAAACATTAGGAACAAGAGCAGCAACGATGATAGCAAATATGTTTAATTCTGGCATGATATAAAGTTTTTTAAGTTTAAAATATTTCTGTTTAGTTTTTTAATTATTCTAAGTTGTCCCGCCCGTCATTGACGGGACAATTGATCTTAGATGTTTTTAGGAGTTTGTTTTTAAAGATCTAATTCCATAAATGATCTAACTTCTACATGTCCACCTTCATTTAAAATAGGACAACCTTTAGCCATTTCTACCGCCTCTTCTTCAGATGCTGCTTTTACAATAATGTAACCACCGATGATTTCTTTGACTTCAGCATATGGTCCATCTGTTATGACATTTCCAGGTTTTACTACTTTACCTGTATAGCCTAATTGGTTGGTGCTCATAAATTTTCCCTGAGCAGCAATCCCACCAATCCAATCTTGCCATTGTTTAATACTTGCCGCAATGTCTTCTTGAGTTGGTTGGTAATTTGGATTTGGTACGTGTCTAAAAAGCATCATAAATTCTTTCATTTTCTAATTTTTTAATGGTTAATAATTCGAAATTCACCCACATGACGAATGAGTGATTCTGAATTGGACAAAACAGAAATATTTTTTTTAAAAAACTTTTTCTTTGCCTGTATATTTTCGTCAGACAAGTGGCTAAAAGTAAGTAAATATGGAGGGTTTAAGCAATGATTACCTTCAAAAAAAAAAAGGAAAATATTTTGTGTTATTTGATGATCAACAGGCTGATTATGGTTTAAATATTGTGGTGATCTATGCTTTTTTAACTTAATAATGCTTTGAAAACCTTATGGGCACTAGCCACTGCACCTTGCATATATCCTGGCGAGATTGAAGAAGTTTCTGCTCCCGCAAATAGAAGTTTTTTATCAAGGTAAGCGAGGTCAAATATGCCATGACCATTGTTTTGATGTGGACTCAAATAGTTAATGTAAGCTGAATGTGTGTTTGATTGCTTCCTCCACACAAGTTCTTCATAATGGGTATAATTATAAAGATGAGTTCCAAAATGATTACTAAGTTGTTTTAGCACTAATTGTTTTCGATCTTCTGCTGAATAGGTATGGAAACTTTCATGGATAAAGCCCATCAAAGCAAATTGCCTATGATCAGCATCAGAATGATCATATAATTCGACCACTGGTCCTAGGTGGCTAAAAAAGGTGCCTTGAAATGTGTTGCTTTTCCAAAATGGTTTTGAAAAGCTTAGACTTATTTTGATGGATTCTGCCATCCAAGTGTGGGTGTTTTCCATTATAGATCTGATATCTGAACCAAGTCTGGGGAAGACTTCTATTTGCTTGTCAAATAAGGAGGGTGGTAAGGTGGAAATTACTTTTTCAGCTTCAAATATGGATTTATCACTGTGCACCACCAGTTTATTCTTTTCTAGACTTATGGATTTAACTTTTTCATCTAAGAGTAGATTAGTGGGATTTAATGATTTGGCTAATCGTTGTATTAAAGTGGCTGTTCCTCCTTTGATTCGATAGATCTTTTCTCTGTTTGGTGGTAAATGAATTTTCTGTGCGCTTAAAAATCTATTTTGTTCTAAAATAGCCAGTTCACCATAATTTTGATCAAATAGTTCAATATTTAGCGATTTTAAAAATTGTATGAGTTGTTTATGAGGCTCCATAATCCATGTTGCACCCATTTCCATCGGTGGGGAGTTAGGATATTGTATAGTATATATACGTCCACCCAACCTTGATCTTGCTTCTACAATCGTAGATTCAATGCCTTGTTTTTGCAGGAGATAATGTAAGCTTAAGCCAGTTAACCCTCCTCCAATGATTAAGTATGGGGTCTTACGAAAAGTCTGCAAAATTAGCTAGTTTTTCGTCCCAAGAATATTCATTGAATCTAAGTGCATATTGACTGACATCCACTGCTAGATGTGTGCTAATGACCTTTTTTATGCCTTTAATTCCACCAAAATCAAAGGTGAACCATTTAAAAAGTTGACTGGTATAAACCCTTTGCTTTTCATGATCTAAAGTGGTTTCATTTTCAATGAATGATTTGCTAGCTAGGTTTAGTTGATTATTTAACTTTTCTGGTTTATAAAAGGCGATGGGTGGGCAACTTTTAGCACCGCAATTTAAGGCAAAGTGTATGCGGTAATCTAAATTCTGTACAGCCAGTTTTTTAATTAATGGTGGCACAAACCATTTGGGTAAAAGACCTAATGCGTATTTATATCGGTACTTTCTAAGTATTCCATGTTCAATGTCGTCCAAGCTGAATTTTTTGCCAGCCAGATGAACAAGCTTGCTTCTATAAATAGTAGGTTTTTGGATGTTTTTTAATCTCAGTATTTGGTAGTATGCGTTGTATATATTTATCCAGAAAGCTTTTTAAGTGTATCACTATTAAGTTGAGATCTAAGCTCATCTGCATTCCATGAAGCTAATTCTTCTGCCAAAGTATGATAGGGTTTCTGCATTTTTACGGCAAGCAATAAGGTCTCAGATAGTTGGTTTAAATTTTTTTGGTGGTTCATGCTTTCATTAATAGGCTGTTTAGATGTAGAATATGTTACAAACCCATTTTGCTCTTTTTGTTCATAGTACTTTTTTATGGAACTTGGTTCCTTTTTTATTGAGTAAAACAATGGTACCCGTAGTTACTGCTATTACAGCAAAAATGGTGTGAACAAGCCCAATAGGAGAACTAATGAAATTATCCATATTTTTTTGACTGCATTAATCTACATTCAAAATAATACATTTTGCAGAAGATAAAGCATCGACTTGTTGATCCTTTCGCATTGATCAATTCATTTATCTTTGTGGATGTAAATAAGATTATGCGATTTAAAGATATCATAGATCATCTTCACACAGTAGCTCCCAATCATCTTCAGGAAAATTACGATAATGCAGGTTTGATTGTTGGTTCGATGGACACTGAGGTGCAGTCGGTCCTCATCTGTTTAGACGTAACGGAAGCCGTGTTAGAAGAAGCAAAAAAATTAGCTTGTAATTTGGTTATAGCCCATCACCCCATTGTTTTTCGTGGGCTTAAACGGTTTAATGGGACTAGTTATGTGGAGCGAGTGGTCATGAAGGCGATCAAAGAAGACATCGGTATATTTGCTATTCATACTAATCTTGATAATGTTTTTTACCAAGGAGTAAATGCTAAAATTGCAGATAAAATAGGTCTCGAAAAAACGAGCATTTTATTGCCAAAGGAAAATGTACATCACAATGATGAGCTTGTAGGTGCTGGTATGATAGGGTATTTGCCTGAACCCATGGAGAGTATGTTGTTTCTAGAATCCATGAAGTCATCCATGAACATTAACTCCATAAAGTATACGACATTGGTCCATAAAACCATCCATAAGGTAGCGGTTTGTGGAGGAAGTGGTGGTTTTTTATTATCGAAAGCAAAAAGGGAGGGCGCACAAATATTCATTACTGCTGACTATAAATATCACGAGTTTTTTGATGCAAATGATGAAATTATAATCGCAGATATAGGGCACTATGAGAGTGAGCAATTTACTATCGAACTGTTACATGAGATTATAAGCCAAAAATTTAGTAATTTTGCAGCCCATTGTACTAAAATAGTTACAAATCCGGTTAAATATCTTTAATTAATTATATGGCGACAGCGAAAAAAGAAACTACTACGGTTGCAGAAAAACTGCAAATGATGTTTGATCTGCAAACCATTGATTCTAATCTCGATAAGATTCAAATATTAAAAGGTGAACTACCTATGGAGGTAGAGGATCTTGAAGATGAAATAAAAGGCCTTGAAACAAGAATAAGAAAACTTGATTCGAAGGTAGAAGACCTTGAAGGTGAAATTAATCAGCACAAAGGAAACATTGCTACCTCTGAAACCTTGATCGAACGTTATAAAAAACAACTCGATGAAGTGAAAAATAACAGAGAATTCGAAGCATTAACTAAAGAAATCGAACTCCAAGAATTAGAGATTCAACTATCTAATAAAAAGATAGGTGAATTAGAGCTAACTAAAGAAACGAAAGTCGATATCCGCAAAAATGCTAATGAAAAACTAGAGGCAAAAGTTGCGGATCTGGATAAGAAAAAAGTGGAGCTGGAAAAAATCATCACCAAAACTGAAAAGGAAGAGAAGACCTTGATGAATAAGTCCACAAAAGCAAAGAAAAAATTGGACGATCGTTTATTAAAGTCTTATAATAAAATAAGAAACAATTACCGTAATGGTTTAGCTGTGGTAACCATTGCAAGAAACGCTTGTGGAGGATGTTACAACAGAATCCCACCTCAAGTACAAATCGAAATTGGTACTCGAAAAAATATCATTGCATGTGAGCATTGCGGTAGAATACTTGTAGATAACGAAACAGCAGGAATCACTCCTGACGAGTAATTGTACATGTAAAAGAATCAAATAAGCCTTGACAACGTTCTATTGTCAAGGCTTTTTTATTAGTGTGAATGTTAAATTGATACATATTCAGAAAACAGTCATTTTTTTGACTCTTTACTTTGGTTTATTTACTGAAAACCAAGCGCAAACCTATTTTGAATATCACGATAAAATTCAAAAAGTTTATCAAGATATTTTGCACTTTAAATTTGAGGAAGCAGGACACGCATTAGATTCATTAGCCGCAATCGAACCACAAAATTTGGCCATTGTACATGTTGAAAATTACATTGATTTTTATCAACTATTTATTCTCGAAGAAACCGAGGCGTTTGCCCGTTTAAAAGGCAATAAAGAGCAAAGAATAAAGCAAATTGAAGACAGTTCAGATCAGGACCCATACAAATTGTTTGCATTAGCAGAAATAAAACTGCAATGGGCTTTAGCACGATTAAAATTTGAAGAATATATAAAAGCTGGAAACGAATTGTATGCAGCCTACCAACATCTTGAAACTAATAAAAAGCGATTTCCAGATTTTAGTTTAAACAACAAAAGTTTAAGCATCATCCATAGTTTAGTCGAAACAATACCTATCCCATCGGTCATTAAAAACTGGATCGGGATTAGTGGTAGTATAAATCAGGGCTTATCAGAAATAATACAACTTTTGGAATCAGAAGAACTGAGCAATCAATTTTTTTATCAAGAAGCAGAAGCTATTTATACATATATATTGTTTTATCAAGCTAACCAGCCGACCAAGGCCATGGAGTTTTTACAGCTTTCCTCTCTCTATACTGCTAGCGATCCAGTCTCTTTATTTTTATTTTCCAAAATTGCACAACGTGTTGGACAAAATGATGAAGTTATTGAACGTGTATCTCAATATTTAGAAAAGTATCCAACCACTCCTTTTAGGTATTTATATTTTTTATTGGGCAATGCAAAACTCAATCGTTTAGATGCAGATGCGGATGAGTACATCTTACAGTTTTTATCATCATTTAAAGGACGGCATTATATAAAAGAGGCTTACCAGAAATTGGCTTGGTTTGAAATAGCAATACATAACAATATGGCAGGTTACAAGTCATATATGAATCAATGTCTGAACCAAGGATATGCCATCATAGATGGAGATTTGCAGGCTGAACATGAGGCAAAATCATTGCACATTCCATCCACAAGCCTACTCAAAGCCAGATTGCTATATGATGGTTGTTATTATAATCAGTCCTATGACTTACTGATTAAAAAGGCGCATGAGTTTTTTTTAGACGAAAAGACACACTTGGTTTATTTTTATCGATTGGCTAGAGTCACACAAGCTTTATCAAATTATAGAGAAGCAATTGATTACTACAATATAATTTTAACTAATGAAGCTTATAATAATTCGTACTTAAGTTGCAATGCTGCCTTACAATGCGCCATAATATATGAAACTCAAGGTCAAACAGATGAAGCCGTCCATTACTTTCGAAAATGCCTGAACCTAAAACCAGATAAATATAAAAACAGCTTACACCAAAAAGCCAAATCAGGTTTGGCTAGATTAAACCTATCTCCAAGGCAATAGAAGAAAAAATGTCCGTTCTTTTCGTTATCTTAGGTAACAATAAATTTACCAAATGAGAAAAGTCGACTTGTACTTAATATTACCATTGTTAGTGTTTTTAACCTACAGTCCTATTTCTGGACAAATACCTAATGGTTCAATTGCTCCAAACTTTATAGCCACGGATATAAATGGAGAAGAACATAATTTATACCAAGTATTAGCAGAAGGAAAACAAGTGATTCTTGATTTTTCTACCACCTGGTGCGGACCCTGTTGGTCATATCACAATACAGGTGCATTAGAAACCATTTATGAAGAACTAGGGCCAGATGGTACTGATGAACTTATGGTGTATTATATAGAAAGTGATATAGAAACTACCATGGATGATTTGCTGGGGTTGACGAATGGTTCCCAAGGAGATTGGGTGACTGGTACTGATTACCCCATTATAGATGATTCCAGTATTAAATCCCCATATCAAGTTGGTTCATACCCAACAATAATAAAGGTTTGTGGAGATCGAAAAGTAAAAAGTTTGGGTCAACCTAGCGTAGATGTGTTAAGATCGGAAATAGAAGAATGTCCAACAATCGAAGTGCCTTCTGAACCATTTTTTTATGCTACAAACTATAACGGTTGTGAGTCTTTAGACGTACAATTTACTGATAATTCATGGCCTCCACCGTCTAGTTATTTATGGGATTTTGGTGACGGAAATACTTCCAATGAAGCTTCTCCGTACCATAGTTATACGGAACCTGGTAATTACGATGTAAGTTTGGAAGTTGCAAATAATTTTGGTGGCGAATCATTGACAAAGGAGTCCTTGATTCAGATTGGAGAAGGGAACCCCAATGAGAGTCAGTTTGTTGGACCTGAAAATATTGATATAGGGACTGGAAGGTATTTTGAAGGAGGCCACCAAGCTTTGATTTTTGATGTGCATGAGCCTGTTGTTTTAAATACAGTAAAAGTGTTTTCTAATATGGCCTTTAATCGTACTATCGTTTTACTCGATGGATCGGGCGAACTATTAAATATAAAAACGGTTTTTATACCTGAAGGGGAACAAACAATTGATATAAATTTTTATATCCCTCAAGGGACGGATTATAGATTGGGTTTATATACTGATGCATTTTTATTCCGTAATGATGGAGGAGCCAGTTACCCTTATGAATTAGATAATCTAGTATCCATAACCAAAAGTACTGCTGACACAGCACCTACTCAATACTATTATTTTTTCTATGACTGGGATGTAAGAGAAGCGGGATGCACAAACATGGTAAGTGCCGAAATCTTTAATAAACCATCTTTTAATGTTTATCCAAATCCTGCTTCGGAGAAGTTGTGCATTGATGGAGAAATTCCTTCCTTAAGTCAAGTGGTTATTTATAATAATTTAGGCCAAATTATGAAACCAAACATTAAACAAACGCCCAAAGGATTAGAAATAAACACTACTCATTTCATTCCAGGGATGTATTTTATCACTGTGGGAGAACAAACGATAAAATTCCAACGTCACTAAACAATAATCCGCTCATAAGCTTTAGCCTATGAGCGGAATGTAATAGGAAATTGCCCAACAAAGACTTAAAAACAAAATGATTAATCTGAATACCTCATTTGTGGTGATTTTAGTTTATTAAGCATAGCAAGACCTAAGTCTTGATCTAATACTTCGAAATCTGTGTTTGATAAATATAAATGAGGTAGGAATTTTTGCTGGATATAATAGGTTTTTCCTTGTTTTGCGTCAATGGTGTAATACCCTTCTTTACCAGTATCACACTTAAGAAAAACAGTACCTGGGTCCACTTCCCAAGAAAGGAAACTTTTAGGACCCAATCGGCCTCTCAGAGTCTCGCCTTCGTATATGTCAGTATTAATCGCATAGCCAAAATAGTTAGTTCTCATAACGATAATTGTGGCTTTGGAGGGGTTTAGGGTAGAGGCATTACTTAGTTTAGTATATTGTTTTGTTGGAGCACAAGAAATGACAAGAATACTCATCAAGCTTAATAATAGAAATCGCATATAAATATTTTGTGGTGATTAAATCATTGTTTAGTGAAGGCACTTTATCTAAAAGCTTTTTCCAACTTTTGATTTTATGTGCGATCTTATAAATCGTCTTTTATTTGTTTTTAAAGACGAATACAAGCATTAGTTAGTTGGCAAGACAATATTTAATGTAATGTTAAAATATATGTGTACTTAAAGTGCTGATTTTTGCTAGACTCTTAAATATGGTACATCCATTGGATAAGGTTGATTGATTATGTTCACTTAGAAAAAGTGATAGGCAATAAAATTCGTACCTACTTGGGTCATGAATAATTTATATACACCTACATAAGCCGCAATATAAAATGCGGATGCAGCTTAAGACATTGAAAGAGTATAAAATGCATACTAGTAAATTCACTTTAGTTTTTAAAGTATTAAATTTGCGCTTATGAAAATGAAGTTCCGATCATGCTGTATGATTGCTTCTGCCTTGGATCTTATAGGAGATAAATGGTCACTGTTGATTGTCCGAGATATGTTGATTCATAAAAAAACAACATTCAAGGAATTTATCGCTTCAGAAGAAGGAGTAGCATCCAACCTATTATCGTCCAGATTGAAATTGTTGGAATCACTAGCGGTAATTACTAAAAATAAACTGGTACATAACCGGAAAGAGAATATCTATTTGTTGACCCAGAAAGGGATAGATTTAGCTCCCATTATTATGGAATTGGTTATGTGGAGTGATCGATATGTAAGAGAATATAATACTGTAATGAATACCTCAGAAACCGTCAATATGAACAAAAATGATGTAATACATTTCACACAATCCGAATACCAAACATTTATTAATCAGCTTAAAAATCAATTAGTCCTTTAAGCATTTTTTTAACACTAGTAATGAGTACTTTCCAAAACTTTAATATGAATAAAATAGCCTTACAAATTGTGTTCTGCATATTATTATTTGCAGCATGCCGACAAGAAGAACCTACAACACCTAAGCATAATTTGCCAGTTGTTCAGGCTGAATCCACTTACACTGTGGTAAAGGAAGAAGACATCATATTTGCCGAAGGCCTCGCTCATGACGAGTTGAGTGCAAGCCCTTTTGCTATTCCTCTTAAACTAGATGTTTATTTGCCTGATAACAATGCTGAAAATAGACCAGTTTTTATGTTTATTCATGGAGGAGGATTTACAGGAGGAATTAAACACAAACCTGAAATTGTGGATATGGCAAATTATTATGCATCAAGAGGATGGGTTTTTGTCTCTATAGACTACAGAACAACAGAAGAATTAGGAACAATAGAAGGAATGACACCAGGAGAATTGGTAAGCTATTATAAAGGAATGGCTCCTCAAGAATGGATTGAGAATGCATTGGCAGGGGCTGCTAGCTCAGACCAGGTGAAGCAAGCAACTGCTATGTACCTCGCTCAAAGAGATGCTAAGGCAGCGCTCCGATGGATAGTAGCCAATGCGACAAGCTATAGTATAAACAAGGACTTTATTACAGTAGGAGGAGCATCGGCTGGATCAATCACTACCATCGCCCTAGGTATTTCAAATCAAGAAGATTTTAGAGACGAAATTTCTATTAGTGAAGATCCTACACTTTCTACCGCAAATATAAATGAGACATATGATGTAAAAAGTATGGTTTATTTCTGGGGTTCAAATATAAAGTTAGATGTATATGAAGGAGTTTACAATCTTGAACAATATGATAGATATGACTCGAATGATCCTGAGTTATTCATGGCCCACGGCACAGCAGAAGACCCAGTGACTCCTTATGAAGAAGCACTAGAAATACAAAGTGTTTATGACTCTTTGGGTGTTTATAACAAACTGGCAACCATATTACTTCCTAATGGTAACCCAGCAGGACATGGAGCTTGGAATGGTGTATTGGATGGAAAGAACTTATCTGAATTGACTTTTGACTTTTTAGTTGAAAGACAGAATCTGAATGTTGAATAACTAATAATGGCTATTATCAGAACAGGCTTAAGTTTGCATCTTTGCGCAGATCAAGCCTCAAATTTTGCGAAGTTATATCAGTTATTAAACTTTTCAAGATTTTAAAAGTCAAATGATTGATCTAATAAAATTGAAACGTGAAAAAAATTGGATTCTTAATAATAATAGTTCTTGGCATCTTTGGTTCCTGTACAAAAGAAGATGTATCAAATGAAACTTCTGATAATACTATTGACCACAGTTGGGCTCCCCTTAACCGGACTTACGATAATATTAATCTAGTGGAAGAAGATGCAATAAATATTCAAACAAATTCTATTGCCTTAGATTTCTACCGAAACACAGCGTATTCTTGCGGTTTTTCAGGGAACTACACCTTTCTTGTAGTTGAGCCTATGAACAACCCAGGGCAAGAAGCGCCATTATGGGTATATCTTCATGGTGGTGGTGCTGGCTATTTCGATGAAGATCAACAATATAACATTGGAGTGCGTCCAACTGATGGTGAACCTAGGGATCCAAATACTCACAACACCGAAAAAACACTTGAGATCTTAAGGGATGGTCAACTTATTTTTAATACTACTAATAATAATGGAGACCTATTAAGTAGCACCCTTACTAGAAGGATTATGGAAGGCTATCGCATATTAATTGTTTCAATGTGTGATCATGACCTTCATTCGGGCATGGGGACTCCTTACTTGAACAATCCAAATGGTGGAGAAGTGAATGGTTTACAAGCTAATATGGCGGCCATTGATTATACAATCATAAACTATCCAACAACTCATGTTTTTGCTCATGGTACCAGTGCTGGATCCATTGGGGCCTTTACCTTAGCATATGCCTATAATTTGGAAGGCATAAATCTAAATGGAATTATCATGGATTCTCATTTGGCTTCCTATAGAACAGATACTTTAGTCGGCTCTTTGGTTGGAGAAAATGGTTTTGTTTTTCCAACAGATTTT
Organism: Saprospiraceae bacterium; assembly: GCA_020631235.1. Lineage (GTDB taxonomy): Bacteria > Bacteroidota > Bacteroidia > Chitinophagales > Saprospiraceae > JAHDDO01. The sequence goes on along the minus strand of JAHDHQ010000010.1, from coordinate 73,637 downwards.
AATATTAAGGAAGCGGGTAAAAAAATAGGCTGGTTAGCAGATCCTGATCGATTTTTCGGAATTGAGCATGCCATAGAAAATGGATACAATATACCCTCGTTAGACATTTATGGAAATTTAGATCCTGGCTGTGGTGGAGGACTTCCTCGAATTGATGAAGCAAGCGATGCAGGATTAGATAATTGTGATTGGGTGCATGATGGCATTCGTCAAGTTGTGGAATCACAAACTAATAGTGTACATAAAGTTCGTAGAGTTACAGGATATGGTCATGTACCTACAAATGAAAATAGTCCTGCCAATGATTTTGTTGATGAATTTATAAGTGAAATCTTAGCCTCTGATCCGCATCATCCATTTAAATGAATTTTAGAAACCCCATCAAAATAACCAATGAACCTACTTATTAAAATAATATCCTTCTTTTTAATAGCATCAACTTTTTCTTTTGCTCAAACCGATGATTGTATATATAAATCAACAGAAGGTTATAACATGCTTTTAATTGGTAATAGCTTTTTTGGACCCTATGCTGAGAAATTAAATGACATGGCTATCGAGGCAGGATTTGAAAATCATAATGGCACCACTATTTTCCGTGGAGGAGAAAATGGAAGGCCTATCAATTTTTGGAACGATTCGAATAGCATTGAACACCAGGAAATCAAAACAGTACTTGATCAAGGTAACTTAGATATTTTTGGCATGACGGCTGGGCATGATCCTGAAGACCCAATAGAAGGACATCGTGCATGGATAAATTATGCTTTGCAAAGCAATCCTGAAATCACCATTTTAATAGCAATACCCCAAATTGATTTTCCTGCAGATTGGGAACAACGAGCCCAAGAATTTGGCTTTGAAACCATACAAGAGCTGTATGATTTTTTTGTAAATGATCTTGTTCACACTACTATGGTTGATCAACTGCGGATTGAATTTCCGTCAACAAAAATTTTCACAATACCCACAGGATTGTCGAGTCTCAGATTGGATGAGATGCTTATGGCTGGTGAGTTGTTAGATGATATTACAAGATTTGGTCCGCAAGAAACTTCTTTATTTACAGATACCAAAGGACATCAAGGGGATATCATAAGAGAAGCTGGTTCTCTCCTTTGGTTAAATAGTATTTACGGAGTTGATTTGGATAACCACAATTATGATACAGGCTTTAACACAAACCTACATTCAGTTGCCGAAGAAATAATGAATAATCACGATTCAGCTTATAAATTCTGCTCGACCAAAACTTATCTGGAGGAAAGTACAAATCTAGATATTGAGCTTTCTTGGGATCAAGAACCCAATGGATGGACCTACGAATCATTTATTAAGTTGCCAGAGGGAGCAACAGAGCAAGATGTTTATCCAGTATGCATCGCTTTGCACGGCAATGGAGGGAATGGTGAATTCATGGCAAATAACATTGGCAACCTGTTAGACTGTCACATAGTTGTGGCTCCTTCAGGTTATGCAAATAGTTGGAACATTTGTGGGGAGCAAAGTGATGCACCTGATGTAGACTTTGTAAATGGGCTCATTCAAGAACTAACACATTATTGCAATGTCGATTCCGATAATATCAAAATTTTAGGTTCATCAAATGGTGCCGCACTAACAAATCGAATGTTCATAGAGAATAACATGCCGAATGTTACTCAGTTTGTGGCTATAGTTTCTCAAATGACCGATCCGCAATTTCATGATGGCGATTTTCACAGCCCGAGTGGACAGACAAATAACCAATCAAATTTTTGTGGTTATGATACAGTAAACTCCATTGCTAGTAACAGAGAATATTTGTCAATATGTAATATTAATGATGGAGTAATTCCCTATGAAGGAGGCAGTTCTGTTGGGACTTCTTTTATCCCTGCTGAGCAATCCATTTTTGAAATAGCCAAAAGCCAAGGCTATTTAGGACAGCAAATATCTGATGGTACTCAGATAGATAATTCAGATGTTTTTAAGTTTTCCTATTTGGATGATAAAGTGGTGCTTCTTAACGGCATGGCCGGCCATACAACCAATGATACTCAAAGAGATTATATCAAGGAATTTATGAATGATTGTGTAATAGTACAAGGTCCACCCGAAGTAACCTGTGATAGTACTTTTACAGTGATTGTTGAATCAGATATAAGCTATGCCGAGGGACTCAGCCATGATGGCACTAGTCCTACTACTTTTGCTATTCCCTTAGAATTAGATGTCTATGTGCCGGATAATGATTCTGAGAATAGACCCGTCTATATGTTTATACATGGAGGAGGCTTTAATGGAGGTTCGAAAACGGCCAATCATATTGTAGCAATGGCTAACTATTTTGCTTCAAGGGGATGGGTTTTTGTTTCAATAAATTATCGGACATCCGAGAACATAGGAACCGTGCACAATGGTATTGTACCAGAGGAATGGGAACTTGCTGTTAACCAGTCCCCGGATCCAGAAGAAATTCCTAGAGGACTTGCCATTTATGCTGCGCAAAGAGATGCCAAAGCTGCCATGCGATGGATTGTAGCCAATGCTAACTCGTATAAAATTAATACAGATTTCATTACTGTAGGTGGTGGCTCTGCAGGAGCCATATCTGCTGTGACTCTCGGTGTTTCAGGCTTAGATGACTTTAAAGATGAGATAAGTTTAGTAGACGACCCCACATTGGCAACTACCAATTTAGACGAAAGTTATGAAATACAAAGTATTGTTGAATTTTGGGGGAGTAATGTTGCACTAGAAATACATGAAGGTGTTTATGGAAACCATCATTTCGATAGTAATGATCCACCCTTATTTATAGCTCATGGGACAGAAGATCCCACAGTGCTTTACACTGAAGGAGAGGAACTTGCTAGACTTTATGATTCCACAGGAGTACAAATAGAGTTCAATACATTAGAAGGAGCAGGTCACGGTCCTTGGGGAGCAACTATAAATGGGAAAGGATTATTTCAATTATCTTATGACTTTTTAGTAGAGCAACAAGGCTTATTTGTGGAGGAAGAATGTGACGAAGAAGATGACGACGCTGAACTTTGCACCTCTGACAATCGTTTCTCTGAAATTGAATACTTTGCTGAAACAGAAATAGATGCTGACTTGGAGGTGACCTATGCCACGAATGTAAACGATTGGCAAGGCAATGCTCAAGAATTAGCACTAGATATTTTCTATCCATCTTTATCCGTAGATCCTATGGATAAAAGACCATTTATTTTGTTGATCCATGGTGGTGCTTTCCAATTTGGTGCAAAAGAATCTTTGAGGAGTACTTGCCTAGAATTTGCACAAAGAGGTTATGTAGCAGCTACCATGCAATATCGTTTAGGATTTGACACCGCCAATCCACTTGATCAAATGTCCGCTGTTTATCGCGCTAATCAAGATGCACACGCTGCCATGAGGTTTATAACAGAGAATGCGCCGATGTTCAATATCGATACCGATGCAATGTTTATCGGTGGAGTAAGTGCAGGTGCTATAACGGCATTGAATGTCATTTATATAGACCAAGAAGAATGGAGCTCCGGTTTTGCAGCTACCGTAGCCGCAGAAGGGCCTTTGTACAGCTCAGGCAATGATTTGACGAATACATATAACTTACAAGGAGTATTTAATAATTGGGGTAGCAATCGAGTGGCAAGCATGCAAGTGGAGGAAATGGTTCCTAGTATTGCCTTTCACGGTGGAATGGATAATGTAGTTCCTATTGGGGAGGGAGCTTTTGGTGCCTATGGCTCAGGGGCACTTCATGATTTATACGTGGCGAATGGTGTTTGTTCCGAAATTACGGTTGATCCTCAAGGCGGACATGGGATCTATGTAGATGCAGCGGGTGTAGAATTCCGCGTAGCAAGAGCCAGCTGCTTTTTTAAGAGTATCTTCTGTGAAGATTGCAGCACTATTTATACCGAAGAGCAGTTGTTTGCAGATTGTAGCATGAGTGAGGAAGTAGATAATGACGGCGACGGATTCTTAGCAGAAGATGATTGTGATGATGACAACCAATATATAAATCCAGCTGCCGAGGAGACCGTGTACAATGGCATTGATGATGATTGTAATCCTGCCACGCTAGATGATGATTTAGACCAAGATGGTTTTGACTTAGTAGACGATTGTGATGATACGAATCCAAATATTAATCCAGATCAAACAGAAGAACCATATAATGGTATCGATGATGATTGCAACATGGCAACTTTAGATGATGATTTAGACCAAGATGGCTTTGACTTAGTTGATGATTGCGATGATACGAATCCAAATATTAATCCAGATCAGATTGAGGAGCCATATAATGGTATTGACGATGATTGCAATATGGCAACCTTGGATGATGATTTAGATCAAGATGGTTTTGACTTAGTAGACGATTGTGATGATACCAATCCAGACATCAATCCTGATGCAACGGAAGAACCCTATAACGGGATTGACGATGATTGCAATATGGCAACTTTAGATGATGATTTAGATCAAGATGGTTTTGACCTGGTAGACGATTGTGATGATACCAATCCAGACATCAATCCTGATGCAACGGAAGAACCCTATAACGGGATTGACGATGATTGCAATATGGC
>JAHDHQ010000010.1:0-68948 GCA_020631235.1 Saprospiraceae bacterium | reverse complement strand
ATCCTGATGCAACGGAAGAACCCTATAACGGGATTGACGATGATTGCAATATGGCGACCTTGGATGATGATTTAGATCAAGATGGTTTTGATCTAGTGGATGATTGTGATGATACCAATCCAGATATCAATCCAGATCAAACGGAAGAAGCGTATAATGGGATTGATGATGATTGTAACTCAGCGACCTTGGATGATGATTTAGATCAAGATGGTTTTGATCTAGTAAATGATTGTGATGACAATAACCCAGAAATAAATCCAGCTGCAGACGAGATCGTTTATAATGGGATTGATGATGATTGTAACTCAGCGACCTTGGATGATGATTTGGATCAAGACGGTTTTGACCTAGTGGATGATTGTGATGATACCAATCCAGATATCAATCCAGATCAAACGGAAGAAGCGTATAATGGGATTGATGATGATTGTAACTCAGCGACCTTGGATGATGATTTAGATCAAGACGGTTTTGACCTAGTGGATGATTGTGATGATACCAATCCAGATATCAATCCAGAAGCAGAAGAAATAATAAATAATGGAGTAGATGAAGATTGTGATGGAATGGATCTCATTTCAGGAAATTCTAAACTATCTAATGCAATTCTTAAAATATATCCAAACCCAACTAGCCATATTATAAACATTGAAATAGGCGATGAGTTTGATTTTGAAGCGAGAATATATAACCTGAGTGGAAGTTTAATAGATACATATCTAAATAAGACTCAAATTATAACCAACAAGTTACAAAATGGAATTTACCTTATTGAAGTAATTAATCTCAATTCCGGTGAAAGATTTGTCCAAAGAATTGTTTGCGAAAGATAATATTTTTTTAACGTATTGTGGTCATTGTCATTTTGTGAAAAATGTAAACTAAGATTAAGATCTGTAAATTTGATACTTCACTTGGCATAGTCTAAACTGAGCATTAGCTTATTTGCCAATGTTGCTTAAACTAAGTACCTCGAATTAATTAACTTACGAGTTATATCCTGGAAATATGAGCAAAAACAAATTTTCCTTCTGCTTGGTATTGAGTTTTTGTTGTGCAGCCTGCTTTAATGGTGCTAGCAACATTGGACAAAAAAACCAACAAGAAATAGTCAAGACTTATCTGTTTTCAAAACCGGATATGGTATTTGATTTGCCGGGCAGTTTAGTAGAAATCTCAGGTCTAAGCTATGATTTGTCACATAAACATTTGATTGCACATAATGATGAAGAAGGGAAGATATTTACCATTAGTCCAACTAGTGGAGAAATAGTAAATGAAGAGGAAATTACAGGTTTAGGCGATTTCGAAGGTATTGCTCAATGGAAAGATACCATTGTTATGATAAAAAGTAAAGGCGATATAATCGTGTATGATCGTGTCCAAAAAAACACAACAAAAATTAATACAGTACTTAAAAGCGAACACAATATAGAAGGCTTATGGTACGATCAAAGTGAACATCGTTTGCTGCTTGCAGGAAAAGGAGAAGCCTATCGTGGAGCTGCCAATGAAAAAGCCTTATATAGTTACTCACTCAACAATCTTAAAAACACTGAGTTAGAGCTATACCATACCGTAAATGTGGATACATTGAATGCTTGGTTTAGGATGCACAAAACATTGGAAAACAACCTTGAACAAAATCAAAAAATCCAACAAAGAATATTGTCTTTTGCACCTTCAAGTATAGCTGTCCACCCCTTAAATCAAAGAATCTATCTTACGTCTTCCAGAGGAAAATCAGTAGTCGTCCTAAATGAAGATCTGAGCATCCATGATATTATATTATTGGACAAAACACAGATTGAACAACCAGAAGGTTTATGCTTTAGTCCTGATGGCACCTTGTATTTGTGCTCCGAAGGCAAAAAGAATCCGGGCCGCCTATTTGTCTATTCCATGCATAATAGCCACGATAAATGAAAGCCTTTTTTTATCGATTGAGCTATTTTGCCTTACTCGTTTTATCCATTTTGTTCATATTCGATCTAGGCTTGTCCTATATTTTAAAATCAAACTCCACACTTAATTATCTGTCTGACGAGTATACCGTTTGGAATGATATTTTAGAACAACAAATCGATGCAGATATTGTCGTATATGGTAGTTCTAGAGCGTTTGTACAATTTGACACGCCTAAGATGTCAGAAGCACTGGGATGTAGGGCTTACAACATGGGAATAAATGGGCACAACTTCATCTTACAGCTATTTCGTCATAGACAGTTTTTAGCAAATAATCAAAAGCCCCAATTAATTATTTACTCAGTAGATCACATCAGTCAAGTGAAGGCAAAACGTAATTTTCAAGAATTACAATTAGCACCTTATGCTCTTTTTAATAAGGCAATCTTTGATCTTTATAAAGAAGCTAGCGAGGCAGCTTATTTAAAAACTTACTTTCCAATGTATCGATACCGAGGTGAATTTGATGCTATTAAACGTACGTTGAAGATCATCAGCGGGAAAACACATAAGGAGGACAACCGAACACTCGGTTTTAAAGGCATGAAAAGACATTGGAACGATGAATTAAATAATTCGTTTTTGGAGAGAGAAACCATTAATATAGAACTCGATACTTCATTACAATCAAGTTTCGAAACATTCATTGCGTCATGTCAAGCAAATAAAATTAAATTATTATTTGTAGCAGCTCCTATCCATCCTAATGGCTTTAAGATTATGGAAAACTACTCACTCGTCAGTGCATATTTCAATAATCTTTCACGCAAGTATGATGTTCCTTTTTTTAATTATGCCCAACATCCGATCATTCAAGACACTAGTTTTTTTTATAATTCTATGCATTTAAATGAAAAGGGAGCAAAGGCATTTACTGAAGAATTGATTGCAGATTTATATTCGGGCGGATTGATAGATGGATTTGATTGCAATTAGCAGGTCATGATATCTGGCAAATCCATGAGGAGCAAAAAAAAATGATCAGATAGCTAGTGTTAGCGGTTTAGCTTTTTCTTTTTTTTAGTGTAAATAATTTATTCATATAGATATGGTTCTTCGTCATAAGCCATTTGTTTAATGTTATTTAAAACTCTTTTCATGTAAATTGGCCAGAATATCTTTGCAAAAACCCAATTTAGAGGAAAGTACAAAGGTTTATTTGAGTAAAGTGAATAATTATATTCTACTAAAATTTGGCCTTCAACTTTTTCAGTTGTTTTCCATTCCCCTATAAACTTGTAGAAACCTGCCATCCAAGACTGGAATTCATCTACTTGTATTTTCCAATATTTATTTTCTATTCTTTCAAGTATTTTATCCATTGAAGCGAATCCGCCTTTCTGCGTTAATGACTTTTCAACGTAGATCTTTTTACTCGAACCTACTTGCCCCCAATTTTCGTCTTCAGTTGTATGGATAACTTTTGGAGTAAGGCCATAACCTGTGTGTACTTTTGTAACATCACATAACATTGGAGTTTTAAATGCTCTTTCTAAAGAACATTCATAAATAGCGGAAACTTTTACTTTGAACTCCATTTAATGCTGATTTCTTTCGACGTATTTATAAGCGCAATTGGCACCTTGAAACGTTTGGTCATTCTCTAAATAAAATCAAAACGATCTACGGTTATTTCATGCTGTACGTTACCCGTATGCTTAATAGCACTGGGTTCGAAAAGCATAATAAGAACTTCTTCTTCCGCGATGGGTTTATGTTCGACACCCTTGGGAATCACGATTAATTCGCCAGGATTTAAATGGATGGTTTTATCGCGAAAAGCAATGGCTAATTTGCCCTTAATAACCATAAAAAGTTCGTCTTCATTTTCGTGACTATGCCATACAAACGATCCTTTTAATTTAGCTAATTTGACGTCTTGACCGTTTAATTGAGCAATAATTTTAGGGCTCCAATGATCAGAGAAAAGACTAAATTTTTGATCTACATTAATTACTTCCATATTTGAAGTTGAGCAATATTTTTGATGATTCATAATCCTAGAAAAAAGTTTGTTACTTTAATCAATATTAGATTGGAAAGAAATTATGGATTTTAATTATACTGCTATTTTTTTGATAGGAATGATTCCACTTTTAGTTGGAATTATCTGGTACCGTCGAGGCAACATTATCCTGAAATCAATAGGTTCTACAAGTGTGTTTTTTGGTACTAGGCCATTTTCCTTCAAACAAGTGATTATTATTTATTTTTTTAGCCTCATTCTGGTATTTGCATTTATGAATGTAGTGATTCACCAAATGGGTTTTTATGAGTTGTTTTTTACGGATATTATGAAAGGGAGTGATTCTGCTCAACAAATCGTGGATGAATTTTTAGCTGTTTATGGAGACAAACACAGACATGCAGGTCATGGTTTTTTTCATGGTGTGATTAATGCTTTTTGCTTTGTTTTACCCTTGTTGGTCTTTTATGGCTTTCTTGATTCAAAATCAATAAAGGAAACTTTATTCCACTTCGGATATTGGTTGATTACTTGTGCTTTAGTTTGTACTTGCATTGCGGAATTTGTTTAAGCTCGCTTAGAAAGTTTATTTTTGCTTCACAATAAGGAATATGTCAAAAAGAAACTTACTCAATAACTGGAACCTTACACTTCCAGTGGTTGCTGCCCCTATGTTTATCGTTTCTCAATTAGAACTTGTCAAAGCAAGTATGAAAGCTGGTATTGTGGCTTCTATGCCTGCTTTAAATAATAGGACTACTGAAGGTTTTGATGAGTGGTTAACAGAGTTAGACGCTTTTCGATCTAGCGAAAAACAAACCAATGGGAAAGATTTGCCACCCTATGCTATTAATTTAATTGTACATAAAACAAATTTTCGAGTCATGCCTGATTTGGAAATAATCGTTAAGCATAAAGTACCAATTGTTATTACTTCTTTAGGAGCAAATGAAGATGTAGTCAAGGCTGTGCAAAGTTACGGAGGCTTGGTGTTTCACGATGTTACTAATAGCTACCATGCCCAAAAAGCCATAAATGTAGGAGTTGATGGCTTGATACTTGTCACTGCTGGTGCTGGAGGTCATGCAGGCACCTTAAATCCCATTCCATTCATTCAAGAAATTCGCAGCATGTTTGATGGAATTATATTATTAGGTGGTTGCTTAAGTAGTGGAAAAGATGTGGCTACTGCTCTTCAGATGGGTGCTGATTTAGCTTATATGGGCACAAGGTTTATTAATACGGATGAAGCAAAAGCTCCTGAAGATTATAAAAATATGATAATAGCTTCAGGCACTAGAGATATTGTTTATACGGCAGCTATTTCAGGAGTCCCAGCCAATTTTTTGGGTAAAAGTCTTGAAGCAGCAGGCATTACCAAGGAAATGTGGGAAAGAAAAGTTAAAGTTGATTTTGGCAAAGAATTAAATACCGAAGCAAAGGCCTGGACGACTATCTGGTCTGCTGGACAAGGGTCTGCAACGATACAAAAAACGCAAGCGCTGGGAGATCTAGTCCGTGATATGAAAGATGACTTTATTACTTCTGTTAAGACCTTCGAAACGGCAAGCAGCCGGTATACCCTTTAAAAGAGTTTTAGAATGTCTATAAAACAAAGTATAGCTAAAGCCATTCTCACACTTACAGGATGGAAATATAAAGAGGCTGTAGTTCCTCCTGAAGCTCAAAGATGTATGTTGGTCTACGCACCCCACACCTCCAATTGGGATTGGTTTTGGGGTACAGTGCATATGATGGCATGGGGTGTACCTATGAAGGTGGTGATAAAAAAAGCATGGACAAAATTTCCGTTTGGATTAGTTTTAAAACCACTTGGTGCTGTAGGAATTAGTCGATCAACAGATAAAAAACCCGATAAAAAAAACCAAGTATTTAGACTGGCTTCAGTGTATAAAGACTATGAAAAAATTGCATTTGTCATTACTCCAGAAGGTAGTCGCTCTCTTCGTAAACAATGGAAAACAGGATTCTATCACATTGCAAAATTAGCTAAAGTGCCCATTGTTCTTATATCCGCAGATGTAAGAGCCAAAAAAGTAAAATTTGGTCCCTTATTAAGCCCAGAAGACGATTTAGAAACTGTGATGAAGCAAATGATGGATTTTTACAAAGACGCAGTAGCCTTTTATCCAGAAAATTTTGCACTCGACGAAAGATATAGTTAGATGAGACAAGTCGATCTTCCTATAGTTATGGATTTATTATTAAAAGCCAAGCATAACACAGTATGGAAGGCTTTAACACATCTTCCAAGCATGAGGCAATGGTATTTTTCCCAACTTAAATCATTTAAAGCTGAAATGGGATTTACTACCATTTTTTTGGTTGATTCAGACCAAGGCAGCTTTACTCATCAATGGGTTATCACTGAGCTTATCCCAGAAGAAAGAATCGCGTATACTTGGGAGTTTGCTGAGTATACAGGAAAGTCTATAACCGTTTTTGAGCTTATTAAGGAGGGCGATAAAACAAGATTAAAGTTTAAAGCAGAAGTACTGGAGTCCTTTCCATCAAACATTCCAGCCTTCAAGCGAGAAAGTGCTCTTCAAGCTTGGAAATATTTTTTGGAAGAAAGACTTAAGCCTTTTGTAGAAACGGAAGAAAATTAAGCTTGAGTATAGATCAAGATGGTCTTTACTGATGTTAATGATCTTAATTTCGGAAATTTTAATTTACTTTAATAAATAGTCATTCAAAGACCATTTATTTAGTATGTAAATAATAGCTTCGTTAGGGATAGTTTGTTTAAATAATAAAAATCGTCAGTATGAAGATTAAATACGTAAGTTTTATTTTATTAGTAGGTATTCTGCTTTTTTCATGTAGTAAAGCCGAAGATGAAGAAACTTGTGAAACAACAGACATCACCTATACAAATACAGTTTCGGCTATTTTTGATAGCTCTTGTGCCTTGGCTGGCTGCCATGTTGCTGGGAATGAAATGATTGCATTTTTTAGTTTAGAAGACTATGAAAACGCAAAGATAGCTGCTGATTTTGGTAGGATTGTAGGTGCTATTTCGCATGAAGAAGGTTTTTCTGTAATGCCTCCAAGTGGAGTAAAACTCGATCAATGTAATATCGATAAAATAGCTGCTTGGGTCGATGCTGGTGCTCCCGAATAAGTGTTGGGAAAAAGACTACTCCGATTTTTAGAAGTACTGATGCTGCATTAAAGCTTTATAGAAGTAGCTTAAAACACTAAAACTTCAGATTGTTTTAGTAAATAGATGACAAGTACAGTAAGCCCTATACTAGTAGATAAAGCTCCTTGCCAATAATAAAGCCTAGAGGTCCATTGGTTCCAAACTTTTTCTCCATATTCTTTTCGGAGATGTACATTCGTCAGTTTCCAAAACAAATAAGTAAACGCTATAAAAAGTACGGTAGCTAATAACCAGACTGTAATCATAATCAATAGATTTTCAGATGAGTACTAAGATAAGCCTTTCAAACCTTCCATGCTCAAAATAGTATGCCATAATCGCAATTAGATGTTTTTATTTAATATCGGAAATATAGAAAAGTACGAATTGGCTAAAAATAAAACTAGTTTACAGGCTTATTTACTTTGTTTAAACCCATTGCTTGAAGCATCCATTTAGGGAGAGGTTTAAAAGGATCTCGTTTCTTTTTAAGATTTTTATACCAACCTAATTTTTTCATAATGGGCAATTTGTGTGTTTCCACAAATTCGATGAGTGCACCATCTGGGTCTTCTATGTAAGCAAAATGACCTGCAGCTTCACCCATGTCAAAATCCCCACTATCTACCTGAAACGAACACCCTGCTTGCTGACATTTTTCTCTTAACTGATCCATGCCTACTATGTCAAAGCACAGATGAATATAACCTAAATCACCCCACATGCGGTCCTTAAAAATAGCTGTACCTTCTCTGTCCAACGATTGTATGAGTTCTAATTCTGAATGACCCAATAACTCGCTAAATGGACCCACACGCTTCTTTGAGTGACTGATAATCACCCTTCTAAATCGACCTTTTCCACCTGGTAGTCCAGCCAAAGCATCGAAATGACCTACTTCGTCACGCAGTACTACATCATAATCCAATACATGCTTATAAAAATGGAGTGAGCGCTCCATATCGCTTACTCCTATAGTCGCACCATATACACCACCACAATGGAATCGATTTGTATTGAACCAATGTTCGCTTTCCGCTTCTACTAATTCAATAATATTTCCAAATGGATCTTGAGCGTAAAAATGTTTCTTACCTGCCGCATTGTTTTGTATATCGGAAAGTAAGCTTATGTTTTGTAAAGCCTCATACGATTTTGTAATATCCAGTGATTTGTATTTGGATATATAAATACCGAGATCACCGCATTGGATATCAAACGAGGCAGCTTGAGCAACTCTAGATGTATATTGCCAAATTTCAGCACCTCCACCACCATTTAAATTAAGGGCTAAAACGGCATGCCTACTTCTGGGTTTCCCAGCCGTATAAGGCAACATTAAGGCAGCTTCTGCAGCTTCATCAAAAACAGGTACGTTTAAGCCTAGGTTTTTCCGATACCATTCCCATGTGTCATACACGGAAATATTACCTATCCCTATTTGTTGAATGCCTGATATTTGTGGGAGTTTCAGTGCCATTATTCGCTTACCACAGCTTCTTTGTAAGCATTAGCTTCTAGCTTTATTTGCACAGCTGAAAAAGCCTTTATGGTCTCCTCGATATCATCAGATGTGTGTGAAGCGGTAGGGATTAATCGGAGTAAAATCATTCCTTTAGGTATTACAGGATATACTACGATCGAGCAGAATATTCTATGATTTTCTCTTAAATCATACACCAGTTTCATCGCTTCTTCTACCGAGCCTTTCATGTATACAGGAGTGACACAAGAGTTAGTGTTGCCGATATCAAAACCTGCTGCTTTTAAGCCAGATTGCAACTGGTTTACATTAGCCCATAATTTTTCTTTAAGTTCAGGCATAGTTCGCAACATTCTCAGACGCTTAAGGTTACCCTCTACATAAGGCATAGGTAATGACTTAGCAAATATTTGCGAACGCATGTTATATTTTAAGAATTGTACCAATTCCTTATCACCGGCTAAAAAAGCACCAATGCTTCCCATGGATTTAGCAAAAGTGGCAAAGTAAATATCAATGTCGTCCTGTACATTTTGCTCTTCTCCAGCACCCATACCTGTTTCACCTAATGTACCAAAACCATGTGCATCATCCACCATCAAGCGGAAGTTGTATTTAGGCCTAAGGGCTACAATTTCTTTAAGTTTACCTTGATCTCCTCGCATACCGAAAACACCTTCAGAAATAACCAAAATACCACCGCCTGTTTCTTCAACTATTTTGCTCGCAGATTCAAGATGTTTTTCTAAACTAGCTATATCGTTATGCTGATAAGCAAATCGCTTTCCAGCGTGCATTCTAACGCCATCTACAATACAAGCATGACAACCTGCATCGTACACCACGACATCACGACGTGTGAGCAAACAGTCAATCGCCGACATGATCCCTTGATATCCAAAGTTGACCAGTACAGCCGCTTCTTTTTGTTCGAATTCAGCCAATTCTTTTTCTAAATCATCGTGGATTTGAGTATTTCCCGACATCATTCTAGATCCCATAGGATAAGCAAGACCCCAGTTTTTAGTGGATGCTGCATCTACGGCTCGGACATCTGGATGATTCCCTAAACCTAAATAATTATTGATTGACCAAACAATGCATTCTTTTCCGTTAAAATGCATTCTATTGGCTAGTTGACCTTCTAGTTTTGGGAAAATAAAGTAACCTTCAGCTTGTTCAGCATATTTTCCTAAAGGTCCTGCGTCTTTTCTGATTCTATCAAAAATGTCCATAGCTTGGTAGTTGAGACTTATTTAATTAACTCAAAGTAAAGTAAAAGCTTAGCAAAATACAAAATGTAAGCAGTAAAGTTACAATGATTTTTTTGTTTTAATGGTGCTTAGGTAACAGATGAATTAGCGATAATTTTTCGAAAAATCGATGGGAATATTCTAGATACCCATACAGCTAACTTGGTTTCCTTAAATCCTCCGATTAATACTTCGGCTTTATTTTGCTTTATAGATTGGGTCACAATAGTGGCTAAGCGAGCAGGAGGCATCCCATTTTCCTGAGCTTGATCCATAGTGCCTTGTGCTTTACCTGATGCAGTTAAAGCATTTTTAGAAATATCAGTCCGAATAAAACCAGGACAAACCATTGTTATACCTATATTCGAATCTTTTAATTCGGCTCGTAAACCTTCGAAAAAGCCATGTAAAGCAAATTTGCTCGCTGAGTAGCCCGTCCTCAATGGGACACCAAACTTTCCTGCAGAACTGCTAATATTTACAAAATGACCGCTATTTTTTTGGATGAAGTATGGTAGCATAAAAAGTGAGAGCTTTATAGATCCCAGATAATTTACATCCATTAATTTTTTGTAGACGGCAAAATCGGTTTCTCTTGCTAGAGACCTCTGCGAGATACCAGCATTATTAACCAAGATATCTACATGCTGTAGATTTTCTTTTTCTTGGTCCAATGTCGATTCCAGTGCATCATGCTGCGATAAATCCAATATCAGAATGCTTGCTTTTTCTGGATGCTTTAATAGAGCTCTAGTTTCCTCTAAGGCTGGTTTTTTACGACCCGATAAGATTAAGTTCATTCCTTCGTTGGCTAAATCAATAGCAATTGCTCTCCCTATACCAGAGCCTGCACCAGTTATCCATGCCGTTTTGTTATCAAGCTTATTCATTTAACGTATGCTTATCATTGATGTACAAAGATAAATATTCCTACTTTGAATCAATGGTTACCGACATTGGACCATAAAAATGGCGCTTTACCTAAAAGATAAAACGCCAAAAAGCCAATCAATTAAATCTATTAAACTAAAAATCAATGCTCGCATTGATCAAACATCAATCGATTACATATTTAACAAGAGCATAGTAAGAATGTTTAAAATTGATCACCATTGCATTTATTGATTTGAGTCAATGAATCTAGGAATCGGCTATACGAACTTTGAAAAAAAAATCAAATTATGCGAAGTATTATTATTGTATCCATCTTCTTATTTTGTTCAATGTCATTTAACTCTTTAATGTCACAATCATGTGCATTAGATACAGTCCAATACAAACACCATGTAGGTAGTACCATGTTTATCTTAATGACGCCACTTCTAGATCCTTCACCCAAATATTTCCAATTAAATTACGGGCATCGATTGACGCCAAGAGATGTACTTTCGGTAGAAGCCATTACTTGGAGTTATTTAGGGCCCATTGGTAGAGCTTATGGTTCTGATTTTGAAAATCCTGAATCAGATTTTCCAGGTGAAATAAGAGCCTATGGGTTGGGTTTGGCTTACAAGCGATTTGTTTGGAAATCGGCATTTGTACAAATTCATTCTACTGCATTCAGGCAACATTTTTTAGATGATGAAAGTAAAACCATACAAACGGGTTTTCAGCTTTTTAATACCTGCAGAATAGGGTATCAATTTCGATTGTTTAAGGGCCGATTTTTTATTGAGCCATCTATTGCTGCCACCTATTGGCCGATTAATACGAATCTACCTCAGGGCTTTCAGGAAAAAGAAGATCTGTTTTCAAATTATTTTTTATTTGAGCCAGGTTTGCATTTCGGCTTTAATTTTTAGCTAGGCGTTTACGGATTCGGCTGAGTGTTTCCGGTTTTATACCCAGGTAACTAGCTATTTGATATTGAGGGACCCGTTGTAATAAATCGGGTTTCTCTTGCATTAGGTTAAGGTATTTTTCTTCGGGCGAACTGTTTATAAATTTATCCATTTCAATTGATTTATGACCCATCATTTTTTCGAATTCGACACGGCATATGCGTTCAAATTTTGGATAATTTTTATAGAGTTTTGCTTCTTGGTCTGAGTTAATAATAGCCACAGTTGTCGATTCGACACACACTAGATTATACGACGAAGATTGATCATTAAGTAAGTTTACCATAGAATCGCCTTCTATAAAAAATGCTGAAGTGACTTCTTCACCATCCCTTAAGAAATATTTCCTTAAACAACCTTGAATTACCATAAAAGAATCCTTAGAATACTGTCCAGTTTTGATTAATGAGGTACCTTTTGCAAAGGTCTTAATAGGAAAGCTCTCTTTAACGGCTTGCTTTTCTTCTTCTGTTAAGCTAGTTAGTTTTGAAATTTCGTCGACTAAAATATTTTCCATGGTTTTAAAATTCAATGGTTAATACTAAAATACGCAATCATTCGATTATGTAGCCAAGTTATTAATCAAGGTGTAGGGCAACAAACAAAAGGTCTTCTAGCATTAATGGAAACAATGAGGTAGTATTGTATATTTAGAAGAAGGACTGGAATATGTCCCCATAATCACAAGAATGTAAAACGCACTTTCATTTATGCGCTTAAACGATTACATTTAATGCTATAGATCGACTTTATATATGAGAGTTATTTTACTAGTAGCGTGTTTCCTATTTATGCAGTGCTTGCAAGCACAAAATTGTTGTGATAATGACGGGATTGCCGTTATTTGTTACACACCCGAATTAGTGTATTGTCAAGGGGTGAGTTGTCCATACACTTTGGATGGAGGTTTTATGACAGGTTTAAGTAAAAAATTAGCCAACCCTGATCATTTTGGCCCGAATTCCATTTCGGATTGCCCGATTGAATTGGTTCCACTAGTAGACATTAATAGTGTAAGTGATGTAGAGGATTTAGCTTGTGACATTGTTTTTATGGGCAATTTTGCTTCAGATAGTAATGGTGGGACAGGGACATTTTTACCGATTACTTTGTTGGAAATTGTCAGAGAATGGTCCATGGAATGTTTGAAGAACTTAGTTATTTTATTTCAAGGTGAAGCCGAACCTTGGGGTTACTTGGTAGCCGATAACAACATAAATCCAAATGTTGCTGGAAATGTAAGCGAACCAAATATCTTTAATGGTCCATTTGGTAGTTTAACTCAGTTTAATCAAGGAGGCTCCTTTCAAGGTACATTTATTAATAGTCCAGAATCAGGAAATACTGTTTTGGCCAGAGATAATAGTAATCGACCTACGGTGGTCCTTGACACGGAAACGAATGATATCATATTTGCGGATGTAGGCATTATGTGTAATGGTCCTGGAGATGTGACAGATTCGCCTAATATCATTAATGATAATGATATTTTAGCTTGTAATGTTATGGCTTTGGGTTGTCAAATAGCTTTTTCGGGCAATAACTATGAATTATTTGAGACCATTTGTCAAGGTGATGATTTTATTTTACCTGATGGACAAGTGGTTGATGAAGCAGGAGCATATGAGGTAACATTAATGGGAGTAAACGAATGTGATTCCATCATTACTACTTATCTCGAAATTTCAGATCCTGAAGATTTTTATTTTGAATACACTGGATGTTTAGATGATGGCTTCTCTTTTTCAGTAGGGAATCAAGTTTTTGACCAAGGAAATACTAATGGTGAAGTTATCATTAGTAACCAGTGGGGTTGTGATTCTACCGTGATTGTGGACATGACATTTAATGAACCATCATCGAGCACATTTGATACTATTATTTGCGAAGGGGAGAGTGTTGATGTAAGTGGATTTATATTTAACCAAGCCGTTGATACACAATTGTATTTATTAAACGCTGTAAATTGTGATTCGGTTATTAGCGTAAATGTGGAGACTTTTTATTTTGAGGAGTTCGAAGTACCATCAAGCATAATCATTGAAAACAATAAACCTTATACGTTTGATCTTGAAGTGCCAGCCGATTATTCCATTGCTTGGAACCCTTCGAGTGATTTAAGTTGTGATGATTGCCCTAATCCTATTTTAAACAACACTGATAATACAGCAGCATATCAGCTATCCGTTACCAGTCCGTTTGATTGTGTAAAGGTGTATGAAATAAATGTTAGCTATTTGTGTACACCCTTTGTGCCTAATGTTTTTAGTCCAATATTGTCCGACGAAAATGGATATTTTAAACCTCAAGCTCCTTGCATCTTAGAAGATTATCATTTGCAAATATTTGACAGATGGGGGAATATGGTCTTTGAATCCTTTAGATCAGAAGAAGCATGGGATGGTACCATCAATAATCGAGCATTAAGTGTTGGAGTCTATATTTATCAATTGAGTTATGTCAATGCAAAGACACCTTCAAAAATAGTCGGAGATGTAACATTAATACGATGATGGTAAGTAATCTTAAAACCATGGGTTTTCTAAAGCGTTTCTTTAAAGAAATAAGCTAAAAACATGAGTATTATAAACAATAAGCAGGAGGTTGGCTCTTGTTTTTGGAAGCAAAATTGACAATTCGGATAGTATTACTATCTTTAGTAAACTTAAATTAACAATATGTCAATGAATAGATTTGGTTTTGATTTCAAACATTTAAAAGGAGACTTATTCGGTGGTTTAACTGCAGGTATTGTAGCATTACCACTAGCCCTTGCATTCGGTGTTAGTTCTGGATTGGGACCAAGCGCAGGACTTTATGGTGCAATATTCATAAGTTTCTTTGCAGCACTTTTTGGTGGAACAAATACGCAAATATCAGGACCTACCGCTCCAATGACAGCAGTAAGTATGGTTATTATTGCAGGTATTGTAGCCACTTTTGATGGTGATGTGTCCAAGGCTTTGCCTGCTATATTAACCGTCTTTTTATTATCGGGTATTTTCCAGATAGGTTTAGGTTTTATGGGTTTAGGGAAGTACATAAAGTATATTCCATATCCCGTGGTTTCTGGGTTTATGACGGCCATTGGAGTCATTATTTTGATCACTCAAATTTTACCCGCACTAGGATACTATCCAAAAGAAGATGCTCAGTTTGTAGAACAATACAAGCCTTTCGCAGAAGAAATAATATTGGACAATATCCTGAAGGAAGAGGCTGGAGAAGGAATATTAGTTCTAGAGGATTTTAAAGAAACTATAAAGAGAGCCGAACAGATTTCTCAAGACCAAATATTAAAGGAATCTCAGACTTTAGCAGGAAAAGATGCATCTGGAATTCTGGGTTCAATTAAAGTATTGCCAAGAGCTTTGAAAAATATAAATTGGCTTGAATTAATATTAGCCCTAGCTACCATTTTTATCATTTATGGGTTTAAACGCATTACTAAAGCTGTGCCAAGTACCTTGGTAGCATTGCTGGTTATGTCAGGTGTTGCCATAGGCTTTAATCTCGATTATAGGCCTATCGAACAAATACCTAGCGGTTTGCCTATTCCTAATTGGGGAATATTTACCGAGTTTAGTTTATCCAGTGTAACACCATACATTTTTACGGCTATAACCTTATCCTTACTCGGAGCCATAGATTCTTTACTTACTTCGGTTGTTGCCGACAATATGACTAAAACTAAACACAACCCTAATAAAGAATTAGTAGGTCAGGGTATAGGTAATAGTATTGCGGCCCTATTTGGAGGAATTCCTGGTGCGGGTGCAACCATTCGGACGGTAGTGAATATTAATGCAGGAGGTAAGACGAAATTGTCGGGTATGATTGCTGGTGTATTACTACTGGTCATTTTATTAGCTCTTGGACCGATAGCATCGAAGATCCCCGCTGCGGTTTTAGCTGGTATTTTGATTACTGTGGGAATTGGTGTTATGGATTATAAGGGCTTGAAAGCTATTCCACATATGCCACGAGCAGAAGTTGTGATTTTATTAGTTGTATTGATCCTATCTTCTGTGTGGAACTTGGTATACGCGGTAGGAATAGGTTTAGTTATCGCATCACTCATGTTTATGAAAAAAATCGGTGATTTAACGGCTGAAAAATCAGATGTAAAATCACTCGAGGAAGAATCATGGAAAGATGAAATTGGTTTTCCAAAAGAACTGAAAGAAGAAGTGTTTATTAAGCACATTAAAGGTCCTTTGTTTTTCGGTTCTACCAATGATTTCCAGCAATTAGCTATGCAAATACCTAAAACTGCCTCGGCCGTTATTATTCGGATGGGCAGAGTACCCTACATGGATCAATCCGGATTATATGCTATGGAAGACGTAATCGTAGATTTAGCTAAACAAGGTATAAAAGTGCTGTTGGTTAATTTAAACGAACAACCAAAGTACATGATGGAAAGAATTGACATCATTCCTGACCTAATACCGAATAATCATCTTTTTGGTAGTTTCAATGAATGTCTAGTATGGGTAAAGGATAATATACCTGATGAATATGGTCCAGAAGATGTAGTATAAATATTATTAGAATAATAAGGAGCTAAAACGCACATGTTTTAGCTCTTTTTTATTTAATACTCTTTTTTTTTTGGCTAAATAATAATGAAGCACTTCATCAAATAGATCATTCCATATGACATCTTTAGCATACCAAGCGTTGCATAAAATATTTATACCAAGGTTTTGAGAAGGATAAATCATCAATATACTAGAGTAACCTGGGTTTGTACCTACATGAAAATACGCATTAGCTAAAGCTTCATTTTTATAAATCCACCAAGCAAGTCCGATGGAAATATCCTCGTTGGGCGTTTTTATTTGCTCTTGCCACATACTTCTCTTTAAGTATGTACTCAAGGGTTGATTGTCTTCTGCCGAAATAGTTAACCACTCCCTCATCCACAGATTTAAATCATGTGAGTTACAGAGTAGATTGCCACATGCATTTTGTTCGTATTCTTCTCCGACGGTTTTGTGTGTGGTTAATGGAATTGGTTTTTGCTGGAGTATTGGGTCTCTTTTGCGATCGACACCTTGAAAATTTAGTCTGTAAACATCTTTGGATTTACCCGCTACAATTTGGGGTAATGCAAGCTGTGCAGTATCTAAAGACTCATAAAAGAAAGTACTGGATGCCATATTTAATGGCCGGAGGATATGTCTATGAATGTACTCATCAAAACTCAGTTGGCTGATTTCCTCTATAACAAGACCCAACAAATTGAAAGCAACATTACTATACGTTTTATAAGACATTTTTTTGCCAGGCGTAAAATTCAGTCGTTTATTTTTTAGCTGTTCGAGATACAAGGGTAATGCTGATCGATCATCAGGTGATTCATTAAGTTTATTATCCCACATTAAACCTGAAGAATGAGTTAATAAATGTTTGATAGTTATATCCTTGTGACGTTTGTCTTTCATGAAAAATCCTGGTAAAACATGGACCAGCTTATCGTCCAGAGATAATCTTTCTTGCTCTACTAATTGCATTATAGCAGTGGCCGTAAATAACTTAGTGATAGAAGCCACATTAAAGAATGTCTTACCAGTCACTGGAATATCATTATCAAAATTAGTGGTGCCATAGCCATAAGTATGACTGGTTGTACCATGGACCACGCCGATAGATAACCCTACAATGGAATGTTCTTCCATAAGTTTTGTAGCTATAGAGTCTATATAGCTTGACTTTTGGGCAATTAAAAAAGTACAAGAAGTTAACAGAATGAAACAAACTATTAAATCCTTGAAATTCCTGTAAAGCTTTGTGGTTTTCCTCATTTTATCGAAGCTAAAATATACAGACAAAACACAAAAAATGGGATGAATATTTTATGGGAAACCTAAGCTTTTACAATCCTAAAGTTTTTCTTAGTGCACGGTCGGCAACTTTGTTTTTATTCCAATAGTCTATTTGCAAGGTCTTGATTTTAGTTGCTTTGGTTTTTAGTAATTGTTTTTCTACTCCATACCCATCATAATATTGTTCTTCCCAGCTCATGATCCTGTATGGGAATTTGGATTCGAACTGAATGCTAAGTGTACGAGCTATTGAAGGGTATTTGATGGTATATTCTGAGTACTCTCCATGCGTCGTGATAGTGGCAGAGCAAAGTATATCTTCGAAATTTTGGTGCTTAAGATTAAGATAAAAGAACCCAGGTACCATAGAAAATTCACCGACAGGTAAGTCAGCGGGCTTAATGCGGATTATACTCCAGATATCATCCTCCAAAGCGACCAATGGATATTTTGCATTTTCTACACTTTCGCCTTGAAAATAGGAATGAATGTTTAGGTTTAATTCTTTTCTTCTTTCTAGTTCCATAAAACTCTGTCCACACCAATCTTGAACGCTAGTACTCATTTTTATAGCATTGCTTGCTTTTTCACCTAGAGGGAAAAAACTACTGGTCATCATGGAATATGGATAAATACCAGTAGTAAACTTTTTTGTTGCATTAAGCTTTAAAACCGCAATATTTTCTGAATTTGGGTAGTCCGATTTTACCATCTGTTGTTTAGAAAATGGCTCGGTAACGTAAATTAATACAGCATGTCCTTCATGAAGTTCACCATACCTTGCTTGCTCAAGCGCATAGCTACTAATTTCTGCAGATCCCTGATTCCAATATTGATTGAATGTGTCTTCTTTTAAGAGTGTCTGAGCCTTCAGTTTTATGTTGTAGCTTAAAGAGACAAGGATTATGACCAGCCATTTTTCGATTTGATAAATCATGGAGTGCGCTTAAAGTAGTTAATAAAAAAAGGCGAGTCAAAAACTCGCCTTTTACTTTTTTATGTAGTTCAGACTATCTCTGAATGACCAGTTTTTTGTTGACTAAACCATTATCTGAATTTAACTGTACAACGTACATCCCAGCAGGTAAAGACCTGGTGTCGATGCTGTTAGTATAATGATCAGAAATTTGATTTAGATGTTTAACCATCACTTGCACACCTTGCATATTGGTCATGGTCATTTGATAATCTCTCGTTTCAGTATTTTTTATCACTAACTGTACATAGTTACCGGCAGGATTAGGGAATAATCCCATTTCTGTATCTGTATCGATTAAATCGTCAGTGCTTACTTCTACTTTTACATTGATAATGGTTACCCCATTTGAGCAACTGTTGTCACCTTCTTCAGAAGTAATGCAAATATCTGAATTGTAATCTTTAATATCAATCAATTCAAAATCATCGATAAACCAACCTGGAACCGGGCTATTTGCCACAACACCTTCATTGGTACCATATCTAAATTGGACATCTATATCCATGCCATTGTATGCACCTAAATCGATAATCGTAGGGATAAATGCTTGATTAGTTGTTCCCGTCCAGCCAAAGTGATTCGGAATGGCAAAAGTAGCATAAGCAATATCGCTATTATACCCATTTAAAAGAAAATCATTACGTACATCTACCCAATCAAATTCGCCTGCTGGTGAAACTCTCATAAACCCGGCATCAGTGGCTTCTTCTGTATCATATCTATGGAAGAATCGTAAACCAGGTCTTGTTCCTGTTACACTCAAATTTTGGAAGATTAATCGCTGGTCTGACTCTGTTTCTGGTTCAGACACGTAGTATGAACGATCTGGGCTATTCGAAGCAACACTCGTATATCCAAAGAAGTTTCCACCTTCTGACCCTTCAAAAGGTATTTCCCAGTTGCCAGTGTTGGACTCAATATCATCAATGAACAATTGCTCACTAAAATTAGATGGATCCGTCCCATAAACTATTTCGAAATCTTCTTCATATAGTGTTTCTAAATCTCCAAATTCAAACACAAGCATGTCTCCATTGTCGATAGGCGTAACTGATGCTGTAGAGCTGATAAAGGTCATGCCTGCTGGTATTTCATCGGTAATCATGACGTTGGTCACCGTTTCCTCTTTATGATTAGCCAAGCTTACAGAAACAGTGATATCATCTCCAGGTTCAATAATCTCTGGCATGGTTTTCCGAATTTTAAGCTCTTTGATACAAGTTGGTAATGGTTCGAAATCTTCTGTACCATCTGACCTTGAATCAGAACTTGCTTGATCTGCATAGTATCCTAGTCCTCTTCTTGCAAATACTTCCCAAATTAGACATTGGTTTTCTCCATTGAAATTCAGTAAATCTGCGTTTAATATAGCATCCCTTCCATCGACAAAACCAGGGCTACACGGTTGTAGTTTCATACCTTCCATAACCAGTGTTATGGCCTTATGGTTTCCAGATTCAGTATTGCTATAATCGGCATCCCATCCATAAACATCTACCATCGCCCAGTATAAATCCCAAAGCATAGCGCACCATACTTGTCCTACTCCATGAGGCACAGAATTTACTTTAATTTTATTGTAGGTTTCAGGGTTTATGCTCATGTCGGTGCTGTAAGGAAAAGTTCTAATTCCACTTCCATTGACATCTTCACCATTGGCATAGACACCCACTCCTCTAACATCACTTCCTAAATCGCCTTCTTCCACTGAAGTGATGAGTGTAAAGAAATCTGACCATCCTTCACCCATTTGCTCTTCATTACCTAAACATCCTGCTGCCGCAGGTCCTGCAGTAAGTCTGTTGGAAATACCATGCCCATATTCATGCGCTATGATACCATTATCAAAAGAACCATTATACTGGGAAGGACCTTGAATTTCTTGAGCTTCTATTTTGAAAATCACATCATTTCCTAATGTAATTTGATCTCTCATCCTGTTACATTGTGAGTAACTTAGAAATACAGTTGGAATGGTTACTTGAGTTCCAACATCACCTCCATCCATTGCAATTAATTCCTCGCCAGTACCTCCATTTACACCTGGGACATTACAAATAACACACGCACCAGCTCCAGCTTCTTGTGCTTTCAAAGCTTTAAACCCAAATTGACAGGTTCCTCTATCTATTAATGCAACATTGCCTGCAACTGCTTCTGCATTCGCTATATCATTACAACATTGAGTACCTCCAGAAGAGCTGCCATCGGTTGCTAAAACAATTTTTCCTGTAAAAGGAACATCTTCATAATCGAAACCCCATGAATCATTGCCTCCAGCACCAACTTCTAGAAATCCAGAAATAGATGTAGGTTCTAATATTTCACATAACCTTGAATCTACTTGATTCCAAACATACATTTGCATGCGTCCATTTCCTCCATCCGGTGGAGTAGCAAAATTGGCATTATCTTCTCCACTTCCATCCATAGCTTCACCGTAAACATAATCGTTGGCATTACCACCATTACCAAAGTTGTTGGCTTGAAAATTACCCGCCGCTTCATCAAACCCGAATTGGTAAGTGATATCATGCATCATATTGATCATGTAAAACAAGTTTACCGTTGTCGCATCGATATTAAATGCAGGTTCTTCATCCGTAAAGTGCTCAAAATCAAAAATCAAATCAGCACCACCATCTGGCTCATTTCCTGATGATTGATTGATATCTTGTCGATCTTCGTAAGCATGTACGTTGTTTCCTCTTGTAATTGTAAAATCAACTCCTTCGACTCCGGTTGTGTTGTGCCAGCCATAAGGAGATGCATTTAGTAAAGCTGGATTTTGCACTAAATCATGAGGTCCATGCAATGGACTTTCTGCTGGTAATGCATATACTCGATATATATTTTCCATTTTCATCGGCAGACTAGCTTCTACAGCTTTGTGTGGTCTATGATGACCTCTACATGATCTCGAATGGTTTGTATATTTTCCGTTTTCTATTTTACAATATACGGTGTAGTTTGTTTTGTCTATAATCTCACCAGAACGAGCATCTACCTTCATATTCCAGTAATCGGCTGATTCTTTCATATCTAATTCCACTGCCCAAGCTAAACGTACACTCCCATCAGCTTGTAACATGTAGGTCTGTTTTACATTGATATCACTTTGCGTAGCACCATTTTGGTGATAAATAAACTTTTGGTCATTGATTTTTTCTTTTAGTTCAATGCTTTGTTTAGTGATAACATCCGCCTCTACTAAAGCTTGTTCGATCGCTTCACTTGACGATATTTTCACAGTTTTGTTAGTTACTTTATCCGCTGCATTTCCAACCCATCGATTCGCTAAAACACGTACTTCATTATTTTTCATAACCACTACGTTCATAATACTATTATGAATAGGTATGCCATTTATCGTTTGCGTTAGATAGATGTAATGAAGACCATTTTTAGAGTTTATATACGCATCAGAAACGTGGATATTTTCTACATCACTAGGGCTGAGCCTTAAACTTTCTGCTTGATTTATAACAAATTGTTTTGCCAGTTCTGAGTTGGCAGCTTCTTGAGCCACAACATCAGAAATAGAAAAAACTAAAAGCAGTGCAAAAAGTAACTTCTGTAAATTCTTTATCATTGTGTTAGTTTATTTTGCCTAAATATAAGCATACTGACCATTTTTATAAAGTTAATATGCACTTAAAATGGTCATTTAAGAGACTAGTAAATAAAATTCGAGCGTAGATTTAAGTCATGGATAAAAACTCCGTCAACATTGCTGTAAAGGATCAATTTATTGTGGGTAGAAATCCTATTTTAGATGCATTAAAAGCAAAGAAAAATATTGAAAAAGTATGGATAGATAAAGGCATTCGAGGGCCTTTTGAAAAAGAGTTGCGTTTTCTTTGCAGAGAAGCAGAAGTGCAGCTTCAGGTGGTGCCTAAAGAAAAATTGGATTATATATCTAGAATAAAAGCACATCAAGGAGTGGCCGCACAAATAAGTCATATTGAATATTATGATCTTGATGATGTGGTCCAATGGTGTTACGAACAAGGAAAAGCGCCCTTTATATTAATGACCGAAGGCATTGAAGATGTCCGCAATTTCGGCGCATTAGCTAGGACGGCTTTGTGGTTTGGAGCACATGCCATGGTCGTCCCATTAAAAGGTGGGGCTCGAATAAATGCAGGAGCCATAAAATCATCAGCAGGAGCATTATTAAAACTTAGAGTTTGTAAGGTTGCCTCTTTGTCTAAAGCAATCCAACAATTAAAAGGGCAAGGATTGAATATAATCGCTGCCGACATGAATGGAACCAATGATCTAGCCAATAGCATTGATATTAATCAAGGACTTGCCCTCATTATGGGATCAGAAGGGAAAGGGATTTCCTCTAATACCAGAAAATTGGTAGATCACACCGTTTCTATTCCGGGAAAAGAACAAATGGAATCATTAAACGTTTCTGTAGCAACTGGAATATTAATGCACGATATTTATAAATTAATCAAAGAGAATATTTAGATCAATGAACAGAATTCAACAGTATATAATCATCCTTTCAAGCTTAGTGTTTTTTACCACAGCTTGTAAATCTAAACAAGTCATTTCTGAAACTTTACCTGCCCTAAAGAAGTCCGAACTAAAATATGCTCCACTTGAAAAAGCGCTGCTTTGGAAAATAGAAAAGGAAGGCATAGAAGATGACTCGTATCTCTTTGGAACAATACATATGATAGATAGAGATGATTATTTTTTACCTCCAGGCACAGAGACCGCTATACAATCAGCCGAACAAATGGTCTTCGAAATAGATATGGATGACATGCAAAATATGGGCGCACAAATGGGCATGATTTCTAAGGCTTTCATGAAAAATGGTACAAGCTTAAAAGATCTGTTATCAGACGAAGAGTACGAAATAGTCAAAAATCACTTTAAGGAAAAAGGTCTTCCCTTAATGATGTTAGAGCGCATAAAACCCATGTTTTTATCGGCTATGGTGGATATAGATATGTCTGATTTTTCCATGGGCGGTAAAGATGGATCTATCGTTTCTTACGAAATGGAATTTTATGAGAAAGCTCAAAAAAACAATATGGAAGTAGAAGGGCTCGAAACCATGGAGTATCAGATGAGCATCTTCGATTCTATCCCTTACGAATCGCAAGCTGACATGCTCGTGGAATCCATTACCTCTGAAGCTACCGATGAAATGATGGATGCACTCGTAGAATCCTATAAAAATCAAGACATAGAATCTTTAGTAGAAAGCATAGATGAAGACGAAAGTATGAGCGACTACGGTGATATGCTACTTAAAAATAGAAACCTCAACTGGATTCCAGAAATTGGAAAACAAATGAAAGAAGGACCTACTTTTTTTGCAGTTGGAGCTGGACATTTAGCAGGTAAAAATGGAGTTATACATTTGCTTCGAGAAAGTGGATACACCTTAACCCCAATTACAAAAGCTAATGCCATAAAACAAATATGATAGTAAAAATTTTAGGTGTTTCTCCCACCATACATCCCACTTGCTGGATTGCTCCCAATGCGACCATCACTGGGAAAGTGCATATCGGAAAAGACTCAAATGTCTGGTATCAAGCCGTCATTCGAGGTGATGCTAATACCATTTACATCGGAGAAGGGGTAAATATTCAAGATGGAGCCATTGTCCATGGGTCATACGATAAAAATGATACTCATATCGGTGATTTTGTCACGATTGGACATCGAGCAATTATCCATGGCTGTACGATTAAAAGCCATGTTTTAATAGGTATGGGAGCCATTATATTAGATGATGCCATAGTTCCTGAATACTGTATAGTGGGCGCAGGTGCTTTAGTCACTCAAGGAAAAGAACTGGAATCTGGTTGGATCTATGGAGGAGTACCGGCTAAAAAAATAAAACAGCTGCCACCAGAAGCAATTAAGTCGATGAATCAAGCTTCTGCAGACGGGTATGTGCAGTTGTCTAAACTTTACGCAGCATTGGACTCATAAAATCTACTTTTATCCTCGTATTTTCTATTGAATGAATGAAAAATACATTGCAAAACTGATGCTTCATTAGAAAGATAGATCAGGCATGACTAGAAAGGGAGTAAACCCTTAAAGCGACATTGGACATCAAATACCTATCCTCATATTAATCAAGTGCTTTTTAAATCCAGCTTTTTCATATGCTCTAATGGCTGAAGGATTGTCATCATATACATCCAGTCGACATTCATGGATGTTATTTGACTTTGCCCATTCAAAAAGAGCATTGATGATCAGTTTGTTTACACCTTTGCCTCGAAAAGAGTCAAGGACAAACATAAAACCCATATAGAGAAAAGCACTATGCTTTAAATATGGTTTTGCCTCGCGAATTTGCCCATAGGCAGAAGCAATTATTTGCTGCTCGTAGCAAGCGACAAGGACATGTGTTTTTTCATCTTCGATCATTGCAGCTATATCGTAGTAGTGAATCAGACCATCTTTAAGCGTAGGGTCAAATGGCCTTTCTACGGCTATAATTCCTTGTTCGAACTCGTACAAAATAGCTAGATCATCTGCGGTGGCTATCCGTATGTTTATTTCATTATTAGTATGCTGCATAATCTAATCGTTTTAATCTTCGATTAGCGATTCGAAAAATACGGCATTAGACAATAACCGATGTGTGGCCATGAAATAACCTCTAAAGCTAGGATTTACGGAAAAATGGGTGATTCGACCTTCATTAAATGCTTTGGTAGATAACATCGATTTTCCTTCTGCAATACGCATATTCTCTTTTGAAATATAGCCACTGAGTGCCACTGGAGGAGCATATCGACTAATGGCCTTAAGTTCCAAAGATTGATAAAAGATATTACCTTGATGAAAGACAGGTAAATTTGTATCATTATACCCATAGCAAAACGGATGATCTAAGTCCATTTCCGTTTGAAGTATGGCTCCACCTATAACTTGAGCAGCTTTGGCTTGGCCAGCATCCTTATCATCTTTTAATGCTTTTAAAACTTTGTTTTCCACTCTTTTTGCCTTGATAAACCCATGATCTACAAGTACATCTAAATTGGATTTAACGACAATTAAATGGCCACCTTCTTTGACCCATTCTTTTAATCGTTCAAAGTGCTCAGTACTTACTGACTCATTAACATTAGGTATGATGAGTGTCTTATATTTTACTAAATCAATAAAGGCTAAACGATCGATATCCAAATGACTAATTGGTACATTCCAATGGACATCAAACTGGTGCCACAAATAACCGGCGTCATAAGACCCGAAGCCTCGACCTACCAGCAAAGCTGTTTTACCCACCTTGGATAATTTCCCTGTATTCATTTTTTTAATGACGCGCTTGTTCAAGGCATGTTTTGCTATGGTAAATCCGAAAACTTGACTAAGACTATCTAAGGTGACTTGTAGCTTTTCCCAATGAGGATCTTGATTGCTAAAAAACAGGCTTCCTTTCTTTAGTTTTATTTCTTTTTTAGTAAAATCTTCCTCTAATACGCGTACGGTGAGATCCTTAGCCTGTAAGCTGTGAACCACCCTAGGCATATGGTATATATCATTAGGAACAAGCCATGTATTTATCTCGCTAGATGCTTTGCTTGGTTGCGGGATAGTACGCATCATTTCCATACTTTCGGGTGATTGTAAAGCACGTACTTCTAAGTTTAAGGAAAGTGGGAAACTCCAGGTAGATACATCATAAAAGATGCTATCTGGAAAAGAATCTACGGTGTCAAACATGGTTTTTATCAAGCGATATTGGTCTTGATTGGTCGATACAATAAAGCTTGGCCGGCTACCATTAATAGACCGCATTTCATCTACTTTTATGCTATGTGTTTTTAGTACTTCCGCAAAATATCGGCTTACATATTGGTCACTGTGACTGAATTGATACGCTTTAATCGGATCATTATTTGCCATTTCGCGTGAATTTTTATAAAAATCACGCATGTAAGTGAGCAATTCTTTTCTTTTGTCCAATGTTGCTTTATGGGTAGAAAAAGAGGTTACCACTTGGTTTCTAATGGTAAAAGGATAACTGAGTAAGCCATTTTTAGTTTCTTGCAAATGTCCTCTCGAACTTGCTTGTTCGAACAAGATACCGATGCATCCATTAATGTCTGGATAAGTAGATCCTTTGCCATAGTAATAATCATCAAATCGCTCTTTCGTAAAATATTTCGAACCTATAGAATCCAGAGCTTTAGCATGATAAGTACCTATTTCTTCGGTTATTTGTTGGTTAAGTTTAGGTGTCATGGGATTGGTTCGACTCGGTACTCCAGGTTGGAAAAAAAAGGTCGAATTTTTGCCCATTTCGTGATGATCGGTTAACACATTTGGGTGCCATTCGTGGAAGTTTTTTATTCGTCCTTTTGAAGAAGGATGGACGACAAACAACCAATCTCTGTTGAGATCAAACCAATAATGATTAGTCCGTCCTCCAGGCCAAGTTTCAGAAAACTCACGACTATTTTCATCTGGATTTAGGTGCATATGTCGATTAGCATTTACCCAGCCTGCAAAGCGATTAAATCCATCAGGATTAAAACATGGATCGAGTAAAATAACAACTTCATCGAGCAACTTATTTACATAATCAGATTGGCCAGCTAACAAATAATAAGCTACTAATAAGGCAGCATTGGTACCTGAAGATTCATTTCCATGCACTCCATATCCTTGATAGAGAATAGCTGGAAGATTGTCAAGGTCCACTTCGTCGGCTTTATGTGTACGGAGTTTTTCGTGTTGAGCTTTGATGTCATCTAATCGAGCATGGTTTGCTTCACTGGTTATAATTAAATAGCTGAGCGGCCTTTGTTCATGACTTCGAGCATATTCAACATATTTAGCTTTAGTGGATAGTTTATCCATGATGCGCATATATTCATCTAGTTTGTCATGAGAAACATGCCATTCTCCGACCTGAAAACCAAGTATATCCATCGGTTTAGGAAAGTCTTGGTCGTAGTTTTCTTTCGGTAAGTAATAATCTAAATTTGGAGTTTGAGCGACTAAGTTGTTAAGCATACAAATGCATAAACTCAAAAAGAATATGGAATTAATATATGTTTTCTGCACAGGAATTTTCAATTTTGATTATTAAAGATACTAAATCATGTATGCTATATTCATTGCAATCATTGCAGGCATCTTTGTAGCCCTGTTGTTTGTTAATATTTATTTTAGAATGAAGGTGCTAAAGCACTACCGAGTTTTAAGAAAAAACAAGGTGGAATTTCCAGCCTATTACATTTTTAAGGAAAAGGATATGGAACGGGATGTACTCCATCATTATCCAGCATACGAAGAGAATATTCGAGCTTTTTGTAGACATATTAGACATAGTGTCAAGGTGGCTGGCGCTATTATATTCTTTATTGCTTTTTTAGTTGGCATCATTTTTTATTACTCCTAGATGACGATATTGTTAATATTTTCTTAATGTTAAATACTGAGCAGAAGATTACTTTCGTTAGTCATATGCAAAACACAAGATCTTAACCAAAACCTGAAACTAATATGCGAGTATTGATATGGATGTCGATTGGCTGCACATTTATTATTCAAAGCTGCGATATTTTTCGAAATGACGACCTTAATCCAGTTTTTCTGGATATCACCGACATCAATTTAGTGACCGAACCTGGTGAAGGTGCAAATACGCACAACATACGAGATGCTTGGATTATTGCAAATGGTCAAGATGTAGGTGTTTTCGAATTACCTGTAAGAGTACCTCTTTTAGAGCCTCAACCTATCGATGTCCGTGTTTTTGCGGGTATTCGGAGAGACGGACAACAAAATTTTCCTATAGAATATCCATTTTTTGATGTTGAGGCTTTTACAATAGAGGACCCACCCGGATCCGTAGTTAGCAAAGCAATAGATATTAAGTACAGGAGTACAACTAAGTTTGAAATGATTGCGGATTTTGATATCAATAATCCATTTAACCAAAATGCCGATGATTTTGATGGTTCATACATGGATGTGGGTGCGGATGATCTAATAGATGGAAATAATGCTGGGGTCATCTATGTTGACCAAGACAATCCTGTGTGTGAAGTCTCTACAGGGATACCTTTTACTGCAGAAGGCATTATTGGTCAAAAACCTTATTTAGAGCTGGATTATAGAGGCAATGCACCCATAGCAATCGGGGTAAAAAAATTCCTCTTAGGCAATTTGTTCCAAACGGAGTACATCATCATTCTTAAAGAGAGTGAAGAATGGAATCACCTCTACCTGAGTCTTGAAGAATTTCTGAGCGAACCTGATATTGAAGAATATCGCATTGTCCTAAATGTAGATATCGAAGGACTTGATGTAGAGGAAGCGTATTGCTATGTTGACAATGTAAAATTGCTGAGATTCTAATTGATGGGTGGACAAAGACGGATCGAGCTGATTCTATATAGGATCTTGGATTTCTTTTCTGCCATGGCAGCATGGTTTTTGTTTTTTCTTTACAGAAAAAGTGTAGAAAGTGCGGGCTATTCCATGTCTGATGTATATGGTGATAACAACTTTTGGTTAGGTTTAATCCTTATTCCTTTTGGATGGATTTTGTTATATACTATTTTCGACAAGTATTCGGACATCTATCGTTTTTCGAGGCTAGCTACGTTTAGCAGAACATTGTTTCTTAGCTTTTTCGGTGCCCTAATCTTATATTTTACCATATTAAATGATGACTCCGTATTTGATTATATTAATTATGTCATTCCTTTTATACGATTATTTCTATATCATTTTGTACTGACGGTAACTGTCAGAATGATTTTCTTGACATGGGCGTCTAAGCGATTAAAGTCAGGAAAAGTGAGTTACAAAACACTCATTATCGGAGGTGATAAAAATGCGGTAGATTTATTTAATGAAATTTCAGCAAGGGAATATAAACACGGTTATAATTTTGTAGGGTTTATAGATTCTAATGGCAATAGCAAAAACCTACTAGGTGACCAATTAGATAAATTGGGAGTATTAAAAGATATTCCTGAGATCATAAAAGAGCACAAGATAGAGGAAGTGATGATTGCCATCGAGACGTCAGAGCATGAAAAGCTGAAGAAGATTTTTAATATGTTGGACGATTTTTCTGACAGACTCTTGATCAAAATCATTCCAAGTATGTACGATATCATGGTGGGTACTGTAAAAATGAACCATATCCATGGTGCCGTCTTGATCGAGATTGACCGTCAATTGATGCCTAGATGGGAGGCAGTAATTAAGCGACTTATAGACGTCATTGTGAGTATTTTGTTTTTAGTCTTATTTGCATGGTTGTACCTATATATTATGCTGCGTGTTAAGCTATCCTCTTCAGGTCCCATCTTTTTCTTGCAAGAAAGGATAGGCAAGGGAGGAAAACCATTTAACATTATTAAATTCCGATCCATGAAAGTAGATGCTGAAGCAAATGGGCCACAGTTGTCTCATGATTACGACGATCGGATTACGCCTTGGGGTAAAGTGATGCGTAAGTTGAGATTAGATGAGACACCTCAGTTTTTTAATGTTCTGAGAGGAGATATGTCTTTAGTCGGTCCAAGGCCTGAACGACAATATTATATCGATTTAATCACTAAAGAAGCGCCACACTACAAACATTTGCTTAAAGTAAGACCAGGTATTACCTCATGGGGTCAAGTTAAATATGGCTATGCCTCCAATGTTAAAGAGATGATCCAACGACTAAAATTTGATATGATTTACATTGAAAATATGTCATTGGGATTAGACTTCAAGATTTTGTTTTATACGCTATTAGTTTTAATCCAGGGAAAAGGTAAGTGATATGAAAATATTTGGACTCGTGGGAAAATCCATCGACTATAGTTTTTCGCCAAACTATTTTAACCAGAAGTTTCATGATCTTTTTCTTGATGATCATTTTTATCGACTTTTCCCTCTAGACAGTATAGAAAAAATTAAATCGCTGGACCTTAATATGTTATGTGGGTTCAATGTCACTATTCCATACAAAGAAGCGATCATTCCATATTTAGATGGTTTGAGTGAAGAAGCTGCATTAATTGGCGCAGTGAATACTGTACAGATTGACAAAGAAGGTCTTTGGACGGGTTATAATACAGATGCTTTTGGCTTTGAATTGAGTTTGTCTGGATTTATTGCAGATACAAGCATCAAGCATGCTTTAATTTTAGGTTCAGGCGGTGCTTCCAAAGCAGTTTCTTTTGTGTTAGAAAAGATGGGTATTTCTTATCGTATAGTATCAAGAACAGGTGATTTTACCTACGAAGATCTTGATGATGGTATCATTAAAGAAAGCAGATTAATCATAAACACCACACCATTAGGAATGAGTGAATATATAGAAGAGCTTCCTCAACTTCCTTATAATTTTATCCGCGAACAACATTATCTTTTTGATTTAATATATAATCCCGAAAAAACTTTATTTTTGAAGAAAGGCGAGCAACAAGGAGCCTGTATTCAAAATGGGTATGATATGCTCGTCTTTCAAGCAGAAAAAGCTTGGGAAATATGGAATCAAAAAGAAATTATATCTACATAAATGGGAGAGCCTGATCCTAATCTACAATTGGATTTCTCAAATACTGAAATTGCTTTTGCAAGCAAGTCCAATAAAGAACTTAAAAATACAGTAAGACTATTTAGCTTAATGAATAAACAATGGCTGGTTTCTATCGGCAGTTCATTAGGTGCAATGGCATTAAAGTTCAATCTTCCTTTTGCTCGAAGAATTACCCATAAAACCATCTTTAAACAGTTTTGTGGTGGCGAAAGCCTCATGGATTGCCAACCGACCATCGATCAGTTGTTTAAGTACAAAACCCTAACCGTACTGGATTATGGTCTAGAAGCTAAATCCACCGATGAAGAATTGCAAGCTGTCCAAGATGAACTTATACGTGCGATAGAACTAGCGGCCTCTAATAACTCGGTGCCAGTCGTAAGTATAAAAATTTCGGCTTTAGTTGATAACGCTTTATTAGAAGCCAAACAATCCAATGGGACTTTAAACGACATTGAACAAAAAGAATATGATAAACTAGTTAGCAGGCTGATTAATATCGCAAATAAAGCATACGAGTTAAAAGTAGGAGTATTTATCGATGCTGAAGAGTCTTGGATACAAGATAGTATAGACGAACTAGTAGAAATGCTCATGGAAAAGTTTAATGGTGAAGAGGTGATTGTATACAACACCTTCCAGCTTTATAGACATGATCGACTAGCTTATCTAAAAGCATCCTACAAACAAGCAAAAGCTAAGAACTATAAATTAGGTGCAAAATTAGTTAGAGGAGCATATATGGAAAAAGAACGTGCTCGGGCTGATGAATTAAATTACCCAAGTCCAATACATAAAAATAAAGCCGCAGTCGATCAAGACTATGACGAAGCGATTAGGTTTTGTGTAGAACATTATGAGGATATCGCTTCGTGTTGTGCCTCACACAATGCCGTGTCTAACCAGCTACAAGCTCAATTAATACACGATCAAGAAATCCGTAAAAATCACGAACACTTAAATTTTTGTCAGCTCTATGGGATGAGTGATTATATATCGTTTAATCTTGCTGATAAAGGATATAATGTAGCAAAATATGTGCCTTATGGACCTATTAAGGAAGTTATTCCTTACCTCATACGAAGAGCTCAAGAAAACACCTCAGTAACGGGTGAAATGAGTCGCGAGTTGCATTTTTTATCCGAAGAACTTAATCGAAGACGAAAATAAGTTCAGTCTATCTCCCTAAGACTCATTATTTTGTACTGATTTTATATTATTCCGAAGGGGTTTTGTAAAAGAAGAGAACTATTGTCTCAATAATTAATACATTTGGAAATAATGAAAGTAAAATTAGTCATAGCGTTACTCGGGCTATTAATGATTTCCAGTTTTTCACTGGATAATGATCAATGGACGTTTAGTTCGAGTGATTTACTTTCAGAAACATTAATACAACTCGGAGATAATAAACCTTTACACAGTCTTGAATATACTCCGGATCAAATAAAAATGGGTTATGATCTAGTGCATACTGGGAGAACATTCGGGCCTGATGGAAAACGTACCCGGTATATCAGTAAACATTATGTATGTACTAGTTGTCATAATACGGTACAAGAAGATCCTGATTTATCAGTTAGCAATCCTGAAACAAGGCTTCAGTATGTAAAATCTAAAAGCATACCTTTTTTACAAGGCACAACTTTTAAGGGCATAGTCAACAGAGAAAGCTGGTACAATGATGATTATGTGCAAAAGTATGGAGAAGAAGTCGTAGGAAAGGCGCATAAAGACTTGAAGGAATCAATCCAACTTTGCGCCATTGAATGTTCGCAAGGTAGATCACTTAAAGCATGGGAAGTAGAAGCTATTTTGGCCTATTTTTGGACGTTAGAATTTAACTTGTCTGATCTGGCTTTAGCTGAGGACGAGTGGGAAATGCTCAATGAAAAGGGTGTCCCAGATAGCGAAAAGCTTAGTTTTTTAAAAACGAAATATTTACAAAAATCGCCAGCTCATTTTTTCCATTCCGCTAAAGATAAGGATGAAGGATATGTTTCTTTAGAAGGTAATCCCCAAGTAGGTAAGGATATATATGAATGGTCGTGTTTGCATTGTCATCATCAAGATGGAGTATCACATTATACACTTGACAATAATACGCTTAGCTTTAAAGATTTAGCTTTCTACATAAATAAGAATTCTCATTTTTCTCTATACCAGATTATTCCCTACGGCACATATGCTATACCAGGTCATAAACCGTATATGCCTCATTATCCTATCGAGCGAATGAGTAAACAACAAGTAGAAGATTTACGATCATACATAGAACTCAAAGCTTATGAATAGATGGATGCTCTCTTTTTTGTGCACTACTTTTTTAATACTGATTATAGGATTGAAAGCATGTACGACGGAGCCTTTTACCATTGAAGTGGCGGTAGAGCCAGAACCTGAGATGGTA
This sequence comes from Saprospiraceae bacterium, assembly GCA_020631235.1. Taxonomy (GTDB): domain Bacteria; phylum Bacteroidota; class Bacteroidia; order Chitinophagales; family Saprospiraceae; genus JAHDDO01. The sequence continues at coordinate 35,493 of JAHDHQ010000010.1, read as the reverse complement.
GATACTTTGTCATTAATTATGCTAACAGAAGAAAATGTTTGTGATTCGGATATCATTTCTTTTAAACGTGAAATTTTGCCTATCATCAGCTCTAGTTGTGCCTATGCTGGATGTCATGATGAAGCTTCCGCGCAAGGGTTTAAGATACTCACAAACTATGATGATATCATCCATCATGTGGTTCCGGGTAGCCCTGAATTTAGCTCAATGTTCTTGACTATAAAAGATGATGTTATGCCTCCTTCAGGCTTGATTTCATTAAACAATGATCAAAAGTGGGCGATTGAAAAATGGATTTTGCAAGGTGCAGAAAATACAGATTGTAATTTACCTTGCGAGAGCTTGAATCGTTCATATTCTGAAGATATTTATCCGATTATTCAACGACAGTGCTTAGGTTGTCATCAAAGTAATAATGCGTCCGCTGGCATAGATTTGTCTACTTATGAGGATATTCAATCATTGGCAATTGATGGTTCATTACTTGCTTCGATCCAACATGAAACCGGTGTTTCGCCAATGCCGAAATTAGCCCAAAAATTAACGGACTGCCAAATAGGTCAAATACAAAATTGGATATTAGAAGGTGCTCAAAATAACTAATATGAAATATAGTTTCTGGATATGCTTAATAAGCATTTTTTGTGGTGGATGTTATTACGATAATAAGGAAGACCTCTATGAATATGTAGAGGTAGAAGTGGAAGGGTCTTTATGCGAATTTACAGATGTATCCTATAGTATGGAGTTGCAAGAGCTATTTAATCTAAATTGTAATAATGCCTGCCATAATGCAGTCGATCAGTTTGGAGGTGTAGTCTTGGATAGTCATGCATCTCTACTTAACTATGTAACGAATGGTTCGCTCATATCAGTTATAAATCATGAATCAGGTTTTTCTCCGATGCCTCCAGGTGCGAAGTTGGAAGATTGTGACATTGAAAAGATCCAATTTTGGGTAGATAATGGAGCTCCAAATAATTAAGCCATGAGATTAGTAATGTACATTTTTTGTGTGTTTTTGCCTTTGTCCAATGTTGCTCAAGATACACAGACAATATTTGCAGATAATACCTTTGAGAATACAAGAGTAGTGGTCGGTCATTCGGTCGAAACCATGAAAGAAGGTGATTTGGATTTTTTAATTTCGCATAAATTTGGTCGAATAAGCCAAGGTGCTTATGAGTTCTTTGGTTTAGATCAAGCCATCATTCGTTTGGGTTTTGATTATGGGATTAAAAACTGGATTAATGTAGGTGTAGGAAGATCTTCATTGGATAAAATGTTTGATGGATTTGTAAAAATTAGATTTCTTCAGCAGCAAAAAGGGGATAAAAATATTCCAGTCACCATAACGGGTATTTCCACTATGGCTTACAATAGTCTAAAAAATTTTAACGAACTAGAACCATTGGTATGGCAAAATAGACTTAGTTATTGCCATCAAATTATGATTGCTAGACAATTTAATCAACGTTTATCTCTACAAATTGCTCCAAGTTTATGTCATTATAATTTAGTAGATACTAGAGATTTAGCTAATGATGTTTTTTCGATTGGAATAGCTGGCAAATACCAAATCTTCAAAGCAATGGCATTTAAGTTTGAATACATTTATACCTTAAATAATCAGCTAGATGAGACGAAAACAAACTCGCTGGCATTAGGTTTTGATTTCGACACAGGCAGTCACGTTTTCCAGACTCATTTATCTAATTCAGGCGGACTTATTGAGTCAGCTTTTATCGGGAATACCACTGGAAGTTGGATAGAAGGAGATATCCACCTTGGCTTCACCATTAGTCGAGTGTTTAGAATCAAAGGAAGAAGATATTAAAACTTCGAAAACACTTTAACTAAATTAAAGGTCGTTCAGTCATTTTATCCTAGACCTATTTACATTTAAAATGTCGCCGACGGCACTTGTGTGATAGCTTAAAGTATTTATTAAACACCTAAACATATAGCAGAGCGTTAGTTTGTAAACGAACCAACAAAACATGCCAATCAAAGAACCAATGCACTCCATTAGAGTGAGGATAGTAGGTGGTATTTTGATTTTTACAATCATTGCTATTCCTTTGCTGCTACTGATTGATTATTCGCTCAGCACTAATCCAAACTATGCCAAAGCTTCTTATATTTTCGATAAGCACACAATATGGAAATTAAAGCCAAAGCTTAAAGGAATAAAGGTGTATGAAGGTAAGCCAGGAAATGAGGAGAATACATTTCTTTTGACTTTAAATAATATGGGTTTTAGAGGACGACATTGGACAAAAAATAGAACTAAAAAACAACGTGTTATCATTTTAGGTGATTCCTATGTGGCCGGCCTTGATTATCCTGATGAAGAAATATTTACTGGGCAAATAGAAAGTCGATTAAATGAAGTACAAGAAGAATATGAAGTACTCAATGCAAGCTGTCCGGCTTGGGGGATAGATCAGAGTTTGCTAAGGTGGGAAAATGAAGGAATAGCTTTTAAGCCAGATCAATTAATATTCGTCATCAATCCAAATGATGTGCGTGAAGGGTACATAAAAGAACACCTTTTTGTAAATGGTCTTAATGTGCTGGAACAGGCTAAGAATAGAGTCCATTTTAAAGAACGATGCTTGTGGTATATGGCTAATAAATCATCCATATTTCAATATATACAATCTAAAGTAGGCTATGAGTTTGGGTCTTTTGAACGAATGTTTGAGTTTTATACCTTTAATTTTGGATTGGACGATAGAACGGATTGGGATAGGCCACTCTTTGCACAAGAGTTAGATCCAGAAGTAGCCAAAGCCTATATATATGTCAAAAAATGCTTGGCACACATGCAAGCGATTTGTTCTGAAAACAATGTGCAATTTAAGTTGGTCATTTTACCTTCACAAACAGAATTTAAAAATATAATCCATTTAGAAGGATATGAAATGGGCAGACTTTCTAAATACCTTACTGCTCTTAATAAAGATTTGAAAATTCCGCTACTAGATTTGTTTGAAGAAGCAAGCAAATTAGAAAACCCCCTGAGTTTATTCCAATCATGGGAATACCATCTAAACAAAAAAGGCCATGATTTTGTGGCTGCCCATCTTTCTGAATTTATCCAAGAAAAGTAAAAAAATGAGTGCACCAAATTTGGGATAATAAAAAATAACACATATTTTAACCGAAATATATATGCGCAATGAAAAACTCCATTAGTCTATTAATCAGTATAGTCTTTTGCTTATTATCTGTCCCGGTTTTGTCACAAGATATTAAAACGATTTCTGCGAAAAAGCAGCAAAAAGATTGGAAGCAATTAAAGCATTTGATTGAAGCCCACCCAGACCCGTATAGACATTATTCTGAAGCGGAAGTGAATCAATTTATTGATGATAAAATATCTTCAGCAAAAGATGGTAAAGATCAACTTGTTTTTTTTAAGGAAATATGTGAGGCCATTGCTTTATTAAAGGATGGACATACCAGTGTCGCGATGTCAGAAAATTTTGAAAAAAAAATGCTGGATGATTATGGCCTTTGTCCCTTAAAAATCTATATAAATAATGATGATGAAATGTACATGGTCGATCGTTACGATGGACTGGATAACATTCCTAAAGGTTCGAAAATTGTAAGTATAAATGGTGTGGCTACCAAAGAATTTATCCAGGGAATCGACCCATATATATCGTATGAAAGAGTACCCTTTCGTAATGTGATCATCGAACTTAGATTTAATACCTATTTACAGTTTTACTTTGGAAGAAAGAAAAGCCATGAGATTGAGTACGCCTCCGTTAAAAGCGAAACCGTGAGCATAGATAATATGCCTTACAAAGCTTATAAATCAGCTGTAAAATTAAAGCGAGACGAAAGAGAAAAGCAAATGATCAAAGGACGCCCTTATGCTTTTGAAATAGTGAATGAGCAAACAGCACTGATAAAGATATTTTCATTTTCCGTACAGAGTTTAGAAAAGTATGAGTTCTTTTTAGACAAAACATTTAAAGAAATACAAGAAAAAAACATCCAATATTTAATCATAGATGTACGCGGTAATTTTGGTGGTTGGCCTAAAGTTTCTTCAGAACTATTTCATAGAATTACACAACAATACTTTAAAACTAAAGCGGCTTCAAAAATGAAAGTAAGTGAAGCCTATAGAGATTATTTTAGAGCTAATTATACGGGCATTTCTCACGCGATGGTAGGTACTCACTACAGTAACTCTACACATTCTTTAGATATCACAGCCATCATGAAAGAGAAGATAGGGACTATGGTGACTGAAACAGAGGCATATAATGAGTTGCCAAAAGAAAAACTTTACGAATTTTCAGGAAATGTATTTTTGCTTACTGACCGTAACTCCTATTCTGCAGCATCTAATTTCGCAGCGACCTTTAAGTGTTATCAACTCGGAACCATTATTGGTTCAGAAACAGGAGGTACAGGTATATTTCATGCAAATGCATTTCGGGAAAATTTAGGCGCATCACAAACAAGAGTATTTATGGCTTCGACGAAAGTTTACGCCACTTGTTATGACCAACCGGATGATGGCATAAAACCGCATATCGCATTTGAACCAAGTACAATAGATATCATTAATGGTTTTGATTCTCAACTTAATTATGCCCTAAGAATTATTAAAAAGATAGAAAAGGAAAAAGAGAAATGATGATTTTCATAAAATGCGTTAATCCTTCTTAAGGAATAATTAAATTCTGGTTATACTATCATAGCTGGCTTACATTTAGGAAAACATGACATTATGCGGAGTTTTTCTTATGTTGCTTACCTTGGATGTTTTATGATCTTATTTGCTTCGTGTGATCCAGATATCGACGGATGCACTGTTTGGGCATCCCATAATTATAATCCAGAGGCTAATTTTGATGATGGTTCGTGCAATTTGTGGAGAGATAAATTTATTGGACCTTACAATGCTTTTGAAAATTGTTCTGGGTTTTATGAATACCAATTTGGGATCGGTGAAGGTATTGTTGATTTTGATCACATAATACTTAATAATTTCGGTGATTTCGGAGTTAATTTAAGCGCAAGGGTCCAGGGTGACGCCATTTTTATTGACAATCAATCTTTTGGATTGTCCAATGGCGCATTTTTAGAAATTTGGAATGCTATAGGAAAATTCGAGGCAGGAGATGTCATTATAAATTATGAATATGCTCTTGATGGATTACCTGACATTTGTTCGATCCAAGCAAAGCCCATATAAAACAAGCACAGGTGTAAAATATCATTCTACACCTGTGGTTTTAATTTAAATCAATGATTGAATTTTCATGGCAACACCCATATCGCCAGAGATTTTTATTTTTCCTGACATAACCGCCATCATTGGGTTTATATCTCCTTGAACAAGTTTCATAAAATTTTCAGGAGTCATACTAATAGTACAATCTGCATCTTTATCTTCCGCAGACACTACATTTTTTTCTCCAGTACCATCGATGAATACTTTTTCATTACCAAAATCAAATTTCAGGGTACTACCTAATGCATTAGCACCATCAGCTCTTTTTTGAATTCCGTCAACTAGTGATTGTATTTCCATTTGTTTATTATTTCGAGTTTAAAAGTATAAGAATAACACCAAAAATGAAGCTTAAGTTCTATAAATTATTGGGAGTATTTCTTTTAGTATTTTTGTCTCGTTAATAATAAGATTATGGCAAATGATTACCAATTAAAAATTTCAGATTGGACGTACCAAATAAACGAATCGGAGGCTCTCGATCTAGATGCAATAGCGCTCAATGATGATGTTATGCATGTGCTTAAAGATGGCATTAAATACCATGTAAAAGTAATCGCAAGAGATTACAATAATAAAACCTATACATTATCAATAAATGATACAGTGTTCAAGGTAAGCATAGCAGATAAGTATGATCAGCAGGTTGAGTCTATGGGATTATCCAAGATCGTTGTACAGGCATTAACACATTTAAAAGCACCCATGCCAGGCCTCGTTTTGGAGATATTTGCCAATGTCGGGGATCAAATTAAAGAAGGTGAAAACTTATTAATATTAGAAGCCATGAAGATGGAAAATATTATCAAAGCACCCGGTGACGTAACTATAAAATCTATTTTGATATCCAAGGGTGAAGCGGTAGAGAAAGCCCAAGTTCTAATTGAATTCGAATAAGTCTGAATATGAAAAAAATATTGATTGCAAATCGAGGAGAAATTTCATTGAGAATAATGAAAACTGCTAAGAGAATGGGAATTTCCACGGTGGCTGTTTATTCAGAAGCAGATCGAAATGCTCCTTTTGTAGCTTTTGCGGATGAGGCTTATTTGTTGGGCCCTGCCCCAAGTTCGGAATCTTATTTAAAGCAAGAGAAAATCATTGCGATAGCTTTGGATAGTGATTGTCAAGGAATCCATCCAGGATATGGGTTTTTGAGTGAAAATGCCTCTTTTGCAGCAGCAGTAACAAAAGCAGGTTTAAAATTTATCGGTCCAGGCATCCATGCTATTAATGTGATGGGAAGTAAGTTAGCAGCAAAAGAAGCCGTCAAGGGATATGATATTCCTATGGTGCCCGGCACAGATAAGGCAATAACAGATATTGAACTTGCTAAAGAACGGGCCGCAGAAATAGGTTATCCCATTTTGATAAAAGCATCAGCTGGCGGAGGAGGAAAAGGCATGCGTATTGTAGAAGAATCTAAAGATTTTGTAGAGCAAATGGAGAGGGCTGTTAGTGAGGCTGAGTCTTCTTTCGGGGATGGTGCCGTTTTTATTGAAAAATATATTGGTTCTCCAAGACATATAGAAATACAGATATTAGCGGATAGCCATGGTAACGTGGTACATTTATTTGAAAGAGAATGTAGCATTCAGCGCAGACACCAGAAAGTAGTCGAAGAAGCTCCTTCAGCTGTATTGACTCCTGAGCTGAGGAATGCTATGGGGGAGGCGGCCATTAATGTCGCTAAATCTTGTGATTATGAAGGTGCAGGAACCGTTGAGTTTTTACTAGATGAAAACCACAATTTCTATTTTTTGGAGATGAACACAAGACTCCAAGTAGAGCACCCAGTTACAGAAATGATTACCGGAATCGACTTAGTAGAAGAACAAATAAAAGTGGCTAGGGGAGAGCCACTTAGTTTTAAACAAAAAGACCTAAACATCACGGGACATGCTTTGGAGCTAAGGGTCTATGCAGAGGACCCTCTGAATAAATTTTTGCCTTCGATAGGCACTTTAAGCAAGTATACCAGACCGCAAGGTGAGGGCATTAGAGTGGATGATGGATTTAGAGAAGGTATGGATATTCCTATTTATTATGACCCGATGATTGCAAAACTAGTGGTCTATGCTTCTACTCGAAAAGCAGCTATCCAAAAAATGAAACAAGCGATTAATGATTATTCCATAGAAGGTATAAAAACTACATTAGGTTTTGGACAATTTGTTATGTCACATGCTGCATTTGTCAGTGGAGATTTTGATACAAACTTTGTGAAGCATTATTACCATGAGGAAGGGCGGGCACAGCATATGTTGTCAGAAAAAGAGATAGCAGCTAAAATCGCTTTACAACTATTTAAAAAAGATCAACAAAAACTCAGGGTTTAATAAATAAAACTATGAAAAGAATACTTATTACTGGTGCAGCAGGATTTTTAGGGTCACATCTTTGTGATAGATTTATAGCGGAAGGATTTGAGGTGATTGCGATGGATAATTTATTGACAGGGAGTATGGATAACATTGCTCATCTGATGCCAGAAGTAAACTTTTCATTTTACCATCATGATGTAACTAAATTTGTCCATATTCCAGGCAAATTAGATTATATTTTACATTTTGCTTCTCCAGCAAGTCCGATAGATTACTTAAAAATGCCTATCCAGACGTTAAAAGTAGGTAGTTTAGGAACACATAATTTATTAGGTTTAGCTAAGGCAAAATCAGCTCGTTTTATGATAGCATCCACTTCAGAAGTGTATGGTGACCCGCTGATTCACCCTCAACCTGAAGAATACTGGGGAAATGTAAACCCGATAGGTCCAAGAGGAGTGTATGATGAAGCCAAGCGTTTTCAAGAGGCTATGACTATGGCATACCACACTTACCATGGTTTGGAAACTAGAATAGTCAGGATTTTTAACACTTATGGTCCTAGGATGAGAGTAGATGATGGTCGTGCTTTGCCTGCCTTTTTTAGCCAAGCCATCAGAGGTGATGACATCACAATATTCGGAGATGGAAGCCAAACGAGGTCTTTTTGTTATGTTAGTGATCTGATTGAAGGTATCTACCGCTTATTACATTCAGACTATGTATTGCCAGTCAATATAGGTAATCCAAATGAGATCACGATTAAACAAGCGGCTGAGGAAGTATTACAAGTAGTAAACTCTTCATCTAAGCTTAGCTATTTAGATTTACCTAAGGATGACCCAAAAGTGCGCCAGCCGGATATAACATTGGCCAAAAAACTGCTTGACTGGGAACCTCAGGTTACAAGAGAAGAAGGGTTTGCTTTAAGTTATGAGTACTTTAAGATCGCAGTAAAATAATTATAGTTTTATAAACGAACTCGTAAATATCTTTTGTTGATTTTTGAGGACAATGGAATACTGTCCCTTTGGTAAACTTTTAATATTTATTTTTTCATTTTGTTCAATGTTGTTTTTTGTCATGAACTTTGTGCCATCGGCAGAAAATACACTCAAAGAAGCGCCGGCATTTAAGGCTTGATCTATGACAAAATAATCAGCACTAGGATTTGGAAAAACACGCAAAACTTCTTGTTTGTTGCTTTGGATTATCGAAGAGATAAGCTCAAAATTTCCTAATTTATTTATGAGTCCATTAATGGTTCCATACGATGTATTTTGAAAAACTATGTAACCTGATATGATTAGATTGTCGTTATCGTCGACATTCATATTAAGTAATGCAGCATTTTGTACTAAATCCGTGTCATCATTTGCTTGGATGATGTCTTTTAGAAAAATCGTACGTACAAAGCTTAGGTCTTTTTCTAAAACAGCAATGGCTGGCCAGTTTTCCTCGATTGCTTGTCCAAGTACATAAATCCTATCATCCACCACTTTTACTTCTTCGATAAACTTTAAGTGTTGTGTGATCTCAAAGGTTTGACTAACACTTTGCTCTTCAAAATTGGCTAAACTTAATGGTACTTCATTAGATTCGACATTTCCTTGGGGTATAAATACTGTTTCGTTAGCTGAAATTTTAGCTGAAGCTACACCAGAAATAAAGCCAGGTATTGGGCTAGAAAATGCACCAGATTGAGTGATTTGACCTTCACTGTCTATGGTGTATCCATTGACTTCATTTTCATTTTCGTTATTGACCAGCCATAATTGAATATTTCCTTGTTCGTCAATAGAAGTGTGGCTTTCAAAAATGGCAAATACAGCATTTTCGATGGGTGTTTCCCATATTACTTCGAAGTTTTTGTCCATTTTCGATACCATTACAGCATCGGCTAGAAAATCGTAAAAAACAGCTAATAAATGCCCATCAGGAGTCAATAATAAGTCATTTATATCATATAGGTCTTTAGTCATGCTTTGTATGATTTCACCTGACTGATTGACTTCCGTAATACTTCCATAGATACTCACGTTAGAAGTCGAACTAGTTGCAAAAAAGAAAGATTCATCTAGTTCGCAAGCGGCAACACCAATATCTAGACGTATGGCTTGTGGTGGACTTATAGGGTAGAATTGTTGCCAAACTAAATTTCCCAATGCATCAAACTTTAGCAATGCGGCATCTTGAGAAAGCGTATCAAGATTTTCCGTGTTTTTGGTTCCGACAGCTAAAAATCCACCATCAGATGTTCTAATTAATTCGTGACTTTCGTCATATCGGTCACTGAAAATAGGGGATATCCAGTAGTCTTGTGCCAGCATAACATTGGACAATAAAATAAGCAAAGCACTATAAATGATTTTCATAAGCTGGTTTTTCCAAAAGTTTATTTGTAACCAACACAAATATCTTAGTCAAAGACCGATTTGTCTTGGCGAACCACTAAATTCCAAAAGCGTTTTATATCGAACCAAAGGAAAAAAGTAGATTCTCTAAATATGGTAATGAATGAAATCGTTTTTCTGTTGCAAAGAAACTGTTTTCTTTTTTCTTTAATTAAGGCTTTATGATTTTTATAGGTGATACCTATTGCCTTTTGCATGACTTTAAAAAATTGCCATCTAAAACTTACAATGTCTATTAAAAAAACCATTCCATACTTAAACAACATGAAGGGTAAGTTAAGCACTAAAAATGGCAGCGGCATGAGTTTAAAATAGCTGTAGAAGATATTTATTTGAATCCTGATCTTATAGTCGAGATTCATTATTTTATCCACGGATTGGCTTATTTTATGATACACCTTTGCTTGAGGGGCGAAACTGCATTTGTACCCAGCAATGCGGGCTCTCAGACCATACTCTGCATCCTCGTAACCAGTATCAAAAAATGGATCAAACAGTCCGATGTCTTGAATCATGGAGGCTCTATACAAACACGCTCCGGCACATGCTCCCCAATGATTGATTATTTGATTATGATCTGATACGTTTTCCTTAAAAGCAATAGGAACAATCTCTGCTGTGTTAATAAATTGATGTCCGATATTATCTAATAATTCGTGATTATCATATCGAATCATTTTAGTACTGACCACATCAGAAAAGTGAGTGTTAGCATGCAAAACCAATTCGCTTAGCCAGTTTTTTTCAGCAAAAGCATCATTATTAAGCATTGCGAGAAAATCATGACTAATGTTCTTTTTCAAGAATAGTTCATACAGGTAGTTACTTCCTTTAGCAAAGCCTAAATTTTGGGGAGAGGCGATGATTTCGACGTTTTTTACGTCCTTAAATGAAGCATGCAATTGCTCATATTCTTGATTGTCTGATAGATTGTCAAGTACCATAATATGAGTAGCAGGATAATCTTGGGCAAGTAAAGAATGAATACATGCTTCTGTATCACTTATGCCGTTCCAGTTAATCACAAGTATGGGTATGATTTTTTGCTCCACCAAACGAAATTACGAATTGATTTGTTTAAAATACTTGAAGGATGATCATTCGATCATATTAAGAATCATATATAGTTGTAATTTTACAATGCAAAATGATAAATAAGATATTAAAACATATAGCACCTTATATCCCGGAGAACAATCGTTTAGAAAGGATTTGGAAGCTGGCTCAGGTTGATTTTAAAAAAAGGTATTATAACGATAAACTAGGCTTGTTGTGGGCTTTACTTAATCCTTTGTTTCAGATTAGTATTTACTATTTTGTTTTTAAGGAGGTGTTCAAAGTACCCACTGAAAATTATGGTTTGTTTTTATTTGCTGGCTTGCTTTTGTGGATGTCTTTTGTAGAGTCTTCGCAAAAAGGATTATCCATCATAAAGACGAAAAGGTATTTATTTGAAAACATTCAGTTTAATAAGCTCGATTTATTTTATTCACAGACTTTGTCTGTATTTATTGGCTTCAGTTTTAATTTTGTTGCTTTCGTAATTCTATGTTATGCATTAGGCGTTTACTACACCTGGTCAATATTGATGTTCCCCATTATTTTATTTAATATTGTTTTGCTTGCTTTAGGCATCGCAATGATATTGGCTACCATTCAAATTTATATTAAAGATGTTGTACATGCTTGGACTATTCTAGTGTTATTAGGTTTTTGGACCTCAGGAGTTTTTTTTAAAGGAGATTTATTTCTAGATAAATTTCCTGCCATGCTTTATTTGCATCCATTTGTAGGTATAATAATGAATATGCGCGCAATAACAATGCAATTAGGGAATTGGAATTACGAATTAATGTTCGTCGATTTAGCATGGGGTTTTGGCCTTTATTTTATTGGAAGGTTTTTATTTAATAAGTATTCTCATAAAGCAATAGAATTAATATGAGTGTGATTAATGTCCAACATTTATCAAAAACCTTTTATGTTAATGAAGGTGGGCCGAGAACCATTCGTGAGAGGTTTACTCACATGTTTTCTCAAAAAGGTAATGTTCGTGAGATTAAAGCTCTTCAAAATATTAATTTTAAAGTAAATCAAGGTGAAATATTTGGGATCATAGGTAGAAATGGAAGTGGGAAATCTACTTTGCTGAATTGCCTTATGGGTTCCATCAAACCCGATAAAGGTAGTGTCATAGAAGTTAAAGGTAAAATGTTGAGGTTAGCATTAGGTATGGGTTTTGATTTAAACCTCTCTGCTCGAGACAACATTTACGTAAACGGAAGCATATTGGGCCTAAGTTTCAAACGGATAGGCTTGATTTTCGACGATATCATTGGGTTTGCTGAATTGGAAGATTTTGTAGATGTACCTGTTAAAAATTATTCTTCGGGAATGATGGCCAAACTGAAGTTTGCCATTGCTGTGCATGCACAAGCAGATATTTTTCTTATGGATGAATTTTTTGGTGGAGTTGGAGACGAGACATTTAAAAGGAAGTCTGAATATGTATTTAAAAATACTTTTCTAGATGGGCGAACAATCATTTTAGTGAGTCACCAAATGCCTACTATTGAGCAGAATTGTGGTAGAGCAATGATTATAAATAGGGGAGTACAACTGGCACTTGATGATGCTCAAAGCACGGTAAAAAAATATATTCATTTTATGAAAAAGACACAAGAAAGAAAAAAGCAAAATAATTAAGATTTATTTGATACTTTTTAGTAATTCCTTGTCTAAAGAATTAAGTTGTAATACATAGGAATATTAGAATATTCAGATATTTTTGCGCTTTGTCCAATTTGACCAAATTATAAAGAAATATGTATAAGATAAAATATTTATTATTAGCAATCCTTTGTTCATTAGCCGTTATAGCTTGTAAGCCAAGCGCTGAAAAATCAAAAGCTAAAAAAGTAAAAACTACAAAAGTTGCCAAGAAAAAAAGAGCTAAAAAAGCTAATCCACTTTGGGGAGCTGCCCAAAAAGAATTGAACCTTACCTCAGATCAGACGAAAAGATTAAAAGCAATCACGGCCAAGTATAACAAACAAATAAATGGATTAAAAAAGGCAAAGAATTGGGATGGCAAAAAGAATGCTTCGAACAGAAAGAAACTAGTCTCAGCAAGATCTGCAGAATTGAAGAAAACCCTAGGTTCTAAGTATAAGGCTTACATGGCTTTTTTGAAAAAATGGAGCAAAAAACAAAAAGCGGCAAGAAAATCGAAGAAGAAAGCAAAAACAAAGAAAAAGTAATTTATAGCCTTGGATACTTGTCCATTTTTCATTGTGCTACCAGCTATAAGTTATCATGCTAAAACATTTTTCTAAAGAAAATTTTAAGACTTTAAGAGAAGCTATAGGTAAAGAACCTGTGGGTGAAATAGTGTCTAATGCTTTCAATAAATTAAGGGGGAAGGCTAAACAATTGGCGCCTCCAGTTATTAATGCACATTATTCCTTTAATGGTTTGAACATCCACATTGCACAAATGTATCACCAAAATGAAAAGTTGCATTTGTTAGGTTATGTGGATAGCGATCAAAATGTAAAAGGGGTATCTATTCGCACCTCTAATAATGAGCAGGTCTCTTTAATTGTTAAAACTAATAAACAATATAAAGTAGGCTTAGAAGAAGGGATGATTGGCTATGAATTTAAAGGGATAGTCAAACTGCCTAGAAAAATTGATCATATTGATTTTGTCATTGACCGATTAAATGAATCTAGAATTTGCACACTAGATGTGAGAAAACTTCAAAATTACGGTAGCATTAGCACTCACAATATCAAGTTTTATCAAGAACCACATCCTAAGTATTTCAAAGATTCTTCTGAGGAATCAGTGATAAAATCAAAAACTGATACAGAAATATTTTGTTTCTACTTGCCCCAATTTCACAGGATTAAAGAAAATGATGAATGGTGGGGTAAGGGATTTACTGAATGGCACAATGTTGCTAAGGCTTTGCCTAAATTTGAATATCATTACCAGCCTAGATTGCCAGGAGAATTGGGTTATTATGATCTAAACAATCCAGAAATACTAGAAAGGCAAGCACGCATGGCAAAGCAGTATGGTATAGATGGGTTTTGTTTTCATTATTATTGGTTTTCAGGTCATCGACTGCTTGAAATGCCATTAAATCAGTTTCTGGCCAATAAAAATATTGATTTCAAATTTTGTTTAAATTGGGCTAATGAAAATTGGACCCGAGCTTGGGATGGCTCAGAAACTGAAATTCTGATGAAGCAAGATTACAGCTTGGACCAAGCAAAAGCTTTTTATACAGACATTTCAAAATATTTTAAAGACGAAAGATATAGAAAGATAGATGGGAAGCCGGTTTTCTTAGTGTATCGACCTTTGCATACAAGCAATATGTCAGAGTGGATTAAGATTTGGCGAGATGAAGCTAAAAGGGATGGATTTGAGGATTTATTTGTTATTGGTTGCCAATCAATTGAATATTTGGAAGATCCTTCTGAAATTGGATTGGATATGACTGTTCAGTTTCCGCCTCATCATATGGGAACATATAATGATCGATTAAGAAAATATGGGTATGATAATACTTTTATGCTACAGTCATTGCCCCACACAATATATAACCACTCGTTTAATGGTTTAATTTTAAATTATAGTAATGTGGTGGCTTGTTCCTATGATTATAAAGGAAAACAAAATGAAATAGAGAGCATATTTCCCATGTGGGACAATACAGCAAGAAAAGATAATTTTGCAACTCCTTTTGCCTTTTCAAACCCTGACAAATATGGTGCATGGCTCAACAATGCTCTAACAAGAAGTAAAACTAAACTCCAATCATTTGTTTTTATTAATGCTTGGAATGAGTGGGCGGAAGGAGCTTATTTAGAGCCAGACAAGCATTTTGGATACGCTTATTTACAAAAAACGGCCGAGGTTGTTTCATATCATTCTGACAATAGGAAAAACAGAGATAAGTTCAAACCTAATGGAATCATAAAGAAAAGTAAAGTAGCGATTATCTTGCATTTGTATTATATTGAAATGTGGGAAGAGATCAAAACATATTTTCAGAAGATTGATCAATCATTTGATCTTTATGTTAGCATCATTCAACATAATGCACCGTTTAAGAAAGAGATTTTATTAGATTTTCCGAATGCCAATGTTTATGTTTTTCAGAATCAAGGGCGCGATGTAGGTCCATTTCTAGAAATCATGAATCAAGTATATTATTTGGATTACGAATACATTTTGAAGATCCATAGCAAGAAATCACCACATGCAAGAAATGGAGACGAATGGAGAAATTATAGTTATGAGTCTTTAATGGGCTCATCAGAGATAGTCAATAAAGTGATCCAGTCGTTTGATAATGATGATAAACTAGGTGTTGTGACTGGTTTTAAAAATGTTTTTTCATTTAAAAAATGGGGTTTAGGCAGTAATGAGCTTGCAATGAAGCAGTTATCATCTCTTTTGGGAATAGAAAAAGACTTTAAGATTCTTCGATCTTACTGTAAACAACATGAAGAAGAGCAATATGGCGACTGGGAAGAAAATTTACTTAGGTTCAATACAGAAGAGGACATTTTATCCCATAAATTCTTGTTTCCTGCGGGTACCATGTTTTGGTTTAAGCCAGCAGCTTTAAAGGGCTTGTTAGATATTGGATGGGGATTAAATGATTTTCCGACAGAAGCAGGGCAGTTAGATGGGACAATGGCTCATGCTATCGAACGAATGGTAGGTTTAATAACCAATACTAATGGTTACACGATCAGTTATGTAGATTAATTATGAAAGGAGCAATAAGCAGTTTAACTAAAGAACATATTACAGGATGGGTAATTTTAGGGTTTAAATCGACTCCATTACAAGTTGATTTATTTATTAATGAAAAATTTGTAGACTCTTCTCGAGCAGATTTATTTAGGAAAAGCATAAGTGAAAAACAGATACATTATACGGGTAATTGTGGATTCAAATTTAATTTACGTCCCTATGGAGTTAACCCCCATATAGACAAAGTGGAAATAAAACTCTCTCAAAATATTCCATTTAATCCCAAATTAGCACAAAAAATATTAGATAGTCAAAGGACAAAATATTTAGAAGATAGACCTGTTTTTTTCTTCGTACATATACCTAAAACGGCAGGAACATCTTTTAGAAATATGTTATACAATCAATTTGACCAAAACCAGATTTTTCCCAACTTAAGTGATATTGAAAGAAATAATAACAGATACCCTCAATTTGCAGAAATCCAACAAAAAATAGGCTCAAAGTATGAAGCTTTACATTTGTTTTGTGGTCATTACACTTACAATAATGGACTGAAAATATTAGGTAAAAATATGCAACCTATCGTGTTTTTTCGGAATCCAATAAAACGGAGTATATCATTGCTTTATCAATTAAGAAGAATGATACCGGAATACAGAAATAAACCTTTAGAGTATGTTTTTGAGAAAGAACCAAACCAAGTATCTAATGTGCAAACTTTTTATATGACCGGAGGTGCAGCCCCTATAAAACAAACGGAAACACAACTAAATAATGCCATTGCTAGGCTTAAACAATTAGAAGTTTTTGGTATTGCTGAGCACTTTGATGAATCTGTGATAAGGATGGAAAAGAGGTATGGATGGACATTAGGTAAAAGCAAAAATTTAAATAAAAATCCAAGCAATAAAAAAGAGATTTCGCCAAGTTTAATCAAAGAAATTGAGAAGGTTAATCAGTATGACTTACATTTATATGAAATAGCCTTAGAAGAATTCCATCGACAATCTTAAATTAATTAGACAAACAGTTATATTCCCTATGAAGGAAAGTAATATAAGCCAGGAAATAGAATCACAAACGTCGCTAAAGGACGATATTATTCAAACACTTTTTGACAAAGAACATTTTCTAAACAATGAGTTTGAAAATGAGAAAAAAACAAAGGAAAAAATAGCAGTTTTAGATGTTGAGCAAATATTTGAGAAAGCTTTAGAAAGAGAATCACCTTATTTTTCGGCTTTATTTGATTATGACTATTATACACATCAATCAGGACTAGATTTAAAGCCCTATGATGCACTTATACATTTTTTGACCCAAGGATTTTTATTAGGCTATAATCCTAATTATTTATTTTCGACTCACTATTATTTGGACCAAAATGAAGATGTTAAAGAAGCAGGGATAAATCCACTTATGCACTTTATTTCTAGTTGCAAAACCGAATATCGCGATCCACATCCTTTATATTCTGTTAAGCATTATTGCACCTTGTATCCAGACATTCATAAGTCTAAAATGAATCCTTTGGGTCATTACATTGAACATGGTTACAAAGAAAACAGAATTCCGCATCCGCTCTTCATATCTGCTTTTATAAGAAAGAGATATGGGATACCCTTTGATGTTGATATATTGAAATCTTATATGGGGGGCAATGAATATAATATAAACAAAACGCATCCTTTTTTTGATGGAGAATATTATACAAAAGAATTAGGTAAAGAAAGAATGGATGTCAATCCATTGCAGCATTATCTAAATAATAATACCGAAAATAACATATCTACTTCTTACTTTTTTGACTCAGCGGCATATATTGAAGAAAATGAACTTTCGGAAGAAGATATTCCATTGCTTTATTTCGAATTACAAGGCAAAAAACGTGGCCAAGGAAAATTGAATCATATTTCTTCAGAAATTCAAGATCAAATTAGTAAGGCTATTAAACTTGAGCCATCTGTGGCTAAGCCTAATAGGAGATTCGAATATTTTCAGTCATATGCATTGCCTCCAGATGACTCCATAGATATGCTACTACTGAAAGCGGTGCTAAAAGACCTTCAGTTCAGTGCAGACATTATCTTTCTAATATCTACCATGCGAAGAGGTGGAGCCGAGATTTTCACTATGAAAATTTTGAAGTCAATATTGAAAAACACTGACAAGAAAGTATTACTTATCTATACAGATGCAACAGATAGTGAAGCTGACGAATGGTTGCCAGAGCATAAGAATTTTGCCCATATAGATATTCATAAATTGGAGTCATTTGCTGATATGGATGCAAGACATAGATTGTTAAATCATTTGATTTCTGCATCAAAGCCGGAATTTGTACTCAATACTAACTCAAGAGTAGGTTGGGAATTGTATAAGAATTATGGAAAAAGTCTTCATAAAATCACCAAGCTAGACGCTTGTTTGTTCTGCTACGATTATGATCAATTTCACAATAAGGCAGGATATCCTCCGGAATATTTCCGCCAAACAATTGGATTTCTAAATAAAGTGATTACCGACAATCAATCATTCGTAGATGAGTTAATTGTAGATTATGGTTTGTCAGAAAATGAAAAGGATAAACTAGTTGTATTAAACCAGCCACCTGATCTAAGTATTGGCAGGATTAATCGAGATTCACTCATTTCGAAAATCAGGAATAACTTCTATGATAAAAAACCTATCGTTTTGTGGGCATCGAGAATGGTCACGCAAAAGCGACCAGATATTTTAGTGAAAATTGCGGACCAGCTGCCAAATGTAGATTTTCATGTTTGGGGCAAAGGAAATATTTACCAATTTTTAGATGATGATATGGATGATATACCTGAAAATATAATTCTAAAAGGTCCTTACAATAATTTGACAGATATTCATTATCAAAATGCGACTATATTTTTGCACACATGTTCTTGGGACGGAGTTCCCACGATGCTCTTGGATATGATTAATATAGGTTTTCCTGTAGTGGCACCTGATATAGGAGGGATATCAAATTTAGTTAATGATGAAACTGGTTGGTTAATTGAAGAAGTGGAAGATATAGAAGCTTATGTAGATTCGATTGAAGAGATCATTCAAAATTCTGGAATAGTAAATGATAAATTATCTAAGGCCGAAGTAAATTTATTTAAGCTACACGGTCAAACAAATTTTGATTCTAATTTAAAAATCAAATTAAACTACTTAAATTAATCCAATGGCAGAAACTAAAAAAGATGTAGACGTAAGTGTGCTGGTCAATCTACATGCGGAAGGATTGATAGCTTACCCCACTTTGAGGTCTGTTCATGAAGCTGTACTAAAAGCAAACGAAAAAGGTATACGAACAGAAGTTATATTGCTTTTGGATAACCCAGATGCAGAAACTGAAACACTTGTGAATAGCTATTCAACTCAATTTGGATTTGATGCACACAAAATATCCTATAAGGATCTAGGATTAAGTCGTAATCATGGAGTAGAAATTGCTAGTGGAAAATATCTTACTTTTATAGATGGAGATGATCTATGGGGAGAAGATTGGATATGGAGATGTTATGAGTTGTCAGAAAGTAGAGAAGATGATATAGTTGTTCATCCTGAAGTGAATATTATATTTGGTAAAGAGAACCATTTATTCTTCCATACTGATATGGAGAGTGCCGAATTTGATTTAGATTTCTTAAGGATAAATAACTATTGGACAGCTTTGTCATTTAGTAAGAAAAGTGTTTATCAAAGCACTCCTTATGCAAAGAATAAAATAAAGGAAGGGTTTGGTTTTGAAGATTGGAACTGGAATTGCAGGACTATAAAGAAAAACATAGTACACAAAACGGCTAAACATACCTGTCATTTTATTCGAAAGAAAGAAGAAGGTTCAATGTTACAAGACACAAATAAGAACTATTGTTTGGTTACACCAAATGATTTGTTCTCAATGAAGGATAACTGATCAATACAACATTATGCCAAATTGGACAAACATTTTATCTCCTATTACCTTGATCGGTAATGGTAGATCTGGCACATCACTTTTATCACAAGTGTTTAAAGCGCATCCAGATTGCACTTACATAGGAGAAACGGTAAATTTAATTCAAAGTACCTATTACGCTATAGCAAGCAGTTTACCTCAAACTAAAAAAAGTGAAATACCTGAGGTTATTCGAAGCATGTTTATGCATTTGTATCCGAGCAAAGAAAAATATTGGTTTCATAAACCTATAGGTGCTCCGATTGTACATAGTAATTTCAAGACTGTCGACGATTTTTGCGATTGGTATTGGAATGTATTTGACTTAATATATCCACATGCACCCTGTTTTACTGTTTTAAGGCAACCATATGATGTGATCATATCTAGTGTAGACTGGTGGGGAAGACCACAAAAGTCATTGATTTATTCCCATTATTTGGTGGCTAAGATCATTGACCATCCAAAGTCAAGGGTTAACTATGGTGTAGAATATACAACCTTGATGGCTGATCCTGAAGGAGAGGTGAGAAAATTATTTAACTATCTTGGCATCCCATTTCACCCACAAACTTTGGACGCATTTAAAAAGAATTGGTCAGTCAAGGGACATGATAATGGTACAGAGGTAGCAGAAAAGGTAGTAAAAAACAAAAACACAAAAATAGATCGCTGGGGAGAAGTAGATCAAAGTCTTATTACAGATGAATTTAAGAATGTGACCAATAATGTTTGGCGCAAATTTGATTATGAAGTCCAATGGAAGTTTTAAGACAATTAGATAGTAATACTAAAATTGTAGTGCTGAGTGAGCACAAACTTGGATATATTCCTATTCCTAAAGCAGGATGTTCCACAATCAAATTTGAATTTTCTAAAGTGTTGGGAATGGACATTCCAAAACACATGGTGCATAAAGAGGTTCCCAAACAATCTATGCAGACACGTGATGACTTTGCAGATCATTTCATTTTCACCTTTGTTAGAAATCCTTTTAGTCGAGTTTTATCCGCCTATAAAAGTAAAATTCTGGGATCCAAGGATATTAATAATGCCCAAGTCACTAATGGTGCACATCGAATTCTGAATGTTTTTTATGGAGATGAGTTTTATGGAGGGATGACTTTCGAAGAATATGTGAGGAAGCTAGAAAAGATTCCTGAAGAATACATGGAAGAACATTTTAGACCACAACATGTAACTTTGTTTGATAAAAAAGGAAATGAATTATTTGATTTTTGTGGTAAATTAGAGAATATAAACGAAGACTTTAAACGTTTAAAATCTATAGTAAAAATTCCTTTCGAAAACCTGCCCCATTTTGGGAATACCAGTATTCATAAACACTATTCTAGATATTATAATGCTAAAATGGTTAAGATTATTGAAAAAAAGTATGCTAAAGATTTAGCATTATTTGATTATCGATATGAAAATGTATACCCAAAAGTATTTCAAGATCCCTTGGTGAGAGCTTTTGACTTTGAATTAGTGCGTAGAGGTGAGGATGCTTACATTCATTTTGAAATATTTGATGATTATGAATATCCGGATGTCGGTTGGTTTTTTGTCCAATTGGTCAGGAAAGATGATGAAAAGCAAATTGATCGAATCATAACGAATTGGAGAGTGGTGAGAGGAATTGCTCAAAGATCCAAAAGAGGCATTGAGTTCAATACTGATTCATTTAAGATTGACGATTATTCCATGGCTAGGATTGGTCATAAAACAAAACATTCAAGACTTGATTTATGGTCAAGAATGTTAAGCTTTTAAAAGAAAAAAATGAAAGTAGAAAAAAACATTGAAGTATGGTCAGATAACATAGGTTTTTTTGACCGAAAATTGAAGGGCAAAACAGGTGAGTTTTATGGAGACCACTGGGGCCTTCCAGAAAATAAAGGCCATCTAAAAGTCTTAGTAGAAAAATATTTGCTTCCTTATGTCAATAAGAATCACACAGCCCTGGAAATCGGCTCAGGCGGAGGAAGATGGACTCAATATTTGTGTGAATTTGGTAAATGTATTGCTTCTGATATCAATCCTAAAATGATTGGTTTGTTAAAAGATCGCTTTAAGGATAGAAATAATATGCAATATGTGTTGTCTAATGGCACAGACTATCCTGATGTTGCATTAAGATCAATTGATTTTGTTTTTAGTTATGGTGTTTTTGTACATATAGATCCATTGGAAATTTTTTATATTCTAAAAAACTTAAAGCCTCTATTAAAACCTACAGCCAAAGTGGCTATTCAGTTTTCTGACCAGAATACAGAAGCGGCTCAGAAAAATGAAGGTTTTTCTAGAAATAACCCAGATCTTATGAAAGCCATGGTTGAGTATAATGGGTTTAAAATTATAAGAGAGCACAATTTTGCTCATTCATCATTATTCGTTTTTGTACCTAAAAAAAGATAAGTATGCCTGATGTTAAGTGGAATAAAAAGAAGTGGACCGAAAATGCAGAATGGTTTTTAGATAAAAAACAAGAGGAGTTTGGTCACTATGGCAATCATTGGGGGAATCCAGAAGAAAAGGCTCATTTAAAGAAATTTAGAGATACTTTTCTACTGCCTAATGTTTCACCAAATTTGGTGGGCTTAGAAATTGGATGTGGCGGAGGAAGATGGACTCAATATCTCAAAGGATGTAAAAAACTGTATGCTTTAGATGTCAATGAGATAATGTTAAAGTTGTGTATAAAAAGATTCCAAGATGATCAAAACATTGAATTTGTTCAGACAAATGGCACCGATTTTCCAGGGGTTGAGGATAGCTCTCTAGACTTGGTTTTTTCACATGATGTATTTGTGCATATAGATCCGTTGGATGTTTTTTATTATTTGCGTTCTATAAAGAAAGCACTTAAACCGACTGGTAAAGCAGTTTTACATTTTGCTGATCAAAATAAAGTAGGTGCTCAAAAAAACGTGGGTTTTGCAAGAAACAATCCTGATTTAATGCGTTGTCTTGTTGTCCAAAACGGCTTTAAAATAGTCAAAGAAGATGAAGAATTGTTTAAGCATTCTGCTGTCTTCGAATTTGTTCATGCTTAATGAAAATGAATAAGGACGGGTTTCGATTTTACTTTAAAAAATTATTGTTATTTGGAATTGCCTTATGGGTAGTTTTATCTATTTGTTCGATTGTTAATAGGATTGTAATCGACGCTCAACCTTATATATTAGATTCAAATATTAAGACTGTATTTTTAGGGGACTCCCATATAAAGGGAGGTGTTATTTTCAAGATGATACCTAACTCTATAAATGTAGGACAAGCATTCGAACCATTAGCTATTAGTTTTCTGAAAGCACGGCATATTGTTGATAACAACCCACAAATAGATAAATTAGTGGTTGGTTTTTCGTATAATAACCTTTCTACTATTAATAATTATTTTTTTAATGATCCAAGATGGCGAGGAGAAATGTTTAAACGTTCTTACCCCATCATTGCGTATGACGAATTAAAATCGATTAAGCCAGATTGGCAGTCGTTAATTGTCAATTATAGTAAGAATATAATTGTACCCAATATTCAATATATCGCTAATTTATTTAGAACTAATAAAGTGTATCCGTTTATTGAAAAGAAACTCTCATTTGATATTGATGAAAGTAAAGTAGACTCTTTGATTAGAACCTCCTATGCTATTAATGATTTACCAAACTTAAAACTCAATAAGGCGAGGAAAAAATTGGATAAAATAACGGATGTGCATTTCAATTACAAGTCTTCCGAAGGCCTCTCACTTTCTTCATTGGAGTTCATGCGGAAATTAGTAGCCTATACAAAAAGAAAACAAATCGATTTGTATTTGGTAAGTATGCCTATGCATAGAGACTATCTTGCAAAAGTTCCAAAAAAGGTCAAACAAAAGTATACAAACACTGTGAAGCGAATCACTAAAAATCAGCACGTTCATCATATTGATTTATCAAAAAAGGTAGACATTGATCTATTATACCGTAATCATGACCACTTAAATGCTCTGGGAGCAGTGAGAGCAACAGAGATGATAGCTAAAGCTTTAGAGCTTCCTTTAGCTACATTTCAATAATTAAAATTTCACTAACAGCTGCTTTTTGGATTCTAAAGTTTTTCACATTCTTCTCTATGTAATCGTTTTCTTCATCAGTTAAGAAAGGCGAAGAAAATTTTCCAGAATGTTTAAATCTTGTAAACAAATCCAAAGTGGTAGCTTCTTCTTTGAAAGGTTGCCAGAATAAATCTTCTATAATATAAAAACCTCCTTTTTCTACCATTGGAAGAAGCTTAGCTAAACCTATTTGCTGGTGAGAAGAAGCATGGGAAGCATCATCTATTATAATTTTAAAAGTTTTGTTATACTTTTCTTTGAATGCATCTAACTCTCTTCGCGAAGATTGGTTTGCTCTATAAAACTGAATTCTTTCTTCTTTGTCTAGTATGGAGTACTCATTAATATCCATACCATAAATAGTCGCTTTAGGAAAGTAATCTCTCCACATAAATAATGATGGTGCATCTTCGCTTTGCCCAGTATGGTAGGTTTTAGAATCTAGACCTATTTCCAGCAGATTAAAAGACTGCTTTCTAAATTTATTTAGATATTGATGATATATATCTGTATACATGTGTGGACTGGCACCATAGAAGACCTCACTACCTTTATCTGACCCATATTTGTTAGCTAAATTGGTTAGAGGGTTTTGCTTGTAAAAAATGATATTGCTAATAAACACCCCTGATCCAAAATGAGAATTCCCAGCTACCATTTCCCACGTAATAAAACCAACTTCTACGGATTTTTTTAAATTAATGGTTTGATGATGATCACCAAAGGACAAATTCTTTTTGCTATAAATACCTAAACTATTATTATCCTGATCGAATATTTCAACCTTCAGCTCTAGCTTCGGAAATCGAGGGTTTTTTACGGAATAAAATATACTGATCATTTGTGAGCCTGAAGCTAACCAATCAAACTTGTATTTTACTTTTGGTTGATTT
The DNA here is from genome assembly GCA_020631235.1 of Saprospiraceae bacterium. Taxonomy (GTDB): domain Bacteria; phylum Bacteroidota; class Bacteroidia; order Chitinophagales; family Saprospiraceae; genus JAHDDO01. The sequence continues at coordinate 10,746 of JAHDHQ010000010.1, read as the reverse complement.
TCACCTGGAGCATTTAAATGCAACTTAACAGCTTGTTCACTTATATCTGTATGTATTTCACAATACTTATTTAAGTTTTGTGCTTCTATCAGGTAAGTAAATGATGGTTTATAAAGCATATGATGATTTTCTATCTTTGTGCGAAATTAAGACATTTTGTCTCTGTAATAATCTATAGTAGCCTGAATACCTTGTTCTAATGGATAGGCTGGACTCCATCCTAATTTTATTAAATCTAAATTATTGGCGACGGCTACCATAAGCTCATTTTCTCTTGTAGGCAACGCCCCAAAATTTAAAGTAGTAGTTTTATTTTTTGCCTCTCTTTTAACTGATTCAACAAACTCACGGATTGAGTAACATTGGCCATTACCTACCTCGTACTCTTGTATGCCAGACGGACAAGATTTTAAAACTGTTTCTATAGCAGAAACAACATCTAATGCAAATATAAAATCTCGTTTTTGAGTGCCAGCAGTTAGATCTATACTTTCCTTATTAGATAAAAGACTTTGAATTATAAATGGAATAAATTTACGATCGTCATCATGAGTTCCATATAAATGATGCAATCTCAAAGTACTAAATGATTTAGGATATAAACCTGTAATCATGCGTTTTGCCTCAGCTAAAAATGCATTTTTCGATGCATGATAGTGGGGTAAATAAGGATAGTTTTTTATCAAACTACTGAATGAATCAATATTGATGAAAGATGGAATCTCCTTGTTAATTGCTAATTGCAACAGTGACTTAGGTAATTGGTAATTGACGTCAAAAACCACGTCTTTTTCCCCATGTCTTCCATAATCTGTAGCCACATGTATGATTCCATCTAAGTTTATGGATTCATCGCCTTCAAATAAATGTGCCATTTGATCTTGCTCGAAAAAATGAATCAAATCGCCTTCATTGACAAATGAAGATGTATCAGAACTGGGACGAACTAAGAGGTATAGCTGATGGCCTAATCTTAATAGATGCTGGCATAAATGTCTGCCTAAAAAACCTGTTCCCCCTGTGATTAATAATCGCTTCACCTTAAAGATTCATGTAGCTTTGAATCTGTGCCTCACTTAATGCAGCTGCAGCTTCTCTGGATTCATAAAAACGCTTGTACCACTCGATGGTATATTCAAAAGTTTGCACATCATTGAGTCTTGGTTTCCAAGCTAAGTACAATTTGGCTTTACTGATGTCAAGTTGCAGCATTTTTGCTTCGTGTGGCTCATGACTAGAATCCGGCGTCGTGTAATGACCTTGCCCCCAAATTCTAATGCAAATTTTGGTTAAATCTTCTACGGTTAGGAACTGTTTATTTTCAGGACCAAAATTCCATGCTTCGTTATATTTAAGCGGATGTAAGGCCATTTTTGCTCCTAAGACTAAATAGCCGGATAAAGGCTCCAAGACGTGTTGCCATGGTCTTACAGCTCCAGGATTACGTAATTCCACATTCTTGCCTTGATCTATCCCTTTGATAATATCTGGGATAATGCGACCTTTTGCCCAGTCTCCACCACCGATTACATTACCGGCTCTTGCAGTGGCTACTTGTTTATTGTGGGTTTTATATGCATCTATGTTAAGAAACGACTGGGTAAATGAACTCGCAATCAATTCCGAGCAAGCTTTACTGCTACTGTAAGGATCGTAACCACCTAAGCGATCTGTTTCTCTATATGGATATTCCCATTCGTTGTTGTGATATACTTTATCCGTTGTAATGAGTATTAGATGGCATGGTTTGTCCAATGTCTTGCTCGCAAGAATGACGTTGCCCGTACCTATAACATTGGTTTGGTAAGTACCAATAGGGTCTTCATAGGAGTCTCGCACTAAAGCTTGTGCGGCTAAATGAAAAATAAAATCTGGTTGAAATGTTTCAATACTAGCAGTCAGATTGGCTAAATCATTGATGTTGCCGATTTCAGAATCGCAAAGTTTATCACCATCGATTACATTATAGTGACCATCTTCATGATCTGGCTCCAAAGCATATCCTTTAACTTCGGCTCCGAGCATATCCAACCACTTTATTAGCCAAGACCCTTTAAAACCAGTATGTCCTGTAACATATACTTTTTTGCCTTTATAGGCTTGTTCTAATAGTTTTTTCATTTACCAGCTTTTCCATTCGGCTTTATTTGAAGCCCACATTTTTTCAAGATCATTTTTATCCCGTAGCGTGTCCATAGGCTTCCAAAATCCTCGATGGTGATAGGCCATTAATTCGCCATCTTTTGCTATGTTTTCCAAAGGCTCTCGTTCCCAAATGGTAGAGTCATCTGTGATGTAATCGATCACTTTCTTATTACAAACAAAGAAACCACCATTGATCCATGCACCGTCACCTTTTGGTTTTTCCATAAAGGATTTGACTTGATACTCGTCTATTTCTAAGGCTCCAAACCTACCAGAAGGCTGCACAGCGGTTACAGTCAATAATTTTCCGTGCGAACGGTGAAAGTCCACTAAAGCTTTTACATCTACATTACTTACCCCATCACCATAAGTAACCATAAATGTGTCGTCGAGGTGATCTCTTACTCTCCGGATTCTTCCACCAGTCATCGTATGTAGTCCAGTGTCCATGAGTGTAACCTTCCAAGGCTCTGTCGAAGAGTCATGTATTTTCATGTCATTATTGGCTAAGTCAAAAGTGACATTCGATTGGTGTAAAAAGTAATTGGCAAAATATTCTTTAATGTAATAACCTTTATATCCACAAGCCACGATAAAATCATTGAAGCCATAATGAGAATAAGATTTCATAATATGCCATAGGATGGGGTAATCCCCAATTTCGACCATTGGCTTAGGTTTTAAGTGGGTTTCTTCAGATAATCTGGTTCCAAAACCTCCAGCAAGTAATATAGTTTTCATATAATTTAGGCTTCGATTGTGTTTTTGTTCAATGTTGTTTTAAGTTTTTGGACGAGAACTTTTATAAATTCCACATAATACAAGACGAAGAAAAGTATAAAAGGAGTACATAAAACAATGTAATCAAGATGGACATGTAAATAAGCATGCGATTTAAAAATATAGAAAAAACTGATCGCTCCAATAAAGCTAATAAGAGTAGCTAGAAACAATTTTCTATATTTTGACATCTTTATAGTGCTCTTTGAGAAAAGCGATGGAATAAAAACACTTGGAGTCGATAGAATAAACATCCATGTGATATGCTTCAAGTTAAGAAAAGCCAATATTGGTTTTTCGTTCCAGTATCTTTTCATTACATCCATAAAACCAGCACCATGAGCTTTGTCTACAAGTCTGGAAAAGTTGTGCAAATTTTCATCTAAATCACCTGAGGTGCGATGTAAAAACTTAAACTTAAAAAAGTCTAAAGTCCGTTCCAAATTTCCTCTAATTGAGTAAATCATAAGAAAATGAATACTAAAACTTATAAGAAAACCAATGATAGCGCCAAGTCCTACAATTACTATTTTGCTTGAAATCTTTTTCCAATTGGAAAGACTCAATTTCTCATAGTAGACTATAGGTATTAGCAGAGAAAAACTGACAACAGGTACATGCGCATAGTGTCTTGTGGCATTTAAGAAAATTGAGCAAATGCCATAAGCTAAAATATGCCAATAGTTAGAAGGGTTAAAAAACTTTCTTTTCTTTTTAAAAAGCCAAAGTCCAGCAGCAACTGGAATTATATTTAACCAAATATCGAAACCAGCATAGGAGGCCAAAACCATTAACCAATGACAAGTAAGTATAGCAAAGCTAGTTAAAATGAAATTAATTATTCCAAATTCATCCCAGGTCCAGCGCAAAAATATTAATAGAGAAAAAACCAAAAATAAACCCGCAATGGTTTTATGTAACCAAAAAAGGTTTTGAGGTTTTCCTGTTATTTTGAATATACTCACATCCACAATTTCATAAAGTGTATTTGGCCACCTTATAGCGGATTTGTAAGTTGACCAAACTCCACGACCTTTTTTAGTCTTGATATTAAATTGACCCTTTCGATACTTATTGGCATTGTATGCCCTAGCCTTAGGAGCTTTCATTTTTTTTGGGATCCAAATATTGGTGAAAGTTCCAGTGGAAAAGATTCCATCTTGATGAGCCTTAATAATACTACCTGCTATCCAACTTTGCCATCCTAATTGGTTAATTACACCCTTTGCGCTAAACAAACCTAATGGATTGTGCAATAAATTTATCATCATAACTAACCCGATGATTGTCAGAACTATAGTTGGTTTTTTTAGCATGCAGTTTAATTCTGAATTGCTGAATTTTACATAGTCTTTTTAAAGCACTACAAAAATGGCTAAAAAAATGGGTTTTTTGCCATTTCTTTAGATTTAACAATAGCCTTATTTCTATTTATGAAGATATTTTATCATAATTGAGTTAGTTTCCGTTAATTTCAACTACTATTTGACTTCATAATGACTTTATATTTAACTTTGTGATTTAAATATGTATTCTTGAAATTAATCATCCAAATTCCGTGCTATAATGAGGAGAAAACCTTGCCCCTTGTCCTCAGTGAAATACCCACCAAGATTGATGGTATAGACGTCATTGAAACCATGATAATAGATGATGGGAGTTCAGATAAAACTATTGCAGTTGCCCTAGAAAACAAGGTTGATCACGTATTAAAAAATGTTGGGAATAAAGGACTTGGGATCAGCTTTCGTACAGGTTTAGATAATGCGCTAAAGTTGGGTGCAGATATACTTGTTAATACAGATGGAGATAATCAGTATCCGTCAAAGTACATTAAAGATTTGGTAAAACCAATTATTGATGGGGAAGCTGACATAACAGTTGGTAATCGTCAAACTTCTAAGATTAAGCACTTTTCCATAATAAAGAAATTTTTTCAGTGGTTAGGGACCAAGGTTACTCAAATCCTATCCGGAGAACGAAAAATGGAAGATGCGGTTTCTGGTTTTAGAGCATATTCCAAACAAGCGATGAAAGAACTTAACATAACTTCTGACTTCTCCTATGTTTTGGATACAACAGTTCAAGCTGCTAAGAAAAAGATAAAGATGGTTTCTGTACCTATATCCACCAATGCCCCTACTCGGCCATCTCGTCTATTTAAGAATATCTGGCAACACATACGTAAATCAGGTACAGATATAATACGTGTCTATTCAATGTATCAACCTCTAAGGATATTTTTATGGATGGGTGGATTGAGCTTTTTGGTAGGCTTAATTCCAATCATAAGGTTTATTATTTTCTTCTTAAATAATGATGCCTCTGGTAAAGTGCAGTCATTAATTTTGGGTGTAATGTTTATTATAATTAGTGTTAATTTTTTTGCCTTAGGCATTATTGGAGATCTGTTATCAAAAAACAGAAAACTAATCGAGCAACTAGCTAAGCGACAGAAGGATCAAATGTATGGAGACGAATAAGCAAATTAATTTTATTCTTTCCACAGGGAGAACGGGTACTATGTTTTTTGAAGACTATATAAATAAAACATGTACTAATGCCTTATGTAGGCATGAGCCAAAACCTTCTAGAAGATTTATTCCCTTATCGAATATGCACTACGAAAGAAAGATAAGTTCGGAAAGATTTAACAAGGCCTATTTTACAGCAAGAAAATCTTTATTCAAAGTATGTCCAACTATTTATATAGAGTCTAGTAATTTTATGTGGTCTGGAGTATTTTCTTTAAACAAGTCAATAGAAAATATTAAAATACTTCACCTAGTCAGGCATCCTCAAGATTATATTAAATCTCACTATGATTACGGGTTTTGGAATGGTTATAAGAGGCTGGTTAGGAGAAATATACCATACTTTGTAGCTGACTTGCCACTATCTAAAAGGCAAAAGAAAGATCCTATTATGGTTCTTGCTGCAAGATGGAAGCTCATCAATGAAACACTAATGCTATACAAGAAAACTAATCCTTATCTTCAAATAAGATTTGAAGATATTTTTAAATCAGGTCCAAAAAAAGGTGCGGAAGAATTGGCACGAGTGAGGGATTTTTTTGGTTTGGAATCATATTCTCAGCAAAAGACTGAGGCAATTTTATCAAAACCCAAAAACACGAGTAAGAAAAAGGATACGGCTCACATAATTGATTCTTATAATTCATACATAGAGTCTGAATTAAAGGAACTGATGGAGTTATATAAATACAAAATAAAATAATGGCAAAAACCTTTGACAGACCAGCCAAATCCCCAAAATATCAGAATCAGGGATCGATTGCTAAGAAGCTAGTTGGTGGATTTTTTAATTCTATTGAAAATTTATTAGATCACAATGCATTTAATACAAATCCGATGAGAGTAATTGAGATTGGTGCCGGGGAAGGGCATGTTTCTCAAAAAGTAATAGACAGGTTTCCAGATGCACAATTTTATTTGACTGATGTGTATGATGATAGACTTGATCTATCAAAGAAGTTATTATCACAAAAGCCTAATGTTCATTTTCAATTTGAAGACATAAATAATATCCAATTTGAAGATGATTATTTTGACTTAATTATTTGTTGTGAAGTTTTGGAACATATCGATAATTATCAGAAGGGATTAAATGAAATATATAGGGTTTTAAAACCTGAAGGTTTATTTTTAGCAAGTGTGCCGAGAGAACCAATTTGGCGCGTTTTAAATATGATCAGATTAAAGTATTTAAAGGACATGGGCAATACCCCTACTCATGTAAATCACTGGTCATCTGTTGGTTTTAGAAAATTAATAAAGAAAAACAACTTCGTGGTTTTAAAAGAAAACAGACCTTTGCCTTGGACAATGATTTTGTCCCAGAAACCAAGTTAATATGGCTTTTAAGTCAAAGAATATTTTTACTTATTTAGTATTGCTTTCCTTTGTGTTTCTTGTTTTTGCATTATACAAGGCAGACTATTTAAACATTCCAACGATCTATAGCTATCCATATCTTGCTTTATCGTTTTTACTATTGTTTTTAGGCATGATTTCAAATGCACTTACATGGTGGACTCAGCTATCATTAAATAAATACAAAGTGTCAGTAAATGATGCAATAACCTCTGTGGGTTTATCTATTTTTACCAAGTACATACCAGGCAAGATTTTACTTATTTTAGGAAAAGCCGAGTTTATATCAAATCGATATGAAATAAAACGAGAGGTGGCATCAACCATATCTTTGCAAACTCAAATTATTACTATATGGGTTGGTTTTTCTATGGGTTGTTTGGGACTTATACTTGCAGGTGGTTTTAGTCAGGTTAAACTTTTGTACACAGCCATTCCAATTTGGCTCTTGCTTACGAGCTTAATATTTCTTCCTATCATAAAAGTAACTATTGAAAAAACTGCTAAATGGCTTTTTAAAAAGAAACTAAATATCCCAGCTATTTCAGCTGCCAAAGCATTCATCTCTATTCCTGTTTTTATGCTAAATTGGTTTTTGTGGGGATGTTCTTTTTATTTCCTATGTCTTGCCCTAACTATCCATGTAGATTTTTCATTGGTGGCAATTTTAGCCTTTCCTTTTGCAGGAACCAGTGGCGCTATGGCTGTTGTTGCTCCAGGAGGTGTCGGTGTTAGAGAAGGCCTTATTGTTTTGTTTTTGAGTTTACTGAGAATAGATTTGGTGGAAGCTACTACGATTAGCGTGGCTAGTAGACTTTGGTTTTTGATAGGCGAGTTATTTATTTTTTGCTTTTCGTTTATTCTTTACAAATTTGTTAAACGACTTTCCTAGAGCTTTCGAGAAAGCTTTAGCACCTTTTTTACCCAAATGACCTTTATCAAAGTAATAGCTTGGGTTGGTTAGAATGGATTGGTGGTCTTTTTTTGAAAGATTGAGTATATTCAAATTTTTATACTTATCCACTTTGAGCATCGGGTACATTGGATGAATGACCACTAAGAATTGAATGTGATTGTAATCCTTGTGGTTGGAGATCTTGTTTAATCTATCCAATACAGGTATATTCTTTTTCTTAATGGAGACTTTCCGATCTCGACCTGAAAATTTTTTAACTAGTTCTTCCTCATGAGTATCGAAGTATTTTTTTCTACTCACCAGTTTTGAATTTTTAGTTACTCTTAAATCTGTTTCGAGTGCTAAATATCCTCTTTCTTTAAGGCAGTATTTAATATTTAGCTTGTTTAAACGTCTAGTTTCTGTGTTAAAAAATACATTTTTAAAGCTTAGTTTTCTGAGTAAATAAGCTTTTAAGAAACTTAGACTTGCACCTTTATACCAAGGAGGGTAATTCCCAAATACTAAGGAAAGAGTAGAAGCATTCAAATAATAACTATTCCTTAAAGTTTGATGATTTTGCCCTTTGATTTTGTTGATTCCAATGTACTCAAATAATACATACTCTATGTTTTCTATGTTTTTGTAGTTATCTAAAAAATCTTCAAGTAGGAATATGTTTTGTAGGCCATCTGCTGCCGGAGTCCCTAAGTTATAGCTGTATGTCTTTTTAGTGGTTTGGTCAAAAGTAGTTGGTTTAAATTGTCGAAAAATATGACTGGATCCAAAAGATACAGTGTTGGTTTCTTTGTGATTACTTTGTAAGTCCTTAAATTTCACATAATACTCTTTATTACCTTGTGCACCACTTTTGAGTAGTGAAAGAATCAATACTACACCTAAACATAGTAGGAAGAATTTGAGTAGCGAATGTAGATAGGACTTCATTAGAATTGGAAATAAATAAAGTCTTGTTCAGAACCCCAATATTGGATTAAAAATAAAATAATAAGAATGTAAAATCCCCAGCGAATGATAATATTTTTTGAAATAAATGCTAAGCCATATTGTCGACTTCTATTTTTCCATTCGGTCATCTGTAATAAAATAATTAAAGGTCCAAGAAACCAGGTGAAGTCAGAAAAACCAGCTATTTCTAATTCTTCCATAGCGAAACTCTTAAAACTAAATATTCTTCTTATGTAATCACCAGCCTCCCAGACATTAGCTGCTCTGAAAAAAATCCACGCTAAGCAAGTCAATAGAAAAGTGATAAATATTTGGAAGGCTTCTTTAATGCTTGGAAAGACTTTACCAAGAGCAACAACACCCAAATAATTCCGATTACTTCCTGAAAGAAAAGAAGGAATAATAAACAAGGCGTTTAAAAAGCCCCACACAATAAATGTCCAATTAGCACCATGCCAAAAACCACTCACAATGAAAATGACAAATATATTTCTAACTGATTGCAATTGAGTACCTCTAGAACCACCTAAAGGAATGTATAGATAATCTCTAAACCATGTGGATAAAGAAATATGCCACCTTCTCCAAAATTCACCCATATTTCTAGAAAAATATGGGAAGGCAAAATTTTGCATCAAGTTAAATCCTAATAACCTAGAGGTTCCAATGGCAATATCGGAATATCCTGAAAAGTCACCATAAATTTGAAATGCAAAGAGTATGGCACCCAGGATTAACATAATAGGAGAGAGCTCTTGATAATTAGTAAAGATGTCATTGACAATCGGTGCACAACTGTCTGCAATGACTACTTTCTTAAAGAAACCCCACAAAATTTGTTTGGTGCCATCTACTGCTTTATCATAATTAAATTGCCTAGAGATATTAAACTGTGGTAATAAATTAGTAGCTCGTTCGATAGGGCCAGCTACTAATTGTGGGAAAAATGCCACATAAGTAAAGAACTGTAAAACATCTTTTGTCGGCTGTAGTTTGTTTCGATATATATCGATAGTGTAACTTAAGGTTTGGAAGGTGTAAAAACTAATACCCACCGGTAAGATGATGTTTAAGCTCATCATATTTACTTGCATTCCTACGTTATCTAGTAGGGTATTAAAACTATCAATAAAGAAATTATAATATTTAAAAACACCTAAAAATCCGAGGTTTACCAGCAAGGATGCAAAAAGCAATAGTTTCCGTTTCCTTTGATTATCACTTTCCGACATCTGTAAGCCTATCGTGTAATCAACGATTGAACTGAAAATGATTAAAGACAAAAACCTCCAATCCCACCAGCCATAAAAAAAGTAACTAGCTAATAAAAGAAAAGCATTTTGAAACTTTAAGTGCTTGTTTAAAACAAACCAATAAACAATAAATACAAGCGGGAAAAATAGTAAATACTCAAATGAGTTGAATAACATACAAAGTGGTTTTCAAATGAGTATTATATCTTAATTAGATTGTTCAATGGTTTAGAAACCTTTCGGGAACCATTTGCGTTCGTAACTCTTATCTCTACATTATATAGCCCTTTATTAAGTTTTGATACGGGAATGTTGCAACTAAAACCGGAGTTCAGAACTTTGTCTCCAAATTTTTTTGCTATAGCTTTTCTTGGAGTCCCATATTTACAAGCGAAGGCTTTCTTATTTAATAATACATGAACTTTCTGCGCTGGCCTTTTAAGTTTGTCATCAAAAGCCCAGCCAGTTATATTTATCATTTCATCCTCAATTTGCAAGGGCTTTTTAACCTTTTTTATTGGTGTTTTTTCAATAGTTAATATTGATGCTTTTGCAAAATTGGGAGACTTTTTCTTCTTTGCTTTGCTCTCAGTTTTAACCGCTGATTTTTTAGAACTAGAATCAACTAAACAACTGGTGCAAAGAGCACAAACAACGAATAAGCTTACAATACTCAGTTTGATTTTCATAATACTGCTAAATTAAGATTAGTAATAGAATATAACAAAGCTTAGAATAATATTAATAGTCCACATAAAAAAAGAGGCTGTCTCAAATCGAGATAGTCTCTTTTTTATTTATGCTTAATGAA
>JAHDHQ010000034.1 GCA_020631235.1 Saprospiraceae bacterium | reverse complement strand
TCAATGATCGTTTTCCCTCATTTTCTAAGGGATTGCAAATATAGACACATTTATCATTATCCAAAACTAATTTTTCCATATTTCGGAATAAAAAATTTGTTTCAAATTTGCAATCTGATAAAGGCAAAAATTGCGCCTTTTTACATATTAAAAAAGATAAATGTATATCTCGTTAAAGGATAAAAAAATACGTGCTAAAGTTCAAAAGGAATTTAGACTAACTGAGCGATTTTCCGCCGGAAGAAAGTTCATTTTAGTTCAAATTCCGCTTTGGTATACCAACAAAGATTTTTCTAAAATCACTAGAAAGTTGGATGTTTGGCTCGAAAAATTAGAGAAAAATAATCCTGGATTTCTAAATCGATACATCATAAAAGACTATTTCAACGAAAATATTGTTGAAATAATGAATGAAAAATTGGTTTTAAGCATAAAAGAAGAAGAGCGAAAAACTATTTCTGGGAAAAAAATGGGTGATTCTGTTCTAATAAAAGCTCCGTTTAATGCTGATCCAGAATTTTTAAGAAAGGGCGTCATTGGCACACTAAAAAAAATATTTAAGCTCAATATAGAAGAAGAAGTGTACTCCATTAATAATGACACTATACGAGGGTCTATTAAATCCATCAAGTTAAAAGACAATTTTAGCAACTGGGGAAGTTGCAGTAATACAGGAAATATAAATTTATCGATAAGATTGTTGCTCCTGCCGTTTGAGGTGAGAAAGTATGTAATAATACATGAGCTGTGTCATCTCGTAGAATTAAACCATTCACGTAAATTTTGGAGTTTGGTGGAGAAACATTGTCCAGATTATCGAAGGTATGAAAAGTGGTTAAAATTAAACGGCTATAAATATTATCTCTAAATCGGATAAAAAGCTTGATAAACTAAGAAAGCTGCTATAATCAACAAAGAAAAGCCCGCGATGAAAGAAATATATCGCATATGCTTTTGATTAAGTTTTGTACGAATGAGCTGAGCTAATGAAACTTTTACTGCATCAGAAAAGATAATCATTAGCATAATCCCACTTAGCCACCACAAACTATCTGACAAGTCAAGACCTCTAGCTATAATATATGTGGGTGTGATACCAAACCAAAAAATAGGTGTAAATGGGTTAAGTCCATTGACTACGAAGCCTTTGGAAAAATATTGAGCAAAATTCTTAGCGCTTAACTTTAACTCCTCTTGTTCGAGTTCGTTTTTTGTGAGTATAAGATACATACCAAAAACAAACAAAACCATGGCCGCAATCATGGCACTCCAAAATTTTACTCGTTCATTAACTATAGTATCTGAAATGGTCTGTGTAAATAGAAAGCTAGCAAGTATATATATTATATCGCTAAACCAAATCCCCAAACCCACTGAAAGCCCAGCTTGCCACCCTCTTTGTATGGATGTTTGTGTAATGACTATAAATATTGGCCCCATTGAAAAGGCTAAACCAAGTCCGAATAAAAGTCCTTCTCCAAAGTACTGCATAACAATGCCTGCAAATCTACTTAATTTCTAAACTTAATCGAGACCAATATTTAAGTCTTAATATTTAGTTTTCTTGTAAAAACTCTACGCTCATATTCATAAACTTGCTCATGTCTTCTCCACTGAGCATTTTTTGATTCACCTTAGCTAGCATATATAGGTACTCAGCGAACTTATTCTTTTTTTCTTCGCTTCTCATTTTTAGCATTTTCCCTGCTATTAATGGATGGTTTGTATTGACTACTACATTGTGCATGTCTCCAAAAGCAGCCATATCCATTCCTTGCATGGCCTGCATCTCTTTCATTCTGCGCATAAATTCAGGCTTTGTAATCATAACGGGTAAATCCGTAGTGGTCAAGTTTCTTAATTCCACTGATTGGCTTTCTCCTAATGAACTCGCGAAAATATTTTTTACTTTTTCTTGTTCTTTGTCCGTCAACACAGAATCTGTGGTTTCGTCTTTTTGTACCAGTTTATCAGCTGTTTCAGAATCGACTCTCACAAATGTGGTGTTATCTAATTTGTGTTCGAGGTGCTGTGCAAAATGATTGTCTATTACATGATCAAAAACCAAAATATCGTATCCTTTAGCTTTTGCAGATTCGATATAACTGTGCTGATCTTGTACCTGATTAGAATAAATGTGGATGATTTTATCGTGTTTATCTGTTTGTTCGGTTTTAATCTTTTCTTGGTACTCTTCTATGGTAAAAAACTCATTAATTGTGTTTTTTAACAAAACAAACTCCTTAGCACGATCGTGGAATTTCTCGTCCGAAATCATTCCATATTTTACAAAAACTCCTATGTCTCCCCATTTTTCTTGATAAGCTTCTCTGTCTTTTTTAAACAATGACTTCAGCTTCTCTGCCACCTTCTTAGAGATATAGCCGGATATCTTTTTCACATTTGCATCTGCTTGCAAATAACTCCTGGACACATTTAAAGGAATATCTGGCGAGTCGATGACTCCGTGAAGCAACATTAAAAACTCAGGAACAATATCCTGAACATTGTCAGTAATGTAGACTTGATTAGAGTATAGTTGGATTTTATTTTTTTGTACTTCAAGGCTGTTATTTAGTTTAGGGAAGTACAAAATTCCTGTAAGATTAAAAGGGAAATCTATATTTAAGTGTATCCAAAATAATGGCTCAGTAGAGTATGGATATAATTCCTTATAGAATGATTTATAATCTTCCTCTTTTAAAGACGAGGGCTTCTTTTTCCAAATTGGATTTGGGTTGTTAATAATATTATCAACTTCAGTTTTAATCTCCTTTCTATCTTCTCCCTCTCCTTCAAATTCGCTGATGGTTTTTGTGCCAAACTGGATTTCGATTGGCAAGAACTTACAGTATTTATCTAATAGTTCTTGGATTCTAGCTTTTCCTAGATACTCAGTGCTATCTTCAGAAATATGCAATACAATATCCGTTCCTCGCTCCTTTTTATCAATATCTTCAAGCGTGTATTCAGGACTTCCTGTACAACTCCACTTTACGGCTTTGCCTTTTTTATGGGACTTTGTCAGAACATCCACTCTTTCTGCTACCATAAACGCTGAATAAAAGCCTAAACCAAAATGACCTATAATCGAAGCGTCTTCTTTGTATTTATCTAAAAACTCCTGTGCCGAAGAAAAAGCAACTTGATTTAGATATTTCATTACTTCCTCTTCAGTCATTCCGATCCCTTTATCGCGAATGGTTAGGGTTTTTTCTTCTTCATTTAGGATGATTTCTATCTTTAAATCATCTAGAGTGCCTTTATATTCTCCTTTAGAAGCTAAAGTTTTTAGTTTTTGAGTGGCGTCCGTGGCGTTTGAAACCAGCTCTCTTAAAAAGATTTCCTGATCTGAATAAAGAAACTGTTTAATTATGGGGAAGATATTTTCCGTTTGTACTGATATATTTCCTTTCTGCATTGTTGAGTTTTATGATTCTATTCTTGTTTTTCAAAGTGTGTGCCATTCGGTATAATGTGACAAAATGGCTTACATTTTTATTTGTTAGCGTGTAAAATTGTCAATCGATTAATAATTTTTTGATAATGGCTTTAGTTTTTTTATGTATTTCTCCTTGCTTTATGAGAGTAAATAATGGGTGTTTATCCAAATGACTGCCTAAATATTCTTGCTCTTGCTGGCCTGGAGTAGGAATCAATATGGCTTTTTGCTTCATACAAACTAAATCCATAACTGAACTATATCCACATCTGGTAATGACAAGCTTTGAGTCGTTTATCCATCGGTTTACTAATTGGCTCTGTGCTAGATCCACCACTTCTATTTTTGGACTGTGTTTAGAGACTCTCTTACTTGTGCCTCTAATCCATTTTACGGAATAGTCTTTTTCTAAATAGAGCGCTTGCAGTTCTTTTTCTAGAAGGCTTCTTTGTGGTTCAATGCCGGACAAAATAATCAGCAAATCAGTCGTTTTTTTAGCTTGCTTTTTTTGCAATCTAGATAAGGGACCAATGAAGTGTACATTTGGATGTTTGCAATCACTGAGTCTTCCGCTTAATGTTTGTTGTTCATTATCAGGAATCCATATTTCTTGGAATTTCGATAAACATTTATTTAGATAGGCATTGGGCAAAAAACCGTACCACTTGTTTACAAACAAGTGTGTTTGATGGGTAATGAGGATCGAACGGATATCTTTAGAATAACAGCCATATCTATTATCTGAAAGAATTAGGTCCGGCTTGTGCTTTTTAATGAGAATTGAAAGTGTTTTGTTTTCTTTACTTATTGCGTAAGGTATTTTCCATGACTGTACGATTAAGTATAATGCGTTCCAATATTTAGCATATTTGACATTGTATGCATCCAAGCTTTCAAAAGATTGGGATGGATAGGTTTTTTTTAAAAAGAGTAAAGCTTGGCCATCCGAACAAATAATGACTTTGGACCCATTATCTATACAAGCATCTATGATGGGAATCATTCTAGTGGCATGTCCTAAACCCCAATTTAGAACACAAATGAAGATGGTTTTTTTTTGCTTTAAAAACGAATTAGGGATCACCTAGTTGAGTCGTATTTCGTCTTCGAAGTTATTGAAAAACTTGTATTTGTTTAGATGATATGATGGTTCTGAGTATATTTTAATCCACTTTCTATATTTTAAAAACCACTGGACTTGTTCGCTTTTTATCCCTTTCTTTAAAAAGGCATAAACAAAAGGGTGTACATGCAATGAAAATTTAGAATCCGGCATATTATTAATGATGTGATCTAAATCACGTCCAATATCTTCAGTAATTAGTGTCGATGCATTAATTTTTCCAGTGCCTTCACAAGAAGGACACACTTCCATTGTATCTATTTTTACCGACGGCTTTACACGCTGTCTTGTAATTTGCATAAGACCAAATTTGCTCAATGGTAAAATGGTGTGTTGTGCACGGTCATTGCGCATATATTCCCGCATTGCTTTGTACAATGTGGATTTGTTTTCTGACTTACGCATATCGATAAAATCGATAATGATTAATCCTCCGATATCTCTGAGTCTTAACTGTCTAGCTATTTCCTTAGCTGTTTCTACATTTACTCTAAGAGCTGTTTCTTCCTGATTTTCTCGTTTTGATTTTGGACCACTATTTACATCTATCACATGCATGGCCTCAGTATGCTCTATAATGATGTATGCACCACTTTTTAAAGTAGGTGCTTTTCCAAAGCTAGATTTGATTTGTTTGTTGATGTTAAATTGGTCAAAAATGTGCTTATTCCCTTTATAGTGTTTAAGGATTTTAGATTTTTCTGGAGCAATGTTTTTTAGATATTCGTAGGTGGAGTCATAATCCGGTTTAAAGTCCATGGTGATTCTATTAAAAGAATCATTGAGCATATCTCGAATAATGGTTCCTGTTTTATCTATTTCACTAAGTAGTTTTCTAGGTTTCTTTTGCTCTTTTAATGCTTCAAAAATCGATTTCCATCGGTTTTCCAGCATTCTGATTTCGTCGTGCAAATCAGCTACTTTTTTACCTTTTGCTGCTGTACGGATGATCACTCCAAATTTGGCAGGTTTGATACTTTCCACAAGTGTTTTTAGCCTTTTTCTTTCATCATCATCCATTATCTTTTTTGAGACAGCGACCATGTTTTCGAAAGGTGTAAGAACAACAAATCTTCCCGGTAAAGTCAATTCACAAGTTAATCTAGGTCCTTTAGTAGAGATTGGCTCTTTCAGTACTTGGACCAAACAAAATTCTCTTCGATCAAAAACTTGTCGGATTTTTCCATCCTTTGGGTTTTCGGGCTCCAGGGTAAATTCTTTTAAAGAATGGGTTTTATGATTTTGATTGATGACTAGATTTGTATACTTCTTAACTGAATTAATTTGAGGTCCTAAATCAGTATAGTGTAAAAAGGCATCGCTCCTATCTCCTATGTCTACAAAGGTTGCATTTAGATCTTGCCTTAATTGTTTTATGCTTCCAAGGAATATATCTCCTACAGTGAATTGAAAATCTTTTTTTTGTCTATGTATTTCTACCAGACGATGATCTTCAACTATTGCTAGCTCTATTTCTTTGGGGTTGGAATGTATGATGATTTCCTTCTCCACGATTTTATGTGTTGTATATATACTAAAATATAGGCTAAGCCCTAAAAGGGTAGCTCTTTAAATTAGGTGGAGGAGATGTGTATAGAAAAAAAAGGACTACCAGACTAGTAGTCCTATAAGGTTATTTTTTCTTCTTATGTCTGTTTTTTCTCAAACGTTTTTTACGCTTGTGTGTGGCAATCTTGTGCCGCTTTCTTTTTTTACCGCAAGGCATAATTTATTTTTTTAATAATTAATATTTATTTCTTACAAAGCTTTGCAAACTGCTCAGCTTTTGTCTTTTCTCCAAATCCTGCATATGCTTCTGCTAACAAACATATTGTAGATTGGTTTTCTGGTTCTATGCTTAACGCTTTTTCCAATCTTCCAATGGCTTTCTCAAACTGGTTTGTTTGCAAACCTAATCTTGCAAGTTGCAATATTACAGGTACATTATCAGGATGACTTCTATTCAGCTCCAGCAATTGTTGTATTCCCATCATGGGATTGTCTTTTGGTGGAGAATCTACAAAGCATAAAGCTCTGTTTATTCTATGCTGAATGTTATCAGGTTCCAAAGATATAGCATTTTCGAACGCTTCCAAAGCTTTCTCCAAAGCATATTCTTTTTTATTTTTTTCTTCTGCTCGTTTGAGACTTAAGAAAAAGGTTGTTCCCGTCATAGACCAAGCCTCTGGCGTGTTGGTTAAATCTGCTATTTCTTTAGCGTAATAACCAGATAATAAGCCATTGTTATTATCATACCAAAAACCTGCCATTTTCTTTAAAAGTTCCACTTTTTCAGAATCTTCTTGGGTTTTTGCCAAAGATTGGTCCATCATAAGCACTTTTGTGCGTTCTGAGCCTGGTAGATTCTTTAAGCCTTGTTCTAAAAGGCTTTGCATGTTTACAGATTCAAAGTTTAAAGCTCTAGACTTTTCTACAGCTTTGGTTTCCGACGACTTAGTATCACATCCCCAATATAGAATGCCAAATAAGACACTAAAAAAAAGGATGGATAACCAGTGGGACTTGTTCATCTAAACTATTTAGAACTTTTATCTTCTGGTAAAGAAGTTACATTGTCTTTAACTTGCTCTATAAAAGCTTTTGAAGGCTTAAAAGAAGGAATAAAATGTTCTGGAATCTCGATAGCAACATTTTGCTTAATGTGTCTACCTATCTTTTTTGCTCTTTTCTTGATGACAAAAGATCCAAATCCTCTCACATACACATTTTCTCCGCCAGCTAGTGAATCTTTAATTTCTCTGAAGAACATTTCCAAAGAAACAAGCACATCTACCTTAGGAACACCTGTCTTTTCGGAAATTGAATTTACCAAATCAGCCTTTCTCATTGTTTTAA
Source organism: Saprospiraceae bacterium (assembly GCA_020631235.1). Classification (GTDB taxonomy): domain Bacteria; phylum Bacteroidota; class Bacteroidia; order Chitinophagales; family Saprospiraceae; genus JAHDDO01. The sequence continues at coordinate 31,211 of JAHDHQ010000034.1, read as the reverse complement.
TTTTTATAAAGCACTGTAAATCAGTGAATAAACCTTTACAAGGGGTCGCAAATTTCGTAATTTATTTGGTTATAAGAAATTATTTTTTCAATTTTTTTACTCAGATTGAAAAAAAAGAAAATCTGGGTCTAAAACATTCATATTCAATTACATGTAAATAAATTAACATGTATTTTGTTTCTAACTAGCTAGATTGCAACAATTGGCTAACTTCTTGCATTTACTATTTTCACAGAAAATTTATTCTATATGGTTTATTCAATGACAGGATATGGTCAAGCAACTGGAGTTTTTGGCACAAAGTCAATTAAGGCTGAAATAAGAAGTCTTAATGGTAAAACTACAGATGTACGTGTTAAGGTGCCTGCTTTGTATAGGACCAAAGAACTGGAGATCAGAAATTTAATCCTTGAACGTTCATCACGTGGCAAAATAGATATTACCATTTCTTTTGAATCTGATGATGGGGACGACAGTTATAAGATTAATAGTCAGCTCATCAAACAATATTATGAAGAATTAGCAAAAGTTGCGGATGCTTACCAATTGTCAAAAAATGAATTGCTTCCATCTATACTTCGAATTCCAAATGTAGTCGAGTTAACGGACAAGGCATTAGATGAAAAAGAATGGCTAGCCAGCAAAGCTATTGTTAATCAAGCAATTGATGCCTTTAACAGCTTTAGGTTGACTGAAGGGAAAGCCATGCAAAAAGACATTGTGGATCAAGTCAGTTTTATCCATCAGTTATTAGATGATGTGAGCCCTTATGAAGCTTCAAGAATCAAAGCTCTAAAGGAGAAAATGAATAAAAATCTAAAAAACAACAATGAAGAAATTAGCATTGATAAAAATCGATTAGAGCAAGAAATTTTATATTATCTCGAAAAACTAGACATCACCGAAGAAAAAATACGTTTAGCACAACATTGTAAATATTTCCTTGAGGTAATAAATAGCTCTGATAGAGTAAAAGGTAAAAAGCTATCTTTTATCTCTCAAGAAATGGGAAGAGAAATGAATACTTTAGGTTCAAAAGCTCAGCACTCAGACATCCAGCAAATTGTAGTGAACATGAAAGATGCACTTGAAAAGATAAAAGAACAAATTTTAAACATCGTTTAGTGGAGGTAAAAGGTAAAACCATTGTGGTCGCAGCACCATCTGGAGCTGGTAAAACATCTATTGTTAGAGGATTGTTAGAAAAACACTCCTTTCTTGCTTTTTCTGTAAGCGCAACTACCAGAAAAAAACGAGCTCACGAAATAGATGGGAAGGATTATCATTTCTTTAATAACCAGGAGTTTCAAGAAAAAATCAATAATGGTGATTTTTTAGAATATGAAGAAGTGTACAAAAACACTTTTTATGGAACACTTTTTTCTGAGATTAATCAAATTTGGAGTAATAACAAACACATCATTTTTGATGTAGATGTAGAAGGGGCTCTAAATATTAAAGAGCAGTTTAAAGAAGATTGCCTAAATCTATTTATCAAAGCACCGTCTTTATATACCTTATATGATCGTCTAAAAAACAGAAACACCGAAACAGCTGAAACCCTACAAAGACGCATTAAAAAAGCAGAAAAAGAACTAAAATATCAACATCAATTTGACAAAATCGTAGTTAATGACGATCTTAATGTCGCTATAGATGATGCTAGCAAACTAGTGTGTGATTTTTTAAAAATAGCTTAATGAAAGAAGCCATTACAGACGGAGTTTCCATCAAGGTCGCAGTCCATTACCGTTTAGAGTCATCTGAACCGGAACAAAATATTTTTGTGTTTTCTTATGATGTTTTTATAGAAAACCAAAATGATTTTAGCATCAAGCTTCTACGAAGATATTGGCGAATAACAGATGCCTACGGAAACGTTAAAGAAGTAGAAGGTGATGGTGTTATCGGCCAACAGCCAGTTATAATGCCTCAAAAAGGGCACGAATACAGTTCTTGGTGCCCCATCCCTACTGAACTGGGAAGCATGGAAGGATATTATTTAATGGAAAGAAGCATTGACAAATCTCAATTTAAAGTATACATTCCCAAATTTATTCTTGTCGAACATTCACTACTTAATTAGATGAAGAATATCATTAGGCTTTGCTGTTTTTTCTTATTTATTAACTGTTCTTACGCTCAAGATATGCCCACAATCATTAGTCCTTTCGAAAAAGACAACAACTATTCTGCTGATCATGATGAAATGTTAGCGTTTTACAAGAAACTTGTACAAAAACATCCAAAACACTTAAGTATTTCTGAAGCAGGCCCTAGTGATGCAGGTCTAGCTATTCATGAAATTGTGCTGGATGTTAAGCCAGAGAATAAGGATAAAATAAACCTTTTAATTAATAATGCGATTCACCCTGGTGAGCCTTGTGGCGTGGACGCAAGCATGATGTTTGTTCGAGATGTATTAGAACAAACGGAATTACAACAACAACTACAAAACATAAGAATAATCATTATTCCTGCCTATAATATTGGTGGGATGCTGAATAGAGGCTCACACAGTCGAGCCAATCAATTGGGACCCAAACTTTATGGATTTAGAGGCAATGCAAAAAACCTCGATCTTAACCGAGATTTTATTAAATGTGATTCTAAAAACGCAAAGACATTTTCAAAAATCTTTCACAAGTGGAACCCAGAAGTATTTATAGATAATCATACTTCAAATGGTGCTGATTATAGCTATACCATGACACTTATTGCCACGCAAAAAGATAAATTAGGACCCGTTCTTTCAAATCATTTAACCAACAAAATGTTGCCTTTTTTGTATGATAGCATGGACAAAAAGCAGTGGGAAATGACCCCTTATGTCTACGCGAAGGAAACTCCAGATGGCGGAATTATTGGTTTTCTTGATTTACCAAGATATTCTTCGGGATATGCCAGTTTATTCCATACACTATCTTTTATGCCTGAAACACATATGTTAAAGCCCTATAAAGACAGAGTTTGGAGCACCTATGCTTTCATGGAATCCATGGTCACTTATTTATCCATTCATGGAGAACAATTAAAAGAGGATAGAGCTGCTTCGATAAACAACATTGGCCAACAAAAATTATTTCCTATAAAATGGGAATTAGATCAGACAAATAAAGAAAACCTCTTGTTTAAAGGTTATGAAGCCACTTACAAAACAAGTGATATTCATGGCCAAGATCGATTATATTATGATCGCAAAAAGAGTTATGAAAAAGAGATCCCATTTATGAATTCTTACCAAGAAAAACTTTCGGTAAAAATTCCTTCTGCCTATGTAATTCCACAGGCCTACGACAATATTGTTTCTCTCATGAAGCTAAATGGAGTCCAAATAAAAAGCATAGAACAAGATCAAATTGTATCTGCTGAGCAATATTATATCACTGATTTCGAAACCGTAGAGTTGCCTTATGAAGGCCATTATCTTCACAGAAATGTAACAATCCGCAGTCATCAAAATTCTATAAAACTGAGAAAAGGCGATTTTATAGTAAAGACTAATCAGGACCAATTGCCATACATTATGAATGTGTTGGAACCACAAGCCGATGACAGTTTTTTTGCCTGGAACTTTTTTGACAGCATTCTAATGCAAAAGGAATACTTCTCCAGCTATGTTTTTGAAGATCTAGCGGTAGAAATTTTAAAACAAAATGCTGAGCTACAACAACTTTTTGAAAAGAAGAAAAAAGAGGACGAGTCTTTTGCAAAAAATGCCAAAGCTCAATTAAGCTTTATTTATGAGCACTCTCAATATAAAGAGCCCACTCACAAGCTTTATCCAGTTTTTAAAATCTATCCCTAAGTAGATATATAAAAGTTTTATATATATCTATTTATTTAATATCTTGTTGGTTGATTTATAAAGAACCAACCTAACATGAAGTACACTTCAAAGCATTTAATTGCATTTCTCATTATATGTTTTTCTGCTAGTTTATATGCGCAAGAAATTTGTGATAATGCCATCGATGATGATAATGATGGACTCATCGATTTAAATGATGATGATTGCGAATGCCTTACTTTTACACCTAGCTCTTTAATTCCTAATCCTTCTTTTGAAGAAATGTCTTGTTGCCCTCAAGGAGAAGCCGATTTAGAATGTGCAGATGAGTGGATACAAGCTTCAACTCCGACGACCGATTATTATCATACTTGCGGCATCCTAGCACATCCTTTTTTAGGGTTTATGGTGCCTACACCCATCATTGATGGTGAGGGAGCAATTGGTTTTAGAGATGGCAAATTTGGTCAGCCAAATTTTAAAGAATATGCAGGCGCATGTTTGACAGAGAGCATGACTATTGGCGCGGAATATATGTTGGACTTTTATGTGGGGTTTCATGATGCGCCAGGCAGTGATGTATTAAACATGGCTGTTTTTGCGACTACCGATTGCAATAACCTTCCTTTTGGAAACAATAATCCTGATTTTGGTTGTCCTACGAATGGTCCTGGCTGGGTCCAGTTAGGAACCATGACCTATACTGGTGTAAACGAGTGGGTAGATGTTGAATTTGAGTTTATTGCTGACCAAGCGTATGAGGCGATCGTACTTGGACCAGATTGCTCCATAAACCCCGATATAAATGATGACCCATATTTCTTTTTCGATGATTTAGTTTTAGCGGAATCCGTTATGTTTGGTGTGCCAATTGCTTCAGTAGAAGGCGATATTTGTACTGATAATCTTACACTTACAAGCTCAGATACAATAGCTGGAACTTATCAGTGGTATAAAGATGGGATAGCGCTTATAGGAGAAACTAATCTATCCTTAAGCATTATTAATGATGGCAACGCCGAAGGGGTTTACGAAATTGTAATAACTAATGATGATGGTTGTTTTAATGGAGAACAGTATGAGGTAGTTGTTCCTGTCTTGGAAAGTAGTTTCAGCGATACTTTTTGCGATGGGTCGATTTATTCATTTGGCAATCTAAACATTGAAGAGCCAGGAGAATATCAACAGACATTTTCGTCTGTTTCAGGTTGCGATAGTGTAGTCACTTTGTTTTTAGAATCTTTAGAAACACCTACAGAATCCATAAGTGTAGAAATTTGCGATGGTGATAATTATACATTGAATGATGAAGTGTTTAGTACTGAAGGAATATACGAACAAACATTGCTTACTTCGGATGGCTGTGACAGTCTATTAATTCTCAATCTTTCTACCATAGAAAGTACTGAAGAATCGATTTTTGCTGAATCGTGTGAAGGGGAGGTGTTTACTTTAAACAATGAAAATTATACCATATCTGGTACTTACACCCAAACTTTATCCAACTCCTTAGGTTGCGACAGCATAATTACATTGGAACTTGTGTTTAATGAGCATACATCGGAAACGATTACAGCATCGATTTGTGATGGTGAAAGTTTCGAATTAAACAATGAGACTTACATTTCTTCGGGTAGTTACGAACAAGTCTTAAGCAACAACGCAGGTTGTGACAGTCTTATAATTTTAGATTTGTCTGTTAGCGAAGTTTACTTTCAAGATGTGTTTGCCACCATATGTGAAGGAGAAATATTTGAATTAAATGGCGTAGAATATACTGAAGCAGGAACTTTTGATCAAGAGCTAATATCCAGTGAAAACTGTGATAGTATATTAATTGTCCAAATAGAATTAGAGGAAAACCCTAGTGAGGATCTTATGGCTAGTTTTTGCTCAGGAGACTCTCTAGTCATTAACAACATTAGCTATTTTGAATCGGGAGAGTACCAACAAACATTAGTTTCATCCTCAGGGTGTGATAGCCTGCTAAATATCCAAATCGATGTTTTATCTCCTTCTTCAGACACCATGTTTGCCAGTATTTGTGAAGGCGAGAGTTTTGAGTTTTTCGACGAAGAGGTAAGCGAAGGTGGTGAGTATTCCTTAGTCTTAGAAAATGCCGTTGGATGCGACAGTACCATTGTACTTATTTTAGAATTATTAAACCCTAGTGAGGAAAGTGTAAATCTAGATATATGTGAGGGTGAAGAAATAGAATACAACGGAATTATTTATAATATGGAAGGAGCATTTTTACAAACGTTAGAGGCTTCTAATGGTTGTGATAGTTCACTATTTATAAACGTAGACATCATTTTAAATTGTGACGATTGCAGATACAATGAAGAACAAGCCAGTAGACAAATGAGTTTGACAATAAAAAACATTGACAACCAAAGTTATGATGCCCGAATAATTCTCCTAGACGAAGAAATTAATTATCATGGCATATCAAAAGATCGAATGTTTGCCTTGGTGGCTGTCTATGCATTAGAAAAGGAACGTGTTTTGACAAAACCCAATCACTTTTTAATTAAAAACAATCTTAATGTCATAAATGCTGGCAAATGGGATAAACATACAATCATTGATAAAAGCTTGCTAAACGAACGGTTCCATATAGAGCCCGCTGTTTTATCAGCCATTAATCAAGCAAGGGTTAACGGGATATATCATGAAGTGATTAGTATGGCTAATTCACTGAGAAAGTCTAAACAATGTTATTATAGATAATCTTTTTGTCCAATGTTGTTCCACGAAAAAAAACTAAAAATTGATATAATGTTCGGCATCTACAGCTTTGCCTTCAAACCAAAGTTCGAAGTGTAAATGTGGCCCTGATGTGTTTTCACCAGAATTACCAATAATAGCTACGGCTTCGCCGGCCTTTACCTTATTTCCCGCTTCTTTAAGCAATATGGAGTTGTGTTTATAAATCGACAGAATATTATGTTCGTGTTGTATACTGATAGTATTTCCATTCTCAAACGTCCAGTCTGAACTAACCACATAACCATCTAATATGCTTTTAACCGGTGTATTTGTCGGAGCGACAATGTCAGTACCTAAGTGACCCTTGTCTAAGGAATAACCAGCTTCAATAGTTCCTTTTATAGGTGGAACAAAAAACATTTGATCAAGCAAGCTAATAATGGCGCCCTCGTTTTCTTCCGCATCAAGTAGTTTTTCTTCCGCACTAGGCGAAGAAATCATACTTAATAATCCTTCTATATAAGTACTTTGTTCGTTTACCTCCTGTTCTAATTCATCTATTTGATTGTTAAGTTGGAAGAAACGTTGATTATTGTTCACATCAGCATATCCTGGCACCAATTGTCTCAAAGGAGTAAAAAAAAGTAAAGAAACTACTATACCGGCAACAGCCAAAATAAATAAAGATATCATAGCATATAATTTCGCTTTAGATACACGATAAGACCTTGTTTCTTGAAGTGTTTCTTCGTGAACTACCTTAATCTGGTAGCTATCTTTTAGTCGCTCTCCTAGTGTCTTTTTTTGTTGATATTCTTCTGACATAAAGTAATATTCCCCTAGTTATAATATTTTTGCATGATTTTAGTTATAAAACGTATGGTTGTTGTTTCGACCACCAATCTGGAAATCCCTATTAATAGTACTTATCTTTTAACACAAAAGTAGCAGATATTGAAAGTTAAATTTATATATATTCTCATTTTATGTGGAATACTTAGTTCGTGCACAAGTACTAAGAAAAAAGGTGATCTGTCTAAATCTAAATTATTTTGGCATAATACGACCGCTTTGTACAATGGATACTTTAATGCCAGAGAGATTATAGAGTTGACAGAACTCCAAATGAAAGAAGAATCTCAGGATAACTACACACAAATTTTACCATTATACAATTACCAAATCTCTCAAGATGTTGGCGCATATAGTGAAGATTTAGATAAAGCCATCGAAAAAGTGGTAAGAGTAACGGCCCTTCATGGACCTAGTTATTGGGTAGATGATTGTTATGTGCTCATGGGACAAGCCCAATTTCTAAAGAGAGATTACGAATCAGCCGAAGAAACTTTAGAGTTCTTTAAAGAAGAATTTTCTGCAGATAACCCTTATGCATCTTTCTATAAAAAACAACAAAAAGGTAAAAAAACAAAAGCGCAGAAAAAAAGAGAAAGAGAGATAGAGCAAAGACAAAGATTAGAAGAACGTCGAATGTTAGACGACGCCCGTAAAGACGAAAAGAAAGAAAGAGAAAAAGCACGTAAAAAAGAGAAAAAAGAAAAAGAAAAGGAACGTAAGAAAAAACAAAAAGCACGTAAAAAAGGCAAAAGATATGTACCTCCTATCAAAGCACAAGAAACAATAGACGCTGAAAACGCAGCTAAAGAGAAAGCTAAACAAGCAAATAAAGAAGAAGAAAACAACAAAGAAGAAGAAGAAGAGACTAAAGACGACAAAAAGAAAAACAACGACACCAAAGAATCCTTTAGGCACGAACCAGCTTACTATGATGGATTAGTTTGGTTAGCAAAAACGTACATCGAAAGAGAGCGTTTCTCCGCAGCAGAAAACTTGCTACGCAAAGTACAACAAGTAGAAAGCATACAAAAAGAAACTCGAAATTCGCTTTCCATTGTCTATGCCGATCTAAATATTAAAAAAGGAGAATATCAAGAGGCTATTGATTTTTTAGATCAAGCCATTGAAACAGAAAAAAAGAAAAAAGTAAAAGCTAGATATGCCTACATTCAAGGTCAGCTTTACGAAAAAATGGATTTCCACTCAGAAGCTCTGGCTCAGTTTGAAAAATGTAAAACTTTTAATCCTGATTTTGAAATGGAGTTTAATGCAGAATTAAACGAAATAAGGCTCGACCAAAAAACAGGAGCAGCTAGCACAGATAAATCCATCAAAAAACTAGAAAGAATGCTTAATGATAATAAGTACACTTTCTACCACGCAGACATTTACTTCGCCGTTGCTAAAATTAAAGATAATTTAGGCGAACTAGAAGAGGCAAAAAGTGCGTACCAAGCTTCGGTTAAAAACAACCGTAGCAACCTTCCATTAAAAATAGAAAGCTATTATAGGCTCGCTAATATGTTTTATGACGCTGAAGAGTATGCTACAGCAAAGTACTATTATGACAGCACAACTATGGTTATGCCGGAAACAGATCCGAGATACAAAAATTCGGATCACCTAGCGACTAATCTTAGCCAGATTGCAAAAAATATAGAAATCATCGAACAAGAAGAAGCCCAACTTGCTCTTGCTAATTTATCTGAAGAAGAACTGAGAAAACTAGCTATAGAGCGTATAAAAGCACAAAACATAGTGGCTAGACCGAGTGGAAATGAAGAACCAGGCGCGCAAACTGTACCTAGAAATAACTTTAGACTTAATGTCAGCTCATTCTTCGCATACAATCCTGTTGCTCTCCAAAAAGGAATCGATGATTTTAATCGAACCTGGGGAGATAGACCATTAGAAGACAATTGGCGAACTGCAGGTGACAGCAACTTTGATGATGACGAAGAAGAAGAAGAATTTGACGAATCCTCAGTAACTGACGAAATGATCAAAGAAGCCCTTAAAGACATACCTCGCAGCAAAGTGCAGCAAAACTTGGCTTCTAAGAAAATTCAAGATGCTAAATTCGAACTTGGAAGACTCTACAGAGAAAAATTACAAAATCTAGAAAAGGGAGTAGAAAGTCACGAAGATCTTTATAACAACTATTCTAATTTCTATAAAGAACAAGACCTACTGTTTTATCTATATCTATCAAACAAAGATTTAGGTAGAATGAGAAAAGCAAAAAAATACAAAAAATTACTAGAAGAGAATTATCCGGATTCAGAGTTTGCAAAAATTCTAAATGATCCTGAATATGCTAAAAAACTAGCCTCAAACGAAGGCTCTATAGAAGACTACTACAATCAAACGTATGAATTGTTTGAAAAAGGAAAAAACAAAAAAGTCATAAATAGAGCTAATGGTGTAGAAGAAAAGTTTCCTAAAGAAAAAGCATTTAAAGCAAAGTTTGCTTTGCTAAAAGCAATGGCCGTAGGAAAACAAAGTGGAAAAGAAGAATACATGATTGCACTAGACGAAGTCATTAAAAAATATCCTGATGCTGACGAAACAACTAGGGCTAAAGAAATTTTACGTTTTCTCAAAGGAGACGAAGCAGCATTCGACCCAGTATTATTTACTGAAGGAGAGCAAAGCTTCAAAAAAGAAGAAGACAAACTACATTATGCTATGGTTGTTATTTACAAAATTGATGCCTTCCAAACGGACGAAGTCAAAGAAGATATCAACAACTACATAAAAAAACATCACAATTTAGACCGCCTTTCACTTAGTAATATCGGTTTAAATAGAGACGCAAACTCACAAATTATCTTAATCAGAAAATTTGCTGACGAAGCTACTGCCATGGATTTTTATAATGGCGTAGAATCCAAAAAGAAAGAGTTTATTAAAGAAAATATACCTTATGACTTCTTAGTAGTGACACAAAATAACTACAGGGAAATCATCAAAAAAAGAAGCATCAAAGAATATTTACAGTTTTTCGAAACCAATTATTCAACAAAATGATGTAACACAAAATGTACATAGAACAAACTTCCATTAAATCCTGGGCTGAAGAAGATCGGCCCAGAGAAAAACTATTGTCTACAGGTAAAACATACCTTTCTAATGCCGAACTTTTAGCCATAATTCTAGGTGCAGGAAGTAAAAATGAATCAGCCTTAGGGCTTTCAAAAAAAATACTGCAACATTACGATAATAGTTTACTTGCTCTCGGTAAAGCAAATGTTGACGAATTATCCACTTTTAAAGGCATAGGTCCTGCAAAGGCCGTATCCATTGTAGCTACATTGGAATTGGCCAGAAGAAAAAACACTTTAACAACTAAGAAAAAACCGCAAATTACAAGCTCTAATGATGCGTATAAGCTTGTGAAACATCTATACGAGGACCAGCATGTCGAATGCTTTTATATCCTTTTGCTTAACCAAAACAACCGCTTGATTCACACTTCTTTAATCAGTCAAGGAGGGATAGCCGCTACCGTTGTAGATCCTAAAATAATTTTCAAAGAAGCTTTAGACAAAAGGGCTGTATCCATCATCCTTAGCCACAATCATCCTTCTGGAAATCTAAAACCCAGTCAGGCAGACATCGACATTACTAAAAAAATCAAAGCTGCTGGACATATGCTTGACATTAAAACATTAGACCACCTAATCATTGCTGATCAGTCATATTTTAGTTTTGCTGACGAAGGAATACTATAAACTTTTTGCTAGTAAATTAGTTATAGCGTTTCAGTTAGTACCTTTGGTTTCCAATGAGTGAAAAAAAGAAAAATTTTGATCTGCAATTACTTTGGCGTTTGCTCAAAGAAACTAGACCGTATAGATCACTATTTATTCTTTGTCTAACACTGGCCATCGTATTAGCACCTTTATCATCCGTTAGACCCTACTTAATAAAAGTAATGGTGGATGATTACATCTTTAAAGCTGATCTAATAGGATTAAAAGGTGTAGCACTTATCTACATTCTTTTTGTTGTGGCCAATGCCGTGATTCGTTATTTTTTTATGTATCGTACAGCACTACTAGGCCAACTAGTTATCAAAGACCTAAGAGTCAAAGTTTTTGATAAGATTTCAAAATTACCACTCAGTTATTTTGACAAAACACCCATCGGTCAATCGACGACCAGAACCATCAACGACAATGAAACCTTAAATACCGTTTTTACTCAAGGGGTCATCACCATGGTTGCCGACGTCTTAACCATCATAGCTGTACTAAGCATGATGCTCATTACAAGCTGGCGGCTTACTCTAATTTGCCTTATTACTGTTCCGCTATTGCTTATAGCCACTTATATTTTTAAAGAAAAAGTGCGCGCTTCATACCAAAAAGTTCGGGCCGAATTATCTAACATGAATGCTTTCTTGCAAGAAAGGATCTCAGGTATGAGAGTGGTACAGATATTTAATGCGGAAAAGCAAGAAATGGATAAATTTAAATCCATTAATCGAAAATATACTCAAGCAAATCTGGACTCTATTCTGTATTATGCCATATTCTTTCCTGTCGTCGAATTAATTTCGGCTATCGGTCTTGCACTACTAGTTTGGTGGGGTACTGCTGGTTACTGGGCCGACACTATCAGCTTTGGTGCCTTGGTTTCCTTTCCTATGTTTATGAATCTTTTATTTAGACCCATACGTCTATTAGCTGATAAGTTTAACACCTTACAAATGGGTTTAGTAGCCGCTGAAAGGGTATATGACATTTTAGATAAAGAAGATAAAATCGAGGATCTAGGTACCATCAAAACAAATAAACTAAAAGGGCAAATAGAGTTTAAAAATGTAAGTTTTGCATACAACCCAGACAATTACATTTTAAAGGATATAAGTTTTACCATGAATCCCGGTGAAACACTGGCTATTGTAGGGAGTACTGGCTCTGGTAAAACGACAATTATTAACATACTAAACCGATATTATGATATCCAAAAAGGAAGCATTTTTATTGATGGTAAAAACATAAAATCCTACGAATTGTATGGTTATAGAAAGCATTTTGCTACCGTGCTCCAAGACGTTTTCTTATTTGGTGGAAACATATATGATAATATCCGCTTACTTAATGATGACATCACCAAAGAACAGATAGAAGATGCTGCTAAACTCATCGGAGCTCACAAGTTTATAGATATGTTACCTGATGGTTATGAGCAAAAAGTGATGGAAAGAGGAGCTAATCTTTCTATGGGCCAAAGACAATTAATATCCTTTGTAAGAGCTTTAGTGTATAACCCTGACATTTTGATTTTAGATGAAGCGACATCTTCTATAGATACGGAAACAGAGGCCGTAATCCAGTACGCAATAGAAAAGTTAATTACTAAAAGAACATCTATCATAATAGCTCATCGTTTATCCACCATTAGACATGCAGACAAAATACTGGTCTTAGATAAGGGTAAAGCAGTAGAGTTTGGTTCCCACCAAGACTTATTAAATATTGAAGGAGGATACTACCAAAAATTATACGAAATTCAGTTTGCTAATATAGCTTAGTCGATATTTAAAGCTAACATGTCGAGCCCATGCAACTTTTCTATGTATTTTTAGATTGTTAATAAAAAACACCAGCTTATGGCTATCAGACAAAATGCTAGAGGAAATAATCCCATTGCCGGAATTATTGGACTTGCTGTCATGCTAATCATCATTTACCTTCTTTTTAAAGTGGTGACCGGCGTCATTAGTATTATGTATTTTCTCGGTCCAATATTGCTTATCATAGCTCTACTTTTAAATTATAAAGTAGTACTTAACTATGTAAAATGGTTGGGTCAAATGATTAAAAAGGACACGGGTAGAGGTCTGCTTTATACAGGCTTATCCGTTGTTGGCTACCCATTTGTTAGTGCATGGTTATTCTTAAAAGCTTTCCTCCAATTTAGATTAAAGCGTAACGTAAACAAACAAGAAAAAGCAAAAGAGAAAGAATTTGTGGAGTATGAAGAAATAACAGATGAAGAAGATTTTTTAGAGTTACCCGAACTTGAAAAACCTAAAGAAACTAACAGATACGACGATCTGTTTGAATAATGCTTAACACATTTATATTCGTTTTTTTGCTGGGTGGTTTAGGCATCTATATGCTTATTTTGTGGGCTGCCTATAATGCTTGGACTCCTACAACTAATTCCTTGGAGAGTAAAAACCAGCTGCCTTTCTCCATAATCATACCCGCAAGAAACGAAAGCGACAATATTATAGCTTGTCTGCAAAGTATCTTAAACTCAAACTACCCAAAAAGCTTAGTGGATATAATCGTCATAGATGATCATTCAGAAGATGATACAGCAAAAAAAGCAAGCAGCCTAAATATGGCTAACATCCGTGTAACCCCATTAGCAAAACACCTAGATAAACCCATAAACAACTATAAAAAGTGGGCCATTTCTGTAGGCTTGGGTCTAGCCAAATACGAACACATATTGACATTGGATGCAGACTGTACCATTGGCCCTAACCGCTTATCATCACTCAATGCTATATACCAAGAAAATCAAGCCCTTTGCATAGCTGGGCCCATCCAAATCCAAACCAATGGTTCGCTTTTAGGAGATTTTCAATGTTTGGATAATGCCGGTATGATGGCGATAACCAATCTGGGCATAAAAACACAGTATTGGCACTTAGCTAATGGAGCCAATTTTAGTTTTACAAAAACCATCTACAATCAAAATAAAAACAAGCAAGATGGCCAACATTTAGCTTCAGGTGACGACGTGTTTATGATCCAATCCATTGCCAAAAATAATGCTTCATCGATTTTCTTTAATAACCATCCATATGGACTTGTAGATACTGCAGCAATGACTACAATAAAGGATTTGATTTCACAAAGAGCAAGATGGGCAGCAAAAAACGGACAATACAAACAAATTAAGCTCAATGCACTCATGGGTTTTATCTGGGTACTCTGCTTTTGCATTCTGCTTTGTGTTTGCATCTCTCCTCTATACGGTCTAATAGCTTTAACGATAAAAATGATGGTAGATACTATTTATCTGTCGCTCATTTTACCTTTCTTTAAAATATCTATAAATAGCTCTAGAAGACTGCTTTTATCGGCTGTTCATACGGTTTATGTCGCTATCTTTGGAGTGTTAAGCTTAGTATCACCTTCTTTTCATTGGAAGGGTCGAAAAGTAAAATAAACCATATGAAGTCATTCTTTATAACCATTTCTATACTTATCATGTCTCTACACTTACAAAGTCAAGAAAAACCCACCCTAATTTATGTGGGAGATCCTATGTGTTCTTGGTGCTATGGAATAGCCAACGAATTAGAAGATTTATATGCAAGTCTAGGGGATAAAGTCGATTACGAATTGGTATTAGGTGGACTTCGACCTTACAATACGGAAACAATGGCTGATTTGGGTGACTTTTTAAAGCACCATTGGGAAGATGTGGAGAAAGCCAGTGGACAAGCTTTTTCTTACGAAATACTCCAAAAAACTGATTTTGTTTATGATACGGAGCCTCCTTCAAGAGCCGTATACATTGTTAGAAAAGAACACCCTGAAAAAGCATTAGCCTTTTTTAAAGCAATACAAAAAGCCTTTTACCTAGAAAATCAAGATACGCATGACGTCAACACCTATCTATCCATATTGCAAAAAATGGATTTAAAAATAGAAGACTTTGAATCAAAATTTAATAGCCAAGAATCAAAAAAAGCCGTAAAACAAGATTTTCGTCGAGCAGGAACCTTAGGTGTTAGTTCTTTTCCAAGCATTATTTTACGTGCAGGAGGCATGACTACTCCTATTGCTGTTGGTTTTTCTACAAAAGATAACATGGAAGAGCGAATCAATAAAGTGCTCAAAAACTACAAGGATGGACGTTAACGTATAAAATCTATAACTGTTTTTGCCTTAATTAAAATAAACTCTCTACCTACTTTCGATAAAAAATCATCTTCCATTTCAGCAATTGAGTCTTCTACATAGGCTAATAAATCTTCTTGCGGATAGTCCTTAAAAACCGTATCTAGATAGGCTTCTATGTTTTTATGTGCCGCTAATTGATCCCAGTTTAGATCTTCATACTTAGACCACTTTTCCCCTTTTATATACTTTATTTCTAATTTGGAAGCCTCTAAGATTACCAATAAAACACCTAATAAATAATCTTTCTCTGCTTGAGAAAGGATAAAAGACTCGTCTTCTAAATGAGCAAAAAAATGGCCATTGTTTTCTTTATAATACCGTAAACGGGTCTCCACAAAATGATCTTCTTGCTCTATTCTTTCTAAAACAACATCTATGGCTTGCTCTTTGATCATATTTTTTGTTCTTTGATGATAAAAAAACCATCTTCACCTTGCGCTTGATACAAAGGCATAAGCATCCGACCTTGATATGGCGATAGTACTTTTCCCTTTTTATCATCAGCTACATATTCTCCTTTTTTAATCATTTGAAAATTGCTAAATCCTGGTTTCATTTTGAAATTGTCCTCCTCACTTATCGCATGACTGTATACTAATTCGTTTACTTTTGGCAGGTTTTCGCTAAAAGCAATGAGCAACTCATCATGTTTATTCTTTACATCATCTGGCTTTATGCATTGAATGGTCCGCATACAATTGATGATGGCCGCTACAGCTCTATTTACCGAAAGAGGTTCATCATGTTGCCCTGATTCAAAAACTACGGCTGTCGTTTCTATACCAAAGTTTTCTTTGTTAAAAAAATGAAGTGAGGTGCCACCTAAACCTTTTAACATACCTGTCACCACAGGTGCATGCAGCTCTTCAGCAATAGCTAAACTTAATGGGTCTAAAGAAGGGATACTGAAAATACCACCATCTGAAGAGGTGGTATGCATGTCTAAAACGACTAACTCGCTTGCCTTTACTTCTTTGATCTCTTGTAAAATGGTTTCGTAAATCTCTAGCATTTCGAATTTTTCAGGTACACTAGTATCTCCAGATTTTACCATTTCTATATTTCGCATTGTCCAGCAACGATTTAAATCACGCTTAATAAATCGCTGTTTTTTATGATACGCCTGGACATTTCCGATTAGACCTAAAACATTTCCTCTAAACTGAAAGTCAGCATTGATATATGGTTCAATGTCGAGCATCTTAAAAATAACTTCTGTAGCTATTACACCCGCTGGTTCGTTTCCATGCACCGCCCCTAAAATAACCAGTAAAGGGCCTTCATTATCTGTTCTATATCTTCCTATTATTCTATCCATATTAGTTTTCTCGTTTCCAAGCCCACATATATTTAGATGCTACCGTCCTGTAAGGCTGCCAATCAGAAGCTATTCGAGTTAACTCTTTTTCTAAGGCCCTCTTTTCTAACTTTAAATTATACAATGATTTCATAGCCATCTGAACACCTAAGTCTTTGACCGGAAATACATCTGGACGCTCAAGATAAAACATTAACAACATTTGTACCGTCCACTCACCTACTCCTTTGATGGAGGTCAACATTTTTATAATTTCTGCATCTGTAGATGTATCCCAGTCATAAGCTTCTAATTTGTTATCAATAAAAAAATGAGCAATATTCCTTACATAATTAGCTTTCTGGTTAGATAGTCCGCAGGCCCGTAAAGATTCATGTGTACTATTTACTATTTGGATAGCCTGATAATCTACATCTTCAAAAAAGCGACAAAACTTAGCATATATGCTTGCCGCTGCCTTAATGGATATTTGTTGGTAAATGACTCCTGCAACTAATTCCCTAAACACACTGCTTTGCTTTTCAAACTGACCAATATCATAATTAGGTATTAATTCATCAAACGGTTTTAGCTTGATTAAAAATGCTTCCGCCTCATTATAGTGTTTGCTCATATCTCCTAATTTATTCATTTATAAACGGATGAGGTAGTTTTGGCATAAGATTTGGTTTTAATAAGATACAATCTGGAATGAAATGTTGAAGATATTATCCCCTTTAATTCTTTTTCTAGCTATGGGATTTAATAATCCCTCAGAAAGAGATCTAATGGCAGTAAGTTATGTAAATCAATTCAGCGAACTAGCCATTGCTGAAATGCATAGATCGGGCATACCGGCTAGCATCACTTTAGCCCAAGGTTTGCACGAATCTAATTACGGACAAAGCAAGCTTTCCACCATAGCCAATAATCATTTTGGCATTAAGTGTAAAAAAACATGGACAGGGAAAACTTACTATCACAAAGATGATGATTATGATGACAAAGGAAAATTACTAGATTCATGCTTTAGAGCATATGGCGATGCGATAGAGTCTTTTATCGATCATTCTAATTTCTTGTCACAATCAACGAACTATATAAGTCTGTTTAGCTACAGTAAAACTGATTATCAGCGATGGGCATATGGTTTAAAGAGTTGCGGATATGCTACAGATCCACAATACGCCTTTAAACTGATAAACATTATAGAAAAATACGATCTAAACAGATTTGATACTTATCCGCATCCATTGCTAAATAAGTAGTTTTTATATAACTATAAATTGTTAAAATTATAATATAAGGGTTTACACCCATTTGTTTAATAGAATTAAATATCTATATTTGAAAAGCCAAGGCAGGGTTGATGAAGTCAAAAGATCAATAAACCAATCTCTGGAAGTGGGTGATAATTAGAATCTAAATACCATACCTACTCTGTGACTTCAAGATCACGCTTTGGCTTTTTCTTTAAAGCATTCTCCCTAAATTTCTTAAATTCTTTTCTATTGCGAGTAATATCTATCGCTGCATATACCGCATGCATAAATGATTGTGGATTAGCTTCATTTTTTCCTGCTAAATCATAGGCAGTTCCATGATCTGGAGATGTCCTTACAATAGGTAAGCCAGCCGTAAAGTTTACACCAGACCCAAAACTCAAAGCCTTAAAAGGTACTAAACCTTGATCATGGTACATAGCTAATATACCATCCATCTTAGCATAATTAGAAGAACCAAAAAAGCCATCAGCAGCATAAGGACCAAAAGCAAGAAGCCCATTTTTCTTCGCTTCAATGATCGCTGGCTTAACTGCTTCTTCGTCTTCTGTACCTATTTTCCCGCCATCTCCAGCATGAGGGTTTAATCCTAATACGCCCAACATTGGTTTTTCTACACCAAAATCAACTTTCAGAGACTCATTAAGCACTTTTAATTTTTGACTAATGGCCTGCTTGCTAATCTTTTGAGCTACATCTTTAATCGGTATATGTGCAGTGACTAGCCCGACCTTAATGTTTTCTGAAATCATAAACATTAAAGATTGCTTGGTATCAAAAGCATCGGCAAAATATTCGGTATGACCAGGATATTCAAAATCCGCCAACTGCATAGCATATTTGTTAATAGGTGCAGTCACTATTGCATCTAAAAAACCAGCTTTCACATCTTCCATCATTCCTGCTAAACACATTTTAGCAAAGACTCCAGACTCTTTAGTCGCTTTACCTATTTCTATATTTAAGTTGTCTTCTACACAATTAACTATATTTATCTTGGAAGGACTTGCATTCTGTGCATTTTTGACATTGATAAAAGAAAAATGAACATCCTTGGATATATTCTTATAGTAAGCCATCACTTTCGAAGATCCATATATTACAGGAATACATGCACGCATAATATGCGGTTGAGAAAATGTTTTAATGATTACTTCAGGACCAATTCCATTTAAATCTCCAGTAGAAATACCGATTTTTATCTTGTTCATTTATGATGTCTTAAATTTGCGCTAAGATAATCACATTCTACATTCTTACTGAATCAAACCACTGGATGGGAAAAGCTAAAAAACAATATGGCCAACATTTTCTGATAAATGAAAATTTATGTGCACAAATTGCTGATAAAATGTTGGCTTGGCAGAGCACGTCTAATCATTATCTCGAGCTTGGACCAGGTAAAGGAGTATTAACAAAATACTTACTCGATACAGATTTAATGGTGGTAGAAATAGATCATGATATGGTTAGTCACCTTAAAGAACATCTCAAGCTAAGCGTTGATCAAATCATTCAAGCTGACTTTTTAAAACATGACTTAAATCCTGTTTTCAAAGGAGAACCATTCATTTTAGTAGGCAATTTTCCTTACAATATCTCTTCGCAAATTATTTTTAAAATGCTCGAGCATAAGGAAAGAATTCCAGCCATGATAGGCATGTTCCAAAAAGAACTGGCCCAACGACTAATTGCCGGTCATGGAGGCAAAGACTATGGAGCTATTTCTGTTTTGTTACAAGCCTTTTATTCAGGTAAAAAGCTCTATAATGTCTCTCCTGGCTCTTTTAACCCGCCCCCGAAAGTTGATTCGATGGTGATCGAACTGGTAAGAAAAGATACGGTAGAGCCTATTTGTAATGATCCTTTATTTAGAAGAGTAGTTAAACAATCGTTTGGGCAACGGAGAAAAATGCTCCGAAACACTTTAAAGCCACTGGTTGTTAACAAAAGTGTATTAGATCAAGATATTTTCCGCATGAGACCGGAACAATTATCTTTGTCCATGTTTTGTACTATTACAGAAACTATTAAGCAACATCAATGAGTTTAGAACAAAAAATAATGGCTGATATGAAAACAGCCATGAAAGCAAAAGATAAAATATCTCTACGAGGTATTAGAGCTATAAAATCTGCAATTCTGTTAACAAAAACAGACGGCTCAGGAAAAGAATTAGACGAGGCAGGGGAAATTAAATTGATCCAAAAACTGGTAAAACAACGCCAAGATTCTTTTGACATTTTTACCAAACAAGGGAGGGATGATCTTGCCCAAATCGAAAAAGAAGAAATGGATGTCCTGAAAAAATATCTACCTGCTCAGCTCTCTCCAGAAGAATTAACACCCATCATCCAAGATTTAATTACAAAAACTGGAGCATCTTCCATGAAAGATATGGGGAAAATAATGGGTATGGCTTCTAATCAACTAGCAGGAAAAGCGGATGGCAAAACCATTTCAAGCATAGTCAAACAATTACTGAGCGCCTAAATAAATTGCTTATCTTAGGTATAAACAGCTAAGATTGAAAAAAACAAAGGTCTTAATAGTCGGTGCTGGACCTACAGGCTTAATGCTCTCTTGTCAACTTCATAGATATGGTGTGGACCATACAATTATTGATAGTAAATCTGGCCCTACTCTGAAGTCTAAGGCTTTGGCTGTTCAAGGCCGAACCATGGAAATCTATGATCAAATGGGCCTCATACAACAAGCTTTAAATGAAGGGTATGTTTCAGATGGTGCTTTGATTTTTGCAAGAGGGAAACAAGCTGGAGAACTTAGTTTGGGGCACTTTGGTAAGGGTCTAAGTCCATTTCCATATCTCTTTATTCTTGAGCAAAGTAAAAACGAAGCTTTACTTTACCAATATATCAAAAAACATAATGCTGAAGTACTTTGGAACACAAAATACATCTCCTCCACATCAACGGAAAAATATCAACTGGTCAACATTAAAAATCCTCAAGACATCCAAGAGCAAATCCAAGCTGATTTTCTAGTAGCTTGTGATGGTGCAAGCAGTCCGATTAGAAAGGAGGCAAAGTTTGAGTTTTTAGGAGGTACTTATGAGGATTTATTCTTAGTCGCTGACCTAAATGTAAATTGGAAAATTCCTTACGATAGGCTTTGTTTGATGATGGAGTCTAACACTTTTGCCGCATTTTTCCCTATGGATGGCCAAGGAAGAATGAGATTAGTTAGTGTCGTTCCAAACGATTTAAATAAGAATAAAAACTTGGTTTTTGATGACCTTATCCCATATCTATCTACTCATTTATCTGTGCCAATGTCATTTGAAAAGGTGAAATGGTTTGCCACTTATAAAGTACATTATAAATATGTTACCACTTTTATCAAAGGCCAAATCTTGATGGCTGGTGATGCCTCCCATATTCATTCTCCAGCAGGCGGTCAAGGCATGAATACAGGACTCCAAGATGTTTACAATTTAGCTTGGAAATTACACTGGGTTATAAATAAAAAAGCGAACAAAGCTTTACTTGAGTCTTACTCCACAGAACGCCAACCTAATGCAAAACAGCTGATTGATACCACTGATCGGGCTTTCCAATTTATTGCTGGTAATGGTGTTTTTCAGCGCTTGGTAAGAACTTATGTGTTTCCTTTCTTAGCAAGTACTTTTTTTAAACTAAACATCCCTCGAAAACGAGCTTACAGAACTGTCTCCCAAATTGACATTCATTATCACAAAACAAAATATTGTCAAGGCGTTTTAGGTTCTTGGAAATCGGGTTATCGTTTGCCTTATGTCATGCTTAAACAAGGAAATAAACCCATCAGTTCGCTAGACCTTCTAAAAAACACCCGTTTTAATATTCTTTTGTTCAATGTCGATAATCTTCACGAGATTGAACAAATACTAGAAAAGTATACTCTTTTTAAGGATACAATCTTACATTTGATAGAGCCTAATACCCACAATAAAAAAAGCTTATCAGAGCACTCCATTAAACACTCAATGTTTTGTCTTGTGCGACCAGACCAACACATTGGTTTTATAAGCAAAAAATTTAATAAAATATCTTTAGAAAAATATTTGTCACTTTATTAAACAAGCATGAAAGTTACATTAATCAGTATCCCCGTACGAGACCAAGAAAAAGCTTTACATTTTTATACCAACGTTCTTGGCTTTATTAAGAAACGAGATAAGTCTCTTGGAGGCGGAAATAGATGGCTAACAGTAATTTCTAAGGAGCAAGCTAATGGACCCGAGTTGCTTTTAGAACCAGCACCTAATCATTTCGAACCCACTCGGGTTTATCAAGATGCTTTGATGGAAGCTAATATTCCTTACACACAATTTGATGTTGTAAACCTAGAAGAAGAATACGATCGCTTAACTCATTTAGGGGTAAACTTTAGTGTAAAACCTACCACTGCAGGAGAAGCCAAGTTTGCCGTTTTTAATGATACTTGTGGAAATAATATAGCCTTAGTCGAACAAATAAGCGAATAGATAAAATCAAAAACTTCCTATGGATGTAATAAAAATATTTGCTCCTGCGACCGTGGCCAATGTGGCTTGTGGTTTTGATGTGTTGGGTTTTTGTTTAGATACTGTAGGTGATGAAATGGTTATTAGAAAAACAACCAACAAAGGCATCTTTATCACCAAAATAGAAAACTTTGATTTACCCCTTGAAACGGAATTAAATGTTGCTGGAGTTTCGGCTTTAGCCATGTATGAAGCCCTTAAACCAGACTGCGGATTCGAAATCGAAATCTACAAAAACATCAAGCCTGGTAGTGGAATAGGAAGTAGTGCCGCCAGTGCCGCTGGCAGTGTTTTTGCGATAAATAAGCTTTTAGGTAACCCACTAAACACTACACAACTTACCGAGTTTGCCATAAAAGGTGAGGCTTTAGCCAATGGGTGCGATGTAGCGGATAATGTAGCTGCCGCTTTGTTTGGAGGTTTTACTTTGGTAAAAAGTTTAAATCCTTTAGAGATCTTACAAATTCCAACTCCTGACAATCTATTTGCTACTATCATTCATCCTCAAATAGAAATTAAAACGTCAGAATCTAGAGCTGTATTACCCGATCATATAAAACTAAAAGACGCCATCACACAATGGGCTAATGTTGGAAGTCTAATTCATAGTTTACATACAAGCGATTATTCATTGATGCAAAAATCACTGCATGATGTGATTGTAGAGCCACATAGAAGTGCCTTAATCCCATACTATGATGAAATTAAAACCAATGCTTTAGATGCAGGAGCTTTAGGTACTTGCATTTCTGGTTCTGGACCCTCCGTTTTCTCTTTGTCCAAAGGACTCGAAACAGCGAATCTTGTTCGCCAGGCCATAAACAATGTATATTCAAAAAAAGGAATAGACTTCGATCTTCATGTATCAAAAATAAATTCGCAAGGAATTAAAATACTTTAGAATAAATGGGTCATAAACCCTCTTTTGCCTGCATTTGATTTTTTATCTGTGTCTGCAGACATTAAATCAATGTATTTAATCGCACACATAACTAAGAAAATGAATTATTACAGTTTAAATAAACAAGCTCCTAATGTATCTTTCAAGCAGGCAGTTGTCCAGGCTTTAGCACCAGATAGAGGTCTTTACTTCCCAGAAAATATTAGCCCTTTAAAGAAGACTTTTTTTGATCAAATCGAACATTTTTCAAATACAGAAATAGCTTTTGAAGCCATAAAGCAATTTGTAGGTTCTGATATTCCTGAAAATACTTTACGATCCATCATTGAAGAGACGCTTTCTTTTGATTTTCCTGTGATAGCTCTAGATGATCATATTTCGACTTTAGAGCTATTTCATGGGCCTACTTTGGCATTTAAAGATGTAGGTGCTCGTTTTATGGCACGCTGCTTAGCTTATTTTAATCAAGATCATAATAAGGAAGTTACTGTGCTGGTGGCTACATCTGGAGACACAGGTGCAGCAGTAGCTAGTGGGTTTATTGGGCTTAGCGGAGTGAAAGTAGTCATACTATATCCGAGCGGAAAAGTAAGTGATATTCAAGAAAAACAACTGACTACTCTAGGACAAAATATCAGCGCCTTAGAAGTTAAAGGCACCTTCGATGATTGTCAAGCTATGGTCAAAACTGCTTTTTTAGATCCAGAACTTCAAAACCAAATGCAATTAAGCTCTGCTAATTCAATCAATGTTGCCCGTTGGTTACCTCAGATGTTTTATTTCATGTTTGCTTATAAGCAGATAAACAAAAAATTCTCGGACATTGTATTTTCCGTTCCAAGTGGAAATTTTGGAAACATCTGTGCTGGAATGATGGCACAGCAATTGGGTTTGCCCATTCGTCGTTTTGTTGCATCAAACAACAAAAACAATGTAGTAACCAAATATTTATTGACTCAACTCTATCAGCCAAAACCAAGTATACAAACCATCAGCAATGCAATGGATGTTGGCAATCCTAGTAACTTTATTCGCATCCAGGAAATGTACAAAAACGATTTTGGACGCTTAAAAGAAAATCTCTCGTCGTATAGCTTTTCTGATGATGAAACAAGAAGTGCAATGTTAGAAATGTATAAACAATATAACTATGTGGCTGATCCACATGGTGCTGTAGGTTATTTAGGCTGTAAAGCACATCTGAACAAGTATCCTGAAGATCATTGCGTGTTTTTAGAAACAGCTCATCCTGCGAAATTTTTAACTATTGTAGAGGATTCAATACACGAAAAAGTCTCTATTCCTTCTAATATTCTAATGCTCATGGATAAAGAAAAAAAGGCCACTAAAATGGTAAGTTATGAAGACTTAAAAGCGTATTTATTACAAATGTGAAGTCCATTGTAAATAGCACCTAAAGATGGAGCGCTTGTATAATCGGTTTTGGGTCCAAATAATTTTGAAACACAAACCTTGCTCCTAATGCTGATAATTTCCCATCATCTTCATGATCGATTCCGATGAACGAAACGCCTAAGTTTTTACAGGTTTTATAATCCCATTCTCCATCTCCGAAATAAATGATTTCATCCGGGGCTCTTTGAGATCTTTGGCTCAGCTGGTGTATGACTTCTTTGGTAATGACTTCCCTCGATTTATCATAATCGCTATTAGAAAAACAAATATCATCTACTTTAATATTTATCGCCGCTAGCTTTAGCCTAGCCGATTTTTCCCATGATCCGGTAGCTATTCCTAGATGTATGTTTTTGTTTTCTTGTAGTTTATAGAAAAAATTTCTAGCACCTGGAATTTCACTAAACTGCTTTGGGTCCTTTTGTTTTTCCTTTTCTAATAAATCAATAAAGTTAGCAAGCATTTTTCCATACTCTTCTTTGGTAGGAACTCTTTGCTTTTCCCTCAGTATTATTTCTTCGGTTATACCCCAGTCTGTTACGTGCTTTATGTTTTCCCATTTTTGATGATATATGTCGAGCCCAAAAGTTTGCTCAAATGCTTGCATAAAACATTTATCTTCTACCTTTTTTGTATTGGCCAATGTTCCATCAATATCAAAAATGACAAATTTCATAATGCTAGAAAGTTATGTTTTAAAATGCCTTTTTCTAATCATACCCTAGAGCTTCAAATAACTGATCTATGTCATCAAAATCTTTAAAGCCTAACTTTTCTTCATTGGATCCTGAAATAGCTATGCCCACATTCGAAATCTCTTTTGTAATATTTATGAGCTGATCATTGCTAAAATGGGTGTCTAAAAAATAGGGAATGTTTTGATTCTCTAAAAAAGAACTGTGTTCTCTTATTTCTTCAAGACTATTAACACTTAAAAGAATGGCTTTGGCTTCCAGTTCATAAGGAGCTTGAGACCACATGTCTAGACCTATTTGTAAAATATTAGTGTCTGAAGGCTCGATATAATCTCGGGCTCTTATGACCGTATAATCGGATAAAGAGGCTAGTTCTACATCTCCTTCTACACCAATTTTAGGGCCTTCTATCCACTCTACAATACCATGAAAGGCATGTTCTGAGATACCATCTTGCCCAATTAAAAAACTCATCCATTCGACGCCCATCGCTGAGAAATATCGAGCATCGGTAAGGTGATGTATATTTTTTGCAAAAAACTTAGTCATAAATATTCTTAACTGTAAATTACACCTCTAAAATAATACCTTGGAGCATAAAGACTACTTTCAAAAGGTTTTTGATGTTACTTGCATGATACCTGAAGGACGAGTGACAAACTACGGAGCTATTGCTGATTTCTTAGCATTGGGTTCTGCTCGTATGGTAGGATGGGCACTGAATAAATGTTCATTATCTGAAATAAAGGTTCCAGCTCACAGAGTCCTAAACCGCAAAGGTGAGTTGTCTGGACGTAATGCATTCCCTTCTCCAACCCTGATGAAAGAAAGGTTAGAAGCTGAAGGCATAAAAGTAGTGGATAATAAAGTTGTTCATTTTAATGAGCTATTCTGGCATCCAGAAAACATCTTGAAAAATGTTTAAAATTCATTTAATATCTGGTCCACGAAACATCTCTACAGCCATGATGTATGCATTCGATAATCGTAGCGATTGCACCGGCATAGACGAACCCTTCTATGCTCATTATTTATCCGATAAAAAGCTCGATCATCCAGGAGAAAAAGAAGTCATTGCCTCCCAGTCTAAAGACAAAAGCAAACTACTTGAAGACCTAAGACTTTTGGACGACTCCCAACATTGGTTTATAAAAAACATGGCCCATCATGTGATCGAAATGCCACTCGATTTTTTGCTACCACTTACTAACATAGTACTGATAAGAGACCCAAAAAGTGTAATACACTCCTTTCAGAAAGTGATGCCTCGTTTTGAAGCTAAAGACATAGGCATTATCGAACAACATAGCATTTGCCAATATTTAAAAGATCATAAAAAGCCCTATGTCATCGTAAATTCAGATGATTTGTTGCAAAACCCTCTTGCCTATCTCAAAGCTTTATGTAAAACAATCCATCTTCCTTTTGATGCATCAATGTTGACTTGGAAAAAAGGTCCGAGAAAAATAGATGGTGTTTGGGCAAAGTATTGGTACAAAAATGTACATAATAGTACTGGATTTAAAGTAAAAAATAAGAACGACATTGAACTAGATAAAAATCTTAATGAGATATATAAACAAGTATTACCTCATTATAGTAGTATGAATGAACAAGCTTTAAAAATTTAATATGTTACAAACATTTGATGAAAGAAATAAAGACCTAAAGGTCTATGTAAAAAACCAAATCGTGCCCAGAGATGATGCTAAAGTTTCTGTGTTTGACAGTGTCGTCCAAGGTGGTGATGCCGTATGGGAAGGGCTTCGTCTCTACCCTGAAGGAATTTACCTCTTAGACCGTCATTTATCGAGACTTCAGGACTCTGCACATGCCATGGCATTTGTCGATATTCCTTCCAACGAAACCATTATAGAGGCTTTAAAACAAACCTTGGAAGCTAACCAAATGACGGATGGAGTACATATCAGATTAACCTTAACAAGAGGAGAAAAAATCACCTCTGGAATGGACCCAAGACTGAACCAGTCTGGTTCTTGTTTAATCATACTGCCTGAATATAAAGCCCCTGTCTACGACAATGATCATGGAATAAACATTATTACATCTAGCATCCGAAGAAACTCGCCTCTTTTTTTAGATTCAAAAATCCATCACAACAATCTTATTAATAACATATTGGCTAAAATACAATCAAATGTTGCTGGGGCAGATGCAGCTTTAATGTTAGATAAAGATGGTTTCGCTGCCGAACTAAATGGCACAAATATCTTTATGGTAAAAGGTGAGGCTTTATTTACCCCTTTTGCTGATGCTTGTTTGCATGGGATTACAAGAGGAATGGTTATGCAATTAGCGATTGAGGAAGGCATTTTTGCGACAGAAAAAAATCTTTCCTTAACCGAGTTATATACAGCTGATCAGGTTTTTTGCAGCGGAACCATGGGCGAACTAACTCCTATAACCATGATCGATGGTAGAAAAATCGTAAATAAATCGGGAACAGACATATTTGAAAAACTGAATAAAGCGTTTAATCTTTCGGTACCCAATTATTGTGTGCCTATATTTAGTTAATTAAAATCAATACTATGAAAAAATATTTTACACTTTTAATGTTTAGTTTTCTGCTAACATCCATTCAAGCACAAAGTGTTTTCGGAGTTTGGAAAACAATAGATGATGAGGAGAATGTAGAAAAATCACACGTAGAAATTTATGAAGAGAATGGAAAGCTCTACGGCAAAGTGATTAAACTTTTAGAAGGTGCATCGGCTACTCATTGTACACCCTGTGAAGGAGACCTTAAAGGTAAACCAATAACAGGTCTAACAATCCTCTATGATATGGAGAAAGAAGGTAACGGATATACCAATGGAGAAATCCTTGATCCTGGCACAGGAAAAACATACAGCTGTAATCTTGAATTAGATGGACCAGACAAATTGTATGTCCGTGGATACCTAGGATTTTCTTGGTTAGGAAGAACACAATACTGGTATAGAGTTAAATAGACAATAATTTAAAAGCTAATTCAGTTATTATATTATTAAATCATCCTAATCTTACTGCATGGAGAAACGCTACACTTTAAATTTACTTATTAAATATCTTTACCGCGAAACAGACATCTTTGAAACCTTAGAAGTAGAAGATGCTTTAGCGCATGATTATTCATTAGCTGACGAGTTTAAAAGACTTAAAAAATCTTTTCTAAAACTTCCAAATGTGAAGTTTCTGCCAAATAAGGCAAGTATGGAAAACATACTTTCTTACAGCAGAACTAGAGAAATGAATTCAGCTTTCTAAGAATTAGCAATTTATTTAATAAATTAGAGTAAACCGGCTCACTTTTGTTAGTGATCCGGTTTATTTTTTTTGTAGTCACTACTTTATACATTACATTTGTTCTAATATAAAAACATCTTAATATGGCAGTAAATAAAGAACGAGAAGCCAAAATGAAAGCCCTGGGCTTAGCAATGGATAAACTCGAAAAAGCGTATGGAAAAGGCGCTATTATGAAGCTTGGAGATAAGCAAATCATAAAAGCTGATACTATCTCAACTGGTTCACTCAGCTTAGATATAGCATTAGGTGTTGGTGGCTTGCCTAAAGGTCGAGTAGTAGAAATTTATGGGCCAGAATCTTCAGGAAAAACAACCTTGACCATTCACGCCATTGCTGAATGTCAAAAGAATGGAGGTATTGCTGCATTTATTGATGCAGAACATGCTTTTGATAAAACTTATGCTGAAGCATTAGGTGTAGATACCGAAAACTTATTGATTTCTCAGCCTGATAATGGCGAACAAGCACTTGAAATTACCGAACATTTAATTCGTTCAGGTGCCATTGATATAATCGTTATAGATTCTGTTGCTGCCTTAGTACCGAGAAGTGAAATCGAAGGTGAGATGGGTGATTCGAAAATGGGACTCCAAGCTAGATTAATGTCTCAAGCTATGAGAAAGTTAACTTCTGCCATAGGTAAAACCAATTGTTGCTGCATATTCATTAATCAGTTAAGAGAAAAAATTGGTGTCATGTTTGGAAATCCAGAAACAACCACTGGAGGAAACGCATTAAAGTTTTATGCTTCTATGCGTCTAGACATTAGACGTTCGGGAAGTGCTATCAAAGACAAAGAAGGGAATGTTATAGGAAATCACACGAAAGTAAAAGTGGTGAAAAATAAACTAGCACCACCTTTCCGCGTCGCTCTATTTGATATCATGTTTGGAGAAGGAATTTCTAAATCTGGCGAAATCATCGATTTAGGAGTAGAAAATGAAATTATTAAGAAGAGTGGATCTTGGTATAGCTACAATGGTACCAAAATAGCTCAAGGACGAGATTCTGCTAAGCAGTTTATTTTAGATAACCCTGAGTTATCAGAAGAGATCGAACAAAAGTTAATGGATATCTATAATCCAGATGTTGATACTTCTAACGCTGAAGAAGTGGCTGAAGAAACTGCTGCTGAAGTCTAGAAACTACTAAATAGATACAAAATATAAAGTAGAAAGAATGTTTTGTTCTTTCTACTTTTTTATTTGTTCCATTCGAAAGTGGATAATATGTGATAAATGTCCTCTTTGATAAATTGGTAAACAGGGGCTATGGAATCAGGATTAACCTTGGCATTAAAATATAAACTACCTCTCAAAAAGTGCTTTGTAGAATCTGTTAAAAAGAATTGTAAAGGCGTAGCTACTGGACCATCCACCTCAAACAGCATTCCTCCAATTCCTCTATCATTCGCAATTTTTTGATCTTGTCGGTATTCTGCTTTTTTGTTATGTTCATTAACAAGTCTAAAAGCATCTTTGATTAAGTCGTCAAAGTGATTATTATCCTTGATTGGTAAATAACTAAAATGAACTACACTATTTAAGGTATCCATGCTTAAATCAAACCAACAGGGATCTAAAGGCTTCCCTTCAAAAAAATACTTGTCTTGTTCCACTGAAGAATATACTGGTCTTTCAAAACTAAACGAACAATAGTTTTCATCAAAAGGCACATACGACTTTGCAGGATAATTTACTTTAGGGTATAACCTAGGTTTAGGAAAATATGCTTCTTCACCTCCGCAAGCAGACACGAATAGACAGACAACGAAAACAAAATTCAACAAAAAACAATTATTCATGTCCCAAAATTAAGCTTGTTGTTTCATTTTATACCAAGCAATTTGTAGAATACTTTAATTAAATAAAGATTGCTGCTTTATCGCACCTTCTATTTGCAAAAGCTTTTGCTTCATGTCTAAACCTAAAGCATAGCCCGTTAATCGTCCGTTACTTCCAATAACACGATGACAGGGAACCACTATAGGCAATGGATTTTTTCCATTAGCTAATCCTACTGCCCTAGAAGCTTTTGGTTTTCCTATTTTGTTAGCTAATGATTTATAACTGATCGTTGACCCATATGGAATGCTTAACAATTGTTCCCAAACTGATTGGTTAAAAGCACCATGGTGGGACAACTCTATGGGTAAATCAAAAATTTTCCGTTCTCCTTTAAAATATTCGTCCAATTGATCTATCGCTAATTGACTTATATCATTAGAAAATAAATCTTGATTGCCTGCTCCCAGATTTATGGCTATTAATCGCTGATCATTGGCCAAAACACTAATTTTTCCAAAGCTAGAATGCTCCATTGTTTGGGAATATGTTTTAAACATTTTAACCATTCTCATAAAAATACAAGGATAATGTTTGCTTGTTTGATAAATGGAACTAAATTTGCGTTGCTTTATGAGAGACATTTAGTCTCAGGAAACCAACTTAAAGTAAAAAAGTAGGTGCCTTAGCTCAGTTGGTAGAGC
>JAHDHQ010000033.1 GCA_020631235.1 Saprospiraceae bacterium | reverse complement strand
TGTCCTCACAGGTGACAACAGGTGCCATCTTATCTTCGATTAACACTGTTCCCCAACAGCTGGTTCCGCTACAAGCATCTGAAACAGAATACTCAAGTGTTTTCCCTAAATAAGGTTTTAAATTTGACTGGTCAATTAGCTCACCATTATAATGTAAATCTACTATGTAAAAGGCATCCACAAATTGATCAGCATCAAGGCCAAAATATTCTGTTGGTTCACCTTCTAAAACCATACTCGCGTTTATGCCTAATTGACACATAGAATCGACTGACACATTAATATGGTCATTACAATTCATCGTAATACCCTGATTAACCACTACAAAGATCGGATCAGTAATTCCGTCAATACTCTCTGGGTCATCTGAAGAACAACCTGCTTCATTAAAAGGATCAACCACTGCTTGGAATATATATACTCCTTCAGTTGTGCCGGCAGGTATTTCAAAAGTCGTACAGAAATCTGCAACTGGAACCGCTTTAATAGAACCACATCCTGCTACATCTGTCGGCCAAACATTCGGTCCAGTAGTTTGGAAACCCCATTGTACCGGTCCACCTGTTGCGCCAATTGGCAAACTTACAGTATATATACCAGGTCCAGTGATTGGTGTTAGTGCTTGAGCAATTGGAGGAAATGGAAATCCTGGTGCCCATTCTGTGATATATAGATTAGTTGTATGCCCACAACTCATGTCGTTATCCGTAATCTCAACGGTAAAGTTCATGGTCGTGTTAGCATACTGTCCACTTATATCTTCTTGATAAAAACTGGCTTCCATTATTTTATTACCTGGCACTCCAGGTCCTCCTGGATCTGTCGGAGGACCACATGGACCTTGATACCAATAGCAATTTGGATCCGGCATTGGTGCCGCCTGTATACATAATTCATCGCCTACTAAGTTAGCCGTTAAATCAGCTGGCGCCCAACCTGGTACTCCAAATTGGTAAGCGCCACCATTGGCAGGCAAATCAAAAACATTCATAAAACTAATCCAGGTTGCTGCTGGATCTAAGGTTAATGAAATAGGCAAAGTCGCTATCGGCGTAAAATCACCGCCACCTTCAGAAACTTCCCAAATTACATCACCGCCACCTGGTAAATCTTCGCCTTCAAAACACAGTTCAATCATATCGCCAGCACAAACTCCGATAGGCCCTTCTTCCCAGTTTACAGTGGTCATGAAATTCTCCATAGGACATGATAGCGGTGCAACCATTGGCTCAGATATACCATCTTCATTTGGAGCTACACAACCAGGCATACACTGATAAGGTGTAATCACTGCTCTGAATTGATACTCGTCTACAGTTCCACAATCGTCTTCCGGAACATCAAACGTGGCACACAAATCAGGCTCACATCCTGCAATTTTTATTGACCCACATCCATCTACGTCAGTTGGCCAAACATTAGGTCCAGTTGTTTGAAATCCCCATTGAATAGGTCCACCTGTTGCACCGATTGGTAAAGTCACGGTAAACTTACCAGGTCCCGTCAACTCAGTAAAACTTTCTGCAATCGGAGGAAATGGGAAACCTGGAGCCCATTCTCTTATATATATCCTTGATGTATGACCACAGCTTAAACTGTTTGAAGTCACTTCCACTGTAAAACTCATCGTTTTAGTCGCAAACATTCCAGATAAATCTTCTTGATAATAACTAGCTTCCATCCACTTGTTACCAGCTACTCCTGGTGCCCCTGGGTCTGGAGCACATGGACCTTGATACCAGTAGCAATTTGGATCTGGCATCGGAGCAGCTTGTAAGCAAAGCTCATCACCTGCCACTGTAGCAGTAAGGTCAGCTGGCGCCCAACCTGGCACACCAAATTGATAAGCACCTCCATTTGCCGGCAATTCGAATACGTTCATAAAACTTACGTATGGGTCCGCAGGGTCAAAGGTTAATGCAATCGGTGCATTCGAAATATTAGTGAAACTAGCACCACCATCATCTGATACCTCCCAGGCAATGTTTCCTGACGGAGGCAATGTATTGGTTTCTAAGCATAGTTCTATTTGATCACCTTGACACACAGCTGCTGGAGCAGCACCATCGATCGTCGTAACAAAATCCTCTATGACGCATTGAGCGTTGAGATTTTCTTTTGTAGTTCCAAAAAGTAACAACAAGCAAACTAAGCTCGTAGCACGAGCTAGCCAATTGAGATTGAATTTCATGAGAGTATTGGTTATTTAAAAAACTTAAATTTTATTTCGCCTAATTAATAATCACATTAAAAGCAAAAAGATTTTGTTTAAGTCTTTAATGCTTTCAATTAAACATAAAGATACCAGAACAAAACAAAAAAAATAAATATGTACTACGACAAACCTACGACAGTTGCTATTATTCAAGCATTTATACATATAATAAAAAAAATGCATAGGCAGTCTGAAAGCCCGATAAAAATCAGGTCTTCGCTAATTTTTAAAGACTAATTTCTATTTTTTACCAGAAAATAATATATACGACTTGTTAATAAATGTTATTCATTAAAACCCACAATGTAGTCTAATAAGTTTTCGGTAGCTTCTAAACCAATTCGTTTTTTCAATCGGTACTTCCCTTTTTCTACGCCCCGGATAGAAATGTTTAAAATAGAAGCGATTTCATTAGTGCTCAATCCAATTCTAATTAAAGCTGATAGTCGAATATCGTTTTTTGTTAATGATGCGTGTTTGGATTTTATTTTATTGACAAAATCACCATCAACCTGATTAAAATAAACATTAAACTCTTTCCAATAATCTTCGCTTTGTAATTCACGATCTAAGCCCCTAACTATGGAACTTAGATTAATGCCTGAGTCTTTTTGTTTACTCTTCAGCTCTTTTTTCATAGCAGATAGAATCTCATTTTTATGAGCCATTTGCGCTGTTGAGAACAATAATTTTGAGTTTTGCGATTCCAGTTCTACCTGTAGATTTTTGTTTTCTAGTTGTAAAATTTTACTCTCTGCTTCGCTTATCTGCTTTTTATGCCTCTCTTCTGTAATCTGCATACTATATGCATAAAGCATCACTACAGTAATTAAAAACAGCCATCCCATAGCGATTTTAAACCAGGTCTTTCTCCAAAAAGGTGCCGCTATCGTAATCGATATTTGTTTTTGCTCAATGCTATTTTTCACAAGAAAAGAGTACTGACCAGCATCTAAATTAGTATAATTGACTTTCCCTTTATTGGTCGAAATAGGCAGCCAATCTTTATCGAAACCTTCGAGTTGGTATTCGTACTCTTGTGTGTTATCCTGCGATGGATTTACTGAAGCAAATGCAATGGAAAATGAATTTTGCGTATAATCTAAGAAAATATGATCTTCTTCTTCAATAGGTTTGTCCAATGCTATTTTTCCTTTATAAACATCTCCTTGCTTGGCCTCTTTATTGAAAATGGAAAATGAGGTAAAAAGGAGGTTTGAACTGACTGAATCGTTTTTGACATCCTGAGGATCAATGCTGTATGCCCCATTAATTCCACCAAAGAAAAGGACACCTTCTTCATTTTTGGTGATAGACATTGGATTAAATTGCGTACCATAGGCACTTTTGTTTATTGGAAAGTGCTTACTCTTTTTTGATTGAGTGTTGTATCTAGTTATGCCGGAATAATTAGACAACCATAAAAATCCGTCATTATCTTCTATGATACCCAAGACATCATTAGAGTACAGCCCATTTTCTTCAGTAATTCTTTCAAATTTGCCTTCACTGATGCATTTGTTAAGTCCTCCTCCTCCAGTTCCGATCCATACAAAGCCTTTACTATCTTCAAATAAACAGGTAATTTCATTAGAACTTATAGATTCTGGCTTATTGGGATCAAACTGAAAATGGATAAAACCATTTATTTTCTCATCCCATTTGTCCAAACCTGAATTATTAGTTCCAATCCAAACTTGGTCTTTTTTATCAACCAATATACATGAAACCCTATCATCAATTAAGGAATTTGGCTGACTAGCCTCATGTTTAAATTTACTAAAGATAGTTTGTCCATAGGGCAAAACACTGAGACCTTCACCCATGGTTGCAATCCAAATGTCATGGTTTCTTCTTTGAGCAATGCCCCAAATGTTATTCCCTCCTATCCCTAAGCTATAATTGGGATCATATACAAATTGCTGTAATTGCTTTTCTTGATAGTTATATCTTGCGAGTCCTGCACCAAATGTCCCAATCCACAAATTATTTTGCGCATCATTAAACAGGGTTTTTACCACATTCCCATATAAGCCCATGGAAGCATTGGTTGCCAGTTTATAACTTTGGAAAGTAGTTGGATAACTCTTTGTGTCCAACTTATTTAAACCACCACCATCAGTTCCCATTAAAAGTCCCATTTCCGTTTCTAATAGAGCTAAGACCGAAGAATGATCGACTGTGGAGTGCTGATCCATGGCAGCTTTAATATACTTGATCCTATTGCCTTTGGCTTGTATTAGATTAACACCGCCATTAAATGTTCCTATCCATATCGATTCATTCTTATCTTTTAAGAGACATAGTAGTGCATTGCTATTTAGTGAATAGTCGATATACCTGGAATTATCATAATGATAAACCGTGTTTGTTTTCGGATCAAGAACATTTAAGCCTCCACCATCAGTTGCAATCAGGATACTTCCATGCTGATCTTTTATAACATCCCTGACAAGGTGCGATGAAAGCCTAGCCCCTTTGGTATCACTAGAATAATGCTGGATATCCTCAGTTTTCAAGTGTATGGAATACAAACCTGATCCTTCAGAAGCAACATATAAAGTTTGATTATCGAGTAAGAGCTTTTTACGAAAACCATCCATGGATGGTGTATTGGGGATTTCAGTATATCTCTGCTTAAAAGTATCTCCTTCTAGAACATTTAATCCCTTTCCTGCTGTGGCAATATATACTTTATCCAACACCATTTTCATATCGAAGGTGTAATCATTACTGAGTCCACTGTTTGCATTTGTTAAATGAGTGGTCTGCTTTGTTTCTATGTGATATCTTATGACACCATGACCAGAAGTACATATCCAGATATGACCTTTATGATCTTCATTGATGGAAGTTATTTCGACAGTTGATTGCTCATTTATTAAGCTGTCCAATGTGATATTTTCAAAGTAATCCGTTCCATTCCATTTGATATTCAAGCCATGATTTGCGGTACCAACCCATAAGTTTCCAATACTATCTTCAAAGAGTGAAACGATTTGTTTGCCTTTAAATAAACTGGAATTGGGATTTGCATTTTGTGTTTTAAATAGACTAAAGTCTACTCCGTCATATTTATTAAGCCCGTTTTGTGTACCAATCCATAAATAACCATAGCGATCTTGGACCATTGACAAAACTGAATTATGCGCTAAACCATCCTTGATGGTCAAATGATCAAAAACTATTTCTTTCTTTTGTGCTACACTGCCCAAACACTGCAACAATAAAAATATGACTAAAACTTGCTTCATATCAAAAAGAAATCCAATTATAGACTTTAAAATTTATGTCTTTTATTAATAAATACATAATCCATTGAGCATATTAATAAGTATCCTTTAATTTGCTTTATCTTAAATAACAACAGCAATTTTCAAGCCTAAATATGAATCAGATTATTTATAAATTCCTCGTCATTTTGATGACATTTTTATGCTTATCCTGTGCATCTAAGATGGACAACATTGGACAAAAAGAAGCAAATACTCATCTCTATGATCAACGAGCCTTTCCTACCGGTGAAATAGATCATCAAAAGTATATGGAAGCCTTATTATTTAGAGAGAAATTAAAAAATAATGGTCAACAAAGATCTCAGCCATGGGTCAATCTTGGACCTACTAATATTCAAGGCAGAATTGTAGACTTGGAAATGCCCACAGATGATTTAAACACAATATATTTAGTTTCGGCCTCAGGAGGTATCTTCAAATCCTATGATCAAGGAGGTTCTTGGGAAGCTATCTTTGATGACGCAATGACCCTTAGTATGGGTGATTTAGATATAGCTAGAAGTAATCCAAATATTCTGTACGCAGGAACTGGAGAAGCCAATGCTGGTGGAGGATCATTAGCTTATGATGGAGTAGGTATTTACAAGAGTACCGATGCAGGTAATAGTTGGTTACATCTTGGTCTGGAGCAGGTCGGTTCTATAGGAAAAGTGTCCGTGCATCCAGAAAATCCAGATATTGTTTATGTTGCAGCCATGGGTAGCCTCTTTGGCAACAATCAAGAAAGAGGTGTTTACAAAACGATGGATGGAGGTATTTCTTGGGAGCAGGTTTTATATATAAACGAAATGACTGGCGCCATCGACTTGGCTATGCATCCTGATGATCCGGACATTATATATGCATGTATGTGGCAACGAGTTAGAAGGCCTCAATATCGAGATTACGGAGGGGAACATTGTGGTGTGTACAAATCAGTAGATGGTGGCATTAACTGGACAGAATTAACGAATGGATTGCCGACTTCTCCAAATAGTAAAGGGCGCATCGGCATCGCCATCTCTGCCTCGAATCCAGATGTACTCATGTTAAATTATGCAGATCGATTTGGAAATCAAGAAGGCATTTTCCGTACCGAGGATGGAGGTGACAGCTGGCAAGCCAAAAGTTTGAATAATTTAAATTCCGCTTCCTTTATGTGGTGGTTCGGGAAAATAAGCATAGACCCTAATGATGATCAGACGGTATATTACGTCGGTTTCGAACCATCTAAAAGTACCAATGGTGGGGATAGCTGGTTTGATACTTTTGAGGGAGTACATGTGGACCAACACGCCTATTTTATACATCCAATGGATTCCGATCTTGTCCTTAATGGAAATGATGGTGGCGCTTATATTTCTTTCGACGGCGGGGAAAACTACAATCTGATGAGTGACATCCCTACCATCCAATTTTACACCTGCGAATATGATTATACCGATCCATCCAAGGTATACGGTGGAACACAGGATAATGGCACCTTGCGCACATTCTTTGGGCCTCAAAACTGGTCACTCATTTATTTTGGCGATGGATTTGTAGTTAAGGTCGACCCTGATAATCCCACAACCATTTATGCCGAGTATCAATATGGCAACATTGCCAAATCTACGGATGGAGGTTTTAATTTTAATGCAGCAGATAATGGTTTATCCAATGCTGATCGTTATAACTGGAACACCCCTTACATTTTGTCTCCCCACAATTCATCACATTTATATTTTGGTACTCAGCGGCTATATAAGTCAGTAAGTTCTGCTAACAGTTGGCAAGCCATTAGTGATGATTTGTCCAATGGAGAAGATAATGGCAATTTAGTTTATGGAACCATTAGCTCCATTTCAGAATCACCAATTCAGCCTGGATTATTAATGGTGGGGACAGATGACGGGAACGTTTGGTTGAGTACCGACGATGGAGGATCTTGGACTAAAATATCAGACAGTTTACCGCTTGCTTGGGTAACAAGTGTGGCTACTGATCCATTCGATGACCAAACGATTTACGTAAGTCTATCTGGTTATAGATATGGAAGTGGTGATGGTAATATTTATCGATCTAGAGATTTAGGGCAAAGTTGGGAAAACATCAATTACAATTTGATCACCGTTCCCGTTAACGACTTAGTCTTAGATCCAGACATCGAGGGCACTGTATATGCAGCTACTGATATCGGTGTATTTGCCTTAGAAGACGACACTTGGGACTTATTAGCGGAAGATATGCCTAATGTAGCTATCACTGATTTAAGTCTCCATCCTCCAAGTCGGAAATTATTAGCGGCTAGTTATGGTAGATCTATGTTTGAAAGCCAGTTGGATCCGGTAGTATCTACAGAGGACAAGGATTTTGTTTTGGCCAATGTCTACCCCAATCCAACTGCTGATGTCGTACATATGCAATGGAATGATGAAGAAGAAATCCTTTCCAGCATCAAGATATTTGATACGCAAGGTGTCTTTATGGGTGAATATAATCTTCAAGACTTTTATAAAGGTTTGGATGTATCAGGATGGACTCATGGAGTGTACTTTATTATTTATGAGACCAATGCAGGAAAGGTAAAATATGAACGATTTATGAAGGTTTAAGTCCTAGAAACAAAATCAATGGTTATCGTTCCACATTGTTTATGACTTTCACTGGGACTAAATTTATATTTTTTTGCACCGTCTATTGCCAATTGGATGAGGTGATTATCTGTGGTGGTAGAACCTTTCTGCGTGAAATTAGCTGAGGTGACTTTACCTGTTTTATCAACACAAAGTTCGACCATAACTTTTCCTTTCTTTTGTGAGTTATCTTGAATGGTCGGTCTAAATATAATGCCTCTACCATTTAATCCTTCTCCGGATGATGCATTGCCTTTAGCTTCTTTTTGTAGACTTTCATTTCCAGGCACTCCAAACGGGTCACCATCTTCTTCCGCTTGGCTATCCCCATTTCTATTTTGTCCGAACAAGTTTCCAAATTTAGATTTTGCAGCTTGAAGCTTAGCGGCTTCTTGCTCCTGTGGATCAGGCTGGCTTTCTTCGGGTTTAGTAGCTTTTACTTTTTCGTTTGATTTTAGCGTTTTTTCTTTGTTTTTTTGACTGGCTGTAATCATTTCAGATTGCGTCAGGCTAGTTTTACTTTCGATAATATTGGGCTTTGAAGATGGCTGTTTGCTTTCCTCAGGTGCAGACTGCTTAGTTACCGCTTTTGTAGCCATAACCATTTCTTCATTGATTTCGATAGCTGGATCGCCTACATCTTCTCCAAAATTTACCAAAATACCAGCAAAAGTTTCCGTCTCTTGCATTTCCTTAGCCAAGGGAATAAAAAACAATAATAAGATCGCAATATGGATCAAAATACTCCATATAAGCCCTTCTCTTTTTTCTTTATCGTTTTGTATTTCGCTTAGATACGTGGACATACTGCAAATATATTAATATTTTATGTAATATGTTATATATTAACGATCAGGCTATTTATTAATTTTAGCCATCTTGGAAAAAAATATTTAAAAAAATATTCCATTGTTTGTAACTTTTAGGTGTACTGCCCCGTAATAGCATTGAATATTAATCAAAACAAGAACGTTGACTATCTCAGACTACAATCAAACAGTTAAACTATACTCAGACATACTTTACCGGTATGCACTGAAGATGGTGAGAAATGAAATGGATGCGGATGATATTGTTCAGCAGACTTTTGAAAAGGTATGGTTGAGAATTGAGAAAGTTGATTTTGACAGAGTAAAGTCTTTGTTATTTAAGATTGCCCATAATTGTGTAATCGATCAATATAGAAAAGCGAAAACAAGAAGAGAGCACGAACAGCATTTTATGAGTGGGACTTCTTATGAAAGTAAAGGATTCGAAGCGGAGGATTTATTAAATCAAGCTTTTAACTCTTTGCGAGCAGAATATAAATCGCTCATATTGCTCAAAGACTACGAAGGATATGCTTACGATGAAATTGCTGAAACAATGGATATGAGCTTAAGTAAGGTCAAAGTATATCTTTTTAGAGCCCGAAAAGAAATGCAAGAAGCTTTAAAGGCCTTAGAATTATCTCAAGCTTAATGAACGCTAAATTATGATGAAAGAAATTAACATATCAAACTACGAAGCTTATATCCTTGACTGGATAGAAGGGAATTTAGATAGTGACACTTTAAGCCGGTTTGAGCAGTTTTTGACTGAGCATCCAGCTATTAAAGATGAATTAGCGGAATTCCAGATTATGGAATTAGAAGTTCCTAAGCTAGCTGAATATGCAGGCAAAAACGCATTACGTAAAGACGTTCCAAATGTAAAAGTAGTTTCTATTAATCGCACAAAATGGTATTTAGTGGCTGCATCATTCCTTGTGTTAATTACTGCAGGCTGGCTCCTAATCTTTAATAAGCAAAATGCAAGTCTTATGCCTGAAGTAGCTGATGTAGTGCCGGTCGAAATAGAGCAAAATCAAGAGAAAATTGAAGTAAAAATCCCAAAAGAGTTAGCTAAAGAGGAACCAGCGATCATCGAAGAAAAAATGAACCTTGCACAAACCGAATCGAAAAGAGACCAAAAAAGAGTACATAAAGATACTTATGAAAAAATGGTCCATAAAATGGTCAACGACATTGAACCTCAAACAGAAAAAGTCGCTGTTTTTGCGCACAGTCCTGTTTCTAAAATAGAAGAAGTGTTGTTAGAAAAAGAAACAACATTGGACCACAAAAATACTGATCATCTTAATCAAATAAGAAAGGAATATGCAGCTATTAATATCGAAGAAATCAAGGTAGAGCAAATTCAAGAAGTGTACAAATTACCTGGGCGTCAATTAACACTTCCTCAAAGAACGAATTATAATGTCCCGCAACTTTCTCCTATTTCGATGGAGGATATGAATCGAAGAGGGATTGCATTAATAAATGATAGATCTATTGAAAAATACGTTGGCAAGTTGGCCTTTGCTAACACGACGGTGGCTTTAGTGCCATCTTATTTAAAACAATATTTAAACAACAACAATTAAAAAGACACACTATGAAAAATACAATATTAATCCTATTAATGGCCCTATTTACAGCTATGGGTACGAGTGCTTTTGGTCAAGTAAGCGAATCAACTTCTGAGTCTACTTCTGAGTCTAGCTCTGAATCTAATAAAGAATTTATAGAGGAAGCCAAAGAAGTTATCAAAGAGATTAAGGAAGCAATAAAAGATGCAGAGGAAGAACTGGATGATGCAGCAGAAGAACTAGAAGACGCGTCAGAAGATCTCGAAGAGGTAGAAGAAGAGTTATCCAGAAAGCGTGTTATCATCGATGAAGACGGTGTACGTGTAAATATCGGAGAAGTAGACGATGCAGATGAAGAAGATGGTGATGAGGACTATTGTGCAAAAGATGACGAAGATCGCTTCAGAGTACTGTTATTAGATTACGGAATTTCTACTTATACGCACAATGGTAGTTTAAATCTTCCGCAAGAATTAAATCAGTTTTCTCTCAAATATGGAGGATCATTCAGTCTGAATTTACATTTGTTCAGACATAGGTTGAGATTTGGTTCATCTCCAGTAGCTTTGGATTATGGCTCGTCGATCAACTGGAGAAGATATAAATTTCAGAATGATTTTAGATTAGTAACCAATAGTCCTACTGTAGAGCTTGATTTTGATGATGTGGATTATGATGTAAATAAACTGAGAGCTACTTATTTAGAGGTGCCTGTGATGCTAACCATTAATCCTTTAGGATCTAAGTTCACTATGTCTGCAGGAGCCTTTGGCGCTATGAAATTAGGTTCGAGTCAGAAATTAAAGAGCAATGATCTGGGTACTGAAAAAGTAAAGGATGATTTTAATCTAAGACAATTTAACTATGGATTAGTCGGACGATTAGGTTTTGGTCCATTAGAGTTTTTTGCTCAATATTCAATAGATCCAATGTTTAATGATGATTTAGATCCGGCGTTTAATCAATTGACTTTTGGAGTTGCTTTGCTTTCCTTTTAAATAGAAAATAACTTATGACTATATAGGCTGTCCGGTGACCCTCGGGCAGCCTTTTTTTGTGCTACAATCTTAAATGATTTAGTAAGCATCTGACACTAAACACTAGATTTATAGTTTTTGGTTATTAATATTTATTTGTTGTGCGTATTATTATAGTACTCAAACAATGACGTTATTGAATGTCATTGCATAACACATTAAATATATTAACCATATGAAAAAAGTTTTTACTCTTGTTCTTTTTATTAGTTTTTTTAGCCTTTGTCTAAGGGCTCAAAATGACACTTTAGTCTGGAATGATTTTCAAACTATGGATTTAGATCCTTTAACTTCTAGTGAAGTGTTTTTCTTCCCAGATTCTGGTGTCGAAGATTTATGGATCAACTGGAATGAAGATTTAATAGAAGATGCGAATGGAGAAATAAGTGAGTTTTATAATTCTTTGGATTTTTCCCAAGCTGCGGCTGATACCGTTACAGTAGATTCTAACTTTATTGCTGCTGCGCAAAGTTGGCTTATGAATTTAGA
Organism: Saprospiraceae bacterium; assembly: GCA_020631235.1. Taxonomy (GTDB): domain Bacteria; phylum Bacteroidota; class Bacteroidia; order Chitinophagales; family Saprospiraceae; genus JAHDDO01. Next base: position 28,952 of record JAHDHQ010000033.1, on the reverse strand, counting down.
TCCTTCTAGTTCCAACTGGCTTATAACTCCGGCCATACAGATCGGTGATGATCAGGCTACGTTGCATTGGAAGTCTGCCAGCTTACAAGGTCCGAGATACATGGATGGTTATGCTGTTAAAATTCTTGTTGATGCGAGCAATCCTGAAGATGCAACGAGCAACACTGCTGTATTTAGAGCAGCTGAGATGGTATCTTTTCCAGGTGATGGTCAAACGGTAGAGCTTGATAGTTTTGAGTTTTCTGGTGGGTATATCCATGGCGATGGATGGAGTATAGAAGAATACAGAGAATTGTTTAACGAGGGAGATAGCACCTTGTACAGGGGCCGATTGGAACCACATAGTGTGAGCTTAGCCGAATTTGCTGGTCAAAAAATATTTGTTGCCTTTCATCACAATTCTTCTGATGACAACGTGATTGGCTTTGATGATATTCTAGTACTCGGCTCTATGGTTTCTAATACTCAGGACGAATATTTAGAAACATTTAGAGTGGTAAGTTATCCGAACCCAGCAGATCACTTGGTAAATATTATGTATCGATTAGACGAATCCTCTGACGTTAAATTAGCCATATACAATGTACATGGGCAACTAATGAAACAAGTAGCCAATGATCAGGGTGTATCGGGTGAAAGATACCACAAAGTATTTATCGATGATATGCCAGCAGGCGCCTACTCTTTCCAATTATCCATTAATGGGAAGCTGATGGCTAAGCCATTTATTAAGCGATAAATAGTAAGTTTAAACATACAAAGACCAGCGCTGAGAGATACTTAGTGCTGGTTTTTTTTTACACAAACAAATATTTTCAATTATGAAAATAATCATATTAGTATTTTATTTAATGTGTTTTCACAGTTATTCTCAGGCGCAAACAGACGCTATACGATTAGCAGGCCTAGTCGGGTATGCTAAGTCCTTTGAAGAGGGTGCTGGTATTTCATTAGGCTTGAATGCTTCTCAAAGGTTTCTTGGTAAAACTTATGTCGAGGGTCAGGTTTCTTTTAGCCATGTTGTTTTATTTTCTTCGACACCTGGTGAGACAGAGCACACTCAATATGGCTTTGCATTTCTTGGTGGTAGGCACTATTTCATAGAAGACCCACGGGAATATAAGATTATATGTTAATGTGCTTGGTGGTGCCGTAATCAGCCGGAGTTACAACGAATTCCAGTCTTTGCGCTCAAATATTCTTCCTTCTTTTAGTTCTGGAATTTTTGTCGAAGTTTATCGGCTTGTCTTTGGTGTAAGTGCGGATTTATTTGGAAACTTGAATTTTAACGCCGGTTATTTATTACGTTTTTAGTTTGTTTTAATTTCCAATAAACTCCTTGACATCTTCGACAAAACGATCAGGATCCCATACCATGCTGTTATGACCGGCATGCTCATAGATGGCCAGCTTTTTTTCTAAGGACCCGATATTGTTATAGGCAAATTGACCCAAGTTAGGTGGTACTTTAAAATCATATTTTCCCCAAACAAGTAAGCAAGGAATTTTAATAATTTCTAAACGATCAGATAGTGATACATTAATCAGTACATTAAGTAGATCTTCTTGAATAAAAATAGATAAGGCATTCATAGTCTCAGAAATACTACTATTAATGTTGTCATTGCCTTCTTCGACTCCTGAGGAAGAAGGGATTTTATAAAAATCTTCCAGTAAGTTAAGTCTGCGCACACTTCCAGCATAGGCATTTAATTCGAGCACTTGTTCCAAACTGATATTTTCAAGATCTAAATCATTTGCATAATCGATCATTTCTTGCCAAACATCCACATTTCTATTTTCAGCAATTTCTATGGCCCCATAAAACCGGATCATTTCTACTAATTCAACATTAAGTTTTGGAATGTCATAGCCTCCACTAATCTGTATAAAACCACTTATCTGATCTTGATAGCCTTCTGTTTGCAAATAAGCAGTACCTACGGCACCACCCCAACTATGGCCCATGAGAAACAGGTCTATATCTTGCCCGTAACGATGTCTCATTGTACGGATTAACAGATGAAGATCTTCTACGATGATATTTAAATCAATGTCTTCACTTTTTAAATGACCATGACTATTTCCTTGTTTTCTTTGGTCCCAAAAGACCATTCCGTAGTCTTGCATTAAAACTTGGGAACTAATGTCATCCATATAGCTTATGCTTGTATCTCCTGGTCCTCCATGAAGGACAACTATATACTTCTTTGATGCACCATTGCCTCTCACAAAAACAGGCATATCGCTACCCCCACTTCGTATGTAAAATGTTTCTTCCATTGATTCACTAATCTCAGGAGCTTTATTGCAAGCTGTGAAAAAGCCAATGAACAAGAAGAAAAGCAGTGATTTTTTAAGATGGATCATGTACATTCATTTTGTATTTAATGCCCAGTTCCAAAAGATGCAAAATTGAAAAAAAAGTATTATAGTTTAATTTAAATCCAAGGCTTGCTCTCGTATAGATATCTAATGCCTGGTTTAATTGGTGTGTGAAATCGTAGGCAAGGTTAGGTGTCAAATAAGTTCTTGAAGCCCGTTTATTTTCTTGAAAATTTCCGGCATCATCTAATGTATAAGTGATGCCTTTATTAAACTGGTTTACCATGCCTAATCCTAGCGCCCAAGTATGTTTGAAGTTCCTGTTGTTATTTCCTGTTTCGTATCCTAATTCTATACTGCTGAGTAAGGCACTATGATTTTGTTTGTGATTGTACCATGCGATTTGTGGGCTTAAAACTAGTTGCTTAGTCTTGACTTTAGACTTAGGTTTTGTTTTTTCTTTTTCCCAATGTTTTATAGAATAAGTTAAACCTATTTTTACTCCTGGGTGTCGAATGGATCCAGCTAAATATGCCATATCTATGGACTGCAAAGAAGAAGATTGGCTGGAAACTGAAAAAGTTAAACTACTCAATAAGAATAACAAACTCATTTTTAGAGTTTCCCAACCAAAAAGGAATTTTGAATGCTGCATATAATGGTATATCGTTGTGGTTTATCAAAAGGTTGGTTACCCACAATATTTAAAAAGAAGTTTCCGTGGACATTATTTGGTCTTATATTATTTTATCAACTATCAAAATGCAATAAGTAAGGCATAAAAACATTATACATTAGAATGATATGTTTACCCCATCGAAAAACTAATTAAAAGCTATTATCATGTCTAGATTAAAACTTCAAAACAGCAGGATTTTGTTTTCGTGGCACTGTTTGTTTAGTTTGTGTGCTTTGTTCCTTTTTTCTTGCAACACAAGTCCTTTTGATGCGCATTTAATGACGGGCCAGTGGAAGCTTAAAAACTGGGTAATAGAACAAACGGGTGAACCGCTAAAAGGAACAATGGATATGTCTTTTGAAACAAGGAACTATGCAATTGATTATGGTAGTGAAAAAGAAGAAGGCGTCTACTGGCTAATGGGAGAGTATCTACATACAATAGAAAAAGGAGCTCAGGAAAAACGTGTTAAGATGCTCAGATTAGAAAAAGATTCTATGGAATTGCTGATGAATAGAGGAGGTCGACTAGAACGGATTTTGTTGACTAGACAATGATTGTGTACTTATCAGAAAGCTATTATCATTTAGGATCTGTAATGATGGCATTTAGATGGAACTGATAAGCAACATCTAAGATAGCAACTACCTTTTCATTCGGTGCTTTATCATTAGGGGCAATGATTATGCTAGCTTTAGGGTCGCTCTTTTTCAAGGCCCTAACTTCTTTAAAAATCCCTGATAAATTAGTGGTGCTTCCGTTGTAAGTATAAGTCCCAGAACGATCAATTTTAATGATGTTAGGTTTTGTTGTGGGAGGTGGAGTGTTCTTTGCAGATTTACCAGGTAGGCGTAGATTTAAGGCGTTAGGCACTACCATTGAAGAAGTCAACATAAAGAAAATCAACAACAGGAAAATAATGTCTGTTAATGAAGACATACTAAACTCCGGATTTACTTTTGTTCGTTTCTTAAGTCCCATATTATTTTCTTGGTTCAGTAGCTATGATGGCTTTGATTTGCAATTTGCTGGCCATTTTCATGACCGCGTTTACTTTTTCCCAAGGCACCCCTACCTCTGCTATAATCGTCACCGTTGCATTCTCATTATTAGATTGTCCGATGGCTTCTCTATAGATTTGCTTTTCTAAAGAACCCATGCTTGATTTCTTACCATTGAATGTTACTTTGCCATCTTTGGTCATCATTACAGCTAAATCTGTAGGTGCAACTGTTTTACTATCAGATTTGGCTAAAGGCACATTGATTTGCACCATCGATGAAGTAAGCATAAAAAAGATCAATAGCAAAAAGATGATGTCTGTCAATGATGACATACTAAATTCTGCACTTACTTTGTTTCGTTTCTTCATCTTAAGTTAACTATGTTTAGTTAGACGGCTCTTGGAGTAAATCCATAAAATCAGTAGCTGTACGCTCCATCTGGTATATTACCTTATCCACGTTTGCTACTAAAATATTATATCCCACAAAGGCTAGAATACCAATGAATAAGCCACCTGCTGTCGTAAATAAAGCTTGGTAAATACCACCAGCTAATACATCAGGAGTAACATTTTGCTCAGAAGACATCTTATAAAAGGCTAAGATCATCCCCGTAACTGTTCCAAAGAAACCAATCATCGGAGCAGCACCCGCTATATTAGCCAATGACGATAATCCTTTTTCCAGTTTAAATACTTCTAGATTACCCACATTTTCAATGGCAGCATCGATGTCTCTTAATGGTTTCCCTATACGCTGTAAACCTTTTTCTACCATTCTTGCGTACGGAGAATTATTCGTTTTCGCAATGGCTTTAGCTCCCTCAATGTTTCCAGAAGCTACTGCTGCTCTTATGTTATTTATAAATTGATTATCTATTCTTCCCGCTTTTTTAATGGATAACCAACGCTCGATAAATAAATACAGGGCTAAAAATGATAACAATAATAATATGGTTACAATCACTAAACCAAGGATATCACCAAAGCTTCCATCTTTGTAAAGCAACTTTACAATACTCATTTTTTCGACCTCGGCTTCCTTCTGTAGGAAAAAGAATAAACTAATCATTAGTAAAATTTAATATGTGTCAAACGAAGCTGAACAAGCGTTCAGTATGTTAATGGTGTGAAAATAGACATATTAGAATACATTACAAATTATTACTATGTGAATTTATTAATTTATAAGGCTCATTCACGGTACACATAAAAATGCAATTAACAAAGTGAATAAAGTGCAAAATATATGTTTTTCATCATAACAATTTGTTTAACAATAATTTAAACATATAAATATATTATATGTGTATTTACACCATATACAATAATTTAAGTATTAAATATTTATGCAATATTTAATCATATTAAAAATTATTGATATAAAAATAAATATTTTGTATTTAAAACAAATTATCAGCATTTTACGTATTACAATTTATTAACATATCAATAAATTTCATTAAACTTTTTATAATGATAATCCTAAAAAAATAATTACTTATCATAAAATCAATATATTATACATATACTTTATTATTATGTATAAAATATAATACTAATCTTTAATTTTCAACACTTCTTCTATATCAACCCAATAAATATCTTGCTTACTTGTGTAATATAAATATTGACCATCATGACTAACGAAAGGGCACAATTCGTGATGTTCGGAATTTATAGGAGCTCCTAAATTCTTTGCTTCCATCCATTGTCCAGCATCATCTCTAAAGCTCACATAAAGGTCTCCCCTACCTAAACCGCTTCTCCTTATGCTGCAAAAAATGAGAAAAGACTCATCCGGATCAACAAATACATCTGCTTCATAATAGCCTGTATTTACTGAGGAAGGCAATCGTTCTGGCATCTCAAAAACCCCATTGACTAATGATGATTTATAAATATCTAAGTCCCTCGATCTACCTGGATCGGCATCTTTATTCGATGCAAAATACATGCTGCCATCGCGGCTAAATGAGATGTAATATTCCTCCCCATCAGAATTAATGTTGAGACCAGCATTTATGGGTGAAGACCAATTATCTTCGAAAGCCTCAACAAACCAAATATCATGATCCAATGTAGTATCGCCTTCATATGAAGGCATATTAGAAATAAAGTAAAGTCGATCCTCTTCATTGGACAAAAAAGGGTCGTTAAAACTATATATGCTATCTGTTAACAGCACCTTTGTTTCGAAACTATCTTTCTCAATCCATTCCACACAATGGATTTCGGCACGCCCATTTATATCTACACCGAAATAAGATATGTCACCTTGCCGATTAGTGACAAAACCAAATTCAGCACGATCGTTCAAACTCACCGATCCTGGTTTGTATAATATTGGCTCCTCCTTCAGTCCAATGCTATCTTTTGAAGATTGTCCTTGTGCATCAAAGCACAGAATTAAAGAAAAGACAATAATCAACCAGCTGTTCACTCCGTATTTCATATTTACAAAATAAGTCTAATTTTTTTGAAAGAAAAGCAACATTGGCAATAATCATATTAAATAAATTTATAATATGATTGTGTTTCAAGCAATATTGCAATAACAAGGTTTTTTCTTATCTTAAAACCAACAAAACTAAACCAACATGAAACGATTCTTTTATTTTGCCCTATTCCTTGTATTGTTTAGTCCGCTTGCTCAAGGACAGATCTACACAGAGGATTTCTCTTCAGGATTACCATCTGATTGGTCTGATTTTACCGAGGCTGGTTTTGACTTTGTCAATTGGTTTGACGGAAGCGTAAGTATGTTTAAACAATCCACTGGTGATGAAATTATTATGCTGGCTAGCCCTAGCTTCGATTTATCGCTTTATACCCGGATGGAAATCGATTATTATGGTTTTAACCTAGCTTTTGATTCGGAAACTGTACCTGATCTACACATTGGGATTTTAGAATCACCCGGTGACTTCGATTCCTTTCGTTCTATCTATGAATTGTCTGTTACGAATACAGAAAGCCAGGTGTTTTCCATAGATATTGGTGCTTATACTCAGCAGGCTAATTTATGTTTCAAGTTAAAAGGAGAGCGAAGTCAGATCATTTATTTAGATAATTTAAAATTGTACGATGACACTTTCGAATCCAACATCCCTGTTGCTGTCACTGATGTAATCATCGGAGCTGGCACAGGAGGAACCAATGAGGTGTTGTTTAATTGGAAAAACCCGGGACTAGAAGCAGATGGAGATCCACTTCAAGAGCTCAATACTATCTCAGTACGTTCAGCAGGTGAAGTCATTTTCGAATTTGATAATGTTAATATTGACGAGCAACAAACATTTACTGATGAAGTACCCAATCCGGGTTTCTACAAATTTGAAATTGTGCCAGTAAATAGTTTTGGTGATGGTCACAAAGTATTTAGTGATTTGATTTGGATAGGCTTAGACTTTCCAGCAGCATCAACTAACGTCCAGCTAGAAAGAGTTGATGATCAAGCAACTTTAACCTGGGATGCTCCTACAGAAGGTGCTAACGGAAGCTTTTTTGATGGCATTGTGGAATCTTATACCATTACTAGATCGGATGGGAAACAATTTGTTGTTCCTGGAAATGAAAACTCGTTTACAGATATTCTCGATACACAGGGATCTATAAGGTATCAATTACAAGCTGAAAATTCATCGGGATTGGGGAATGCAGCTTTTTCCAATGTTGTATTTTATACCGACGCTGATCATCTCTACTACGAGGATTTTAATTTTAATATTGTTCAGGACCAGAGCACTTCCATGCTTACTTACGAATGGACAACACAAAGCACGGCCAACAATTCATACTGGACATGGTTTTCTTCCAATTTCATTGGACAAAATGAAGGAGAAATGTCTTGGGTATGGACGGGAGCCGGCAACCCCAATGATATGGTTAGAGCAGTGAGTCCAGTCATTAATACAAATGGATTCGATGCTGTTAGCTTAGACTATAATTTCTATTTTGAAGGAGCGGGCGCAAGCGGATACTCAGTGGTAATCCAGACTTCAAGTGACGGTGGCAACAGTTGGACAGATGTAGAAATTATAGAAATCTCTGAACTAATACAAGGCAATTATACTAAAACCATTGCTAATGCTGATGTTGGTTCTGATCAATTCCAGTTTGCTTTTAATCGAGTGGGTCCTGCTAATCAAAACCCATTTATGCGGATAGATAATATCCGCCTAACTAATCAGCCAGGAACTGATCTAAGAGCCACAAAATTAGATGTGCCAAGGATGGTCGAGCCAGGTACTGTTGTAGACTTAGTAAGTTTTGTTGAAAATAATAGTTCGGCACCAACTAGCGGATTAGTAGAGCTTGTGATTAAAGAGCGTTTTGCTAGTCAGTCTGATGTGATGACTTATTCCATCAATTATGATGATATGGCGGTGGGCGAAATACTTGAGGAGACTTTTGGACCTTGGACAGCTATAGAAGGTGAATACATTGTGGAATTGTCCATTACGAATAATGAAGATGATGTACTAGACAATAATACAATTACTGCATTTATGAATGTCTTTGAAACTACTGATCGTCAATTGGTGATTCTAGAAGAATTTTCTGGGACTTGGTGCGCCTTCTGTCCTGGCGCAGCATTGGCCATCGAAGATCTATATGCAGAAGGTTTTAATGTAGGTGCCATAACTTATCACAGAGGTGATGATTACGAAACGGACATAGTAGCAAGTCGTATGGATAAGTATGGTATTTTAGGTTTTCCCACCACGGTTTTTGATGGAGAATTCAAAATTGCTGACGGCGATTTAGAAAACAGTATTATCGATCAATATCGTCCTGTTGTAGAAGAGTTACAAAATGTAAGATCTCCCATTACAATAAATTTTGATAATCCTATTTACTCTCCTTCAGGCGAATTTGGAATGGTAACTGCGGATATTACTTCAGCTTCAATGATTGAAAACCCCAATTGGCAGTTGGTCGCCATTGCCACCGAATCAGGCATCGAGGAATCGTGGCAAACTTTAGATGTTTTAGACTTTGTTCAGCGAAGTTATTTTGAAACTCCTATTGATCTGTCCACAGGATCAGCTGAAATACTCATCAATTTTCCAACAGACGCTATTCTGGAATTATCAAATGCCGAATTAATAGTTTTTGTGCAAAACCTAGATGACAATCAAATTATTAATGGCTATAACATAGCTCTTTCCGAATTTAGTATTCTTGAGAACACCGAAGATGTTACAATCCAAGATGTTGCTATTTTTCCTAATCCAACTAGAGATATCATTACTTATGAAACAACACTGGAAAATCAAAAGTCGACATTACAGGTTTACAACACGTATGGTCAACTAGTGTGGCAGGAATCGATAAATGCTGCTAGAGGGAAATTAGATTGTCGTTTACTTCCAAATGGATTATATACTATTAAAATAACAACAGCCAACAAGCTATTCAAATCCTCATTTATTAAACAATAAAAGATAGGTGAGCCCTGCTTCGAATAGGCAGGGCTTTTTTTTATACGGTTCTGTCGTCTCGGAGTGCAGCAGCATTGGACCACACAAAAAAATGGAGTTATTTTAAGAGTCTAATGAAATGATATGAAAAAGGCTTACTTATTATGCATAGTTTTACTATTTGCCTCGAGTTTAAGCGCGCAGTCTTGGGCTAAATCTTATTGGAATACATTTGATCATGACGCCTACAGCTCTTGTATAGGAGAACTCCAAGATGGATCTTTAATAATTGCTGGGCATTTACTGTCTAACAATAGTGGTGGCGACATCCTTTACTACAAAATAAACCCTGAAGGTGAGGTGGTTTGGAAGTTTACACTTAGCCATTCCAGTTTCGAACAAGCCATAGATATTGCCGTTCACCCAGACGGAGGTTTTTCGCTTTTATCTTGGTCCAATGTCGATCAAATAAGCATCAACCAATTCGACGAAAATGGCTTTTTACTCGGACAACACTCATTCTTAACAGGAACTCGAAGTTTCCCTTCTGAATGTTTTTTATTAGAAAACAATGATTATATAATTAACGGATATACAGATATAAATGAGGATCCAGATATTTATGATATAGAATTGTTTCTACTTCGAGTAAATTTCGAAGGAAATGTTCAATATCACCACACTATTAATTTTGAAGGTGACAACTGGGACATTCCTAGTTCGATGATCATTGGAACTGACAACTCCCTGTATACCAGCATATTTACAATCAACGAGGATCCTTTCAGCCCTTCGGACATGTTTATTTGCAAGTGGCAATTAGATGACGGCAATCCGATCTGGCAAAAGAATCTTGGGACAGGATCTATTACAGATTTAGTCCTTGCCGAAGATGAAGATTATTTATATGCCGCTATTTCAGCTAATAATGACGGCAATGCATCCAATAATATGTGCCAATTGGCTCGAATTAGTTTGGACGGTGAAATGGAAATTCTAACATCTAGCCCATCAGGCGCGTCTTGTGAGCCTAAAAATCTATTAGTTTTAGAGGACAACACACTTTTATTAAGTGCTATCACTAATGATGATGAGCAAAATACGGTAAGATCATCACTGATGTATTATGATGAGTCACCATCGCTTGTATGCCAAACTGACTATATAGACAATACCCAAACCACCCCCATTGATTTAATGCAATCAAAAAACGGTTCAGTTTATTTACTCAATAATGTATTAAATCCAAACTGGAGTGATCATCATCCTCTAATAGTTAAAATAGAGACTCCTTGTGAAGGTCCATCCATTATCAGCGACGTGAATGACCATCAACTAGATAATAAGCTCAGCATCTATCCTAATCCAGTCGATCAGCAATTAAATGTCATACTGGACAAAGCAGCTAAAGAGGTGAAATATCAAATATTTAACCTCGAAGGCAAAGTTGTAAAAAAAGGCTTATTGAGTGGCCAAATGGCCCTGGATGTTAGCTCTTTTAAAAATGGAATTTATGTCTTAAACGTAAATAATAACGGTGATTTCACGAGCATTCGTTTCATAAAATCGTAGCTGTTGTCATCGGAACCTTTTTCAAAGCCACTGATGCACAATCTATGGCTGATATCCCATACTTTAGCAAAAGCTAATTTCGTTTTAATGTCTAATTAAGAAGGCATTATAAGAAGCATAAAATGTGAAACATTGGCTAAAATATCCGTTTTTATTTATTCTTTGCTATTGCTCTTTTGCTTTGAGTATTGGATTTACCGAAAACAGACTCAGTCGAAACTGTTATAAACAGGTCAATTATTTAGCAGAAAAAATACATACAGGATTAGATAGGGAGTTACAAAGTCGTTATCCAGAAGGATTTGTATTTAGCCACGCTTTACTTGCCCTATCCATCATAGAACTAAGCGAAAAAGATCGAGAAAACTTTAAAGAATGTCACCGAGCCTATCTTTTACAAAGCTTGGACAGGTTATGCTCCAATGCAGCCAAAAGCAGTTTTCCAGATCATCTAACACTTCGTTATGGCGCTTTTTATAGTGGCTGGACTAATTTCGTTCTAAAGAAGTTCTTAAAAGCTTCGATCAGTCAAGGTCTGAGTCAACAAGAAAAATTTGCAGATATCCATAATCACCTGAGTCAACAAATCATTGAAGCATTCGAAAGCGATACAATTTTAGAAACTTATTCAGATAGTTATTGGCCTGCAGACAATTTAGCTTGTATAGCTTCACTAGATAGCTCAGCGCAGGCAAATATTTTACCTGCTTGGCGACAACATTTAGAGTTATCTAGTCTCACATTAATTCCACATGATTTAATGAAAAAAGAAATCAGAGCTTCTTCTCAGGCTTTGAGTCTATATTTTTTAACCGAGATAAAACAAGATTCGAGTGTATTAGCGATGAATGAATTATTTCTAAAGGCGTTTAGAAAAAAACGTTTAGGTGTACATTTTTTATATGAGCATATGGATGGTTCTGGGCAAATGGATGTGGATTCGGGACCTATTATTTGGGGTTTTGGTAGTGTTGCTACAATAATGAATGTACGTGCTCAATCCTGTATCAATGAAAATTCAAGCCCTACATTTACTTATGGGTTTTTAAATCTATTAGCTGCGCCGATGACTGGGTTCAAATCGAAATATTACCTATTTAAACAAGTACCTATGTTTGACTTATTTATGCTTTGGGTTGGTGTGAGTATGTTAGACAAAGTTTAGGGTTTAAATTTTCTTACTATCATTAAGTATAATAAACGCTCGGGATTATATTTCATGAACATTATTTTAAAGTAAACTGCCTTTCCTCTCATCAATAAAATTGAAATGAAGGAGATTTAAAAGAAGCTTCTATTTCTTGCATAACTGGTATTATGATGAAGGGACTTTCTACTGGTATATAGCGAGCGAAAATATGGATATGGTGGCATTAGAGCTTTTGGAAAACAATCTGTTAAAGCTTACCGTTAAAAATCTCCATTTGACTAAAACTTATAAAAAAGTCTATTAGCTAAAACCCTTATCAGTCTACAAATATTTAAACACACATCCGTTAAACAAAACATAAAAATTAGGCTTCAGGAAAATACATTCAGTATTTATATATAATTTAATAATCATGATTAGATTAGCTATACAGACTTGGATACCTTGCTTCTTTATGTTCTGCATCTTAAACACCAGCAACATAAAATCACAAACTATTACTAATGATTACCAAGAGACTTTCGAAATCTTGAAAGTAGATCCAGCGTTTTCCATCAGCAAAAATCAGATTAAGGAGATTACATCACTGGAAGAAATCAACAAACACTTTAAGCCTGAATGGGTAAAAGAATATTTCTCAGTAAGCACTATAGCCATTATTGATGGAAAAGAAAAAAGGGTTACTAGTGAAAATAACCTTCTAAATTCAGCGCAAAAAGAATTACTTAAGCAAGCGGACGTACACGAATTAGTACAGATTAGCATTAACTATCTACCGAACAACTCATTAAAGGAAAATGAGGCTAAAAAAATACATTTTTCGTTTGCATTTATACCTACTATAGATGCAGCTCCCATGCAAGGAAACACGACATTGGCCAACAAAATAAAGGATATATTAAATGCTAAGGACCTAGCGTATCAACAAGAAAAGCATCAATTAGCTATTGCTACCTTTTCAATCTCAGCTGAGGGAGATCCGTATGATGTGAAGATGGTTTCATCCACTAAAAATTCAACCATTGATTCTGTGATTGTAGAACAACTAAGCTGCATGGAGAAATGGAATCCAGCTAGTTATGCAAATGGTAAAGCAACACAACAAGATTTTGCATTGCTGATTGGCGATGATCAAAGCTGCAATATTAACTTAGTCAATGTGGAGCAGCACGAAAATTTCGGAGTGCTTCATCGAAAATAAAAGAGGGCTATGTAGCTCGTTTACAACTTAGTTTGCTAATAATTTGATAGTTTGCCGATTACCATTCTTTAGTATGATTGTTCCGATATAAATACCAAAACTGGGCTCAAATTCAAAGCTCGTATTGGTCTTATCAGGTGTAAATTGATGCAACAATCTTCCTCCTAAATCATAAAGTAACACTTGCTCCACATCAGAGACATTAGCTAAAACCTCAAGGCGATTATTACTGGAGTTATATTGTAGATAAACCTTGATATTTTGCTCCTCCTTGGTGCTCGAAACTAATTCGCAATCATTCGGATTATTCTCAATGGGCAAACCAGGTGTCAAATCCAAACCATCAAAACCTGGATAATCAGGACCATATTTATAAGCTCTGAAATTTGCATTATCGCTAATGTTTTGACCTTGTGTGGCAGGAAAATCTCCAAATAAAGGAATTTCATATTCCCAAGCTACATCCCGATCAGGAGTAACTTCAAAGATTAAACCCGGCGATCCTGCATTAATTAGTGTATTGCCATTAGGAAGTCTCTGCGCATTGGAAAGAAAAGCGCTATAAAAGTTTTCTCCGCCCTGGTCACCATAAATAGTTTCTAAGGTGGCTGGACCGTATGTCACGCCATCTATCCTAGTATAAAAACCTGGTGAATCCTGAGGTGGGTTTAATAGTTGAATTTGTGAAAAATCAGCGCCAGGTTTTCCATTACCATTATTGTAAATTAATATTTGCCCTTCATCATTTAATCCTTCCTGTATCCAGTGTACTCCATGCTGCCCCCATAAAAGCTGGTATTCAATCGGAGCTCCTTTGTAAGCGGATGCATTTCCCCACCGATACAAGATATCTCCACCTTTACCGTAAATTCCTCCCTCATGACTGGCTGCTTCTTCAGTTGTAGTGCTATGATCAATAATCCATACTTCATCTGAATTACGGACTGAAATCAAAATTTGGTCAAGTGTTTCATTATAATCAATAGCATTAAAATGATTCCAATCACGGCTCGCATTGGAATTACTACTATTTAAATCAGGCAAGTTTATGTCAAACAATTCAGGATGATCAGCCACAATTCCGAAGCCTTCCTTAGTATCATCAAAATCCTGTATGTAATGATCGTTAATATGCCATTCCCACACGATATTCGCATCATCTGCTCCCACTGGTTCTAACTCAAGAATCTTCTCAGACCACATAAAGTTTTGTGAAGATATTTCTTCTGGATTCCGACCTAATTCGATTAATTCGTCTCGATAAGTAAGTTCCCAGGTTAAAATGAGTACATTTCCATTAGGCATCATAACCGCGTCATGATGAGATAACTGCTCTGAGGTATTAATTTCATATTTCCAAACCACATTATTATCCCAATCTACTAGCTCAATTCCTCCAGCATTGCTTGCAGACGTAAAAGGACCTTCGGGATCCACTTTATAAGTTCTGAATAAGTGACCACTTTCCAAAAAGTAAGCGGCTAAACCTGGCCTTGTGCCTCGATCCCACTCATTAACTAAGTTTCCACAGTTATCTACTAAATAGGCTTTTGTTCCTGAAAATGGTGAGAAAAAGGTATACCCATCGAAAACATCGTCCGTGGATGAGAGCACACCTACTGTTGTTTGACTAAACAAAGGTAAAACACAGAGTGTAAAGAAGAGGGATAGCCATGTTTGCATAAGATAGAAATAACTGTTTAGCAACTAAGATAATGTTTGTTGCGCAAGGAATAGATTTTGATTAACTTAATGTTTGGCAGAAAAAAAAATGAAAGAATTTAAATGCGAAAGAAAAGTATATTACACATTATATTTATTTTACATGTTTATTTTATAAATGTATTTAATATTTAAAGTCAATTGCTTATAAATTAAAATTATATTTTATATAATTATTTTAAATGTTTAATTAAATAAAAAACAATCAAATCATGCAATCATTAACTTCCTTAAAAATCTTCTTGTTTTTATTTTTTGGGAACTGTCTAACAGCACAGACACCTAAAAACCTAAAAGACTTTAATACAATACTTCCTCCAAATTGCATCCCCATCAATGACACTTTGCTTTGCGACCAAACCGAAGTAAGTAATATAAACTGGAAAGAATACACATACTACATTAAGAGAATAATGGGTGAAGCGTCTGTGGAAGCCAAATCAGTAATGAGTGACCAAGATGGCCATATGTTTAAATTAGACCCAGATAATGGCTCAAAGAAGGGCCGCATACCTGTACATAAGTCCCAATACCATCATCACGCACTATATGACGACTATCCTGTAATCGGCATTAGCTTGCAACAAGCGAAAGATTTTTGCACTTGGAGATCTAATGTGGTATTCGAACATCTTCTTGTCGAACGCAACATTCTGAAAGCCAACACATTAAGCCAAAATAGAGAAAATTATTTTACCATTGACAACTATCTACAGAGTGAAATTGCCCAAGAAAATAAACATTTAGTCAGCCACTACCCTAGATATTTTATTCCTTCAGAAGAAGAGTGGAACCTACTAAAAGAAAAGATTCAAAATAAAGAAGTTGAAATTGGGAAAATAAACTCCTTATCAGCCGCAAAAAAACATCAAAACAAAAACATCATACCTATCCAATCAGTTTGAACCAAAAGTCGAAAAACTAAAAATACATTTTACAATATCCTTGGCAATGTGTCCGAAATGATTGATGAAGAATTTTACGTGGTAGGTGGAGACTATACACAAACAGCTGACGACATCTTACTTTTGGAGAAAAAGAAGGAAATCTATCCGAGTGATTTTGTAGGCTTTAGATGCTTTTTCGTTTGGGAAGAGATCGATTATGAACTTTATAAATAAAATCATATTATATATTTTTATAATATGTAAATAAAAATAGAACAGTTTAGCTTAAGTTCCAAAATGCTTAAGCGCATACTACATCAGAGTCAATTTAAACCGCCATTAACCAGCTTAGATTAAGGTGGCATTATCCTTCTAATGGTCCACTTTTTTGGGTGGAAATTTGTACTTTCGGTTGAATGAAATTTAAATCCAAATTGAGACTTGCTTTGCTTATAGCTATTGGGTTTACAAGCATAGCTCCTTTATTCGGCCAAAAAGCCTTAGTTATTGGAATAGATGGAATCCGTTCGGATGTCTTTGAATCTAGCCACACACCGGTTATGGATGATTTAATTAGCGATGGACTCTACAGCCCGGATTGTCTTAACGATGATATTACCATTAGCGGCCCTGGATGGTCAGCTATACTTTGTGGGGTTAGGTCTGACAAACATGGCGTGACTGGCAATGACTTTTCTTCTAACAACTACGATGATTATCCGACCGTCATTAAATACATTGAAGAAGCCAACCCAAACCTTAACACGATTTCCATTTGCCACTGGAATCCAATCAATGACTACATTGTACAAAGCTATGCTGATACTAAAGAAAATGTAGGCTCAGATATAGATGTCGAGACCAGAGCAAGACACTATCTAGATGTCGAAGATCCAGACTTGCTTTTCTTACACTTTGACGAATGCGATGGTGCGGGCCATAGCACAGGATTTACGAGTGACTCTCCTGATTATGTCACTGCTATAGAAACTACTGATTCACTCATAGGTGAAGTTATAAATAGTTTAAAAGCTCGACCAAACTACCCTGACGAAAACTGGGCAGTTTTCATTACTTCTGATCACGGCGGGATAGGTTTTAGCCATGGAGGTGAGACGATAGAAGAACGCCGTATTCCTTTTATCATTGCTGGAGATTCCATTGAAACTTCGGTAATCATAAAAGATAGCAGTCTACTATCTATCACAAACTGTTTAATGGATACCACTGAGCTAACATTTGATGGTGATAACGACTATGTAGAGTTTCCTCATATTCCTGATTATGATTTTGGTCCAAATCGAGATTTTACTGTAGAGTGCAGAGTAAGAACATCCATGGCTGCCGATGTGGCCATCATTGGAAATAAAGATTGGGATAGTGGAAATAATAAAGGATTTGTATTCTCTTTTAAGTATCCAAGTGGACCTGAGTGGAAAGTTAATATCGGCGATGGAAGTAATCGAGCTGATTTAAATATTGGGGCCGCTATTGCAGATAACGAATGGCACAGTCTTGCCGTAACCTTTGATAGAGATGGTATGATGAAAATGTATCAAGAAGGTGTCTTTGTGGGTGAAACTTCTATTGCTTCTATTGGCGACATAGACAATGGTTCAGGTTTTTTCCTTGGTACTGATATTAATCAAGCCTATGATTTTGGCGGATCTATTGCTGAAGTGCGAATTTGGGATATGGCCCTGGACGCTTCGGCAATTTCCGATTATGCTTGCAATGAAGTAGATGCTCAGCATCCAAATTATAATTCACTTATTGGATATTGGAAACTAGATGATGAGCAGGCTACCGTGCTAGAGGATTTTTCTACCAATGATAATGATGGGATTATTACAGATGCAACATGGATGGCTGCCGATTCGACATATGTGTATGATTATTCAGAAACTCCAAAACTTGTAGACCTTCCAGTGTCAGTGCTCGGCCATCTTTGCATAGCTGCTGATCCTTCTTGGGATATTGATGGGCAAAGCTGGGTAGCCGATTGTACCTATGACTTATCGGATTGTGTTAACCCTGGCTATATCACTTGGAATGGATCCATATCTAACAACTGGCATGATGCTGACAACTGGGATAAAGGCAGAGTACCCCTTGTTTGTGACAATGTGATCATCCCAGCGGATTTTTCAGTTAATATCCAAGCTGGCGCCACTGCTGTTTGTTATACCCTTAAAACAATTGGCAACGCTGAATTGTGTCAAGATGCCGGAGCAAACTTCGATGTGCTTACCAAGGATTAAAACCATGTATGAGTATTGCTTTAGATAAAGATGGTCTTTAACAAAGACCTTAATAACAAAAGCACAAGCTGCATTTACAGACTTGTGCTTTATTCTTTACTGACAACTAGCCTATTCTTCTGAGTCGTCTACTTCTTCTAATTCTGGTTCGTCTTTTTTCTGGACCAATGCTGCTGGCAAACTCATTCCCGATTGCTCCAAGAAGTCATTTAATTGAGGCATCATTCCGTAAAGCCCTTGGACAAAATTCCCTACACCTTGACCGCTTCCATTGTCATAAACTACTACTTTCTCTATATCCAACTCCTTAATAGCCGATGTTTGGATTTGGGCCAATTCCGTTAATTTATCGATCATCAGATAACCAATGGCACTTTGTGGATCTCCCCCAGCCGCTTCTACTAATTTCTGGAAACCTTCTGCTTGCTTAGTCAACAAAGCTTCTTGTCCTTTTGCTTGTGCCATATATTTAGCAAGTAGCGCATCTGCTTCACCCTTCGCCGTTTCTCTTTGCCTTTCAGCTTCAGCTTGAGCAGCAATAACTGCTTTTTGTTTTTCTATATCAGCATCGACTACTTCATCCGCTTGCTTTTTAGCCAATTCCATTTTTGCTCTAGCATCTTCTGATTCTTTCTCAGCAATGTATGCCTCCTCCATGGCTTTTGCGGCGGCTACTTTTCTTGCTGCCGTCGCTCGCCTTTCGGCTTCCGCCACTTCGATATCCCTAACCGCGTTGGAGGCAGCTATTTTAACACTAGCCGTATTCTTACCTTCCGTTGCGATAGCCCTAGCATCAGCCTCTCCAATCTCTGCCTTAGAATTGGCTTCAGCAATTCGAATTCGTTGCTTTTGGGTAGCTTCAGCTTCCCCAATATCCGCTAAACTATTGGCGTTTGCAATTTGTATTCGTTGAATTTGATTGGCCTCTGCCTCTCCTATTTCTGCTCGACTATTTGCATCAGCCACTTTTATTCTTTGCTCTTGCTGCGCTTCAGCTTGCCCTATGGCTCCAGTCCGCTCCTCATTGGAAACTTTAACCTTGGCATCGTTTATGGCTTTTGCAGCAGCTTCCTTTCCTAGAGCTTGTATATATCCTGATTCGTCTTGAATATCCGTCACGTTTACATTTATTAATTCTAATCCGATTTTATGAAGCTCATTACCGACATTCTGATAAACAGAATCGACAAATTTATCTCGATCAGTATTTAATTCTTCTATATCCATATTGGCGATTACCAATCTCATTTGCCCCATTATTATATCATGGGCTAAAGAACGAATAGCAGGCTGCTCAAGGCCCAAAAGCCGCTCAGCTGCAGCAATCATTAGATGTGGCTTGTTACTTACACCCACAGTGAACTGCGCAGGCACTGAAACTCGAATATTCTGCTTTGACAAGGCATCCTGAAGGTTTACATCGATGCTTATTGGAGTTAGATCGAGGTACCGATAATCTTGAATAACAGGCCATACAAAAGTAGCACCACCGGCATAACATTTGGCTGATTGTTCACCTCCAGTCTTCCCATAGACAACCAGGATTTTATCGGATGGACATCGCTTATAGCGACTGATGAAAAATAATAGTAATAAGATAGCGAGAAACAGCACAAAGCCCACTACCAATAGCAATTGAGTACCCATAATAATTTATATTTAGTTAAAAGATCAGTTACTTTCTAATTCAACAAAAACAAATTCACCTTCGACTTCCACTACAACTATTCTTGCTCCTGTTTTTATTTCAATGTTGTCCCTAGTTTTTGCTTTAAACTCTCTGGTTGCTCCCTTTACACTTACGTTTACGAGCCCACTTCCACCTTTAGGGATTTTTAGATACACATCGCCACTTTGATACAAAGCATCTTCCATTGACCAGTTTACATTTTCTTCGTTGCGCAATAACAACTTCAACAAATAGCTGAGCAACATAAAAGCTAACACACCAGCCACGATACCTATCAGGACAGCTAACCAGGTACTTTGTTCGTTTACCAATAGTACTTTTATAACCCAACTTGCCACTGATAAAAAGGTCAATATTCCTTTAATAACTCCGAGCCCTCCTCCGGTTTCAGTATCCACATCAGCACCCACATCTACATCCAAATCGAGACCTCCAAGGATAGACAAAAACAAGAGCAATACTAAGATTCCACCTGCGAAAAGAGAGATATATGTAAGTGTAGTCACCATAGGTTGATTGGATTAAATGTTGAACCTTTCTAAAGTATTAAGAATTTCTTAACATCTATAATACTAACGAAATACTTTTGAAATAAAGTTCCATGCAGACATATTACTCAAAATCTACCAAGCAATACTTGTCATGCCTTGCGAAATAAAATTATTAGGTCTATTTTAAATTAGTACAAATAGAAACAAACTAACATTGACACTATACATATTTTTATTTTTTTATATATGTTTTATTTCTATTTATTAAATATTTATAATCAATATACTACATATGAAACATATAAAACATTTATATATTTTATATGTGTAACAAAATATTTACGATTTGCCTCCATTAACTTATCATCTGTTTTTGTTTTTTGCATCTTTTTGCCTCTTAACCACTAACCTTAGCAGTCAAGAATGCAGCTTTGCAAACTGTAGCTTTGAAGATTGGGAGCTGATTGATTCAGTTAGCTTACCATCGAACTGGTCTTATGGAAGCAATCATAATCTGGGATATAAAGTAAACCAAAGTGGCCAATCAACCCATGGATCTTCCTCCCTATTGATGCGAGGTGATACACTCAATTTCTCAGGGCCCGGCTGCACCCTCGATCTTAGAGGCAATTTCAAACTCAATGATGTTCTACCAGCTAATCCATTTTTCACCTTCGACATAAAAGCCATCGGAACCCAAGATCCAAATCAAATTTATTTTAAGTTATATGCTTGGTTTTTTAAAGATGGATCATCTTGCACTAATGTCATGTATCAAACATATGACCCCATTCCAATCTTTACCAGCAAATCATTTCTTCTTGAGTGCGAAGGGATCGACTCTATCAAACTTTGGATTGAAGCTGGCGCTCTTGATGGGCCAACAGATGGCTGCGAAAACAAATCAAAAATATGGCTTGACCATTTCAGATTTGAGACTTCTTCAGCAACTAGTGCAAGTCATGTAGAAAAGACCAAAATCTACCCAAACCCTACCTCCGGAATCATCTACTTAGATGGAGGCAAGACTTATAAGCATTACAAAATATACAACACAATGGGCCAAGAACTACAAACAGGCAACATTCAAAACAATCAAATAACCGTACAAGCAGGCGGCCTATTACTTTTAGTTCTTATCGATAACCAAGGAAATACCCTAAGCGATTCGTTTTATAGATCCAACTAATTGCTAAGCTGTTCAACATAAATTTCAAGCCTATTAATCTCAACATCAAGTATGGCTTATTCATAAAATTATCTATCTTTATCTCATGCAAAAGTCTCTATACTAAGTACTGTTTTGCAAGTGCTAAATAAGTATAAAATAAACTACAAAAAGTATAAAGATTCCTCTAGATTCTATAATAGAGCATCATTTCCAATGCATAATTAATTAAGTTTAATTCAAATCAAGTTAATAAACATGAAAGCAACTACTTTCAATCTAATTCTCTCGTGTATTTTCTTTTCCTTTCAAGGAATAGCGCAAGGAGTTATTTCATTTGGCGCAGGAAACAATACAGATATTGTAGTCACAGCCAGTAGCTCCCAAGGTGACTCAACACCAGACAAAGTTGTCAATGGTGATGGTCTTGATGCAGAAAAAATGGCCGCAGCAAGGTTTTTAACCCAAGCTGGATTTGGAATGAAGATGCAAGACGTAGATCAAGTCATCAATATTGGTTATGAATCTTGGATCGACCAAGAATTTACAAAACCATTGAGCTTATACGATGATCACACGGAAGAAATTTGGTCTACCATATACCAAATGCGGCTTGATGCTGGAGTTGACCCAGACATGATTTTCGGACCATTGTCAGAGCACTTTAATTATGCTTGGTGGCAAAATGTGATCACTTCAGAAGATCAGTTGAGACACAGGATGGCTTTTTGCTTAAGCCAAATTCTGGTTGTTTCTGGAAAATCAGATCTTGATAATTATGCCAGAGCAATGTCATCTTATTACGATGTGCTATATAGAAATGCCTTTGGGAATTACTATGATTTACTTCTCGAAGCCACCCTTCATCCAGCTATGGGTTACTATTTATCGCACTTAAATAATGAAAAATCAAACCCAGAAAGTTTGATGAGAGCCGATGAAAACTATGCACGTGAAATCATGCAACTCTTTACGATTGGATTGCATCAGTTAAATCAGGATGGAACCGTAAAAATGACAAGTGATGGGTTTCCACTACCCACCTATAACATAGAAGATATTAGAGAGTTAGCTAAGGTATTTACTGGATTAGGGCCAGGAGCCGTAGACCCCTTCTATCCGCATGTTGATCTTCACTTTGGCTTGGGCTTTTGGGGTGTAGAAAAGCACACACCGATGGCAATGTACAACGAGCACCACGACCAGAGCACTAAACACTTAATCGAAGGCAAAACACTTCCTGCAGGTCAGGATGGTATGAAAGATGTGGAGGATGCTGTTATGCATTTATTTAACCATCCAAATGTAGGACCCTTTGTGGCAAGACAACTAATTCAACGACTAGTCAAATCGAATCCTACACCTGGCTATATTTCCAGAGTAGCTTCTGCATTTAACAATAACGGCGAGGGCGTTCGAGGTGATCTAAAAGCGGTAATTAAAGCCATCTTATTAGATTCAGAAGCACGATCATGCGAAGCACTGGAAGATCCAAATAATGGCAAACTTAGAGAACCTATCACTAGATATGCACAACTGGCTAAAACCTTTGAACTAGTAAGTCCATTCGGTAGATACTGGGACCCGAGTGCTGGTCATCTAGAATGGACAGGACAAATGGCCTTAAATGCACCTTCTGTTTTCAACTTTTATGAGCCAGATTTTCAGCCGGCTGGTGAATTAACTCAAGCTTACTTGGTGGCTCCAGAATTTAAAATTCACAATACCAAAACAGCCATTGGATATATTAATATGATTAATGCAGCAACTATCTGGGACACCTTTATTCGTTCTTGGGAGCTAGACTATGGCGATGAGGTGGTGCGTATGAATACTAGCGACTATGAAGCCAAAGCTGATGACATCGAGCGAGTTTTAAATGATCTTGACATACTGCTCTCTTACGGACAAATAGAGGATTGGTACCGAGACGAAATTCGAACCGCATGCAATGAGCAGTTATGGGGAGACTTAAATAAAAACAAAGTGAGAATGGCGATTTACGCCATAATGATTTCACCTTATTACACGATTCAAAAGTAACGACTATGGGAATTTCAAGAAGAGAATTTATAGCAAAAGCGAGTTGTGGAGCTATGGCGTCTACTACCCTCTTTTCCACACTGTTTAATCTAAAGGTTTTAAACGCTGCTGCCATTAGCAACAGTGCTGTATTTGGAGGCAATGATTACAAAGCCATGGTTTGCATTTTACTGTCCGGAGGTAATGACAGCTACAATATGCTCATCCCTAACGACACTTCAAGATACAATGACTATGCAGCCAGTAGGACTAACATGGCCATTGAAAAAGAAGAATTACTTTCTTTAAATCATGCTAACCTAGCTGTACACCCAAATATGGCTGAAGTAAGACAGTTATTTCAGGAGAATAAATTATCCTTTATTTCCAATATCGGGACACTCATTGAACCCATTAAAGACAAATTTGAAATTCGTGACGGAATCGTAAATGCTCCAATAGATTTATTCTCTCATGAGGATCAGACACAGCAATGGATGACCTCTATCCCTAATGATCAGTCAGCCTTAGGATGGGGAGGGAAAATTGCTGACATGATTATGGATCAAAATGAGAACCAAGAAATCTCTATGAACATCTCGCTTGCTGGCAACAACATATTCCAGCGAGGAGTAAGCACCACCGAGTACAGCGTAGATCCAGTCTATGGAAATTTAAAAATTGATGGCTACGAAACACCAAACTTGTTTGGCGAATTGCGTACTCAATTGATTGACAATATGGTGGAAGCTGACTATCAGGACAAGTTTAGAAAAGCTTACATCGATGTAGTGAAAGTAGCCAAAGAAAGCTCGCTAGAATTTAATGAGGCGATGGACCAATCCATCAAAGTGACCAATGAGTTTTCTGACAATTCTTTATCCATCCAACTTAGAACGGTAGCCAACATAATCTCTGCCCAAGAAAATCTTGGAATGAAGCGTCAAATATTTTTTGTAGAGCTTTTTGGCTTTGACAATCATGATTATGCGCTTGATGTCCATGGAGAAATGCTAGAATCGCTAAGTAAAGGACTCAGCGAGTTTTACACAGCATTGGAAGAAATCAATAAGCAGGATTGCGTAACCACTTTTACCATCTCAGAATTTGGCAGAACCTTAACCTCAAATGGAGATGGAACGGATCATGCTTGGTCAGGCCACACGATAGTCATGGGCGGCCCTGTAAAAGGTGGTCAAGTGTTTGGAGATTTCCCCGACCTTGCTCTTGATTCAGATGTGGACCTTGGAGGCGGTGTGCTAGTCCCTAAAGTCTCTGTTGATGAATACTTTGCGGAGTTAGCCATTTGGTTCGGCGTTCCCAAATCAGAATTGACAAGTGTCTTTCCAAATCTTGGAAGTTTCTATGATTGGAATAATCAGGAATTACCTCTTGGATTTTTAAATCTTTAATCGATCAAACTATGTTAAAAGCTAACTATATACTTTGCGTATCATTTTTATTTCTTGGTCATTTTCTTTTTGGCCAATGTCATTTAGATCGACATAACACAGGCAAAGAAAACTCCTGGACCTCCTGCAATGCTTCAGAAAATCCGAATGCTATCAGAGGTGAATCACACTGGCTAATGATCGAACTACCAGACGAATATCCTTTAGGTGAAATCCAACTTTGGAATCACAATCATCCTGATGAATTAGAGCAAGGATTGAAGGAGATTTATATTGATCTATCGCTGGATGGAGAAACCTGGATGGAACGTGGCATTTATCCATTAGACAGAGCAAATGCGAGTGCATTTTATGAAGGTCAAAAACACATCAATTTGATGGGTTTTCCAGCGAAATATGTTTTGATCACCGCTCGAGCAAACTATGGAGCAGAATGTTATAGCCTTGCAGAGATAAGAATAAATACATCCCAAGAAAATCAGCTTTTTACATTTATAGACATGGTCGAAGAAGTGTCTTGCTATGGAGGTTCAGATGCCAGTATTTCTGTCAATGTCGCAGGAGGAAACAAACCCTACACCTACAGTTTAGACAATATCTCTTTTCAAGCTGACTCGATGTTTACTGACTTATCAGCTGGTTTATATACAGTCTATGTAAAAGATTTTGAAGGAATGGCAGGGACGCCAACTGATATTTTAATTGACGAACCGGATCAAATAGTATCATCTTCCATAGCAGCTGACACTTCATTATTTATCTCTGCCACAGGAGGTATCGGCCAATTAAGCTTTAGCCTTAATGATATGGATTACCAAGCATCTAATGAGTTCTACATTGAACAAAATGGCCAATTTAATTACTACGTTAAAGACGAAAACGAATGCAAATCCATCTTTAATTATACTGCTTTTATCGATTTAGATGACGACGGATTTAACTCAGATGATGATTGCAATGACCTTGACGCTAATATATTTCCAGGTGCAAACGAAATTCCAAATAATGACATAGACGAGGATTGTGATGGAGAATTATTAATCATCGATGAAGATGGCGATGGATTTAACTCGGATGAAGATTGCGATGATAATGACCCGAATATCAATCCAGATGCTGAAGACATCCCTAATAATGAAATCGACGAAGATTGCGACGGAGAATTGTTTATCATTGATGAAGATGGTGATGGATTTAATTCCGATGAAGACTGTGATGATAATAACCCCAACATAAATCCTGATGCAGACGAAATTCCAAATAATGGCATTGACGAAAATTGTGATGGTGTGGATCTCTTAGTAGACAATGATGGTGATGGTTTTAACTCTAATGAGGATTGCGATGACACAGATCCCAACATAAATCCCGATGCCGAGGAAATTCCAAATAATGACATAGACGAGGATTGCGATGGAGAAGCACTCATCATCGATAACGATGGAGATGGATTTAATTCAGACGAAGATTGTGACGATGAAAATCCAGACGTTAATCCAGATGCTGAAGAAATTGTAGATAATGACATTGATGAAAACTGCGATGGTATAGTAGAAATGTCCAGCAACACAAACGATCAAGCTATTGAATTCAGAATTTTTCCAAACCCATTTCAAGACCATATTATCTTAGAAATTGAAGATGCTCAATATAAGACAGTAGAAATTTACTCAAGTCAATCCAGACTAGTAGCCCAACACAACTTACTAGTTAAGCGAAATCGTATCGAACTATCTGGACTACCAGATGGAGCTTATTTCTTGTCCATCATAGACGAACTATCTGGAAAGAGACTCACTGTACAACTAATAAAACAAGGTCATTAATATGAGCATACTTTTAAAATTCGTTTTTCTTACAGTATTCCTAATGACCCAATTAAGTGGATTCGGACAAAAGGACACCATCGCTGTAAAATCTATCGAAGGGATAACAGACAAGATGCTTGAATTAATCTCAGGAGATATAGGCGAAGAACGGGATTGGGAGGAATACCGGCAATTATTCCTGCCTACGGCTCAAAAGATATCTATTCGTCAACTCAAGGATGGAACATCAAGATCTAGATCCATGAATTTGGAAGAATTTATTAGAAATGTCGGCCCCCTCTATGCTCGCGATGGTTTTGAAGAATATAAAATAGGACTTACCATTAACGAGTTTAATGGCATAGCCAATGTTTTTCAGTCTTTTTATTGTAAAAATCTCATTGGCACATACGAACAAAGAGGCGTAAATAGCTATCAACTTGTATACATGGAGGATCGTTGGTGGATAGCGAGTACTATGTTTACTAATGAATCAGAAACTTTAAAGCTTCCGAATGAATTGCTTTTTTCTGAGTACCAATTAAACTAAATATGGGTGCATGCATTAGAAATACCTAAGAAAAATAGCTAGTTTAAAGGCATCTATTTACCACTAATTCATTAAAGACCATGCTAAGACCGTTACTTATCTGCATAGCTTGTCTTGCTCTAAATCCAAAACAAGTCTTTACTCAAAGCAAGCAAACACAAAATATCCAATTTATAATTACTCAATCAGGTGACTCAATTACAACTAAATCCATTAATAGATTTAAATCAAATGAGGACAGGATTGTTTACCGTGAAAAAGGTAAAATAAAAAGCTTAACTGCCAGCCAAGTAGACAATTACTATCAAAAAGGAAGGGTCAGAAGTATTTACGTTAGCAATATAAACGAATCCAAATTAGCACGATTCAGACTCAATAGAAAGATAAAATTGGCCACCTCAAAAAGTAGAAAGGGTACGAAACATTTTTATTTATACCATGAGGGCAAGTGGGAATTTATAGAGCCACAAACTCCAAATATAAAAGGATATCTTAATGATCGCCTTCCCAATTTTACTGACGTTGTAGGTCCAAAAAAAATATACTATGATTTACCTGGATTAGGAAATGCTTTGGCAAAATACAATGAGCATATAGATGACAATTACAAAAAAGTTACATCATTCAAATTTAAAGAAGTTATTAAATTTGGGATTTACACATCTGCTGGGCTTGGAAACTTTCAAATGATTGACCCAGTGTCTAGTTTCGACAATTCTTTAGTTTACAATATGGGCTTAATCGTTGATTTGCGGTTTAGTAGACATTTTACTGGTAAGCTTCAAGCTACATATCAAACAGGGCATTGGGAAAATAAGGCTTGGGATATACAATTGAGTAATGGAATAATTACCCCATCTCTAGGCTATATTTTTAACCCAATCTCAAAAAGAAAGCTATACTTGCTAGTGGGATTGCCGCTCGGTTTCAATCTTAATCAAATGTTTACAATTAAAGATGTACTAGCAGATCCTTCAAATAATCCGATTGGAACAGGTAGGTTGAGCTTTGGTTACGATATGCAGCTAGCTGGTGAAATTACGAACAAGCTCGAAGTTTTCTCATCTTACCAATACATTAAAAATTCAAAATCCGAGGAGCATACAGTCTTTGCAGCTACAGATCGTTTCATCAACTATTCATTAACCCAGTTCAGAGTTGGACTGTATTACTATCTATTTTAAACTAGTCAGAATCATTTTATAATTGACTACTTAATGATCCTTCAATGAAAAATGGAAGGAGTGAATCTTTGGTACTTATGCGATGAAAGACAGGGATACGATAAGTATTTTTAATACATTCTTGATGCTACTTCTTGAAAAGCACAAATACGGAAAAGAGCATGCTCAAAACCTAACTGTACTTGAATGATCGCATTCCCTTATTCAATAGAAATCAACTACATCAGATCTTACATATATAATATTTAACACATATAAAATACTACTAATATACTTTATCCTTATATACTAGACTTTATGCATATTATTTATTTAAAATATGATTAAATAATATGTATTACAATAATTTACTTTAGCATCTAAAGATAAGAGATAAAGAAAACTCACACATAACTATTATA
>JAHDHQ010000009.1:39756-160123 GCA_020631235.1 Saprospiraceae bacterium | reverse complement strand
AATTATCAAAATAATCTAATTTAATAATGGTCAACTCTATTCAGGGAAGTTCACTTAGTTTTCGAGTCAGCAAGAGCAGCAAGGCCACAGTTTAGATAAGGTGAGACCATTTAATTCTAACTATTCCTTTTTTGATGGCTGCTTGAGTTTCAAAGGAATCATCAAACGGTTCCATACCGCTATAAAAGTTATTATTTGAATCTAGTAAATTGAGGTTTGTTTTTGAGCTCAAAAAGCCAGTTCCGAGGGCTAAAGAATAAAAATATGATTGTCTTTGCAAATTTATCCCTACATATGCAGATAAAACAGACCCTTTTACTTGGGAAGCAGATTGCAAGTTTTTAGCTATTCCCTCTGTTTTAAAATGACTGTACTCTGCTTTTACAAACCAGTGCTTTAAAAATGATTTTTGATAACTTAGATCAAAAGATATTCCACCAACGTTATTCGATTTCACTTCATCATTAGCTATAAACATACTATTGCCAATCGACAGTTGAATCGCATTAGTCGAAATGTTTTTAAGGGCTTGAGCATTGATTGAAACAGCACAGGAAAGAAAAAAAACCAAAAGGCTGCTTGTAAGAAAAGTTTGGCTTCTAAACATGATTTTGTTTTTATAAATATAAAAAAAACCACACGATTTCTATTTTAGAATTAAACCATCTTAGAAGCTAACATATCTAGATTATCTTTTTGCATAGGAACTAAAGGTAGCCTTACAAATTCATTACAAATCCCTTCTATGTTTAATGCAGCTTTGATTCCTGTAGGATTACCATCAATGTAAAGCCATTCATGAATAGGATCTAGTTTTTTATTTACTAGCTCAGCTTGGTCAAACATCCCATTTAAGCCGTTTCTAATGATACTAGTAAACTTATTTGGATACACATTTCCAATAACACTAATAACTCCTTTACCTCCCATCCTGACCGTTTCTAAAGCTGTGGGATCATCTCCAGAAATAACTAAGAACTCATCACTCACACCTTCTATAATAGATCGTATTTGATTTAAATTACCTGATGCTTCCTTAATAGCAAAAATTTGCTTGCATTCATTAGCAATTCTGATACTTGTTTTAGCTTCGACGTTACTGCTTGTTCTTCCAGGAACATTATACATGATGACAGGCCTTGTAGAATGATCGTTGATCATTTTAAAGTGCTGAAAAATACCTTCCTGGCTCGGCTTGTTGTATGCTGGACTTGCAGATAATAGTGCATCGATGCCAGTTAAGTCAAACCCTTTGATTTTCTGGAGCAGCGCTTTTGTATTATTTCCACCGAAACAACCTGCAACAATTGGTTTTCTGGAAGCAACAGTTTTTACTACAAAATGCAGTATTTGTTGCTGTTCTTCTGGAGATATTGTGGAGGCTTCACCAGTAGATCCTAATGGGACAAGGTAGTCGACCCCTCCATGTATTACGTGTTCTATTAATTTTTCAAAGCTGATATAATCAATAGCTCCTGATTCTAAAAAGGGGGTAACTAAAGCTACACCTGTACCAATAAAAGAATTAATGTTGCTCATAGTTTGGTTTACTTAGCAACGGTGAATTCGCCCATTTTAGCATATTTAGCAATACGCTCATCGATTAATGTATCGATATTTTTACTAGCAAGATTATTCAGTTCCTTTTTAATGTGGGACTTTAGTGTTTTGATTATTTTGTCTTTATCGTTATGCGCACCGCCTACGGGTTCTTTTATAATTTCATCTATCAATCCAAACTCGAGCATATGAGCTGGAGTTAGTTTTAGAGACTCAGCTGCCTGTTCTTTATAATCCCAACTTCTCCATAATATAGATGAACAAGATTCTGGAGAAATGACAGAATACCAAGTATTTTCCATCATAAATATACGGTCGCCTAAACCTATTCCCAAAGCACCACCTGAGGCTCCTTCACCAATTACATA
This sequence comes from Saprospiraceae bacterium, assembly GCA_020631235.1. GTDB lineage: Bacteria > Bacteroidota > Bacteroidia > Chitinophagales > Saprospiraceae > JAHDDO01. The sequence goes on along the minus strand of JAHDHQ010000009.1, from coordinate 158,195 downwards.
ACAAAGGATAGGGACTCGTAATTGAGCCATCTCAAAGAGATTTCTTGCAATGGCTTCCGCCTGACCTCTTTCTTCTGCTTCAAGTCCTGGAAATGCGCCAGGAGTATCGATTAAGGTAACAACCGGCATATTAAACCGTTCTGCTAACTTCATCAGCCTGAGCGCCTTTCTATAGCCCTCAGGATTAGCCATACCAAAGTTTCGGTATTGACGTAATTTTGTATTTACTCCTTTTTGATGACCTATAATTACTACACTCGTATCATTTATAATTCCAATACCACCTACTATAGCTGTGTCATCCCCAAATGCTCGATCTCCATGTAATTCAATGAAGCTTTTACACATGCCTTCGATATAATGTAAGGTATATGGTCTTTCTGGATGACGTGATAGCTGTACTTTTTGCCAGCCAGTGAGGTTAGAATATATTTCTTTTTTGCGTTTTGCTATTTTTTGTTCGAGCTCTGCCACTTTATCAGACACATCAATATCACCATCTTCAGCAATTTGATTGATCTTATCCAATTGTTCGTATAGCTTTTCTAATGGTTTTTCAAACTCAAGGAATACCATTGGTGTAGTTTTGGTTTTTGCCACAATAGACGTGCGCAAAATAGTAAAGATGGTTTAGAATGTGGAATAAAAAGCCATTAAATCAGTCAATGAAAATGACTAATTTAAATCTTTCTAAAATTTAGCTAGCAAAAAATTTGATTGAATTAGAAATGCTTTTTACATTTGCAGGCGCCTTGACAGCAAGGCAAGATAAATTTGATAAAAATACTACCAAGATAAAACGGTTCGGTAGTTCAGTTGGTTAGAATACCTGCCTGTCACGCAGGGGGTCGCGGGTTCGAGTCCCGTCCGGACCGCTTAAAACCCTTGTAAATCTTTGATTTGCAGGGGTTTTTTAGTTTTTAGCTCTACTTTTAAATCAAAAGGGCATAAAAGACAACATTCAAGGAAGGATAGCCTATTCTTTAAGTGATAAGTAGATTTACCTTTGAAAAAGAAATTAAAATAATTTGAGGGCGAAAATACAATCACAGAGTAGTATAAACTACCAACAATATTGGCAAAAAGGAATCAGCTATCAAGCGTATCTTTCAAATTTTCAAGACGAAATGGCCATAGGCAATGAAAGTCAATTTGCTCAATATTTACCACAAAATTGGCAAAGACAATCGAGATTAGACCGAAAACTACAATTAACGAATAGATTAATAGAGGCAATAGATGCTTTAGCAACAAAGAAAAAGTGGCTGGTGATTACAGAACATTGGTGTGGAGATGCATCCCAGATAAATCCAATTATCAATAAAGTAGCAGAGCATAGCAAGGGAAATATAGACTTAAGATTTGTTTACCGAGATGAGGATACTGCCTTAATAGATGCACATTTAACGGATGGAAGAAGTAGATCAATACCTATTTTATTAGAGCTAGATCATGCATTTGATTTTGTTAAAAGTTATGGACCAAGACCTGATGAGGCACAAAAATTAGTTCAATCTATCCTAACAGATGGTGGGAATTATAACATTCCTTTGCATACATGGTATGCAAGAGACAAGCAACAGGCTATTCAAGAAGATTTGATCAACTTTTTAAAAGTGTAATAGTGATAAAACTTTAGTAAATAAGATCATTGGTGAGATTGCTAAGCCTTTAATAGGGAAACAACAAAAGGATAAAAAGGGCATCTAAGAAGTGTTAAATAAATTCTAGCTTTTCTAAATAAATTATCCCTATTTTCAACTAAAATATTCTTAGCTTGAAATATGTAATTTTAATTTTATGCCTCTGTCCACTGTTGTTGTTTGGACAATGTTTGACTTCATCACAAAAAGACTACTATAGTTTCACGGAAAATCTTAGAAACACCTCAGCATCATCGAATCATTCAATGATGGGTTCCATTCCTACAACCCTCTGGATAATGACAAATGCGGTTGGTTATTCTCCAATGGATGTCGATGACGTGATGGACAATATTGAAGAGGCAAATAGTGTATTATCGCATGCAAATCTATTTTTAGATGTCTGTAATCTTCAGGGTATTCCAATCACCACCAGCTTTCAAGGGGTTTCTAATTTTCCAACTACCAATAATAATCTCTTTGCGGATTTAGTAGGGAGTGATTATTTTGTGGATAACACCCTAAATATTTACTATTTTAATAATCTTGAAGGCGGAGGTAGAGGATATACCAAGCTATTTGGAGGCACAAAAGACTTAATTCTTCTAAGCTCATTTAAAGCTACAAATACTGATTTCTTTCCAAAAGTAATTGCCCATGAGATAGGCCATTACTTGGGGTTGTGGCATACATTTGAAACTAATTTTGGAAATGAATTAGTGAATGGATCTAATTGTAATAGTGCAGGTGACCAAATGTGTGATACACCAGCGGACAACTATGTCGATAATTACAATAATGCTTCAGATTTTATTAATTGTTCTTTTAAGTGTAATCCGTCACCTTTGAACAGCTGTCATCTAGATGCAAATGGAGATGCTTACGATCCTGATGAGACTAATCTTATGTCATATTCGCTTGACTGTAGAACTGAATTTTCTCCAAACCAAATCAGTTTTATGCAACAGGTCCTTAGCAGCAGCAGATCGTACTTAAACTGTGGGGAATATTGCTTTCCAGACCAATACGAACCCAATGATTTTTCAACTCCGAACGAACATGCGCTGGCATACAATAATCCCAATCTTATCAATTCAATCAGTGCAGAGCTGCGAAATGAGTTTGATGTAGATAATTATGAGTTTGTCCTTGAAGACAATTTTGAGGGTGTTCTCCAAATCGAGGTTGAAAATATAGATAATGTAAATTTTAAAGCGATTCTGTCGGACGGAATAAATGCTTTAACTGAAACCATGTTTGGCAATGGAGATAAAATACTATCATATAACGTTAATGAATCTACACCTAGATACTTAGCTATTTATTTAGAACCCCAAATTAACAACAATAACTTTTTTTGTGAAGCTAAGTATACTTTAAGTGTTTCATTAGAAATAGATGTAGCATGCGAAGATGTATATGAACCTAATAATTTGCTAAGCCAATCCATAGATTTAGGCACACTTATTAACAAAATGGAAATAGATGCATCGATAAATTCTTCACAAGGAAATGATGTAGATTATTTTAATATTCAGTCTGATGGTGCTGGCAAATACATTTTCTCTATCACCGAATTAGCAACAGAAATGGATCTTGAAGTTATAACACCATCAGGTGTTATCTACTCAAGCATAGCTCCATCTTTATTTCCTGAGAAAGTAACCATTGAACAATCAGAATCTAGTTCTTTAAGCTACCAAATCAAAATATTTTCTACTAGTGCGATAGAGGCTCCTTGTGATATGTCTTCTTATCATCTAGAAATTGAAAAACTTGCAGATGAGTGTGACATAGAATTATCGGATAGTGTTTTTGAAGATACTAGCATAAAGGACTTAGCTGATGGAAGTAGCCTTTCAAATAATTTTTATATGCATTATGAAGGGGATATAGATTACGAAAGGGTAAGGGTAGCAGAGTCTGGATATTTGAGTTGTAAATTAGACAATGTAGTTACGGATGTTGATCTTCGATTATTTGATAGTTCTGGCAATCTAATAGCAAGCTCTACTAATCCTTATGGGCAAAATGAAAGCATAGAGTACTTTGTGGAACTGGGTGATTATTTTTTTGAAATTCAAGATATGGCGGGAAGAAATCAATGTAAAAAAGCTGTGGCCACAACTTCTTTTGAAGCTTTCGAGTCAGATCCTGTAAATGAAGAGTGTGAAGATGCTTATTATGAGCCAAATGACTTAATAAGTCAAGCTGCAACTGATCTTTTTCCAATTATGACTCAAGGAAACCCATATTTAGAAGAGACTGGCGGATATTTAAGTAAGATAACCGATGTAGATTACTACAGCATCTCATCGATAGGTCCAGGTTGTTTAGAATTATACATCGATGACATCTCAAATACGAAGATTAAGTTTGAAATAATAAACGATGAAGGCATTCATTATATTCCCTCAGTAGAAAGATATTCTTTTGAATATGATGATGATGAAACAACTTATATTAGAATTTCTTCTGCACAAACACAAGATTTTTATTGCATACTTCACACACTTGGAATTTTGTGGAATCCTAAAGCAGGGGAGGAAGCAGATCTCGATGACACCATAGATGAGCCAAATGATAATATCAATGATGATGGCACTCAGAATTATAGCATCGTTTTCAACGCTAATGAAAGTACAGTATCTCGATCGGGAATTTTTTCCACTAATGATGATAAAGATCTTTCAAAACTTGTGTTTAGTGAGCCAGGTGTACTTTACATTTTACCTGGCCAATCAGCCATAAATCCCAATACCATTCCTTTAAATCTTCAAATCTTAGATCAAGTCGGAAATGAACTCCAAATTATAGATGAAGAAACACCAGTTTTTTTATTAAATGGTGCTGGTGACTTTTATTTAGAAGCAACAAATCCAACGAATGCTGCTTCTGAAGATGAGTATTATTTCTTCTTAGAATGGGTACCTGAAAGTGTGATAAATCAATGTCCTGCTGACCCTTATGAGTTTAACAGTAGTGGAGTTGAAAACAACAGGATTGAGGATGCAAATGAAACAGCGTTTTCTCCATTAACAACATTGGATGAAACACAAACCTTAAATAGTTACCTGGGCTTTTATGAGAAGGATTTTTATACAATTTCTATAGAGGCAAAGGGTGTACTAGAAATAAGATTTCAATCCTATGTTAGGGCGAATATTGTTCTTTACAAAGACCAACAATACTTTAAACAAGGCAAAGATGTATTTGTAGAAAGCTTTACGTTCAATGTGGATCCGGCAGAAGAAAGTAGTTTACAAATTGAAATAAATAATATTCTTGATGCGGATTGTGAAGAACCATATTTTATAGAATTAGCTTGGAAAGAGCAAGATACAAGTGATGATAATGGAGGAGGGAATAATGGTGGCGGAGATCCTGAGTTCGATTGCGGAAATGCGATAAACCTTCAAGATTTCTTGACTTTACCTAATACCTTTAATTATACTGGAAGTACCTCAGATGGCACTAATCAGATTCAAGAATATGAGTGTGCTAGTCAAATGAATGGTAAAGAGCTTGTTTTTGAATATACACATGAATTAGTTTATGTTCCATTTAATGATTTTTATTACAATTATTTTAATTTCTTTAGTCCTGACCCATCGGTGCATTTCTCACTACATGAAACTTGTGATCCAAATTCAACTTGCATAGTTGATATGATTGCTGAGCCTTTTGGAGTTTCAGGAGCTTCAGAAACTTTAAATGAGGGACAAACTTATTACTTGTTTGTAGATTCTGCTTCTGGTGACGAATCGTTTAGTTTCGAAATACAACGAGAAACATTTGTCATTTTCGATGATTGCTATTATTTATCAACTCATCAGGTTCAATACCAATGTATTAATGAGAACTCTTATGATGTTTATATTGAATTTGGGAGTCATGATATAGCAGGTATAGACAATGCAAATGGACAATCCAATCCTATTATTCAACAATCAGCGACTGAGTTTTTAGTTTCAAATGTAAATGAGGAAGCTATTTATTTAGCTATTGATTATGTAGGAACTAACATGACTAGTTGTAGCAGTATTTTGACCATTCCTTCGTATAGATGTGTTGCACCTCCCATCAATGATCCTTGTGTAGATGATCTTTTCCCTTATGACATAGAAGGGAGCTATTTTTCATGTTTTGGAGATCCTCCTTTAACTGTTATTTATAGTTCTTCAGAGGAGTTAACGGCAATCTGGTATGAAAGTTTTGATAGCAACAATTCCTTGGCAGTTTCGAATAATTTCACTCCTGATGATTTTGGCATTTACTATGTAGCTTTAAGAGATGAGAATGGATGCGAAGGTGATCGAAAAGCAATTGAGTTTCGTCAGGCTGCAGAACTAGATGCCCATCTGGTTACTGAGGACTTAAAGTGTAGTCAAGAAGGAGAAGGAAAGGCTAGCCTTGTAATAGATGGTTATTCCTTATTATATGATATTCAATGGAGTAATGGGCAAGTAGGTCATTTTTGCAGCGGCTTGTCACCGGGTAGCCATGAAGTTACTATCACTAACGAATCTGGTTGTTCTAAACAATTGGATTTTAAAATTGGACAAGCAGCAGCCATAACAATTACAGAAATAGAACCTATTTACGAAATATGTGAAGGCTCTACATTAGATATTTCACCCGAAGTTTTAGGCGGTTTTCCTCCCTATGAATTTAGTTGGAGTGATGGCACAAATTCTTTAAATACACAAATAAGCGAGGAAGGAAAGCATTCATTGTTAGTTGTCGACTCAGTTGGATGCCAATCAATGATTAATTTTTGGGTATTTATATCGTCTTCGATTGATCTTACCATCGAATCGTTTATTCTAGATGGAATTACTTATGCATTTGTTGGGCTAGCTAATAGTGAATATGGTATTTGGAGTACCGGAGAAACAACACAATTAATAGAGATATCAGAATCTGGAACTTATACATATACATATACTAATGAGTATGGATGCCAAAGCGAAGCAAGTCTTTATTTTGAAGTATTAATTGATAATGATCAAGACGGAGTGACTGATGACTTAGATTGTGATGACAACAATGCTGATATTTATCCTGGAGCGCCAGAATTGTGTGACAACATTGATAATGATTGCGATGGATTGATTGATGAAGAATTAAGTGCGATCATTTATTATTTTGATCAAGATAATGATGGTTTTGGAGATAATACAAATCAAATTGAAGATTGCATTCAACCTTCTGGTTATGTTACCACGTCTGGGGATTGTGATGACAATAATGCTGAAATTTATCCTGGAGCTGAAGAAATTTGTGATGAGGTGGATAATAATTGTGATGGAAGCATTGATGAAGATTTAGGTAATCAATATTATTTAGATGCTGATGGGGATGGTTATGGAGATGCTAACATTTCTATATTAGCCTGTAGCCCACCAAGTGGCTATGTTATAGATAATCAGGACTGTGATGATCAAGATTCTATGATAAATCCAAGCACTATAGAAACTCCATACAATGGAATAGACGAAGATTGTAATCCACTGACCTTTGATGATGATTTAGACCAAGATGGTTTCTTGCTTGCAGACGATTGCGATGATTTAGACGCCAGCATAAACCCAGAGGCAGAAGAAATTCCTTACAATGGCAATGATGATGATTGTAATCCGATAAGTTTAGATAATGATCTTGATCAAGATGGATATTTGCTTATTGATGACTGTGACGATATGAACCCCTTTTTAAATCCTGGAGCATTAGATATTCCAGCCAATGAAATAGATGAGAATTGTGATGGAATCGATGCTGAAAGTATATTTTTAATAACACCCAATCCTACAAATGGTCTAATCAAAATTTTTAGTGAAAATGATAAGTCTTTAAGGATGCTAATTTTCAATAGTGATGGCTCAATAGTCTATGAGTCGGGCTTTAGTATACAGGGCTATTATGATTTTAGAAGACATCCGGCTGGAATATATTTTGTGGCTTTATTCGATGAGGACAATTTCAATGAAGTATATAAAATCATCTACATTGAATAATATGGAAATCTTACAAATAGGAATAAATCATCACTATTATCCTCAAGAGCAAGAGCTAAGGAATGAAATACTTCTTAGACCTATAGGTGTTCTTGACCATGCTTGGGAAATGCATGATGCTGAATCATTCCATTTTGTAGCCATTGAGCATAATAAACTGATTGCTTGTGTAGTATTTAGACCCTTAGATAATATGTCACAAAAGACAGGGCAACTTATGCAGATGGCAGTGGATAGCCATTTACAAGGGAAAGGTACAGGGAGAAAACTGGTAGATGAATTGTTAAAATTTGCAGCAAAAAACGGATTTCAAGAGGTAGTTTGCCATGCTAGAAATAATGTAGTGGGCTTTTACGAGAAACTTGGATTTGAAGTCTATGATCAAGCCTTCGAAGAAGTAGGGATTTTGCACAGACATATGAAGATTAGTCTTTAAAAATAATAACTTAATAAGCTCCTAGAGGTGCCGCTAGTTTCTTAACCTTCTCAAAGTTTATGTACTTAGGAACTTGCAAGGTAGAATCCCACTTTACTAATCTAGCTTTTAGTTCTTTTACCTTAGCAGGATGCGTTTTTGCTAAGTTATTTATCTCACTTGGATCCACAGTTATCTGATATAATTGTTCTGTACCTCTTCGAGGGATAACTAATTTCCAATCCTTATATCTAATAGCCCATTTTTCTTTCCATCGCCAAAATAATGGTGCCTGACGTTTCAGTTTTTGTCCTGTCTTTAAAGATGGGAATACATCTATGCCTTCAAACCATGGTAGTTTATCTGGTTGGCTCAAATTTAAAAAAGTGGGCGCTAAATCAAGGCTTGAAATGGGATAATCGTAGCTCGTATTACTGGCTAATACTCCTGGCCATGAAAATATGCAAGGTACTCGAATTCCTCCTTCAAAAACGTCTCCTTTTACGCCTTTAAAAGGAAGATTAAGTGATGTATTCGTTCCTTTTTCAAAGGGCGCATTATACGAAGCTCGCGCTACCCCTGTAGGTCCTCCATTATCACTTAAAAACACAATCAAAGTATTTTTGTCTTGCTTTGTTTGTTTTAATGCTTGGATCAGATTTCCGATATTCTGATCTAGATTATACATCATAGCGAGGTAGGTCCTTCTTTGCACATCTTTAATGTGTCTAAACTTTTGGAGATCAAGCGATTTTGCTTGCATAGGCCAGTGTGGACATGAATAAGAAACATACATAAACCATGGTTTATTATGCTTTTGATTGATGGTTTTTATCGCCTCATTACTTATTAAGTCTGTGATATAACCTTTATCAGCTACACGTTGATTTGGCCCTGTTCTTAATGCTTCGTATTCACTTTCTTGATTGCCAATAAAATAATTTCTAGAGCCAGTGTAAAATCCATAAAAAGAATCGAAACCCCGATTCCATGGTTGGGCAGAAGGTATCGCTCCCAGGTCCCACTTACCATAACCATAAGTTGCATACCCAGCAGATTTAAGATGATCAGCCATGGTTAGTAAACTGGTGTCCAAGCCAAACTTATCTCTGAAATAGGGTTCTGGGTTTACTTCGAATCCGTATTTCTGTTGGTAAAAACCAGTAATTAGACCAGCTCTAGAAGGGGCACATTGTGGCGCCGTGACATAAGCTGATGTGCACTTAATGCCATTTTTAGCCAATAAATCTATATTGGGACTGATCACTTCCTCAGAACCATAGCAAGCTAAATCTGCATAACCTAAATCGTCCACTAGGATAAACAAAATGTTCGGTTGGCTGTGCTTGGTTTGGCTAGGCTCTTCACAAGCCAGTAAAAAGCAAGCAACAAATAAGAGACTAAGAGATATTCGTAATTTCCACATTCAGCCTATTCGATGATTTTTTGTCCAATGTCGGTTCCATAAAATTATCACTTTTTAGTGGCAATGCTCGGAGATACCATACAACTTAACAAGTGGTTTTATTCTATGTCCAACAATAATTCGACGATGTCAAAAAAGAACTCGGCATCTTCCGATAAAATTTTCAAATTTTCTTGATGATAGGCTTTTTCACGTATGCTTATATTGAAAAAATCCTTGTTTTCATTGATGGCTAAGTACACCTTAGCATTGACTATTTTCAAAATAAAAGGAAGCTTGTGCTTTTTTCTAAATTCAATCATGCGTTTCATAAACGCAGGCATCAAAAGTTTAGAAGCTTCATCATAATTAGAATATTCAACATTAAAGTAATATTCAAATTCACTGTTTAAAGAATTAAAACTATTAGCTGGAATTTTTTTAGAATATCTATACTTAAAATTTTTTGCATAAATCGTGGTTACTCCTTCAAAAGTTTGAGGTAAATCTCCAGCTAAGAAGATACCATCAAAAATGGTCTTTGTATGTTTATCCCTTTTGATGGCCGCTTTTAATTCTGAAGCAATAAAGAACAGTCCATTTTTGGTACCTTTTATGAGATCTGTCCCACTGTATTGATTAACATACTTAAACATTTTGCTTTGATCAAAATGTCTGCCATCTATATTTTTATACGCATCGTGACTGATTTTTATTCCTTCTCTAGCAAATAAGTTAACCAGTACATCGCGCTTAAATTTTTTAATATATCGTTTATTGAATATCCTGCTTATCCCTAAAAACAAAATACCTATTAGGACTATGACCGCTAGTCGATTATCTAAGTAAAACGGTAGATAATTAAATACGGAATACACTATAAGGGCAAACAAGCCGATCAAAAAGACACTTAATATATTAGTTGATTTTCGAGCACTTTTTCGTTGATCTTCGTACATATCCAAAGCAGGAAAGATTTCATCGTAGAATGCTTTGTGTTTTTCTTTCAGCATCAGCTAGAATTACAGTTTATTTGGATATTCGGTTTATCTTGTTTATCTAAATTAAGCTATTATTGAAGGTTTTAGTAATTAGTGATTATCGTTCTTTCCATACGGTTAGGCCTGAAGCTGAAATATTTATAGGTTTAGCCGGCCTAGGTGTAGATGTGACTATCATGACTTATGGTGATGCAAGGTATAACTCCATATTTGAGCAAGCAGGAATTCACCTTATCGATTTCCATCCAGAGAACAAAGGAAATGCTGAAGAAATTGCATTTATTAGAAAGACCATTGTAGATGGTGGTTTTAAAATAATACACCTATTTAATAGCATTTCTTCCGTAAATGGTATAGCTGCTGCCAAAGGATTGGATGTAAAGGTATGTTTATACAGAGGGTATTGTGGAAATATACATCGTTTTGATCCTCTATCTTATCGCAAATACTTGCATCCAAGGGTAGATATGATTATGTGCAACTCTATAGGTGTGGAACAACTCATAAGGAGGCATTTATGGAATAAAAAGGAAAAAGCAATTACCATAAATAAAGGACATAGATTGTCTTGGTATGCGGGTATTAACAAGCATAATATCAGGCAAGAGTTAGGTCTAGATAATGCTTCTCTTTTATGTGTCAATGTTGCGAATAATCGGAAAATGAAAGGTATTCCTTATCTACTCAAAGCCTTTGCACAATTAAAAGATAAAGAGGTTACATTATTGCTCATCGGTAGAGATATGGACACTCAAAAAAATCTAGACTTTGTAAGAAAACACAACATTGAACAAAAAGTACATTTCTTAGGCTTTAGAAAAGACGTACTGTCTATAGTAAAATCATGTGATGTCTTTGTGTCATCGTCCATAAAGGGAGAGTCTATAACTAAATCGATTATCGAGGCCATGTGCTTAGGAGTGGCAGCTATTATCACTGATATCCCTGGTAATGTAGAGCTAGTTAAACACGAAATAAGTGGTTTAGTAGTTCCTTCCAGAAATAGTAAAGAATTAGCTACGGCAGTATTACGATTGTCAGAAGATAGAGATCTATTAAGCCAATTAAAATTAGAGGCTCCTCAGCATATTAGCCAAAATTTAAACGCAGATTCTAGTATTCAAAAACTGTATCAAGCATATAAAAACCTTATTGAAGCTTGATTATTCCTTTTCGACAATACCCATTGCACCAGCTCTCTTTTTCCATTGTTCTCTAGCTAAGGATTGCATATCGGCTGTGTCGTCCACTTCGTCCATGATCTCTAAACCGAACAACGTTTCTACTATATCTTCAGTGGTAACGATTCCTGCAACACCTCCATATTCATCCACTACTAATGCAATGTGTTCTCTTTGTTCGATGAGTTTTTCGAATACCTTAGCGATACTTTCTACTTCATTGACTACTATAAACTCCCGCTTCAGACTCGACAGTTTGTGGTCTTCTCGTTTTTCGATCATGGCAGTCATTAAATCGGTCTTTAAGAAATACCCAGTCGTATTATCAACTTTTTCCTGATACACGGGGATTCTAGAAAAACGAATCATTTTATTGGATGCGTAGTAATTGCCGATTGTTTCTGATTCGTCAGCAGATACTAATACTGTGCGAGGGGTCATTATATCTTTGGCTCTTACTTCATCAAAGCGCAATAAGTTACTTAATACTCTGTACTCGTCGGCTTTTATTACTCCTTCACGGGCACCGATCTTGGCCATCATAGAAAAATCAGTTCTGCTAAGAACACTTCCTTTTTTGTCTTTTTTGAGAAAGCCTGTAATCCACTTACTTAGCCACACTAATGGATAAAGAATCCAAATAATTAGCTGAAGCGAGTTTACCGTAAATTTTGTGAGCGGTTTCCAGAAAGTAGCACCTATGGTTTTAGGAATAATTTCAGAAAAAATTAATATGGCTAAAGTCATCACAGCAGCTACAACTGCTTCTCCACTTGTCTGAAATCCAAGTATATTAATATTTGCATTCGCCCAAATTTTCGATGCTTGTGCGCCCACTCCTATAGCACCTACTGTATGTGCTAGGGTGTTTAAAGTAAGGATTGCCGATAGCGGTCGGTCGATATCTTCTTTAAAGGAAGCTAAACGATGACCTACAGATGGTGAGTCAGTTTTTAGTTGTTCTGCATAAGAGGGGGTTATACTGAGCAGTACAGCTTCCCAAATGGAACATAAAAAAGAAAAAACAATAGAAAGAACAAAAAAAGCTATTAAAAGAAACATATATAAATTTGTAATATTATTCGAAAGTACAAAAAACCCTTGTCCTTCTGACGAAGATTTTAATTCAAGACACCTTTTTCCGCTAAATAATGTTATATAAGTAAATTTTGCAGAATAATGACGAAAATGCCTACGAGACAAAACCTACCACTAAGCCCTGGAATTCTTAGTATCATCCCTATTTTGTACGTTGCTTGGTCAGACAGCATCTTAAGCCCCAGTGAGATGCAGATGATTCATAAAAACATTAGCCAGCTTGATTTTTTAACGAAAGATGAGAAAAAATACATTCTTGCTTTTTCTGACCCAAAATCTCCGCCAAGTGAAGATGTTTTTCGGCAATGGCAAAAAGCCTTGAGGATGGCTGCAAGTTCAGTTTCGCCGGCTAAAGCCAGTTCGCTAGTGAGTCTAGGTTTAGAAATGGCTAAAACTAGCATCGATTATAAGAAAGATGAATTGTACAATTCTCCAGAAACCATCCAATCACTTATAGATCTGCAAGCTGCATTCGGAGTAAATACTAAAGAGAGTACTCGAATATTATTAGGATATGATGTAGCTCAGGAAGAAAGTCAAAACAACTACAGTTTTGATCCTCAAGTGATGGCTGGGATTTTAGACGGAAAAAATGCAGCTATTAAAAACGAAATGCGGAAATTATTGCGCGATCCATATTTTGCACACCAAACCATAGTAAACAAAGAAGATTATAGACAAAGGACTTTAGATCAATTAAAAACATTAGCCAAGCATGGCTATACCTCGTATGCATTTCCAAAAGAATTTGGTGGACTAGGAAAGGAAGGTCAGCATATTGCCATTTTTGAAACTTTAGCTTACCATGATTTAAGTTTGACGGTAAAATTAGGCGTACAAATAGGCTTGTTTGGAGGTGCAATTGCCGGTTTAGGAACACAAATTCACCATAAAAAATATTTAGATGATTTAATGAATATGCGTTTGCTTGGCTGTTTTGCCATGACGGAGACTAATCATGGATCAAATGTCAGAGGGCTTGAGACAACGGCTATTTATCATCATGATACGCGCAGTTTCATTATAAATACGCCGCATGAATTAGCGGGAAAAGAATATATAGGCAATGCCTTACACTGTCATAAAGCTGTAGTGTTTGCACAACTGATAATTAATGGATCTTCTAAAGGTGTCCATGCGTTTATGGTAGATGTTAGAGATGAGCAAGGTAATTTGATGCCTGGTGTACGGGTAGAAGATTGTGGTTATAAAATGGGTTTGAATGGTGTGGATAATGGCAAATTGTGGTTTGACAACATTGAAATACCTAAAGAAAATCTTTTAAATAGATACGGTGACGTAGATGATTCTGGTGTATATGTCAGTGATATTAAGAGTGATGACAAACGTTTTTTTACGATGCTAGGTGCTTTAGTTACGGGTAGGGTCAGTGTAGGTCTTGCTGGAGTAAGTGCTTCCAAAGTAGCATTAACCATTGCCACTAAATATGGCTTAAATAGAAAACAATTTGCAGCAAAAGAAGGAGAAGAGGAACGGATTCTAATGGATTACCCTAGCCACCAGCATCGGATCATTCCACTTATTGCTAGTAATTATGCCTATGGATTTGCTTTAGATGATCTAGCTCATGATTTAGTCCAAGATAAAGACCATAAAAATAGACGACTCATCGAATCTAAAGCTGCGGGTCTTAAAGCTATGGCGACCTGGCTTGCGACGGATACCATCCAAGAATGCAGAGAAGCTTGCGGTGGTAAAGGTTATTTAGCTGAAAACCGATTTACAGATCTAAAAGCTGATTCAGACATTTTTACCACCTTTGAAGGGGACAATACTGTCTTGTTGCAATTAGTGGCTAAAGGCTTGCTTACTCACTTTAAAAAATCCTTTCATGATGGAGGCTTTAACTCCATCATTAGATACTTAGGAGGGCAGATCAGCCATAAATTTTCCGAATTAAATCCTATATATACACGGAACACAGATACTCAACATTTATCTGATAGAGACTTCCACATGGAAGCCTTTGCTTATCGTGAAAAGAAACTTTTATATACGGTCAGCCAACGGATGCAAAACTTTATCAAAAGAAGAGTAGATCCATATGAGGCATATTTAAAATGTCAGATGCATCTTTTAGCTCTAGCTAAAGCCTATGTAGAACGTTTAGCTCTTAAATCATTCACTCGACGATTAGAGACATTGGACAATAGCCCAGAAAAAAGAGTACTTTCTAAAGTTTGCGATCTTTATGCGATTCACATTTTGTTAAAACATAAAGGCTGGTACCTAGAAAATGATTATATGTCAGGTGTTAAGACCAAAGCACTCAGAAGGTTAGAAAATAAATTGTTGCAAGAACTTAGACCTGACGTAGAAGGATTGGTTGACGCTTTTGCTATTCCTGAAGAATTGTTAGGTGCCAAGATTGTGTTATACAATTAATAAAGCAAGAAAGGAAAATAAAAAAAGGGATGATTATATTTTTAATCATCCCTTTTTTATAAGTGTATTTATATGATGTTATTAACGCTGTACACTAAATCTTGTTACAGTCGAATTATCACCATTTAGAACTTGTAAAATATATAGACCTTGGTCCATAGATGATACATTTATTTCTTCTACGTGATTTTCAAAACTTCCTAGTGTTTTAGACTGTACTAAGCGACCATTTAAATCAAAAACCTTATACATAAAGTCTTTTCTTTCTGGACTGGAAATCTCAAGATAAAGTTGATCTTTACTTGGATTAGGATATACATTTAAAACAAACAAGGCATCCATTTCATCTACAATAGTAGGTAAGCCTTCAGCCATATATAAAGTAAAAGTAGTCACATCGATAAATCCACCTTCACCGTCTACCACTGTAAAATCAAAAGAGTCATTTAACTCATTTACATCATCATGCTGATATTTGATACGGCTGTTATTGATGTCAGTTTGACTAAATTGACTGCCTACCACTAATTCTAGACCATTCGTACTTAAAGTACCAAATTCTGGTAAAGTAATTAAAGTATAAATGAGTTCATCCGCACTATTGTTAGCGTCCTCAGCAAGTAAAGATGTATCCTGTAGTGCGTTAGACATACCCAAAGGAATACCCAATGGCTTATTATTAACTAAAAACGGATTATCTAAGGTTGCATTTGAACAAATTTCTAGTTCGAAATCGGTTAATGATCCACCGCTACCCGAATTAGTATCATTAATTTTTAGTACCCAATCACCAGTGATTCCTTCTCCATTAAATACACTTAAGTCTTCTCTAGGAATGTATGTCTGACCTCCACTTAATGGACACTCCACTTCGATCGGTGCTTGTTGGTCAAATCCACAATTAAAATTGGTAGAGAAATTACATTTGTTTTTTACCAATTCAACTTCTGTTCCGGCTGGACTTACTAAAGACATAACTAAATCTCCAGTATTATTGTGCGTCCCTTTCACAAGGCTTACATTAATATCACTTACATTTCCAGCACCTTCTACATAAGTAAAAGAAGTAACTTCAGGTGTGCCTGATTGACTGATATTAATAGGTAAATCATCAGCAATAGTCGTAAAACAACTCAATGCTTCAGTGGCAAAAGTGTTTAAAGGTGTAGCACCTTCAGCACAAGTATTATTTACATAAACCTTCCAATAATAAAGAGTAGATTTTTCCAGTAGCTCATTGACTACTATAAAAGTATCTGTTAATGTCTCGAATCTAAATTCTGCTTGGTCGCCAAGCGCTGGATTTCTACCTAACTCAAAAGTGTAAAATTCTGCATTTACAGAAGGATTCCAGTTAAAGGTCGGCACCTCTGGAACTCCAGCTGATCCGCTTGCAGGAGAAATTACACTCAAGTCAGAAAAATCGGTTCCCTTAACATCAAAGTAAATGGTATACGTTATGGGATCAGCATCTGGTGCTTCCGCAGTTACGTCCAAAGAAAATATGCCAGAATTATTTGCTCCAGAAAAGTCTACAACTATTTTATTAGGATCAGAAGGTGATATTACATCTTGATCTAAAGTTACAGTCGTACCTTCTGGTAAATCTTGGCTAGTGGTAAAGCTTATGTCTCCTGCATAATCTAAAAAGCCTGTAGATTCGATATCTATTTCGATGACTTCTGGAATACAAACATCATAACATGTGTTAGAAACAGAATAATAGAAATCAGGATTAGATGGCTCTACGATAGTAAATGCCGTGTTGTTAATGTCGAAAAATATATTGTCAGAAGCTTTAATTTTCAATCTACAATTTGTTCCTGTAAAGTTTGGAACTATGAAACTTTCAACTCCATCATTGGCTGTGTTTTTTAATACCGTATATGGGAATGTATATCCTCCATCAGTTGATAATAATACATCTACATTAGAGCAGTTTACTGGTCCTACATCCGTACCAGCTACATCCCAAGTAATTTCGTAAGCATTACCTACTTCTAAGAATTCATTTCCGTCATTTAGGCTGGTCATAAAGAATGGACCTGCATCGATGGTAACATTAAAGTCAACAGCATCCCAATCCGCCAAGCTAATTCCTGTAGGACTTAAATCACGCACAGTAAAATAAAACTCTAATTGTCTAGAATAATCGATTAAGACTTCCGATTTATCATTATTGTTATTCAGAATTTTTTCCAATGCCGGAAAATATCTTGTAGGCGATGGGTTAGGCGGATAAGATCTAAAAGCTGGAGAATTCCCTATTGGCTTTCCACACTCTAGCAATCCACCATTATCGTGTTGTTCCCAACAATATAATAGTTCATCTCCATCATCATCTGTAGCTCTACCTGTTAATTCGAAAGGAGTAGAACTTGGGATATAAAACCCATTTTCATAGTCTACAAAAACATTAGGCACATGGTTTCCAGTGGCGATTTTTTCTGCACATGGATTTCCATTTCCTACTTGAGAGAAAACATACATTTGTTCGAGGGAAGCTACATGGTAGTAATCATCATTACCTGAAGCTAAATTGTTAGCGCTTGCACAAACACCTGCATAAGACATAAAAGTATTACCACTGCATGGTTCGTAAGCAGTTCCTGTGGCTAACTGGTCAGCAGAACCTTCACTACAAAGTGACCAAGTATGTGCTGCACCAAATTGGTGACCTACTTCATGAATAGTAACTTGTACCATAAAATTAGTGATGTTAGAATTACCCACACAACTAACACCTGCTCCTTTACTATTTCCACAAATAGAAGCTAGACTTGCTACTCCAGCTATACCATCTGTACAAACTCTATTAAAAACGTGACCAACATCGTAACTATCTATCCCGACTATAGAGTTAAGCACTCCTGTGTTTTGCTGTAAGATCTCTCTTCCTAGGTGTGCATCAGAATAAGGGTCTGTTGCTGGATCTATAAATACTAAATCATCATTATTTGCAATTAATTCGAAAGTGATTGCAGCTTCTAACTCTAAGGTTAAGTTTACACGATTCGAACCTTGTACTATGCTTTCTATGGCTGCTTCTTTCGAACCTTTTATTTGACCAAACTCCCCTGTACAAGCCATAGCTAATCTATATTTTCTTAGCATTACCTCTTCGCCAGGAGTTCTTAACTCATATTCTCCATTAGCATACAGTTCCATCAAGTCATGTGGATCTTCATGTCCACCACAAAAGGCAACACCTGCTGGTAACTCTTCATGATGATTGACCACATCATATACAATATAATATTGATCATTATTGTCGCTGTAGTTATCTATGTATACTTGTGTGTCTTCTGTTTTGATAGCAGCTCTTAAGCCTTGCGGTCCATAATTAAATCTTGCCACTAGATATGGATTATCTACGCCCACCGCTCTAAAAGACTTAATGTCTGGATATTTTGCGGCTAATACTGGATGCATCACAGGAGAATAAACCGCTTTAAATTTTTCTATTTTTCCACCAGGTAGAGGCAGTTCAATGTGGATACCCGTTTCTAAGGTAGTTCTTCTGTCATCTAAAGGTGCCTTGTTTAAGGCTTGTTTAAATCCATCAATATCTATTTGATAAAGATCGTATACATCAGGAACAATTGTTCGTTCAGCAAAACGTGATTGGTCAAGATTAATTTCTGAAACAGGATTCCAGTTGTTTTGACCGTAAGTAATATTTAAAATGAAAAGTAAAATAAAAGTGTACAAGTACTTAGTCATGATAATCAGTTTGATTTGACACAAATATAGTAATTGAAAAAAAGTAAAAAGGACTATTTATATATCAAGACAGACATATTATCTAAAAAATAGCACGAATCGTCGCATTCCCGAGGTGAATCATACGACTTTCACCCGTTTTTCGTCCGTTGTAATTAATATTTAACTCCAGAACCTTAGTCAAGCGATTTGAAGCTTGAATTTGCCACAAATAATTATTTCCTGCTTTTAAACCTTCTAATAATTCGATCGAGATGAATGGATCAGTGCTCCCATCATAGCTGACATTTGCGTATTCCAAGCTCGCCCTAAAAGAGCTGGTTGCGCTTCTTCTCCACACACTCTCAGCTTTTAGACCTTGTGATAAAAAGTCTGCATAGTTTAGACTTAATTGATTCGTCTTACTCAAATATTTGTAGCTAAAATTGACTCTAAATTTTGTACTCTTTATGTAGCTGATTTTGGGTTCTATTTGTAAAAAGTCAATTTTCATATCTCTTTCTGGATTGGCTTGAAAGGAACGAGTGTCTGTTCCAAAAGAAGAGCTCACAAAGAAATCTATGGATTTTTTAGATATTCGTAATTGTTGGTAATACTCCAGTCGATCAGTTTGTTCGAAGCCAAAAACCTGCGTTCTGCGGTTAAGTAGTTTTCGTTGGCCTAATTTTACATCATAATCTGGATTGCCTTGATTAAAATGTAAAAAATGATCCGTGCTTGACTGGTAAATGATCAAACTCGTATCCAGAGTTACTGGCTGAAACTTCCATATAAACTGATTATTATTATCTTGAAATTTTTGAGTCATTTTGTAACGAGACGTCCAAAACATTTTTTCGAAGAAAGCATGGCCAAAAAACTTAGCTGTGTCGGCGATTATTTTTTTGGGATTAATAAACAGTGTCTGATTAAAAACTTCTTCTTTGGTATCCAAGAACGTGTTATTAAATATGGCTACTTTGATATACTCTCCTTGATCTATAAAATCAGCTTCTAAGAATTCGTTTACTTGTTGGATAGAGTCCATATTTATATCTACCCATCGATAGACACCTTCTCCTTTCTGCACTTTGATATATTGATCTTCAAACTTGGCTGTTTGTCCACTATTATATTGGGCAAAAGTATTTAGCTTAAGGCCGCCTTTTAGTAAGTTTAGATTGTTTTCCAACTTTGCGATGTAGGTTTTTTTAGGTGTTTCAGGACGCAATATTGGATTGATAACTTCGAGGTTTCTATATATGGCGTTCCATTTAAAATTAATCTTTTTTTGTCTTGACCAAAATCCATCCATTCCATAATCTTGAGAAGATAAGCTGTGGGCTATTTGATTATCTGATGCATTGAAATCATTTCTAAACGTATAATTAAAGTTGATGTCAAAAGATTCTGTTTCTGGAAAAGAAAGCACTGATTTGTACTCTTCAAAATGAAAGCTATTGAGCACGAGCGAATCGCTAGCTAAGTTTCTTTGAACATTTGTTTCAGTCAGGTTTGATAGTTGGATTGACCAACTAGAATCTCTTTTTCCTAAGAACTGTTTTACATTAAAGGAGGGTCTGAAAAAGCCGATATTTTTATTTATATCTTCTGCTTGTGTTTGCGACACGTTCCATTCTAAGTCAGTCGTTTTTCCTCGGGTTCGGCCTGTAAAACTGTGTTTTACGCCTTGGTAAATAGATGTTCTGTTAAACAGGTCTAACTGATAATTAAACTGGGTAAGTTTTTCATTTTGATAACTCAATATTGCTCCTCCAAGCCATTCGCTTCCTGCAGCTAAATTTTCGTCTACAGCCCAATCTCGAACAAATTCTGGGCTTCGATAAGGATTTAAAGTTTGGAAATATTGATGTTTAATCTCAGTATAAATTTTTGCGTCTAGCCATTGCTTTATAGGTTTTTTGGTTTGACTTGTGTCTTTTGTGGCTTTAGTAAGATTAAATCGTTTGTCTATTTGTCCATACCATGATAAACCTGTATTATTTTGATCATCAATTAAAGAAAATCGATTGGCATCATTGTGATTTAGAATGAGCTCACTGCTTATATTAACTAAAGTGTCATTCGTATATTGATTTCTGAAAGTCAAGTACTGATTTGATTTTGGAGCAACTAACGGCTTGACTGGCGCAAAATCTCCTAAGCCAGGTCCAACATAAGTATAGACTCTGCCATTTGCGTTTATATCTAAATCAATGGCGTAAGCCCCCTGGTTTTTACCCACAAAAGAAAAACTAGCTTCATAAACATCTTCTCCTTCTGTTGGGGGGAAAACTAAAATATTATTTCTGAGCGCGTAATAAAGTTGGCCTTCTTCCTCCTCTTCGATGTTGATAATAGATGTTCTTTCGAGTTGGTTCGGATCATCACCACCATTGCTGAGTATCACTAAATCTATCGAGTCTAGATTTTGGACACCAGTTGCATTTTTACTGTCTTGCTCCACGTAATAGTCCACGCTATTAGCCCAGTGTTTTGAGGTAAACGAAGTACCCACTGTGCCGACTGTTCTTAAATATTGTTGGTCAGCAAATTCGTATTCGACAATGATTCTTGTATTATTGGTTATCAGGCAGTTTATCGTAAACTGGATAGAGGCATTATTATAATCAATGATATAATCATTTTCAAAACCTCGGGTCAGCAATATGCCATCTCTAAACACTTTTTCTGTCCCAGATAGAATTACAAAAAAGCCTGCCCCAGCACTACCTTCTAGACGATAAGGCCCCTGGTTTCCTTCACTGGTTTCAAGGTTTTGTCTGTTAAATTTACCTCGAGATATGGCCATGGATGCATAACTATCTAGTTTGTTTTTTTGTTTGCCAATGTCGTTAGACGTAGAAAGACGGACTCCTTTTGATTTTTTGCTGTATTTTAAGAAATAGGGTTCAGAAAGTTGCTGAGTAAAATCACCGGCGACTAGCTTGGTTTGATTTTTTTCTAATTCGATATAGACTTGTTCGAACTCTTGTAAAACTTGAGTGTTTCCTTCTGCTTGTATAGGTAATTGATCATCCGTTATTGTGCCCCTAATCATCAATCCATCACCTAGATCCCCTTGCAGTTGCAAATTTAAATTAGAATTGAGTACTAAATCTTGACTATTTCCTAAAGAAAAACCTCTTGAAAAACTGCCTGCATAGTTTAGATTATTTGATTGTATAAATCGATTATTTTGCTGGTTTTTAGGGATGTCATAAGCAATATATACTTGTTTGTCTTTTGTGGCAAGTCCATTTGGTTTAATGGTATTTAAGCTGTCAGAAAGCTGAGTGGGCAGCGTTCTGAACCGTAAGACTATGTTCTTGTTTTGTTCAAGGCATTGCTCTATTTGATTTATTAAAACGGTCTGTTTTTTAACTTCCAAGCAAGCCGCATTTATGCCGATTGTGTCGTATTGAGAACATAAAACAACAGAACTAGGAACAATAAGCCCTGGGGCATAAATAATAGTATCAGAAAAATTTTTTTCAAAAAAAAATTGATGCAAATTATCTTGGCCTTTAAGCGGAAGATAAAACATTAAGTTTAGTAATAATATTTGGATTATATATCTAATAAACTTTAAATATTTAAGTATATAAACTTATTTAACAGCCGAATATAATTTATAAATTATCGTAATATGTATTTTTATGGCACAAATTTTGTCATAATTCACGTGATAAATTAAGTTCTTTCATTAAACGTAAATATTCAATTAAATTGTAAGTGATGTTTTGAAATAGCTGAAGCATGGAAACTATCAACAAATTGGCTATATTTACAGTTGGAAAACTTGATACTTAATTATAATCTGAGCGAACAAATTATTTTGAAATGCAGCGGAAAGTGATCAGAGTTGTTTTTCCAGTCATTTGCTTGTTTTTTGCTTTACCCCTCTTTGGGCAAGAAACTAGATCTTACGATGGCTATGGAAACAACATCTCTAATAATAAAGAATGGGGTAGTGCAAACACACCTCTACTAAGAGAAATAGCATCTGTTGGATATACAGATGGCATGGGCGAAATGGATCCAACCTTGCCCCAAGCAAGAGTAGTTAGCAATACAATTTTCAATCAATCAAATAGCGAAGATTTTTTCGCCAAAGACAGTTTAAGCGATTATGTTTGGGCTTTTGGTCAATTTTTAGATCATGATATTTCACTAGTAAGTTCAGGTGACGAACCCATTGCATTGGGTGTCCCATCAGATGATCCGATATTTAATGGACCTATCCCCACAACAAGAGATCAATTTATCGATGGTACAGGTACCGAAGCGGGAAATCCTAGACAATTTTCAAATAACATAAGTGCTTACATTGATGGATCTAATGTTTACGGATCTGATAAGGAAAGAGCAGATTGGTTAAGAACTTTTGAGGGAGGAAAACTTAAAACTTCGGATGGTGATTTATTACCATGGAACACCGTAGATCATACAAATTATAACTCTAATGTAGATTCTAATGCTCCGCACATGGAATCTCCAGAGGGTTTTTCCAATAAATTATTTGTAGCAGGTGACGTTAGAGCGAACGAAAATTTGATATTGCTTTCTATTCATACACTATTTGTAAGAGAGCACAATAGAATATGTGAAGCATTAGCATTAGCGCACCCAACATGGAATGATGAGCAGATTTATCAGCATGCCAGAAGAACAGTAATAGCGCTAATACAAAAAATCACGTACTACGAGTGGTTGCCTTCCATTGGTATAAGATTAGGGCAAGAAATGCCAGCATATCAAGGATATAATGAAGATATTAATGCAGGGATTTTTAACATATTTTCTGCTGCAGCTTTCAGAATGGGACATACCCTGATAGGAAATACTATAGTGAGAGTAAATAATGATGGATCAATCTACACAGATGGCCATATACCTATCCAGTTTGCCTTTTTTAATCCACAAGAATTATTGACAACCGTCAATGGAGTCGATGTTTACTTTAAAGGAATGGCAACTCATGTTCAGCAAGAAATGGATTGTAAGGTTGTTTCAGGTTTAAGAAATTTTCTATTTGCACCTCAAGGGAGTACTGGATTTGATTTAGCCTCTCTGAACATATTTAGAGGTAGAGATAGAGGCTTACCAGCCTACAACAATATTAGGACTGACATGGGTTTACCTCGTATTGATAACTTTTTATCATTGACAGGTGATGCTGAAGAAGCAGAGCAGTTGGAATCAATTTATGGAGATATTGATCGCGTAGAAGCGTGGGTTGGTTTATTAGCAGAAAATAAAATGCCTGATGCAATGATTGGTGAGTTGCTGATGGATATTCTGGTTAAGCAATTTAAAAATTTAAGAGACGGCGATCGTTTCTATTTCGAAAATGACGTTAACCTTTCAAGTTTAGAAAAGGAACAAATATTAAATACTCATTTCCAGGATGTGATCATGAGAAATACAGGTATTTCATTGATGCAAAAAAATGTTTTCAAGGCAATGCCTCATGAAGAAATACCTTCAGGACCATTTATCACTCCGATTCATTTGGAAGGAATTGTCTATCCGAACCCAGTTGTTTCAGATGCAACAACCTTGAAATTATACTCTAACCAAGAAGGAGAAGCCAGTATACATTTTATGGATGCAACCGGTCAGGTTTTAGATAATTTTAGCTATTCAGTAATCTCTGGAGATAATTTTATACCGATCAATTTTGGTTCAGATCTACCAAGAGGGCTTTATTTTATACAAGTCATATTGGAAGATCAGCATAATACAATCCAGTTAATAAGAGAGTATTAATTAAGCTTCAACAAGTAAAAATCTTAAAATAAAAAAGCAAATCCCGCGATTGCTCTTTTATATCGTAATTCATTGAAATACAGTTTATTAAGCATGGTGTTAATCACTATGTTAGATAAGGTAAGTTAGGTGTAGTGATTTTGGCATCACATTTGCTTCCTATTGTGCATAACGATACGAAACTAATTACACAACGAATTTTACTATTAATAACTGTATTGCATGATACGAATTGATACACTTATTGCTGACCAGCAAGTTTTATTTCGCGACGGTCTAAAATTACAATTCAGAAATTTCCCTGAATTATTTTTAGATGTAGTCGATGAATTAAGCGAATCTGATGCACTAATTGAGTCAATGGAGCGTCTTAAACCGACTCTATTGATATTAGACCTGAATCTTCTCAAAGAAGATGGCATCGAAATTTTACCTAGAATTCTTAAATCCAGTCCAGCTACTAAAACTATAGTCCTTACTTCATACTCAAATCATAAGTATGTTAAAGAGGCTATGAAAAGTGGTGCAGATGCCTATTTACTTAAATCTCATTCTATCGAAGATTTAAAGCAGGCCATTTTTGATGTTATGGACGAAAAGACATACTTAGGATCTGGTCTTCACATCACTCCTCCCAATAATTATGATGCTAATAGTGAAAGGACTTCAAAGTTTGAAGATCGTTTTATGATTAGAAGAAGATTGACTAAAAGAGAACAAGAGATCTTGAAGTTGATTACCCAAGCAAAGAATAACAAGGAGATTGCAAGTGAACTCTTTATTAGTGATCAAACCGTAGGTGTACACCGAAAAAATATCATGCGAAAATTAGGTGTCCGCAATACAGTTAATCTAATAAAATTCACTTTCGAAAACCAATTAGTTTAAAGATAACAGTAGCAAACCCTACGCTACTTAAATATTCTCTCTTCGAGCAAAAACGAATTTTACAATTTAATTTTTACAAAGGTACATAACCGATTAAAACCGCTTTTTCTTATGAAAATGGTTACTTACACACAAACAAAGCAAATAAATTTCCTAAAATTTGGAGTTGTATTTGCATTTATTTTTGCTGCATTGAATATCCAAGCTCAATGCGATGGCACTGAATCTCCCACCTGTAATAATGGAGTTCAGATTTCCCTGGATGCGGCTTGTTCTGCAGTCATTGGACCTGATTTAATGTTAGAATCACCGAATGATGATTGTGATTACAAAGTTGTTATTACTGGACATGACGATGTAATGGTCGCTATGTCTCAATATAATGACAATGGAACACCTGATGATTATTCAGATGATTTCTTTATTTCACACCCTAGTATTGGAGCAGCCGATGTAGACAGCACTTACAAAATAAGCGTTTTCTTATCTCCAGATCCTAATGCAAACTCTTGTTGGGGTTCTATTATTGTTGAGGACAAAATTCCTCCACAATTAGAATGTTTAGACTCTATACGAGCTAGTTGTAACTTGGGTATGACACAAGCAATGTTGCAATCATCTTCTAGTGACGAAGAGTATTGTGGCGATGAAGATACAGGTGCTGGTGTTATGGACTTTGATTTCACAGTAGCCTTTGGAGCGGGATTAAATCCTTGGGACTTAATAGAAAGTCTTTCTATCAGTCTTACTCGTGCAGATGGATCATGTGATATTTCAGGATATTCGATAGCAATTACGGCTCCTGATGGATCAACAGGTACTGCCACTATGAGTAGTGGTGTATTTGTAACTACGGATTTTGATGGCATGCAAGCGGATGAGGATGTGATGGGAGACTGGAATCTTGTAATTACACCTACAGGTGGTGATTGTGAAATTACCAGAGCATGTATAGATATCAATGCAGTATCATTCTATACTTATGATTATCCAGAAAATTGTGATAATGTAAATGTAAGCATACTGGATGATGGCTTTGGTATGTTAGACTGCCGTGAAGAAACCGAGATATTTACTGCGAAAAGAGATATTACTTACACCGTAAGTGATGATTCTGGGAATGCAGATACATGTGTATTTTCTATTTATTATCTAAAAAGAACTTTAGATGATATTACTTTTCCAGATCACATCACTGGGCCTTGTGAAGATTTTTTAGGAGATTATGATACAAATCAAAACGGTAATCTTGAAGATGCTGAATTAGCCCCAAGTGTAACGGGTGCTCCACAAATAGATGGAGAGGATATTTATCCTACACCTGAAGACAATTTCTGCATGTTTAATGTAAACTACACAGACGAAAACATAGAATCTTGCGGTGGTACATTTAAATTGATACGAACTTGGACGATTTATGATTGGTGTGCTGCTGAGATTAGATCATACGATCAAGTAATTAAGTCGGTTGATTTTGAAGCGCCATTAATTGCTTGTCCTGTGGATCAAGTTTTAGAGGCTGGAAATGCTATTGCTATTGCTATGGATCCACATACCTGTGAAGGAGATTTAGTAGTTGACCCTTATGGGCTTTTACCAGTTAAAAATGGAACAGAAATTCAGTTTTCTTTTGATTGTTCAGGTATAGAAATTACTGTATTGTATAAGGAAGCAAATGACTTTGGATTTCCTGAACCGAGCGAACCATTCATAAACGACGGAGTCATTGCTAATAGTGACGGAACGTTTACTATACCTAACTTAGTAGGCCCAAGAGTATGGATAAGGTACCACATCCAAGATGAGTGTGGAAATGTTTTGACATCTGACTTTGGACCTGAAGGAGAATACGATTTTGGATGTGCTTTTGAGGTTGATCTTATCGATAGTAATCCTCCGACAGCGGTTTGTGATGAATTTATTGTGGTGACACTTGGAGAAAATGGATGGGGTAGAGTCAATGCTACTTCTGTAGATGATGGTTCACATGATTGTGATTCTCTTGATTATAAAATTAAGCGAGTGAGCGGTCCAGTTTGTAATGTGGATGAGTATGAAGCTCCTGGTCACAGTGATTTAGAATTTGATGATTTCACTCAGTTTTGTTGTGCAGATCTAGGTGCTGATCCTGGTATAATGGTAGAAATGCAAGTTACTGATCCAGCAGGATTGACTGCATCATGTATGACCTTTGTAGTGGTACAGGATAAACATGATCCAGAACTAGTAAGTTGTCCAAGTGACAGACCCATCTCTTGCTTAAGTATAAACAACCTAACCGCTAGTTTGACTGGAGAACCTGTTGTAACGGACAATTGTGGATTTAATGGACCGTTTTTCGATGAGACAAGAAACTTAGATGAGTGTAATGTTGGTACTATAGACCTTGATTGGTATGTATTGGATTTATCTGGGGCTAGATTTGATGTATGTGATCAAACCTTAACAGTCGAGAAAGATGTAGATTTAGCTGGACTAATTGACTACCCTGCAGATATTGTTAATCCACCATTGACATCTTGTATTGGGACAGATACTGACCCTAATAGTGTGACAGGTGAATACCCTACGTATAATGGACAAAATATAAACCAAGCAGGACAGTGTGCTAATATTACATATACACACTCTGATCAATTGTTTTATAGTGATGAAGATGCTTGTGTAAAAATATTGAGGACTTGGACGGTTATTGACTGGTGTTTGTACGATTCTAACAATCCTAGCAGTGGTTTATACAATCATGTCCAAACCATAAAAGTTAATTTTGACAAGGGACCAGCTATTACTGTTTGTAGCCCTGATCAAGAAGAATATTGTGCTTCTTCTTCAAACAATTGTAGAGCTCAGGTTCAGGCCTCTATTTCAGCTATCGATGGTTGTACAGGAGAAGACTTAACGGATGAGAGTTTGTACAGCTATCAGATTACAGCTATCCCAAGTGGCGAAGATTTTGGTGGCATAAATGGAAGTAGCAGTATTAACAGAAATTTACCAATAGGATCTTATAGAATTGATTGGGAAGTAGCTGATAATTGTGGTAATGTACAGTCTTGTTCACGAGAGATAGATGTGATAGATTGTAGCACACCTTCACCTTACTGTATAGGTAAATTAACGATAACTTTGATGCCTACAACTAACGAGGTGCAATTATGGGCAAGTGATTTTGTACTCAAAGGAGATGAATATGTGTATGATGATTGTGATGATGATGTTGCTTTTTCATTCACAGCTAATCCACTAGATATTTCAGAAACGTTTAATTGTGATCATTTAGGTGTAAATAACATAAACATATTCTTTACGGATGACCACGGCAACCAAGATTTCTGCTCAGTTGAGTTAACCATCCAAGCTAATGATGATGGTTGTGAGACAGAAGATGGAGGTGGAGAATTTTCTAAGCCTATGGTTGCTGGTTCAGTAAAAACTGAAGGTAGCGAAGAATTAGCTGAAGTATCTGTAATGTTAGAAAGCATGAGTGATCACAATGAAGATTACTTGATGACTGAAGACAATGGTTACTTCGCCTTCGAAGAACTTACTTCGAATGAAGACTATATCTTACAACCAAGCAAAAATGATGATCATATTAATGGAGTGAGTACCTTAGATATTGTGCTTATACAACAGCATATTCTAGGATTAAACGATCTTGATTCTCCATATAAATTGATTGCAGCAGATGTAAACAATAATGAAAAGATTACCGCTTCTGATTTAGTAGAAATAAGACAATTAATCTTGGGAGTTACAGAAGCATTTCCACAAAACCAAAGTTGGAGATTTGTAGATGCGGCACAAAACTTTGTAGATGTAAGCACTCCGTGGCCATTTACTGAACAAATAATCATTGATGACATTATTAATGATGTAATGAACCAAGATTTTGTTGCGGTAAAAGTCGGTGATGTAAACAATACGGCCATATTAAATTCAGTTTCAGAAGAAGCAGATACTAGAAATAGAGATGCGTTTATTCTTAAGACTGTGCAAGAAGGAAATACGATTTCCTTAATAGTGGATGAGCAATCAACCATCAATGGTGCTCAGTTTACCCTGGAATTTAATGAGTCAGTTAATATCAATGAAGTGACATCTTCGTCTATCCAACTTAATCAAGGAAATTATAGCTTACATAATGCAGGAAATGGACTAATGAGCTTTTCTTGGAATGCTAATGGAGCTGTGGAGTTTGAAAAAGACGAAGAATTTATCAAAATAATTCTTGATGATGATAAATCAATGGATAATGTAAGCATTAGTTCAGCTTTAACAGAGGCAGAAGCATATAGTGCGACATTAGAGGTGATGGATATCACGTTGAATAACAATGAGTTAGTAGCAGGATTGGAAGTGTTCCAAAACAGACCAAATCCATTTAGTTCGATGACAAGAATTAGTTTTAACCTTCCAGAAGATGATGAAGTTAGATTAGTTGTAATGGATGTAAATGGAAGAATTATTCAATCTGTCCAAAATTGGTATAAAAATGGATTGAATGAAGTTGTAGTTAATTTAAATCAGACAAACTTTGAAGGTGTGTTGTATTATGAATTATCTACTTCAAAGTACTCTGTGACAAAGAAAATGATACGCATAAAGTAATTTATGCAAAGACATAGCTAGAAATCGAATATTTGAAAATCGTCTTGACCCAGGTGGAAAAGACGATTTTCAATGTTTGAAGACTACATAAAGTAAACAGAAATCGTTTCTATTGTAGTAATAAAAGTTATATAAATCAGAAATATGGTAATTTCCTATATATCTGAAAACTATATATGTTAAATTTGTAAAATATTTTACAGCCAGATATTCAAGTCTCATATATGAAAAATGGAATAAATATTCTAATCCTGTTTTTTTGTTCGTTAGGTTTAACCAATGCACAAATAAATGTGGAATTTAGTTCATCACAAAGCCCAACGCCTGGTCAAACATTTAATGTGGACGTAGGCATTAGTAATTTTACCAACATTTTAAGTAAGCAATATTGGATTATGTGGGACTCTACAGTTCTCGCATTTAATTCAGTAAATAATGTAACGACGGATTTGTTAGGTTTTGATAATTCTTCATTTAGTACTCCATTTACCACTCAATCGGGAGAAGATGGAGTAATTGGTATTTCATGGAATGATGTGGACTTAGAGCCACCTTATGGAGAGCTACCAGATAATACTAATCTATTTTCTATTGTATTTGATGTAGTGGGAGATCCTTGTGACAGCACAGCATTGACAGTAGAAAACTTCGATGTATTCCAGTTAATAGAGATTATAGATGGTCAAGAAAACGAAGTAGGGCTTACCTTTGATGCGCTACCAGTAAAAATACCTGGTTCAGATTGTAGTGATGAGCCACCTATGGAATCTTGCGGCATTGAAAATGATAATGCAGATGTTACTCTGTTTATTGGTGATATCGAAGGAGAAATGGGTTCTACAGTTTGTGTGCCTTTTTTGGCCAATGATTTTATAGGTATCCAAGCACTTCAAGGTGGAATTGCTTTTGACAGTACTCAACTCATGTTTACTGGCGTACAAAATCTAAATTTACCACCACCTTTCCCGGCTTCAAATATTAGTCAATTTACAACTGATTCATTGACCTTTATTTGGTTTGATAATACGGGTGTAAACCCTGTAACCTTACCTAATGGTAGTGTTTTATTTGAGTTGTGCTTTGAGTTATTAGGCGAGGTAGGTGATTGTTCTTTTGTTGAGATTTTAGATGTAGATAATTCGATCATTGATGTAAGTGGATCTAGTGGATCTTTAGAATTCGAAACTATCTGTGGTGAAATATGTGTGACAGAAGTAGTTCCTCCAGGAGCCTTTACCATCACAGCAGGTGATGTAAATGCAGGAGCTGGTGAAGATATTTGTGTACCTATCACCGGAAATAATTTTACAGATATATTAAGTTTTCAGTATACCATGACTTGGGATGAAAACATCTTAGAATATACAGGATTAAAGAATTTAAGTCAGGATCTACCTTTGTTTGAAG
Source organism: Saprospiraceae bacterium (assembly GCA_020631235.1). Taxonomy (GTDB): domain Bacteria; phylum Bacteroidota; class Bacteroidia; order Chitinophagales; family Saprospiraceae; genus JAHDDO01. Next base: position 126,649 of record JAHDHQ010000009.1, on the reverse strand, counting down.
GGGGAAATATAAATTACTCAGAACCGAATATATTAACCATAAGTTGGAATAGTTCTAATGGAGAATGTATGTCCTTCCCAGACGGCATTTTATTTTATGAGTTAGGATTTACGGTAAATAACGATTGTGCTGAAGGAGATATGACAGATATTGAATTTATAGAATCTCCATCTGAATTCGAAGTCACCGATTGTGATGCAATGGTCATATCATCAGTTTTTCAAGATGCTACCATTACTTGCACTAACATAGATCCGCCCTGTAACTTGGCAGTTGGATTAACACCTACTGATGTAGCTTGTTTTGGAGAAGAGACTGGATCCATTACGGTGCAAGCCATGAATGGTGTAGGACCATTTGTTTGTATGTGGGAAATCGGGGGAGTGACAGTTGGTAATTCAAATTGTCAATTACTTAATGTAGGAGCAGGTGATTATTGTGTAACCATTACCGATAGCGAAAATTGTACTGCGGAAGATTGTACAACCATCAATCAGCCTGGTATGGAATTATCATTCACCAGTGCAAACGCTACTGATGCAGATTGTTCTACTGGAGGTACAGTTAGTGTAAATGTTGCCGGAGGAACAGGCGATTATGAATATGCTTGGACTGGAGGATCGACTACACTTGGTAATCAAAGTGCCCATAACAACCTACAAGCTGATACTTATTTCGTAACTGTAAGCGATGAAAATGGTTGTATGATTAACACTTCATTAGTGGTCAATGGCGCTTCGGATATTACTCTAGAATGTGTAGTGACTAATGTTACTTGTGATACACAAGGTGCTATAGATTGTACAGTTACAGGCAGCAACAACATCACTCATGACTGGGCTGACATTCCAGGTAGTCCTAATGTAGAAGATAGAGTAGGACTCGATTGTGGAGAGTACACCGTAACAGTTACTGAAACAACAACAGGATGTACAGCGACAGGTACTTATGAAGTACTTTGTTTAATCCCAGATTTAACTATAAACATAGAAACACAAGATATAGATTGTGATAATGATACGGGCAGCGCTACCGTAGAATGTACAGGTGGTTGTCCAAACATAGAATACGAATGTTTAATAGGAGGAACCGTTTTCCCTTGCGATGACATTTCTGGATTAGCTGCAGGAACCTATCAATTTTGCAAGCAAGAAGTAGGTAATCCCGCTACTCAAGTTTGTGAAGATTTTACCATAGAAGAAGATTTGGATCCACTTATGATTGACAACGTGACAGGCACAGATGTTAGTTGTGTAGGAGCAGAAGATGGGATGATAATCACTGAAGTTTCTGGAGGTTGTGGAGAATATACTTGCTTTATCAATTCGTCTGAAGTTGATTGTGATAATATTACTCTCCCTGCAGGTAGTTATCAATTTTGCGTGCAAGATGATAGTGGCAGCGTCTGCTGGCCTGATTCGATTGTAATCGCATCGCCGGATCCGATTGTAATTAATATTACAGAAATAGATTTAGGTGGAGGATTGTTTACTTTGGATGCCACAGCTACTGGAGGAACAGGCATGTTGACTTATGAGTGGTTTGATCAAACGCCCATGTCCATAGCCATGACTGAAGACTTAGAAAATGTAGGTCCTGGTACATATACGCTTGTAGTTACTGATGAGAATGATTGTTTTGAATCGGTTACATATACCATAACGACTGTGGTTGTAGTGGATGAAGTTATTGTTATTTCTGAAGCTGAGTTTAGTGGTTTTGGTGTCTCTTGTAACGGTTCTTGTGATGGAATGGTTACGGCTACCATAGCTGGAAACGCTCCATTTAATATAGTAGTGACAGACAGCGAAGGTACAGAAGTTGCCTCTAGTCAAGTATTACCTATAGAGGGGCTTTGTGCGGGAACATACTTTTTAACAGCTGCGGATCAAAATGGCGCAATCTCTGATGCCATCCAATTCGAAGTGACAGAGCCTGAGCCTTTCGATGTATCGGTGGGTACTATCATCTGTGAGAGCATGGAAGGAATGTCTGATGGTTCTATCCAAATGAATGTTAGTGGTGGGGTAGCACCTTATATATATGAATGGACACCAGAAGGTTCAGATGGACCTACTAACCCTAACCTTTCTGCAGGTTTATATACACTTTCTATCACTGATAATAATGGTTGTGACTGGATTTCAGGTCAAATAGAAGTATGCGGAGAATCAGATACCACATGCTATATAGCGAATTCAGTGATAACGCCTAATGGTGATAGTTTTAATGAGTTTTTTGAAATTGAATGTATTCAATCTAATCTGCATGCTAGTTCACAATTAGATTTATATGACCGATATGGTCGCAAGGTCAATGGCTTTGCTAATTATTCTAACAATTGGAATGGTCTAGATGAGAGTGGAGAACCACTTTTAGAAGGAGCTTATTACTGGGTGCTAGAACTCGTTTTTCCTAACGGAGCCAAGGAGCTCCTTAAAGGAACGGTAACACTATTAAGGGACTAATTATCGCAACTCAAAAAATGACAATGACAATGAAACATATATTATATACCGTTTTTATCGTTTTCATCAGCTCGCAGTTGATGAGTCAATCAAGATACTTTGATGAGCGATATATTTTTACACAGGCTTATGTTCAGCCAGTATTAGTAAACCCAGGAGCTATTGGGTCTACACCTTATCACACCATGTTTTTTGGTTATAGAAATACTTGGGCTGGATTTGAGGGCACTCCTAAAACATTTACGCTAAGTTATGATGGGCCTATCGCTAATCGTCTTGGTTTAGGAGCGATGGTTTTATCAGACACCAATGGTGCTTTGGAAACGACGAAAGGACAAGTGGGATTATCGTATACTATTGATTCGCCTGAAAACAAAGTCGGATTTGGCTTGACAGGAGAGGTTGTACAACATAGTGTTTCGGCCGGTGTACTTAATGACGAATTAATTAATGAAGATGACCCACTGATCTTAGATCGGTTCAATGGGGTGAATTATTTTGATGTTTCTTTCGGAGTTTTCGGAGAATATCAAGAGAAATTTATTTATGGCCTAGCCTTGCCAAGCTTAATCAGTTCATTGATTGACGATAATCCAGATGTAGAGCGTGAGCAAGAGTTTGGGTATTTAGTACAATTAGGGTATAGGCATGCGATGCCACAGTATGATATGACGATAACACCATCGATCATGGTAAAAGATTTAATGTTTGTGCCATTACATGTAGATGTAAATGTGCTCGGTCAGTTCTTAGATAACAAATTGAGTGGAGGTGTTTCCTATACCATAGGAGCCGACGAAAGATTAGGTTTCTTAATTGGTACAAGGTTAAATGCCTTTAATTTCTTTTACACATATAATGTATCTCGTCATGAATTCCAACAATACAACAATGGATCTCATGAAGTGTCTGTTAGATTGGATATTGGTAGAAAAGATAAAGTGATGATGCAAGAAGAAGAAATGATGGAAAAGGATATTGAACAATAAATTCCACTGTAACGTAATTTTGAAAGACCATGGTTAATCTTAACTGTGGTCTTTTTTATTTATATAAAATGAAGCGGTATGTATTAAAGGAACTAGCATTTATTTACCTTTGAAACATTAAATAAATGGACCATGATTCCTTTAATAGATATGCCCAATTTTGCCTCACCAGAGGTGTTAATGGCTCTTTTAGCCTTAACTTTTTTAGAAATAGTTCTAGGTGTGGACAACATTATTTTTATCTCCTTAGAAGCTAATAAATTACCTGAAGAAAAACGAAAACGTGCGACGAATATAGGGCTCATATTAGCTATGGGTCTTAGGATTACATTGCTTTTTGGTATAAGCATATTGACAGCTATGGAAAAACCATGGTTTAGCTTTGATCTATTTGGTAAGCATGTTGGATTTTCTGGACAAAGCCTTATTCTTATTCTTGGAGGTTTATTTTTATTGTATAAGGCGGTATCCGAGATACATCACAAACTTGAAGGTGGTGATGGTCATGGAGGTGAAGCAAAAGGCAAAATGGTGTCTATTACCCAGGTGATTATACAAATCACATTGATTAATATTGTTTTTTCTATTGACTCTATTTTGACGGCAGTAGGTATGACTGCTGGTATTGATGGTGCGTTGATTATTATGATACTTGGTGTGATTTTCTCTGTCTTAGCGATGATGCTTTTTGCTATTCCACTTGGAAGGTTTATAAACAAACATCCGACCATCCAAATTTTAGGCTTATCTTTTCTGATTCTGATTGCTTTCTTACTGATAGCAGAAGGTGCACATAAAGCACACTTGATAGAAGGGGCTATTCCTAAAGGATATTTATACTTTGCGATCGCGTTTTCTCTAGGTGTCGAAGCATTGAACATGAGAATGACAAAGAAAAAAAATAAACCAGTGCAATTACACGGGATTTCCGAAAATGCACACGAACAAGGAATGATTTAAAATAAAAATATGGAATTTCAACTGGATAGGGACTTGGTATTTTTCGATATAGAAGCTACAGGCTTAAATGTATTAAAAGATCGCATCGTCCAAATAGGACTCATAAAATACTACAAAGACGGAAGAGCACCTGAAGAGTTTGAAATGCTCATTAATCCATCCATGCATATCTCACAAGAATCCATGGCTGTGCATGGTATTACAGCTGATATGGTAAGAAATAAGCCCACGTTTATACAAGCGGCGGATAAGTTATGGTCCTATTTTGAAAACTCAGATTTGGCAGGATATAACTCAGATAGATTTGATATTCCAATGTTGATGGAAGAATTTAATCGTGCTGGGAAAACATTAGATATCACAAAAGTTAAAACCTTAGATGTACAAAAGATTTTTTACAAAATGGAGCCTCGCACACTAGTAGCTGCTCTCAAGTATTACTGTGGTGAAAAGTTAGAAAATGCGCATGATGCATTAGCAGATGTTCAAGCTACAGTAGATGTCTTTAAAGGGATGATAACTAAGTATAAAGGTACTAAAATGGAGGATCCAGATGGGAATGAAATAGATAACCCCATCAATGGTAATGTGACCGAAATAGCCGCGTTTTTAAAAGATAAACGTACCGTCGATGTTACTAATCGCTTTAAGTATGCGTCAGATGGCAGTATTGTATTTAATTTCGGAAAGTATATTGGTCAGCCGGTTGCTCCCGTTCTTTATAAAGATAGACAGTATTATAATTGGATCATTGACAAAGATTTTTCGATTCAAGTAAAGCAAATTGTCAAAAAATTACTTAAGGATTATGAGAATAAACTTTCTGGGAAAACTACTTTGTTTGATTAGCATATTATGCTTGACATCATGCTATATGAAGCAAGAAGGTTGTCTAGAAAGATGGGCTAGTAATTATGATATCACTGCAGATAAAGCTTGCGATGATTGTTGTACTGAACCCAAAGTAAAACTTCAGTTTAGAACTCTTTTCGATTCTATTAGTGTCAACTCCGACAGCGTTTATTTAGATGATTTTAATAATACTTTTAAGTACGTTAGCGCTGAATTTTTTATTTCTAGGTTTAGAGGCTGGAATAGTGAGGGTGATACCATTAAAAATGCGGACACCGTATCAGTATTAGACGATATTTATATTGATGATTTTTTCTTTAGTCCGGTTAAAAACAGTAAAGATGTAGGTTTTATTAGAGATATAGAAGTTCTTGATACCATCGAATTTTACTTGGGTCTTTCGGCCTCTATGCAAGATACTTCCATAATCACCAGTGACAATTTAGATCTAGCTGCAGCGAATGATAGTTTATTTATCGAGGATAATAGGTTTAGCGTTTTTAACACAGTATTGGCCATAGACACCAGTCAACTAGATACGATTAGATATAGATCTATCTTAACAAATAGTAATGAAATAAAACTTGTATATGCATTTGGAGAAAATGGATTAAATCTTTCTGAAGGACTCGACAAGACATTTCAGATTGATTATTTTTTAGATGTAGCTCTGGCAGGTATTGATTTAAGTATTTTTAGCGTTGATGCAGTAGGTGAAAACCTATTGAATAGTTTGCAACAATCTGTAATGGTTTCTGTTATTGAATAAAATGGCAATGATGAATAAGTTATCTACGATTTTTTGTTTTGTATTAATTAGTCTTCTCATGTCATGTAAAGAAGACAAAGCTAGTTTAGACTTGCGCTTTCATGCTAGTCATGATGGTAATGTTTTAACTATGTTAGAAAAAAACCAATTAGGTGACCTTACCTTAAGGTATACCATTTCTGACATGTTTATTAGTGATATTACTTTGATATCAGATGATAAAAACTTGGTATTGTCGGATATAGAATTCATCGATTTTTCTAATGTAAATACCAGTGTGGAAAGAGCTATGGAAGGGATCGGAATACAATATCCAGATATAGAAATTGATGATTACCACACCATTTCTTTTGGTGTAGGAGTTACAGAAGAAAACAATAGTAAAACGCCATCTGATTTTAGTTCAGATAATGTTTTAAGTCAAGCAGGTTACTACTGGCCTTCTTGGAATAGCTACACATTTATTCGTATTGAAGCAAAATATGATACCGAATTTGATGGGAGTTTTGATGAAGGCTGTGTTTTTCATGTAGGTGGAAATAATAATTATGCAAGAGTTGAAATTCCAATCGATCTTGCTATAGATGCTGGAAGCAATACATTGGATCTTTTTTTAGATCATGATAAATTATTCGAAACAGAAGATGGTAATTATTTCGATATTCCTTCTATGCCTTTTAATCACCACCCAGACCTTCCAGGAATTATTAATATATCTAGAAATTTACCAAGCGCTTGGACCGCCGAATAATACATAGTAAGCTTCTAGGACTGTGTGTCGTTTTAATTGGGTTTTCTTGTTGTCAAGATCCAGAAATGCCCAATGCTAAGGATATAGATTTAACCGATATTGTCTATGATCCAAGTAGCTATGAGCCAGAAATTCCCTTCGGTTTTCCAAAGCTGGAAATTCCAGAAGACAACCCATTAACATTAGAAGGAATAGATCTGGGTAGACATCTTTTTTATGATCCAGTTCTCTCTGCGGATAGTACTATGTCATGTTCCAGTTGTCACTTACCTGAGCTACATTTTCAAGACCATCAAATTACCAGCCAAGGTATCGATGGTGTTAATGGACACAGAAATGCCATGTCTTTAATCAATGTTGGTTTTAATTATAATGGCTTATTTTGGGATGGGAGAGTGCAGACATTAGAGGAACAAGCTTTGTTGCCTGTGGAAGACGAAGTAGAACTGCACCACACATGGCCACAAGTCATCGAAAAGTTAAAGCTAAATCCTTTATACCAAGAAAAATTTAGACAAGCATTTGGCATTGAGAACACTTCAGAAATCACTAAAGAATTAGCTGCTAAAGCAATAGCGTCATTTGAGCGCATCATCATTACAGGTCACAAATCTAAATTTATAAGAGTTTCTCAAGGTTTAGACTTTTTTTCAAACCAAGAAGACAAAGGGAAAGATCTGTTTGAAGATACGTCTAACATAGAGGCTGATAGTTTGGATGCCGAATGTTCGCATTGTCATGTAGCTCCTTTATTTACCACTAATTTCTATGAAAACAATGGTCTTGATTCCGTAGGAGATAACTTACAGTTGTTTGTTGATAAAGGATATGGAGGTTTTTTAAATGACCCTGCGCAAAATGGAAAATTTAGAGTGCCTAATCTGTATAATGTAGCGTTTACTGCTCCCTATATGCATGATGGGAGAATGGAAGATTTAACCACGGTACTAGACCATTACAACAGTGGCGGTGAGAACTCTATTAATAAAAATGCAAATATTCGACCTCTTGAGCTTAGTGATGAGAAGATAGAATCACTCATGGCTTTTTTAAATACCCTCATAGATACTAGTTATTTGGACAACCCAATGCTTCAAAATCCATTTTAAATCAACTAGTTATACATTATAAAATTAATTATGTTACAAAGGCCCATTTTTGTCTTTGGTATAGCCTTGTTTCCAACTTATCTTTGATATGTGAATAACAAGAAGCAAACGAGCTTCTTAAAAATTTAACTGAGATAATCAGTTATAAAATTCGGATATGTTCATGGGATTCTTGTTAAAGGGGGACTGCAATGGCATTTCTCCTTTAGCAAGCCTAATTTTTCCGAAAGACACAAAAAGAAATAATAGATTGAGTTTTCTATATAAGTTGGTTTTCTTTCCAGTTACTCAATAAGAGTAACATTTTTTACTGATATGTTCATGGGATTATACTAAAAATGGTTGCAAGGGGTTGCAACCATTTTTTTTTGGATTATTTTAAATGATCAGAACTGATCGTAAAAATGCTCAGATGATCTTTTCTAATCGAAGGAAATTTACTGGAGTTTATGGATCAAATTTGTAGTATTCATGTACTGCATTGATCATTCTATTTTGAGTACTAAATACGGGTTTGTATTTTCCATTTGGAAATAGATTCATGCCAATTGCTATGGTTAATTTAGTTTGTGTATTGTAATGAATATCTACATTATAGCCTCTAGTGTTGCCACCATGGGACACATACATTGTGTGGCCCGCTTTATCTATATTAACATCCCAGCAAAGCCCTACTGCATGGTTATACCATTCTGTACCTCCAGCATCTAAATCTCGATAAAAGTTTGTAGGGCTTATCATTTGGGATAATAGAACTGAATCTAGTAAGGCGCCGTCAAACAAACAAGCTGTAAAGGCTTGAAGGTCATCAAGGTTCCCTAAAACTGCACCAGCAGCGTTTGCCCATTTGTGGTCAATATTAGTCACATCTTTGTATTTTTTGCGCCTCCTTTCGTATCCCTTTGCTGTGTTTGGAGGGACTTGAGCATCCATACAATATTGCATACTTTCTAAGCCACATGGTTCAAAGATTCGTTCCACTATATTCTCTTGATAAGTACGATTGGTTATTTTCTCTATGATTAAGCCTAATATTAAAAACCCAGTATTACAGTATTTATACTTAGTTCCTGGTTTAAAATCTAATTTGCGTTTTAGACTATAAGCCAAACATGTCTGCATCGTGTCTTCATATGTAAGCTTACCAGTTTTAGTATAATTATATAGGCCGGAAGAATGATTTAATAATTGTTTGACACTTATCCCGGCATCATTATGCTGTTTTAAGTCTATATACTGAGACACTTGATCGTTTAGAGATAATTTACCTTCCGAAACCAACTGTAGAATCATTACAGCTGTAAAGATTTTTGTGACGCTGCCATAACGCCAGTGAGTAGAATCGTTTACTTCGTTAGTTTTAGCAATATCTTGAAAGCCATAATTGTAAATGATGGGTGAAGATGTCGGATTGGAGATCAATATTTGTATCCCGGGAATTCCTTGATCTATTCCTGCATTTGCAATAGAGTCTAATTGCTTTTTTAAATCTAATTGTCCTGTGACATTTAAACTTGCCACCATACACATTAAGAGGTAAAAAACGCTCAGGATTTTTTTCATTTTTAATAAGGCTATGTACAGTAATTATGGCTAGTTATAAACCACCTAAAACTCTTCGTCAAATTCTTCATCGAACTCCTCTTCTTCAAACTCTTCTTCCTCGAATTCGTCATCAAATTCATCATAAGTCGATTGTGTTTGGGTGGTTTCTTGCAATTCTGCATCTGGAGTTTGCTGTTTGTATCGAGCACAATCTGTAATTTCTTGGAAACCATCTGGTGGAGCAGCAAAATTAGCATCGATATCAAAATTGATGCTTTCGTCTGCTTCAATTTTTTTCATATAGTTTTGGAAAATAGGCCTAGCCATGACAAATCCTTGGCCATTGTCCAGGCTTAAAAACCGAATCCAATTATCATCACCTCCTACCCAGATGCCTGTCACTAAATTAGGGCTGATGCCCATAAACCATGCATCAGCAAAATCATTAGTTGTACCTGTTTTTCCACCAGCTTTACTTTTTATACCTAGGTTGTATCCACCAGCTAAATTGTTCATCAGCATATCGACCATTACCGCATTATATAGCGGATTAATGGCTTTTTTACGTTCAGGAATACCTGTGAAAATTACTTTTCCACTTTTATCTCTTATAGTACTTACAAAAATAGGTTCAGTATAATTGCCATTATTAGCAAAAGTGGTGTAAGCACCTGCCATATCTCTCACAGATAAATCTGCTGCACCCAGCACCATGGAAGGCAATCGAGGTACGGCTAGACGACCAGAAGGCAAGGTCATTTTTTTGTCAATGCCGCAATTGTGAAGTACTTCTCTTATTACATCTACACTACCCAGCTCCTTGACCAGTCTGACAGTTATTGAGTTTTTAGAATACAATAAACCTTGATACAAATTATATAGATTACCTGTAAATTTTTCATTAGCATTTGCTGGGCTCCATTCTTCATCCACAAATAAATCTACATCTCCTGGAGCAATAGTATATTGTATGTCTTCAAATTCTTGGCATGGTGAAATACCTTGTAAAGAAATAGCAGTTGCATAAACAAAAGGTTTGATGGTCGAACCAACTTGCCGCTTGGAATTGACGTGGTCAAATTTAAAATATTTAAATCCGACACCTCCTACCCAAGCTTTAATATGGCCTGATTTAGGGTCTACAGAAAGTAAGCCTGATTGCAAATGCTGATTATGATATTTCACTGAATCTTTAGGACTCATTTCGACCTCAATCTCTCCTTTTTCGTAATCGTAGATCTTCATATTTACAGGAGTATCAAATACGGTTTTGTAGTCATTAATCAGCGCATTGTATTGCTTGCGCAGCTCGTCCATATCTTTATGGGTGACTAGATCTTTATACTGATTTACGTACCTTTCTTTTAAGGTGTTGTTTTTGAAGTAGTGCGAAAGTCTTTGTTTTTGGTCTTTTACCTTGATCAGTGCTTTGATTACATTTTCGGATAGAGGCAGATCAGCATGTTTATTTCTGATTTTAGTTTTAATGGGTCCTAAATATTGCTTATGGAGGGCAAGATATCGATCGGATTCCTTGAGTCTTCTTTCTAAGACTCCCAGCCTTAATTCTTTTTGCGTTTCGTCTGCTTCGTATGTCCATGGATTTTTGTTATCCCATACTTTCCAATATTTAGCTTGATTGGTTTTCATATGATCAAACACGGCTTGTTCTGCGTGTTTTTGGAAAGCAAGATCTATGGTTGTATTGATTTGTAATCCATCAGTATAAATATTATACGCTGTGCCATCGGGCTTTAAATATTCTTCCTTTTTAAGTAATTCTTTTAGCCATTTAGTTAGTTCTGATCGAAAATGCGGGGCTGGTCCTTTGTCATGTGCATCTCTCTCAAAATCTTCCATATTTAATTTTTTGGAGGATAAAGAGTCAAATGATATTTGATCTATATGGCCATATTTTTTCAGTTGGCCGAGTACAACATTTCTTCTGTTTTCTGATTTTTCAGGAAATCTGAGCGGATTGTACAGGCTCGGATTTTTAAGCATTCCCACTAATGTGGCCGCTTCTTCAGGAGCCAAAAACTCTTGTGATTTGCCAAAATACGTTTGAGAGGCAGCTTCGATACCATGTGCACCATTTATAAAATCAAATTTATTAAGGTACATAGCCATGATCTCATCCTTAGTGTATTGCTTTTCTAATTTGATGGCGGTAAACCATTCTTTCACTTTTACTTCTACGAGGGCCATTACTTTTCCTAATGCTGACTTACCAGATAAATTAGGACGCCTAAACAACAACTTAGCAAGTTGCTGGGAAATAGTACTTCCGCCTCCAGAACTTTCTTTTTTGAGTAAAACAGTTTTAAAGGCAACTCTAAGCAAGGCCCTAAAGTCAATACCCGTATGATCGTAATATCTTAGATCCTCTGTACTCAACAATGCATTGTAGATGTGAGGAGAAATCTGATCAAAACTAATTTGTTCTCGATTTTCGATAAAGTATTTACCAAAAGCCTCTCCATTAGCATCATACACCACGCTAGCTAGATCGTATTTAGGGTTTTCTAATTCTTGGAATGAAGGTAAATCACCGTTTGAGATATTGGACAAAAAAACAAATAAAGTAATAAACCCAATCAGTAGAGCAGCCCAGATAAAGTACAAAAAGTACTTAAGCCACTTTCTCGGTTTATTCATCATATTTGTTGATTCCTCCATGCTCGACGCAAATCTAAGTAAATAAATATACTAGGATTCTTAAAATAGCGCTTTAAACTTGATAAAATACTTGTTTGTAATGACTCAATGGCTGTGTCCGATGGTGCCTCTTACGTGTTTACAAATGGTAACTCCAAGTCTCCCTTATTCTATTTTAATTTATAAAACTGACTAGCTCCGTTGTTGTTGGCAACAACTAAAACATCTTTCCCATCGGGAGCTTTAAAGCTACAGACGTCTCTGGCATCATAAATAGCTTTAATACCTGTGTGATAGGGCATCAAAGCTTCGAAATTTTGTTTGCCTTTGTTTATTAAAATTACACCGTTGCCAGCATCTGATCTAGTGGTCTCTACTTCTCTTTCGTAAAAGTTACCTACCATAAACAGATCTATTTTTCCATCATTGTTATAATCTCCTGAGCTAATTCCATAAATAGGACTTATCTGTGACCAATTAGGCAGAGACACTCTTTTGAAGTTATCTCCTTGGTTTACAAATAAAGAACTTTGTGGAATTATAGCTTTTTTATGGATCGATTGTTCCAATTTATTTTCTAATACTTGGTCCAAGGTTGCGCTAGCAAAAGCAGTATAATTTTCATATTTTTCTTTGATGAAAGGCATTTGTTCACTGGAGCATTGTCTTCCTCTAACTGGATAGCATTTCCCATCTTCATGATATCCAAGGTATACATCATTGGTCCCATTATCATCAAAATCTTTTACAAAGACTTCAAATGGTTTTTCAGCAGAGATTTCCACTTTATTATTCATTCCCATGTTTCCGGCTACAATATCCATATCGCCGTCATCATCAATATCTGTTGCATGAAGCACATTCCACATACCTTCGGTATTTTGTAGGCCGTACTTTTCAGTTTGTTCTTCGAAGGAGCCATCTGTATTAATAAACAGTCTTAACTCCATAAACTCTCCAGCAACCAGCAGATCGTCATCTTGGTCTCCATCTACATCAAGCCATTGGACAGCGGTAATCATACCTAGGTTTTCCAAAAGCTCCATTCCTATTTTGTCCACGGCTTTTGTAAAGATTCCATTTTCATTGCTTAACAAAATGCTTGGGGCAGAGTAGCCGTACTTATTGGGAATATTTCTACCTCCAACAAATAAATCCATATCACCATCCTTATCAAAGTCGCTGGCCGATACCGAAGCAGTACTTACTTTAAAAGTAGGCAAATTCGCTTTAGATGTAAATTGTCCTTTACCATCATTTAAATACAAGCGATCTTGAAGCAACTGATCCCCATGCTTAAATTCATTACCACCCGAGCAAACATATAAATCTAAGTCTTGGTCACCATCTGCATCAAAGAATAAAGCGTCAAGGTCTTCGTGCTTTCTGTCAGCATTAAATAGGGATTGCTTCGTTAAAGTAAAACCACCTGACTTGTTTTGTATATATAAGACAGAAACCTGATTAGCAGCCGATCCGAAAAACAAGTCTGCAAGACCATCATTGTTAACATCACCTTCACAAACAGTAGGTCCTAGACGTGACATCCTATATGGAAGCAATACTTCGTCTTTGTAGTCATCGTACTCGTTTTCTATATGGTTAAAAGTGGCAACTTCGGCATCTGGCATTTGTCTAAAAAGGGTAGTGGGTGTAGGAATTCCCAATCCTTGATTGTTGGCATCTTTCTCATCAAACACGAGTGTGGAATTAACTGCTACATTATCTTTTACAAGTGTTTTTCCAAGTTCAAATTGCACTTCTACTTTATCTACTTTTTTTGATTCCCCAAGTCCAAATTGTGCTATGGCTTGCACAGTGGACATGTAGCCTCTATTGGGAGCAATTTCTATTAATTGTCGTTGGCCATCATGGTGTACGTATATTCTAGCACCATTTCCATTTTTATGCTTATTCTTTAAATGAATTTGTAAAAAATTATTTTCCTTTTTTTCTACTGCATTACTCTTGTAAATAAAGGCTTTTTCGTTAATGTTGTTGATGATGATTTCTAGATCGCCATCTTTATCTAAATCAGCATAAACGGCGCCGATAGACCATGCAGGTTGGCCTAGACCCCAGTCTTCAGATACATTTGTAAAGGTAAAATCACCGTTGTTTCTAAACATGTAATTACTCGACACATAAGTAGGAGCTAGGTCAGATAAAGATTTGGCATTTACTTTTTCGTCTGGTCTGGTAAAATTAGCGCTTACCTCTTTGATGGCTTCAGCTCGTTTTTTATGATAATCTTTATTTTGTAAATCCTTGGGTTGGCCATTCGTTATAAAGATATCTTTGTTTCCATCATGATCTGCATCCATAAACAGTACAGTCCAGCTCCAATCTGTTTTAAACACACCGGCCATTTGAGCAATTTCACTGAAGGTATAATTAGCGTTGTTAATTTGTAGACAATTAAACATATACTGATAATTGTATCCTGCATCCACTAGGGCCTGAAATTTTTCAGGATTCATTCCAGACATGTTTGCTTTTTGTCTAAAATTGTTTTCAAATGCCATATCATTGGTCATTAAATCTAAATAACCATCATTATTTATATCGCCCATGTCTGAGCCCATGCTAAAATTAGAAGTGTGTCTAAACGATTCTTTGGCTACTTCTTTAAAAGTACCATTACCTAGGTTACGATAAAACATGTCTGGTTCTTCGTAATCGCTGGTGACAAATAAATCCATATCTCCATCATTATCATAATCTCCTGCCACCGAACTTAGGGTATAAGTAAAGTTTAAAATATTTGACGATACTGTTACATCTGTAAAACCTTTCCCTTGATTATTCCTATATAATTTGTCACTATATTTTAGTGGATTTTTTAAATCGAACTCCCTATTCTTTTTCACCTTAACATCAATGTGTGGCTGGTTGCCTACATATAAGTCTAACCAGCCGTCGTTATCATAATCAAAGAAGCAGGCAGAGGTGGTATAACCACTATCAGCCACCTTAAAACTTTCTGCTTGATCTAAGAAGGTATTGTCTTTTTGATTGATAAATAGGGTATTTTTTCTTTTTTCAATGTCGTTATCTAGAAATTTACCCACATAAATATCGTCAAAGCCATCTTTGTTTACATCAGCTATTGTAACACAAGAAGACCAGTTTCCTTTTTGTTGAAATATGCCAGATGATTTCGAAATATCTTCAAATTCCATATTACCTTTGTTAAGATACAACCTATCATTTCCTTGATTAGCTGCAAAATACAAGTCTGGCAATCCGTCGTTATTTACATCTAAAACAGCAAGTCCTGCTCCATCGTAAAAGGCATCCATTAGCACATGATTATAAGCATCTTCTTCGTAAACTTCATTGCTAAAATTAACCCCAGAATCATTAGAAGATACTAATTCGTATAAGGGCAAATCTAGATTGGGTACTTGTTCGTTTTCACAAGCTATAAATATGCAACAAACTAAAAAGGAAAATATATACGCTGTTTTCTGTGTCATTATTTCTACTATCAAAACGCTAATATATTAAAGCTGCCTAAAAATGAATCAGTCTATGGAAATAAATACCATGGCTTAGCTCAACGGCCGTAAATTACGTACATAAATAAAGCTGCAAAACGATACAAAAAAGAAGACCTTTACTTACATGTCTTCTTCAAATTCTTCATCTCTTTGCGCTTCTACTTCGTCGGGCACAAGCACTTTCTCAAACTTTTCCTTTGCTTCATATTTGCTGCAATCCGTTTCGATAAGATCACCTGAAGGTGTAGTAAATGTAGCAGCAGGATTTAAGCCTATTTTAGGGTCAGCTTCTAATCGCTTCATAAAGTCATAGAAGAATGGTCGAGCCATAACACCTCCCTGTCCGTCTTGTAAATTGGTAAATCGGATCCAAGGATCTTCGCCACCAACCCATGTTCCTACAACAATTTCAGGAGTTACACCCATAAACCATCCATCGACATAATCATTCGTAGTCCCTGTTTTACCGCCAAATTCAGATTGCAACATAAATTGGTGATTTTTGGTGACGTACTTCAGCATTTCGAGCATCACATAGTTGTATTTTTCTTGCATTACTCGTCGTTGCTCTGGTATGGCGTTATAAATGATCCTGCCATTTTTATCTTCGATTTTAGTGATAAATATTGGTTTTCTGTAAATACCATTATTGGCAAAAGAACTGTATGCGCTGGTCATTTCAAGCACATTTAAATCAGCAGCTCCCAAACAAATGGATGGCGCATTAGGAATTTTTGATTTCTTGACGCCCATATCACTAGCTAAATTTCTGACCAAACCTACACTGCCTAACTCTTTCATTAACCAGACAGAAATGGAGTTTCTGGACCTTCTTAGCGCTTCCATTAAGGTCATATCTTCTCCTGAGAATTTGCCATCTGCATTTTCAGGAGCCCACGTTTCCATTAAACCAAAATTGGGGTCTCGAGCAGGTATGGTATATTGTAGGTCTTTCACCTTTTGGCAAGGAGACATGGCTTGCTGACTGATAGCTGTAGCATATACAAAAGGTTTAAAAGTAGAACCTACTTGACGGTCTGATTGGACATGATCATATTGAAAGTATTTATTTCCAATACCACCTACCCAAGTTTTTACATATCCAGTTTTAGGGTCGATAGCAACAGATCCTAATTGCATATGCATCCTGTGATAGCGTACGCTGTCAAGTGGACTCATATTGACGTTTATTTCACCTTTTTGATGGTCAAAAACCGTCATGTTTACTTTCTTTCTAAAGATCTTATCGGCTTTTTTATTTAAACCATTCCAAGCTTTAAAAAGCTCAGGCCATAGGTCACTGCTGAGTATTTTTTCGTAGCGTGATTTTTGAGATTTTGTAATAAAATCTTCTGCTAAAAGTTTGGATAAATACTTAGGATCTTCTTTAGCCTTTAGCATTCTATTAATGTCACTATCCCAAAGTCTAGCATCTGGGAATATATCTCTAACTTTACTAAACACGCTTGCCATTTCGCGATTTTTTATACGTTGGTATCGGTCACTTTGAGCAATCAATTGATCCATTGATTTCTTTCTGATTCTAGCCTGATTTTCATCTGCTTCAAAACTCCAAGGATCTTTTCCTTTCCAACGATTAAAAAATTTGGTTTGCAATTCGGACATGTGTCGAGTCATAGATCTTTCGGCATGCTCTTGCATCCGCAAATCTATGGTCGTATAGATTTTTAAGCCATCTTCATAGATATTGTATTTAGTGCCGTCCGGCTTTAAATATTTGTCTTCTTTAAGTAATTTTTTTAGATAGCTGGTCAATGTCGCTCTGAAATAAGGTGCAGGTCCATCGTAATGTATAGTCCGTTTAAATTTAGACATATCGATGTCATTTTCTTTTAAACGTTCAAACTCTTTTTTCGATAAAAATTCGTTCCTGACCATTTGTCCTAAGACGATATTTCTTCGCTTCAGTGCATTGCTTGGATTTTGATTAGGGTTATATAAGGATGGATTTTTAAGCATCCCAACTAAAATCGCACATTCGTCAAGGCTTAATTTAGCTTGATCTTTGCCAAAATAAGTACTCGCTGCTGCCTGTACTCCATAGGAATTATACAAGAAATCAAATTTATTTAAATACATAGCAATGATTTCTTGCTTGGTATATCTACGTTCAAACTCTATAGCTATTACCCATTCTTTAAGTTTTTGCCAGACTCTTTTAATAAAGTTAGATGATCGATCAGTAAAAAATAACTTAGCTAATTGTTGGGAGATTGTACTAGCACCCCCTTTGGTGCCTAAAAAAGCTACCGCTCTGAAGGTAGATCTTAAATCTACCCCATTATGCTTAAAATACCGTTCGTCCTCAGTGGCTACTAATGCATCAACAATACCTGGGTTTAAATCCTCAAATTGGATGGCTTCACGATTAAACTTAAAATATCTGCCAAGCTCTTGGAGGTCATGGCTATAGATGATACTGGCATACTCGTAGCTTGGATTTTCAAGCTCGCGTGTATCTGGCATCTTAGTTTTGGAAATAAAGAAAAACATCAAGGCGATCGCTATTAGTCCGAAGACAAAGGCAAACCATGTAAAACGGGTAAGTTTCTTAAAAAATCTACTTGATCTCGACATTGAATGTTTTCTATATTAAATAAAAATCTAATGTATTAAATCTAATGCTGTTTTCATTGAACGAAGTGTACTATTCAACTTATTTTAGATTAATTATTAAATATTCTTGATCTAGCATATAATTTTGTACATAATTTTAGCAGAAAGCTTGATCAACTTCTAATGAGCGAATTATTTAATAGTATAATTAAAGCTTACCTTAAATTAAGGTATCGAAGGATTTCCAGATTTATGGGAAATCCTAAACAAGTGCAATTGTCGCTCCTTCAAAATATACTCAACATTGGAAAACAAAGCGAATATGGAAAAATCTACAATCTAGGATCCATACGATCGTACGAGCAATATAAACATCAATGTCCACTCCAAGATTACAACCAAATTTCCCCGTTTATTAAACGGATGATGATGGGAGAAAAAAATGTTTTGTCACCAGGCAGAACTCAGTGGTTTTCTAAATCATCGGGAACCTCTCAGGACAAAAGTAAATTTATACCCGTAAGTAAAAAGTACTTAATAAGCAATCATGTTCAAAGCAGTTGGGACGCGGTAACGCTCCTTTACCAATCGAATCCAAACATGAAAATTTTCGCAGAAAAGAATCTCATCATGGGTGGAACAGTAAAACAATATGAAGCGCATTCCAGCACTATGTATGGAGATATTTCGGGGATTATGATACATAATATGCCTTCGGTAGGCCGACCCTTTTATACCCCTGATTTTGAAACTGCACTTTTAGAAAACTGGGATGAGAAGATCGATAAAATGGTTAAGCAGTGCAGCCAACAAGATGTGGTTATGTTTGGGGGAGTTCCCACATGGGTTATGGTTTTGTTTGAGGCTATGTTAGATCACACGGGCAAGAGCAATATACTAGAAATCTGGCCTAATGTTAGCACATACATTCATGGAGGTGTCAACATTGAACCTTATAAAAATCAAATAAAACAATATATACCCAGCGAATCACTTCAATTTATGGAAGCTTATAATGCGAGTGAAGGTTACTTTGCCTTGCAGGATACACCAGATGCTGACGGGATGATGCTTTTATTAGATAATAGTGTGTTTTACGAATTTATTCGACTGGAAGAGATAGGGAATGAAAAACCAAAAGCTTACATGATTGATGAGGTAGAATTACATCGAACATATGCTATGGTCATAAGTAATACTTCAGGATTATACCGATATATTTTGGGTGATACGGTAACATTTACTTCATCGAAACCCCATCGCATCAAAATTGTAGGACGTATAAACCACTTTATTAATGTTTTTGGTGAAGAAGTGATGGTGTCGAATACAGATAAAGCTATCAGCAAGGCATGCGCAAAATTTTGTGTGGAAATTAAAGACTATACAGTAGCTCCGATCTTTATAACAAAAAACCAGAAAGGAGGGCATGAGTGGGCTATCGAATTTGTCCAAGAACCAGCGAATATTCAAGCTTTTGAAAGTTATTTAGATCAAGTACTTCAATCCATCAACTCTGATTATGAAGCCAAAAGATATAAGAATATGGCATTGGAAAACTTAAGAATAAATGTGCTCAAAAAAGGTACTTTCGAAAGATATTTACGTACTAAAAACAAGTTCGGAGGTCAAAGCAAAATCCCAAGATTATCAAACCAAAGAGGTTTACTGGAAGAAATCGTTTCTTTGTCTGAAGCTAGGTAACTATGGATTTAGGTTTTAACGAAATAATGTCCCAAGAGCAAAATGAAGAAGAAATTTTGCAAATGATCGAAGAAAGAGTTGCTCAACTCCTGGATACAGAACCCGAACTTTTAATGTCCTATCTCTACCGTCTAGATGTTTTAGAAAAAGACATAAAATTGGCCATGAAATTAAACAGTGGTAGCCATATATCTGGTGTTTTTGCTAAGCTAATCTGGGAACGACAAAAGAAAAGACTAATTTTAAGAAAAAGATTTAAACAAGGCCCTATCGAAGATTGGGAATACTAATATGGAAAAATCAATAGGCATTGTCTTTAAATCTTTACCTTATGGTGAAACCAGTTTAATACTAGATGTTTTTACAGAAACAGAAGGTCTACAATCTTTTATTGTAAGTGGGGTTAGAAAGAAAAAGAAGAATTTACAAGCACTTTATCAAGTGATGCAGATGCTTGAAATTGTTTATTATCCATCGAAAGGAGATGCTTTACGAAGAATTAAAGAAGCCAATGCCCATCATAAATACCAATCCATATTTTATGATATTCCCACTACTTCTTTAGCTACCTTAATGATGGATTTTACCAGACAATCCGTAAAAGAAAAGGAAGCCAATCCGATCTTATTTTCATTTTTAATTAAGCACTTTCTACACATTGACAATGAGCCAAAAAAATTGGCCAATTATCACATTTTTTATCTTCTCCAACTGTGTCAGCAAATAGGCATTAAACCACATAATAATTACAGCTTTTCAGAACCATTTTTTAATATCAGAGATGGTGCCTTTAGCGATTCTTTAGAACAAGATGCTCTTTTTTATTTAGATCAAAAACAAAGTGAGTTATTGAGTTTGTTTTTAGATAAAACTTGGTCTGAAGCAAAAAATATCAAAATGAATCGAGACATGAGGCACACTTTGCTAGATGCATTAGTTAAATACTACAGCTACCATCTCGAAAACTTTAGAAAACCTAAATCGCTAGACATATTAAAAGTTATTTTTGCGTGACTATAAAGAAAAGTATAATTAGACCTCAATGGATTCTGTGATTAATTACAAGCGAAGAAAAATAGATAAAGACACATTAATTAGGTTGTATGAGTATATGCTTAAGCCTAGATTAATAGAAGAAAAAATGTTGTCTTTATTACGTCAAGGGAAAATATCAAAGTGGTTTTCGGGTATTGGTCAAGAAGCGATAGCAGTAGGTTGCACTTTGGCTTTAGAATCAGATGAAATGATATTCCCTATGCACCGAAACTTAGGCGTTTTTACTTCACGAGAAGTACCTCTTTCAAGATTATTGGGTCAGTGGCAAGGTAAAGCGTCTGGGTTTACTAAAGGAAGAGACCGCTCGTTTCATTTTGGCACTGCTGAATATAACATCACGGGAATGATTTCGCATTTAGGAGCGCAATTGTCATTAGCCGATGGGGTAGCATTAGCACATAAATTAAAGGATGAAGCTAAAATTTCGCTTGCTTTTACGGGAGAAGGAGGTACGAGTGAAGGCGAATTTCACGAGGCTTTAAATATGGCTGCTGTGTGGCAATTGCCTGTGATTTTTGTGATAGAAAATAATGGTTATGGCCTTTCTACTCCCACTCGGGAACAATACTATTGTGAACATTTAGCAGATAGAGGGATTGGATATGGAATGGAATCTATGATTATAGATGGTAATAACATTCTGGAAGTATATCAAACGATACAATCCGTCGCTAAGCAAATGAGAAAGAAGCCAGCACCTGTCCTCATAGAGTGTAAAACCTTTAGGATGAGGGGACATGAAGAAGCATCCGGCACAAAATATGTCCCCAAGGAACTTATGGACATGTGGGCTAAAAAAGATCCAATCGAAAACTATAGAAAATACCTTATAGAAGAAAGAGTTATCGATGAAGATGCTTTAGAAAAAATGCGAAAGCAAATAAAAAAAGAGATTGATAAAACAGTGAAAGCATCCTTTAAGGAACCGGCTATATCTTCTACGCCTAGTCAAGAATTAGCAGATCTTTTTTATCCGTATACGTATCATCAAATAGAACCAAAATCGTCAAGCAAGTCGATGCGTTTTATAGATGCAATATCGGATGGACTTGATCAAGCCATGCAGAAGTTTGATGATCTCGTATTAATGGGGCAAGACATTGCAGAATATGGTGGTGTGTTTAAAATTACAGACGATTTTTACAAAAAATATGGTGTAGATCGAGTTAGGAATACGCCGATATGTGAAAGTGCGGTACTGGGTATTGCCATGGGATTATCTTTACGAAACGTTAGATCTATGGTCGAGATGCAATTCTCAGATTTTGTGAGTTGTGGCTTTAATCAAATAGTGAATAATATTGCCAAGGTCCATTATCGCTGGGGAGCTAATGTAAATACAGTTATCCGTATGCCTACAGGAGGAGGTATGGCTGCCGGTCCATTTCATTCCCAAAGTACGGAAGCATGGTTTACGCACACACCAGGATTAAAGGTAGTTTATCCTTCGAGTCCTTATGATGCTAAAGGATTATTATTGGCTTCATTTGAAGATCCAAATCCAATTATGTTTTTTGAGCATAAGGCTCTATACAGAAGTATAGAAGAAGAAGTGCCCGAGGGATATTATACACTCCCCATTGGGAAAGCCAAGCTCATTAGTTCTGGTTCCGAATGTTGTATAATTACCTATGGACAAGGTGTTATTTGGGCTAAACAGACAGTAGAAGAGTTGGGTATTGATGCTAGTATTTTGGATTTACGTTCTCTGGTCCCTCTTGACTATGAAGCTATAGATGAAGTGGTTAAAAATACCCATAAGGTTTTAATACTTCACGAAGATGTAATGATGGGAGGAATAGGAGGTGAAATTTCGGCTTATATTACCGAACATTTATTTGAATTTTTAGATGCACCCATTATGAGAGTAGCTTCATTAAATTCACCGATTCCTTTTGCAAAAGAACTCGAAGACGATTTTCTTCCTAAAGATAGATGTAGGCAAGCCCTCGAAAAGCTAATAAATTATTAGTTTTAAACTATATTTATTGGTCTAACTATTTTTAGCTAGATCTATTTTTGGTCTAAGAAAACAACATGAGAACTACACTTACATGCACAATTTTATTGTGTCTATTTTTATTTGCATGTTCATCAGAAAAAAATAATTCTGAGTCTACAACTAGCCAAAAGGCAAAGACAAGTAACACCCAATCTTCTAAGCCATCATTTGCTGTTTTTAAAGAATTAAAACCATCGCTTACGGGTATTGATTTCACGAATCAAGTGTTTGAAACTCCCAAGCGGAATTTTTCTATTTACGATTATTATTACAATGGAGCAGGTGTGGCTATTGGAGATATTAATAATGATGGCTTAGAAGATGTATTTTTTAGCGGCAACGATGCGGCAAATGGTTTGTTTCTAAACAAGGGTAAAATGACCTTTGAAAACATATCTTCCAAAGCAGGAATTCAAGGTAAAAAATGGGCAATGGGTGCTACCATGGTCGATATTAACAATGATGGATTTTTAGACATATACGTCTGTAATTCAGGTCCCATAGGTAAAGGAAAGGGTTTAGACAATGACCTATATATAAATAACGGAGATAATACCTTTACCGAATCAGCGGCTAAATATGGCTTAGTTGATGGAGCTAGATCTGTACAAGCTGGATTTGCTGATTTTGATAAAGATGGAGATCTTGATATGTGGTTAAACAACCATTGCTTGCGTTCCATTGGGAATACTCCACAAGAATTTTTAAGCAATTTAGAACAAAATACCTCAGCAGCGGATAAACGGAAAATGCAAAACATGTATTTCGAAAATGTCGAGGGTAAATTTGTAGAAAAGAGCAAAGAAAAAGGATTAGATTTATTCGCTTTTGGTTTAGGTTTGTCCATTGCTGATTTTAATGATGACGGTTGGTTGGATGTCTATACAACGAATGATTATTTCATTCCTGATTATTATTATATCAATGACCAACAAGGAGGTTTTACCCAAGCGAATAAATCATTACAAGATCACACCTCTTTTTATTCTATGGGAGTAGATGCCAGTGATTTTAACAATGACAATTTATTGGATATTGCTGTAGTGGATATGACGCCGTCAGACCACGTAAGAAATAAAGTGCTCATGGAGTCTATGGATGTCGAGCGATTTAGATATTTGTCGGAAGAGAAAAAATATACAAAACAGTATATGTTTAATTCCTTCTTTTTAAATAGAGGGCAAGGGAAGTTGTCCAATATTGGGCATCAATTAAACATGGCGCAAACAGATTGGAGCTGGTCCTCTTTAATGGCAGATTTCGATATGGATGGATATAAAGACTATTTTGTGACAAACGGACTACTAAAAGATGTAAAAGATAACGATCGTATTCGCGCTCTTAATGCAATGGCTAAAGAAAAAGGAAGAAACCTCCTTCCTGAAGAGGCTTTTGAGTTTTATAAGGATAGTTTTCCGTCTAATCCATTAAACAATCATTTATTTAGGAATATCAAGGGCAAACAATTAGTGGATGTTAGTAAAGAATGGGGTATTAAAACACCCACATTTTCTAATGGTGCTGCTTATGCAGATTTAGACAATGATGGAGACCTAGATTTAGTAGTAAACAATTTAAGCCAGCCGGCCAGCATATTGGAAAACGAAACTAATGGTAAGCATAATTACATAGGCATTAGCTTAGTCGATAAATCTGCACCTTCTAGTGTGTTACACGCTAAAATCATGGTCCATTCGGGTAGCCAAGTACAACGATATGACTACTCTTTTGTGAGAGGCTATTTATCCAGCATGGGGCAGAAATTACTTATTGGTTTAGGAGACAAAACTCAAATTGATAAAATAGAAATCGAATATTTAGATGGCAGTGTCCAAACCATTCATCAAGTAAACTTAAATAAACTCAATATCATAGAGAAAAAAGCTACTTCAGGAAAATTAGTATCACCTTCTAAACCCAGACCTCACTTTTTGGATATAACTGATAAAGTGGCATCTTTTGACTTTAGTCATAAAGAAAACAGTTTTGATGATTTTGCTGAAGAGGTTTTATTACCCCATAAATATTCAAACTTAGGACCCTGCATTGCAGTCGGTGATGTAAATAAAGATGGCTATGATGATTTTTATCTCGGAGGCTCAAAAGATAGAGCGGCAAAGTTAATTGCTCAGGTAGGGCAAAATTTTAGTGAGATCAGAAACCCAGTATTTGAAACAGATAAAAGGTTTGAGGATTTAGGTGCTCACTTTTTTGATTTTGACGGCGACGGCGATTTAGATTTATATGTAGCCAGTGGAGGAGGAGGAGAGATTAACAATAAAGCACTCCTGCAAGATCGGCTTTACCTGAATAATGGTAAAGGTGTGTTTTCAGCACAAAAATCAGTGCTTCCGCAGATATCATCAAGCACATCAGTCATAAAATCTGTCGATCTAAATGGTGATAAAAAATTAGATTTAATCGTTGGAGGAAGAAATACTCCGGGGAAATATCCGCTTAAAGCACAATCATATGTATTGATGAACCGTGGAAGTGCATTTGAGGATGTAACGGCGACCTTTTTTGCCGTTGATGAGTTGCCGGGTATGATTACTGGCGTAGAGATGGGTGACTTTACAGGTGATGATAAGCTTAACCTTCTGTTTGTTTCAGAGTGGGAAGCACCAGCCTTATTCGAAATAAAAGGCAACAAGTTTAGTAAAATGGAAATTCCTGCTTTTAATAAGTTGAAAGGATGGTGGATGAGTTTGGCCGCTGCCGATTTTGACAAAGACGGCGATCTTGATTTTGTTATCGGGAATATGGGAGAAAACAATAAATTTCATCCATCAGAGAAAAAGCCTTTAGGTGTGCTAGCCGCAGATTTTGATAAAAACGGCACACATGATGTTGTGCTTACAAAACATTATAAAAACAAAGTGGTGCCAGTCCGAGGTAAAGAATGCAGTACTGAACAAATGCCTTTTTTAGAAGAAAAATTCAGTACGTATAGCAGCTTTGCTAACTCCTCAATACAAGAAATATTAGGCCAAGAAAAAGTACAAAGTGCAGATCAATATTCTGTCAATACATTTTCTCACTATATCGTTTTGAATGAAGGAAGTGCAAATTACACGATTAAAAAATTACCTTTTACAGCTCAGATTGCGCCTTTGAAATCAATGGTTTGTCAAGATTTTAATGGTGATGGGCACATCGATATTTTTGGAGCAGGAAATATTATAGAAACAGAACCAGAAACCTCCCCATATGATGCAGGTTTAGGAACTTTGTTATTGGGTAAGGGAAATGGAGATTTTACCACAAACCAATCCTTTGAACATTCAGGAGTGTTCTGTAATGGCAATGTAACAGATATAGAATTGATTAAGCTTGGAAGTAACAAAAGAGGTGTAATTGTAGGTAATAATGACTCAGCTGTACAACTATTTATTACAACACACTCCATGCAAGGCTCATAGAGGGACGAAAACGCAAATATTTGATTGAAAATGAATAAAATCAAATATTTGAAGAAATTAGTATTTTTGGACACTGTTTAAGTGATGCGGCATTGTGTGCCCGAATTTTGATAAAAGAACTACAATGAATTAGACTTGGTTTAATTCAGATTTAAGGTAAAAGAAAACAACATGAGAACAATTGCAATCTTGCTTTTGACTGCTTGCATTCTATACTCTTGTACCTCAGACAAGAAACAAGAAAGCTCAAACTCCGAAACGAAGGAGACTTTCAAACTATTCGAAGAATTAAGTTCGGAAAAAACTGGCTTAAAGTTTAAAAATGTAGTCAATGAAACACCTGAAAGCAACATCACCATTTACGACTATTATTATAATGGTTCTGGTGTCGCAGTCATAGATATCAATAATGATGGTCTAGATGATTTATTCTTTACAGGGAACAACGCAAAAAATAAGTTATACCTAAATGAGGGCGGTTTATCTTTCAAAGATATCTCAGCATCAGCAGGCATTGAGACTAATAAATGGGCAACTGGTGCATCTGTAGTGGATATTAATCAAGATGGTTTTTTAGATATTTATGTATGTAATTCAGGTCCATTTAATGGTAACCAAATGTTGAATAATGACCTATTTATTAACAATGGGGACAATACTTTTACAGAGTCTTTAATTAAGTATGGTTTAGAAGATGGTGCAAGATCAGTCCAAGCTGGTTTTGCAGATTTCGACAAAGATGGCGATCTAGACTTATGGCTAAATAACCATTTAAGAAGAAGAATTGGTGGGCAAGTACATGTGTTTTTTGATAACTTAGAAAACACGGTTTACGAAGAAAACAAACAACGGATGAAGAATATGTATTTCGAAAACGTTGATGGAAAATTTGTAAACAAAAGTGAAGAAAAAGAAGTCAATGAATTTGCTTTTTCTCTGGGTTTAGCCATTGCAGATTTGAATGATGATGGCTGGCTAGATGTCTATTGTGCTAATGATTATTTCCTTCCTGATTTTTACTACGTAAATGACCATAAGGGTGGATTTAAAAAAGTAACCAATGCACTTATGGATCACAATTCTTTTTATTCTATGGGAGTCGACGCTAATGATTTTAATAACGATGGGTTATTGGATGTTGCCGTGGTAGATATGACACCATCAGACCATGTAAGAAATAAAGTCTTAATGGAATCCATGGATGTTAGACGCTTTAGGTATTTGCATGAAGTCAAAAAATACCCAAAACAATACATGTTTAATGGGTTTTATCTAAATAGAGGACAAGGGAAACTATCAGATATTGCTCACCAGTTAAAAATAGCACAGACGGATTGGAGTTGGACTTCTTTACTGGTGGATTTAGATCAAGATGGTTTTAAAGATTACTTCGTAACTAATGGTTTTCTAAGGGATACTAAAAACAATGATTACGGTATAAAAATGCAAAAGCTAGAACAAGAAAAAGGGCGACAATTAACGCCAGCTGAAGTTTTTGAGCATATGCAAAAAGTACCATCTCAACCCTTAAACAACTACTTATTTAAAAACATAAAAGGAGAACAATTAAGTGATGTTTCAGACACATGGGGCATAAAAACACCTACTTTCTCCAATGGTGCGGCTTACGGAGATTTTGACAACGATGGGGATTTAGATTTAGTCATTAATAATCTTAGTCAAGAGGTTACGTTCATGGAAAACTTGAGTAATGGGAGAAACAATCATGTCAGCATAAAATTAAGCGACAAAAACAATCCAGCTTCTGTGATGCATGCAAAACTAACTATCAAATCAGGCCAGTTAACTCAACGCTTTGACTATTCTTTTGTTCGTGGTTATCAGTCATGTATGGCAGATAGAATTGTAGTAGGTATTGGCAAAAATAAAATGGTCGATGAATTAGTCATAGAATATTTAGATGGTAGTAAACAAATAGAGAAAAATCTTGCCATTAATACCTTGCACAACATTGAAAGAAAGACAAATCTACCTATCGCAGCAGCAAAAGAAAGACCTGCTCCTGTGATTATAGAATTAACCTCCAGAATTCCTTCTTTTAATTTCAAGCATAATGAAGATTCTTTTGATGATTTTGAAAAAGAAGTTTTACTACCACACAAATATTCAAACCTTGGCCCTTGTTTAGCCGTAGGAGATGTCAATGGAGATGGTTTTGATGACTTTTATTTAGGTGGCTCTAATGGTTATCCAGGAAAAATCATTACCCAATCTGGTAACCAGTTTGTGGAATTAGAGAACGAAACCTTCTCATTTGATAAACAGTATGAGGATTTAGGTGCTCAATTTGTGGATATCGATAATGACAAAGATTTGGACTTGTATGTTGCCAGTGGAGGAGGAGGAGATGTGAAATTCGAATCATTACTTCAAGATCGACTCTATATAAATGACGGTAAGGGCATATTTACAGTAGCCTCAAAAAAACTACCTCGTATTACCTCTAGTACGGCCGCAATAGCGGCACATGATTTTAATGGAGATGGACTTCAAGATCTATTTGTAGGTGGAAGAAATGTTCCAGGCGAATACCCATTAAAGGCTAAATCATACCTGTTGATTAACAACAATGGGAATTTCGAAGATAAGATTAGCGACTATTTTAATGAAGAAGAATTGCCAGGTATGATTACTTCGGCACTGAGTGAGGACTTTAATGGCGACAAAGCTCAAGATTTATTTTTAGTTTCTGAATGGGATGAACCTAAACTATTTACAAACAACAAAAATAAATTTACAAAAGTATCCAGCTCTTTTGATAATTATAAAGGCTGGTGGATGAATGCTAAAGCCGCTGATCTAGATAAGGACGGAGATTTAGACTTAGTACTAGGTAATCTCGGAGAGAACAACAAATTCCATCCTTCGTTTAAAAAACCATTAGGCGTTTTAGCTTCAGATTTTGACGACAATGGTACCCATGATGTTGTTTTAACTAAAACCTATAAAGATAGAATTGTACCTACTCGAGGCAAAGAATGTAGCACAGAACAGATGCCATTTTTACAAGAAAAATTTAGTTCTTATTCAGACTTCGCTAATTCTTCAGTTCAAGAAATTTTAGGAGCAGAAAGTATAAAAGATGCTGAAGAATTTTCAGTAACTACTTTCTCTAGTTATGTAGCTTTGAACGATGGAAAAGGAAATTTCACCATCAATCGCTTACCTTTTGCAGCTCAAATGTCGCCAATGAAAGGAATTGCTATCCAAGATTATAATGCGGATGGCCATCTAGATATTTTTGCCGCCGGAAGCATCAAAGAAACAGAACCAGAAACAACATCCTATGATGCGGGTTGTGGTGTTCTGATGAAAGGCGATGGAAAAGGAAATTTTGTTGCAAATCAGTCCTTTGAATCTGTCGGTGTATTATTGAGAGGAAATGTTTCAGGATTAGCCAACATCACACTTGGTTCTGGCCAAAAGGGTATTTTAGTAGGAAACAATAACGAAGCAACACAGCTATTATTAGCCACCAAATAAAAGAGTAAATAAATGGATTTAGGAAGTTTAGTATCGAAGGTAGAAAGGTATAAGCAAATATTAGGAAACACAGCTTCCTATAGACAAGATTGGCATGATCATCTTAAGCAACTAATTACTAAAACGCTAGAGAAAATCATTAAAGAAACCAACTTGAACGCAAATTTGGATATTCAAGATGAAATAGAGAATTTGGAAGTTATTGTTTTATCTCTAGGTTCAGACAATAGCGGTATCGCAGAAAAAATACCCAATTCCAATTCCAAACGTCCGTTTATCAAATCAAATGGTTCGCTCATTTACCAACAATTATTTAATGGTAAATTAATGATCATGATTTCTTATCCATTTATCGAAGGTTATGGACAACCAAAACCACCTAGAATGGTTGAAATTCTAAGACCTGAAGAACTAAAAGAAGCATACATCATAAGGCATGTAGAAGAATTTTTAAAAGATGTGATAGAATGGGAAGATTACGATGATGATGTGCCAGAAAAAATGGGCATAGCACCTATTGGATTTAAAACGCAAGAAATTATAACTGAAGAATAGAAGCCTTGAAAACAATTAGATCATATATTGCCCTTTTTGTGTGTATACTTTTTATCTGTTTGATAAACCTACAATGCACTCAGGATAAGGGACATAGCCTTGGTTCTGGCAAAAAAGGATTCCAAGAATTAGATGCAAAGCAAACAGGTTTAGATTTTACCAATTTTGTTGAAGAAACACAATCACTCAATGTTAACCATTTTCTGTATATGTACAATGGTTCAGGGGTAGCAATAGGTGACTTAAACAATGATGGACTAGATGAGATTTTTCTAGGAGGAAACGATGCTACAAGTAAACTATTTTTAAACGAAGGAAATCTACAATTTAAGGACATCACTTCAAGTTCGAAAATTGTGGCCGATAAGTGGGTGAATGGTGTTTCTATGGTGGATATAAATAATGATGGATGGTTGGACATTTACGTTTGTAATGCCGGACCATCTCGGGAAAATGCCGACTTTAAAAACCAATTATTTATAAACAACAAAGATTTAAGCTTTACAGAATCAGCGGCACAATATGGTTTAGACGTGGAAAGCCATTCTAATCAAGCTTTTTTCGCAGATATGGATAAAGATGGCGATCTAGATATGTACTTGCTTAACCACTTAGATAGAGGCTTTGAAAAAGATCCTGTACTTTTCCTAAAACGACTTCTCGAAGAGTTTCCAGAATCTGAACTAGCCAAAGTTAGTAACATGTATTTCGAGAATGAGAATGGGAAGTTTACCAACAAAAGTGTCGAAAAAGGCCTAGCAAACTTGGCTTTTGGTTTAGGTGCAGCAATTGCAGATCTAAATCAAGATGGCTGGCTGGATATCTATGCTACGAATGATTTTTTTCTTCCTGATTTCTATTACATAAATAACAAGCAAGGCGCTTTCGAGCATGCCTCAGATAGGCTAATAAGTCATATATCCTATTTTGCCATGGGGATAGATGCTAATGATTTTAATAATGATGGGCACCACGATTTAGCTATCTTGGACATGACTCCGGAAGATCATGTACGTAACAAAACAGTAATGCGATCCATGGATGTAGGACTGTTTAATACCTTAAGTGAAACCTTAAAATTTCCTAAGCAGTATATGAACAATTCATTTTATCTCAATGCCGGAGATGGGTACTTGATGGATGTGGCTCATTACTTGCGGGTTTCACAAACGGATTGGAGTTGGGCTCCATTGTTATTTGATATTGACAATGATGGTTGGAAGGATTACTTTGTTTCTA
The DNA here is from genome assembly GCA_020631235.1 of Saprospiraceae bacterium. Taxonomy (GTDB): domain Bacteria; phylum Bacteroidota; class Bacteroidia; order Chitinophagales; family Saprospiraceae; genus JAHDDO01. The sequence goes on along the minus strand of JAHDHQ010000009.1, from coordinate 94,986 downwards.
ATGGATATTTAAGGGATTTTATGGATAATGACCATGGAGTTGCAAAGGCAGATAAAGAAAAAATATTGGGTAGAAGTTTAAATGAAGAAGAATGGTACCAGCATCTCCAAGAAATGCCTTCCACTCCGATAAAAAACATGGTTTTTAGCAACTATGAAGGTAAAAAGCTGATCGATAAAACAGATGATTGGGGCATACAAACTCCAACTTTTTCTAATGGAGCAGCCTACAGTGATTTAGACTTAGATGGTGATTTAGATTTAGTGATTAATAACTTAAATGCTAATGCAAGCTTGCTAGAAAACATCAATGGTTCTAATGCTTTTACTTCAGTACAATTAAGAAATACTCAAAATCCAAATGCCGTTTATCATGCGAAAGTTTCCGTACACATAGATAGTTTAATCCAATACCAAGATTATACCTTTACCAGAGGCTTTAACTCTTCTATGGGTCACCGTCTCCATTTTGGTTTAGCAGGTGCTGACAAAATAGATAGTATCGTTGTTAATTACTTAGATGGCACTATCCAGACAATGGTTAATCCTGAAGTAAATAAACATCTTATACTTGACAAATCAGAAGCAAAAACAAGAAAAAAGGATACCAAAGAAACGGACCGAATACTGATAGATCTGACCCCAAGAGTTGGAGGCTTTAAATTTGAGCACACAGAAGATACGTTTAACGATTTCGAAGAAGAAATTTTATTGCCTCATAAATATTCCAATTTAGGACCTTGTCTAGCTATAGCTGATGTAAATGGTGATGGCCTAGAAGATTTTTATTTGGGCGGCTCTGCAGGCTATCCTGGCATGATCGCTTACCAAAGAGGATCTAAGTTTGAAGCAATCCCTATGCCTTCTTTTGACAAAGATGCAGCCTATGAAGACATAGGGGCTCATTTTTTTGACTTTAACAAAGATGGTTACCCGGACCTTTATGTTGCTAGTGGTGGTGGAGGAGATGTCTCTAAACCAAGCTTTCTTCAAGACCGATTATACATCAATCAAAAAGATGGCACCTTTAGAAGGAGTAGAAATGCATTACCTACCATAGCATCAAGCACTTCCCAAATTATTTCCGATGATTTTAATGGAGATGGACAAATGGATTTATTTGTTGCAGGTAGAAACAAACCTAAAAAATATCCTCTAGCTGCCCAATCATACTTATTGATTCAGGAAAATGGAGTTTTTGTAGATAAGACATCAACTTATTTCTCGGAATCATTACCAGGAATGATCACAGGAATAGCTTATGAAGATGTAAATGGTGACCAACAAAAAGATCTTGTTTTTACTGCTGAGTGGGAGGCACCAAGTATCTTCTTGCGAAGTGATAAAGGCTTCAAAAAGCAAGATAACACAGGCTTCGACAATGTTAAAGGTTGGTGGCAGTCGATAGCTATTCATGATTTTGACAAAGATGGAGACAAAGATTTAATGTTTGGAAACATTGGCGAAAACAACAAATTTCACCCAAGCAATAAAAAACCATTAGGCATCTATGCAGGTGATGTCGACCACAATGGGAGTCATGATATCGTGCTAACCAAACACTATAAAAACATGGTTGTTCCTGTAAGAGGCAAGGAGTGTAGTACTGAACAAATGCCTTTTTTAGCAGATAAATACAAATACTACAATGATTTTGCAAGCTCTTCTATAAATGAAATATTGGGCAAAGAAAATATAGAAAAAGTAGATTCCTTTTCAGTAAATGACTTTGCAAGTTATATAGCTATAAATCAAGGAAATGGCCTGAGTTATGAAATGGTCAAACTGCCATTTGAAGCACAATTAGCTCCGATCAAAGCCATGGTTGTACTTGATTTTAATGCGGATGGATATACAGATGTTTTTTGTGCAGGAAATATACAAGAAACAGAACCGGAAACAACATCCTACGACGCAGGTGGAGGATTGATGCTATTAGGAAAAGGAGATGGAAATTTCACAACAAGCCTGAATATTGATTTTGCAGGAGCGCGTTGTAATGGTAACGTCACAGACATGAAAACGATACGCCTTGGTAGGAGTCAAACAGGCATCATTGTGGCTAATAACAATAGCTCAGCTCAAATTCTTTTACCCTTAAAATTCTAACAAAAAAAGCACGGGTTTTTATGAGAATCTTACTGTTTATTTCACTTTTCTTTTTTGTTTCATGTTCAAATAATGAAAATGATGTCAACGGTAATAATACTGAAGAAAATACATCATTATTCCGTGAGATCCCTGCTTCTGAATCAGGCTTAGATTTTGTAAACGACATTAAGGAAACCCCAGATTTAAATGCCTTTCATTTCCACAATTTCTATAATGGCTCAGGAGTGGCGGTCGGAGATCTAAACAATGACGGCTTAGACGAAATTTTTATGGGCGGCAATCATGTACAAAGCAGATTGTATCTAAATAAAGGGAAATTAGTTTTTGATGATATTACTGAAAATGCTGGATTAACATCAGATCGTTGGGTTAATGGTGTGTGCATGGTAGATATAAACAATGATGGTTGGTTAGATATTTACGTTTGCAATGGTGGGCCCTCAGATTCAAAAATGGCACTGACAAATCAGCTTTACATAAATAATAAAAACCTGAGCTTTACTGAATCAGCCAGCAAGTATGGATTAGATATTGCCAGTAAATCTATGCAAGCTAATTTTGCTGATTTTGATAATGATGGGGATTTGGATCTTTACTTGATTAATCATCTTCAACGCAACATTGAACAAAATATACCTAAATTTCTGAAAATAATATTATCAGAAATTCCTAAAGAGGAGCTTAATATGATGACTAACATGTTTTACGAAAACGTGGATGGTTTTTTTGTGTTAAAAAGCAAAGAAAAAGGTGTGCATGATTATGGTTTTGGACTTGGTGCTTGCATCGCTGATCTAAATAATGACGGTTGGTTAGATATATATGCTACAAACGATTTTTTTATTCCGGATTTTTACTATCAAAACGATAAGACAGGCAAATTTAATCATGTTGGAGATCGATTATTAAGCCATATGCCTTTTTATTCGATGGGAATTGACGCTAATGATTTTAATAATGATCAGCTCATTGACTTAGCTGTCTTAGATATGACTCCTTCAGACCATGTGCGTAATAAAACACTTATGCGCTCCATGGATGTAGACATGTTTAATTACTTAAAAGAGGAGTTAAATTTTCCAGAACAGTATATGTTTAATTCTTTTTTTGTCAATGTCGGTAAAGGTCATTTTTCTGATATATCTCATTATCTAGGAGTCTCTCAAACAGAGTGGAGTTGGGCCCCTTTATTATTTGATATAGATAATGACGGATGGAAAGATTACTTTGTATCCACCGGATATTTAAGAGAACTTTTAAACAATGATTATCGACTTAAAAAGGAAGCCAAAGAAAAAGAGTTGGGTAGGACTTTAAGTAAACTTGAATGGTTTGACCATCTTCAAAACACACCATCAAATCCTATAAAAAATATAGTTTTTAAAAATATAGAAGGGAAAGATTTTCAAAAAATCGAACAAAATTCAGGAGTTTTTAGCCCTACATTTTCAAGTGGTGCCGCTTTCAGTGATCTCGATTTAGATGGTGATTTGGATCTTGTATGCAACAATCTAAAAGACAAAATTAGCTTACTAGAAAACTTGTCAAACGGTCGACAAAATTATGTGTCTATTCGATTAGAAAATAAAACAAACCCTGCTTCAGTTTTAAATGCCAAAGTCAAAGTTTTTGCTGACGATTTAGTGCAGTATCAAGAATATTACTTTACAAGGGGCTATAATTCTTCCATGGGCCAAAGATTACATTTTGGCCTTCGTGATAAAGTCAAAGTAGATAAAGTCATTATCAATTATTTAGATGGTACTGAACAAACATTTGAGAATCTGGCTGTTAATCAACTACATGTTCTCGATAAAACAAATAGAGCAACCCAAGCTAGCAAACAAGAACAGCTTAGGGCACCATTAATGGATGTAACCCATCAAGCAAAAGGATTTAACTTTTCGCACAAAGAGAAAAATTTTAATGATTTTAATGTAGAAGTTTTATTGCCTCACAAATATTCAAACCTCGGCCCTTGTTTAGCAAAAGCTGATATTAATGGCGATAGATTAGAAGATTTTTATTTGGGCGGATCAGCAGGATATGCGGGAATTTTGGCCAGTCAAAAAACAAATTCATTCGAAACTACTAAAAATAACGTCTTCTTAAATGACGCTAAATATGAAGATTTAGGTGCACATTTTTTCGATGTCAATAAGGATGGCTTGATGGATTTATATGTGGCCAGTGGAGGGGGAGGAGATGTTAAAAATCCTGATTTATTACAAGACAGACTTTACATAAATAAAGGTGAAGGAAAATTTACCCGAGCTATCAAGGCCTTGCCTAAAATCACATCCTCTACAGCTAAAATTATTTCAGGGGATTTTAATGATGATGGACAAATAGATCTCTTTGTCGGTGGAAGAAATAATCCAGGAGCTTACCCGCAAAAAGCAAGTTCCTATCTGCTGATTCAGAATAATCAGCAATTTGAAAATCAAATAGAAGATTATTTTAATGTCCAGGAATTGCCAGGAATGATTACGGGGATTATATATGAAGATTTTAATGGCGACACCAAGAAAGATTTTTTATTCGTTTCGGAATGGGACGAACCCGCATTGTTTACAAGGACCGGAGATTCATTTACAAAACAAGAGGTTAGTAGTTTTAAAAATAAATCTGGATGGTGGCAATCTGTTGCTGCACATGATTTTGATAGAGATGGCGATTTAGATTTAATTTTGGGTAATTTGGGAGAAAACAACAAATTTCATCCTTCTGAGGAGAAACCTTTAGGCTTGTATGCCGGTGATGTTGATGGGAATGGATCTCATGACATCGTACTAACTAAAAAATACCAAAATAAAACAGTGCCTGTCAGAGGTAAAGAATGTAGCACGGAACAAATGCCTTTTTTGAAAGAAAAATTTGAGAGTTACTCATCTTTTGCAAATGCTTCCATTAATGAAATACTAGGGGAAGAAAACCTAGAACAATTGGATCAATTTAGTGTAAATACTTTCGCTCACTATATTGCAGAAAACAAAGGCGAACTTGGTTTTGAACTTCGTAAATTACCCGTTCACGCACAATGGGCACCCATTAAATCCATGGTGCTTTCCGACGTGAATTTTGATGGATATATGGATGTGTTCTGTGCGGGCAACATTTTAGAAACCGAGCCTGAAACGACAGCTTATGATGCAGGGAATGGATTATTATTGTTAGGCCAGGGAAGCTGCACATTTAATTCTAAATCTAATATTGATTTTGCTGGAGTATTGTGTAATGGAAACGTAACTGATATGGTCGAAATCAACTTAGGTGGTAATCAAAAAGGCATAATTGTAGCCAATAATAATGAACGTGTCCAATTATTATTGGCTTTAAAATAATACATAAAGAGGATGATGGGTGACTGGATAAAATACGCAATCTTTATTTTATTGATTTCTTGTATATTGATTTCTTGTGATGATGATCGAGAGGTGTTGTCCAATGTGGCTAAAAATGACACTTCAGAATCCTTTAATTTTGTTGCACTGGATCCAAGTTCCACGGGTATTGATTTCATAAATAAATATGAAGAATCAAGGGATAGAAATATCCTCTATTTTGACCCATTACAACATGGTGGTGGAGTGAGCATTATTGACTATAATAATGATGGCTTAGAAGATGTCTTTTTTACGGGTAATGATGTAAGTAATCGTCTATATGTAAATAAAGGAAATCTACAATTTGAAGATGTCACCCGTTTTGCAGGCTTAGAATCCAAAAAATGGTCTAATAGCGCAAGCATCATTGATATCAACGGTGATGGATGGTTAGATATTTACGTTTGCAATGGAGGGCCTGGTTTTGATATGGAAGACATGACTAATGACCTTTATATTAATCAAAAAGATGGAACCTTTAAAGAGTCGGCTTCAGCCTATGGTTTAGACATTGCCAGCCTTTCTACCCATTGTGTGTTTGCAGATTTTGATAGAGATAATGACTTAGACTTATACATCTCCAATACTATGCTTAGGTCCATAGGAAAGGACATAAAGCATTTTATCAGAAGCATAAATAATGGCATAAATAAAGAAAGATCAAAATATATGTATAGTATGTATTTTGAAAATAATGAAGGTGTTTTTAATAATCAATCAAAGGAAAAGAATGTCTCTTCACTGGTTTTTGGAAGAGGTGCAGTAGCTTCGGATATTAACAAAGATGGATGGCTAGATTTGTTTGTAAGCAATGATTTTTTTGTACCTGACTATGTTTATTACAATAATCGTAAAGGTTCACTCGATCAGATGAATAACACACTATTTACACAAATCTCTAAAGACAGTAAAGGTGTGGATATTAATGATCTAAATAATGACTTAAGTGTAGATATCTTAGTTATGGATCAAGTCACCATGGATCCGTTTAAGAAAAATCTATATCGCAAGAATATAAATACGGAGGAGTTTTTTATGTTGCACAGTGGTTTTGGTTTTCCATTCCAATATAAAACCAATACCATGCTCGTTAATAAAAAAAGTAAACTCTCAAATTTGGCTAATTATGCTGGACTAGCTAGTACAGGGTTTAGCTGGTCTCCACTGATTGCCGATTTTGATAACGATGGACTAAAAGATGTTTTTGTAACTAATGGTTTGACGCAGAATATAAACCATTTAGAATACATTAGTCAAAGAGAAGAGCTCGAACGCAAAAAAGGATCACCATTAGATTCTATAGAAGCTTATAATCATCTTAAAGAAGCGAAAGCAGAAGCCGCTAATAACGTATGGTTTAAAAATATGGATGGTTTACAAATGCTCAAGCAAGATATCTTGAGCAAATCAAGCCCTAAAAAAGACAGCAGAGGAGCTGCTTATGCAGATTTAGATAATGATGGTGATCTTGATATTATCGTAAACAACATTGGCACCACAGCAACAGTTCTAGAAAATAAAAGCAAAAGTGGAAACTGGATTTCCGTCCAGCTTAAGGATACTACACGAGTTACTAGTGTTATGCATGCAAAGGTGACGGTGTACGCTGGAAAATTAGCACAATATCAAGAATTCCAGTTTGATAGAGGCTTTAGATCTAGTTCGAGCAGACGATTACATTTTGGTCTAAGAAAGGAGAAGCGCGTAGATAGCATCAAAATTAATTATCTGGATGGTGCCTTGAATGTGTTTTCCAATATCGAGTCAAATAAGCACCATGTTTTGTCTAAAGAAATATCCATCAATAGAACTCCACGAAAAATCGTAGTAGAACCAGGTGTTTTTCTCGATTTAACAGACCGAATAGATACATACAATTATGCCCATGTCCAGGCAAATGTTTCTTTAAAAAACACAAACCTAAATGCACCTTATCAAGTAAGTTATGATGGTCCCACATTAGCAGTAGGTGATGTGGATAATGATGGTTTTGATGATTTTTATATGGGAGGGGCTGAAAATATCACAGGAAAAGTAATTGTACAAAAAGAGAATAACTTTAGAACACTAAAAAATCAAGTATTTTATGATGATATAGCTTATAATGACACTGGAGCCACCTTTTTTGACTACAATAATGACGGTCGGCTAGATTTATATGTGGCTTCAGGTGGAGATATGCTTGTGGATCATGATAGCCTTCTTCAAGATAGACTTTACTTTAATAATGGTGGTGGCCAAATGCTGAGAGTGGATGGAGTATTGCCTGACATTCGTTCGGCTTCTACAAACATTATTGCCGATGATTTTAATGGTGATGGACTGCAGGACTTGTTTGTTGCTGGACGAAATAAACCAAAAAGATATGGAGAGAGAGCAGACTCTTATTTGTTAATGCACACTGGAGGTCCCTATGTAAACCAAATTGCAAAATGGTTTGCCTTTGAAGAGTTGCCGCACTTTATAACAGATGTTGCCTACATAGACGTAAATAGCGACGAGAAGAAAGACCTAATTATTTGTTCCGAATGGGATGCTCCAGCTATATTTCTTAGAGAGGATGAGAAATTTACAAGGCAAAAAAATACAGGTTTAGAAGCTTATAAAGGTTGGTGGCAATCGGTAGCAGTTGGAGATATTGATGGTGACGGTGATATGGATATGATTTTTGGCAATATAGGTGAGAACTTGGACTTTGAAGCGACGACAGAACATCCACTGAGACTTTATGCTGGCGATATGAGTTTAAATAATGATCAAGAAGTCATATTAAGCCAACTCTATAATGATCGATATATTCCCTTGCAAGATTTAGAAACTTTAAGTGAGTGGTTTCCATATATCAAAAACAAAATAAGGCAGCAAGGTTATAGCACAGTAGCCGCGATGCCTGTAGAAGAATTAATCAGCGATCAAGTCTTATTAAATGCAAAAACGTATGATGCCAATTGCTTTGCGCATTTAATGGCCCTTAATAAGGGTGATTTAACATTTAATGTAAAAGAATTACCAGAGATCACACAACGATCAAGTATAAAACAGATCATGCTAGAAGATTTTAATAAAGATGGTTTTTTGGATGCTTTTTGTGTAGGCAATGTGCAGTTTACTAACCCCAGTATGAGTTTGAGTGACGCAGGAGAAAGCTTTTTGTTTTATGGTGATAAAAATGCAAAATTAACACTAGCTGACCCTCTGGAGGTAGGCCTTTTCTGCGACCAAATAACTAATAGTTTGGAGCGTATTTCTCTTGGCTCTAATCAGAAGGGTATTATTGTAGGCAACAATAAAGGACCTATCCAGCTAGCCTTGTATGATTATCAGTAATCTTGGCTTAGAATTATGTTTTTCGATGTTTAAACATACTGATTAACAGGCACTTATCTTTCCTTTTTCATAATTATAGTGGAACATATAGAAAAAAAACATATAATCAAAATACCTACAACTAGGTAATAATATTGTAGATGTTAGGATTATATTTGTACGATGTTTTACAGGTTTGTATAACGTATATAGACTTTGTAGTTACATAGGCGAATCACTAAGTATAAAAAAGGCAATAAACCAACAAGCTAAGCTTTTAAAGACGAAATCAAAACTCGAGGTTGTGTACGAAAATCCTCTCTTATAGCTAAAATCGAACAGTACACTACTTCGCTTTGCTTGCCAATTGCATTTTCTTGTATTAGTTAAGTCTTAATTCCTTTTAGGGAATAGGTCTGACATGACGATGTTGGGGTCCTATGCCATAATTTTATTTAGCTAAAATCGAACTAACAATTTATTATTTAATTAAACTTAAAATCTCAATCTCATGAAAATTAAGTTCTTTTTCGTGGCTTTGTTTGCCTTGATGAGCGTTGGAATTTCTGCCCAGTCTTATATGGGGCTAGATCTTGCAATGACTACATTGAAAAATGAAGTGAAAAGCTTAGAAGGTGATGTTGTGTCAGTACCCAATGATCCAGGAGTAGGAGCAGCTACTGCGACTACTGGTGGTGATTCTCAAGCTGACGTTGCAATGAAGCTTCGAATAGCGACTATGGTCTTAGATAACGTGATGGCTGCAAAAGATGCAGAAACAGGTGTTATCGAAACTAGAAACCAATTAACTCAATATTCCCAGTATCCGGAGTACACGCAAGCACTCGGAGCATTGGAATATGTTGACTCATTGATCTCAAACTAACAATTCAATCTCATGAAGAAAATTTTATTAAGTATTTTTTGCGTTTTTGCAGCCATTTCATTGGTTTCAGCACAGGCGTTTCCAGATGATGGAGTCGGTGCAGATACAGACCCAGATGGTAATGTAAATGTTTATTGTGCTACAAGCATAAGTGGTTCAAGTGGTGACATTGTAGGGGGAATCCCTATTACTGTTGCTGGTGTAGTTGGTGTTGATTTACCTGAAGCAGCGTGTCCGCCAGACGGATCTGTTGTAGTGGATGCTGCAATGGTTCCTCCTGTTCTAGGATTAACGGTAACTATAGCTTCAGTTGATATCACTTTTTCAGATGGATCTTTCGCGGGTGATTTAGATGTCGCTCTTGTAGGTCCAGCTGGTCAGAATATCATTCTTATGGATGGTGTCGGAGGTGGCGACAATTTAGGTCCTAATGAGGTTCCACCAGGTGTGGAAACTTATTCTTGGGCTCCAGGAGGAGCTGATCAGGATGATTTTGATGGCTTGAATCCTGGTCCTTATGACATGGTTATACCTCCTCCTGCAGAAGGTTTGACTTGTATGGCTGGTCAAGTTGCATTTCCTGCTGACGATGTAAATGGAGCATGGTCTTTGACTGTGACTGATAATTTTGGAGGAGATACACATTGTATCTCAGCGGTTACAGTAACTTTCGCTCCTTTAGATGTGGATTTCGATCCTACTGACTGTTGTGAGTGTAATTTAATTTGTCCTGAAGAAACAATCACTGAAGTAATCGGTGGTGGTGAGTGTTGTGCAACTATCTTTTACGATGTTGCTTTAGAAGGTGCGTGTGAAGGTGCTGTACTAACACTTGATGATTTAGACGCTTTAGGTGCTATCACATTAGATGATGGTGGTATGGGTGGTACTGCAGGTGTAGCTGGTGGTGTGTTAACATTAACTACTCCAGGTCCTGTAGGTTTCTTTGCTCCAACTACTACATCTACTGCAAGTGTAGCTTTACCTGTTTCTTGTCCTGAGCCAGGAGCTGTGCCACCATGTGGTTTCTCTCTTCCTCAGTTAGATGATAGTTTCTCTTTTGATTATACGGCTAGCGCTGGTGATGGTACTCCATGGATTGATTGGACAGTAACATTACCTGACGGTTCGGTACCTATCGATAGCGATGCAGGTTCTCCTGCTGCTGGTTCATTACCAGTTACAACCATCGATTGTGAAGCGACTCCAACTCCAACAGTTGAATTCCTTGCAGGAAACACAGCGAACGGTTTTGGTAACGTAAACTTCGAAATAAGTAACTTCGAATATGTAGTAGCTCCACAATTACAGCCTTTAAATGCTGCTGGTGAAGTAGATACTACATTGTTATCAGGAAGTTGTTTCCCTGAAGGTGTAACTTCTGTAACTTGGGCTGCAATCAACCCAGTTGACTGTTCACCTGCTTTAGATGGTTTAGGCGCTCCTATTGAGTGTACTTTTGATATTGAAGTAATTGCTGGTTATACTCCAGTATCTACTTTAACTTGTAACGATCACGTAAACATCTCTTTGGATGAAAATTGTCAAGTAGCTTTAGGTGCTGATGATTTCTTAGAAGGTGGTCCTTATATGTGTTATGATGACTTTATGGTAAATGTATGGCCGTTTGGTGTTGAAGCTAACGCGATTACTAACGTAGGAGGAATTCCTATCACTTACCCTAAAGGTGAGCACACATATGAAGTTTGTGATCCTAATAATGGAAACTGTTGTTGGGGAACTTTCCTTATTGAGGATAAGTTAGCTCCTAGCTTCCCAGTTTCTAACTACTCTGTAACATGTTTTGAAGATATTCCAGATGATGTATTAACAGTTGGTGCTTCTTTATCTGAAGGTATTATCCTTAAAGAAGAAGATGGTACTGCTGATGTATTTGCTGAAAACACAGTAGGTGAGTACTGTTTCGAGGTTTCTTCTCCTTGTTTAACAGTAACTGATATTAATGTATCTTTTGCTGCTATCCTTTGGGGTAACTCTACTTTTACAATTACAAGTCCAGACGGTACAGTAATTACTTTATGGGATCCAGGAGCTTTTGGTACTTGGTCTTGTCCGACATTCGGTACAGGTATTGCTGACTTAACGTTTGATGATGATGCTCCACAATTACCGTGTTCTTGTGCTGACTTCCAAGGAGGAGGTACATGGGATTCAGAAGGATTCTGTGGAAACGCAAACGGATCTTTAGGTGATTTCGAAGGAGAAAACTTAAATGGTGAGTGGTGTATTGCTTTTGATGTAACTGACATGTTTGCAGGTGCAACAGAAGTATTCGAATTAAGTGTATACTTTAACGATGGTGATACTGCTTGTGATTCTGATCCTAATACAGTTGGAACTTACTTAGCTTCTGCTGATCAGTGTGATTGTCAGTCATTTGACTTTGTTGACACATACAGCAATGCTGACTGTGAAAATGGTCAAGTAATCAGAACATGGACTTGTACTGATGCTTGTGGTAATGTTTCTGACCCTGTAGTTCAGACAATTACAATTACTCCATTAAGCTTTGATGGTTTAGGAAGCGATTGGTTCGTACCTCCACCATTGATTTATTTACCGTGTGGAACGGGTACTTCTCCACAAGATATTGCTGATTATTTCGACAACTTTGTTGAAATTCAGGAAGACAGTATCGATACAGATGGTGATTTAATACTAGATGATTTTGTTGATGTTGACTGGGATGGAATCTATGATTTCATTGGTGATGGATCTTTGGATGTTCCTGGTTTACCAGATATAGATGATTGTCCAGATTCAGATTTAGATTGTCCTGCTGGAATCATTGAATTCCAAGAAGGTGTAACAATGGGATATCCTTACTACTTTGCATGGGGTTGTAACTCTTCATGTAATGCTAAGAACTCAGTACACCCTCAGCCAATTGATAACAACATTTGTAACTTATACGTTACTTATGCTGATCAAGTAATTCCAGCTTGTGAGAATGGTACTTCTGATTGCCCAGGTAATGAGAAAGTTATCAGAACATGGACTGTATTAGATTGGTGTACTGCATCAACTATTGATTACGTACAATTAATCAAGTCTGTTGATAAGACTGCTCCAGAAATTACAGCTAACGATTTTGGTGCAAGTGTTAACCCTTGGGGTTGTGAGGCTGCATTCCAGTTCCCTGCTCCTGAGCACTTACATGATGATTGTTCTACAGTATCTAATTACTGGGTAAGTGGTCCTGGTACAATTGGATCTGTTAACGGAGACGGAATGGCTCCATACTTTGCTACTGGTGTACCTAAAGGTGAGCACCAATACATTTATGAAACTACAGATTGTTGTGGTAATGTTGGATTGGATACTATTACAGTTACTGTAGTAGATGATACTCCTCCAACACCTATCGCTAAGCAAGATATCGTAATCGGATTAACTTCTGGTGGATATGATACTACAGGTGTAGCTAAATTATACGCTGAAAGTATTGATAACGGTTCACACGATGGAGATTGTGGTCCTGTAAGATTCGAAATTAGAAGACCTGCTGGTGCTAACCAGTGTGGAAATAACGGAGTAAATGGTTACAACAATAACGTTACTTATAACAACAATGGCGATGAGTCTGATAATCCTAACGATACAGACGGAGGTGCTTATGTTAAGTTCTGTTGTGATGATTTAACTGATGTTTATACTGATCCTACAACAGGTAACCCAGTGCCATTCGGTGAGCACCAAGTTATCTTAAGAGTTTGGGATAATGGTACAGATATGATTCCTGGAACAATGGATGATAACTACAATGAAACTTGGGCTAATGTAAGAGTTGAAGATAAATTGTGGCCAACAATCGTTTGTCCTCCAGATGTTACAGTTTGTTGTGGATGGGATCCAGAAGATCTATCTAAAACGGGTGTAGGATTTGCTAACGGTACTTGTACTCATTACGAAGTAGCAGTTAAGAATGATTCTCCTTTAGGTGGATACGATCCAGTATGTAACGAAGGTGTTATCAGAAGAACTTGGGATATCGTATTAAGCAGAGAAGCTGGACTTGATGGTGTGTTAAATACTGCTGATGATGCTATTACTTGGTACGATCATGAGTGTGACCAGTTTATCACTGTAGAGTGGGAAAGCTGCTGGGATCCTACATGGCCAGGTGGACCATTGGAAGAATTTGATCCTATTACAGGTGAATCATTATATGAGCACAAAGGATGTGTTGACGCAGCTCAGCCATACTGTGGTGACTTAATTGATTGGCCAAATGATGATGAAATCGTTTGTGATGATTTCGAAGTAGAGCCTCCAACATGGCCGGCAGAAACTTGTGATCTAATCGGATGGAACGTTAAGTGTGATACTTTCTTCTTCGAAGAAGGAGATGAGAATAATGAGTCAGGAGATCCTGCTTGTTTCAAAGTATTAAAGCACTGGACACTAATCAACTGGTGTATAGATAGCAGATACGATAATGACCCAGGTCCTGACGGAATCTTAGGTTCAGATGATGATATTGAGATTGGTACTTATACTCATACTCAAGTATTGAAATTCTACGATGATGTAGATCCTATTGTTGTAGCTCCTGATACTTGCATCGCTGTAGGTTCTGGTGCAGGTGGATCTGGATCTGGAACTGATGGTTGTGAGTCTGAAGTTAACCTTTGGGGTAGTGCAACTGATGGTGATAGCGATTGTATGAGCGCTTGGATCAAGTGGCAAGTATTTATCGATCTTTGGGGTGACTGGACAATTGACTACGAATTCAGTAGTTATGTGTCTCCATTCGACCAAAACTTCGGTACACCGATCAACGAATTATACGTACCGCCAACAGCACCAGGTGATCACGTAGTGAACCAAGGTTCAACTATGGGATTAACTTTACCTGAAATTGTTGAAGGTAGCAAATACCAGCACAGAGCTGTATGGAAAGCAAGTGACGGATGTGGAAACGTAACAAGCCACACTAGTTACTTCACTGTTGAAGACAAGAAAGCTCCAACTCCATTCTGCTTAAACGTAAGTACTGCTGTTATGCAAGCACCTTTCGGTAATGTAGAATTATGGGCATGTGATTTCGAGCAAGGAAGTTTCGATAACTGTACTCCATATGACAGATTAAGATGGTCATTCGGAGAAGATGATCTTCCTGAAGATTCTAACCCATTATACAATGCTGATTCTAGATGTACATCTAAGACATTTGACTGTGATGATTTAATGTCTTCTGAGGATGGAATCATTGAGCAGGATATATATGTTTGGGATGAGTGTGGAAACTATGATTTCTGTACTATCGAAATCAGATTACTAGATAACAATGGAGCATGTGAAGAGACTGGAGGAGGAAACTCTAGAATCGCTGGTAACGTAGCAACTGAGTTTGGTTCTGATGTAGAGGATGTTCAAGTAACTATCTCTTCAGTATTACCAGATTACCCTATGAGTATCATGACTGATGCTGATGGTATGTTTAATGACGGTACACAGCACTTAAACAATGCTGACTACGCAATCAACGCTGTTAAAGATGTTGATTACTTAAATGGTGTATCTACTTTAGATATCGTAATCATTCAGAGACATATCTTAGGATTAGCTGATTTAACTAGTCCATACAAGATGATCGCTGCCGATGTAAATGATGATCAAGCTATTACAGCTTTTGATTTATCTGAATTAAGAAAGTTAATTCTAGATGTATACAGTGAATTACCTAGCAACGATAGCTGGAGATTTGCTGATGCAAGCCAGAACTTAACAATCAACAATGCATTTAACTATGACGAATTATTGAGCATTGCTCAGTTAAGCCAGGATGAATTAGCAATGGATTTCGTTGCAATGAAGATTGGTGATGTTAATGAGTCTGTAGTATTAAATGCAACTGATGATGCAGATACAAGAAATGCAAGCTTAAACTTAATCGTAGAGGATGCTGCAGTTACGGCTGGAGAAGAATTTACTGTTGAGTTCACAGCAGCTAATTTCGAAGATATCGTTGGATACCAGTTCACAATGAACACTAATAATGTTGAGTTATTAGACGTTGTTTCTGGAGCTATCGAAATGAACGAAGCTAACTTTGCAGTATTAGATGCTAATACAGTAACAGTTTCTTGGAACTCTATCGAAGCAATATCTACTGATGATGTATTATTTGAAATGACATTCAAAGCAACTGCTAATACAACTGTATTAGATGGTGTAACTATTAGTTCAGCTGTAACTGGTGCTGAGGCATACAATGCAGATTATGAAACTATGAATGTAACATTAGGAACAGGAGAAGTAAGCTATACTTTACTTCAGAATGAGCCTAACCCTTTCAATCAAACAACAGCGATAAACTACACAGTACCTTCAGCTGCAGCGGCTACTTTAACAGTATACGATGTAACAGGTAAGGTTGTAACTGTAGTTAACGATAATGCAACTGCAGGATTGAACACAATTACTTTACAAAGAGCTGAGTTAGGAGCATCAGGTGTTCTTTACTATACTCTTGAAAGTGGTGACTTCACTGCAACTAAGAAAATGATTCTTATCGACTAATACTTCGGTATTTCGATAAAATCGGTTTTTGGGATGGCCTCTCTCCAATTTTGGAGGGGGGCTTTTTCTATTTAAATACTCTATAATATTGATTGTATTGATTTTGGTAATGATTAATCATCTAAGGGTGGGATAACCTTTTAGCAAAGAATGACGATATTAAGTTGGGTAATAATACTTAGTCACTGATTAATTATTGAAGTTCAACAGTACATCTAGATCTTCTTGCGGTTAATACTTACAGGCTTGCTGATATAAGTGCATTCAAAACAATAGCGGATGGTTATGGAGTTTCAAGCAGCTACCATCCTTTTGAGTCTTAATTAATGCTAATTGTTTATAGATTTTGTTGTTTAATGTTACCCGGTTGGAGATTCTTATACAATGTTTTTAAACTAAGCTTTGATTCTTGATCGACCTTATTCTCTTCGGTATTAAACAGTTAATTCATACGGATACCTTTCTTTAATCACATATGTAGCCAGAAGATTACATGTTGACATACTGTTACTAAGAATACTTTGAAACTATTACCCCAGTAACTTTGATAAACTCACTAAAAGCTATAATTGAAGGGCTATATCTCTATTTGTTTGGGTCAGTGTTTTAGCTGATACTCTTATAGTTTCAATGTAAATCAGTGTATTGTTTTGAGAGTACGTATTTGTTTTTAATACTTAGAAGATCAATTTATTTTAAAAATACCTACAAATAGGTAGCATAACATATTAGACTAATTATATATTTGTATAACGTTAATATGTAGTAATTAACATATTAAATAATTCACCTACCTATAGAAGTTATCGAACCTAGATAATTTAATAACAATTTAATTATTGAAAAGGGTTATGCTTTGTATTTGGTTGATACGAGCATCCCAAACAGTATAAAAATTTAAAAGGATCTTATTATGAAAAACAATCTTTTAACCTTTCGTGGGTTAAAGATGGGTATGACGCTATTGCTGTCAGCCATTTTGACCTTGCTACCCTCAGAGCAAACACTTGCTCAATGTTCTCTTGCTTGTAATGGAACAACACAAATTTCCCTTGATCCAGATTGTACAGCAGAAGTTACACCGGACATGATTCTTCAAGATGAAGGAGCTTCTTGTCCTTTAGGTGTTTTTGAAGTACACATTGAAGATCATTATGGTAATGAAGTTGTATTTCCTGCTGGCCCTAATGGATTTCCACTAATTGATGGATCTATCATAGGTTCAAATCATGTAGCAAAAGTATTAGACACAAATTCGGGTAATTCTTGTTGGGGAGACATTATTGTTGAAGACAAGTTAGGACCAATGATAGAAAGTTGCAACGACTCTATTCTATCTTGTGTTGATTTTTCCACTTTCGAAGGTCCGGTTTATATGGATTGTGAAGGGGAGGTAGATCCTGTGTTATTAAGTGAGGATATTAATCCTTTAAATTGTCATCCAGATTATGTTAAAGAAGTAACAAGAATATATACTGCATTTGACCAGTTCGGTAATGAAGCAGAGCAATGTACTATTACTTATAGCTTAGAGAGAATAGATACGAGTCTAATCGTTTGTCCATTAAACTATTTAAATGCTGAAGATGAGGCAATTTCTTGTGATGGTAAATGGTGGCCTGGACAAACTGGAATTTTATTTGATACTGACACAAATGATGATGGAGTATTAGATACAGATTCAGATGGATTGTGGGATATAAATGGCGATGGTTACCCTGATCCTTGGGTAGATATTGATGGCGACGGTGAATTTGATCCAGGAGAAACGGAAACAGGTATACCTATGTATAATGGAATTCCTTTATGGCCAAACCCTGATTTCTATTGCAATATTGGTGTGTTTTATAATGATACAGAGTTGCCAGTTATAGGTTGTATTAGAAAAATTATGAGACGCTGGGAAATTAGAGAATGGTGGTGCGGTGAAGAAATTGTAAAATTATGCATTCAAATTATTGAAATTAAAGATAAAGAAGCTCCAACATTTACTTGTCCTGATTTAGAGCAATGTGTAGGATACACTACAATCAGTACTAATGTACACGGTTACCAGATGGAATCACCTTATGGAATGGTAGATTGTGCTGCGGAGTATTTTCCAGAAACTCCAGAAATAACTGATAACTGTGGGGAAAACTTCAGAGTCGATTATACTTATCCAGGAGGATCGATTCAAGATTATGATGGAACAGATCCATTGGTTTTGGCCATGGGACTTAATGAAATAACGCTGACAGTGTATGATGAATGTTATAACTCTTCGGAATGTACATACACTATTGATGTGATTGATGACACTGCACCAACGGCAGTTTGTGATCAATTTACAGTAGCTTCATTAACAAGTACTGGTGAAGCAAAAGTATATGCAGAAACGTTTGACGATGGGTCACACGATGATTGCAAACTCAATAAGTTTTTAGTAAGAAGAATGAATACTGACAATTGTGATTGTCATACTCCGTATTACCCAGATATGACTTTGTTGGGTGAACATGAAGGTAGTCTATATTACTTGTCTGATAAAGATCATACATGGTATCACGCATATGATTTAGCACATGCAATGGGAGGAAACTTATTAAAAATAGATAATGCAGAAGAAAATCAATTTGTTTTCGATGCAGTAGGTGGAAGTGCATATTACTTCGATTTAACAGATGAAAATTGTGATGATATATTTAGCAATCATGATGGATATACTCCTAACTATTATAATTGGGCAGCAGGAAACCCTGATGCATTAGAAGGAAGATTTGGCCAAGTAGGAGCTGATGGCGAATGGTTTAATGTACACGGAGAGACTTTATTAGGTAAATACGTAATGGAAGTAACTGATCCTTGTACTTTCAGTAGCGCTGTTGTCTTCTGTTGTGAAGATATAGGTGAAGAACAAATGGTTGTTTTTAGAGCAGTCGATTACTATGGTAACTACAATGATTGTATGGTTACCGTTGATGTTCAAGACAAACTTGCTCCTGTGATAACTTGTCCTGAGAATGTAACCGTAGAGTGTGATACATACTGGGATGAAGAGCATTTAAATGAAGATTTTGGAGAAGCAACAGTAGTTGATAACTGTGGAGCAGATGTTGAAACTTCAATGGTTAATGAACTTAATCAGTGTAATGTTGGAAATTTAATTAGATCATTTGTAGCTACAGATGATTTTGGAAGACAAGATTCTTGTAAACAATACATTTATTTCCACAATTCTAACCCGTTTGATTGGGATGATATCATTTGGCCACTTGATACAACAGTATACGAGTGCAGTACTATAGAGTCATTAGATCCTGATGCGACAGGTTACCCTCAGTTTAATGATGATCAATGTGACCTGTTAGGTTCAAACTATTATGATGAAGTATTTTACTTTAATAATGCTAGTGGAGAAGCATGCTTTAAAATATTAAGAACTTGGACAGTCATCGATTGGTGTCAGTTAGACAGTGATGGAGATCCAATAACTGATTCAGATGTACAAGTGATAAAAGTACACAATACAGTAGACCCAGTATTGGACGATAATTGTGATGAAGTATTTGCATGTACTTACGATGCTGCATGTGCTGAAGGATATATTGAATTAACAAAATCAGCTACGGATGACTGTACCTTACCAGAAAATCTAGCTTGGACTGCCCAAATAGATCTTGATTGCGATGGCTCTTTCGACGGAGACTTAGAAACTACATACTCTGGTACAGGTCCTGCTGCTGATGCAAGTGGTAATTATCCGATAGGTGAACACTGTGTAATTTGGTCTTTTACTGACAAATGTGGAAATGTGGAAACATGTATTCAACCGTTTGTCATTCAAAACTGTAAACTTCCAACACCTTATTGTTTGAATGGATTGGCTGTTGATTTAATGCCGATTGATGAAGATAATGACGGTACTGTAGATTTTGGAATGGTGGAATTATGGGCAACAGATTTTGATGCAGGAAGCTACCACCCATGCTATGATGAAGTACATTTGTCTTTCTCTTCAAATGTTGAAGAAATAAACTTCACATTCGGGTGTGAGCATGTTGAACCAGATGTGCTTGTAGAGATTTGGGCAACCGTAGAGTTGCCTGATGGAACATTGTTACAATCATACTGTGAGACAATGCTTGATGTTCAAGACAATATGAACGCTTGTCCTGAAATGGGACCTGGTTCAAGATTTGCCATTGGAGGAAACGTTGCTACAGAGAATGAAGAAATGATGGAAGAAGTAATGGTTGCTTTAAATGGAGCTGATATTAATGATATGACCGATGAGTCAGGAATGTACGCTTTCCCAGAAATGGATGAAGGAAGCACATATATTGTTGCGCCAGGAAAGGAAGATGAATACTTAAATGGTGTATCTACTTTAGATATCGTACACATACAGAGACACATCTTAGGGATCAGTGATTTAGATTCACCGTATAAGATTATAGCTGCGGATATTAATAATGATGAAACTGTAACTGCTCAAGATTTATCAGATGTAAGAAAGGTAATCTTAGAGATAGAATCTGCATTCCCTAATAATAAGTCTTGGAGATTTGTGGATAAAGGTTTCTCATTTATTGATGCTACGAATCCATTGATAGAATCATTTGATGAAACATATAATATAGCAAACTTATCAGCTGACATGGACATTGATTTTATCGGATTGAAAGTAGGTGATGTAAATAATACAGCAACTATCAATGGATTATCAGAAGATGCAGATACACGAAGTAATTATTCGTTAAATGTAGCTGATCAAACGTTTAATAAGGGAGCGACAGTTGAAATTCCAGTATATGCAACGGCTGCAGGTGAGCTTATAGGTCTTCAAGGTACATTCACTACAAATGAAAGTGTGTTACAAATCGTAGATGTCCAAGCTGGACAAATGGCGATAGAAGCAGACAATGTAAACTATGATCAAGCTATCAAAGGTAAAGTAGCCATCAGTTACAATACCGTAGAAGCTAAATTAATGGATGTTAAATCGCCATTATTTACTGTGGTTGCTTTAGCAATAAATGAAGGATCAATCTATAGTAATATATCCATAAATTCTGAAATGGCAAGAGCAGAGGTATACACAGGTGATATGAGTATACAGACACCAACAATCCAAATTACAGACAAATTTGGCAACGAATCACCATTTACTTTCGCTTTATTCCAGAACACTCCGAATCCATTTAATGGAACAACTGAAATTAAGTTTGCAGTACCGACTCAATCAAATGTTGAGTTCGTTATTACAGATTTAGCAGGTAAAGTGGTAAGCAGAATTAATGGAGAATATACAAAAGGTAATCACTCTATATTGTTAGATCAAGAAACCTTGGGCAACAATGCAGGAGTATTATACTATACAATGAAAACAAATGGTTTTAGCGCAACTAAGAAAATGGTTATGCTAAAATAATTTATAAAGATTTACTGTTTTTGGGATGGGACCCCTCTTCAAAAAAGTTTGAAGGGGGTCTTTTTTTTCGTACCATGGAAACTTTAATTCCTCAGTAATATGTTACTAGCTTATGGCAAGAATATTAGGTATCGATTTTGGAATGAAGCGTTGTGGAATGGCTATGACTGATAGCTTGCAAATTTCCATAAACCCTTTGCCGACAGTCCCTAAAAAAGAATTATTAAATACGTGCATACAAAAATTAAACGAGGAAGATATCTCTACTCTTGTTTTAGGACTACCTTTACATGCTGATGGATCAGAAACATACTTAAAAAAAGAGATAGATAGCTTTCTAGTCCAATTAAGGAAAAAATATAAGCAAGCCTTAGAAATACAATTTGTTGACGAATCTTTCAGTTCTTTCGAAGCCAAACAACTCATTTTTGATTCAGGAGTTAAAAAGAAAAAACGAAGAGATAAATCAAAAATTGATCAGATGAGTGCTGTTATTTTAATCAAAAGATATTTAAACTACTAGTGATATGATTTTACCCATCTTCGCATATGGCCATCCAGTCTTAAAAAAAGTATGCAAAGAAATTAGTAAGGAAGAAGATACTTGGACAAGCCTTATTGACAACATGTGGGAAACAATGTATAATGCTCAAGGCGTAGGTTTAGCTGCACCACAAATAGGCAAATCAATTAGACTTTTTCTTATTGATACAATACAGATAGAAGAAGACGAAGAAGATTTTAAAGGCATCAAGGAAGTTTTTATAAATGCTCAAATTATCAAAGAAACTGGAGAGTTATGGGCCTATGAAGAAGGATGCTTATCTATTCCTCATATAAGAGGTAATGTCGAAAGACAAGATGCCATTACTATTGAATACTTAAATGCTGATTTTAAAAAAGAAACAAAATCATTTAGTGGCATAAATGCACGTGTAATCCAGCATGAATATGATCATATAGAAGGCAAATTATTTATCGAACAATTAAAGCCATTGAAAAAAAGAAGGATAAAACGAAAATTAGAAAGTATTAAAAAGGGTGAAATAAATGTAAATTATAGAATGAAGTTTGTTTGATTACTTTCTGCCAAAGTCAGCTGGAATTTCTCCCCATTTCTCTGTTTGCCATTTGATAATTCGGGTTTCGAAATTATGTGTCTTTAACCAATTTAATGCACGATCTACTAGTTCAAAAATTGGTTTATTAGCACTATTTATTTTTAAGCTTGTTTTTACTTTTTCATTTCTAACCCAAGCCATGGCCGTCCTAGAATCAGAATAAATCACTGTTTTGTTATCTGATCTTTTATACAACCAAGCTAAGCCATGAACCAGTGCTAAAAACTCACCGATATTATTGGTGCCATCTTTAAAAGGCCCCATTCTAAATATTTCTTCTTTACTGTTTGTATAGACACCGCGATATTCCATGATGCCAGGATTTCCACTACAAGCTGCATCCACAGATATGCTATTTTTTTGGATTATTTTTTGTAGTTCAATGTTGCTTATCGTGCCTGTTTTCTTGTTGTTTTTTAAAGGCGGAGTATATCCTTTAGCCAAAGCTTCTTTTGCATCGGTAAGAGTTTTGTATGATCGATACTTTGCATTTGGAAATCCAAAAATCTGGGCTTTGCATTCGTCCCACGTTTTATATATGCCAGGTTTCATTCCAACCCAAACAACATAATACTTACTTTTGCTTTTCTTAGACATTAAAACGAAGGTAAGAAATATGTACATTGACACACATGCTCATATCTATTTAGATGAATTTAAAAAAGACTGGGAAGGTTTAATTGCTGATTGTAAAGAACAAAATGTTATAGAGATTTATCTTCCCAACATTGATGAAACTAGTATTACTCAAGTACATGAATTAGCCAGTAGGTATCCTGAAACTTGTAAACCCATGATGGGGCTACATCCATGTTATGTTAAAGAAAATTATAAACAACAATTAGAAACTATTTACCAGCAATTTGATGATAATCAGTATGCGGCCATTGGCGAAATAGGAATAGATTTACACTGGGACTTAAGCTTTGTAAAGGAGCAAATACAGGCTTTTGAACAGCAAATAGAATGGGCCAAAGAACTTAAACTGCCTTTTGCCATCCATTCAAGGAAAAGCTTAAATGAGACGATATCTATGGTAGAAAAACACCAAAACGGCAACTTAAAAGGTGTATTTCATTGTTTTAATGGAACCATAGAAGAAGCAAACAGGATAATGGATGCAGGCTTTATGATGGGAATAGGAGGTGTGGCTACTTTTAAGAATGCTGGTTTAGATGATATGCTTGCCCACATACACGAAAACAACATAGTCTTAGAGACGGATGCACCTTATTTGGCTCCTCACCCTCATAGGGGTAAACAAAATACTCCTGTTTATTTACCCATAATTGCCCATAAGTTAGCCGAGGTGAGAGAAGAAACGATAAATGAAGTAGCAGCCTACACGACAAAAAATGCTCGTCAGCTTTTTGAATTTTAAACATTAAACATTTCTAAATTTAGAATTACTTCATCATTAGTAGTCTATATATCAAGAAAAGAAAAATATGAATTTGTCGTACGTCAAAATCATTAATTTTTTCATCTTAGAGTCATAAAAATTAATCGGAGGAATGCTCGAGTGGCTGAAGAGGCACGCTTGGAAAGCGTGTATACCTCAAAAGGGTATCGGGGGTTCGAATCCCTCTTCCTCCGCTGGAAAACATTTGTCATTTTTTTGTAAAAATTGAACTCATTGTTAAATTTGAGCAGACTTGATAAAAACATTAGAAAGATTATTCCAATGGGAAATTAAATATTTCTAAATTAGGGTCTCATTTAGTATTTATTGTTTAAACGAATTTGAAAACAAAACGAATCATGCGTAAACTTTTAGCATTCAGTATTATTTTTTGTCTTTTAGCTGCTTTCGGAGCAACAGAGATTTTAGCCCAAGATGCGGCTGTGGAGTCTTCAGGATCCGCTTTCCAAACATTAAAAGAAAAATTCATTGAGGGAGATTGGAGATTCATGAGTTTAGTACTTGTTTGTTTAATCCTAGGATTAGCATTTTGTATTGAACGAATTATTACATTGAATATAGCTACAACCAATACAGATAAATTATTGGCAAGAATCGATAGCAATCTAGCTAATGGTGACATGGCAGGTGCAATGGAAGTTGCTAAATCAACGCCTGGTCCAACAGCAAGTATATTACATGAAGGACTAAAAAGTGCTGCAGGAGGACCTGAAGCCGTTGAAAAGTCAATCGTATCTTATGGTTCAGTACAAATGGGACTTTTAGAAAAAGGACTTGTTTGGATATCACTTTTCGTTGCGATTGCACCGATGCTCGGGTTTATGGGTACGGTAATCGGGATGATTCAGGCTTTCGATAGAATCGAGGCTGTGGGTGATTTATCTCCTTCAGTTGTTGCAGGAGGTATTAAAGTTGCCTTACTTACCACCGTATTTGGTTTGATAGTGGCAATTATTCTTCAAATATTTTACAATTACATCATTTCAAAAATTGATGGCATTGTAAATAAAATGGAAGATGCTTCAATTGGTTTAGTTGATGTTATGGCTAAAAATGGTGTGTTCAAATAGGACATAAACTACAATTAGCGATTTCTTTTATCAACTAAAAAACACACAGAAATGAAGTCTATTTATAATATTTTTAATAAACATGGTCAGCTTATCGCCTTAGGTTTAGGATTGCTATGTATTCTAGTAGCATTTGCTGGAATATTTGGTGGCTTGGGTAGTGCTGGCTTCGACACATCTACTGACTTAAATGCAGTATTAAAAGAAGGTGGTGGAGATGGTTTTAACTTTTTTAATGGAGCGATTACTATCCCTGTTTTATTGGCCATCTTGGCTGTTGTCGTCATTGCTATCTTCGGGGTAGTAGGTTTAATAACTAACCCAAAAGGCTCTATCACAGTGATAATAGCTGTCGGTATTCTTTTAGGTTTATTTTTACTTTTAACACAAACGTCAGAAGTAGAATCGAGTGGTAAAATAGCCAACTTAATGCAAAAATATGATATGTCCGATGGCGTAAGTCAGCGAATAAGTGGTGGAATTAAAACTACAGTCGGATTGGCAATATTGGCATTTGTAGGTATCGTGGTCATGGAGATTTATAACTTCTTTAAATAAATTACCATGGGGAAAACAAGTTCAAGAGACAGAGTCTCCAATGAAATTAATGCAGGTTCGATGGCAGACATCGCATTCTTGCTATTAATTTTCTTCTTGGTGACCACAACTATTGACATCGACAAGGGGGTATTGGTAAAACTACCACCTTGGTCGGATGAGCCACCACCAGAATTAGAATTAAATGAAAGAAATGTTTTTTCTGTTTTAGTAAACTCAGAAAATCAACTTCTTGTCCGTGATCAATTAACGGATATTGGTGAGTTACGAGAAAGGGCGAAGGAATTTATCATGAACCCAGCAGGAAGACCTGATTTATCTAAAAGTCCAAAGCAAGCCATTGTTTCTCTCAAAAATGATAGAGGTACCGAGTACAAAACATATTTGGAAGTATACAATGAATTAAAAGCAGCTTATAACGAACTTCGAGAAGAAGAAGCGCAAAAGAGACATGGTAAGTCATTTGAGTATATAACTGATGATGAGCGTAAAGCAATACGAAAGGATATACCTCTTGTATTGTCTGAGGCAGAACCATCTGATTTCGGAGAAGAATAAACCTTTAATATGTCAAAATTTCAAAAAAAGAGAGGGAAGTCATCGCCGGAGATCTCGACGGCTTCTTTACCAGATATTATATTCATGCTGTTATTCTTCTTTATGGTGGTAACAGTCCTGAGAGATGCATCATTGAAGGTTTCGGTAAATGTTCCTAATGCAACAGAACTAACCAAACTGGAAAAAAAATCTCTTGTAAATTACTTGCACATTGGAAAACCACTAGATAATTATCGTGAATTGTATGGGACTAAACCATCCTTGCAATTAGGAGACAAAATTGCAAAAATCAGTGATATTCCTTTGTTCTTAGAACAGCATAGAAATACAGTTCCTGAAAATCAGCGTACTGGAATCACTGCATCACTTAAAGTGGACGGTGAAGTAACTATGGGTATAGTCAGTGATGTAAAAACTGAACTTAGAAAAGCAAACCAATTAAAAGTTAACTATTCAGCTAAGCCTAGAGTAGACTAACAATATGTAGGAGAAATAGCTCCATTAGTATTCTGAAATGACCAACAGTCATTATCAAATTATTTTTCAAATAAAACTAAATACTAATGAGGCTATTTTTTCTTTTATGTTTAAGCCTATGTATATTTTCTTGTTCTGAGAACAATTATACAGAGGACCTATCTTTTCTTGAATCAAAGTATATAGACGTAGACACAGAAATTGAATCCAGAGAAGGATGCTATTTTTGGTGCAACAGTACCCCTTTTTTCTTAGAGCAATTAGTTTCCACGGATGAATGTTGTTTATTCAGACTCACTGTGGGACAAGAAGGTGTAAAACTATGTAACCCAATTATTTTTATTGAAGGTGTATTGATCCAATCATTGTCAGATAATGGGGATGTACATGTTTTCGAATTTACTAGCTGTGGATCAGAAACGCTCAGCATTTATGGAGTGGATCGATTCCATCAGTCTGTTGAGTGTCATGCCATACCTCTGCATTGTTTAAGAGGGTGTTGTTCTGGAATTTCCGCTAATCTAATAGATTTGCAAAAACAAGAAAATTGCTGCACCTATACTTATGCAATAGATAATCAATCTACCTGTGGCGCCTACTCTAGTGAGTTAGGCACTTTACCATCTGGGATTAGTTATCACGATTTTGTGGTATGTGATGGCGAAAGTCCATTGGTAGAAATTAACTCAGGAAAAGATCTATGTGGTGCTCTACCATTCAGCGAAGTTTGTGAAGAATGTTGTGAAGATGGCGAAATGATTATTGATTGGGGTGGTCAAGGGCAAATCATTAATGATTGTTGCTTATACAAGTTTAAAGTAAAAAATAATTCAAGTTGTTCCGGTAGCCTTGATATTAGAGGAGAAGAAATTATTATTGGTCCAGGTGAGACTACTCCATTGCTTTCTGTTTTAGTTTGCGAAGATGATGAAACAGTAGAAATAGTGTTAACGAACTCTTCAACAGGTCTAGTTTGCCAAACAATAGAACTGGATAATAACTGCAAATAAGCTAATCATTTATAACTAAAGTAGGTTTCTCAAAACCACGGTTTGACAAATACTAAGAAGAGTAAATAATGCGTCTGATGCAATTTTAGCATTGGGCGCATTAATAAAATGAGTTGCCTTTTTTAAAAGTAACGAATCTCATTTATTGTCTAATCACATTTTTGAGTGATGAGACTCAATAATCAAAGTATTCATTCTCATTTATGCAAAAAAAAATACCTCATACTGTAGAGCATGAGGTACCTGTGTAAGCAAATCGGTTAAGAAATTACTTTTTAAGAGAGTCTCTGATTTCTGCTAATAAATCTTCAGCAGTTGGACCAGCTGGCTCTTCTTCTTTTTTCTTTGAAGCTTTGTTGTAAGCTTTTACTATCATAAACATTACAAATCCTACAATAATAAGATTGATAATTGTATTAATCCAAGCACCATATCTAATGGCATTTTCAGGAGTAGTATCTGTTGCAGCTGTCAATACAGTTTTCATACTAGCGAAATCCATTCCTCCAGCAAAATGTCCCACTATAGGCATTACGATATCGTTTACGAAACCATTAACTACTAGTCCTACAGCTCCAGCTAGGATAACAGCCACTGCAAAATCGATTACATTACCAGTTAGGATAAAATTTTTAAATTCTTTTAACATGATTAGTTGATTTAATTATAAGTATTGTTTTCAAGTTGATGTAAATATATATAGTAATTAATCTAATATATAATATTTAACAATATACCAAACTTTTAAGGAGCTTTTGGCTGTTTTTTATAGTCCTTTACCCCTAGAAAACTACTGTTTTATTCTTATAAACCAGGACTCTATGATTAATGTGCGACCATATAGCCTCAGCTAAAACCACCTTTTCAATATCCTTACCCTTTCGTTTCATTTGAGAAATATTTTCTCTATGCGAAATCGGAATAACATTTTGATTTATAATAGGACCAGCGTCCAGTTCTTCTGTTACATAGTGAGCCGTTGCACCCATAAACTTTACTCCACGAATGTAAGCTGATTTGTAAGGGTTGGAGCCTGGAAAGGCAGGAAGAGACGAATGGTGTATGTTAATGATTCTCTCTGGATATTCCGCAATAAATTGACCACTCAAAATTTGCATGTATCTAGCCAGTATTATAAGATCTATGTCGTATTGTTTTAATAGCTCAAGCTCTTTAGCTTCCTGCTCCTTTTTGTTCGTTTTTGATTTAGGAATATGATAATAAGGGATGTTAAACTTCTCTGCAGTGTCACTAAATTTTTCATGATTACTGATGATCAATGGAATATCAATATTCCACTCCCCATTGTCATATCGAGATAGTATGTCATAAAAACAATGACCATATTTAGAAACAAAAAGAGCAATTCTAGGTTTGGATGGAAGAAACTGGATTTCCCATTTCATTTCGTATTTATCGGCTACCAGCGTTTGAAAAAAGTCTTGAATTTTTTCTGCCGGAATATTAAAGCCGTCCAATAACCATTCTGCTCTAATAAAAAAGTGTTGGATGTCTGTGTCTACATGTTGATCAAAACGAACAATAGTCCCATTGTTTTTGTATAAAAAATCGGTAATATCTACCATGATGCCTTCGACACTTGCACAGTGAGCCAGAAGAATTGCTCTTTCTTTCATATTCTTTAAAATTAAACTTCGGCAAAATACATACATTTGCTAATAGGATGGAGGATTTACAATTCAAAATAAAAACTGAACCATTCGAAGGACCCTTCGATTTATTATTGTTTTTTATCGAACGTGATGAGTTGGATATTCAAGATATACCCATTTCTAAAATTACGGATGACTATTTGCAATACATGGCATCCGTAGAGGAGTTAAACATCGATTTAGCCAGTGAGTTTATTCTAGTTGCTGCTAAATTGATGCGTATAAAAGCCAAATTATTATTGCCAAGAAAAGAACTGAATGATGCCGGTGAGGAAATTGACCCTCGAGAGGAATTGGTTCAAAAACTAATCGAGTATAAGCGATTTAAAGAAATAATTCCTGAGTTTTCTGAAATGTCTGAACTCAGAGCAAAACTTAAAGAAAGAGGAAGTGTGGTCCATGAGATGAAAAGCATTGCTCAAAAAGCTTTAGTGGATTTAGAGCTTGAAAGTCTAAATCTATTTAAATTATTTCAGACCTATCAAAGATTATTGGAAGATATGGATAGTGGAAACAGAAAAGTCCATGAGATTGCAGTAAATCCATATACAGTAGAAACCCAACAAAAATATTTATTGAGTAAAATCAAGATAAATGTCAAGTCTGGCTTCCAAGAAATTTTTGGGCCTATTAAAACAAGAATGGAAGCAGTGGTTACATTTCTAGCTTTGCTTGAGTTGTTAAACGCACATAAAGTAAAAATTATCAGTGCTGAAAATAGCAACAGTTTTTACCTAAGTAAAACTTAATTAGGCAATTTATTCACTACGCCTAATTAGCTTCGCCATTGGAGAGAAAAAGAAAAAATTGTTTCTTAAAATTGCCTTAAAAACATATTTTTTAAATTATGTAAAACACTGATGTTGAATGGTATATTTTAACTAGAAAAACATACCTTTGCCTCGAATTTTAAAACCTTCTGAGAATTAATTAAAATACCTATTTAATATTATGGCGAATACTGGCAAAATCAAACAAATCATCGGACCTGTTGTCGACGTTAGTTTTGCAGGGCAGGATTCATTACCTGAAATTTACAACGCACTTACAGTTAAAAGAGAGTCTGGAGAAACTATCGTTTTAGAAGTTCAACAACACTTAGGAGAAGATAGTGTACGTACCATTGCAATGGATGCTACTGAAGGACTTACTAGAGGAACCGAAGTGATAGATTCTGGAGGGTCAATTAAAATGCCTATTGGAGAACAAGTGAAGGGAAGATTGTTTAATGTAGTCGGTGAAGCTATCGACGGATTAAATGAAGTAGAAAAGGGTAGTGATGCTTACAGCATTCACAGAAAGCCGCCGAGGTATGAAGACTTATCTACCGAAACAGAAGTATTGTTCACGGGGATTAAAGTTATTGACTTAATTGAGCCATACTCTAAAGGAGGAAAAATCGGTTTGTTTGGAGGAGCAGGAGTAGGAAAAACAGTACTTATCCAAGAGTTAATTAATAATATCGCTAAAGGATACGATGGAATTTCTGTTTTTGCTGGTGTAGGGGAAAGAACAAGAGAAGGAAATGATTTATTAAGAGAAATGCTTGAATCCGGAATTATAGACTATGGCCATGATTTTCACGAATCAATGGAATCAGGTGGATGGGATTTGAGTAAAGTAAAAGCAGATAGTTTAACTAACTCAAAAGCAACCTTCGTTTTCGGACAAATGAATGAGCCTCCTGGGGCAAGAGCAAGAGTTGCTCTTTCAGGATTAACATTAGCAGAGTATTATCGTGATGGTGATCTTTCTGATCCAACAGGAGGAAGAGATATATTATTCTTTATTGATAACATTTTTAGGTTTACACAAGCAGGTTCTGAGGTATCAGCCTTATTAGGAAGGATGCCTTCAGCAGTAGGTTACCAACCTACCTTAGCTACAGAAATGGGTGTAATGCAAGAAAGAATTACATCTACAAAGAGAGGGTCAATTACCTCTGTACAAGCTGTATATGTTCCTGCAGATGACCTTACGGATCCAGCACCGGCTACTACCTTTGCCCATTTGGATGCAACAACAGTATTAAGTAGAAAACTTGCTTCGCTTGGTATTTACCCAGCGGTAGATCCATTAGATTCTACATCGAGAATTTTGGATCCAGCAATTGTCGGTGATGAGCACTACAACACGGCACAAAAAGTAATTGGTATTCTTCAGAGATATAAAGAATTACAAGACATCATTGCCATCTTGGGATTAGAAGAATTGTCAGAAGAGGATAAATTGATTGTAAGTAGAGCAAGAAGAGTGCAGCGATTTTTATCTCAGCCATTCCATGTTGCAGAACAGTTTACAGGATTGCAAGGAGTATTAGTACCTATCGAGGATACGATTAAAGGCTTTAATATGATTATGGATGGTGAGGTAGATAAATACCCTGAAGCAGCTTTTAACTTAGTAGGTAACATAGAAGATGCCATAGAGAAAGGAGAAAAACTTTTAGCAGAGGCAGCTAATAACGCATAAATATGAATATTTTAGTACTTACTCCTGAAAAGGAAATATATAATGGAGAAATTCAATCAGTCAAAGTGCCAGGTGTTAACGGGCAATTTGAGATCTTGAACAATCACGCACCCATTGTTTCTGCATTGGTAGCTGGAGAGGTCAGAATTATAGAAAATTCTGGTAATCGAACAAGTTTTACCATTGAACAGGGATTTATAGAAATGCTAAACAACGAAATTTCATTACTTGTACAAGGAGTCGTGGAATAATACTAAAAATAGAACGAATGATTAAAGCTATATTCTTACTTTAGAGTATAGCTTTTTTTATTGACTTTAATGTAATATCGATCTCCAATGGACAAAATGGTGCAAAAAATAGATCAACTATTTGATAAAATTAAAAATAACGAATCCACTTCTTACGTGTCTAGCGCCTTATATATTCTTCTTGGAATATATATTCTTTCTCTAATTTGGTACTATATTCAGTTTGGTTTTTCTGGATATATACTAGTGTATTTTCTCTTGCTGCCCATGGCTGCTGTCTACTTCAGATTTACTATGATAGGGCCAATGAAAGAAGTAGAAAACAACAGTAACTACGAAAGTTATCATCAAGTAGACCAAGGAATGTACATTCGATCTAAAATCCAATATCTACTGGATGGAGTCAATGTTAAGTTGACTAGAATCAATGCAGTAAAATACATCTATTTAGTTTTAGTGCCTTTTTTATTTATCATGCTTAGAGAAATCTTGGTAGGTCCTATTGTTGGTATAGGAGCTTTACTATTCCAATGGTGTATGGCCTTTATTATAGGTGGGTTATTTTGGTTATTCTTCTTTAATGGAGATAAAGAAGACTTACTTTATTTTGAAGACGATCTCACAGAACTAATGAACAAGGCTTAGTTTGTTGTATGGCCACAAAAGTAAAGCCCTTTTCTGTATAATATTGCAATACTTTAGGTAAGACTATTTTTAGTTTTTGTATGGATTTTAAATTGTCATGAAAGACAATAATGGATCCATTTGTTGCGTGATTTATTACATTTTCAAGACATTGATCTGCATCCAGTTTAAGGTCAAAATCACCACTTAGAATATCCCACATCACAATAGTATATTTTTTAGAAAGATGCTTAATTTGCTTGGGTGTGATGCGACCATATGGGGGTCTAAATAAAATGGATTCAGCGACTTTTGCTCCCTTGTCTACGTTTTTATAATAGTGTTTATTTGGAGTTTGCCAGCCTGATAAATGATTAAAAGTATGACTCCCGATGCTGTGACCTTCACGCTTTGTTAAAGCAAAAAGATCATTGTGTTTTTCAATATTATGACCAACACAAAAAAAAGTAGCCTTGGCATTGTATCTTCGCAAAGTTTCTAAAATGAATGGTGTAGATTCGGGAATGGGGCCATCATCAAAAGTTAAATAAATTACTTTATCATCTGATTCTTCATTCCAAAGGCAATCGGGGAATATCTTTTTAAGATAGTTGGGTGTCTTTATAAAATACATAGCTGTTCTGAAGAAGTAATAAAAATACAGAATTAAAATTATACTATGTCCTTTGAAAAAACTCGTGTGCGATTTGCCCCTAGTCCTACTGGGCCACTTCATATTGGTGGAGTACGTACCGCTTTATATAACTACCTATTTGCTAAAAAAATGAAGGGTGACTTCATTTTAAGAATCGAAGATACCGACCAGACAAGATATGTGGAAGGAGCAGAAGATTATATAAAACAATCATTACAATGGTTAGGACTTAGTCTAGATGAAGGTCCAGGCACGGGCGGCGACCTTGGACCATATCGTCAGTCAGAAAGAAAAGATTTGTACGCTACTTATGCAAAGCAACTTGTACAACAGGGAGATGCTTATTATGCTTTTGATACTCCTGAAGAATTAACAGCAGCTCGAGAAAAAGCCAAGGAACAAGGCATACATACATTAAAATATGATGCAACAACTCGTATGACTATGAAAAATAGTATGAGTTTAACAGAAGCGGATACAAACCACTTACTCCAAACATCAGATAATGTAACCATTCGATTAAATATCCCTCGGGACCAAACCATTATTTTTAAGGACATTGTGCGAGGTGAAGTAAGTTTTAATAGTAACGAATTAGACGATAAGGTCATTCTCAAAGCAGACGGTATGCCTACTTATCACCTTGCAAATATTGTGGATGATCACCTCATGCAAATTTCTCATGTCATACGTGGGGAAGAATGGCTTTCTAGTACTGCACATCATGTGTTAATGTACCAATTTTTTGACTGGGCACCACCATCATTTGCACACCTTCCACTCATATTA
The DNA here is from genome assembly GCA_020631235.1 of Saprospiraceae bacterium. GTDB lineage: Bacteria > Bacteroidota > Bacteroidia > Chitinophagales > Saprospiraceae > JAHDDO01. Next base: position 60,657 of record JAHDHQ010000009.1, on the reverse strand, counting down.
AAACCCAGCGGTAAAGGTAAATTAAGCAAAAGGGATGGTGCAAAATTTGGTTTTCCAGTATTCCCATTGGAGTGGGATGGTGGCGAAGATGGAGTTTATCTTGGATTTAAGGAAGCCGGTTTTACTAAAGAAGCCTTATTAAACTTTTTACTTCTATTAGGATGGTCTTCAGGTGATGACATAGAAAAATATACACTTACAGAAATGATTGAGGCATTTGACTTGTCAAGGATCATAAAATCTGGAGCTCGATTCGATTATGATAAGGCTAAATGGTTTAATCAACAATACATTATAGAACAATCATCAAACGACTTACTAAATGATGTAAAAGCCGCACTCTCTTCTAATGGAGTGATGGACAAAGATGATACCTTCATTTTAAGGTTTATCGAGCTGATGAAAGAAAGAGTAGAATTGATGCCTGATTTTTATTCGAAAGCGGCATTCTTCTTTGAGAAGCCTAAAAATTATGATGAAAAAACGATTAGGAAGAAGTACAAAATTGAAAATCAGCCGCATTTTGATAGAATGTATACGATACTAGAAAACCTTGCAAAATTTGATGCAGAGGAAATCCAATCAAAAATAAAATCGTATATTTCTGATGAAAACCTAAAATTCGGGGAAATTCTCCCCGTGATGCGGATTGCATCAATGGGCACCATGCAAGGGCCCGACTTATTTGCTAGCTTGGAACTACTCGGAAGGAAAGAAGTGTTGGAAAGATGGAATATGTTTTTTCAACAACTTAATAATTAATATATGGTAAAGAAGAAATTGCCAAAAGAGAAACCTGATTTGCACGAGGAACTCGAAGGATTCGATGTTCGAATTAATAGTTTTGGTGAAATTCAGGCTAACTACAACATTGACAAATTGAATGAGTTTCTGAATGAAAATGTAGAGGACAAAAAAATAGGCAATAAAGTAGGAGAAGAAGAGTAAGACATTTACTACATTTATTTCGTTTTAATCGAAGTAAGAAGCTATCAAAATCGACCATGGGAAAAAGGATTTTATATTCTTTAAGTATCTTTTTTTTATTGCCTACCATAAGCTATGGTATGGTACTGCACCCTATGTCAGAAGATTCCATACCACCAGTAATACTGCAAGGTGCTACTAGTTTAGAAACATCCTGTGATGACAATACAGAAGCAAATTTTGCAGCTTGGTATAATGATTCAGGTGGCATGCAAGTCATGGATAATAGCGGAGATTTTACCATCGGACAAACGGTAAGTTTTTTAGATGCATTAGACACACTGAGTAATGGCTCAGAAGGTTTTTGTGGCAATAATGTTTTTCTAACCATAGGTTTTTTTGCTCTGGACAACTGTGGGAATAGTTCTGATACGAGCTATGCATTATTTAACACTTTCGATATTGTGAAACCCGAAATAATTGTTCCAAGTGAAGATCGACTGGCTGGTTGTGGATTTGGGATAAAAGATACTTTAGAAACGTGGTTGCAATCTGCAGGTGGTGCTACAGCCGTTGATCAATGTGGTGGTGTAATTTGGGATGATTACATTTGGAATGACAGTTCAGGAAACAATGGTTTTGGGAAATTAAGTGAAGAAACAGAAATTGTCATAGATCGTGCTAATTGTGATTGGTCAGTCACTGTTTCTTTTTTTGTCAGAGATGAATGCGAAAACTTAAGTGTAACAACTGGTCAGTTTTCCATTATGGATACATTAGCCCCAGTTGTGGATCCTTTACCTGTCGATTTAACGGTTCAATGCAATGCCATTCCTCCCTTGAATACTTATCAAATTATAGATGGATGTGACGGCATCTTAGCCGGTGAAATTGTTGAGGAAACTACACAAAATCCAAACCCAGATAGTTGTGGGCATTACCAGTTCGAAATAGCCAGGAAATGGGTTTTTGAAGACCAATGCGGCAATAAGGATTCTATGGTTCAATCATTAGTAGTTATCGATACGCTCGAACCACAGGTCGTTTATCAAAACTCGATTTCAGTATCATGCAGTGCGGATCTAGAGGATGCCAGTTTGTTTTTTGAGTTAGAAGAAGATTGCGGAACCATAGCGATTAGTTATACCGATGGTATGCTCATTAATAATGTATGTGTGGACGAATTTGATCGGGTATGGACCTTAACCGATATCTGTGGAAACACCACTGAATTTACCCAAAATATCCAGCTGCAAGATAATGAAGCTCCGATTATAAGCAGCGAACCCCAAAACTTAATGATCACATGTGGAGATGTGAGCGATTTAGATGATCAAGTACAAGATTGGATGGCAAACCTTGCGGGTACTCAAGCCATAGATGAGTGTACTGCACTTAATAGTTTTGTAGCTATGCCAGGATCTTATGATATAAATGATCCTACAAGCTTCCCAGGTGACAACTTTGTATTGACCTTTGATGATTTATGTGCCAATGTTGTAGAAGGTATTTTCTACGAGCAAATAGCAGATTTTGTGTATTATGATGGTTGTGGAAATGCAATCGCCACACAAGCCAGTGTTCAAATTATTGATGATGTAGCTCCTTTATTTGATTTTTGTCCTGAAGATATAGATATTCAGTTAGAAGCAGATGATTGCATAGAAGACATCATTTTGAGTGTTCCTACTGCCACGGATAATTGTATCCAGTTTCCAGAAACGATCAACGATACAATAAATCAATTGATTACTTCTCCGTCTCCAGGGGATGCTTCGGTTTTGGTGGACACCATGGCTTTTGTCTTTGGCCCTTATGCAGAAGGCTTAAATGCAAATGAACAAGGGGTGATTACGATTGCTATGAACAATTTGGATGCTAATTCCTTAGAAGAGTTTTTTATTATTGAAATTGAAGGTGTTGTGGTGGATTCCACGCCCATTTTGTTGGTAGAATGCTCAGATACCATTTTCACTTTGGAAAATATAGAGGCAGAACTATGGGAAGATTGGTTAAGTGATAATGTTTTAGAAATCGACTTTTATCCGAATATTCCTATTGATGATGTATTGGGTGTAAATGATGTTTGCCCAGGAGCAGGTATCGAGATAATAGTACAATTACCAAGTGTTGCAAGCTTGGATTTGAGCTATTCATATGCCATTGATGACGGACCCACTTTTGATTTAATTAATCAAAATGAATTGGAAGTTGCCTTGGCTCCCGGATCGCACATTGTGGAAATATATGCCACAGATTGTTCGGGCAATAGCAATACGTGCCGAACCAATATAGAAATAGTAGATGTTGTGCCGCCAACGATAAGCTGCCCGTCGAATCAAAGCTTAATTGTAGATGAAGATGAATGCAGTTTGGAAATACAATTATCTAATGATTTTACATATAGCGATAATTGTCTTGGCGAATCCGTAACGAGTGTTCTGAGTCCAGAAAGTCAAGATCAAGCGTGGCTACAATTTGCTTACGATGAAGATACGGATGACTATTTTGCAAATGATGTGGTCTATAATGTACCTATTAGTGGAATAGTTGGAAAATTATATGAACCCAAAGTTAGCATCGAATATGTTGCTGATTTGAGCGATAATGCGGGTTGGGAATTATACGATGAAGAAGGCCAGTTATTAAGTAGCTTTAATTCCGAAGAAGCTTGTCTAAGGATGGAATCAACAGAAATTATCTTGTCAGTTAATGATTTTGAGACTTGGATCAGTGATGGAACAATCAGTTTTACTTTAGCGACTGTAGGTAATGTGAAACCCTGTGGAACAGTAAATGATGAAAACATTGATGGATCCAGTTATGCATTATTGAAACTCATTTACCAAGAAGTTCTTCCTAATTATGAAATTACTGGAGATACCACGCTTCAAGGCAGTTTTGACGATATCATAAATACACCTACTATTGAATTAGAAGTAGGTGTATATAATTTAGTATATCAAGTCAAAGATAATTCTGATAACGATGGATTTTGTGAGTTTACCATTGAGGTACAGGACGAACAATTGCCTTTGATTGAGTGTGTAGAAGCTGCGACAGTTGAAATAGATCCAAGTGGTTTAATAGAATATGAGCTAGATGAATTAGTCTTTGTATCCTCTTTTAGCGATAACTGTGCTGGTACTACTATTAGTTTTGATCCACCAAGTTTCACTTGCGAGGATATTGACACAGAAGCAATAATAATAGCCACTATCGAAGATGCTAGTGGCAATGAGAACACTTGCCAAACTCTAGTAAATATTCGACCTTTCGATTTAGAATTATCATTTTCTTCGGGCTTATGTGTAGGAGATACACTGCTTTTAAGCAGTAATATTCCAGACCCGCCAATTTCCAATGCGTACCAATATTCTTGGAGTGGACCCAATGGATTTATTTCTAATGAAAAAGAACCATTTATTATTAGCCCAGATGCGAGCTATTCAGGGACGTACATTTTGGAAGTCGAAGGATTTAATGATTGCTTTACTTCGAGTTCTATAGAAGTACTGGTGGAACAATTGGCAGACCCTGTTATCGAGGCAAGTCAAAGCAGTATTTGTAAGGGTGAAACCATATTACTGAGTTCTACAAGTTACACTGGTAATGTTGATTATTCTTGGTATGAAGGATTACCACCCAATGGCATTCTATTTCAAGAAAGTAATGGACCAGTTATAGAAATTAGTCCTATAGAAGGAACCCATCAATATTACGTTATTGTAGAAGGAGCAGAGTGTGTTTCTAACGCTTCAGAGGTTATAGAACTATCTGTAGTAGCTAAACCAGAAGCGAGCGTCAATGAATTTTTTATCAATGTTTGTGATGGCGAACCAATTGTATTTTCTTCGGATGTCTTCGATCCGAATTATATTTATTATTGGTTAGGTCCTAATGGATACACTGGAAGTGGACAGTTTCCAGAAGGTATTGAGACTGCAGATGAGTCTAACCAAGGTAGTTACAGTTTATATATTGAAGACAATGGTTGTTTGTCAGACACAACTACCTTTCAAGTAACCGTTTTTTCTAAACCAGTTACTCCTATCATAAATGGAGAAACCATTTTATGTGAAGGCAGCAACTTTTTTCTTTCGGTTTCTAATATTACCAATGCTGATCAATATATCTGGTTTAAAGATGGAGTGCTATTCAGTACAGTCAATGATGCAAATAGTTTAATGGTAGAAGATGCTCAGTCTAGCTTGAGTGGATCATGGGAAGTAATTGCGAAGGTGGGTAACTGCGAATCTGATTTGTCCACATCATTTAATGTATCAGTGGAGGCTCAAATTCCTTTAGGTGCAAATAACGAAGGACCTGTTTGTGTGGGTGACTCAGTACAATTAAATGCCACTTTTGTCCCTGATGCTTCTTATTTATGGACTTCGCCTAATAATGAGATGTTTAGTGGACAAAGACCAGAGGTGTTAGCCGTTCCAGGAGAGTATTCAGTGACGGTAACTTCTTCTAATGGTTGCACTAGTGATGCAGTAACGGTTGTAGACTTAATAGAAATTCCGACTATTACATCCTTGAGTAATTCAGCACCTAATTGTTTAAATCCTAATACGAATATTCAATTTTTTGCTACGGTTTTTCCGCCAGGGAATTATCAATATTTATGGACAGGACCTAATAATTTTAATTCGTCAGATCCGAGCCCCATCATTGAAAATGTAAGTTTAGATCAAAATGGTGTTTATACTTTACAATTAATAAATAATGGTTGTCCTTCTGAAGAGGTAAGTACGACTGTTTCTATGGTTTTAAGTCCAGTAGATCCAGTAATTCTCGATATAGGTTCTGCTTGCCAAGGAGATGATATAGTTTTAGAGACTAATTATAGCTTGCAAGAGGATTGTACATTCACTTGGCAAACACCTGTAGGGCAAATAACAAATGAGACAGGTATTCTTAATATCTTCAATGCAGCCGTAACTGATGCCGGAATTTATACAGTGACCGTTAACAAAGAAGGATGTAACTCGGTTGTCTCTAGCGAATATGCATTGGAGGTTTTTTCAATTCCATCACCACCTAATATAATAGGTACAGATGTTTTGTGCATAGGAGAAACGATACTCTTAGAAGCATTCAACGAATCTGGCAACATTACTTGGATGGGTCCTAATAATTTTACAAATCAAGTCAATATTGTTGAGATTCCAAATGCTGAACTTGAAAATGAAGGAAATTATACGGTTACCTTGGAAGTAAACGGATGTGTTTCTGAACCTTCACCACCGTTTTTTGTCGATGTGCTGGAACATCCAGAACCATTGTTTGTTTCATCTATTCAAGATACAGTTTGTAGAACCAATGCGGCTAACTGGGAGTTTTGCTTTGACGGTATAATGATCGACACTTTTGATAAAGTAGAAGTGTTTGCCGATGATAATACATACCTTACCGATCTTGACGATGCTTGCATAAGCTTAGATCTGAGTCAAAATGGTCAAAGTAATTTTAGCTTTTATTTTGTGAGTATTAAAGATGATTGCCGGTCAGAGGCTTCTGAATTTTTAAATGTTGAAATCTTTGATGACATATCTTTAATCGCTGATATCGCGATGGACTCTCTATACCTTTGTGATACTATAATCTATGATTTACAAGCTATTTTGCCAAGCAATGATCCATTAAATATAGAATGGTCCTCAAATAGTGAACAAGTGCTTTTTAGTGAGACTAACGCCATGTTTACTGATGTAATAGTTAAAGAGTTTGGTAATTATGAGTTGTATCTAGAAACTTCTAATGATCGCTGCGGAGTGATTGGTAGAGATACCTTACATATTTTGTATGAGGATAACATTAAGGCTCTAGATGAGATCATACAGACAGATATAGAAAGTGAAAAAGTATTCGATATTTTTGCCAATGACGAGTCCGTTAATGAATTTACGGCCACCATTATCACACAACCAAGTGAGTTTGAAATAGAATGGTCTTTAGATGGAATCAATATCATCACAAATAACAGATTTTTGGGACAAGATAGTTTTCGATATGAGATTTGCAGTAATGAGTGTCCTAATATCTGTGATGAGGCTATCGTGGTGGTTAGAGTAGGTAATGAAGAGGATTGTTTTATTTCCAATGTCGTTACACCTAATGGAGATGGGTTTAATGATTTTTTCGAAATTCCTTGTTTAAACACTAATCTTTATCCTGATAATAAGTTGATTGTGTTTAATCAATGGGGAGATGAAGTATTTAGAGCACAACCTTATGAAAATGATTGGGCTGGTCAATTTAATGGGCAGTCATTGCCTGCTGACACCTATTTTTATGTCATAGATTTTGGTACAAATAGAGAACCCATCCAAGGATTTATAGTATTACACGAATGAGACGAATATTAATCTATATAGCTTGTTTATGTAGTTTCACGTTGGGAGCCCAACAAGAAATTTTGAATACTCAGTTTGGGTATAACAAATTAGCATTTAATGCTGCTTATTCAGGAATAGAGAAACATACCACCATCAGTATGATTGTGCGAGATCAATGGAATGGAATTGTAGGTGCACCCACTAACCAATTGGTTTCCGCTTCTATTCCCTTTGCTCCAAAAAGGATCGGAATTGGAATTATTGCATCAAGATATACCATTGGAATACAAGAACGGATTACTTTTAGGGGAATGTATGCCTACCGTTTTGATGTAGGTCCAGGAAAATTAAGTTTAGGTTTAGAAGCATCAGGTAGAAGATATGTGACAGATTTTACGGACGACCGATTACTTGCCATAGATGGTATAGATCCAGACCCTAATTTGAGTCAAACACAGTTTAGCAATTTTACCTTTAATACTGGTTTTGGTGCCTATTTTAAGACTAAGTCTTTTTATGCAAGTTTGTCTTCACCAAGGCTGATAAAAGTATCTTTCGATGAAAACAAATCTAGCCTCAGCACAAGAGAAGTAAGGCATATCTATGCTATGATTGGGAATCTTTTTGAACTTAAAGGAGATTGGAACTTAAGCACTCAAATTTTATACAAAAAGGCTGAAAATGCGCCTTATGATTTAGATTTACAAACAGGATTTATCTATAAAAATGACTACCACCTTGGCATAAATTATAGGCTTGGTGGTAATAGAGAAAGTGCAGGGGAGTCTGTGGCATTACTTTTTGGTATATCTCCCTTTGATCCATTATTTATTGGCTTTTCTTACGATTTTACTTTGTCATCTTTAAGAAGATATGATACAGGTTCACTCGAACTTTTAATGCAATACAGCATTGGCAAAAAAGCAACTAATCCTGAAATTATTAACCCTCGATTCTTTTAATGTTAAGACTCATAAAACATATTATCTGGTTACTGTTTTTAGTGTCAAACCATTCCATTTTTGCGCAGTTGTTGAATGAGGAAATAGTACAAAATATTCAAATAACCAACGAACAAAATTTAAACACTTCAGTCCGAGATTTTTCTCCTGCATTCTGGGGAGATGAATTGGTTTTTGTGCATAGTGGATCCGAAAATGCTTCTTTGGATAAAAAAATCAATGAGCCCTATTTTGACTTAAAATTTGCGGTGAAGGGACTTGAAGGGACGTTTATTAAGTCTGCCTATTTACCTAAGTCGATTAATTCTTCTTATCATGAAGGTCAAGCGAGCATAGACGATTCAGGACTGATGTATTTTACGAGTGATAACACCGAAGAAGAGCAATTAATTGCTGATGAAGATGGGGTGACACATTTACAAATTTATACAAGTCAGCGTACAGGAAATCAGTGGGGTAAAAAGCAACGATGGGTACATTGTCAGACAGAGTACTCGTATACTCATCCAAGTATTTCAGCGGGAGGAGATAGCTTAGTTTTTGCTTCTAATATGCCAGGAGGTAAAGGTAAAATGGATTTGTATATAAGTACTAAACATCAGGGAATCTGGTCACCACCAAAACCACTGGTCGCCTTAAATTCTGAGGCTAATGACTGGTTTGGTCATTTGAAAGATGGAAGCGTATTTTTTGCTTCTGATCGAGACTCTTTGGGCGGTTTAGATATTTTTGTGTCCAAAGTGAATAATGAGAACCTTGAACTACCATCTAAATTACCGCCTCCGATAAATTCGCCCAAAGATGATTTTGGTTTTATTGTGGCTGATAATGAGGCCGAAGGTTATTTTTCTTCTAATCGCTCAGGTGGAGTAGGGATGGATGATATCTATAAATGGCAAGCAGATACCAGCATATTTTTTGTGCCAGAGCCAGAAGTATATAAAATTAGTTTTAAGAATGAGTCGGATATTGACACAAGAATTCCAATACGTTTAATGTGGACACCACTCGATCATATAGTTTTGTCTGATTATAATTCTTGGGAGGTATTTGCAAATAAAATTCAGTATGATTTAGAAAACATTAGCTTCGAAAAGTCTCTAGATACGTTTTTACTAAACAATGAATTAAACTTATACCTCGAAGAAAATCAAATGGTTTTTTACCAAATACTCGATGGTACATTTAATCCCTTAGAAGGGCTGGCGTTGATAACTCAAGATGATACAGTTTCCTTAAATATTTCTAAGAAGGTTAAAAAAATAAAGCCTGTACCAAAGAAAAAAATTACGATTCTAGATGTGCCAGTGGAAAAAGGTTCCGTCATCGTATTTAATAACATTTACTACGAGTTTAATAGTGCTGAGCTAAAACCTAGTGCCTTTAGAGAATTAGATTTATTAGCAACAGCAATGCTCGATAACCCCCAAATAAAGGTCCAGCTTAGTGCACATACAGATGCCAGAGGATCCGATGTTGCTAATCAGAAACTATCTGACCAGAGAGCGCAATCTGCCAAGGAATATTTGGTCCGAAAAGGCATTTTATCTAGCCGAATTTATACGGTTGGGTTTGGTGAAAGTAGGCTGCGAAACCATTGTGAAGATGGAGTATTTTGTTCCGAAGATGAACATCAATATAATCGTCGAACAGAAGTAAAAATTCTTGAAAATAAATAGTCTAACCATTTGCCAGTTGTAGGATCTAGTTAAATTATTACATATTATTATATTATTTAATATGATATATGTATCTTGCGATGTATTCCATTTATCGATTTAAAAGGCTAAAAAAGGTTATTGATTGCATTTGGTGCTCATCAGCCCTATTTAGCTGTACCCATACCAAAAGCAGTAATACATGTTTATTTAAATGTATTATCTAAATGGGGTATTTATTTTCAAGAGGAAAGGTTCAAATAATAATTGCTAATATACTTTCCCTAACTAAGTCGAATTCCAGTTATTTCTTTCTTTGTGTACTGATGATGTACAATTATGAGCTCAAAGCTCAAGATGCATTGCAAGCAGGAATCAATGAAAGCATTAATTTGTTTTCGAATCAGCGGATACAAGAAAAATCGGGCATTAGTTACTTTTTGATGGAAGACCAAAGCTCACCGGGTTTATCTGTATCAAATGTGTCTTACTATTTTCCTGGGAGTAATGTTAAAATACCGTCTGAAAAGAAAACGGTTCAAGGAAAGGTACAAACAACTCTGGCGATACCATCTATTCTCTTTGACCAGATGATGCAAATAGAAGCCAGGAATTATGAGTTGCCCATCCAAGATGGTATGCTTATCCGAAATATGTCGAGCAATAAGTCTTCAAGAACTTCTTGTGATTCTCCTAGTTCTACCTCACTAACCCTAAATTGGGTAGGTGGCCATTGTACGGTTTGTACGCCTACTAATGACTACGCCTGTAATACTAATCCTGATTACTTTACGGATTGGAATAATGGAGATAAAAGTTTTACAGATCCATTACCTGCAGGTGCGGAAGTAAGCTCAATGTCTGTAACCGTATTTGGAGTTCATGGATGTGGTGGTGGAAATGATGTTCAAGTAGCTCTAAACGGAACCAATATTGGTAGCAGCACCATGGGAGGATCTTGTGGTTGTGATACTTGTTTCGATACGAACATTACAGAAAATTGGGATGAGTGTGGAGAGCCTTCTTTCTATAATTATGGAGGAACAAATACGATCAATCTTTCTTCTGCCGGTGTTATGTGTATTGATAGGGTAGAAGTTACTATCGAATATTGTACTAACGTAGAAGCAGATATAACTATAGTTTGTCCAAGTGCATTAGATGTAGAATGTGGTGATCCAAATGAAACTACGATTATAAATAATTGGTTAAATTCAGTCGATGTTGTCGGTGATGATACAGGTGTGGTTTTTACAAATACCTATAGTGCTGGAGGGTTTAGTGATGGCTGCTCAGAAACGGGTAATCAGACGGTAAACTTCACTGCAACGAATAGCTGTGGAAGTGACATGTGTTCTGCACTTCTCAGAATTAGAGATACTCAAGATCCGATACCTAACCCAGCACCCGCCAATGTTACCTACAGTTGTAGTGCCGAGGTACCAGCAGCTTCCAACTTATCAGCAAACGATCAATGCGATGGAGTAATTACCGTTGCTCCTACAGAAAACATTACAGCAAATAGTTGTCTCAATCAATATAACTTGGTTCGTACTTGGACCTTTACCGATGCTTGTGGAAATTCGAGTTCCACTTCACAGACGATCACCGTTAATGATGATATAAATCCAGCGCTACCCGTTATTCCTGCGGATATTACTATAGCTTGTGTTGACGATGAACCATCAGCTACAGCACTGACTGCGGTAGATAATTGTGATGGAAACATTACAGTGAGTCCTAGTGAATCTATTGTGGAAGGGGATTGCGATACAGATTATATAAAAACAAGAACATGGATTTTTACGGATGTATGTGGAAATACTTCTATGGGTAGCCAAACCATTACAGTAGAAGACCCAGCACCAAGCATTGTATGTCCTGATAATTTGATTTTGGAATGTGCCGACCCTAATAATGATGCGCTTATTTCAGCATGGTTGAGTTCCGTGACGGGGAGTGATTTTTGTGGGGATGATGTAACCATCAGTCATAACTATAACCCTGATGGTTTTTCAATGATCCAAGAAACTTCTGAAACCTATTTAAATGGTTATTTTAATATAGGTTTATCATCAACAAAATGGTTAGCAGAAGGAATTGTAAATAGCAGCAACATTGGCCAAAAAGAAATAAATGCAATAAGTCCAAAAAAAGCATCCATTCCAAAGGAAGTTTTAGACAAACCAATAAAGGCTTCAAATAGCCTTATGGATTGTAATTGTACAGCAACACAAGGTGGTCAAGAGTTTGATATCACCGCAATCCAAAATGCTGAAGATGATGTGGCTTTTTATCAGTATGGAACACCCGATGGAGCTTCTTCTAATACCGGTTTAGAATTAAATAATCATGTTACCTTATTTCTCTATGAAAACACCTTGACTGGTGAGATTAGTTTATTTGTAATCATTGATGCAGCAGGTGGCGGTGATGGAGGGAATGGGACTATAGACTTTTATTGTTTGCCATCATCGGCTACGTTGGATTTTTCAGATGATCCAGGCGAAATAAGTGGTATTTTTCCTACAGTAACTGCCAACTGGCGGTGGGCTGATTGTTGTACAGATGGTGCTTTAATCGGAAATGTGGGTTGTGGAACTACCTTTGATTTTTATCCAAATTTCCCGGCAGGTATAGATGCGATTAGATGGGCTTCAGGAGATTTAGCAGATCCAGATTATTTTACTTTTAACTCTTCTAGCGAGCCAGTTCGGATTCAGTGCGGTGACTCCCAACCTTCTTGTTGTCCTAATGAAAATGAAGTAGATATAACTAATGTAGAATGTCCAGGGGATAATGATGGAGCCATTAATCTTACGGTAGACCCAACTTCAGCTCCTTATACATTTGCTTGGTCTACGGGTGCTACCACTGAAGATATTTCAGGCTTGACAAATGAAGTATACACAGTGACTATCGTCGATGACAATGATTGCGAACAAATCATAGATATCGAAGTAGAAGTCGATGCAAACCCTCCGAGTCTAGTTTGTCCGAGTAACTTAACGATCAATCTAGATGAGAATGATGAAGCTACTCTTTATTTAGCAGATTTAAATGTAATGGTAGATTATGATTGTGATCCGGATGACTATACGGTAACTTGCGAAAACTGTGCAAGTTATGGATGCGTCGATCAAAATACCACTAAAACAATCAATGTAAAGCTTACGGATATATTAGACAATGAAGATAATTGCAGTATTCAAGTATTTATAAATAACAGCGCACCTAGCATTACTTGTCCTGATGATTTAACTTTAGAATGTGCTAATCCTTCTAATGATGCTATGATCAATACATGGTTATCAAGCGCTTCAGCGACGGATCCAGAAGGGAGCACGGTTAATATTACTAATAGTTATGATGAAGATGATTTTGAATTCAGATATATAGAGTCGGAAGACCAAATATTTAATACATCTGGTAAGCAAAATGCTCAAGTTCCAAACCACCATAAATATCTTAAATACTTGAGATCAAATAGAAGCGTAACAAGTTTCGGTGGAGATGGAACAGGTACCCAAGAAGTAACTTTTACAGCAACAGATGGTTGTGGTAATATGACCACGTGTACGGCTACTATCATTATCGATGATACGACTAGACCAGTACTATCTTGCCCTGCAGACATTGCTAACATCGAAGGTTGCGAAGCAAGCGCGATCAATGGTGAAACAAGCTTAGCCTTTTCCACGGCTTGGGTGACGGTGACTGAAGCACAGTTAGTAGCTGAAGGTGGAAGCGTAGTCGAAGAGTGTAATCTTGATTTATTGAGATATCGAGATATTGTCTCTACCGGGTCGTGTGCACAAGAAATAAGAGTAAGAAGATTATGGTGGGCTAGGGATGCCTGTTTAAATGTAGCCACAACCTGTAGTCAATATTTTGATATTGAAGATACAACAGTCCCTGTCATGACCTGTCCTACGGACATTGAAGGGCTAACTTGTAATGTAGATGAAGTCCCTGCTGCAGCAGCCAATATTACAGAATATTTAGCATTGGAAGGTGCCAGCGGGTCAGATAATTGCTCGGCTAGTGCAAATCTAACACTTGCTTCTATCGATAACCCAGATCCTGCAGCTGATGATTTTTGTACTGGAACAAATACGGTTATTACTCGATCATATACTGTAAGTGATCAATGTGGGAATATGACTACTTGTGAACAAATAATCACCTTTGCTATACCGGGAGGTGTACCTTTTATTTCTTGTCCAGTTACCTTAGAAATTGAAGCATGTGAGGCTGCAGACGTTTCTTCAGAAAGTCTGGCTTTATCACTATCAGAAACCTTAATCAGTGAAGCTCAGTTTGCAAGCTTAGGCGGTGATGCAGAATCTGCATGCGAAATCGAAGAAATAAGCTACAAAGACGAAGTGATGGTCGATATGGATTGTGCCAATGATATAAGTATTGTTAGGACCTTTACAGCATCAGATAAATGTGATTATTCAGTGATGTGCCACCAATTAATACATATTGTGGACGAAACCCAACCAGTGGTCAGTGGGACATGCAGTGATCCGGATGCGCTTCCAGATATAGTACTCAGTTTGGATGAAAGTACATGCATGTTTAATTATAGTGATTATACAATTAACTTAAGCAATTTAGGACTAACAGCCAGTGATAATTGTGGAACGGCAGTAGAGCTATTAGACGAATCAGTTCGCTTTACTTGTGCGGATATAGGTTTGGCAGAATTTGAAATTCGTGTGGTGGATTGCAGTGGTAATATTTCGGATCCTAAAACTTGTTCTGTTAATGTAATCAAAGACGAAACCTTAGCAGATTGGACGAACCAAAGCCCCATTTGCGAAGCGGGGAATATAGATCTCAAAACATGGTTGGACGCAGGATCAGCTGATTGTGGAGAGTGGACAGGGGACAATGTTACATCCTCGGGTATTTTTGATTCAAGTGTTCCTGGGGTGTATTCTGTAAGCTATTTAGTAGGAGATAATTCTTGTAATATTTTTAGAACGCATACGATAGAGGTAGTTCCTAGGGTCAATGCAATGATCAACAATATTGAAGCTTGTGTGGATAATAATATGCAAGTTGATTTGCAATCGATGTTTAGCGGCACAACTACTGGAGGTGGAGTATTTTCGTTTGTGGGAGCAGTGCCTGCGGGAGTTAACTTAAATGGAGATATTGTTACTTTTAGTGAAGCTGGAACTGTCACTGTGCAATACGCAGTAGGCAACGAAGAGGTAGGTGGTTTATGCTACCAAACGGATCAAGCGGTATTAAGTATGTATGAGTCTCCTGGTATCAACCCAATTGCCGTTAATAATGAATCATGTGAAAATGAAAATGATGGTTCTATTAATATTAGCATAACTGGTGGAAATGGACCGATGACTTATGAGTGGTCCAATGGTGCTACAACTCAAGACCTCACTAATCTTTCACCTGACTATTATACGGTTACAGTGACGAATAATTGGGGATGTACTTCCACTGCTCAATATCAAATAATTGAAGCATACGAAATGGTGGCTGATGTAGTAGAAATTACCAATGCTTCATGTTCTGATGGAACAGATGGTAAGATAGAAATTGATGTGGATGGAGGATTGGTTCCCTATGATTTTGATTTTAGTGGTGGAGCAAGCAATGATGTAAATAATAATGCAGGCAATGTGATTGCAGAAGATCTTTCTCCTGGCAGTTATAGTGTCACAGTGACAGATGCAAATGGATGCGAAGAAATATTGAGTTTCAATATTGATTCAGATTCTAACCCTGTTGCTACGATAAACGACTTAGCTTTTCCTTGTAATCAATCTCCGAGTGGCAGCATCTCTTTGTCAAGTTTATTTGCAGATGACACAACACCAGGAGGCACTTTTAGCTTAGTATCATTTAGTGGTCCGGGAGCATTTGGTATGATTACAGGGAATACCTTATCCTATGGAGGACCTGGATGTTATGAGGTACAATATGAAGTGGAAGCATACGAAGGGGCCACAGGTGATTGTAGGGCTGAAGATGTTGCATTTATCCAAATTGCAGAATCACCTCAAGCCATTTTTTCGATTCAAGATCAAGTGTGTTGGTCAGCGGGAGATGATCCTTTAAGTCATGTATATACACCACTTATAAACAGTCAGGATTACTTATCCGGTGCTCCTTCTCGAAATTGGACGGTTGTTTCAGGTCCAGCGACATTGGACAACCCAATAACTGGAGAAATATCAGTGACCGGTACAGGTACTGTAATATTGAGATTAGAAGAAAATATAAATGCAGCAGCTTGCGGATCTTTACCAGCTGTTGTTTGTTCATCGGTATACGAACAAAGCATTAATGTGCAAGATGGAACCAGTTTAGATGCATCATTTACTGTGGATAATACCACACCATGTATTGGCGATGTGGTAAATTTCACACCAGCTACACCTGGAGGTGTATTTAATGCTTCTGGTTTAGTAGATGATGGTCTGGGAACTGGAGCCAGTTTTACAGTACCTTCTTGCGGAGTTTTTGCGATAAGCTACACACTTAATAGTTCTAATGGTTGTACAAATACTTATACATACAACTTACAAACCGATCAAGAATTACCAACTATTACTGCACCTGCAGATGTGACTGTTGAATGTGGATTTGCTTATTTAGAATGGTTTGATGAAGCAGTCGCCAGTGACAATTGTGATATTGTTGTAAGCAATAATATTGTAAGTAATGATGCAACTTGTGGAAATACTTTTAGATGGATTTACGAGTTTACTGCCATTGATGAATGTGGAAATACAGCCTCAGATTTTGCTACATATACGGTTTTAGATCGTGTGGCACCTGTTGTTACAAATCCTGCCAGCACATTGACCATAGAATGTAATCCAGCTATCCAAATGGCACTGATAGAAGATTGGATAGCAAATAATGGAGGTGCAACTGCCACAGATGGTTGTGGATCATTAACTTGGACTCATGAGTATTCTGTAGATCCAGCAAACCTTGAAGGATGTGGATTTAGTTCGATGTTTGAGGTTGATTTTACAGTAAGCGATGATTGTGGAAATGCGACGACGACCACTGGAATGGTTATAATAGAAGATACGACCGCTCCATCCATAACGTGTCCAGAGGACATAAGTATAGAATGTGGTTCAGACAATCAAGATGCGATCATAACTAATTGGTTGTCCAATGTTGCTGCTTCTGATAACTGTGAGACCAGCATACAATTTACTAATGATTATAATACCACTTTTGCAGCGGCTTGTGGATTGACTGGAACATATACAGTTACATTCACGGCATCTGATGAATGTGATAATGAAAGCAATTGCCAAGCAAGCATAGTTATAGAAGATAGCATACAACCGATTTTTGTAGTATCACCGCAAGATTTGTATTTAGAGTGTGATGGTTCGGGAAATGCTGCAGAGATTGCTTTATGGTTAGCTAACAATGCTGGAGCAACGGCTTTTGATCAGTGCGATAATTCACTTACATGGTCTAATGCGGAAGTATCTAGTGAAAGCAATTGTGGAAACACTAATACTATCAACTATTCATTTACTGTAACAGATGATTGTACCAATGCAACAAGCCAACAAGCGCAAGTGATCATCGAAGATAGTACACCACCTGCTTTGATGCTGCCTTTAGATCACACAGATCAATGTAACGACATAAGCCTTAGTTTGGTGGACTGGTTGGCTCAAGCTGAAGCAACTGATATTTGTGGTTCGACCAGCATTTCTACTCAATTGTGGAATACGGTATCTTCTTGTGGAGGCACCTCAGAAGAAGTCTATTTATTTACAGCCACAGATGCATGTGGTAATGAATCAACGGGACTAGCAAGTTATACAACTATTGATACAGCTGAACCAAGCATCACTTGTCCGGCAGAATTAACAATAGAATGTGGAAATCCTAACAATGATCAGATCATATTAGCGTGGTTAAACACGGCAAGTGCGATGGATGCAAATAACTGTAGCGATGTGACTATAACAAATACAGATCCAGGTAGTTTACCAGTTTTAGATTGTGATTTATCGAGTGGATTGACGGTTACGTTTACGGCTACGGATGCATGTGGTAATGAAGATGAATGTACATCTATGATCAAGATGGAAGATACGACGGCTCCAAGCTTTGTAAACTGTCCATTGGATATGACGGTAAATGTGGATGTAGATTTATGTGAGAGCAATGTAGTGTATAGTATACCTGTTGCTGTTGATGGATGTGATTCTAATTTGGAAGTGAATTTGATTGATGGACCGGCGAGTGGTACTGCTTTTGAATTAGGGACGACTACGGTGACGTATGAAGCGATAGATGATTGCGATAACACAAGTGAATGTAGTTTTACTATTACAGTTGAAGACAGTGGCATACCTACAGTTAGCTGTCCAAGTAATCAAGTGGTAGTTTGTACAGATGCAGGAGGATGCACGTGGTTATCAGATGACCAAACAGATCCTTTGTTTAATGAGAACTGTGATGGATTGACCTTGACATATGAGATTAGTGGAGCGAGTAGTTTTAGTTCGGCTAGTGCTGGAGAGAACACAGTATCAGGGGATTCAAGAATATTAAATCTAGGCTTGAGTAGTATAGAGTACACTATAGAAGATGGGAGTGGCAATACAAGTAGTTGTAGTTTCAATGTGATAGTGGAGGATTGTGAAGATCCCCAGATTAGCTGTAGTGATGTATTAAATGTGGCATGTGGTTTAGAAGATATAGCTGCTTGGGAATCAAGTATAGCATCGACAATGAGTGATAATTGCAGTGGTTCAATAAGTATGGAGACACTGATGTTGACAGATATTAGCAGTTGTGGATCTACGTTTGAGCGAGTTTATCAGTTTACGGCAGTAGATGCAGCAGGAAACAGTAGCAGTTGTACAGGGCGATATGAGACGGATGATACGGTATCACCAACGATAGATACCCCAGCAGCCAACGAAACAATAGAATGTAATGGCAGCACGGAGAATGCATCATTATTAGCATGGTTAAATAATGTAGGCGGAGCTGTAGCCAGTGATGCATGCAGTGGTCCTGTGAGTTGGACAAATAATTATACTGGAGGATTAACGAGTGTATGTGGATCGACATCATTTGTAGATGTAGTATTTACGGCTACGGATGCATGTGGCAATAGTAATAGTACATCGGCAAGATTTACGATAGAAGATACGACGGAGCCAGTGTTGTCATGTCCGAATGATATAACATTAGAATGTGCTTCATTGAACAATGAAAGCATAATAGAGAGCTGGTTAAGTGGAGCGAGTGTGAGTGATAATTGTTCGGTTGATTTAGACATACGCAATGATTATGGTGCGGTGTTCGAAGAAAGCTGTAACAATACGGGCGTTCATAGAGTGACATTTAGTGTTACGGATGATTGTTCGAATGGTACGAGCTGTGAGGCATTGATAACCATCGAGGATACGACTTCACCGACGATAGTAGAAGAGGCAGAAGATTTAGTCTTAGAATGTAATGATCCAAATAATACGATATCGATTGCATTTTGGTTAGGCAACCATGGAGGAGCTTTGGCTAATGACCCATGTTCTGGTACGATGAATATCGATGAGACCTGGACGTATGAAGAGATAGAAAGTGTAGTGGTTTGTGGCAACACGACAACAACATTGTATACGTTTACGATCGAAGATGATTGTGGCAATACAAACACTACATCAGCGAGTGTACGAATAGAAGATACGACCCCACCAACATTAAATGTACCAAGTGAAGAGGTAGTAGAGTGTGGTGCGATCAGTAAAACGGTAGAAGAATGGTTAGCAGAAGCAACAGCTACAGATGCATGTGGCGATGTGAGTATAGAAGCAAGCTTATGGAATACGATCAGTGGCTGTGGAGATAATTCCACACAAGTCTATTTATTTACTGCCACAGATGCATGTGGCAATGAGACGACTGGATTTGCTAATTATGGTACGACAGACTCAAGTTCACCAAGCATCACCTGTCCAGCCGATCTGACGATAGAATGTGGATCTGCAAACAATGATCAAATAATTACGGCTTGGTTAAATTTAGCAAGTGCTGAAGACGCTAATGATTGCAGTGATGTGAGTATAACAAGTACGGATCCAGGTAGTTTACCAGTTTTAGATTGTGATTTATCGAGTGGATTGACGGTTACGTTTACGGCTACGGATGCATGTGGTAATGAAGATGAATGTACATCTATGATCAAGATGGAAGATACGACGGCTCCAAGCTTTGTAAACTGTCCATTGGATATGACGGTAAATGTGGATGTAGATTTATGTGAGAGCAATGTAGTGTATAGTATACCTGTTGCTGTTGATGGATGTGATTCTAATTTGGAAGTGAATTTGATTGATGGACCGGCGAGTGGTACTGCTTTTGAATTAGGGACGACTACGGTGACGTATGAAGCGATAGATGATTGCGATAACACAAGTGAATGTAGTTTTACTATTACAGTTGAAGACAGTGGCATACCTACAGTTAGCTGTCCAAGTAATCAAGTGGTAGTTTGTACAGATGCAGGAGGATGCACGTGGTTATCAGATGACCAAACAGATCCCTTATTTAATGAAAACTGTGATGGATTGACCTTGACATATGAGATTAGTGGAGAGACAACAGGAAGTTCATCATCCAGTGGTACGAATACAGTGGCGGCAGATAATGTAGTGTTTAATCTAGGTATTAACACGATAGAATATACAATAGAAGATGGGAGTGGTAATGAAGCGAGTTGTGATTTTAGAGTATTGGTAGAAGATTGTGAAGCACCACAAATAGAATGTAATGATGTATTAGATGTGGCATGTGGATTAGAAGATTTATCAGCTTGGTTTATGAGCATAGAATCTACGATGACAGATAATTGTACTGGAGCATTGGCTTTTAGTTCAATGTTGCTTACAGATATCAGTAGTTGCGGCAATTCTTTTGAGCAGGTTTATCAGTTTACGGCAGTAGATGCAGCAGGAAACAGTAGCAGTTGTACAGGGC
>JAHDHQ010000009.1:0-39656 GCA_020631235.1 Saprospiraceae bacterium | reverse complement strand
GTATACGTTTACGATCGAAGATGATTGTGGCAATACAAACACTACATCAGCGAGTATTCGCATAATGGATACAACACCACCTATCTTAAATGTTCCTACAGAAGAAGTTCAAGTGTGTGGAGATATCACAAAAACAGTTGAAGAATGGTTAGCAGAAGCAACTGGAAGTGATGATTGCGGAGAGGTAATTATTACAAGTACTTTATGGAATACCTTAAGTGCTTGTGGCAACAATAAAACAGAAGTCTACTTATTTACGGCCACAGATGTATGTGGTAATGAAACTACTGGTTTTTCCCAATATGAATTAATCGACAATGTCAATCCACTAATCACAAAAGATGCTGAAAACTTCACTGTTGAATGTGATGGTAGCAACAATAGCATTGACATACTAAATTGGTTAAATAATCATGGTTTTGCAGAAGCAAGCGACAATTGCGGAGAGGTCAGTTGGTCAAATAATTTTGGGACATTGGCTACCGATTGTGGAGCATCAGGTGGAGTTACGGTAACATTTACCGCTACAGATGAATGTGGAAATGTCAGCACCACACAAGCCTTATTTAATATAAATGATACAAGCCCTCCTACATGGGAAGTAGATCCAGTGGATATAGTCTTAGAGTGTACATCAAACAGTAACCTGCCAGCGGCATTGAACCAATGGCTTAATACCTCAGGATACGGAGATGCTGAAGATGATTGTAGTCTAATTACCTACTCGCACAACTATACAGAATATACTGAAGATTGTTCGGGATCAACAGGTGGGGTAATGGTTACTTTTACAGCCACAGATGCTTGTGACAATAGCTCAGAAAGAATGGCAATGCTGACCATCGTTGATACCTCTCCTCCTTTATTAAAAACACCTGCATTAAACACCACAGTAGAATGTGATGGCGCCGGAAATGAAGCTCAATTACAAGCATGGTTAGACAACCACGCGGGTGCAACGATGACCGATCTTTGTGGTGATGTTATATGGGAAACACCAATATTAATAGAAACAAGAACACTTTGTGGTGGCACCTTAGAACATAATTACAGTTTTACCACTAAGGACGCATGTGATAATCAGTCTGTAGCTACTGTTGCCAGCTTTGTTATTGAAGATACTACAAGTCCTAATTTGGAAAGAGAAGCAGAAGATATGACTGTCCAATGTGATGGTGGAGACTATGAAGAACGCATGGAAGAGTGGATTAATACTCAAGGTGGAGCCATGGTTTCAGATGATTGTTCATCTTACACATGGACGCACTATCTAATAGGGGATAATGAGGATTGTCCAATGACGGGTACAGGAATGTATCGATTTGTGGCGACTGATGATTGTGGAAATGAAATCACTACTGAAGCAAGCTTTAGCGTGGTCGATCTTATTCCGCCGATGATCACTGTAGAAGCACAAGATTTAGCCATCGATTGCAGTAGTGACAATGTCTTGACACTGATCGATTGGTTAAATAATAATGCATCTGCGGCAGCTACGGATGAATGTGGTAATCTAACATGGTCTAATAATTATGGATCGCAAGATATGACTTGTGGTGATGCAGGAACAATCATGGTTACTTTTACGGTTTCTGATGGTTGTGGAAATACAAGTGAGTCAAGTGCAACATTGACCATAAATGACGATACAGCGCCTAGTTGGGACATCGAACCACAAGATTTAATCATCGAATGTAATGATACCGATGATCCTATGCAGCTAATTGCGCAGTGGTTAGAACGGGCAGGTAATGGGGAGGCAAAAGATGAGTGCAGTATGGTGAGCTATAATCATGATTTTGTTGCTTTAGAAGATGCTTGCGGCCCACTAAGTACGACCGGAACAGCTAATGTGACTTTTACAGCTACAGATGCTTGTGGCAATTTTGTCCAAAGCTTGGCAACTGTCACCGTAAAAGATGATACGGCACCAAGTATAGATTCGCCTGCAAGGGATATGGAAGTTGCCTGTGATGGAGAAGGAAATATCAGTCAGTTACAAGATTGGTTAGCGATTCAGGCCAATGCCGTTTCTTCAGATAAATGTGGCGAAATAATCTGGAACAACCCAGTCTTGATAAGTACAAGTGAAGCTTGCGGAGGCACCTTTGAACATGTATTTAGTTTTACCGCTCGAGATGCTTGTGGCAATGTGTCAGCTGCCACAGAAGCTTCTTTTATTATTTATGATTTAGATAATCCTATCATCGAAGTACCAGCTTCAGAAATGATAGTGGATTGTGATAATACAGGCGCCTATGAAATAGCGATGGATGAGTGGATTAATACGCAAGGTGGAGCTATAGCCTCAGATGTGTGCGGGGATGTAACGTGGACCTATGATTTGGTAAGAGAAAATACGGACTGTGACATGACAGGGGCTGGAACCTACCGTTTTACAGCTACAGATGCCTGTGGTAATACAAGCATTACAGAAGCCGAATTTATTATTAGAGATATTACTGCTCCTAACATCGTAGGAGGAGCAGATATGAGTATGGAAGAGTGCCAACCAAGCGGTTCCAATGGCAATTATCCCGATTTTGATTATTGGTTAGATAATCATGCAGGTGCTGAAGTAATGGATGAATGTTCAGCGGTAACATGGACGCACAACTACAATCCAGATAACTGGATATATACTTGTGGCAATAGTCGATACATTGATGTGGAATTTACGGCTACAGATGGTTGTGGTAATGCGAGCAGTGTTAGCTATAACTTCGCCATTGGAGACAACACACCACCATACTTTATTAATTGTCCTAGACCTCCTATTGTAGAGGCTAATCTTGATGGATATTGTGATGCTTTTGCTAACTTCTCTTATCCATTTGCCTTAGATAATTGTACAGGAGCGGTAGTCACACAAGTGGACGGTTCTGGATTAACATCTGGAAGTTTATTCCCAGTTGGGACAACTGTTTTACAGTTCGAAGCAACCGATGATTGTGGCAATGTTTCATCATGTGAGTTGAGCATTGTTGTCAATGACTTTAGGTCAGAACCAGAAATTGTTGAGTGTCCTAGTGATATCCACAGAGAAGCAGATGAAAGCAGTTGTGGAGCACAAATAGCCTTGAGCGAACAATTAGTGATTGAGGATAATTGTCCTGATAATATTAGCGTGCTGTGGGAAGTGGTAGATGGTCAAGGAAATACCGTGGCTTGCGCCCTAGGTAATGGAGTAGATGATTTAGTTTTCCCTACTGGAACACACACTGTACATATTTATGTTCAAGATCAAGCTCGATTCTTAATTTCTGAAGTTTTACAAAGTGGTTTAGATCAGATTACATTGACAAATTATGGACCAGCAACATTGGACATATCTAATCTTCAAATCGAAAGAACAGGTTTAGGTGCTGAAAGTTTCAATGTGCCTGTAGGTACATTAGTAGCTGTTGGTGCAAGTTACGTGCATACCTTTACGAGTGATGTAGCATTGTCGGATCCCGCAACTTATCAAATCCAATTTTTAGGTAGAAACTTAGATGAAGTAAATACCAATGGAGCAACTTCGGCTGATTGGACAGGAAGTTTAAATGGGGGAGATGTCTATCGAAATTTTGCTTGTGATCACAACACAGCGAATGACTGGAACGTATATGTAAATTGTGTAGACATAGTAGGCGGTTTACCATTACCTCTCATGGAAGATAATGGTGGACAAACTTCACTACAGGCTGAAGAACCACTTGTAGTAGAAAAAAGTTTTACAATTACAATTGATGATAATTCATTACCTACCTGTGCTAGTATCGCACCGATGACCAGTCATACCGGTGCTAATCGATTGATCGATCCGAATACTTGTGTATCAAGCATAGTAAATGTCAGTAGTGGATTTACATTGGATTATCTACAATTATCGAATGTTGAAATAGATCACCCAAGTATTGAAGATTTGACAGCTTATCTCGTTTCTCCTAATGGTACTAGCATACAATTGTTTAGTGGTGTTTGTCCGGGAGAAAGTGATTTATTTGTGCAATTATCAGATACAACGTCGACAGCTATAGGTACTGCTGATTGTACGACAATTTCAGATGGATTATGGTACCGACCAAATGAAGCATTTAATGCATTTAGTGGGGAATCTGCTAATGGAAATTGGTCATTCGTTGTTCAAAACAGCGGACCAAATCCAGGTTACATTACCAATTGGACTCTAGATTTATATGAATTTACCAATTATGCTCCGATGGATGTAGTCATCGAAGTATCTGGACCAGTGGGCGCTACTTATGATGTCCAGCATCCATTCTTTAATGATAATTGTTGTGAAGGTTCAGTAACCATGAGCACTATAGCGGCCAATGGATTACCAGATAATAATGATCCGGTCATTGCAGGTAGCATGCAGCCCTATTTTTTCCATAACGGCAGTAATGTAGTAAATTATGCATTGGAAGATTGTGATGGTAATACTACCTTCTGTGATTTTAATGTAACGGTAATCGATACATTGGCTCCTCCTTGCGAGTCCAATTGTCAAATATCGTGTTTAGGAGATATCCAGATTTCACTGACTTATGATTGCGAACGAGAGATTCTGCCTTCATTGGTCGGAATAGGGATCGACGAAGATTGTAATGATTATTATATGATAGAGTTGTTTGATGCTTGGAGTAATCCATTGCCATCGAATATTGTAACAGCAGAGCATATCGGCCAGACTATAACTTATAAAGTGACTGAGCCAGTTTGTGGGAATTCTTGTTGGGGTGAAGCTATTGTAGAATATAAATTAGCGCCTCAGATAGTTTGTCCTGATGATTTTGTTGTCCAATGTCAAGAAAATTATGACTTAGATGAATCTATAATTGCTATTTCCTCATGCTTGCCAGTGGAGCTGGTGAAAATAAATGAAGTGCCAAGCAATCTAGAATGTGAAGATGAAATTAGACAAATAGTTTACACCTATGCGGCTAAGGATAGCCAAGGAAAACTGAGTGGTTCTTGTTCGTTTGTGGTTGGTTTCGAGCGAATTACTGTAGCAGAAATCATGTGTCCTCCAGATTATTTAGATGCTGATGATACAGCCTTAATGTGTAGTCATGACATACCTGTGGACGAAAATGGACATCCAGTCCCGTATGATGCAACTACAGGCTTGGGCACTGGATTGCCGACCATCTTCGATGATGCAGGTTTACCAATAGATTTAAATCCAGAAACATCGATTGCTTTATGTAACCTCGAAATAGCATACAGTGATTTGGTGGTTCCTACACCTAATTGTTTTTATAAATTGATGAGAACTTGGACCATGAGAGAATGGCATTGTCTTGGAGAAATCGATACAATGTGCACCCAAGTGATAGAAATAAGAAGTGAAGGAGGATTCGAATTAGTTTGTCCTGAAAATTATGAAGTATCTACAAATATGATTGATTGTGAGGCTATGGTAAACTTACCAGCTGCAATCATCGATGATGAATGTAGTAGTACCATTAATTTTATTGTAGATTACGGTTTTGGTATCCTAAACACAAACGGCGGTGTAGCCACATTAGAAGCGGGTACACATACTATAGAATACTATGCATTTGATAATTGTGATAATGAAGATGATTGTAGCGTAGAAATAACGGTGGTCGACCAGGCTGTGCCTTTAGCCAGTTGCAAATCTAATTTAGTGATTGCTTTGAATTCGACAGGTGTAGCTACAGTGTCTGCTACTGAAATAGATAACGATAGCTACGATGACTGTGATATAGATAGAATGGCTATCAGACGACTTGTAGATAACTGTGGCAATTCTCAAGACATTGAATTCGGGTCGACAGTCACCGTATGTTGTGCGGATGCAGGAAGTGATATTAGTTTAATATTAGGCGTCTGGGATATATCAGATAATTTCAATGAGTGTACAGCATTAGTAGAAATCCAAGATAAGGTAGAACCTACCATGATATGTCAAAGTGATGTAACTATTGATTGCTCGGAAATAGTAGATCTCGAAGACTTATCTACCACTTTTGGAATGCCTTCAAGTGCGGATAATTGTGGTAACATAGTAATGGAAGAAACTGTAGAAGATTTGAGGAATCCATGTGGGGCAGGAGATCTTATTAGAACCATCCAGTTAAAAGATGGGTCTAATGTAGTACAGACATGTGTACAAACCATTACAGCCGAAAATAATAATCCATTTGAGTACGCAGACATTATTTGGCCTCTAGATTTTACGACGTCCGATATTTGTGAAGTTGCGGCTTTAGATCCAGACGATTTAAGTGAAGAATATGCAGCACCTCGTACAGAAAACGAGGCTTGTGCTCAGTTAAGCTATACGTTTTCAGATGAGCTATTCGAGTTTGTAGAAGAGGAAGACGCTTGCTTTAAAATACTTAGAACTTGGACAGCTATTAATGCTTGTCCTGCCATGGAAGGAGACGCAAACCAATGGGAGTATGAACAAACACTTAAAATGACCAATACAGTCGCTCCTGTAATGGCTAATTGTGATGAGACCATTGAGTTTATTAATGATGTAGACTGCGACGATATGAATATTACTTTCGGAATGGTCGCAAGTGATGATTGTACACCAGAAAGCGAACTGGTTTGGAGTTATGAATTAGATATGGGCAATGATGGAACGATCGATGCCACAGGTAATAGCGCTACTATCACAGGTGATTTTGCCATTGGCGAACATTTTGTGAGTTGGCAGGTAGAAGATAGATGTGGGAATGTAGATGTATGTTCGCAAACCATAGATATTGTAAGTGGTAAAGGCCCTAATGCCGTATGTAAATCAGGGTTAAACGTAGCTTTAACAGCTATGGATTTAGATAATGATGGAACAAATGAAGTAGAGATGGCTTTTGTGATGGCACCATCCTTGGATGGTGGAAGTTTCCATACCTGTCAATATGATTTAGATTTTAGCTTCAGTGAAGAAGTTTCTGACGATACATTGACCTTTGATTGCGACGACATTGGCACAAATCCAGTTACCTTGTTTGTTACAGACGAACAAGGTTTACAATCACAGTGTGAGACCATGATTATTGTGCAAGATACTAATGATGAAGACATTTGTCCACCTAGTTTAAAAGTCGATGTTCAAGGTAGAATTGCGACCGAAAACGACAAGATAATTCAAGATGTCGAGGTCTATCTTATGAATGATCAAATCATGGATTTGACAAATGATGCAGGTGTATACAGTTTCGGTGATATGCCCGTGGGAGGATCATACATCATCAAGCCAGCATATGATTATCATCCGTTAAATGGAGTAAGCACACTAGATATTGTCATTATCCAAAGACATATTTTAGGTATAAAACCATTAGAAACGCCATACCAATTGATCGCAGCTGATGCAAATAACTCAGAACAAATTACATCGAGTGATTTGTTAGACATTAGACGTTTAATATTAGGTATTAGTGACCGTTTTACAGATAATACCAGTTGGCGGTTCGTAGATGCTGGGCAGACATTCCTTGACCCTAAAGATCCATGGAGCTCGAACATAAAAGAATCCTATGCTATTCCATTATTAGATCAGTATATGTGGATTGATTTTGTGGGTGTTAAAACAGCAGATGTTAATGGATCAGTCATGGCCTTGAGTGAGGATAGTGATACTAGATCCCTTGAAGATATCTATCTCAAATACCAAAAATCTGGAAGTAGATTAGAATTTAAGGTTTCAGAAGATGCTAAAGTGGCAGGATGGCAGTTTGCTTTATATGTAGGCGAACGAAATATAGTTGATTTAGAAAGTGCTGTTCCGGGACTTAATGCCACTAATGTATCCTTAAATAATGGAGTATTTAGCATTAGTTATGCACCTGAAGATTTAGTTTATCTGTCCGCGGGAGATGCGCTATTTAGTGTAGTATTTGATAAAACACTAGAAGAAATTGATTTAGTGAATAGCCTAAATCCGGAATGGTATGAAGGAGATGCCCTAGAGGTGAAGCGTGTTAAATTTGAAGAAACTGCGGAAAACTCAAGCTTGAAAAACTATCCAAATCCTTGGACAAGTCAAACCACAATTGAGTTTGAAAGCGGATCAAGCCAAGAAGTAAGTTTAAGTTTTTATAATAACAATGGACAATTAGAATTTAAGTCACAGGTAGATCTTGTAGCTGGAATTAATAAAATAAAGATTAGCAAAGAATTATTTAAATCAAATGGTGTTAAAAACTATCGATTAGTATTGAGCGATGGTACAGTACTCTATGGTAAAACCTATTTGATAGAATAAATTATATAAGTAAAACATATTATAATATATATTAATATGTTTTACTTATATTTGCAATAATCATTTTACAATAACGCGGAAACTCACACACACTAGTCTTTTGGTTTTGCCAAAGGATGGGACCTGTATTACCTAGATAATAGCACCTTATTTATTAGGATTTAAATAAATATTGTGTTTATGTTTTGTTCGAATTTGACGAAAGTTGATGGGCTCAAGTACATCTTGATGTCCCTGTTGTGCGTATTGTTATGTAGCGGTAATCTATCTGCTCAAAATGACTTCAACCTTCAATTTTTATTACCTGATGACGATTTTAGTCGATTGGCCGTGTGTGGTCAAGCTCAGACACATACGCTGAGGCTTGAAAATATTAGCGGAGAAGTATTGACTGATGTACAGTTGAAGTTTGATTTTCCGAACGGGATATTTTTTGTTGCGGGTTCTTTAAGTGGAGCTGGCACTGAGGTATCTAGTATGCCACCCATTCTTTCCTTTGACGAGTTTCAAATAAACGAATCAGTCGTCATAGAGTATCAACTGGATGTCAATTGTGATGGTTTAGCACTGGCCTTGAGCAGTTCTTCCACAAACTATCAAGTTGATCTTTGTTATGTAGGTGGTAATTCCGAACAAATTAATAATCCTACCCCTAATTTTGAAGTGGTAAATGCTACACTTTCTATTCCCAATGTCGTGGGAAATAATTCGAGCAATAATATTTTTGATGCAGCTTTTAATTTGGTTGATACTGTAAAAACAACGATCGTTAATGGTTCGGCGGGCGCTTTGGAAAGTTTAACCTATTGCGTAGATAATACACATCCATCTTTAAACCTTAAAGAAATTAGAATTGCGGGAATGGTGGTTCCCTTGAGTTTTTCTTCGGTGACGGGAGATTCTCTCTACTTCGAATTGGGTGCGACTCACATTGCAGAAGCATCCACTTTTGCTGGGAATGAAGTCCAAGATCCAAGTCTATTTCAATTTAATGAAAGTCTGACGGTTTGTGAGGTGTGGGAAGTAGTGGATTGTCCAGAACCCGATATGGTTATCCCTGATATTAGTAGAACCGCTTACTACGGTTGTGATGGCACTGAGATTTGTCAGTCGACACCTACTTCTTTTACAGGTGTACGCTTTGGAGTTTTAGCTCCAGCTATAAGAGCCGCGGAATACTATCATCATACTCACTTCCATATTGATTATAAAGACCGACCATACTACTCGGATTGTTACAGCGATAAAGATGAGCGGTTTACCTATTCCTTTATGGTTACAAACAATGGTGATGCAAATCTAAAATTGCAAGATTTTAATATTTTAACACATGCTCACAATTACTACTATATACCTTTTGCCTTAGATGAAACTAGTGTTGTCAGTTTTTTCCAAGATGGAAATACCCAAACACCTATGGAGGCTATGACTCCCACTAATATTATTGAATTACAGGATCGCCTTTCGCCAACACATGGCTATATAACTAATTGTCATGATGGAGATGGAAGTGCTGCATGGGAGCTGGAGTTTAAAGATCAAGATATAATTATTCCACCGGGCGATACCTTAATGATTCAGTTTGATGCTTATCATGATGAAGAGGATTGTGGAACATGTTCGGATGCTTATTCTCAATTTAATTTACCGTATCCTCAACTCAGAAATATAGTCTATAATGATGAATGCGAATATTTTGATTTTAATGAATTAAATAGTTCGGTTGCACCAAGAATGCGACAATATATACGAAGTTTCACAGAAGGTAATAACAACTTTTTCCCTGGGGCGATTAATTGCACTAATTGGTTTGTTACAGCAGGCGAAAACTATTTTATAAATTACTATTGTCCTAACAATGGACAACCACAAGTAGGTTCTTCATATGATGATAACCGTTATCATATAAATTCTGAAAATGCTTGGTTAGAAGATTGGTACATTTTGCCCGAAGGACTGGATTGGACAGGAGTGGATGGCGATCTAAATACGACTGAATTAACATGGATAGATGCAACAGGCACAAAGTATCCTGTGTATGATTTAGAATATACGGATCACAACAGTGGACCCGATACCTTAAAAGTCAGATACCAGGGTTCTGGAGCTGAATGTTTTGATTTAAGGCAATCGACTTTTAGTCTTAAAACCATACCTGACTGTAGTGAAGGACCTTCTTTTTGTTCTAAAACTGTGGCTATCGTTAAGGAAAGTTTTTACGTTACTGAATGTGATATGGATGGTCAGCAATGTTTTGAAGAGATAGATGTGCCAAGACCATTTAATGCAACCATACAAAGCTGTGCTTGTAATCCTTGTGAAGGTATGGTATTTACTTATCTAGATCTATCAAGGCAAACATTTGGTGAAAACGATCCAGATAATGATGGAATCGTTGAAGCAGGAATGTTAGACCAAAATAAAATCAATAAAATAAGATTTATTGCAGGCGATACAATCAGAGCAACTTATGGTGGTTGGGTTAATTTAATCACAAAGCCAGATTTTGAGTATGCATATGCAACTATTGACGTACCAGTTATAGGAAGTGGTTCGACAGCTCTAGGTGATGAAGGAATTACACCGCTGGGTGCCATGGTCGAAATTTGGGATGCCAGCACAGGAGATATGTATTCCTGTGATTTAGTACAACTCTTTCCAGATGGACAAAAAGTGGTGGCGAATTTAAGTGTACAATCCTTAAAAGATTTGAACTGTGCTGGAATGCCGACTGATTTTACTTATGGTCAAGATGATTCTATTTCAGTAAAATTTGACTTCAGGCTTAAAGACTATAGATCAGTTCAAACTAATGTTAATTTTGGTTCTTCATATTATATGACCGATATGGAGTATGATATTGGAACCCATTATCAGTGTAATTCTTTAAGCCAATCTATGACTTACATAGAATATAGAGCTTATAATGAATGGATATATAGAGAGGTAGGAGGATGTAATGATGCGATGGATAATAATTACAATGGAAGCTCGTATGGAAGTATTGCAAGTATTTACGACTCTCATAGAAATTTATTTAGATTAGGATCTACAGGCTTTGATTATTTCCCATTTGAGGTAAGAGAAATTGCTAGAATAACCCAACAGACCTATGTAAATAATTCGGATCTCAACTGGGGAGATGAATTTAAAATATTAGTATATGATAATAATGGTCATTTGACGGAAACGGGAGGGTCTTTAAGTTGGCAAAGATATACGCTAAACATGAATACCAGCTCTTGTTTTGCCATCAATGGAAACACACTTGTCGTGGATTTTGAATGCATTTATGAGGAAGTGGGGTATGAACGATTTGATGAGGGTATGGATATCTATTGTGCACCTGAAATGTCCCCGACTTGCCAGTCGGAATACGAACCACCTTATTCTTTGAAAGATGTGGATGTGTACACGGATTATGATATGTTGGAAAGTATGTTTTGTTCACCTACCTGGACAGCTATTGATACGTCTATTGGTGTAAATGATGGGATTGTAGATCCATTCAACAACTCTATAGATCCTCCATTTATGCACTACGCAACGAGTATTTATAGCGCTGATTATTTTAGATTGGTTAGTTTGCCTAAAGTACAGCTGCAACCACATACAGTTAATCAACTGTTATTAGAAGAAGAAGCATGCTTTAAGGTCGATGTTTCCAACATAGGAAGCGGTCCAGCTGAAAATGTATTCTTTACCTTCGAAAACCAAAGTGGAGCGATTGTTTTCCAAGGAGTGAACGATGGAGTTACCGGAGACCCATTAGATGATAATTTGGGAGTCATAAATCTAGGAAGTTTAGCCGTTGGCGAAACTAGAGAATTGGAATTTTGCGTAACCAGTAATAATTGTAATAGGGACTCTATACTAATTAATACAGGTTGGGATTGTAATGGCTTACCTTCTACGCCAGCTGAAGCAGCCTGTACTGATCCAGTAACGCTTTATCTAGATATTCCAGACGCGGCATTGAGTATGGTGGTAACTTCACCGGATCCATCTGCCATCCATGTAGTAGACCTTTGTGAGGAAGTAGAATATGAAGTACAAATTTCAAGCTCTGATCTTGCAGCTATACACGATATTAATTTCCAAATGAATTTACCACCAGGTACTGATTTTGTCGACGGAAGTTTCCAGTTGGCTTACCCAATCAATGCAGGTGTTGATACCATGTGGGTGACCACAGCTAATCAACCTGTAAGTAGTGGTGGGTCCACCTATCACATTGTATTGGATGGTGAAAATGCACTACTTGAAGCGAATGGATTAGAAGGTACAACCGATTTAAGTAAAAACTTTTTACTTGTTAAGTTTAGAACATATATGGGTTGTGGTGCTTTGAGCAACGCAAGAATGCGGTTCTTAAGTTGGGCCTATGATCCTTGTGATGAATTTGTTAATTATAAATTTAGTCCCGGACCGATCGTGAAGATTAATGGAGTCAGTGATTCCTATGTTTCTAATTTATCTGTTCCTGAAGCTGAGCAATTAAATGCATGTGAAGGAAATACAATCGAAGTAGGTGTAAACTTTACTTTAGCCTTAACAAGTTTACCTACTGGAGATTCCGATAGTATTATGGTGGAGTTGCCTGCAGGTATTATCTATGTACCTAATAGTTATATGGTGGTTTCCAATGGAGCGCCTCCAAGTCCCACCAATCCTTTGATAGTTTCTACTTCAGACGGTGAGATTGTCTACATTGATTTAAAAGACAACGTAATGGCTGGAGAAACAGTGGATGTGACCTTTGAAATTTCAGCGGAAGATGTTGCCCAAGCTTGTAGAGACTATGATTTGATTGTTCGAACCTTTAATTCGCAAAAAGTATATTGTGAAGCTTCTGACGAATTATGTGATGTGCGTACTACCTCAGATGAGGTTACTGGATCAGTGAGTATAGTCAAACCAGATATTTACATAAGTAACGTAGAACTTTCAGCCGAGGCTGCACCTACTGACCAAGAAATAGTATCCTATTGTATGGACTTGAGCAATGAAGGGGAAGCCATAGAAGCAGGAACTACTACTACGGTAGAATTATATGATGATAGCAATGATAATGGAGATTATGATGCAGGGGTAGATGTATATTTAGCTAGTATAACCACCATGGAAGCCATCGCAGCTGGGGGTACCTTAGAAGTGTGTGGAACTGTTAATGTTCCTAGTGGAATGACCTGTAATGTTTTAGCTATTATAAATCCTGAAACGACTTGTGCTTGCAATACAAATAAAAGTTATAGAACTAATGCTGAGTTAAGTCAGCAGTTCCCGGAAACTGCTTACGAAGTATGTAGCGATGGAGCCATTACAAATATAGGTCCTGAACCATTAGATAATGTGACCTATGAATGGGTAGGCATCGATGGTGCATCATTAGTTGGTTTTTCAAGTACAACTAGTACTCCCGTAGATTTTCAGTTTAGAAATACAACAGGGAATACGCTCGATTGGAAGTATTACTTGAGAAGCACTCGAAATGATGATTGTGCAACATTGGACACTATATGCATTACAGTATTCCCAGAAGAACATGGTACAGTAAGCCTTCAAGCTTGTCCATTTGATGAATTTAATCTTTCAGGACCTACTGGAAAGACGAATTACCAATGGACACCATCTCTTGGTTTAGATGACCCCAATGCTGCCAATACAAACGCGGAAGCGAGTTATTATCCAGAAGGAGTACATGACTTTGTCTTAAGCTATACGGACGAAAATGGATGTCCAGGCGATTTTACAGTAGAAGTAACTATAGTGCCGTGTGCCCTGACTTATGTAGGTAACTATGTATGGTGTGATGACAACAATAATGGTATCCAAGATGATGCACCTATCGAAGGCATGACCGTCGAACTATTTGGTAGTACAGATCCGACTACACCGATCGCATCTACGATGACGGATGCAGATGGAGCCTTCTTATTTGGACCTATCCCGCAAGGAGAATATTTACTAGGTCTTGACTTGGATGGTAGTAATTACTTAACAGCCATGAAAAATGCTACGACGAGTGATTTGGACAGTGATCTAAATCCAAATTTCCAAACGGATCCTTTCTATTT
Source organism: Saprospiraceae bacterium (assembly GCA_020631235.1). Classification (GTDB taxonomy): domain Bacteria; phylum Bacteroidota; class Bacteroidia; order Chitinophagales; family Saprospiraceae; genus JAHDDO01. Next base: position 25,346 of record JAHDHQ010000009.1, on the reverse strand, counting down.
ATCCAATGGTGATAGTCTGACAACGATTGACCTTGGGATTCTATGTCCTGAAGTAGATATAAGTCTTGAAAAAACAGCCTTGACAGATAAAGATGCAGGTTTACTAGAAGCAGTAGTTATAGGAGATACTATGTTTTGGAACATTGAAGTTTGCAATCGGACATTGATGCCAGATAGTGTAAATTTTGATGCAGACAGTATTGTTGTAACAGAACTACTAACTCCAGGAATTGCCTATTTAAGCCATACCACGACTTCCGGAACTTATGATCCAATGACCGGCTTATGGGAACTGGATCGCTTAGCTAATGGATCTTGCCGAAGTCTATGCATAATGACCTTGATCGATGAAGATATTTTGCCTATAACGAATACAGCTGAAATTACATCAGCTAAAGATCCGGATATCGATAGTACACCGGACAATGATGATGGAGATCAAAGTGAAGATGATGAAGATTTTGCGACCATCTACCCTAAAAGGATGGATTTAGCATTGACTAAAAAAGTAGCAGATAGTCAGTCCTTGCCTGTGGAGGCAGGTAATTCTGTGCAGTTTACTATTGAAGTTTGTAACCAAGGAAATGTTCCTGCCTATGAAGTACAATTAGTAGACTACATTCCTACAGGCATGAGTTTAGATGATGCAAATTGGATAGCAGGCACAGGTAATGAAGTGTTCTATTCGTTTACAGACCCTATAGCCTTAAATGATTGCGAAAGCATGGATATAACGCTGAAAATAGACGATAATTTTGCAGGAGATACCTTAACAAACTTTGCAGAAATAGCTTATCAAGCATATGATGATGGTATTTATGCTCCAGATATTGATAGTGAAACTGATGATATTTCTGGTAATGATGGACCAGTCATCGATGATGCCATTAACAATGAAGGTGGAGATCAAGATGATCATGATGCGGCCGGTATTCACTTAGTTATGGTAGAATGTATGGCATCTAATGATGGACCTGTATGTCCTGGAACTTCAGTAAACTTAAATGAAACTGGAGGCAATGCAGTAGCATGGAGTTGGTCTGGACCAGGTGGATTTAGCAGCAATGTACAAAACCCTGTCGTTAATCCAGCAATTGCTGGCACATATACGGTAATGGTAACCGATGAAAATGGCTTTGAAGAAACGTGTACAACAGAAGTAATTCTTTGGGAAGGGATGGCCTTAAATGCAAATCAATCACATGTTTCTTGCCAAGGTGGCAATGATGGATCCATTGATTTAATGGTGACTGGTGGAGCAGCTCCATATACTTATGATTGGAGTAATGATGGACCTGAAAACCCAGATAATGACAATCAGGATATTAATAGCTTAACAGCAGGTAATTATACGGTAACAGTAACTGATGCAAATGGATGTATCGCTAGTCTATCTTCTAGTATTACTGAGCCTACCCTTGTTTCTTGCACGGCAAGTGCGACTGATGCATTATGCAATGGGTCAGAAACTGGGTCCATAGTGGCCTTAGGAAGTGGAGGCACAGCTCCTTATGAGTTTAGTTTAAATGGAGGAACTTGGCAACCTAGTGGTGCATTTAGCGATCTTGCAGCCGGCAATTATAATATTGCAGTAAGAGATGCAAATCTTTGTGTTAGTGTTTGCAACACAGTGGTTAACGAACCAGCACTTCTTACATGTTCATTAACGGGTACTGATCTTTCTGATTGTGAAGTAGTCGATGGTATGATTGCTACCGAGGCTTCGGGAGGAACGGCTCCATATATGTATAGCATCGACGGAGGTAGTTTTGGTTCAAGTAGCAGCTTTAGCGGTCTTATGGCTGGCTCACATACAGTTACTATCAAAGATGATAATGATTGTACAACGACGTGTGAAGTTACATTAACGGCTCCAAGTGCACCTATGTGTACGATTGCAGCCACAGTGGATATAGCTTGTTTCGGTGATGAAACAGGTAGTATAAGTGTTACAGGTTCAGGTGGTGATACTCCTTACGAGTTTAGTATTGATAATGTAGATTATCAATCTAGTGGTAACTTTAATAATTTGGAAGCAGGCGACTATAATGTTTACATTAGAAATGCTGACAGTCCTATGTGTGTGAGTATGTGCTCCACAACATTAAGTGAACCTACTGATCTCACATGTGACCATGTAACAACAGATGTAAGCTGCTTTGGTGGTGATGATGGCTCAGTGATTATTGATGCTAATGGTGGAGTAACTCCTTACGAATATAGTTTAGGAGGTCCTTGGCAGCCAGGCATTAATTTTACGGGTTTAGAAGCTGGGGTTTATACAGCTACCGTTAGAGATGCTAATGGTTGTACTACAACATGTATGGTTTCTATCATGGAACCAAGTGTCTTAACTTGTTCAGTTAGCAGCACTGATGCATTATGTTTTGGAAGTGAAACAGGAACGATTGCAATTACAGGCAATGGTGGTGTTCCAGCGTATGAATATAGCTTAAATAATGGGCCATGGCAAACAAGTCCTAATTTTGAAAACTTAGAGGCAGGTAACTATAATGTGGCTATTCGAGATAGTCAAGATTGTGTGAGTAGCTGCACAGCTACTATAAATGAGCCCACAACTTTAAGTTGTACACTAGCAAAAGAAGATTTGAGTGATTGCAATGTGCAAGATGGAGAAATAACGGTAATGCCCCTTGGAGGTACTGCACCATATACTTACAGCATAGATGGAGGTTCTTTTGGGTCCAATGCTGTATTTACTGGATTAATTGCGGGAACTCATATTGTGATCACCAGAGACAACAATGGATGCGAAACGAGTTGTGAGATAACATTGACAGCTCCTACTATGCCAGAATGTACCATTAGTTCATTTACAAACATTCTATGTTTTGGAGAATCTACAGGAAGTATCTCAGTGGACGTAATGGGCGGAAATATGCCTTATGAGTATAGTCTAGATAACATGACTTATCAATCATCTAACACATTTAATAACTTAGCAGCAGGAGTACATACTATTTATGTACGTAATGTAGATAGTCCTATGTGTTTAAGTATGTGCTCATATGAGTTAACAGAACCTACTGTCTTAGTGTATACTTCTAATCAAACAAATGTATTATGTAAGGATGGTAATAATGGAAGCATAGACCTAATGGTTTCAGGAGGCACAGCTCCTTATTCTTATGACTGGAGTAATGATGGCGCAGAAAACCCAGATAATGATAACCAAGATTTAAATGGCTTAACGGCTGGAGAGTATAGTGTAACCATCAGTGATGCGAATGGATGTACAGCCATTTTAAGTACTACGATTACAGAACCTACTCAGCTGGTTTGTACTGCATCATCGACTGATGTACTTTGTAATGGTACAGCAACAGGAACTATTTCTGTGAGTGCCAATGGAGGGGTAGGTCCATATGAGTTTAGCCTAAACAGTGGAGCATGGCAAACGAGTAATGCATTTAATGATTTAGAAGAAGGAACTTACAACATTACTGTGCGAGATGTAAATCTTTGTACAAGCACTTGCATGGTTACTATCGATGAGCCGGCAGCTTTAAGCTGTAACTTAACAGGTACAGATTTAACCGATTGTTCAGTGACTGATGGTATGATTAGCACTACAGCCAATGGAGGCACTGCGCCTTATACCTATAGTATTAACGGAGGAACATTTGTGTCAAATGGTTCTTTTACTAATCTTATGGCAGGAAACCACATAGTTACTGTAAAAGATGCTAATGATTGTACTAGTACATGCGCAGTTACTTTGACCGCTCCATCTGCACCGATGTGTACCATAGCATCGACGGTGGATATCGCATGTTTTGAAGAATCTACAGGTGTAATAAATGTATCCGGTTCGGGAGGAGAGACTCCGTACGAATATAGCATTGATAATGTAAGCTATCAACTATCTAATTCTTTTACTGGCTTATCTGAAGGCAGCTATACAGTTTACATCAGGAATGTAAACAGTCCAATGTGTGTTAGTATGTGTGCTACGACATTGACCCAACCAACCAATCTAGTTTGTGATCAAGTAATCACCAATGTTTCTTGTTTCGGTGGATCGGATGGAAGTGTAATTATTGATGCGGATGGAGGTGTTACACCTTATGAATATAGCTTAGGAGGGCCATGGCAACCAGGTATCTCGTTTGATAACTTAGAAGCTGGAGAATATACAGCCACAGTAAGGGATATTAATGGATGTACAACTACATGTGTATTTGAAGTCACAGAACCAAGCCTTTTGACTTGTTCTTTAAGCGCAACTGATGCATTGTGTAAAGACAGCGCAACAGGAAGCATTACAGTAACAGCTTCCGGCGGTGTTCCAATGTACGAATACAGCCTAAATAATGGTCCTTGGCAAACAGATAATAACTTTGATAATTTACCGGCAGGAAATCATGAAGTAACCATTCGAGATAACCAAGCTTGTTTAAGTACTTGTTCTATTTCCATTAATGAGCCAGCAGCGTTAAGTTGCACATTAAGCAAGGAAGATGTCAGTGATTGTGATGTGCAGGATGGTAAAATTACGGTTAACCCTGTAGGAGGTACAGCTCCTTATGTGTTCAGTATTAATAATGGTACATTTAGTGCTAATGCTGAATTTACAGGCTTAGGTATAGGGAACCACATAGTTACGACCATAGATGATAATGGCTGTGAAACGACATGTGAGATAAGTTTAACAGCTCCTATGATGCCGACATGCGCCATCAGTGCTTTCACCGATATATTGTGTTATGGTGAAGCAACAGGAAGTCTTTCTGTCGAAGCCTCTGGAGGGAATGCACCATACGAGTATAGTCTTGACGATATAACTTATCAATCCTCAAACACTTTTAATAATCTAGCTGCAGGAGTACATACTATCTATGTTAGAAATGTGAATAGTACCATGTGTATTAGTATGTGTGCTTACGAATTAACTGAACCCACATTGCTTGTTTGTGATCACACACAAGAGGATGTTTCTTGTAAAGATGGAGACGATGGAAGTATATTAATCAATGCTGATGGAGGTGTTACTCCATACGAATACAGCATAGGTGGACCATGGCAACCAGGCGCATTATTTGAAGGTTTAGAAGCTGGAGAATATACAGTAAGCGTCAGAGATGCTCACAATTGTATTTCTGAGTGTATGGTGACTATCGGAGAACCATCCATTCTTGAATGTCAGTTTACAAAAGTAGATGCTGCTTGTTTTGAAACTGCTACGGGAAGTATTATCGCTTCTGGAACAGGTGGCACAGGTAGTTATGAATATAATTTAGATAACGGACCTTGGCAAATAGACCAACAATTTACAATGTTGGCTGCAGGTAACTATACATTGACTGTTAGAGATGAAAATGAGTGCATATCAACTTGTGAAATAAGCATAGGAGAGCCAGCACTACTCACTTGTGAGCTTGAAGGAACAGATCTTTCAGATTGTATTGTTCAAGATGGAGAGATCGAAGTAACAGCAGCAGGTGGTACTGAACCTTATACTTACTCAATAGATGGAGTCAATTTTGTCAGTACCAATGTCTTTACTGGTTTAATGGCAGGTACACATATGATTACAAGCATGGATGCTCAAGGTTGTGAAGCGAGTTGTGAAGTGATCCTTTCAGCTCCGGCTGCACCAATGTGCGCCATTGAAGAAACCATAAATATTGCCTGTAAAGATGATGCAACAGGAGAAATAACAGTGTCAGCAACTGGAGGAGAAGCTCCTTATGAATACAGTTTAGATAATAATAGCTACCAGTCATCAGCTACATTTAGTGATTTGATAGCTGGCAATTACACCATTTATGTAAGAAATGTAAACAGCCCAATGTGCATAACCATGTGTACAGCTGAGTTAACTGAACCACTAGAATTAATATGCGATACGGAACACGTTGATGTACTTTGTAAAGATGGTGATGATGGATCAGTCAATATAGATGCTACTGGAGGAGTAACTCCATACGAATATATGCTGGATGGAGTTTGGCAAGATAGCCCGTCTTTTGAAGATTTATCAGCAGGGAATTATACAGCTACCGTTAGAGATGATAATGATTGTACTGTAACTTGTTCTTTTACGATTAGCGAACCGACCCAATTAAGCTGCAGTTTGGATCATACGGATGTAGTATGTAATGGTGATGGATCTGGTAGTATTACCACCAACCCTACAGGCGGTATAGCTCCTTATGAGTTTAGTTTAAACGGAGGTTCTTGGCAAAGTGGCCCATTATTTACTGAAGTACCAGGTGGCAGCCATATAGTTAGTGTGCGAGATGCTCATGGCTGTATAACTACTTGCGAAGTGGAAGTATTTGAACCAGAGGCACTCGTTTGCCAGCTAGAATATGTATTGCCTGAATCTTGTGCGTTTAATGATGGAGAGATTAGTGTAATTCCTATTGGTGGAGTCCTTCCACATACATTTAGTATTGATGGAGATAATTTCCAAAATGAGATGATTTTTAGCGGATTATCTCATGGAGAATATACGATCACTATAAAAGATGGAAACGGCTGTTTATCCACGTGTGAAGTTTCTGTAGACCCTGATTGTTTCGATTTGGCTATCGAAAAACAACTTGTGACAGATGCACCATACAGTTATGGACAGAAAGTAGTCTTCGAAATAGAAATTACCAATGAAGGAAACATTGATGCTAGCAATATAGAGCTTACAGAGTTTATTCCGTGTGGATTTACTTATGAGCCTACAAGCTTAATAAATCTAGCTAACAACTGGACTCCTTTAGTAACTAGTTTCCCAATGACGACGATTCCGACATTGGCAGAAAACGAATCCACAACTAGAAGCATAGAATTGACTGTAGAAATGTGCGCAGATGACGGTGCCTACATAAACATTGCTGAAATAAGTGAAGCATATGATGCTAATGGAAATGCCATCGATGATGCGGATAGCACGCCTGATTTTGACCCTACTAATGATCCTGAAACAGAAGATGATCATGATACGGCATTATTACCTATTTATGATCCAAGTCTTATCAAAACGATTAGTACCACAGATTTCACTTATGGAGATGATCTAACTTTTGTCATTCAAGTTTGTAACCAAATAGGAAACCCTATTGGACAAGTCCAAGTGGTAGATTACATGCCAGAAGCTTATAGTTTTGATATGTCGAAAAATCCAGGCTGGTCGCCGGGTGTAGCAAATCAACTAAATTATACACACAGCTCTAGTGTTATTGGAGGAAATGATTGTATTGATATACCACTTGTGTTGACATTAGAAATGGGGGATGATTACGACGATTGGTACAATGTAGCTGAAATTGTGTCTTTCACAGATGAGTTAGGGACTCCGCAAGAAGATACAGATGCTACTAACGATAATAATCCTACCAATGATGGCCCAATGGAGGATAATCTCACCGATAACTTAAATGATGATGAAGATGATTCTGATTATGAAAATATAGAAATCATAGATGCAGCATTAATTAAATATACCGAAGATGAAGGTCCATTTGTCTTTGGTGATACGGTGAGTTACGATTTTGTGGTATTTAATCAAGGCAATATTGATCTATATAATATAAATATAAATGATTATTTGCCTTGCGGATATAAGTTCTTAGCGAGTAATAGCCCTACATGGTCAATTACAGACACTGTAGCTAATACTACATTTGCTGGACCATTAACCCCAGGAACAAGCGATACGATTTCTATAGAATTAGAAATTGTTGCTTGCACTTCTGCTGATGCATGGCAAAATGTGGCTGAAATTGTAGGACTAGAAAATGAAAATGAAGAAGATATAACTGATCAAGATATTGATAGTGAATACGACATTGATCCACACAATGATCCTTATACTGATGATATAACGGATAATGCAGATGGTGACGAAGATGACCATGATGCAGCTTTTGTAGACATCTTTGATTTAGCTTTGGAAAAACGAGTAACACCGTTTGTAAGATGCTATTATGGAGATACAGTTACCTTCAACATTACGGTATATAACCAAGGTAATGTTGAAGCAGATAACATCACTGTCTTAGATAGTTTACCAGAAGGTTACTTGTTTTTGCCAGCCATTAATCCTGATTGGGACGGTTCGGCAAATCCAGTATTAGCGTACAATATACCTACAAGTTTGGCACCTGGAGACTCTATCACATTCCCTATCAGAGCTGAAATCATTCAAACTGATGGTGGGGAAGATATCTATACTAACATTGCCGAAATTGAAAACTCTACAGATATTAGTGGAGGAGCATGGGTAGATGCAGATAGTTTCCAAGATCACAACTTTAGTAATGATCGAACGGGTGAAACCGTAGGTTCTACAGAAGATGATCACGATATTGAACGCATTGATGTGGTAGATTTGGCTTTATTGAAAACCACAGAAAATAATGGTCCTTACAGCTATGGAGATACCATTGTTTTTGATATCGAATTGTTCAACGAAGGAAATGAAGATTTATATGATATTCAGTTTTTTGATTCATTGCCATGTGGTTTTACTTATCTGGATATAAACGACGGATTCTGGACTTACCATAGTGCAGACCATAAAGCGACTGCTTCTGTGGCTGGACCACTCGAGCCAGGCGAATCAATGTCTGTGGAAATTGCGCTTGCTCTAACGTATTGTGAAGAAGAAGGCGCCTATACAAATATTGCTAGGCTAGAATCAATGTCAGATGAAGAAGGCAACGACATAACTCACGATGATAAAGATGTAGATGATGAAGACTTTATGGACGAAGAAACTATAGAGATATTTGATCTTGCCTTGATTAAAGAAATTATCACTCCAGAGCCATTCGAGTTTGGCGATAAAGTGAGCTTTAAAATTACCACTTTAAATCAAGGAAATGTACCGGCAACTAATATCACCTTAACCGATTATGTACCGGTAGGTTATGGTTTTGATGCAACTGATAATCCTGGATGGGATGATTCCGATGCACCACTATATACTCGTTTAATTACTGATACTTTAGCTCAGGGAGAGTTCCATTGCGACACAATAGAACTTACGATCATGAATAGTACTGGCGGGTTGATTGCCTATACTAATATGGCGGAAATAAGTGAAGCTCAAGATACATTAAACATGATCAGGCTAGATGTGGATTCCACACCTGATCAGATTGCAGACAATGATGGAGAACCGATTGATGATGAGACTGATGATCCTGCTGATGAAGATGATCACGATATTGCTAGTATACCTGTATTTGATTTAGCTTTTATTAAGAAAGCAGCGTCACTTGGTCCACATATGTTTGGAGATACAGTAGCCTTTGATTTTATTTTGTTTAATCAAGGAAATATGGCAGCCACTGATGTATCTATGATTGATTATTCGCCTTGTGGTTTTGAGTTTGATTCTTCATTAAATCCGGCATGGACTGAGGATTCGAATGGGAATCACACAAGTGTTTACGGTGAACATTTATTACCTGGTATGACGGATACTTTGGTGGTTTATTACATCATAAAAGCATGTGACACTCCAGCTACAGCGTACCTAAATACAGGAGAAATTGTGCAAGCTTATGATACTTCTGGCAATGATATGTCATCGCAAGATCAGGATTCAAATTACGATAGTACCTTCGGAAATGATGGTTCGGTGAGTGATAATGAGATAGCAGGAATCGATGGAGATGAAGATGATAGTGATATTGAAAATATAGCTGTACCTGCCATATCCTTAGATAAATTCTTGGTGGATATTCAGCCTTCTGCAGGAATGGTGGACCACATAGATGTAACTTTCGAATTACTATTTAAGAACGTTGGAAATGAAGATTTGACGGATATAGAATTGATAGATGAGTTGGATGATCCACTTAACTTTGGGCCAAGTTACGTAGGCATCGCAGTTGGAGGAGATCCAGTCATCCTATATACAACAGCTGCCGTTGATCCTACAATAAATATAGGTTTTGATGGTATGGCAGCTGGAGATCCTAATCTATTTGATGGAACACCGAGCTTATTAGAACCGTGTGATAGTATAAGGGTATCTTTTACAGCGCAGTTGGATGCATCATTAGCGGTAGATCCAGAAATGTTATTTAATAGAGCTTCCGTAACTGGTCAGTTTGAATTAGCAGACATGACTACAGGAGAAGTGGAAGAAGAAGCAGAAGTTCAGGTCTTACCATGCATCAGCAATTGCGAAATTGCTTGTGAAGCTTCAATTAATGTTTCATTAAATGAAGATTGTATTGCCGTGATTACACCAGCGATGGGTGGCGCTGGTATTGAAGACTATTGTAATTATTATTATGATATTGAGTTGTTTGATCCATGGAGTAATCCTATGCCTAATGATACAGTAGGTATGGATTTATTAGGTTATTGCATTACCTATACGATTACCGAACCAGAATGTGGAAACACTTGTAGTGGTGAAGCATGTATTGAATATTATTTACCTCCTACACTGACTTGTCCATCAGATACTATTGTCTCTTGTGGTGCACTAGCCAGCATAGACGAATCTGTGCTAATTACGGAATTCTGCGTACCAGGAATGGTGATTTTAACCAATGAAGTTCCAGAAGCAATGGATTGTGATGATCCATATAGCACAGTGATTACTCGGACTTATGTAGCTCAAGATGAAATGGGCAATACTTCCGCCCCATGTACATTTAGTATTTCACTAGAACGACCAGATATCAGTACCATAATGTGTCCTGACAATCTTACAGTCGGTACAGCCAACGCACTTGATTGTGCACATAGTATACCTCTAGATGCTCAAGGATATCCTGTACCATATGATGAAGAAACAGGATTAGGTACAGGAGTACCATTTATATTAGATAGTGAGGGCATGCCAGTTTATTTATATCCTGACGTAGCGGATCAATATTGTGATCTACTGATTAGCTATGAAGATATGGAAGTACCCGGACCTAATTGTTCTACCAAAATTATGCGTACCTGGACCATAATAGAATGGGATTGCGATGGTGATAATGAAGAGACATGCACTCAAATGATTGATATTACAGATACAACAGGTCCTGAGTTAACTTGCCCTGATGATGTGACTGTGTCGACTACAACTGCAGATTGTCGAGCAGAGATTTCTTTACCTATGGCCAATGCCGTGGATGCTTGTAACGACATTCATAGTTACTTAATTAATTATGGTTCTGGAACACTCAATACAAATGGTGGAGATATTGTGCTGCCTACAGGTAACCACAGCGTTATATATTCAGTTTTTGATGTTTGTGGCAACTTAAGTCAATGCGAAATGATGATTGATGTGGAGGACAACATTGAGCCTACTCCTATATGCGAACAAAGCATTGCGGTAAGTCTGAATAATCTTGGTTATGGTATCGCTTATGCAAATTCTTTAGATCAAGGATCATTTGATGATTGTGGAGTAAGCAGTGTGCTAGTGAGTCGAATGACAGATGTCTGTGATATTCCAGATAATTTAACTTTTAGACCATTTGTAGAATTCTGTTGTGCTGATTTTGAAACAGAAGTTATGGTACGTTTACAAGTAACTGATATGAGTGGTAATACAAACGAGTGTATGGTTATGGTGGAGATTCAAGATAAAGTAACTCCAACCATGGTTTGCTTACCTGATACTACGGTAGAGTGCACGGCGATCTTTGATATTGATGATTTGGCTGCTACTTTTGGATATCCATCCATGTCTGATAATTGTATGAATGAAGGTGATTTAGAAGAATCTATTAATGATCAAAGAAGTGAATGCGGTATAGGGATCATTGAACGTACAATTGACTTAATGGATAATGGACAGGTGGCACAAACCTGCGTTCAAATTATAGAAGTTATTAACAGCGATGCATTTGGCTTAGCTAGTATTACGTGGCCTGCAGATTTTGAATCTACAGATGTTTGTGGACTGGATGACTTATCTCCAGATGCATTAGATCCTCCTTATAATAGACCTGTATTTGATGAAGGTCCTTGTGAATTAGTAGGACATGAGTATGTGGATCAAGTCTTCGAGTTTGTAGAAGGAGAAACGGCATGTTTGAAAGTATTGAGAACTTGGACCTTAGTTGATTGGTGCCAGCAAGTAGATGGTGCTTATTTACGTTGGGAACACGAACAAGTACTCAAAATTAATAACACTATAGATCCTACGATTTTAAGTACATGTGTAGATATCATCGTCGAAACGGCTGATGTGGATTGCGCTTCGGGAGACGTTAACTTAGAACTCCTTGTGGAAGACGATTGCACAACAGAAGAAAATCTCATTGTCCAATTTGATATTGATATTGATACAGATGGTAGTATTGATACTTCTGGATTGGCTATTGAAGCTAGTGATGAATATCCAGTCGGAACACATCAAATCTATTGGACAGTACAAGATGGTTGCGGAAATGAAACGACTTGTGATTATAGTTTCCAAGTCCTTAGTACAAAAACACCGATCCCTGTTTGTGAAATTGATCAGCCGGTCTTTTTAATGCCTGTAGATAATGATGGTGATGGAGAGTTTGACGATGAAGAAGTGACTATAACAGCAGAGGACTTTGATGGCGGTAGTTTCCATCCTTGTGGATATGATATAGATTTCAGCTTCAGTGAAGATGTAAACTTTACATTGATTACATTATACTGTAATGATTTGGGTGCATTCCCGATAGAATTATGGGTCACTGATGAGGAAGGGAATCAAGCCTTTTGTGAGACAACCATTCAAGTAGTTGATAATAATGATGAAGACATCTGTCCAGAAATGAATATGGTGGCTGTAAGAGGAAATATTGCTACCGAAACTAATGTAGATCTTTCACATATTGAAGTATATCTAGAAGGAGATACCCTGATGAATCTGACGGATGAAGCAGGAGATTATCGTTTTGAAAATATGCCTACTGGAGGTTCGTATAAAGTGAAACCAACTTACGATTATGATCCATTAAATGGAGTGAGTACTCTTGATATTGTTATTATACAAAGACATATTTTGGGAATCAATGACCTGGATTCGCCATATCAGTTAATCGCAGCAGACGCTGATAATTCTGAGAGTATAACAGCCGCTGATTTATTGGATATTAGACGATTGATTTTAGGCATCAATGAGCGATTTACTAATAATACCAGTTGGAGATTTGTGGATGCATTAAATCAATTTATTGAACCTAGTAATCCATGGTCTTCTGGTTTTGATGAAGATTATCTTATTGGATCACTTAATGAAAACATGTGGATTGACTTTGTAGGTGTAAAAGTGGGTGATGTAAATGGATCTGTAGAGAATACCATAATAGATCATACAGATAATAGGTCTAATGAAATGATCGATGTTGAGTATGTAATCTCAGGTAATGAGTTGCAATTGATTGCTACAGAAAATATGGACCTTTATGGTTTACAAATGCATATAACAGATGTTACAAGTCTTCTTGACATTGAATCTGATCTTATGGATTTGGACATGCAAAATGTTCACAACGCGTATGGCAATTTAGTCTTGAGTTATGCTCCTAAATCAATTCAAGAAGTTCAAGCAGGAGAAAACTTTATGAGTTTTATATTTCAAGATGAACTTAAGGATGTTAAGCTAGGTGATCTACTAAATACGGAGTGTTATTTAGGTAATGATTTGACTACTAAACGTATACGCTTAAAAGAATTTGTAGCTGAACAAAGTATAGTTAAAGCTTATCCAAATCCATGGATCCAGACGACGACAATTGAGTTTGAGTCAGATATAAAAGATACGTATGTGTTACGTTTGTTTAATAATCTAGGCCAACTGGAATTTTCGACAAAGATTCATGCAGAAATTGGTATTAATAAAGTTTTACTCAAAAAGGAATACTTTAAAGAATCAGGTATAAAGCATTATACTTTACAATCCAAGGGTAGAAAAATGCATACCGGAAAAATGTTTTTATTAGAGTAAAATATAAAGGTGCAAGGATCAAATGAATGATTTTTGCACCTTTTTTTATTTTTTTATAGCCTAAATAGCACCCTTTCTCCAAGCGAGCCATCGTTGATATTTTCACTTCATAAATAATTGTAATTCAATTAATTATTGCACAGATAAATGTTGTCTGGTAAAAACAGGTATGGATTTTTTACATATCTTAAAAAACATTTATTTAAAAAATACATCAAATCAAACAATTAAATATTATAAATAATTATATATTTGCCTCTAAGTTCCGACTTAACCGATTTAACAACAAAAACAGGGTATTGAAAAAACGCTAAGTAACCATTCTTACACAGCTTGCCGTATTTGACATTCCCTATACTTTACCTGAGACAGTAATAGAATTAATAAAATTATTAATTGACTTAATTGTTAAATCTGTCCTCGTATGGGAAATGTCCGTTTTAAAACTCTATTGAGTTTATGTATTGCCACATTAGCTTTCACTCCTTTAATGTTTGGTTTTGGCTTCTTTGATTTGTTTAAAGTAAATAACGAAGAAAAAGTAGTTGATCAAAAAATCAATCAAGTTGAACTTGTGCAACAAGCAAGATTAAACTATCAATTATCAACTTGTGACGATGAATCTTTTTATCGTAGTGAGTTTTTGAAAGCTAAATCTAATTTAATTGATGATATAAAATCAATTAAGGGAATTGAGTCCAATGTCTCAGCCTTTATGGGTCCTGGGGATTGTCCTAATATTCAAATTGTGGATTTAAGGGAAGTACCCAACTTTCCTCAGGCAGATAACTTAAATGTTTGCGGAAATTCGGATACATTATCGCTATTAATATTTACGGATGATCCAGGCACTATCGATGGATTTGAAATGACAGTCAATATGCTTCAAGGTATGCGCTATGCTGGTTTTGAAGATACCAATTTTGGTGGATGCACAAGTATTTCTAATTCAGACGCTGATCTAACTTCACCCGCTTTTGTGGCAAATGGAGTTACATGTGACGATATTTTTGTTGCTAATATAGGTATCAGCGCAGATTGTAGTGTTGATTTAGTCAATACAGAATATATGGTAGAATTGGAATATAGTTATTTCTACTTTCCGCCAGATGGAGTGCCTATCCAATGTGAAGGGACTTATTTAATAGAAAATGATTTTAATGGTTCATTAAAAGTTCCAGTGCTTAATGTCAATACGCCTAGTCCATTAAATCCAATTGTAACATCTTTGGGAGCACCTAGTTGCCAAAATCTAACTATTTCGCAAGATGGATTGCAAGCTTATCTAAACGAATTTGAATTTGCGGTTTGTGGTATTGACTTGGGATCTTCAAGTCCAATTAGTGTTAGTTCTATGACGGCCAATGGAATTGATATTCTTTCAGATGCTGTTTATAATCCAGCTGATAGTTCATTGATTACAACTATTATGAATGATGTTTTTCCTGGAAATGGTTCAGAAAACCCATTTGGAGAGTCAGACCAATTTGATACTGATGAAAAAGTAACCGTTCAAGTATGTTATGAAGTAGCCAATTGTCCTTCTGTTAGTGATGTTCCATTTTCTTACAAAGCTTCTTATGGGTGTCATGATGAAGTTTGTGAATCCACAGGACAAGGTTCAGTTTTAAAGGTTCAACCAGTCGGATCTCAAAAAGCTATTATATCGGCCTCTTTGTCTAACGGCATTCAGATATGTGGAACAGATGCTGAAGTGGTGGCATCTATACAGAATGGAAATGGTATAGATACTGATCAAAATGTATATACAAATTTACATATAGGTTTTCAAGCTTGTGGAGTTACAGCTATTGAAGTAAAAGAAGTAAACATAAATGGGACGTCAATTCCTTTTGAGACCACTTCAACAGGTGATGATTTAGATATAAGTTTAGAAAATAATGTCAACCCTAATATAGGTTTGCTGGATTATGATGGTGATGGATTTTTAGATGATTTACCAGGTGGATCTGATCCACTAGATATTATTGTAAAATTTGGATTGGCCTGTTCTGATCCGTCGGAGGCTGCTGGTGAGTGTGTAGATATTTCTTGTGATGATGTACAATTTTATATTTCGGGAGAAACCAATTGTAGCAATGCCTTCAAAGATTTTCCTGATACAGATGGATTTGGAATTAAGTTTGGCGCAGAAACAGTTTCTAACCCGGATGAAGTAGATCTAAATTCGACTGGAACTGTTGTAGGATATAACTTTGGTGTCTATGGAAACCCTCAAGGAGCAAAAACCATAGAAATGACTTTTTGTTATGACTTTACCTCGGAAAATGTCGAAGATTGCTCAAGTGGTTCGGATGTTAGATACAGGCTTGCTGTAGCTGGTCCAGATATGTTTACAGATGACTTAGAATATGTTCCTGGAACGGCAATGTTTTCTGATGATGACGTAAACAATTTTGTTTCGGTTGATGATGCTAATGTTAGTATGTCTTATCCAACGGAAGGAGCAGCAGAACTTTTAATTGATTTTGGTGATGGGACTTTTTCAGGACTAGTTTGCTACAAGTTTCAGTTAGAAATGGAAGAACCTTCTTGTTCTCCACCTTCATTCTTAGCTGCATCACAACAAATATCATCAGTGTGCACAGATTGTGATCCTGATTGTGAAATCTTGAAAGCTTGTCGAAGTACATTATTAAGAATTGATCCAAATGATACTGGATGTGTTTGCGTAGCATCTTATGAATCATTGTCTAATGAACGGGTAAACTTAGGATACAAAGATAAAACTTCATCAGAGCAATGGACCAGAGAAGAACTTATTGATGAGGGGTATGCAATTGATCTAGGTAGATTTATGCCTGGAGATACTCTTGAACATCGTGGTTTTCTAGAGATTCTCAATCCTGAATTGGTAAATGACCCCGTTTTTTGGGATTTTTCTTGGAGTTATTATCCTTTGTCAAGTACAGAAGTTAATATGCCCAAACTTCCACTCGTAATTGATGCTGCAGCCTCCGTACTTGATACTATTAGGGTAGAAAACCCAGATGGGACCTCCCATATTGTAGATATTAGTGATTTAGCAGGATGTGCAGCTTCAGGAAGTAGTACTTATTATGAATCTAACATCACTAATTTCGGGGCGCAACCTTGGGGAACCTATAATATAGAACATCCTTGTAATCGAAATGCTGGTTATAATACTTACGACTTCAGAGATAATCAATATTTGACGTGGAGTTTATATAACTATGAGAAAATAGACGAGTGTGGTGGTACTTGGTCCAATTTTGCTGAAGGTGATTGTTTGGATGAGTTTATTGAGACTTATGGTGTAACACTCAACTCTAAAATTTATTTTACTTTCAGAGTTCCCCTAGTAAAGAATCCACATAGAGAAACGGGATTAGATCTTGGTATAGCACCTGAACTAGAAACCACAGCTCGAATTTATCCATCGGCTGGATTTTATAAATATGACCCTATAGCTGGGGCTGCTGCAAGATGTAACACCTCAAATTTGGGCTCCATCTGTCGTACTTTTGAACCATTTAATGTAACCTGTGCTGGAGGTGTGGAAGCTCGAACAGATATAACCTTAAATAATTGTGGAGGTACAGTAGAGCACACTTTTTGGGTGGAAGAACTTCCTGGAACAACAGGTGATCCGTGGTTTACTGCTGAATACAGACCTGCCGTAGAGATGTATGATGTTACATCACCTATTTATGCGCCATTAGCGTATTGTGCCAATGCAAAAATAGAAAGAAATGGCACCTTCACGGATATATTTGTTGATTCAACAACAAACATGTTATGTAGTCCAGTAGATGGATACAATGATAATCTTTGTGCTATAGATGATGGGACAACTGGAGAGATCATCTTTAATCTTCAAGAACAAGGCATTAAAGGTTTAGGTGTAGGATTAGATAATTGCGATACCATAAAATTATCCTATGACTATTGTATGATTTGTCCTTTACCTGTAGAAGGCTTGTTAGAATATAAGTTAGAGTTAGACTATTGCAATGCTGGTCATATTATGGATGAATGTAGTGCATTTAAATATATTTCAACTCTCGTCGCTGCAGATCACCCTTCAAGGCCTGCATACGAAGCAAGAACCTATGCTGATGAAATCCCACTAGCATCCGGTATTCATTATTATAATGAATTAAGATATGATACCATCTACTGTAAAGACGATTCGCCTTTTCCAGTTGTGATTGTAGATGATAGTGAAGTCACACCCTCAATACCTATTACGAGTGCAAACGTCGATGGAAAAGAATTGATTGCGTCAGAAAGTGCAGGAGTTAGTATTGAAATAAAGGAAATAGAATTTTGTAACCCAGATCCAATGGATGCGCTAGGATTTAGTGGATATGTCACTGTGCCTAATTCTGTATCTTTTGAAGGAGCTTGCTTAGATGCGGCCGAAACCATGCCATTAGTATCTTCATTAGTTTCTGATGATGGTCAGTTAAAGAAATATAAAATTGATTTCCCATCCACTGTATTGGGAACTACAGAATGTATATCGGCTTTTGTAAAAACTACCTTGTTATACTGTCCACAGCCAGGAACTATACCTCCACAAATTTGCGTTGGAGCTAGTTCTGGATGTTCACCTGAAGAAGTCAGAGCTGCCCTTGGTGGTAGTGGAACATGTAGCTCTTCAGAAGTTTGTTATGCTTACATTTTTGGAGAGGCGGACTTACAAACTGAATGGTTTGGATTACCTGATAATCCAGAACTTTGTGAGACTTTTACCTTGCATGTGAGAACTAAAAATGTTAAGAACTTATTGTTATTAAATCTTGAGCCAACATTCGAATTACCATTTGGAATGGCCGTTGTACCTGGAAGTTGGGAAGTAGCCTACCCAGGAGGTTCGGTAGAAATGCTTGGTAATTTCGGTACTTGGACATCTGTACCTGATCCAGATGTGGTTTCAGGCCTTGATTATGCTTGGTCTGATGATGCATTGTGGAGTAGTTACATTGACATTAATGGACTAAAAGGGGTAAGTTCTACACTTGATAGTAACAAAGTAGCATTTCGATTTGAAGTAACAACCAATTGTGATGAGTTTCTATCCGGCTCTAAGCCAAAAACGGAAACATTAGCAAGTGATCCTTGTGGTCCTGGAAAGCTGAGTTCGGGAAGTGTAGAGTCTCTACCTATTATTATAAATGGGGCGGATCCAGAAGATTTTGCTCAGTTGTTAGCTGTAGCAAATCCTACAGAACTATTCTGCGGCGGGTTGACAAATACTTTTGGTATAACTGCTCTAAACATTTCTGAATATCCGACAACAGACAGTGTAGTTACTTGTGTGACTATACCTACTGATGTATTAACATACACTCCTGGATCGATAGCTTTCACAAATGGTTTTGTTCCAGATTGGACAACAGAAACGATAATAGGAAATGACTTACAAGTTTGTGTTCATTCACCCGCTATAGAAGTAGGTGGTTCTTGGTCTTTAACTTTTGAAGCTGCCATGTTAGATAATGCTTCATGTGGAGATATCGAATTAGGTGCAGATATTAAGAGCGTTGTGGAATCTGCTACATGTGTTCCAGGACCCCCAGCAGAGTGTGATTTATTTGTTCAAAATAGTTTAAATCCTTCTATATTTCTTGAGTTAAAACCACCATTGGAAACTACGGACATTCGAGTAAGTACAAGTTGTACAGATAGCGAAGATCCAGTAGATTTCTGTTATGAAGTAGATTTATCTAATCCTGGACCAGCTTATTCGGGCGAAGTAACTGTGTCCATCTATGATGATGTAACTAATAATGGGCTTGTGGATTCTTTTGATGGAGAATTAAATAGTGGTACACATAATGTTACGCTGGAGAATGGAGAAAGTACGACAGTAATGATGTGTCTTGAAGTAGCAGCCATTCAAGCATGTCCTGTTATCATTAGAAGAACCTATGAAACAGATTGTGCATGTGATCATGAAGACACACCAATTACCAATATAGAGCCAGATTTTATCGCCGAATTAGACGATTTAACCGTGCTTTGTGATGGACAAGAATTAGGTTTCGATCTTTGTGGTGGATATACACTTTCTTATGATCCTGCATCGAACATGATAGAACGATTGACAGAAGATAGTATATTCCTAAGCATTGACGATCCATCCATTGAAACGATGTTTACAATAAGTGGAACAATAGGCGAATGTCCATATGAAACAACTAAATCTATACTGGGAGTCACAGATTTTGAATTAGAATTGGAAGCGGATGAGGCGTGTCAAGATCAAGACCTTGATTTAGTACTTACTATACCAGATGAATACCAAGATTGGGTTACAGTTGAGTGGATGCCTGCAACTTATTTAGATGATCCAAATAGTTCTGAACCTATCTTTAATAGTCCAGATGTAGGAACTTATAACTACAGTATTGTACTGACATTTGGAGATGGATGTGAATTAATGGATGAAGTTAGTGTGCAAGTATTGCCAATTGGAGAACTCGGAATAGGTGGAGATCTAACATTCTGTGATGGCTATGCCCCAGGTACATTAACAACAGATGCAGGATTTGATTATTATGAATGGTATTTACTCACTTCAGGCTTAGAAGTTATACAGGCATCTACAACTATTCCTGAATGGAATGGACCGACTGCTACTGGACAGTACATAGTGAAAGGTTTTAGATATGCAGATGACTGTCCGTCTGTTTCAGCAGCACATACTATAACCGCCATCCCTTGTGTTGATATCGAACTTGAAAAGTCGATTGTAGACATGCCATATCCAGCTCAGTTAGGTGATATTGTTACTTATGAAATTGAAGTTTGTAATGTGCTTGACCCTGACTTAGGTTTAGTACATAGCCAAGATAATGTGGTAGTAGAAGAAAATTTACCAGCAGGTTTAACGTATACAGGGAATAGCGTAACTACTGGTTCGTTCGCACCTGGATCTCCTGGAGTATGGACCATTGGAACCATGGATGCCGGTGATTGTGAAACACTTACCCTAATGGCATCAATAGATATGTTTGGAACGTTCACCAATGTTGCGGAAGTAACTGGCGGTGATACCCCTGATGTTGATTCTGAAGTAAACAACGATGATGGTGATCAAAGTGAGGATGACGAAGATCCAGAAGAGGTAACTATCCCATATGTCGATTTAGCATTAACTAAAATGTTAGATCCTGCAACAGTAACTCCAGTTACAGTAGGTGATGATGTAAACTTTATTGTCGAAGTATGCAATCAAGGAACCATTGTAGCAACTAATGTAGAAGTTACTGATTATATCCCTGATGGTTATGTTCTTAGCACTTCGGATGCTAATGGATGGGCCGATGACGATAATGATGGATTGTATGAAAACACTATTGCTGGGCCTATTGATCCAGAAATGTGCGCTCAAGTTGAAATCCTATTAACTGTGCAAGCAGCTATGAGTACAGATGACTATATTAATGTAGCAGAGATTAGTGGCTCAATGGATGATATGGGCAATGATACAACGGATGACGATATTGATTCTACCGCTGATGAAGATGATGGTAACGACCCTGGAGGAGAAGTTGGTGGAGACACCGATGATACCACAGATGGCGAAAATGGTGATGAGGATGATTCAGATCCAGCAACTGTACCAGTGGAATATACGGATTTAGCCTTGACAAAAACATTAGCGCCTGGTCAAGCTCAAACGGTGATGCCTGGTGATTTAGTAGATTTTGAAGTAAAGGTATACAATCAAGGAAGTATTGATGCTTACAATGTTGGCATCATCGATTATATTCCTGCTGGTTTGATGTATGATGATAGCTTTGGCAATAATAGTGCTGATGGATGGTCAGATGGCGACGCCGATGGTAATCCTGAAATCACAATAGCAGGACCAATAGCAGCATTCACAGGAGTAGAAACCATTATTATTACACTACAAGTTGATCCAGATTTAGCAGCTCCAGCAGATTTAGAAAATGTGGCTGAAATAACGGGTTCTGAGGATGAAGATGGTACTCCACAAGAGGATATTGATAGTACACCAGATGATGATGATGGAAATGATGGAGATGCGGAAGATAACTCTATAGATGGAGAAAATGGAGATGAAGATGATTCAGATCCTGCCATCATCAATGTAGAAGACGAACCAATTTTTGATTTGGCTTTGGCTAAAACCTTAGATCCTTCTACAGAGACGCCTGTATACCCTGGCGACGTGATTACTTTCAATATTGAGGTGATAAATCAAGGAAATGTAGATGCATACAATGTTGAATTAACAGATAGTATGGGTGCATGTCTGGAAGTGGATAGCCCAGAACCAAACGGATGGGTAGATAGTGACAATGATGGTGTTTATGAATTTGTAATCCCAGGTCCTGTTATGGCAGGAACGTCGACGATAATCCAAATGGATGTTGTGGTTTCTTGTGCAAGCAATGATCCAAATGATTACCTAAACATAGCAGAAATTAGTGCAGCAGAAGACGAAGATGGAAATCATCCTGAAGATATTGATAGTACTCCAGATATGGATCCTAGTAATGATTCTATGAATCCAGAAGATGATAACGAAACAGAGGAGGATGGCTCAGAAGGTGATGATGAAGATGACCATGATTGGGAATTTGTGCCTGTTGAAATATTTGACTTAGCATTGGTAAAAACACTTTCGGCAACTCAAGATATGCCAATCATGCCGGGAGATGAAGTAGTATTTGATATTACAGTAATTAATCAAGGAACGGTAGATGCTTTTAATATTGATGTTACGGATTATGTGCCGAGTGGTCTTGAATATATGGACAGCTATGGCAATAATAGTGCTGATGGTTGGTCAGACTTAGATGGCGATGGAAATCCTACCATTACTATAAATGCTTTGACAGCTGGAAATGAAGTAACTATTCAAATTAGTTTAGTTGTCTTACCAGATACCCAAGGTTCACTAACAAACTGGGCTGAAATCGGAGCAGCAGAAGACGAAAATGGTGACATGCCTGAGGATGTAGACAGCACCCCAGACGATGACCCTAATAATGATGAGTTTGGTGATGATAATCAAGAAGATGGCGATGGAAATGATGATGAAGATGATCATGATCCAGAAACAATAACTATAGATTACTTTGATTTAGCTTTAACTAAAGTTTTAAGTGATGGTCAGTCTCAATACGTAAGCCCTGGAGATGATGTATCATTTACAATAGAAGTATGTAATCAAGGAACCATTACTGCCACTGATGTGATGGTCGTAGAGTACTTACCAGCAGGTACTGAATACAGTATCAATGATACCAATGGCTGGACCGATGTGGATATGGATGGTGATTATGAAAACACGATTCCTGGCCCTATAGCGCCTGGAGATTGTGAAAGTATAGATTTCGTCCTAACTGTATTACCTATGACTCCTGCACCATTTGAATTAACCAACTGGGCAGAAATTAGTGGTGCCTCGGATGGTGATGGAAACCCTGCAGATGATATAGATTCTACACCAGATGATGATTCAGATAACGATGAGTATGGTGACGATAATCAAGAAGATGGCGATGGAAATGATGATGAAGATGATCATGATCCTGCTGTATTCTACACATCTGATGAAGATGTTTACGATTTAGCTTTAGATAAAGAACTTAGTCCTGATCAGGATGTTCCTGTTTACCCAGGTACTGACATAACTTTCGTGATTACCATTGAAAATCAAGGTAATACGGATGTGACAAATGTTACGGTTGAAGATTACTTACCAGCATACTTAACATTAAGTACAGCTGACACAAATGGATGGGTAGATGCTGATGCTGATGGCAATCCTGACCAAGTAATAGCAAGCATGACAGCTGGAGAAGTAGTAATGCTAGAAATAGTAGTGACATTGGATGCTGCATTTGATGGAACTAGTATTGAAAACAGCGCTGAAATAACTGAATTCTTTGATGAAAATGGAGATCCTCAGGATGACACTGACAGTACACCAGATGATGATCCTGATAATGATGAAGAGGAAGAGGATGACGAAGACACAGTGGAACTTCCAGTGGCTATGTTCGATTTAGCATTGACTAAAACATTAAGTCCAGACGAAATGGCTCCGTACATGCCAGGCGATGTAGTAACCTTTGTGGTAACTGTATACAATCAGGGCACGGTAGATGCATATAACGTGGGTGTTGTAGATTATTTGCCAGCTGATTTAACACTAAGCCCTAGCGATATGAATGGATGGGTTGATAGTGATGCCGATGGAAATCCAGAAAATACAATTGCGGGTCCTATCCTGGCAGGCGAATATGCTTTCATTAATATCGATTTAGTAATCAATCCAGCATTAATGACACCTGCTGACTTAACGAATTTTGCCGAAATTACCATGGCAGAAGACGAAAACGGAAATATGCCTCCAGATATTGACAGTGATCCAGATGATGATCCAGATAACGACGCAGAAGGTGATGATAATCAACAAGATGGTGATGGTACGGATGATGAAGATGATCAAGATTGGGAAACAATACCAGTGATTACTGAGGTATTTGATCTTGCTTTACAAAAAGTGATAAATCCAGATCAGGAATTCCCTGTTGGCCTAGGTGACGATATTACCTTTGATATTTGGGTGTATAATCAAGGAAATCTAGCGGCAACTAATGTAGAAGTTTCTGAACATATGCCATCAGGAACAGTCATTAGCACTGCTGACACCAATGGTTGGACAGATTTTGATAATGATGGTGTATATGAGCAAACGATTGCAGGGCCTATTGCACCTGGTGATTCGGTACTACTTATGGTGGTATTAAGCATCACTGATGTAAGTGATCCACTTGGCTTAGTTAATGAAGCTGAAATAAGTGGCGCCGATGATGAAAACGGCGATCCAATTGATGATATCGATAGTACCCCTGATATGGACCCAGACAACGATGCAGGTGGAGATCCTTATGATGATACTAATGATGAAATTAATGATGATGGCACAGTAGATGAAGATGATCATGATCCGGAAGTAATACCAATTTTTGACTTAGCACTAACTAAAACTACCAGTTGGACAGATCCAATTACCTATGGTGATGATATTCCTTTTGAT
Source organism: Saprospiraceae bacterium (assembly GCA_020631235.1). Classification (GTDB taxonomy): domain Bacteria; phylum Bacteroidota; class Bacteroidia; order Chitinophagales; family Saprospiraceae; genus JAHDDO01. Next base: position 363 of record JAHDHQ010000009.1, on the reverse strand, counting down.
ATTAATGTGATCAATCAAGGAAACATCTCAGCATACGAAGTGGAAGTAACGGAATACATTCCTTGTGGATATTTCTTCGATGCAGCAAATAATCCATTATGGACCTATGATATGGCTACATCTACAGCTGTTACAACGATTGCAGGTCCTATAAATCCTGTAACAACATATACAGTACCTATTGTGCTTACAGTTCAGCCTTGTCCAGATGGAGACCCTTCTTCTAATTGGACAAACTCTGCTGAAATTAGCGGTGCTCAGGATGAAGATGGAGAAGATATGTCTGATGATGATCCAGACAGTACACCAGATAATGATCCAGATAACGATCCTGAAGGTGACAATAATGATGAAAATGGCGAT
>JAHDHQ010000008.1 GCA_020631235.1 Saprospiraceae bacterium | reverse complement strand
AGGCTTCATTAAGCATAAATAAAAAAGAGACTATCTCGATTTGAGACAGCCTCTTCTTTTTTATCGAAACTGTAATTTACTTCAAATGTTGCGCAAAAAATCCCATCATTGATCGATACAACTCGATTCTATTTCCTTCATGACCAAATCCATGACCCTCATCGTATTTTACCATATAAGGCACCTCTACTCCTCGTGCTCTTAGTTGTCTGACTATTTGATCTGATTCGTCGATATTAACTCTTGGATCATTTGCTCCTTGGACCACATACAAAGGCTTGGTTATTTTATCGACATTTAAAGCCGGAGATACTTCTTTCATGATAGCTATATCTTCTTCTGAATTTTCATCATACCATTGCTCGTAAACTTGAGCCAAATACGGCTTCCAATAAGGAGGGAAAGACTTAAAAAAAGTAAAGAGGTTAGATACTCCTACGTAGTCAATTCCACAAGTATACAAATCTGGTGTTTTTACTAGACTACCCAAAGTAGCTAATCCACCATAAGAAGCTCCATAAATGGCCACCTTATCGCCATCTACCCAATCTTCTTTTTTCATATATGCTACAGCGTCTTCTAGATCATTTAGCATGTTTCTACCAATCTGCTTGTTACCTGCCATAGAAAAAGATTTACCATAACCACCAGATCCTCGATAATTTACCTGTAGAGTAGCATACCCTCGACTTGCAAAGAGCTGAGTTTCTGGATTAAATCCCCATTGATCACGAGGGCCATAAGGACCACCATGTGGATTTACAATCATAGGAACTTTTTGGCCTTGCTTTGCCTCATTTGGTATAGTCACATACCCGTAAATCGTTAATCCATCTCGACTTTTGAAAGAAATAGGTCGCATTTCAGCCATGTCATTTTCATCTAGCTGAGGCATTAAATCAAGTAGTTCTTTAAATTCGTCTTTTTTAGCATTGTACATAAAATACTTGCCATATAGTCGATCACTTTCTACGTATATTAAATATTTATCTTCTGCTTTAGTCTTACTCGTGATATAATATTGATAGCCTTCAAATTGCTCGCTAAACTTTTCGTTTAATGCCTTAAAAGTGGAGCTTACAGGTATCATTTTATATTTCTCTCCTGTGTAATAATAGTAATCTACTTCGTAGTTTCTTTTACGCGACCGACTAATTCCTCCTGCATCATATGTGTCATCTTTAAAGATTTTGTCCAAGGTTTTGCCCGTACTTAAATCGTACAATAAAATCTCATCAGTATCGGATTCTAAGTTTGATTTGACAAAGGCAGCATGTGGGTTATCATTGGTATAATCAAAACCTATAATTCCGAAATTTTCTTTCCATGTTGTTCGCATGATTTCTTCAAAGTCTCCATCTTCTGTTTTCTTATATTTTAGGACATACTCAGTACCATTTTGTTGCTGGGTGTATGCTCTAAGATTTCCATCCTTATCGAAGTCATATCCTGAAATAGGATTCGCTGGATCAGTATTAGTAAATAGCTTTTCTAAATCACCATTAGTAATATTAATCTTATAGGGTTCGAAAATTTGCGGGTTGTCTTTATTCATCTGAATGATCATAAAATCATCCTGATCTTCTAGAAACTCTTGTAACTCTACTCGCACTCCTTCGAAAGGTGTTAAGGCCATTTCTTTGCTTCCATCTAAGTTTACTGCAAACAATTGATAATTTTCATCACCACCTTGATCTTTTACATAAACTAGTCTATTGTCATTAGCCCAAGCAAAACCTCGGATTAATTCCTCTTTTTCTTCGATTGCACGCACCACCTCATTGGATTCGACATTTTTTACGTACACATGGTTTTTTGCCTTATCATCCTTTTCTCTGTAGGCAAGATATTGGCCATTAGGAGAAAATCTAAACGTAGACTGACTGGGTTTCTGGAAATAATCTTTTACTGAATATTTAAAACTTCCTGTTTCCTTGCTAGCTAACATATCTATGTCAGCTTTAGAAGATGGCAAAGTTATGTCACCCGGTAGTTTTGCATCAGTTACTTGTCCTTTAGCTACTGCGGACATACAAAGTATTAGCATAATGGTCATTAGTTTTTGCATGATATCTGTTTTATTTAGGTATCAAATGTAACATAGAATATAAATGAGACTTGAAGTTTTAGATAGACTAATATTTTATTTAGATTAATGCGATTTAACTTTTTTAATCGACTTCTTGTAAAAACACCCGTTGGACGGTAAACGGCAAATAACTATAGACTTCTATTAAGTCTCCATCCTCAAGCTCCAGATCGTCTTCTATAGGAATATTATCAGATTTATATGTAGGTTCTTCTTTAGCTGAAGTTATTTCAAATTCTATGCCTCCTTCTACTCTTCTCATCCTTGAACTTATATAACTGCCTAACACTGAGAAACTCGAATAAAATGTGTTATCCATCAAAATTTGCTCAATGACAATACCATCTTTTTCGTCAAGATGATATAAATAAGGCTTGTGCTTTTCGGGTTTTACAATGAAATAGTCTTTGACAATTTCTCCGTACTTTTTACTTTGGTAGCTCATAATGTATGTCCATACAGAATCCGGAATAACTTCTTTTAATTCGAAATGAACCTCAGCCGTATCCATTTTAGAAACCGTCGGATAGTGCATTAGCATGGTCCCAGCATAATCACCGACCCAATCTTCTGGAAAATCATAGGCTTGGCCATCGGCCTGTACTAAACAAAATAAACTCATTAAAAAAAATAGGCTTCGTATCATCGTTTACTTTTTTAAATAATCCAATCCTTGATCAATACCTTTTTCGATGGCTGGTACTCCTTTTAGCATCCATCTAGGCATTGGTTCGCCTTTTAAGTAATAGCCAAAAAATTGTTCCATACGCTTATTAAAATCCAATCTGTTTTGTCGCTTTAATGGCCAGTGAGGCTCATCATTGTAATTTAAAAACCAAGCTTGTTTACCTAATCTCCTTAAAGCCATATAATATTCTATGCCCTGATACCATGGTACGGCACCGTCTTTATCATTGTGTAAAATAAGTACTGGAGTATTCATTTTATCCATATCAAATAAAGGGGAGTTTTTAAGATAAACATCTGGATTATTCCATAAGGTAGCACCCAGGCGTGATTGTGTTTTTTCGTACTGAAACATTCTACTCATACCACTACCCCATCGGATACCGCCGTATGCGCTGGTCATATTGACCACAGGTGCGCCTGATTCTGCACATTTAAACCTTTGTGTTTTATTCAGTAGATAAGCTATTTGATAACCTCCCCAACTATGCCCTTGCAAACCCATCTTTTGTTCGTCCACAAACCCTAAAGACAAGACGTAATCGACTCCTGACATTACTGCTTCAAGACAACTTTCTCCGGGCTCACCCGTGGTATAGGCAATATCAGGATTAAAAATCACATATCCTTTATTAGCATAATAACTGTAATTTATGGTAGACCGATGAGCAAAAGGTTCTCTATGACGATGGAGTCCCTGCGAACTTTTTTCATAAAAATTTACAATCATTGGATACTTCTTTCCTTCTTTAAAGTTTGCAGGCTTTACTAACATACCTTCTATGGTGCGTCCATTTTCAGTTTGCCATGACACGAGCTCTATAGATCCCCATCCATAGTCCTTTTGCTGTGGATTTATATCTGATATTGTTTTAGGATCTGAAAAACTCATATCGCCATAAATCAGATCTGGAAAGGTTTCGAAGTTTTCTTTTGTATAAAACAAATCTTCACTATCTCTAGCTTTTGTAACCGTCGATGCATATCTATATGGTCCTTGGGTAATAGGCGTTATTTCTGAAGTAGCAAGATTTAGTTTAGCATACCCTCCTGATTTATCTCCTTCTTTAAATAGGCTAACAAGAATGCTGGTGTCTGCGGGCAAAAAATCTAGGTCTTCGTCCAAGTTAATCCATCGATATCTTGTTTTTTGTTCTCTACCATTGGTGATTTTTCTTGGTTTTTTTCTCGCATTTGGAAACAGCTCCCAAATGTCATAACGATCATAAACGAAGACTGATGCATCACCAGCCGTCCACTCCATTATACCATAGTTCCAAGGATCAGATGGAGTATCATGTAACTCATTGTAAAAAGTACTGATTTTATTATTGCTTATTTCAATGTCTTTTTCTTTAGCCAAGTCATATATTTTATAAGCTTTGGCTTTGCGATCATACCAAAGGATGTAATTTCCTTCTGGTGACCAACTTGGAAACCCGTGAATGGATTTAATTACTTCCTTCTTTTCTGAGGTTTCAGTGTTTATAATTGACAAATTACGAGGGATATATCCTTCCCAGGTAATTTGCTTTTGGTATGGTTTTACATCTATGCCCATAGCCATTGTATGGTCACCTTTCTTGCTTAAACGTATCTCGTCATATTGTTTTCCTGCTAATTGATTTATTTTTCCTGTGCCAATGTTGTAGCACGCCATATATCCGCGTTTTTTCTCAGTGTCTAGTCTATTTTCTTGTTGGGTATACAATAGTCTGTCTTCAGTAGTCCACACTTCTACATTAACTATTTCTTCGTCGAGCAAACTGGTATCCTGTAGGATGGGTTTAGGGTTAGTGTAGAAAAATAGCTTCTGTTCGTTTTCAGAAAAATGCGGCTTTTTATGTTCGTTTATTATCCAGCCATCATTTAAAAAAGGGGCATCATTATTAGCTACTAATCGATTGTTTTTTTGCCTACAATCGTACATAAAAACTTCCATGGGACTTATTCTAGCTTCTGTAGTATCAAAATTAGCTGTATAGCTTACATAGTTGCCTTTTTCTGAAAATACAAAGTGATTGTATGTGCCTTCTGTCTCACTTACTACATGAGGCCTTTTCTCTGTCAAATCCCTAAAATAAACGGTGGTAGCATTAACAGAATCAGTGCCTGTACTTTCGTAAAGCAATTGATTTTTCTTGTTAGAAAAAACTACTTTTTTGCAAAAAGGTAAGGCTAAGTCTATATCTCCTTCTGTTATTCTGAGTATATAGCGCGAACCGTTTGTTTCATTTTCTTCTTTAGCTAAAGCACTGTGCGCTAAGGAGTCTTTTTCTTTTGTTATGGGTTCTTTTTTATAAGCAAACACTCCTCCCCATTCTGTCGGAATTTGATATTCTGATACATCGGGGATTTTAATCAGTTTTTTTTCGTCAAAGTAGAAAACACCTAGGGTGTCTTTTGGATGTTTTTTCTTATCTACTTTTCTCTTTTTTAATTGATAGATCGTATCTGCATGGGGCTTGATATTAAAAACTGCAAAACCATTATCTTGATCTAAGGCTGGTGATTCTCCGCGATCAAAAGTGTATGTTTTATCGCTTCTTGTGTGATAAAAATGAATTTGTTTATCGCCTTTATGGGGTTTAATGGTATACACGATCCAGTCACCATTGTTGCTTATTTTTGAATCTTCTACACGTTTCCAATCGTCATAGACGGATTCGTTCATCGTTTTCCCTTGGGCAAATAGTTGACATGTAAGACCAAACCAAAAAAGGCAAAATATCATTCGTTTCATACTTTTAAGGTAATGATAAGTTTTGATTTTAACGATAGTACTGAAAGGATCTGCATTAATTTGTGAGCTAAGAGTATATATCCTAATCGTCTCCTAAATTTTCTAGATATTTGAGTATATGAAATTAAATTTAGCATTGATTGCCCATGATGGCAAAAAACCAGAGATGGTTTCTTTTGTGATGAATAATAGAGATTTCTTGATGGAATCTAACATTTACGCCACTGGAACTACTGGAAGTAAAATAGAAGCTGAAGGTTTTACAGTTAACAAATTATTGTCTGGTCCATTAGGAGGAGATGCACAAATTGCTGCGCTATTAGCCACCGGTTCTCTAGACTTAGTGATTTTTTTTAGAGATCCTATGGACAAACATCCGCATGAACCCGATGTCCAAATGTTGTTACGTTTATGCGATGTACATAATATTCCTTTAGCGACAAACCCAAAGTCTGCCTTTTATGTTTTAAGAGGTATAGCCAGTGTTTTTAATAAGCATGACTAAAGAAGATTATCAAAAAATAGCGCATACTATCCCTAAAAACCCAGGGATCTATAAATTCTTAAACGAAGCTGACAAAATTCTGTACGTTGGTAAAGCTAAAAACCTAAAAAACAGACTGAACTCCTATTTTGTAAATGACAAACAAAAATCATTCAAAACAAGGACCTTAGTTAAAAATGCACATCATCTAGAATATCTAATCGTGGATACAGAGCATGATGCACTTTTGCTAGAAAACACCATGATAAAAAAATACCAACCTCGGTATAACATCATGCTAAAGGATGGTAAATCATACACCTATATCTGCGTTAAAAAGGAACGTTTTCCACGTGTGTTTTTTACACGTAATTTAATCAAAGATGGATCGACTTATTATGGTCCATATACTTCTAAGTTTAGGGCAAAAATCATCTTCGACATCGTCAAGAAATTATTTAAATTAAGGACTTGCACACTCAATTTGTCTGCACGCAACATTGAACAAAAAAAATTCAATGTATGCCTAGAGTACCACATAAAAAATTGTCAAGGACCTTGTGTAGGGGAAGAATCTGAAGAAGACTACAACGAGAAAATAAAACAAGTAAAAAATGTTTTAAGAGGACATTTTAAACCAGTAAAGGATTACATCAAAGAGCAAATGGCCATGCATGTAGAGAAACTGGAATTTGAACATGCACAGGATTTAAAGGAAAAACTCAGTGCTTTCGAAGATTATCAATCAAAATCTACGGTGGTTAGCCATACCATCGATGATGTTGACGTCTTTAGTATCATGGTAGAAGAAGAGATGGCCATTGTCAACTATATGAAAGTCATTAAAGGCTCGCTGCTTAATAGTGATACTGTAGAAATCAAGATCAATGCAGAAGAAGAAGCCAAAGATATTTTAATACATGCTATCCTAAGATTGCGAGAAAAGTTTAATAGTATAGCTCCAGAAATCATTGTTCCGATAGAATTAGGCATGGAGTTTCCCTTGTTTTCTGTGACCATTCCTTTAAGAGGTGATAAATACAAATTATTAGAACTGGCAGAAAAAAATCTAAAGTACTTTTCTCTCCAGCGCAAAAAGGATGCACTCAACAAAATAAAAAAAGTGAGCCCGGCTGAACGCATACTCACAACCATGAAAAATGACTTACAGATGGACCATATGCCACTCCATATAGAGTGTTTTGACAACTCAAATATACAAGGCACCAATCCCGTAGCGAGTTGTGTGGTTTTTAAAAATGCCCGTCCTTCAAAATCCGACTACCGCAAGTTTAAAATAAAGACGGTGGTAGGACCGGATGATTTTGCGTCCATGAAAGAAGTGGTAGGAAGACGATATAAACGTCTATTAGAAGAAGAAAAACCATTACCCCAATTAGTCATTATTGATGGAGGAAAAGGACAGTTAAGTTCGGCTATGGAGAGTATAGATGAACTAGGTTTACGAGAAAAGATTGTGGTTATAGGTATAGCTAAAAGATTAGAAGAAATCTATTTTCCAGGCGATTCTATTCCTCTGTATATCAATAAAAAATCTGAAAGTCTTAAACTGATCCAACAACTCCGTAACGAAGCGCATCGATTTGCCATCAATTTTCATCGGGATTTGAGGAGCAAAAATGCTTTTGGATCGAGTTTAACGGATATTCCAGGCATTGGTAAAACCACTGCTGAAAAACTTTTAAAGCATTTTAAATCTGTAAAACGGGTTAAAGAAGCAGAACAAAGTGAAATTGAAGAGCTTATCGGAAAGTCTGCAACACAAAAACTATTAAATTTCTGGCATGGAGAATAAACAATCAGTGACAAACAATCATCTCATTCGCGGATATTTAGATGAGCAAAATCGTTTTACGCGATTGCCTGGTAAACGCAAGAAGAAAGCCTTAGACCAGATGTTACAAATATTGGCCTCCAAATTCTCACCTGGTGTACACTACTCGGAAATCGAAGTGAATGAGATACTCAACAAATTTCACAGTTTTGGCGATCCTGCCACATTAAGAAGGCTACTTTATGGTACACAACGAATGGACCGCACTTCAGACGGCCGTTCTTATTGGTTAAAAGAAGCTGTATAGGCTTTTTCGGTTTAGACTAAGTCTTTTACTGCTTTTAAAGCTTCTTCTATACCTTCTATTTTAGTACCTCCTGCACTGGCAAATGTTGCCTGTCCGCCACCACCACCGTTGATGTGCTTAGCGATTGCTTTGATAATATTTCCAGCATGAATCTCTTTGTCTGTCAATGATTTACTGGCCATTACCATGAGATTTGCTTTGTTCTTCGCTTCAAATCCAGCAACAATCAAAATATCTCCGACCTCTTTTTCCAGATTAAACAATAGCGTTTTTACCAATTTTGCATCAGGTAGATTTATCTTTTCTGTCAATAATTTTACTCCATTGTGTTCTGTACATTTAGCGATAAGTTCTGCCTTTAATTGCATGGCTTTTTCGACTTGAAACTTGTCTAATTCTTTTTGGAGTTGTTTGTTTTGCTCATGTAATGCAGCTATTTGACTTGCAATGTCTTTTTGGTTTTTAAACTGCGCGCGCACGGCATTTAAAGTCGCTATTTCTTCGTTTACAAAAGCTTCGGCGGCTTCTGAAGTTATGGCTTCAATACGTCTCACGCCTGCAGCTATGGCTCCTTCCGATTTGATTTTAAACAGTCCTATATATCCAGTTGCAGGGACATGGCAGCCACCACAAAGCTCAACTGAAAAATCTTTATTAAAGCTTATCATACGAACACTTTCGCCATATTTTTCACCAAAAAGCATCATTGCGCCAGCTTTTTTGGCTTCCTCAATGGGTATATTCCGATCTTCTTTTAATACTATATTCTCTCTGATTCGTTTGTTTACAATCGTTTCCACTTTATGTAATTCTTCTGTGCTCAACTTTTGGAAATGAGAAAAATCAAATCTTAAAATAGAATCCTTCACAAGCGACCCTTTTTGTTGGACATGCTCCCCTAAAACTGCTCGCAGAGCTGCGTGCATAAGATGGGTTGCGCTGTGATTATTCTCTGTTAATTTACGTTTTTTAGCGTCCACTTTAGCTTCAGCAGATATAGACAAATCACCTGGAATTTTATTGACAAAATGAATGATTAAATCATTCTCTTTTTTAGTGTTTATCACCTTTATGGTCTCCTCACCAAACTTAAGCCATCCGCTATCTCCAACTTGCCCACCACCTTCTGCATAAAAGGGAGTTTTATTCAAAACAAGTTGATAAATTTCTTTGCCTTTTTCTTTGATAGTTCGGTACTTAATAACACTTACAGAATCTTCATTGAGTGTGTCATATCCTGTAAATATTACTTCTTTTAAATCAAGCAACTCAGTCCAATCTCCCGTTTCACGCTGTGCATCGGCGCGTCCTCTGCTTTTTTGTGCGTTTAAGGCAGCTTGAAACCCAGGAATATCTACTTTCCAACCTTTTTCTTCGGCAATTAACATGGTTAAATCAATAGGAAACCCATAAGTGTCATACAGTTCGAAAGCCACATTTCCATCTAATAAATCTTCACGAACTTCGAGTTGGTCGATTCTCTTTAAGCCAACACTCAGGGTATTTAAAAATGATTTTTCTTCTTCTAAAATTACCTTTTTTACAAAGTCTTTTTGTTTGTCCAATTCTGGAAAAACTTGTGTAAACCGTTCGGCTAATATTGGCACCAACGTGTGTATAAATGGTTCTTTAATATTTAGGAAAGAGTAATAGTACCTTACTGCCCTTCTAAGAATTCTACGAATGACATAACCAGCGCCTGTGTTACTTGGCAGCTCACCATCTGCTATGGTGAATGATACTGCTCGCACATGATCTACGATCACACGCATGGCAATATCTGTCATCGAGGATTCATCATACTTTGACGTATATTTTATACCTGTAGTACTCTCAATCTTTTCGATGAATGAGCTAAAAACATCCGTATCATAATTTGATGTTTTGCCTTGCATAGCCATTACTAGTCTTTCGAAGCCCATCCCAGTGTCCACATGCTTAGAAGGTAAATTTTCTAAAGATCCGTTTGCTTTACGATTAAATTGGATAAATACTAGATTCCAAATTTCAACCACCTGTGGGTGATCCATATTTACTAATTCTTGAGCTGATTTTTCTGCTCTTTCGGCATCACTTCGTAAATCTATGTGGATTTCGCTACATGGGCCACACGGTCCTGTGTCTCCCATTTCCCAAAAGTTATCTTTTCTATCAAAATAAAGAATGCGGTCTTTAGGAACAAAAGCTTTCCATATATCTACGGATTCTTCATCAGCTTCCAATTTTTCCTTAGGATCACCTTCAAAAACGGTAATGTATAAACGTTCGGGATCTAAACCATATACTTTAGTGAGTAACTCCCAAGCCCAAGCTATGGCCTCCTCCTTAAAATAATCCCCAAAAGACCAATTGCCTAGCATCTCAAACATAGTATGATGGTAAGAGTCTCTCCCAACCTCTTCTAGATCGTTGTGCTTTCCAGAAACTCGCAAGCATTTTTGAGTATCAGCAATACGTACACTACTGGGCTCTGCATTACCTAAAAAGAAATCTTTAAATTGATTCATCCCAGCATTGGTAAACATCAATGTGGGATCATTCTTGACCACAATAGGTGCAGAAGGCACTATTTTATGTCCTTTTTCTTCAAAAAAATCGAAAAATTTCTGTCTTATCTCACTCGATCTCATAGCAATTATCTTGTTAGAATATTATATATAAATTTTAGCCTAATATTTAAATTGTTGAGTCATAATATTGTGCACTACCAATGTTATTGGACATAGAAACATGCTATGAGTCAACATATTATATATTCATTTAAAGTTTATGATAAAAAAAATAATATGTTAATACTTTTTTGGATAAGCCCTAGTCAAATGTTAATTTAGCGAACGCAGAAACCAACCCACTAGAACAAATCCGTACTAATTACACTGCAAAGGTAATAAAGGTAATGTTTATAAATACGACGGAGAATGAGTAAAAAGACATACGTTTACAATGAGAAGACGCTGCAATATGAAGCAGTGATTGTAAGTCCTAAAATAAAATTCCTACGATTCTTTTCTATAGCTTCTATTTTCATTTTGGTGTTTGGAACCAGTTATGCCATATATACTGGTGTTATATCTTCTCCTAATGAACGATCGCTTAAAAACGAACTTAGCCAAATGGACAGGCATTACAATGCTTTAACTTCAGAATTTGAAGAAATCGCAAGAGATCTAGACAATATTCAAGAAAAAGATGCTAATATTCATCGAATAATTTTTGGTTTAAATCCCATAGACTCTAATGTGTGGGAAGGTGGTATCGGAGGACATGATCGATTTAAGTATATAACAAAGTATGATTCCTCTTCTGAGTTAATTGAAGCATCACTTGACAAAGTAGATTTATTAAAAAGAAAACTGTCTATTCAGAAAAAATCCTTAGATACTATTTTTAACCTAGCACTTGTTAGAGAAGAAAAACTAGCTTCTATTCCTTCCATAAAACCTATACAAGAAGATAAATTAAAAAGATCTGTACGATACATGTCGGGATTTGGCTTCAGAATTCACCCAGTACATAAGGTAAAGAAATTCCATAAGGGAATTGATTTTACTTGTCCAGTGGGAACACCTATTCAAGCAACAGGAAATGGAGTCATTAAAAAGATCCAAAATAAACGGATTGGCTATGGGAAGCATATTGTGATAGATCATGGTTTTGGATACGAAACATTATACGCTCATTTGAGTGAGATTCATGTAAAAGTTGGTCAAAAAATTATCAAAGGACAGAAAATTGGCGAGGTAGGTAGTACAGGAACATCCACGGCACCTCATTTACACTATGAGGTACGAATAAAAGGTAAAGCAGTTAATCCAATTGATTATTGCTTGGATGGTCTAAGTGTTTCCGAATATCAAGAATTAGTAGAGCAGACATCCATCGAAAATCAAAGCTTCGACTAGAAGTTTATATTTTGCTCTATAGAAAAAGGCCATCACTCCGAAGAGTGACAGCCTTTTCAAAAAAGTACTAACTTTTACGCTTATTGGATATGGATCATCTTCTTAGTACTTGTGAAATTGTCTGTATCTAACTGGTAGTACAAAATTCCACTTGCTCCAAGTGTAGAACCATCAATAGTCATTGTGTTTAATCCTTTGTTGAATTCCTGGCTAGTTTGGTAAACTAACTTTCCATTCATATCGAAAATAGAAAGTGTAGCTGCCGCACTATTTGGCAATACAAAAGATATTTCAGTAGTGTTCTCGAACGGGTTAGGTACGTTCTGCTTTAATTCAAAAGCTTCAACAAACTCACCATCATTAGTGTATCCTAAATTGATACCACCAACTTCAAGATTCTTATCATAACTTTCTGCACTTATAACTCTTGAGTTGATGTGTAAGATGTTGGTCAGAGTTGATGTAGATTTAGCAACTGCTTTTATTGTAAATAACTCCTCGTCTTTGCTCATGTCGATTCCTTCTATATTATCCCAACTTAGGCTAATATATCCTTCATTAACATATTCAAAACCAAGGTTTGATTCACTAATATTCGCTGCTGCACCATCTATTGAAAGAACAGTTATCATGTCAGTGTTGTATTCTAGTGTAAACTGCATACCTACAAGATCAGACGCTTCTGAAACTCGTACAGGTATCGTTAACTCTTCACCCGCTTCGAAACTTACATTCTCAATATTTAGTTCAAGATCGTTAGCTCCTCTAACTTCAGAATCGGTAGTTCCTAAGTTAACTTCTGCATTGTTCGTTACATCACCAATCTTGATCGCCATAAAATCTTGATTATACATGCTTGTATTCAAGCTGCTAATATCGATCGCCTCACTATAAGGGAATGGTGAATTAGGGTTAGCAAACGTTTGACCAGCTTCGATCAATCTCCAGTTTTTCTGCCCATTAGGGAATTCAGTAATTACCCCTAATATTGCTTGTCTGATAGAAACTAAATCTGAAGCAGTCACAGTACCACTATCGTTAGCATCCGCTGCAATCAATTTGTAAGGAGAATCTAAGTTCTCAATACTTAAGATATGACGCTGGATTTTTACGATATCTAAAGTAGATACACCATTCAATATGTGTGAATCCTTGTTAGCTTCGATTGTATATCCTAATCCTTGAGCTAATGAATCAAACCAGTACTGACCTGTTTGGTTAGTCATCATATTTGCAGGGAAATCAGGCTGATTACTAGAGATAGTTACCATTGTGCTTTCTACCTTTTCATTCATCTCAGATACAACATCACCTTGGATTCTTGACGCTCCTGAAGTTTCTTCACATACTCCGTTATTCTGAACGATTAATGTTACTGTACAGTATGCACTGTTACCTGTAGCATCAAATACCCACATCTCTAAAATCTCAGTAATAGACGCTTCACCATTAGGGAAGTCTCCACAGTCGTAGTAATATACATCATCCGTCTTTGTAGGATCAAAATAGAAATCTAAATTATCTTCTCCTTCACATCCTAAACATGGGTCTTCACTCTTCTGATTGAAGTCTTCAGCCCAGATCTCAGCAGACTCAGTATCATCATTCAATGAGATAACTAACTCACCATAACAAATCGGGATAGGATCTGTACAATCTTCTACAGTAACTGTAATCGTTTTAGGTGTTACATTACCACACTTATCGATTAACTCAATGTATACAGTGTGTACCCCTGGGCTCCAGAAGTAATTAATGTGTGATACGTTTTCTCCATCATTATCAAAATCTGGAGTACCATCTGTATTTGTTTGACACTCATATACTTCCCATCTCCACTCTAACTGATCTTCCGGAGTACAATCGTCCATACCTTCAAGACTAAGTTTATGGAATACATCACATCCGTCCATAGCATTTTCAGTATCAGCTAAGTATGCACAATCCAATACAACATTACCATTGTTAATTTCAGGATTGTTGATATCATGTAATTTAAATACTTGTGAACGCTGGTAATAACCCGTTGTTGCATCTAAATTGTACTGACACCAGTCAATTACTGTCCATGTTCTAATAACTTTCGTACATACGTTATCATCATCAACATCATAGAAGAATTGATCATCATAGCTAACCGCAGTTAATGTACAACTAAAATCTCCAATTACAGTAGGGAAATCTACTGAACCATATGCTTGACCTGGAGCAATTAAGTTTCTGATATTCTCAGGCAACAGACCTTCTCCTTCACCACAATCATTGATGTTAAAAGGTCCTGCACTTGGCCAGCTAATGTCATTCTCTGTAATCTCTTCTGCATTTCCAAAAGTAAATGTCTGAGAAAATCTGTCTTCGTTTCCACATGCATCCACTACTACATAGCTTACTGATCTTGAAGCACCATCACATCCTCCGTCATGAGTAAATGACCAGTTAGTATTTACATCAGGATACACTTCTAAATCTGTACATGTTAAGTTATCAGTCACAGTTAATTGATCTGCATAGTCTAACAAATCACTGTAGGTAAATCCATCGTCATCACAAGGTACTTCTACATCTATAGGACCATTTGTAAATACCGGAGGCAATTTATCTTGTAATTCAAGAAGCACCATACAGTTATTGTAATTAGCACAATTATCTACATTTAATGTTCCATCTCCATTTTGAGTTACCCAATCAGCACCCATTAAATCATAATCGAATACCATTAACTCAATCATTATTTCCTCACATGGCTGAGTTGTGCTTATATCATCACAACAGAATTGTAGTTCTCTTGTAAAGTGATCCCCACTGTTTGCTCTTCTGGCTAAAAAATCGTGTACGCCACAATTATCCCAACTTTCATTATCAAATGAGTATGCATAAACATTAGCACATCCATTCTCGTCAAAGCTAGCAATTGTGTGTTCTATACAAACAGGTGAAGGTTTTACTGAATCTACCACTCTAATCTCTGTTCTACACTCAGTAGAATTTCCACATTCGTCAGTTACAGTATATCTAATCCATGCACAACCTTTAGGTACATCTACTAGTCTGTACATAGGTCTTCCATCAGCATCTACTCCGTTTGAAACTATGTTAGTAGATACAAAATCACTATCCTGAACATCATCCGGAGAGGGACAATCTTCATCACATTCTACAAATTGTGATGCAAAAACATAATCAACTGAATAGGTCCAAGACTCAATTCCACAATCAAATAAAATGACTGGTCCATCTAATGGATCACCTAAAAACTTAGGTACAGCTAAATCTATATCCGCAGTACAAGTATAAGGATCTGTATTGTACTCTTTGTTATCAATTTGACAAGTGATTTGTGGTCCTTCATCATCAATAACTTTTATCAACTGATCTACAACGCCTGACTCACCTGTACACCAATCGATCCAAGACCACTTTCTCAATACTTTGAAAGAGAAGTCACACTCTAATCTGAATTTAGTATCATCGTAATTAAACTGTACATTACCACATCTGCTAAGATCACCAAACTGAATCGTCGGATACCCTGTTAAACTAGGTAAAGGTACTGTATCAACTAAGCTAATATAAGTAGGATCGATCTCTCCTGGAGAACCTCCTTGCTTAAACAATGCTCTACATGATAATTCTGGGTAGTTACCTGGTTGTCCATCATAACTCTTAGGGAAAATAATATCATTAGGCGTTGTAAATCTTTGTGTTCTGAAATTCTGTACACAAGTAGAAACTGCATTATTTGGCGTAACTACAGTCCAAGTTCTTGTATATGTATTTAAAGTAAACTCATCAGGAACACCATCTGGAGCACCTTCTGGTAAATTATCATAATCTTGACATTCAAAATCAGGATCGATCTCATCCACATATGTTGCAGTATATGGACCACAATTAGCATTTGGCCCATAGCTTAATGTATAGGTACCGTCGCCATTATTGACCCATTCTGGATCATCTGTCGGATATGGAATGGTAGCGTTGTAAAAATGTACCATAACTGATGCATCTACAGTTCCAGACTGAGACTCACCTGCATTCTTTATGATTAAATTCCAAGTTCTTTCAGTACCGTAATTGTCACCTGTAAAGGCACTCAATGACTGTAAAGGTCTGTATGATCCACAAAATGCAGTACTAATACCTTGTCCACAAGCTAAATCAGTAGTAAATGTAGCATAACTGTTTGTACCGCTATCAGAAAAAGTAACATCCATATTTGATTGCGAACAATCTAAGCTTGTAAAGTCAAACAATTGTACACTCACTGGACCAACCGCAGGATCTGCCGGGTCTGGATCAGGAGATTCCAAATATCCGCTCAATAAATTAACTTCAGGAAAATCAATATTTAAGGTTACTTCTACACCACTCACTGTATTATTATCAAATAAAGCAGAGTATGTTAAAGGTACAATAGCACAGCTGTTTCCTGCTGGGTTTCCATCTGCATCTAAATCAGTTGCAGGGTCGTAAGCCGCTATAGCTCCAGTCCCACTTTCAGAAGGAGAAAACACCTCTAAAGGCTCTCCAGCATCATTACTCTGAGAACAATATACTCTAATGATATCATCAGAACATGATAAAAATAATGGTAACTTATCTTCAACTACAACTTCTCCCCAACATCTTAAGCCGAATGGAGATTCTACCATAGCAGTGTATACACCTGGTGCATCCACAGCTACTCCTCCAATAGCATCATCGTGAGATAGTACATTACCGTCTGCATCTTCTAATTGAAGTGTGTAGGCATCATAACAAAAATCACTTTCTAATACCATGTCCGGAGTAATAATTCCTTCACAAGAAGAATCTAAAGTAACGTTGATGCTATTATTACAAGCAATCGTTGTTAAGTCTGATTCTATTACCGTTACTGTATAAGTACAGCTTTCTCCAGGTACTGGTACACCAGCTCCATCTCTAAGTACTAGTTGGAATTCATAAGCTCCAACACCTAACAAAGCATACCCAAAAGTGGGTGTAAAAGCTTCATCGATAGATGTACCAGAGACTAATGACATTGTGATGTTGTTTGTTGCACAATCACCAAGAGCACCTTCAGTCAGTGCCGCGACTCCATTGTCATAAGGATCAAAGTTGGTTCCATCTGTAACATAATTATCATAAGTTATATCTAGCGAAATCGCTGGATTATAAGCTAATGAATGATAGAAGTTACACGCAGGAGTAGACCCAAATAATAGGTTGTCTCCAAGGTTAACTTCAACTTCAAATGCTGAACAGTCTGGCAATTCACACTGTGCACTCAAAGTTCCTGAGGCGAAAAAGGTGAGACACAGGATGCTCAGGTATCCTATGCAGCGTCTCAGGTTGTACATTTTTGTTTCCATGTTAAATAATTTTGAGTTGTTAACTACTTTTTTGAAAAAATTTGTTTTACAATCGTTCATAATTTCTTTTTGTTTCAATCTGTATTCTTTAAATACTTAGTGTTGTTTTAAAAGCATTTAATCTGCGGAATACAGACTGAATTCAGAATTACATTAGGTAGGAGGCAAACATTATACCATTTTTGTATATGTAGCCTACCAAAAGAATTTAGATATAAAAAGAAATGACTATGCGATGTGAAGAATACAAATAAAAATAATGCTCAAACAACTAATAAAGTGGCTTTTACACTTTATTGTTTTTTTACATATGTTAAGTAACACAAAAATTTATTGGAGAGGAATATTTTTTTAGTCAGGTTTTATTTCGATGATTTGATCACAAAATTCAAAGTCTTTTTCATCATTGGAAGCAATGATAATGGTCTTTTTCCCTATGGCTTGTTGCAATGCCTTCATCATCCATGCTCTATTAGCTTCATCTAAATAAGAAGATGGCTCATCCAATATTAGTAAAGGCCTATCCGAACTAATAGCCATAAGCAAACCTAACTTTTGTTTCATACCTGAGGAATACCTATCGACAGTCTTATTCTCTGATTTAAATTGTAAATGCTGCTTAAATTCTGCGGCATTGGCTTGTTTAAATGAAGTAAAAAACTGAAAATGTTCAAAAATTTCAGCAGGGTTTAATTCTTCATCTAACTCTATATAAGGTGCAGATACACTCAAGTGTTTGTATATTTCTTGCTTTGGAAGTAATTGGTCATTTAGAAAATATTGAATATCTCCTTTGGTAATATTTAAATATCCACTTATCATTTTTAGTAAGGTAGATTTTCCACTTCCATTCCTACCCTTTATGCCATAAGTCTTATTAGATTCAAAATGGATGCTTAGGTCTTTGATGATCCATTGGTATTCATAACGTTTGGAAAGATTTGCGATTTCGATTCGCATGGGTTGTTTATTTAAAGCCTTTCATTAATCCTCTTTCTGATTGCTCGATAAAGCTCATCACTTTATCTTTTGCTTCGGAAGCTTCGAAATCAGTTTCTATTTGTTTCAATGCCGAGCTAATATTTTTTGATTTCAAAAATATCAAACGATACATTTCTTGTATTTGATCAATATTTGCTTGTTCAAAACCTCTTCGTTGCAAACCGAGCGAATTAACACCAACATATGACAAAGGTTCTCTTGCCGCTTTTACATATGGTGGAACATCCTTGCGCACTAAAGAGCCTCCACCTACAAAGCAGTGCTCCCCTATTTTTACAAATTGATGTACCGCCGTTAAACCTCCTAGAATGGCGTGATCACCAATCTCCACATGCCCGGCTAAATTTACATTGTTGACTAAAATGACGTGATCTCCAATTATACAATCATGCGCTACATGGACATAGGCCATGACCAAACAATTACTACCAATTTTCGTAGTGCCCGAAGCTTTTGTACCTCTGTTTATAGTACAATATTCTCGAATGGTTGTATGGTCGCCTATTTCTAACAAACTATCTTCTCCTTCAAACTTTAAATCTTGAGGGGGTGCTGCTAAAACGGCACCAGGAAATATATGGCAATGTGCGCCTAATCTTAATCCATTACAGAGTACCGCGTTAGACTGAATGATCGTTCCATCTCCAATATGTACATCATCTTCGATGCTTACAAATGGACCTATGGTGACATTCTTACCTATCGTGGCCTTGGGACTAATATAACTTAAGTTGTGCTTTTCCATATTCTTCTATCTACGAAGATATTATTCTCTTTTTAGAATCCTTGCCGTTAATTCTCCTTCTGATACAATCTTATTTCCCACATATGCCGTTCCTTGCATATGGACGATTCCTCTTCTGATAGGACTCAATAGTTCCATTTTGTAGATCAATGTATCTCCTGGTTTGACAATATGCTTAAACTTCACATTATCCATCTTTAAAAAGTAGGTATCCCATTTATCTGGTTCTTCCACTTGGGATAAAGCCAGAATCCCGCCGGTTTGAGCTAGACCTTCCATTTGCATAACCCCAGGAAAAACAGGATTTCCAGGAAAATGACCTAAAAAGAAATGTTCGTTGATGGTGACACTTTTTATACCCACTACCATTTCTTTATCAAGTTGGATAATTTTGTCCACCATTAAAAAAGGAAATCGGTGAGGCAACATGGATTTGATACCTTCTATATCCAGCACAGGATCCACGTTTTCATCATAAACGGGTTTTCCCTTTAGCTTTTTTAAACTTCGATACCTTTTGACTAATTGCTCGGTAAACTTTACGTTAGATTTGTGACCAGGTTTTGTAGCTAATACTTCGCCTTTAATAGGTCCTCCAGCTAAATATAAATCACCTAAAAGATCAAGTAGTTTGTGTCTTGCAGGTTCGTTGTTAAATCGTAATCCTCCTTTATTAATGATTTGTCCTTCCGTTAAGAATTCTCCTTCAAACTTGAATTTTTTGGCTAAACTGTTTAGGGCTTCCGCAGTATATTCCTTTTCAGCAAAAACCACAGCATTTTCAATACTTCCTCCTTTTATTAAGCCAGCTTGTTGTAACAGCTCCAATTCTTTTACAAACGCAAAAGTCCTCGCAGGTGCAATTTCTGTTTGATACGTTTCAAAATTTTCTAACCTTGCAAATTGTTTGCCTATAGTTTTTCCAGGAAAATCTAATAAAGAATGTAAGATGAGTTTATCCGAAGGCATATATTGATAGGAAGAGCCAGTCTCTTCATCGACAAACTGAAACGGTTCATTAAAATAAATATACTCTACAGGTACATTTTGCTCCTCCACTCCAGCTCCTTTAATTGCCTCAAAATAAGCAGAGGCGCTTCCATCAAAAATTGGACATTCAGGACCATCTATTTCTACATCTACATTATGAATCTTTAAAGCATGCAATGCAGAAAGCAAATGTTCTATAGTATGAATTTCGTATCCTTCTTTTTCAATGTTGGTACTCCTTTTTGTGGAAACTATATTAGAATACGATGCTTTAATTCTGATGTTGTTTTCTGAATCTACTCGCACAAAGTGAATGCCTGAATTTGCTTCTGCCGGACGCAAAGTCAATGTGACCATTTTCCCCAAGTGAAGCCCTATTCCTTTTAGTGTTACAGCCTTAGCTATCGTTCTCTGATTTTCCATTACTTATTTTGCACTTTCTTCGAGGTCATTTAAACGCTTTTTTAAGCTTCTTATTTCCTCTAATGTGGAAGGTAAATTTTTAAAACTAGCAAAAGAACGAAGATAGTTATTATAATCTATTGCTGGGTAACCATACCATTTTGTGTTTTCTTTCTTGACAGATTTTATCATTCCACTCTGGGCTTGCATCTGGGTTCTGGCTGCGATGCTAAGGTGACCGACTATACCTACTTGACCTCCTACCATGCAATGAGCTCCTAATTTAGTGCTTCCTGCAACTCCTGCCTGAGCCGCCATGACGGTACTCTCTCCGATCTCTACATTGTGAGCTATATGGATTAAGTTATCCAGCTTGGTCCCCTTTTTAATAATTGTAGATCCCATGCTAGCCCGATCTATCGCACAATTAGCCCCTATTTCGACCTCATCTTCAATGATCACATTGCCTACTTGAGGAATCTTATTGAACTTCCCTTCCTTCGTGGGTGCAAATCCAAACCCATCAGAACCTATCACTGCATTAGCATGTATAATACAATGAGCTCCTATTTGGCAATGATGATAGATTTTCACTCCGGCATTTATAATTGTGTGCTCACTAATTTGCACCTGCTTGCCTATAAATGCTTGTCCAAATATCTTAACCCCATTGCCAATATTTGCTCCTTCTTCTATTATGACATGAGGACCTATATAGATCTCATCACCTATGCTCGTACTATCAGCAATTACGGCTGAAGAGTGTATTCCTTTTCTAGGTTCGTTTACTGGATCAAAAAGCGACAAAAGTGTTGGCAATGATGTATATACATCCTTCACTAAAATATAGTTTTTACCCTCTTCTATCTGGTCTTTATCCTTGTTTGATATGAGTATCGCTGATGCTTTGGAAGCTTGTAAGAACTTAAGATACTTAGCATTGGCAAAAAAACTAATTGTACCTATAGTTGCCTCCTCAATCTTTGCCGGAGCATGGATTTTTACTGAGCCATCTCCTTTTAATTCTCCTCCTAATTTGTGTGCAATTTCTTCTAATAAATAGCTCATTTTAATGGATATTAAATGGTATACAATAAAGTCTATAGACTTAACGCTAATTATTACAAGATGTATACACGTTTATTATTACCTCTAAATTATTAAATGCTTACAATAGAAAGAAAAAAGTAAGTATTTCTAATACATTTGTCCTAATTCTATCGACAAACACTCTCTATGAATAAATCTGTGCTTAACATTGGAAGATTCGAGGATCCGATGGCTAAAAATCGTTTTGAAGGTTTCAAAGCTAAATACCAAAGCATAGAGCCCACTGTTCAACTCATTGAGTGCACCATAAAGCCAGATATCGACTCAGCCATCCTTAAGATAATCTCGGGTGATTTAGATGTACTTTTACTTCCTCTCAAATATGCGCCTCTCAAGCTTCAAGAACAAGTTACCATCGCTACATTAAGTGTTAGAGAGAGGCCTAATTATCAATTGGTCTTCAATAAAAAGCACACAAACATCAGTATCATTAAAAATCGTGAAACCCTGCAAATTGCTTGCGTTAATGAAGCTCTTATGCTCCAAGTTCAGCAATTGTTTCCTCAACACAATTATAGTTTACAAAAAAACGAACAACAAGCACACGATTTAGAAAAGCATGATGCAATAATCGTAGCCATGGACGAAGAGTGGATTACCAATAATAAAGATAATAAAGTCTTTACATTCGAAACAAGTGAGCTAGTCCCTATAGCCGGGACAGGGGTTTACGCAGGTTTATGTTTAAAGAACAATCGTGAACTTCGAAAAAAATTAATGTTGATTCATCAACGAGAAACAGCTCATTGTACAAATATAGAGCGCAAAATTAGTATCGAGAATTTTGAAAAGCTTTCTGTATTTTGCAGTCAAAATGTCCAGGGCAACTATGAAGTTAAGGCATGTTTTTTGGACAAAGAAAAAGGTTTTATAAGCCATAGGTTAAGTCAAAACACTTACATCGGGCTGGCTGATAAAATGATTTCATTACTCAGATCCTAAGCAATTATGAAATATTTAATTTTTGACTGTGCGGCCATTGGAAAGCCGAAAGATTATAAAGCTCCTTTTAGTGACACATTTAGCTGGCCCAGAATAGTGCATCTTTCTTGGATTATCCTTGATGAAAACTTTAAACCAGTAAAAGATTATGATTGCATTATTAAACCAGAGGGTTTTAGTATAACGCCGGCCATCGAAAAACTCAGTCAATTATCTAAAGAAGAAATAGAAGAAAAAGGCGAACCCTTAGAAGATGTTTTAAAGGCTTTTAATGAATCCATAGAAAACGTAGAATATGCCTTTGCTCACAATCTTAACTTTAATCAAAATGTAGTAGCGGCCGAATTTATCCGAAAAGGTCTCAGCCAATCAATTTTCCATACAGAAAGCTTCTGCTTAATGCAAGAAGCCACTTATTTTTGCAAACTGCCTAGCAAAACTGGCGGATACAAATGGCCAAGTTTAAGCGAATTGCATGCGACTTTATTTAAACAGAGATACACGCCTGCGGGTAATGCAAGAGCCGATGTGATTGCAGCTTCTAGATGTTTTATCATGTTGATGAAAGTAAGAGCACTTGAAGATTTATTCGACGACGAATAATAGTGAAACCCTCTTTACTTGTAAGTTAAAAATATAGCATAATTAGCGTAAATTTAGGGAAGAGAGAAGTCTATAAACCCTCCTAAATGTCAACAAACAAAAACAATAAGAAGTCAAAAAAGCTTAAAGTTTCTGCAAACAAAAAGAAGTCTAAAGCCTTACCCTCTTTAGGAAAGCCTCATAAAATAGCACTCCTTATTCTTCTCGCATTGACCTTTATATTCTTCAGTCCATCTCTCCAAAATAGTTATGTAAACTGGGATGATGATCGTAATTTTTATAATAATGATTTAATCACTGGGTTAGACCAAGATAACTTTTGGAAGAATTCTAAAAAAATCTTTGTAACTCCTGTTATCGGAAACTACAACCCACTGAGTATTTGGACTTTTGCTGTAGAAGCTAAAATATTTGGAATTGACGATACCTTCTTGGGGCAACCGAGCATGTTTTTTTGGCATTTAAATAATCTCTTACTACACTTAATTTGTGTCTTAATGGTTTTCTTGATAGCCTTAAAAATGAAGGTTCCTTTTCCAGCGATTCTGCTGCTGACAAGCCTTTTTGCTGTCCACCCTATGCGAGTAGAATCAGTAGCTTGGCTTACCGAGCGCAAGGATGTTTTGTTTGGCGCCTTTTATTTTATTGCGCTTTACTTTTACATATTGTACACCCAAAAAGAACAAAAAAAGCGCTATTTAGTAAGCATTTGGGTTTGTTTTATACTATCTCTTTTTTCAAAAATTCAAGCCGTTATTTTACCCATAAGTTTTATACTCATCGACTATTGGTTTGACGGGAAATTGAGCGTTCCTAAAATGCTTAGAAAATCACCCTACTTATTGACATCTTTATTGTTTGGTGTGTTAGGCATTTACCTTCTTAAAGACCAGGGATCGTTAGAATCTACGGCTAATTTTGAAGGCATCGAGCGTGTTTTCATAGGATCATTTTCCTATTTAGTTTATCTGGTAAAATCGATTGTTCCTTATCGGTTAAGTGCTTTATATCCTTACCCGTCGTCCATGCCAGTATACTTTTACCCTACTATATTGTTATTCATTGGTTTGCCCTTTTTACTCATTTATTTGTATCGAAAAAACTATAAGGTAGGCTTCTTTGGCTTGTCTTTTTTCACAGCTAATATTTTCTTCTTGTTGCAAATTTTAGGTGCAGGTCAAGGTTTTTTAGCCGATCGCTTTAGTTATGTAGCTTATTTTGGATTGTTCCTAATATATAGTGTAGTCCTCGTTCAGTGGGCAGAGAAGTTTAACGCTAAAAAGTGGAGTCATTATTTGTTTATTATTCCGATGCTTGTCTATGGTGTGATGACCTTTAATCAAACCAAAGTGTGGAAAAACAGTGGGACCTTATGGAGCCATGTGATCCAATATTATAAAAATGCCACGCTCCCTTATGGAAATCGAGCCAACTATTACAGAGATCAAGGACAAACAGCTGCAGCGCTAAAAGATTATAGCGCATCGATAAGCTTATTATCGACTAAACCTGATGTGTACAATTCTAGAGGTAAACTATATTTTAATTTTGATCATCAAGATTCCTTGCAAAAGGCTTTAAGTGATTATACAAAAGCAATAGAATTATCTCCTGACACAGCAGAGTTTTATGTAAATAGAGGTGCTACCTACTCTAAACTTAAACTTCCTGAAAAAGCGATTCAAGACTTAAATACCGCCATCGAGAAAAATCCAAATGCATTCAATGCCTACTTAAATCGTAGTGTAGTCTACAACAGCATGGGCAATTTAAACAAAGCACTAGAGGATATAGACCAATATTTGCGCTTTAAACCCAATGTAGCCGACATTCAGTACCAAGGAGGGCTAATAAACAACAGCTTACACCGATATTCGGCCGCTCTGCCTTACTTTAATAAAGCCATACAACTTAAACCCAATGTACCTGGATACCACTTTGAACGAGCCAAAGCACGTTATTCAACCAACGATAAAAAAGGAGCTCAACAAGATATTCAATATTGTATCCAATTAGGCGCAGAAATACCTCCAGAAGTTTACCAACGAATTATGTCAAACTAAGCACATCGTTTTGATACGCGTAATGTACCAAGCCCACTGTATTTTTACATCCTACTTTTTTAAGTAGATTCTTCCTATGGGTTAAGACAGTATGTTCGCTGATAAATAAATCTTGTGAAATTTCTGTTGAAGTCTTTTCTTCACAAATCATCCTTAATATTTCTCGCTCTCTTTTAGACAAAGAAATATTAGAAATCATAGACTCATGCTTAGAAACCCACTGTTTTATTTCCTTTCTGGATTTACGACCTATCGTTTTATTTCCTTTCAGAAAATCATCCATGGCTTTATCTAAGAATGACAATTCGTGATCATTGACTATATAAGAATGAACTCTATATTTTAGGGAATCTTTTAATAACTCCACATTCTTCAAGGCTGAAAAAACAAAGACTTCAGGACCTTTTTCTAAATTTAGTATATACCTTATTACTTCCGAAGACTCTTTATCTTTCATCTCTATATCGACGAATACAAGGTCTGCATTTTCTAAGTCATCGTACTCTTCAAGTGCCTGGAAATCTGCTAAGTAACTACATACTGTATCCGGATATCTATCCTTCACATAGTTACTCACCAAATCTGACCACAGTGGCAGATTGGAAACAATTAATAATTGCATTTATTTGGGGTTTTGTACCTACAAATCTATGCAAATTCTCTTAAAATTGCTAATGCACACCTTGGAGTGCTTTATGTCGTCAAGGTCTAGCTTTCTAAAATAGCAGGGCTCATTCCCATGGACGAAAAACCTCCATCATGAAACAAGTTTTGCATAGTTACCATTCTTGTCAAATCAGAAAACATAGATACACAGTAATCAGCACAAGAATCAGCATCAGCATTACCTAATGGAGACATTTTATCTGCATAACTAAAAAACTCGCTAAATCCCTTAACTCCACTACCTGCAGTAGTAATCGTCGGAGACTGAGATATGGTATTTACTCGTACTTTTTTCTTCAAAGCATAATGGTAACCAAAACTACGTGCAAAAGACTCTAACAAAGCTTTTGACTCCGCCATTTCGGAATAATCTGGGAAGGTTCTTTGGGCGGCTATGTAGCTGAGTGCCAGAATAGATCCTCCTTGATTCATTGCATCTAAGTTATATGCCACCTGCATGAGCTTGTGGAAAGAAATGGCTGATACATCAAACGTTTTCTGCATCCAATCATGTTTAAGATCTGTGTATGCTTTCTTCTTACGTACGTTTACAGACATACCAATGGAATGAAGCATAAAGTCAATCTTACCGCCCAAAACCTCTTGCGATTGACTTAAGAGATTAGTCAAGTCATCTATCGATGTTGCATCAGCAGCAATTAAAGTAGCGTCGAGTTTTTCAGCTAATTGTTGAATACCACCAAATCGCAAAGCAACTGGAGCATTTGTTAAGGTGATTTTTGCTCCATGAGCTACACATTTTTCTGCTACATGCCAAGCAATAGATTTTTCGTCAAGTGCCCCAAAAATAATTCCTCTTTTTCCTTCTAATAAAGCCATATTCTTCGTTTTTATCTTTAATTGTTTTCTTATTTACTCAGTAATTCTTTTGCATTTTCAATAGCTGCATTGGATGGTGGATCTTCACTTAGCATAGTCGCAATTTCTATAATCCGTTCGTCACCATTGAGCACCTTGATGATACTAATGACTCCATCCTTTGTTTCTTCTTTTAACACATTAAAGTGTTTTTTTCCTCTTGCTGCTACTTGTGCAAGATGAGAAATAGTTATCACTTGATGATTCATCGCAATCATTGACAACATTTCTCCCATTTTCCCTGCCACTGACCCAGAAACCCCAGTATCTATCTCATCAAATATCAAACTCGGTAGTTTCATGGCATCTGCCACGGCTGTCTTCATACACAACATCAATCTAGAACGTTCTCCACCAGAAGCTACCTGCTTAATACTTTGAAACTCACTGCCTTTGTTGGCCGAAAATAAAATCTCCAAATCATCCATTCCCTTTTCCGTAATATGCTCTAGAGCTTCGTTCTTAACTTTAATCGCAGCGTGTTTCATAGATAATTTGTCTAATAAGCCATTGATTTCCTTTTCCAATCCACCAAATACCGTTTGCCGCTTTTTCGATAGCTTATTAGCTTGATTGTATAACTCCTTTTTTTGTTTTTCGATCTTTAATTGTAATTGCTCAATCTCATCGCTCATCTGATCTCCAACACTCAATGAATGAGCCAATTCATCAAAAACGCTTAACAATTCTTCTTCACTATTGACTCTGTGTTTCTGGCATAATTTATTGATGGTATCTAATCGATCATTAACTTCTTCGATACTTTGATCGTTATGATTTGTATTTTCTATATCAGAAACATTGGAAGCAACATCTCTTACTTCTTCTAAAATATTGATGAGTTGCTCATGGATAGCTTTATATTTTTGTCCAATGTCGCTTAAACTTCCCCACTGCTGGACCAAACTCATGATCTGAGCTTCTATAGATACATCATTGTCGATCAAAATAGCTTGTCCATTAGCCTGAGCCATTAAAACATCTTCACTCATCTGAAGCAATTTTAATGTAGATTCTAATGAGGATAATTCCCCTTGCACAATCTGAGCTGTTTCCAGCTCATTGTATTGATATTGCAAGAACGCTCTTTGCTTTTGATCCTCGTCAAAAGCACCTTGAAGATTTCTTAACTTTTGCTGATTGGCTTGGTATGCTTTAAAGTGTTTTTTGTACTCTTTGACTTTGTCCTGATGACCGGCTAAAGCATCAATCATATCATAGTGAAAATTAGTATCTAATATTTCACTAATCTCGTGTTGGCGATTAAGGTCGATTAAATGAGCCGATAAGACTGACAAGACAGAAAGGGATACTGGAGTGTCGTTAACAAACGATCTTGATTTGCCGGATGTACTTATCTCTCGCCGAAGGGTTAATTGTGGTTCTATATCTAGTTCCTCACTGTTAAGTATTTCATTAACTGCTTCAGGGTACTGAGTAAATGCTGCTTCAATGATGCATTTTTTATCTCGATTTTGCAGTTTTTTAAGGTCAGCTCTATTCCCTAATACCAAGCCAAGAGCCCCTAAAAGTATCGACTTTCCAGCACCTGTTTCTCCAGTGATTATGTTTAAACTTCCATCAAAATGAAGTTCGACATGCTCTATCAGTGCAAAATTAGATATGCTTAAGGATGCTAACATGATTAGATAGCGCTCGTCATTATCTTACCTAGTGCTTTCGCCCATCTTAATTGCTCAGCTTCCGTAGATTCTAAGATGTTAAAAGCAATCATGCAAACATAATCGTTATCAATCCTCCAATAGTATTTACCTAATTGATGACTGTAAGCACCAGCTGTACCTATGCCTGGAAAGTCTTTATATTTAAACACTTCACTAGCCCCTGAAAAATCGGTTTCTCCACTTTCTTTTTTAGCTGCAATAAACGATGTCGCCCAAGCTTCAAATTCGTCCGGTACTGGATTTTTTTGTACTTGTAAAAGTACTCCTGAGTTAGGTATACCATCGTGTTCCCATCTAAAAAAGCAGGATCTTGAAAACTTCGATTGAGTGCTTGATCCATCTTTTTGATTGACCTGGTTTACATCTACACCTAGAATAGAAGCCAACTTTTCTTTAGGCACCAATAAGCAAGCATTAGGTATTATTCCGCCTTTTCCAGCACTAGCACTATTGTTTTTTATACTTGTGCTTTGTCCACTATTTGGGTTTTGTCTATTACTATTATTTACTCCATTCGCTTGATTTCCATTAGCCGCTTGTTGAGCTATTTGGTCTCTACGTTGAGCTTCAGCCGTCATATCCTTTGATTGGCTATTGCTTTGTTGCTTTATTGGCTCCTTCTGAGGAGTGGTTTGTTTAACTGGGCTGTTTACTTCCGCTTTACCAGAAGTTGAATCCGATTGGCAGGATTGAAAAACCATCAAACCAGCAAGTAAAATAAATGTAGCTATAACTGTTCTCATTCTTAAAATTTTATCAAAAATACGCTACATTAACTACAAACAATCAAACATATTTTAAAAACAAAGAAATTATGTTCAAAAATCTACTTTTTATGAGCGTTTTTATGTCCTGTTTTACGCTTATCTATGCTCAATCAGATATCCAAATTATACATGAAGCACACGTCACAAAATGGGAAAACTCCAAGGCATTTATGCTTGAATGTATGGAATTAATGCCTGCGGACCAATATAATTTTAAGCCTTCTGAAGACGAAATGGAATTTTCTAAACTTTGCATCCATATCATCCAAAATATGGTTTGGCTAAGTGGAGATTATCTGGACGGTGGAACATTCCAGAACCCAGAAAAAGACGCTGAGATAGGCAAAGAAGAATTAATGACCCTAATGACTCGGGCGTTGAACTTTGCAGGAACAGCATTGGCCCAATACCCTCCTCATAAATGGAAAACAAAAGTAGATTTTTTTGCAGGCGAAATGCCGAGTATTAAAATCATCCATCTTATGCATGATCACATGACTCACCATCGAGGTCAGATAAGTGTTTACTTGCGGCTAAACGGCATCAAACCACCGAGATACGTGGGTTGGTAAATGAATTTTTTTATAGCAAAATATGTTTAATAAGTATAAATCAAAAAATTATAAAATATGGAAATGTTAAATCCTTTTAGTGTTGGTTTAATAGTTTTAGCCTTGGTTATTGCAGCCAGTGGTTTGTTTACAGTACGCCAACAAACAGCGGTTTTAATCGAACGATTTGGTAAATTTCATTCAGTGAGAAATGCTGGTTTACAACTTAAGATTCCAGTATTAGATCGTATCGCAGGCAGAGTAAATTTAAGAATCCAACAGCTTGACGTGGTTATAGAAACCAAGACATTCGATGATGTTTTTGTCAAACTAAAAGTGTCGGTCCAATATTTAATATTAAAAGATAAAATCTACGAAGCGTTTTACAAACTGCAAGATCCTGACGATCAAATTACGGCTTATGTCTTTGATGTAGTTAGAGCGGAAGTACCAAAAATGAAACTAGATGATGTTTTTGTTAGAAAAGATGATATTGCTATTGCGATACGAAGTGAATTGTCAGAAGCAATGAAAGAATATGGATATAGCATTATAAAAGCATTAGTCACCGATATAGATCCTGATCAAATGGTGAAAATATCTATGAATCGAATTAATGCAGCAGAAAGAGAAAAAATAGCTGCTGAATATGAAGGTGAATCTGAACGTATAAAAATAGTAGCCAAAGCTACTGCCGAGGCAGAAAGCAAACGATTACAAGGAATGGGTATTGCCGACCAACGAAGAGAAATTGCCCGAGGATTAGAGGAATCCGTTAATGTATTAAACGAAGTAGGCATAAACTCTCAAGAAGCTTCGGCTTTGATCGTTGTGACACAA
This sequence comes from Saprospiraceae bacterium, assembly GCA_020631235.1. Classification (GTDB taxonomy): domain Bacteria; phylum Bacteroidota; class Bacteroidia; order Chitinophagales; family Saprospiraceae; genus JAHDDO01. Next base: position 143,372 of record JAHDHQ010000008.1, on the reverse strand, counting down.
CATTATGATACGCTACAAGCTATGGGCGAAAATGCCAATAGTAACTTAATCATGTTGCCTAATTCGCCCACAGCTGGATCAGATATGTTAGGTCAAATGGTAGCTTCATTTACTGCATCTCAGCAGTTAGGAGAAAGCATGAAAAAAGCAAAATCTAAATAATACGTCTCCACGTCATTATTTAACTTGACAGCGTGTAAAAAGACTTTATCTTTATGCAAAATAAATGGTTCTATGAAGTCTTTTTATACGCTTTGTTTTTTAATAGTGTGCCAGTTTGCGACCGCACAAGTGCAAGAAGCTACTTTAATCGGTAGATGGTTTAATGATGATTTGCCAGGTTCTTGGGCATATGATAACACATACAATGAAATCTGGGGATTGCATGTAAATGATACCGAATATGCTATAATTGGATCGACAGCAGGTACGCATTTTATTGATCTTTCAGACCCATATAATCCTGAAGAAACCTTTTTTGTAGAAGGTGGCTCGACCGGTGGACAAATCATACACAGAGATTATCATGATCACAAAGGATATTTATACGCAGTGGCTGATGAAGGTGCCAATTCTACTTTACAGATTATAGATATTTCGAGATTACCTGATGAAATAGAATTAGTCTATGATGCTAACAACTTGATACGTCGCACACACAACTTGTTTATTGATGAAGCAACAGATAAGTTGTACACGGGTATTAGCCAAGGAACTTCTAATCAATATTCTCCTCTTCGTGTTTTTGATATTACCGAACCAGCCAATCCAGTCGAAATAGGGAGTTATTCTTCGTTCGACAATTTTCAAATCGGCCAAGTGCATGATTTATTTGTAAGGAATGATACGGCTTATATGAACTGTGGTCCTGAAGGGTTTGCTGTAGCTTATTTTGCTGATATGGATAATCCCATAACCTTAGCTACCTTATCTCCTGCTGAATATATGCAATCGGGATACAATCACTCAGGCTGGTTATCAGAAAATGGGGATTATTATTATATGGCCGACGAAACTTGGGGAACAGATATCAAAGTGATGGACATGCGCAGTCTTCCTGATATTTTCTTCACTGATTTTATAGATGCAGGTAATGAAAATGAATATTCAATACCCCATAATCAAATCGTGCATGACAACAAACTATATAGTTCTTACTACTACGATGGTTTAGTAGTGTGGGATTTAGACAACCCTGCGGAACCTACGCTTAGCTGGCATTACGCGACAACAGACTATCCACACCAGCAAAATTATGAAGGTGCCTGGGGTGTGTATCCATTTCTGCCTTCGGGTTTAGTATTAGTTTCAGATATGCAGTATGGTTTATTTGTTCTAAACTTAGGTGAGTTTTCAAACACAGATGATATTACCGAAGCAGAAAACATCGAAATTACACCTAACCCCAATAGCGGTAGTTTTAATTTTAAAACACCAGATTTAGACGGTCAAGAGGCAAAAATAAATATGTATAATACCCAAGGTCAATTGGTTTATTCGAAAACAATGGTGCTAGGTTCAAAGAATCAAATCATCAGTAATTTATCAAATGGAAGTTACCTATTAAAAATAGAAACAGGATGGCGTACGTTTCAATCCAAGGTTTTTATAATGGATTGATAACTATTGGAACATTTAATTAGACACATATTTCTTTTTGTTCTCTGCTTTCTTTTAAGCTGGACGGCTGTGCATGCCCAAAGGCCTATTGGTAACACCAATGTGCCTACAGATAGTGTCAGCTTTGTTGATGATAGCTTAAAAATAGAATACGACACTACTATTTTAGATGTGTTTTATTATAGCAATAGAGACTCTTTACTGCCTTATGCGGATACCTTGCTGGATTACTTTCATCAACTTTCCCCTCAAGAAGAATGGGGAAATGCAGGCCATAATTTAGGTAATCATGCCGGTTCATTTGTGAGATCTATGGTCAGTGCACCCACTGATATTGTGATGGATCTAGGCTACAATCAATATAGCTATCTCGAAAAAACGTATGAAAACACCGCTCATTATCAACTAAATCGACCTTTCTCTAATCTTCGATTTACGCCTTATGGAGGCATCCAAGACAACTTTTTTGTAAGTGCTTTATTCAGTCGAAATTTTGAAGAAAACATAAACTTTACCATTGATTTTGACAGAATCAGTATTCAAGATGTTTACCAAAGTCAAGCGGCCATCCACAGTTCAATTGCCTCCCATTTTAGATATGATCATCCTAAAGGAAGATACTCTTCTTCGATCGGGTATTTTGGTCATTTTGTTACTGAAAATCACAATGGTGGTGTAGAAGATATCGAGGAGCGATTTATCACAACATTGGACATCGATGTTAAACTCAGCAGAGCCTCTGCGCGATACCAAAAAGCAGGATTACATCTTGATCAATGGTATAGGTGGGTAAATTCGAAAGAATTAGGTTTAATTTTGCATCATCATAGCTACTACGAAACCGGTTTCTATAAATATACAGACGAAACATCCTTTAATATTTATACCAGTTTTGATACAGCCTTTTATTCTGAGCCGTATTTAGTCGATGACCGAGGTCTAAGAGTGTACAATTTTGAGCGATCCTTAGGTCACCAACTATCACTAAAATTTCCTTTTGCGGGCTATGGAAGTCTATCTTTTCAAGCCAGCCAAGAAAGTAAAACCTTTGATTTAGATGGGGCAAAATCAATCAGAAGAAATAACTTATGGGGCGAAGTAAAAGCTACCGTAAGTCCTTTTAATGGTTTTAATGCTTATGGTTTAATCATTGGTGGATTAGGTGATGCAAGTGGCACTTTTAAATTTGACGCTGGTGCCCATCTTAAATACAAAAAGTACTTTAAGTTTTTTGGTAGATTTACCCTCCTCAACCGTCAAGTAGATCTTAACTTTCAAGAATTATTCATTTCGAAAACGCCGGTTTTTGAAAACAATTTTACTAATGAAACTTGGACGGAATCCACACTAGGTCTTGCGATCCCTGTCAGTAAAACTCAATTAAGTTTATCAAATATTAGTGTTGCCTCTTTAGCATATGTGGACCAAAATCAACAAATGGTTCAATCCACCGAAGGGATCAATGTCCAGCAGATAAAATTACACCAAGATTTTGCTTTGTGGAAAATTAAAAGTACCAATGTAGTTGGGGCTCAATTTTTTAACAATAATGTCTGGAGCTTGCCTCGGCTGGTAAGCCAACATCAATTATACTTTGAAAGTGAAGTATTTCAAAAAGCCTTATTGCTGCAAACTGGGTTCTATTTTAGAAACACTCAACAAGCTCAGCATATAGCTTATAATGGATTATATGCTTCCTTTTACGGAACTGACAAAGACAGAGTATGGTATCCATACGCAGAACTTTTTGCCAATATAAAGGTGCAGAATTTTAAGTTTTTTGTTAAGCTCGAGAATGCTTATCAAGTGATGCAAGATCTAGATATAAATGACCAATTAAATTTGTTGTCGGATGATCATTATTACCAAGCACTGGAGTATCCACAATACGATTGGGCAGTTAGATTTGGTGTTAATTGGGTTCTCAAAGATTAAAAAAAGCTTAGTCTATGGACTGAGCCATAGCACTAAGCTTTGTACTTATTACTTAGATAATATAAATATTATAGCTCGTAATTTGGCTTTAATTTACCTGCTTCTTTATAGAAGTCATGTATGATTTTTACTATTTCATCTGGCTCGTCTACGATAGGAATTAAATCTAGATCTTTTGGAGAGATATTCCCTTCTCGCTCTAACATGACCGATACGATCCAGTCTTTAAGTCCTTCCCAAAATTCAGAACCAACTAATATTACTGGAACCTCATCTATTTTTTTGGTTTGGATCAATGTCAAGACCTCAAACAATTCGTCCAAAGTTCCGAAACCACCAGGTAATACAACAAAGGCTTGAGCATACTTTACAAACATTACTTTTCTTACAAAGAAGTATCGGTGATCTAAATTTTTATCTGGGTCAATGTAAGGATTGTGTGATTGTTCGAATGGCAAATCAATATTAAGTCCTACTGATAATCCATTTGCATTGTAGGCTCCCCTATTTCCAGCCTCCATGATTCCAGGTCCTCCGCCCGTAATTATTCCAAATCCTTCTTTAACTAATCGCTCTCCTACATCCACTGCTAATTTGTAATATTTATGATCTGGTTTTGTTCGTGCTGATCCAAAAATAGAAATACAAGGGTCTAACTTATTTAAAGTTTCAAAGCCGTCGACAAATTCTGCCATTACTTTGAACATTGTCCAAGAGTTTTCTCCTTTAAGTCCAGCCCATTGTCTGTTTATTGCTTTAGTTAATTTGTTTTCTGACATCTTAATCTAGATTTTTTACACAAAATTGCTCATTCTACGAAATAGAACGAGCAAGTAAATATTAATTTAATGACAAGTTTATTAGGCTAATACCCCTTTATACTTATCGTATTCTTTCTGCAAATAGTTACTTAGCTTTTCGAAGCTATTGTATTTTTCGAATAAATCTTCCAATTCACTACGTTGGTTACTACTTGGATTAACGTAATCGATGACATCTTGTTTTGTAATCGATGTTTTGCTTAAAATAATCAAACGTTCCACAACATTTCTGAGTTCTCTAATATTTCCTGTCCACTTTACATTTTGCAGTTCTTTTAATGCTGCACTGGCTATCTTCTTCTCAGGAATGTTGTATTCTTTGCAAATCATTTTTGTAAAGTACTCAACTAGGATAGGTATATCATCAATCCGCTCATTTAAAGAAGGGACTTTTACCACAATGACCGATAGTCGATGGTATAAATCTTCTCTGAAATTACCTTTAGCTATTTCTTTACGTAAATCTTTATTCGTTGCTGCGATGACACGGACATCCACATTTATGTCTTTATCACCACCCACTCTTGTAATTTTATTTTCTTGAAGCGCTCGAAGTACTTTCGCTTGTGCGCTCAAACTCATATCACCAATTTCGTCCAAAAATAAAGACCCGCCATTGGCCAATTCAAATTTTCCTAATCGCTGTTTATGTGCTGAAGTAAATGATCCTTTTTCGTGTCCAAATAATTCACTTTCGATCAATTCTGATGGTATTGCCGCACAATTAACTTCTACAATTGGTTTATCCTTTCTATGGCTATATTCATGAATCCATCGCGCTACTAATTCTTTACCAGTACCATTTTCCCCATTAACTAAGACTCTTGCTTCAGTTGGTGCGATCGTTTTAATGGTTTCTTTGATTTTTATAATGCTTTCGGATTCACCAATGATTTCTTGGGTGGTCTTTTTACGAACTCGCTTTTGTAAGACCTTTTTTTCTGTGATCAAACTAGATTTATCCATGGCATTCCGCAAGGTGATTAACAAGCGGTTAAGATCAGGCGGCTTTTGGATAAAATCAAAAGCTCCTTTTTTAACGGCTTCCACCGCGGTGTTTATATCCCCATGACCTGAAATCATGACTACTGGAGTATCCGGAGAAATGGTTTGTATACGCTCTATCGCTTCCATACCATCTAGCTTAGGCATTTTGATGTCTAAGATGACGACATCAAATTTTCCTTGCTTCAGTTTAACCATACATTCTAAACCATCGCCAGCCTCTTCTACCTGATATTTTTCTAGCTCGAGAATATCTCTTAGCGTTCTTCTGATGCTTCTTTCGTCATCTACAACTAAAATCTTTGCCATAATGTGTTTTCTTAAATCAAACTCTAAAATACATTATTATTTTTTATAATATGTAATGTGTGGGCAAAAAGATACTTAGCCCTATAAAATTCATATCTATTCAGTATTACAATGTTTTTTGATCCAGATTTATTTTGCTCAATGTTGCTTTTCTATCTTTAGCCTACAAAATCGTAGCTATGATCTGGAAAAATAAGCCTACACCTGAGGGAATAAATAGTTTTCATTCGAATACACTCGTCAATCATCTCGATATTAAATTTATCGAAGTAGGTGATGATTATCTAAAAGCAAGTATGCCTGTAGATCATCGTACTAAACAACCATATGGTTTACTTCATGGTGGTGCTTCTGCGGCATTAGCTGAAACTATGGGTTCGGTAGCTTCAGTTTTAATCCAGGAGCATCCTTTGCAAACTCATTCTGTGGGTATCGAAATCAATGCTAACCATGTGAAGGCAGCAAAAGGTGGCCAAGTAATAGGTACTGTACGCCCGATAAAAATCGGCAGAACCATCCAAGTATGGAATATAGAAATACATAATGATGCCGGGGATTTATGTTGTGTTTCAAGACTCACAACATTGACCAAAAAAATGAAAGTATAATCAGTTTTGTAAACGATGGTAAGCAATATATGCCATTAACCCTGCTCCAAGCTCTAGCGCATTTTCATCGATATCGAAAGTGGGAGTATGCACTGGAGACACAATGCCTTTGGCTTTATTACCTGTACCTAGACGGTAAAAACAAGCTGGAATTTCATGAGAGTAAAACGCAAAATCTTCAGCTGAAGTACGCATAGGCAAGTCTACAACTTGATCTTCACCTAAGTACTCGATCGCTAAATTTTTGCATTTTTCTGTTTCCTCTGGATGGTTGTATAAATTAGGGTAACCGACTTTAATATCTAATTCATAACTTGCTCCGTAAGTCTCACAAACTTGATGCACCATGTGCTTAATTTGCTGATGAGCTTGTTTTCTCCAAGTCTCGTCGAATGTTCTGAAAGTACCTTCTAAATGGATCTTGTCAGGGATAACATTTGTCGCACCTCCATCCGAATATATTTTTCCAAAGGATAGCACAGATGGCATCTTAGGGTCAGCCGATCTGCTTATAATGGTTTGAAGACTCATGATGAGCTGGGACACCACTATCAAAGGATCAACAAGATTATTAGGCAATGCAGCATGACCGCCTTTACCTATGATCATCAAATAAATTTCATCTGCTGAAGCCATATATTTTCCTGATTTAAACCCAACCTTTCCTACTTCGAGTGGAGGATGCACATGCTGTCCAATAATGGCTCTGGGGTTTGGGTTTAAAAGGACACCTTCCTTTATTAAAATCGATGCACCACCAGGTAATTTTTCTTCTGCGGGTTGGAAAATGAGTTTAATTTGCCCGTCTAAAGTGGGTTCTAAATCCTTTAATATTTTAGCAGCACCTAGCAAGGAGGCCGTATGCACATCATGTCCACAGGCATGCATTTTATTTGCATAGGTGGAACTGTAAGAGACTTCATTTTTTTCTTGGATGGGCAAGGCATCGATATCTGCTCTTAAGGCAAAGGTTTTAGAGCCCTCTCCGATCAAGGCTACTACACCAGTATTAGCCATTCGCTGGATTTTCGTGATACCCATTTTAATCAGCTGATCTTCGATGTACTGTGCTGTATTATGTTCTTCAAAAGATAATTCTGGGTGGCTATGTATATGTCTTCGCCAAGATTGTATCTCAGTAAAATATGATTTAGCTTTAGTCTGGATAATTTCTTTAATGTTCATGATTAAGATGTAAAAGCATGAATGAATACCATTTCCATATCCATAATTACACTATAGTTTTTTGCGTAATGAAAATCTACGATTTCCGGTTTGTTTATCAAAGCTAAGTTAAATCGTTGTAATGCTACAACGGGTAATACTCCATCCTTCAAATCAGGCAAATTTACTTTGTTGCTTGCATTGTAGGCAATCCATGTTTTTCTAGCCAATATTACGGAGACGACATTGGACAATATCCTTCGAGACTGTTTACTATATATTAAAAATATAGGGAACAACGCACAAATCAGCAGTGCATATAATAAGTCAAAAATACGTTTTAATCGTCGATTAGAAGATTCTTCTATATTAAACTGAACTTGTTCTGTTATCCATTCTCCATTGCTGTTTTTACTGGTACTTCCTAGCAGGCTATCATTACTCAAGCTCGCAATTTTGAAAGAGTATTGAGAACCCAACTGGGCCATCCATTGGAAAATAACCGAATGATCTAAATCCTTACTACAAAATATCACTTCGTTAGCTGACATCATTTTGCTGACTTCACTCAAATGGTTAATGTCATTAAGATAATAAGGGTCTGGAGGAGATATTGCTTCCGGAGCGATTACTCCCAGCAATTGCGCATCTTGATACTTCTCATCAATAATAGGAATAAGCAGTGATGCCGAGGATTTTTGTCCGACTAATAATATTTTTTTTAGGCTATCTTTTTCGTATCGCCACAATCCATATCTCAGTTTGTTCCATATTTTTTTTGTATTAAAATACATAAAAAGTAAACTGAGAACACTCAAAATCAACACTCCTCTAGAAAACCTCAAACTACCCGGCATAAGTCCATAAATACTCAACATCAACAGTAAGCTTCCGAAACTAATCCAGATATAGCGCCTTCTTTTTGCCTGCTCATCATAATGTCCAATGATGTATAAAATCAACATCAAAAGCAGCACTAAACCCACTATAAACATCCAATATTGTTGGCCACCAAAATAATTGTCCGTTTTGTAGACCATTCGTTGCCACCCTTCAGAAATAAAGAATACAGCGGCTAAACCAACGGTAAAGTCTAGCACCAGCGGTACTAGTTTTTTTAGTCTATTCTTAATTAAGCTCACTAAACCAAATAGCACAATCGCTATTTGTATGAATAGTAGATACAGTTTTGACCCTGGACCAGACAAGTGCTTATTAGCAAATATCTTCATAGCACCATAAAATGATTTTACATAGTTCAGGCTTGCTTTTTTAGTGCTTTCTCCCTTATAATGGATGATACTCGTTTCAGGCAGATAAAAATTCCTAAAACCAGCTTGCTGGATGCGATAACTTAAATCTATGTCTTCTCCGTACATAAAAAACTGTTCGTCTAAGAGACCAGATTTATCTAATACTTTTCTAGGTATAAACATAAATGCTCCGCACAAAACATCAATTTCGCTAGCCTGATTTTTATCTAAATGACCTAAATAATAGGCATTAAAAAATTTAGATCGGTTAAATATTTTTCCAAGGCCAGAAAACTTACAAAATGAAGTCCAAATGCCAGGATATCCACGCTTTGATTCTGGCAAATAATTGCCTTTGCCATCGATTAATTTTACACCTATAGCACCGCAATCTTCTAAGGACTTAGCTTTTGAAAAACAAACACTTAGTGTGTTTTCACTCAATACAGTATCGGGATTTAAAAGCAAGATATAGTTTCCTTTAGCTCTTTGGATGCCTTGGTTATTTGCTGTAGAAAAACCTACATTTTCTTGATTAAAAATGCTTGTAACTTCAGGGAATTCGGCTTGCAACATCGCCTGCGAACCGTCTATAGATTGATTGTCCACAACAATAAGCTCTACAGTCAGCGAACCTTGAGCTCGTTTGATGGATTGGATGCATTGTCGTAAGAAATGCTTTACGTTATAATTGACTATAATGATCGAAATATCAACCATTGACTAGTATTATTGGACAACATTTTGTGAATAAGGTTGTCGATTAGAAATCGAACGTCCAAGGGTTATTTCGTCTGCGTAAGAAATCTCTCCTCCAAACGATACTCCACGTGCAATAGTAGAAATATTAATATTGCTATTTTCTAACAGCTTAGAGAGGTAAAATATAGTGGTTTCACCGTCTATTGTAGGACTCAGAGCCATGATTAACTCACAATGCTCTAATTTTTGAACGCGGTCCACAAGTTCTTGAACCTTTAGGTCTTCTGGACCTACGCCTTCAAGTGGCGATATAACACCACCTAATACATGAAATTTTCCAAAAAAACTGTTTGTTTCTTCGATGGCAATCACATCTTTTATACTTTCTACCACACAAATCAGTTGGTCATTTCTAGTGACATTCGCACAAATGGAACAGATATCATTGTCTGAAAAGCTAAAACAACATTGGCACAACTTCAAATCCTCCTTTAAAGCTTGCATAGCTTGCTTTATTTTATCTTTTTTTTCAAATTTATCTTGCGCTAAGTGTAAGACCATACGAAGTGCAGATTTACGTCCAATGCTTGGTAAAGCAGCAAATGCATCGACTGCTTCTTGTAATATTCTCGAAGTAAGATTCAATATGTCTGAGTCAATTAGTTAATGAACTGGATAATTTCGTCCTTAAAGTTAGGCATTAATGTTTAAACCTTCACTTCTCTTTTTGAATTGTAATAGATGATAATTGAGCTGCATTTTAATTAATCGACAGAATTGGCACATATTTTTCCATTAATTATCGTCTAGCAGCAAATGAGTTTATATTTTTGAAAAAATTCTGAAAAATGGCGGAAGTAATAAGAATGCCCAGGTTAAGTGACACGATGGAAGAAGGGAATATTGTAGGATGGCTGAAAAAGGTCGGTGATACAGTAGCTCCAGGTGATGTATTAGCTGAAGTGGAAACAGATAAAGCAACCATGGAACTTGAAAGTTTTGAAAATGGTACTCTACTGCATATAGGTGTAGAATCTGGTCCTATCGCAGTCGACAAAATGATTGCCATCATAGGTGAGAAGGGCGAAGACATTAGTGGCATCTTAGAAAGCCTTAAAAATGAGACAGTAGCGGTCGAAGAAGAAGCTCCTAAAGTGGAAGAAGTGGCTGCTGCGCCTGTAGCGCAAGCTCCAGCTCCTGCAGCAGCACCAGTTTTAGCTAATGCTCCAGCCTCGACTGATGGAAGAATAAAAGCTTCTCCATTAGCTAAAAAACTGGCTGAAGCATCTAATATTTCCTTAAGCATGGTGCATGGTTCAGGTGAAGGAGGAAGAATTATAAAAAGAGATATCGAAGCCTTTATAGCGAGTGGTGGCTCTGCGGCTGTATCTAATGGAAGTTTAGCTCCTGCAGCTGTTAATCCGGCCTTTAACTATGGTGATGTTCCGATTAGCCAAATGAGAAAGACTATTGCGAGAAGGTTAAGTGAAAGTAAATTTGGTGCGCCTCATTTTTATCTCACAACAGAAATACGCATGGACGCTGCTATGGCCGCAAGAAAGCAGCTCAATGAAGGTGAAGATAATCGCATCTCATATAATGATATGGTCGTTAAAGCTTGTGCTTCTGCTCTAAGAAAATATCCAAACGTCAATTGTTCTTGGTTAGAAGATAAGATTAGCTATCACGAACAAATAAATATCGGAGTGGCCGTGGCTGTGGATGATGGTTTACTAGTACCTGTTATCAAAGATGCTGATCGAAAATCACTCAATATTATCTGGTCAGAAATAAGAGACTTAGCCGGAAAAGCGAAAGTTAAGAAATTAGGTCTTGATGAAATGCAAGGAAACACTTTTACGATTTCTAATTTAGGGATGTTTGACATCACTGAATTTACAGCCATTATTAATCCACCGGATGCTTGCATTCTTGCAGTCGGTACCATTGTAGAAAAACCGGTCGTAGACAATGGACAAATAGTAGTGGGTCATACCATGAAAGTTACGCTTTCGTGTGATCACCGAGCCATTGATGGTGCAACGGGTGCTAAGTTTTTAGGGACTTTAAAAGAATATTTAGAGAACCCAATGAAGTTGCTTAGATAGATTTTTACAAATAATGAACATAAAAAAACGCCATTCAACATACATTGAATGGCGTTTTTATTTTTGTATCGTTGGTTGTGCTTTGCTATTTACTAACAAGCACCTTTACCGAGCGAATTCCGCTATCACTAAGGGTTTGTACTGTGTATAAACCATTGTCAAAATTTGATACATCTATTCTTTGCTGCTGGAATCCTTCATTCGCTTGAAGGTTTCTCACTATTACTTGTTGTCCCATAGCATTGTACATCGTTAATTGGATGTTTTGTGCTGAGCTTACATTTAAATCTACCATTAGCTGGTCTGAAACGGGATTAGGATTTACTACTAAGTCCGTAACGATGCTTACATCTTCATTAGAAGAAGAAATCGCATTTATAGCATTATCAATTCGGTTAATGCTCCAAGCTTCTAAAGGCTCTATAACAGGCTTTATGGTGTTTCCTTCCGAATCAGCTATTTCTATGCCAGGCATAACATTAGAACTACCATCCCAATTTGCCATTCCATCCGCATTGCCGTCAAAGACTAAAATTTTAATACAATCGATTTCGTCTTGTGGAAAAGGAAGTGTAACATGATATTCGAATGTTTTGTATTCGTCTGTTGTTTCGAATGGTCCAAAAGACTTTATGGTTTGACCGTTGTGATCATATACTTTTCCAGATGTTTGTTCAGGGTCTGCATCCGTATGCACTTTAATAAAAAAAGATGTTTCTTCTACAGGACTGTAATACATTACGCCTGAGTCACTTACTACATTGTCTTCAGGTATAGTCGAGTCATTAATCATAGCACTTGTCACAGTCATAGCCGTCTCTCCTTGAGGTATGGTTATGGGGCTCGATAAATAAACTTGTTTTCTAAATGGTTCAAGATCTCCTGTAAAAAGCATCGGATCTTCGGAAGCACCGTTGATTTCTACATCAAAACTAGCAGTACTAATGGTAGATGTTCCAAAGTTAAACATGTCTACTTGTACTTGTTCTTGTGGATCACATTTAGAACCTGTCGGCACCTTGACGGTAGCTAGCATATCGTCTGCATCAGATTGTCCTAAAGCACGATCCCACCAAGCAGGATCATTAATGTTAGCTCTATATTCGTCTCCATACATGTGGAAAACACCCCTATTCGGACGGATAACAAAGATGGAAGGATAATAACCTACATTAAAATAACTAGACCATGACGCATTATCAATGATGTTATAATGCACACCTTCTAACCAGTTTCCAGCCGTATTTGAACCAGTACCCATAAGATCTTCCATCGTCGTCGATGCATCTGCTTCAGCACCAACAATTCTCAATACGTCTGTACCTTCTGGTCCATACTGATCATATAAGTTTTCTAACATGCCCGACTGATGAAAAGACCAACAAGGTCCACACCAAGTGGTAAATACATCGACAATAACGGTTTTGTCATCATCCAACCATTCGAACAAATCGATGGTTTCTCCAGTAACCACATCCTCACCTGTAATCGTGTTACTAAGTACTGTTCCGTCAGCCATCTGAGCCATTAGGCTTGAAAGGGAAAAAACAGTCATTAATAGAAGTAAAGTTTTTTTCATCGTTAATTTTTTATTTCTGTTTGATAAATGGAATTGATTGCTTAAGTCCTTAAGTTAAGCACTTATGATTAATTTCCCTAACAATTTAGCTAAATGACTGGTTTTCCGTCCACTAATGACAAATAACGAGTCGTCGGAAAATCTTTCCTTCTTTATGTTTAATACAAAGTGTATATATACCATTAGGATAATGCTCAGTGGTTAGATTCTGCTGCGAGTTTTTTATACTCGAACTTAATACTAGATCACCCATTTCATTATACAACTCATATATCGCATCAGCTTGGTCCTCGCTTTTCCAACTTATGCTTGTTTGTGTATCGGCTGGATTAGGAAAAATACTTATTGGGTTTGCCAATGTTGTTGGCTGTATAGAAGAAAAGACATCTACACCAAGTTGTGTCTGAAAAGTTGTACCAAAATTACGATCCTCATATTGATCTTTGATCACATCACCTCCAAGTGTTAGTATTTGGATACCGGGAGGTGTTTCTCCATCCCAATATTGAAAACCATCCCCTGCCTCATCATTTACTGTAATCGTTAAACAACTTATGTCGCTTTGCGGCCAAGGTAGATCAACTACAAAATCATGTGAGGTATTTGCATCTGGGCCTCCTCCACCCCACTGATCTTCATCACCAGTTTCAAATGGACCAAAACTTAATAATTCTAGCCCTGTATCTGTTGTTAAAGTCCCGCTAGTTTCTGCTGGATAATAATCGGTGTTTACGCGTACAATAAACGAACTAGGTTCGATTACATCGTAATAAGCCGTACCATTAATAAAATTACTGAATGCTTCAGGTAGACTAGTTCCATTTGCTGATATGGGTCGTGCTGTAAAGTGGGAAGTTTCATCGATGGATATGGTGTTTGTCTCCACAGTAGCAGACTTAAAAACAGCTAGCTGACCTGTGTAATCGAAATTATCAATGTTCTCATTATTTAGTAGCAATTCGAAGGAAGCCGAGGTAATATTAGTCGTACCTAAATTTAGAAAGCGGCAAACAGTTTGATATGCAGAATTCTCACAGTGACTACTTGTTTGCAGTTTTCCGATCATAAAAACATCATCAGAAAGACCAGCTAAACCTATAGCTCTCGGCCAAAAATCTTCATCATATAATCGATTCGAAATATCTTGGCTTGTCATATTGAGTATGGCTCGATTAGGTCTTACAACATATAAGGCTGGCACACTGAACTCATTAAAAATACTGGCCCAGTTTGCATCGTCAATAAAAATAAAATCATTATTTGAGGTCCAATCCCCTTTCGTATTCATGGCTCCATTACCATTGCTAATATCATCAGCACTTGTTGAATCGTCTATTTCTACAGCTATAATGCGTAATTGGTCAGAACCATTTAAACCATACTCAGTTTCTAGGTTTTGTAAGATGTTAGATTGATGAAAACTCCAAGCGCTTGAAGACCAGCTAGTAAAAAAATGGAGTACTACGGATTGGTTATTGTCCAAGATATCAAATACATCGATATTCTCACCTGAAACCAAATCTGTTCCTATTAAATTTTCTTGTAAAATAGATCCATTAGCCAATTGTGAGATCGCAACATTGGACCAACAAAAAATAGATAAAAATAGGAGTAGACCGTTTTTCATAAGCATATATTTTGTCTCACGAATATACTAAATAAACCATGGCCTACTTAGGCAAAACGGTATGCTACTTTTACTTAGTCGATAAGAACCTTTTCTATATTATGACCATCTGAAGTCAAATGCCTTAGGTAGTACAATCCTTTACATAAGTGCTTGATAGTGCGTGCAGCATCCTTTTTATGAGGTGCTAAGTTCCGTATTAGTTTTCCTTGGGTATTTAGCAATTGTACTGGGTGCGTTCCGTTAATTATCAGAACATCACCATTTTTTTCTCGCAAAATAAAACTATTAGCTGTGGTCGAAATGGCTTCCACACACTCTCCCATTTCAGCTGTAAATTCGCCACCTAGTTCCACCTCGAACGGAGCATTAAGGCTAATAACATTTGGTGCTTGGAAAACACACACAGTATCCATTTTAACTTTACCATTACTCATAATTTCATCGGTAACCGAATACGTTTGGTTTAACAAATCACCGTTCAAGTCCAATACGGTTTCACAAGATGGTCCAAAATCGACGCATATTTCTGTTGTTTCAGAACCATCGAATTCGCCGCCTGAAGCCACTACTGACCCATTAGATACTTTTGTGATTTCGTAGGACCCATTACCATAACTACAGCAAATTCCATCGCCATAAAAATCAATAATAGTAAAGTCATGGCATCCTTCGACTAAGCACATATCTACAGTTATGGTGTTTCCACCTTCACCTTGATAGCCTTTGCTTTGGTATTCGAAATTTCCTAAATCATCCTTCATCCACCATGCGGTTTCCTCTGGATAGTTATCGAAGGTAATTTCTAACTGATAGTCCTCACAATTGAGCACAGCATCACAATTTCCTGTATACAGATTAGGTCCAATGTCGGGTGGTAGAAGTACTGGCCCATTACTACCTTGAGTGTTTACTGGTCCCAGGCCAAATGAATCGCCATCACCAAGTATGGCTCTTCCTTCTTCATCAAACAGTCGCCAAGCAATTTCATCCGCATCACTTCCCGATCCAGGTGTACATTCGATATTTATGTCATCATTTAGATATACATCAAAAAGGATGCTTTGACTTAAATTACCAGCAGTAGGTCCATCATAGTTGGTTGTTACCCCATTAATGGTTAAATCAAGACTTTGAATAGGTGTCCATCCACTTTCATTTCTATCCCATAGGACTAATTCGTATTCGCAGTTATCGCATGTAGGATCTGCTGCACTCAAGACTTCCACATAAATATTTTCTGTGTGCGTATCAGATCCTCCTCCGTTAGATGCTGTAAGGCTGATAGTATAATTTCCAGAAATTGTAAACGTTACTGTCGGATTTTGCAATGTAGAACTCGTGGGACTCACTCCTGGACCAGAGAAAGTCCATGACCACTCATTCGGACCATTAATCGATGTATCATTAAATGTGATTTCTGCATCATCAGGGCAGAACTCCTGATCTTCGGTCGGTGTAAAACTCGCCACTGGCGCAACAGGTGACTCACAAACTAAGCTGTGATCGGCCCATAAATCATGATCCGCGGAGTTGAACATTTCTTGACATTGATCCTCAGTAAACATCCACATACATGCATCATTTACATAGTCCATAAAATTGAAAAAGAAATCATTTTCAGAACAAGTATTTCCTGCTGTGGTCTCACAAGTCGATATATCTAAGGTAGGGCAACCAAAATTCTCTGAGTTTTGATCAGGAGTATCTGGAATATTATCTCCATCATTACAACCATCAAAAACATGCAATAAATTAAAATAGTGGCCTAATTCGTGCGTACCAGTCCGTCCTAAGTTATAGGTGCCATCAGTGTTTAAACCTGTTCCAGAAGTACAGGAAACACCAGGTCCACCGAATGAACTAGCTACTACTTGTACACCATTTCCATCAGGGTTCGCGCCACCATTTACTGGAGCTTGGCCCAAAAATCCAATTTCATTTGTAACAAAAAAGTTTAAATACCCCGACCAGCATGGTGCAGAAGGCCATGACTCTTCTCCGATAGTAATGGCTTTATCACCATCACTTAAACTCGAGCAAGTGGGATGATTGTATTGCGCAAGGCAAAATTCTAAGCATGCACCAGTACCTAAGGCTGATGCCGGGAAATCATCTGGACAATTATCAGAAAACTCGTCATACTCAGAAATATCTGCATTGGTAGCCGAAAAGTCTTCGTTTAGAACTGCAATTTGTGCTTCTACAACATCTTCTAAACATTGCATATCACTATCATCTACATCACCATAAAAATGGACGGCCACAGGTATTATTATTGTTTCAGAACAAGCTATTCTTTGGTTAAAATCAACCTTTTCTCTAATTTCTTTTTGTTTCTTATGAAACTCATTGGCCCTTTTTTGATCTTGTAAGTACTCAGCCATATAGTGATCCGTGTTGCAACGAATAACTTGTTGCCCGAAGGATGTATTTATAAAACAAAAGGATAGAGAAAAGAATAATATACAACTTAACTTTTGTAGCATGTTTTCTAAACTTTTTTATTGAAACAAGTGAGTCATACTGGACTCGAACCAGTGACCTCTGCCCTGTCAAGGCAGCGCTCTAAACCAACTGAGCTAATGACTCTTAAACTACTGTGCGGGAAAGCAATGCACGTGAAGATATTATATAATAATTATATTATAAAATATTTTAATGTATTATGATTCAATAATTTCTCAAATACAAATATTTACGTATTTATCAACGAGAAAACGATGCCAAATGTAGGCTTACAAATGTGTGTATTTGTATTTATAATTTTATCGGTTTAGATCTTACATTTTGATGATCTTTTGCGTACAAACAGCCGAATGGTCATTGTGTTGGATGACTACAAAATACATTCCTGCAGGTAATGTATCTATGTTAACTCCTATGGTAGAAGCAGAGTTTGTTAAGTTTTGGTAAATGTTGCCTGCAGCATCTATAATATGGATCGTATAGTTTCCTAACAAGCCATTTATATAGAAATAATCTTCTGTAGGATTAGGGCTGATGGTTATGTCTGACGTGTCTGCTTCGATATGAGCATCCACTACTGGTCCACAGTTATCGATAAAGTCAATAACTGCTTGATATTTTACTGGCCATGGAGATTCCAAGAAAATGTTATCCAGTAATCCCCAACTTCCAAACGGATTTTCTTGCAAGGAACTTAATGTAAAATTCATAAACAAAGTAACACCTAAAGTGTCCTTGTAGTAATGAAGCATGTCTTGATAAAACGAATACATACCCGGATGCACCTGTGCATCATACAATGCTTGATTATAAGATGTATCTAGTCCAAACCATTCAGGTGTAATGTGTTGACCACCCTCATACATCACAAAATCTTTTTCATATACATCAGAAACAATCGTTTTAAATTCATTCATCCAATAAAAATCAGTGCTTTTATTTTCGTTTAGCATGGCTAAGACCTGTTCGGCAGTGGCATTGCTGCCATAAGCGTTTAATGTATCGTAATTATCCTCATTTAGCGCAACATAACCAGGGTAAGAAACAAGATCAACCAAGTGAGTGGTAGCTTCTTCATCTGTATAATCTAGGGCATCTAACACAAAATAATCATGCCCGGCTAAAACCATTTTTGTGCGATTTTCTTGGCCACTAAAAATACTATCCCATCGTGTAAATACTTGATTAGCATAATAGCCATAATTTCTGCCAATGTTGCCTGCAAACGGAGGTACGCTATCTAGCCAGTATGTCTGTTCGAAAATCCAATTCCAACATTCATTAGAATATTCTAAATAAATGGTCAGATTAGTATCTAGTTCGTTGTAAAATAAGCTGGCCATCGAATCAATGTATTCAGTATTTGCTTCATGTGGAACATTTATCCAAGGGTCTATGTCAAAATGGTTGCATAATTCTATGATCAACTCCCATGATGCTCCTTTTTGATCATCTTCTTGAGTATGAAAATTGGGTTTAGTTCTATCTTCCCATTCGCTGACTGTCGTGTGATTTGTATACATCCAATCCATAAATCGGTAAGCTACAAATGGCTCTGCTTTTTCCTCAAATTGTGGAAGAAAAGGATTTGATTCGTAATCGTCTTCATAGATGGTTCTAACTATCCTAATATTGCTCACATGATTTCCTAATACAGAGCTCATCATTTCGATATGGATGCCGTTTTCGTCCACACCATTAATAGTAAATTCTATTCTTCCTGGTTCGACTAAAGTCACCGTTTGATCCGTCCAATTAGCGAATTGAAAGCTACCTTCTCCATCATATAGCATCACGTAGTCTCCAGGTTCGTAATTTTGTTGGTATCCACCGACAGTAAATGCCACTATTTGATTTTCTCCTGTAACTGGATGGCTAAAAGGAACCTCCAAAGGATAACCTGCCTCATCTTGATCCATTGTTTCTGCTAAACCAGAATCCCAATCATTGCCATCTTCTAAGTATATTTCATTACGAGTAAAAAATGATGTGGAGGATATCTTTAAATCTTTGTGAACTCCACAAGCACCGATAATGTCAAAATTGGTTCCCACTTGCATTGGGCAATCATCTTGACTTATACCATCAATCACGGCAAAAATGATTAAAAAGAAAAGGCAAAATAGCGAACGAAATATAGGTTTCATATCCATTGAATTTACTTTGCGGTAATAGGTTTATTTATGACTTAATGATTTATACTTAATACGGCTTCAAAGGGACCTTCAAGATGACCCTGAGCATTTACATAACAAACCTCGAAGGTCTCATCCACAAAAGAGTCGTTGATTGACAATCTTAAATTTGGATTTATTAAATATGCTTCATAATCAGGTGCATCAGGATCACAGATAGAAACATAATGCTTAAGACTCCCTGAACTATTTAAAGAAACATGAAAGTGTGCACCATCCAACTCAGGGTTATAAAAAACAGCCCCTGTAATGATCGTTTCGCTATTCTCCTCGTCGTCTGCAAAAAAGGTCATCGTCCAATTGTCGGTACCATTAATAACATCCGGTGTGGCTGTATAGCTATTTATCGTATACACTTGATTATCTAGTCGCAAAAAATCATTTCTGTCATCTGATGCTTGATGATTGTTTGTTGTACAAGCTATAAGTATAATGCTCGCAATGAGTAAAAAGCTATTAGCAAGGTTCATAATGGTATGTTTTTATTTTTATAAATTTTCGATTCGAGTTTTTTTATTTTTTAGCTAGTTCTTCTTTGAGCAACAATATTTCTTCATTGAGCTCCTGGATAGCTTGAGTTAGAACAGGTATGAGTTCACTGTAAGACATGGAGTAATAGGATTCTTCCATTTCTCCTGATATATTTTTAGTTTGTTTTGGTGCCTGCACTATTTCTGGAATTATTGTTTCCATTTCTTGGGCTATGAATCCTATATGTATGCTTTGATCATTTCCTTCTTTCCATTGATAGGAAACAGGTTTCATTTGCAACACTTTTTCTAGAGAGCTCGTGATGGGTTGTATGTTCTTTTTGAGTTTTTTGTCTGAAGAACTGTTAAGTGGATTTTTAGACCAAATGGTGTTCCATCGATTTACCGACGTACCTAAATTCACAGAACCAAAAGGTTGCAATCCGTTATTACTTGTGTTTCCTGAATCTAGCATTACAATATTTTGCGAGATTCCTGCTCCACCTGAGTTTAATACTAAGCTTCTAGTTGTAGTTCCATTTAGATGACCAACATTAGGCAAATTACTTGATCCGGCTATACCAAATCTTATTAAATTATTGATTCGAGCACCACCATTTACTTCCAATCGCTCCACTGGGTCAATCACTCCGACGCCTACATTTCCATTACCCAAAAGGCTTAAGGTTGTCCTTTCTACACTATTGTTTTCAAAACGAAAATCTACATATGATGCATTAGAACCATCCAACCCGTCAAGCATGCCAGTGTTTATATTCCAATGTGCTTGATTAATATTATTATTAAAGCTCATTTTTGCGCCGACACTACTATTGCTGTTGATGGATATGATTGGGTCCTGACTTGAAGCATTATTCGATGTTACGACCAAGTTCCCCAAAGTTTCGATAGCATTTCCTGATTCATTGTGAATTAATGCAGATGCTATGAGGTCTGAATTATTATCAATGTGGAGTCCTGCAAAAAAACTACCCTCTTCGCACAGGACGTTTATTTTTGCATCATTACCGCTGTCTTCCGAAAATGCATAGTCGGTAACCATTATAGAATTTGTTTGCATATTTCCATGATGCCAATGAATACCGCCTATACCTGAACTAGATGCGGTGGGATCTGATATTACTTGATAGAGTCCATTGTAGTAGGCACCTCCCGCATCATTGTTCACAATAAACTCTCCTATAGTATGAATAGGTTTGTTATCTCCATTTTTATAGGTCTCATAGGCAATAGAATGTTTTGCACTTTCATGCTTAAATTCTAGGTCAAATGCTGCTCCAGATGCAAATTCGTTGTCATTGCCATTAATGCTTACTCTTCCAGTAAAATCATGTTGATTACCAGCTGGATACCGTTTAGCCGAATACATATCTATCGGTTCGTAATAAGGTATCCCTGAAGTCGTATCATAGGATACATTGGACAATGACATTTCATGGATTTCGTCTTCTATATTGTAGCTTGACTCCCAATTCATTATCCTTGCTATGCCGTCATGGTTACTGGGGTAAAATTGTAGATTTGTATAATTATCCTCTCTTCCTTCTATAGCTAGAATTCGATCCATATAAGCAAAACCATTCCATCGATGATTAAAAATATGAGGCCCACCGACTCCAGTGTCAAATCCAGAAATGGTGTATAAATCGTTTTCATTGTCAATACCTATCGCCTGTTCCTGATGTTTGATGGAAAAGCTACTTTCTTCGGCATTTTCGAAATTCGAAGAGATTCCATAAGATTGTAATATCCCACTTTCTAAAGATCCTTTAAATGTAAGATTTGCTTGTCCATTGCTTTGTATACCATTCAGAGAAAGCGTCGTGTTATCACTGTCTTGAATTTCGACTTTTTCTAAAGGGTTAGTAGTACCAAATCCCACTTTACCTGTACCTGTTGTCAAGGCAGCAACACCTATTTCCGAGGTAAAGAAATGAGCCCCAACACCATGTACACTAGAGCCAATAACTCCCTTACTCATATCTTCATCAGCTACGCCCATAATTCCTGCACTTTCATCATGCGTAGAAACGCCTAATATTCCGTGGCCGTGGGCACTAGCTCCCATAACACCTGCTGTACTGATCTCTATTTCGTCGATTTCTATCCCGCTGGTCCCAGCAAGTGTATAATTATTTGGACCCGCATCGCTATGAATATGAAAAGCAGTTTCATTTTCATCATTTTCCCCATAAAAAGGTAATGCTAATCCATTGCTTAATTCAGCAAGATCAACAGTTCCACCGTCTGACAAACTTAATGTTGTGCCGCTTAGTTGTAAAGATTGTATTTCATTACTATCAGATATATCGTTTGCTGCGATGACATTTCCTGTGATGTCGATACCTGCACCTTCTACATACGATCCTGCTGGTCCTTGAGGGCCGATAGGTCCTGGTTCGCCTTGTGGACCTGGATCACCTGTTTCTCCTTTCTCTCCTTGCTCTCCTTGTATTCCCATTTCACCTGCAATTCCAGCCTCTCCTTGTAGGCCTTGTGGACCTTGGATGCCTTGAATACCTGGCTCACCTTGATCGCCTTTGTCACCTTTTGGGCCTTGACTACCTATTTCTCCTTGCGGACCTTGAGGCCCTTGTTCGCCTTCGTCCCCTTTGGGACCTGCATCTCCTTTGGGTCCTTTAATTTCACCTATATCATCAAAACCTGTCCCATTCCAAACGTGACCATGACCATCGTCTTGACTTATATACAAGTCACCAATAGATCCCATAGTGGGTAGTTCACTAACATCAGCGACTGATCCGACAACATTAATGCCTGTTCCTTGATCTCCTTTAGGCCCTTCGGGACCTGGAACACCTTGTGGACCAATTGGTCCGGTTTCTCCTTGCGGACCTGTTAATCCTTGTTCTCCTTGTGGTCCTACTGGGCCTGGTTCGCCTTGTATCCCTTGCGGTCCTTCTGGTCCCGTCGGTCCTGCTTGTCCATTAATGGCGTAAAGAGCATAGGGAACCGCAAATAATTTACTTTCTCCCACTAAAACAAAATCAGTTCCGCCATCTATATCTATCTCTGTTCTGATATAAAATTCGCCTGCTCCCCAATCTATATTAGAAAAATCTCCTTCCATCACATCACCTTCACCAATAACCAAACTGAATACTCCTAAATCAGAAGTAGTGACTTCATGACGCTCCACATAAGCAGTAAGCCCTTCTACATAATCCACTAAAGATATTTGAATGCTTATCGACTGATTAACGAAGGCTTGATTATCTACATCTCTGGCAACTCCTTGGTAATTAAAACCTTGAGGTGCAATCTGTGCTGAAATATTCCAACTCATCAAAATGATCAAAATGGTGACTAAATGCTTCATGATAGGTATGATTTTTAAGGTTAAAATTTTTATTTAGCTTGATCAGCTATTACTTTAAATGAATACCTCAAACTTATCACTGAGTAGGCAATTTTATTCGGTAGGATGATTAAGTGGTCAGTTTAATTTAGGATTCGGCTAGTTTGTTAAACATTTTAATGTAGTCTTTATCTGGAATGTGGATTTTAACCCACAGTTGGATCATTTATATTGCAGGTTTAGTCTCAAAAACAAGGATGAGTAAATGCAAGATGACACCATTTGTACACGGTGAATTCACGTAAAAACCCTACATTTATATTTTATGAAGTTTGCTTACGTTTTCCTATTTTGCTTAAGCACTTTTGGAGTTTATGGGTTTGGATTCTCATCTGATACTACCGCTTTAAAGGGCTTAGAGTTCCCATGCAATACGGACAGTTGTGTGTTAAAGAATGCATGGGATTTAGCCATCCAATTACCTAGAGGAGAAGTAGATAAATCCTTTAAATATGCTTCTATTTTATCCAACATTGGACAAAAAAACCATGACACCTTATCTGTAGTTAGATCTTACATTATCCATGGAAATATTAACCTGGTCACTTTATCAAGATATGATTCGGTAAAATATTATGCTCAAAAAGGATTATCGGTTATAGATACTTCACTGGGCTCATCAGAACTTGCCAGATTATACAATCTTTTTGGAATAGGTATTTTATATGAAGGGAGAGAATTAGAATCATTAGATTATTTTAAAAAATCTCAAAGAATCTATGAAAACCTGGAAGATTATTGTCAAATGGCAACCATGACACACAACATCGCCAAATTGTATAAATCATTTGGCAATGAAGAAGAAACAGCCAGACATATCAAAGACGCGATTGCCACAAAGACAACATTCGATTGTCAGGACAACATATCCTATATGTACCTAAACTTATGTGCTTTCTATGAAACAGAAAACCAGATAGACTCTACTATTAAGTATGCAAAGCTTACTCTTCTAGAAGATAAAGCTCATAACTCAGAGTCTGAGATAGGACCCGCTTTCATGTTTTTAGCCAAGGCCTATAATAAACTCAATGTCTTGGATTCTGCAAATCTATACATCGATAAAAGTATTCGGGTCGCCAAACTGCATGAGAACATAAAATTAAAATCATATGCTTATCTGAACAAATCGCAAATAATAGCACAAGAAAATATAGATTCTGCTATGCTGTTTATACATCAAGCTTTACAATTTGCGCGACCAAACTCAGCCCTCCTTGCTGATATCATAGAACATAAATCATCCTTACTCAAACAGCAAGGAAAATATAAAGCCTCACTAGAACTCATGGAAGAGGCCAATAGTATCAGAGATAGCTTAAATGGTGTGGTGGAATATGGAGAAATGAAATCTAAAGAAGCAGAAGAAAGCGCAGCACGCATCCATAAATTGGAAAAGGAAAGTATACTTTTAAATTCAAAGTCAAATAGAAACCAACTTATATTATTAGCTGTAATCATCCTGATAAGTCTTGTCAGCCTTTACTTTTTTATACGTTTTAAACGATGGAAAAAAATGAAAGAGGAACAGCTTGTAAACATTGAAAGAACTAAAGAAATAGCGCTTTCCAAATCCCAAATGGAGATGTTGCGATCGCAAATGAATCCTCATTTTATTTTTAATAGCTTAAACTCTATTAAATCATTTTTTATTCGGAATGATCAACAAGCAGCCATAGATTATCTCAGTGAGTTTTCAGTGCTTATTAGAAAAGTACTCGAAAATTCTAGCAAAGAGATGATCCCGCTCAGCGATAATATTCAATGGATTAAACACTATTGCGCACTTGAAAACAAGCGTTTAGGGAATAGTCTACATTACACTGTAAATTATGATTTGACAGCTGATTTTTCTTCCATTCTGATACCTCCTATGCTCATCCAGCCTTTCGTAGAAAATGCAATATGGCATGGTTTATCAAAAAAAACAAAAGGAGAACGACGTCTCGAAATCAATTATATTGATAGCGAATCGAATTATATTATTTGCGAAATAGATGATAATGGAGTCGGCTTCCCCAAGGATTCTTTGTCCCCGAAGTCAAGTCATATTTCCTTGGGGACAAGGATAACAGACGAAAGGCTACAAGCGATACGAACCTTTTACGATGAAGCCTTTACTTATACCATTTTGCATAAAAAAGATCAAGGTAAAGAAGGCACCAAAGTAGTTTTAAAATTGCCCAAATTGAAGAAAGATCAGTTTATTGATTAATACTCAAATGCTTAAAATAGTCTTGAACAAAATTCTTTTTTGCCCTAGAAACACTGATTGTTGCTCCATCTTTCATTTTTATAAAGCCACCATCATTTTTATGGTAACTGTCAATGCAGTCGGCTTGAATGAGGTGTGATTGATGTACTCTCAGAAAACCCATTGGGACTAACATTTCATCAAAATACTTTAAGGTCTTGGAGATTAATATTTTTGGTTCATCCTTTAAGTAAATCTCGGTGTAGTTGCTTGTTGATTGGCACCTGACGATATCCTTTATTTTCATTTGTTTGTACCCGTCGCTTGTAGAAACAACTAACATTTCAGTATTTCTTTCATGTGAAGAAACACTAGATTTTAGGATATCTAACTCATTCTTATCCAGTCTTCTAGACGTCCTTTTTGCTAAATTTATAGCCATGCTTAATGCTTCCTTAGTCACTGGTTTTAAAAGATAATCTATGGCTAAATATTGGAATGCTTTGATGGCATACTGGTTATACGCAGTTACAAAAATAATTTTATAGTGATCCAAGTTTGGCAACAAATCCAGTAGCTCAAATCCATTTAAATTAGGCATTTCAATGTCTAACATGATTAGCTCTGGTTTCAGATTGTTGATCGCCTTTAAACCTTCTACTGGATTGGTACATGCAGCAACAACTTCAATGTTTTCATTTAATTGCTTGAGATCATATTCCATAATTTCTAAGCTATTCATTTCATCATCAATGAGTATAGTCTTCATAGGATTATTGTTAGAACCACTGGTTATGTGACATTTAGTTATGTACTTTATCTAAATTACAATTATTCGAAAATAGATGTAGCTAGATTATTAGTTTATACCTTGATGAAGGTATGAATGTTGGATCTACCATGACTATTTGAAATTTTAATAAAGTATTGACCAAGTGGCCATGTCGAAATATTAAGGTCACATTGACCAACAAAACTATGTGGATGAAGAACCACCTGGCCGAGTGAATTATACACTTCTACATTGTGTTTTTCCTCCGCTTCTATGTCTATTACAATCTTATGAGTGGCAGGATTAGGATATAGACTGGTCTCCACAGATAGCTGATTAGTGATTACTGAAGAGGGCATTTTTCTAGCATCTTGATAAAACCCTTCCGTTAAAACGATGTCATTTTGATGTCTGGAAATTGCTGTTTCTCCTATGGCAAAATGCAGCTTTACATTTCCCTCCTGATTATAAAACCCGGTCGATGCAATTAAGGAACGGTCTAATTGTTGGGCGAAGCACGAGGAAATGGTAAGCACGGAAAGTAGACTAGTGATGATAAGATATTTCATAGCTTTTAAGTTAATTGATTTTAATGAATTACAACTCGCATGATGCTGGTTCGAACTTAAGGGAAGAAAAGGATATAATGTATAGTGACTAATTATCCAGCAGATATGAATGAGCATTTGGTTTAATAAGCATGATAAAACTTAGTTATGATTTAAAAATCGGATGATTTTTCTATTTATGTCAATGTTGTGAACATCTGAAATTTGATCATCCACATTGATGGAATATCCATTCTTAATTTTATTAAAATGACGTATTCTTTCATAGGCAAGCGCCAGTCCATTGTATTTTGTTTCGCTGATGTTTGTTGGGAGATTTGATCCATTATCTTCTATAATTATCTCGAATCCAAGCTCGTTCTTTTTATACATGATTGTGAGTTCCAATCTATCTTTATTGTGCACTAGCCTTTGCCAGATAACTTCCTCTATAAACGCTTGTAATAAAAATGGAGGAACCTTAATCGAATGAATATTTAGATTGGGATCCACCTTAACATCATATTTTACCTGATTGGATAAGCGTTTGTTTTCTGTGTGTATATATCTTTCTGTCCAGCGTATATCTTTAGCCAGTGAAATAGTTTCTTTGTCGCTATAGTCTAGGATTCCACGTATGAGTTCGGAGAATTCAGTGACATATTCTGCCGTTTCTTGTTTTGGTTTAAATAGAGCATGATGCTTTAAAGCATTGAGTGTATTAAAGATAAAATGAGGATTCATCTTATACTTCATCATTTTAGCTTCTAAATCTCGAATCCGTTTTTCATTTTTAAATTGTTTCGTTTTTTTGTTGAGGAAAAAACGATATCCCGCATAGATCATGAGTAGACCTAGTATTAAAAAGCATAACTTAAACACTTTAGTTTGCCAAAATGCAGGGTGGATAATTATGCTTAGGGCTTCCACAGGTTCACTATATGATCCATTAATTGCTGTTTTAAGTAAAAAAACGTATTTACCCGGAGCTAGCTTTGAATAATTTACATGTGTATTATGACCATTCGATATCCAAGTTGTATCTAAACCCGATAAGCTGTACCAATATTCCGGTTTTTTAGTCCAATGATCTGTGTTGTTAAAATAGAAATTTAGATAATTCGAATCATAGGGAAGCGCTATCGATTGGTTGGGTTCTACACGATGCACAGGGTACTTTACCTGATTTATGTACACTTCATTTAAGTTGGGTGAGCTTATAGATTGCTCGGCATAAAACTTCTTTGTGTCGATAATATTAAACCCATTGACTCCTCCGAAGGCCAGTTTGTTTTCTGGAAATTGGAGAGCCGAAGCAGTGTTAAATTCGTAATCTTGCAATCCATCCAATTTATTAAAGTTAATGACTCGATCATTTGAAAGATCTATTCTTGAAATTCCATAATTAGTGGATACCCACACGTAGCCGTTTTCATCTTTTAGTACAGCGTAAATAAACGCATTAGCTAAGTCTTCTTTTTTAGTCCAATGTCGCTTAATCTTAAAAGACCTGTCCAATAATAAAAGACCATTGTCAGTAGCTAAGAAAATCTGATCATCATCTATAAAAAAATGCCTTGCTGAACTAGAAAAGGATTTTAATTCTTCAAAATCCTTAAGTTGTTTGGTGCTAACATTGTATACAACTAAACTATGATTAGTGGTCGCTAATAATATGTTCTGACTATCTAAGCGATCCATAAATCGAATAATAAGATCAGACATTTGGAGATTTGAATCTTGTTTAGGTGCTTGTTTGTAAGCTTGGGATTTTAGATTATAAATAAACAATCCACTTTCACCACCGAGCAAGAGTTCGTTTTCGTTAAGCTTAAGGAGACAATATAATCTGTCAATGTTTTCTTTGTTAGATTCCAGGTCAACCAATTGCTTTTCATGATCAAGTTTTAATAATCCATACCACGAAGCAATGTAAACTTCATCATTTAAACATTCAAAATCGTACATGTTCATGGCTTCTTTAGGAAGATGATCCGTTTGATAATGATGCATCTCACTTGATGTAGGATTATACATCTTAAGACCCGAATTTAGCCCTCCAAATAATATCGATCCATCTTCAGCGTATGACAAACCAAAAACCATATTGTCAACAGAACTATTATCCATGTTGTTACCAGGTCTTACATGCTTTATATATTGTGACTCATTTAAATGAATACCAAATCCTCCGCCACTCGTACCTATGTGGGTAGTACCACGGACGGATTCATAGATACACAAAATAAACTGTGAAGCTAAACGATTATTCAATCCTTTGAGACTACTTAGTAATTGCTTAGATTTTATATCATACTTAAAAACCCCTTTATCTCGAGTACCAATCCATAAGGATTCTTTTCTAGTTACTTGCAAACTTGAAAAAGAAGCCTTCAAGGGTATTTCTGTTGATCGCACAAAAAGGGTGTCATTTTTTAAATCAAAAGCCAGAATGGCTGTCTCTTTAATGGCCATGAAATTACCCAGCTCAGAAAATGTTACATCCTTTATTTCTCTTTGACGAATATCTCCCCAATGAATCACTTGGTGGACCATTTTTGAACGAGAAAGTAAAAATATTTCATGGTTAGAATGCCCATAAACATTACCCTGCTTATCGTCTGTAAAATGCCAAATTGGAGACTTTAGTTCTTCTTTAATTACTAGGTCTTGATTCGTATCAATAACATAAAAAAAATTATTTTGGCTAAGGTATATTTTGCCATTACTAGCTATGTAAAGATCATGTACCGTACCTGTATTATCAAATGGTAAACGCTCAAAAACTTCATTGAATGATTTAAAAACGAGTCGTTTTAAATCAAAGCAGATCAGACCATTGGGTGATCCAAGCAATAGAGTGTGTGGGTCAAGATTTTCTACTCTGGTGAAAACTGAACCTACTTTAGCATGATCACTTACATTACTTTTAAATTTTTTAAATGATTTACCATCAAATCGATTAAGGCCATCTATGGTTGCTAGCCACAAAAACCCTTGATCACATTCAGTAATATCATAAACTGTATTTTGAGAAAGGCCTTCCTCAATTCCGAATGATTTAAATTCTAAATTATGTAGATCTTGGGCATTACTTTTGGCTTTAAAAAAACCAAGGATAACTAAAAGGCTTAAGATGATTGGATGAGTCCTGATTGTGTTAATCTTTATGTCAAATTTAATGGCTTAAGTAGCACTCTTTCATAATTTTAAACAATTGGTTACTTTCAATAAGTATTCTGCGCAATTTCCTTATAATATGGCTAGTTTAATAAATAGAAAGCATTGCCATCAACTTCTTTTATTAGCATTACTAAATTACCAGATGTTTCCAGTTAAAACCATGGTCAATCTAACCTTTTCTGTAGATTCTATAAGTGCCTGACCAAAAAATTAAGCCTCATTTAGTTATCTATCATCAAATGAGCTATCTCCCATTTCAAACGAAATTTGAGTTTATTTTTCATTTTTACTTTAGATTATAAAGTATAATTTTATTTTTGCTTTAATATTTAAAGTAAAAATACGCTTATGCTTGCAGGACACTATGCCACCGCTTTAGTTGCTTATCAAAAATACCCAAAAGGTACCTTGCTCTATTTCTTATTTGCCTCTCAGTTACAAGACTTATTATGGTTTATATTCCATTATTTAGGCTTAGAAAGAACAACTCCAGATGATGTTTTCGACACAACGGTTAGCAACATGGCTGTAAACATGTTGTATAGCCATGATCTAATTCCGCTTATTGCATGGCTAATCATCATTTTCTTCATTGGCAAGTTGATTTTTAAAGAAACCAAAATTGGTTTGATTGGCTCTGCTTTAGTGCTTGGTCATTTTGTTTTGGATTTCTTTTCAGGTCATCCCCATCATATTTTCGGCTTAGAAAGCGAAGCCATTGGTTTAGGTAATTATGCTACCAATGTATACCAAGCTATTGGCATCGAAGCTATAGCTATTGTAGGGCTACTTTTTTATTTTTTCCGACAGGAGGGTAAAAATGGTGTTCAAAGAAGCATAAAAAACAAGGCTGCTATCATTGGTTTGTTTGTCTTTGGAATTGTATTTATGCTTTCTATCGCTACCACGTCTTTTAGAGAACTCTTTAATATACCGGCATTTGACTTAGGTTTTAACACTAGTGTTCCTACACTTATGATCACTTATATAGGTATGATTATTTATTTAAATCATTTTGTTCCTAAATTTAAACACCAGAAACCGACGAGTTCTAACTAACTCAAAAGTGTGCGATATATGGTATAGTTTTCCTCATCAAAACAAGTAAAAACAACTTTTTTGATGGCTTGCGCAGCAAATGATTTTACAGCACTAATGGCAATAGGAGCTGCCAGCGATGGCGGAAAACCATAAATACCAGTACTTATGTTTGGAAAGGCTATAGATCTCAACTGGTTTTCTTCAGCTAATTGTAAGCAGTTTTGGTAACACTTGTACAAAACTTCTTTTTCCCCTTTCGTTCCATTGTTCCAAATTGGACCAACTGTATGTATGATTTTTTTAGTTGTCAAATTAAACGAAGGACTGAGTACAAGTTCTCCGACATCTAAAAATGGAGTTTTGTTTTCTTGTTTCCAATGTGTTAGATATTCTAATAATTCGTGACCGGCAGCTTTATGGATAACTCCTGATAATCCTCCACCTTTAAGCAGTTGTGCATTCGCGGGATTTACAATAACTTCTACATCTACCTGTATAATAGACTCCTTAATTACAATAATCTCCATAAAGTTTTATAAGCATTTTTGCAATATTAGATGACTTATAAATGAGAATCAATTAAACCTCAAACCCTTTAAATAACTTGCGCCAATTTCAGCAGATTTTATCGGCGAAGAATGATCATACCTCTCTTGTTCCATCAAAAAATATTTCATTCCTTGCTCCTTTGCCACCTTTAATACTTGAGGAAAATCAATCATGCCCGTACCTAAATCACAAGAAGCATGTTGCTCATCTCCAGCGTCGACCATTCGATCTTTTATATGACACAATCTAAAGCGTCCGCTGTATTTAGTCAGATAATCTACAGGATCCGCGCCGCCCGTCACCACCCAATAAATGTCCATTTCATGATGTACTAATTCAGGATCCGTATGCTCCATCAAGTAATCAATCGGGATCATTCCGGTAAAAGCCTTAAAAGTATAGGCGTGATTATGGTAGGCAAACTTGATTCCATGTTTCTTGCAAATAGCACCACATTTATTAAATAACTTACAAATTTCAGCCCAGCCATCTACACTCTTCTGAGGACCGACCCAGGGACAAACAAGATATTCTACATTTATAGAGGCAGCCTCGATTACTTTTTGTTCAAAATCCTCATAAATATTGCAGTGTGCTGCAGGCATGGACATACCTATATCATCTAAAAATCGTTTAAAGTCCGAATGGCCCATTCCCCAATACAAGCCTTGCGGCCCTTCATACCCTTCTATTTGCGTATAACCAAAATCAACTAATTGCTTAATCACAGCTTTAGGATCAGTGGGCAATATATCTTTTAATGTATAGAGCTGTATACCAAACGATGTCAATCCATCCATATCAACATTTGACAATTTTCCAGAGGAATGGCAAGCCCATTGGGGTAATAATAAACTACCAGCCACAGCAGCGGTGGTCATCTGCATAAATTGTCTCCTGTCTTTCATAATTGTCTTTAGATTTAATCAATTAGTTTTAATGCATTCAATGATTCGATGCCTAACTGAGTCATATTGTTTAATAAATCTTGCCTTAAAATTTCTATCACATGGTCACCGCCGAATACTCCAAGTCCAGCTAAGCCATACATAAAAGCACGACCTAGCAATACAAAATCAGCGCCTAAACTTATTGCTTTTAAAACATCTAAACCACTTCTAACACCACTATCAAACAATATTTTCACATCAGAAGGCACTACTTTTCGAATATCTGCCAAAACTTCGATGGCCGCAGGTGCACCATCAAATTGGCGACCACCATGATTTGAAACCAGTATTCCATCAAATCCTAAGGACGCCGCTTTGATTGCATCTTGTTTATCCATAATCCCTTTAAGGACTAAATTTCCTTTCCACTCTTCCCGCAATATTTTACAATACTCCCATGTCAGGCTTCCTCGCATATTTTCTTTTAAATAGTTAGCTACTGATTCACCATCAGCACCACTTGCATAAGGTGCAATGGTTTTGAGTTTAGGTAAGCCATTTTTCAAAGTAGCAATACTCCATTGCGGGCGTTTAACTCCTTGCCAAACAAAAGATGGTGTAATGCTCGGAGATCGAGAAAAACCAGCTCTGATGGCCCTTTCTCGTCGACTCGGAGTCGGTACATCAGCCGTCACTAATAATGTTCTAAATCCAGCATTCCACACACGTCTCAATATATCTTTTTTGTCTTTTTCTAGTTTGGGCGGATACAGCTGAAACCAAGCATTTGGCGAAGAGATGTAGTCTGCCACCATTTCTGGAGTTTCAGTAGCTACAGTACTCAAAGTATAAGGAATGTTATTTCGTTGGGCTGTTTCGGCCAAAAAACACTCTGAACGAGGCCAAATAAGTCCAGATAATCCTATAGGTGCTATGCCAAACGGAAAATCATAGTTGGAGCCGAATAAATGCACCTTAGTTTCTGGATGCAAGGGCCCTTTACAAAATTGTGGGGTCAGGGTATATTGATTTAACTTGGCTTGATTGCGTCGTAAACACAGTTCTTGTCCAGTACCTGTTTCCAAATATTGCCACGCTACATTTGGTATCCTTTTCTGAGCCTTTATTCTTAGGTCTTCTATAGCCGGGTACTTATTGAGCCATGCCGCTTTATATCGTTTATAAGCCATATCATGGATTAAGATGCAAATAATAATCCGAAAAGATTAAGCTGCAGCTCGTCTATTCTTCTTCTTCATTTTTTAACTCTTTTAAATCCAATTCCAATTGTTGATTTTGAAGCATTTCCTGCTCTTTTTCTAAATTAGATGCAGTAAGTCCTATCAGTCTTATCGAATCAAAACTATCTAGGTTTTCTTCCAATAAGATAAGTGAAAGTCGGCTAATCTCTTCTTTAGTTTTAATAAAATAATCTTTAGAGACACTGCGGTTTATGATTTGAAAATCACTCGTTTTTAACTTTAAACTGATCGTTCTGCCGAAGTTATCTACCTTTTGTAGTCGCAAATAAAATTTATCGATGAGGTTTATAAGTATAGGTTCAATGTCGTCCATCGATGCTAAATCTTCCTCGAGGGTACGTTCGATGCCTACCGATTTACGAACCCGTGATGCATTTACAGGCCTATCATCTTTACCTCTAACTATATCAAAATAGAACCTACCTGATTTTCCAAAATGTCTAGCTAAATCTAACTTACTAAACTGTTTTAAATCAGCCCCAGTATGGATACCCAAATTGCGCATTTTTGCTGCAGTTACTTTTCCTACTCCAAAAAAATCCCCAATGGCTAATTTTTCTAAAAAAGCTTCTGCTTGGTCTGGACGGATGACCGTCAAACCATTTGGTTTTTTAAAACCTGAAGCAACCTTGGCCAAAAACTTACAATAAGAAACTCCAGCAGAACAAGTTAGTTGTGTTTCTGCATAAACCCTTTGCATAATCTGCTTAGCCACTTCCATGCCATAAGGAATATTATGCTTATTGTTACTTACATCCAAAAAGGCTTCATCTAGCGAAAGTGGTTCGATGAGATCGGTATACTCTTGAAAAATAGAACGCACCTGCCTAGAAATTTCTTGATATATTTTAAATCTGGGAGGCACAAAAATAAGTTGGGGACAAAGCTTTTTTGCCATATATCCTGGCATGGCCGAACGCACGCCAAATTTCCTTGCTTCATAGCTTGCTGTAGTCGTTACTCCACGGTTTTCACCACCACCTACGGCAATAGGCTTCCCACGTAGGGCTGGATTATCTCTTTGTTCGACAGAGGCATAAAAAGCATCCATATCGATGTGCACTATTTTCCTCATTGCTGGAGCAATCATGCCAGTAAAAATAGTCTAACTATTTAAATGCTAAAGTGCTTGCAAGGCATAAAAAAAGAGGCTGATTTACATTTCAGCCTCTGCATAATTTTTTCTCCGCTTTTTTATTTGATTACTTGTACTTTGCTTACAGCCAAATTTCCTTCTGTATCTCTTAGTGAAATCAAATAGAATCCACTTTCATAATTAGACAAATCGAGAGTTGACTTCCCTTGTAAGTTTCCAGTCTTCAACGTTTGACCATTTACTGTGTATAGTGTAAAAAATGCTTGTTCGTTTTCCAATAAATCAATGGTGATTTCTCCACTTGTTGGGTTTGGAAATACATTAAATGGCTTACCAGCTAACTCATCTACATCCGAAATAGTAAATTCGGCAATAGCCGCATTAATAATTCCTCCATTAGCATCCTGTAAGAAAACAACCACTTCTCTTTCTGAACCTATATGAGTCTCGAACGAACCTTGAGCAGGGAATCCGCTAGGCACTTCCGAGGTAGTATACATTTCTGAGCTACTAAACATTTGTCCACCTTCTAAATTAACCAAGGCTCCATCAGCCGTTGGGATCATTTTTCGCATTACATGATGAAACTCTGTTTCTCCATTAGTAAACTGGTCTGCTGCACTACCTGCAGCGTATTCATCATCAAGTATAGCTACATGCAATCTCGCACCTTCGTATGAAGCATAAGCATTAACATCTACCTCTACTAAAACATCATTACCTGTAATGGTTGCCTTAGCTTCAATGTCCGCATAAGTCGGAATATTTCCCGCTGCAGTTACATCAGCTGGAACTCCTTTAGGTTCAGCATCGATAAGCAATGTTGGAGCACCACCCACAGCATAATAAGTAGTTCTTGTCTGTACATCACTATTGTATGCATGATCACCTGCAGCCGGCCAATTGACTTGGTATGAAATGATGGCTAATTGGGCATTCTCTTGAGCATTAGCGTTTGCCGATTTCAAGTAAGCTGCTAATCCTTGTCCTCCAAATCCAGTGGTCGCTAATGTATAACATGGCGGACAAGTAGACGAAGTAAAGACTTCCATGAGTGGTAATCTTTTTCCTTCCTGCGAAGCACATGAAGTCAATATTTCAATACAATCATTTGTATCATTTAAATCTGGATTTGCACTGACGCAAATCGACAAATTATAATCATTGCCTGCTGTTGCAGCCAAAGTTGTTGCATGTGTAAAATTGTAGCTTTCACCTGCTTCCAGTGTCTCGCTAAATGTTTCTGAATAAGGCCCTGTTCCATCATCCCAAATAATATCGAAACCATTTACTGGATTAGCTCCTTCATTTTGAATGATACCTGAAATAGTTACATCTCCCTCAACGATGATTGCATCAATATTTACTGATGACAATTCGACATCATCCGACTGCAATTCTTTGACAACTACATCATCAAGAATTAAAAAGTTTTTATCTGTACAATTATGGTGTCTAAAGGTGATGTAAATGGTTTGGCCAGCAAACTGAGTTAAATCCACTTTTCTTTCTAACATCACCCCTCCTTCAGGTAAAACTTCTCCAAACATGGGAGGAGCTGAAGTAATGTCGCTTACATCATTAGTGCTTGTCACAATCACATCATAATACTCTTCCCACCAATTGTTAGTGGTTTCTACATTACCCACTACAAATTCTAAAGAAACGGCACTAGCCCCACTTAAGTCAATGGCCTCGGAAGTTAAAAGATTATCTGGCGTAAGGATCACATTGTTTGCCCATGAGTTAGAAATAGCAGCATTACTTAGTGACACACCATTTGCTTCGATAGGGTTCACTGACCATTCGTTGCCATCTCCATCATTATCTGTGGAAGTAAATTGTCCGATGCCATTTTCAAAATCCTCGGCAAAGTAATTTTGAGCTTGCATATTAAAAGACCATCCGAATATTAAGATGGCAAGTAGAGATTTTTTCATGTTACTTTTTATTAATTTTTGAATATATTATTCAGTAAAGATTTAATCTGCAAAACAAATTTTATAACTTAATCTACATTATCAAGCATATTGTCTTGCAAGCATATTTTATTAAAAAAAATAATCCTCGATATGCAACGAAAGCATATTTTTCAATAAATGTTGTTGTGAAAAAAATACATCTTTTCATTCTAGCCATTTCTGTGATAATGGTAATTGCTTGGTTTATAGCTGACAAATCGAGTATTAACCATTTTCTGGGCTCCAAACAAAGACTAAAGCTCATCACAACCCAGCGGGTTATAGATACTAATGCAAATGGAAGGATTGAATCATCTGAAATAAAATCTGCGAAATCTCGCTTACTTCTATACGATAAAAACAAAGATGGCATTTTGTCTCATATCGAGCTAGGTGGGCCAGGCACGGCTGAGAAAAATATTCGTTCGGCATATATGCTAAGGGTATTAGATGTAGATGCCGATTTTGAATTGTCAAAAGAAGAATTAAACTTGGCCTCAGAAAGGCTGCTGATTATGGACATTGATAAAAACGGCATAATCGACAGCTTGGAGATTGCTGGTCCAAAATGATTAAACTTCTTAAATCATTCAGGTATCTAAATAAGTAAATCATATAGGATTCAGCGTTTACTTTAGTAATTTTAGCCACACAAGACTAATGAATGAAAGACGCTAAATCGTATGCAGAAAGACTGCGGATTGCATACAAAAACAAACAAGCCATATCTCCTTTAAGGGAAGAAATAGGTGTAGAAAATATTGATTTTGCCTACCAAATCCAGCAAATAAACACAGATTATAAAATCGCTAATGGTGCTAGAATTACGGGTAAAAAAATAGGACTTACGTCCTTGGCTGTCCAGAAACAATTAGGAGTAGACCAACCCGATTTTGGTATACTATTTAATGACATGGAGGTACTTAATGGTTTATCTGTTAGTATGTCTGACCTCATGCAGCCTAAAGCCGAAGCTGAAATTGCTTTTGTCCTTGGCCAAGATTTAGATGGTGATTTATTGACCATAGTCGATATTCTTGATTCCATAGATTATTGCCTACCTGCCATAGAAATTGTAGGTAGTCGCATCACTAACTGGGATATAAGAATAACAGACACCATAGCTGACAATGCATCGGCTAGCCATTATGTACTTGGTCATACACCTAAAACTTTAGACGAATTTGATGTGGTTAACTGCATGATGAAAATGCATAAACATGAAGAATTAGTATCCGAAGGCACAGGCGCTTCTTGCCTTGGTTCTCCTATTAACGCCCTTCTATGGCTCGCCAATAAAATGGTAGAAATGGGTAATCCGCTTGAAGCAGGAGAGGTGATTTTCTCAGGTGCATTGGGTCCTATGACTAATGTCCAAAGCGGGGATAAAATCAGCGCTTCGTTTAAAGGATTAGGCGATGTTTCTATAAATTTTGAAGACTAAATTATGCAAAAAGTGAACGTAGCCATTATCGGATCAGGCAACATTGGAACTGATTTAATGATAAAAATCTTACGCTTATCTGATCGTTTGTCTATGTCTGTATTAGTAGGTATAGATCCTGAATCAGATGGTTTAGCTAGAGCAAAAAGAATGGGTGTGGTCACATGTCACACCGGCATAGATGGCTTGTTAGAAATGCCCGAATGGAAGGATATAAAAATCATTTTTGATGCCACATCCGCCAAAGCACATTTATATAATTGGGATAAAGTAAAAGCTTTCCCAGATAAGAAAATGATTGACCTTACGCCAGCAGCTGTTGGTCCATATCTTGTTCCTCCTGTAAATTTTGGTGATAACTTAGAAGTTTCTAATGTAAACATGGTAACCTGTGGAGGTCAAGCTACCATTCCCATAGTGGCCGCTGTACATCAAGTGGCTAAAGTCCATTATGGAGAAATTGTAGCTTCCATTGCGAGCAAATCAGCAGGTCCGGGTACTCGAGCGAATATTGATGAGTTTACAGAAACTACAGCCGAAGCTATAGAAAAGGTAGGTGGTGCTGACCGTGGCAAGGCTATCATCGTGCTTAACCCGGCCGAGCCTCCCCTAGTCATGCGAGACACAGTATTTACTTTATCCGAACAAGCTGATAGGGAAAAAATCACACAAAGCATCCACGCTATGGTGCAAGAGGTACAAAAATACGTACCCGGTTACCAATTGCATCAAGAGGTACAGTTTGATGATATTCCGGCTTCTGATCCAGTATTTATAGAAGGTTTAGGTTTAAGACATGGACTCAAAACTACCGTTTTACTAAAGGTGGTTGGTGCTGGTCACTATTTACCTGAATATGCTGGAAATCTTGATATTATGACAAGTGCTGCCAGAGCTACAGCCGAACGTATTGCTTATAGAATAAGTGATTAATACACAAATAACAACATTGAACAAAAAAATAAAACATCGATCATAGTGAAGCACAAAATATATATCCAAGATGTTACCTTAAGAGATGGAATGCATGCCATACGACATCAATATGGTCAGGAAAAAATTAAAGAAATAGCCATCGCGCTGGACAAAGCAGGAGTGGATGCTATAGAGATCTCACATGGAGATGGTTTAGCTGGAGGAAGCTTTAATTATGGTTTTGGCAAGCATACCGATTGGGAATGGTTAGAAGGAATTAACGAAGTGCTCGATCACGCTTGCCTAACTACGCTTATTTTGCCAGGTATTGCTACCATTGATGATCTCAAAAAAGCCCGTGATTTAGGTGTATCATCAGTCAGGATAGCAACCCATTGTACTGAAGCTGATATTGCTCCTCAGCATATAGAGGCTGCTAAAAAATTAGGTATGGATGTCGGCGGCTTTTTGATGATGGCCCATATGAATGACCCCGAACCTTTAGCCCAACAAGCTAAAATTATGGAAGACGCAGGCGCTGATTGCGTCTATGTTACGGACTCAGCAGGTGCCCTGTTAATGGATGGTGTAATAGATCGCATAAAAGCATTTAGGGACCTACTTAAGGATGATACAGAAATAGGTATTCACTGTCATCATAATTTATCTTTAGGTGTAGCAAACACCATTGTTGCCTACCAGCATGGAGCTAATCGACTTGATGCTTCTTTAGCTGGAATGGGTGCTGGTGCTGGAAATTGTCCATTAGAAGTACTCGTAGCTGTACTTAATAAAATGGATGTTGATAATAATGCCGATGTTTTCCAATTAATGGATATTGCGGATGATATCATTAGGCCATTACAAACGCGTCCTGTACGTGTGGATCGAGAGACGCTTTCACTAGGCTATGCCGGTGTTTATTCGTCTTTTTTGCTACACTCTGAACGAGCAGCTAAAAAATATGGGCTCGACACTAGAACGATTTTAAACGAACTGGGAAAACGAAAGATGGTGGGTGGTCAAGAAGATATGATTGTCGATGTTGCTCTTGATTTATTAAAACAACAATCCTCCTAATGGCTAAGTCTTTTGCTTCTCAAGATGATTTGCAAGAAAAGAAAATATCTTTTGTAAAATTAGCTCCTGGTGCTTATGCTTATACAGCAGAAGGTGACCCAAATAGTGGTGTAATCATTGGAGATGATGCCATCATGGTTGTCGAAGCTCAAGCAACACCTCGCATGGCAAAAGAAGTCATTGCCAAGATTCGAACAGTTAGTGACAAACCCATCAAGTATCTTGTTTTAAGCCACTATCATGCAGTGCGTGTATTAGGGGCCAGTGAGTACAAAGCCGATGAGGTGATTATGTCCGACAAAACTCTGGAGATGATACATGAGCGAGGAAAACAAGATTGGTTATCGGAATTTCAGCGATTTCCAAGATTGTTTCGTGGTCATGAAAGTATCCCTGGACTTACTTATCCTAGCATCACTTTTTCTGATTCAATGTCGGTCGACTTAGGCAATAAAAGAGTCGTTATTAAACATATGGGTGAGGGTCATACACGTGGAGATACAGTAGTTTGGTTGCCAGAAGATAAAGTTTTATTTGCCGGTGATTTGGTGGAGTTCAATGCTACACCCTATTGCGGAGATGCCCAATTAAGCAAATGGCCAAGCACCTTGGATGCTTTAACTAAATTAGCTCCTAAAGCCTTAGTTCCTGGGCGTGGAGATGCCTTACAAAAACCTCAAGATTGTATGGATGCTATTGCTGGCACAAAAGCCTTTGTGCATATGCTTTGGGAGGAAGTAAATTTTTGCATAACAAGAGGAGATGACCTAAAAGATTGTTATGATTATGTAATGAAAAAAATGCGTCCACACTTTGGGGATTGGGTCATATTTGAGCATTGTATGTGTTTTAATGTAAAACGCGCCTATGATGAAGCCAATGGCATAGAACATCCAGTAATCTGGACACAAAAAACAGATCTAGAAATGTGGGAAATGCTCAATGCTTAGGTTTTTGGTAGATGTTAGATGTTAGATGTTAGATGTTAGATGTTAGATGTTAGATGTTAGATGTTAGATAAATAAGAAAGCTGGCTTCTTTTATTTATCAAAACTTCCACCATGGTTTTCCATTGTTTTTATCGTCATCAAGAAATCCTTCGGGAATTTCACCTTCAAAATTCATATACTTTTTACCTCTGTTAATATGATTGTTTTTTTCTTAAAGGTCACGAATTCATTATAAAATTAACTATTTTAGTTAGGAGCATAAACCATACAAATGATTCAAAAAACACTGATTATACTAATAGGATGGCTTTGTTTTAATTCGACCTCGCATATATATGCACAGTGTGATCGGCTATCAGATTCCTTAGCTTTGATAAGCATTTTTGAGTCGACAAATGGTGAAGAATGGACAACAACTTGGGAATTAGACAAACCCATCAATGAGTGGCATGGAGTCGAATTGTCACCTGAGGGTTGTGTCCAAAAGTTGTTTTTAAATGATAACCATTTAGTGGGGACCATAGTAGATCCAGACCTTCCTTATTTAAGTACATTATGGTTATCAAAAAACCAATTAACAGGCGAAATTCCAAACTTTGAAAACTTGCCTTCGCTCCTTAATCTAAGTGTAGGATTTAATCAACTTTCAGGCACTATTCCTGATTTCAGTTTTATTCCAAACTTAGTAAGTATCAATGGTTTTAGAAATCAACTCACAGGCACTATCCCTGATTTTACAAATCTTGAAAATCTTCAGGTTTTAAATTTTTCAGAAAACCAATTGACCGGAAACATACCTGACTTTTCTAATTTACCTGATTTAAATTCTATTGACATATCTAAAAACAACTTAACCGGAGCCATTCCAGATTTTTCTTCATTGCCTAAAATGAAATCAATCTTAGCCCATACCAATAGTCTATCTGGAGCAGTTCCAGATTTTTCTAAATTGCCAAAATTGGAAGATATATATGTATACACAAATCAGCTGTCTGGAAATCTGCCTAATTTTAAAAGCATTAATGAACTAAAGGTATTAGCCTTATTTGACAATCAATTGACTGGCGTCATTCCAGATTTTGAAGACCTAGAAAAACTTGAGCAGCTCTATCTTGGACAAAATCAATTTAGTGGACCCATACCTGAATTTAATCATACCTTATTATTAAAAATCATCCAATTAGATGGTAACCAAATGAGTGGTCGGATACCTGATTTAAGCCATTTAGTGATGTTAGAAGATTTAGGTGTACGCGAGAATTCCCTTTCTGGTTGTTATCCTGATTTTGTTTGCAATATTTCTTTTGATGCTGTTAATAATAAGTCATTGCCATGGATCGGAAATCATCATCCATTTTGCAATGGTGAAGTGCAGATCGGAGCTCCTTGTGATGATTGTAATGATAATTTAATCGAGTCTTTTATTGATGAAGATTGTGTTTGTGGTCCCATAACAAGTGCTTATTTACCTGAAGGAAAAAACACGATAAGATTATATCCAAACCCGGCTCATAATATATTACACATAGACCATCCTTATCCTTATTCTTTAGGCCTAACTTTGTATGACGACAAAGGAAGTATCGTAAAAGCACAAGCCTTAGAAACGGGCTCTAGCATTGATATTAGCAAATTTCCATCAGGTATATACATAGTAAAGCTGCTCGATCCATCTACGGATGAGATGGCCCTTAAAAAAATAATAATAAGCCACTAAATCTTAAAATATAATCCATGAAACTCGGAGCTTTTTCAGTCAGTTTAAGTGTAAAAGATCTCACAAAGTCTAAAGGTTTTTATGAAAAACTTGGATTTACAGTCTTTGCAGGTCAGATGGAAAAAAACTATCTAATTATGAAAAATGAAACAACACTTATTGGATTGTTCCAAGGTATGTTTCCAGAGAACATACTCACTTTTAATCCTGGTTGGGACCAAAACGCGACTTTACAAGAAGGCTTTGATGACATACGTGATATTCAAAAAACCTTAAAAGCATCGAAGGTACATTTCAGCACTGAAGCCGATGAAGCTACCACAGGACCAGCAAGTTTTATGATTACTGATCCCGATGGTAATATCATTTTAGTAGATCAGCATGTTTAATCAATCGTAAGAAATCCAAATATTAGCTTCTCGATATTCACCCAGGTTATCTTCGAGATTCATCGTTACTGTATTTAAGGCTCCATCGACCACATAGTTTCCCGAAGTTTTAATCTTTCTACCCAGTAAACCTTCCCAATATGGAATGGCCCGTTTTATATTCATAGCGTTATGACACACTTTGATGATCCTCGCATCATTTCGTAAATGGCTTCGTATCCATGGGTCGTATAATTTACCTTCCTCCTGGTAATGCATATACTTTTCCATCTCCATATGCGGAAAATGGTGCTTAAAAGTCGGTCTTATAGGTATTAGCAGATGTTCTAAACCTTTTTCCGTTCTTAATGATTTAGCTGCGTTAATAATGATTCGACTATAGCCTTGGCCTAAATAATTTGTATTGACTATAATTTGTAGACCACCTATACAGTTTGGGATGATGTTTTGTTCTTTATTTTCAATGCCTTGTTTAAGCATCCAATCCCAACCATCGTCTGGAAGCTCGTTTAAAGGTCTTTTATAGCTAAAAGGTATTGCATTTATGAAAGCTACTATTTCCTTTGTACTATTGGTTAGATAAACTTGATATTCGGGGAAATAAGTCTCTAATCTTGGCCAATATTCTTCGGTGACTTTTGATTCAAGAACAATCCTGGGAAATGCGTTTTGGATGATGTTTCTATATTGTTGCTTTTGGCGATGATCTAAATCAGAAAACGAAACAAAACTATATTGATTGTCCATATCCAATCTATGCATGCTTCCCCTATTTAGTATTCACTAGAATCATGAAACTGAATTTCAGGATGACTTTCAATAACCGTATTTAAAGACCATTTAGACTCGGCTAAAAAAACAGCTTTACCTTCCTTATCCTTTGCCATATTACTTCTTCTTCGTTTTCTAAATGTCTCAAAGGCTGTATCATCTTCCCAACTTAACCACAAGGCTTTATAAATATTTATGGGTTCATAACTACAAGAAGCTCCATACTCATGTTCTAATCTGTATTGAATGACGTCAAATTGTAGAGCGCCGACTGTACCGATGATTTTCCTTGC
This sequence comes from Saprospiraceae bacterium, assembly GCA_020631235.1. GTDB lineage: Bacteria > Bacteroidota > Bacteroidia > Chitinophagales > Saprospiraceae > JAHDDO01. The sequence goes on along the minus strand of JAHDHQ010000008.1, from coordinate 99,052 downwards.
AGATTCTTCTTTGGTAAATAATTGGGCTACACCTTCATCCATCAATTGGTCTATTCCCTTTTGAAGTTGTTTTGACTTCATTGGATTGGCATTATTTACATATCGAAACTGTTCAGGAGAAAAACTAGGTATCCCTTTAAAATTTAAGGTTTCGCCTTCTGTTAATGCATCTCCAATTTTAAAATTTCCAGAATCATAAAGACCGATAATATCTCCTGGATAAGCCTCGTCTATGATTGATTTTTTCTCAGCCATAAAAGCAGTTGGACTAGAAAATTTCATTTTTTTCTGTTGCCTAACATGCATGTAATTTGTATTCCTTTCGAAGATCCCCGAAGTAATTCTTAAAAAAGCAATACGATCTCTATGTTTTGGGTCCATATTCGCATGGATTTTAAACACAAAACCGCTAAACTTTTTCTCATCTGGATTAACTACCCGCTCTTCTGTTTCACGAGGCAATGGGTTCGGTGCGATATCTACAAAGCAATCAAGTAATTCTTTAACCCCAAAGTTATTAATGGCTGAGCCGAAAAACACAGGATTTAACAAGCCTGCCTCATACATTTCTTGGTCAAATTCAGGGTATATCTCTCGGATCATCTGCACTTCTTCTCGCAAAGTATCTGCCAATTCTTGACCGACTTTTTCTTCTAATATGGGATCAGATAAATCTTCTATAACCAGGGTGTCTTCTTCACTTTGTTTACCATGAGCTGAGAATAATATCAACTTATTTTCGTACAAACTATAGACTCCCTTAAATCGCTGTCCCATCCCTACGGGCCAACTCAATGGACACACACTCATATCCAGTTTTGCCTCTACTTCATCCAGTAAATCAAAACCATCTTTTCCTTCCCTATCCATTTTATTTATAAACACAATCATGGGCGTATTTCTACGCTTACATACACCTACTAAGTTTTCTGTCTGCTCCTCTACACCCTTAGCTACATCTATAACTACAATGGCACTATCCACTGCAGTCAAGGTACGATAGGTATCTTCTGCAAAATCTTTGTGACCCGGTGTATCCAGAATATTAATCTTTTTACCTCGGTAATTAAAAGCCATAACTGAAGTCGCTACAGAAATACCTCTTTGGCGTTCGATATCCATAAAATCTGAAGTAGCACCTCGCTTTATCTTGTTAGATTTTACGGCTCCAGCCACTTGTATCGCTCCACCAAAAAGTAGTAGCTTCTCCGTGAGGGTAGTTTTTCCTGCATCCGGGTGGCTAATAATCCCAAATGTTTTCCTCAATTTAATTTCGTCGAGAATTCCCATGTCTTTCTAAAAAATGAAGCGCAAAGTTAATATTAATAATCTAGTGGCATGAGTGAACCAAATCAAGGTTTTTCCTTAGAAACATCCTTATCTCTCAGTTCGTTTTCTTCTACACAATCTTCAATAATCACTTCCAAGTTAAGCCCAATAGGAAACTCAAATCCTGCTTCCAAGCTAATCGTATCACCAGCAATAAAATTTAAATTATCTACGCTTTGAATACCATCAACGGTGATTTTTTCTGAAGCTGCATTCACTGATTCTGTAGCGACATTGAGCCATAAAATGACATCATCACACAAGTAATTACCTGGACAATCCTCATCTATGATACCATCACAATCATTATCGATTCCATCACACAATTCTGGCGCTGTAGGATAAGTATCTGCCCTATTATCATCGCAATCTGAAGTATTATTAGCGTAACCTACAAGGTCTTGTGTACAATGATAAATGCTATCATTGTGACTGCCATAGCCATCATTATCTAAATCTTCGTAAAGTGTATAAATGGTATCACAATCGGCTAATATATAAGTGGCGACTGTATCACAATACGTCGCAGCATTGGACCCAGAAATACAAGCTATATTTTGCACTGAATCAATCGACAACAAAGCAATATCGTCAATGTACCAACCCGTTTCTACTGTATTGTTATCGGATCCGAAAGCAAATCTTAGATGAATATCTTGATTGCCATAATTAGATAAATCCACCACAGAATTTATGTAACCTTCGCTGTCACCAGTAAATGCTGGCTTATTAGCAATATCATCATTACTACTAGCCCCTAAACTCCCATTGTAAGGATTAAAAACCAGTTCATCATCCAGTAAAAACCAGCTGTTCGTCCCATCGGTACTTATTTCTATATATGCTCCATCCCAACCAAATTCGGTATCATAAGCATGCCAAAAACTAAAAGCTTGCTGGTTCCCAATACTTAGCAGTTCACTTTGCAAATAATGGGTATTATCTGCCGGTACATTTTCTATAAACCATGATTGTAATCCAGTTCTGGGATTGTCTTCACTAAGTGTAAAACCGTCGTTACCCTGGCCCACCAAAGCTGACCAATCTTGATCACTACCTTCGATATCATTAAAATAAAAGACACTTGATAAGTCCACATCAATACTGGCTTTAAAGCTACATAATGTATCTGCAGAATTAGCCAGGCTATCCAAGGACAAGCTAATGACATCTGAAGCTGCGCTTCCCCAAGTCAAGGAAGCAGGAACATAATCAATCTTAGTACTCAATGCATCACTCAGTGTCACATCATAAACCGTATTATCTAATTGGTTAAACAAATGAAAGGCATAATCAATCGTATCTGAAACTTTTACTGCTTTATTAGCCGTTTTTATTACGGCAAATGTGTCCAAACACGATGTCGGCAAATCGAAAGACTCGATACCATCTGATCGGCTGCCGCTGCTTCCTTGATCCGCAGAAAAACCTAATCCGCGATCCGCAAAAGCTTCCCATATTAAACACTGATTTGCGCCGTCATATAAAATAGCATCAGCCGCCAAAATAGCATCTCTACCATCGATAAAACCGGGCGAACAAGGCTGAAGCTTCATGGCTTCGATGACTAATGACAAAGCAACATTGTTGCCTCCTTCTCCTTCATAAATATCATCATCATACCCATATTCTTCGATTAATTTCCAAGTCATATCCCACAACATTACGCACCATACAGAACCCACTCCATGTGGTACGGATTCTACTTTTATGTCGTCATAGGTATGTGGGTTAATCATCGTATCCGTCGAGTAAGGGTGAGGACGTATCCCATCTCCACCAATACTGTCATTTACTAAATAATTACCGATTCCGCGTCCATCTGTACCTAAATCATCTTCATCCATGGTCAAGATAATGCCGAGATAATCGCTCCATCCTTCTCCCATCTGTTCTTCATTAAACAAACAAGAAGTTGTCGATGGACCGCCTGTTAGTCGATTAGATACACCATGTCCATACTCATGAATAATAACTCCATTATCCATATCACTGTCTCTAAAAAATGGACCAAACAATTCCAATGATAAGTTAACCGGCATATTAGCCTTGATGGTATCGCAATCCTGCATACTCATCATGATGGTTGGAATCTGTATTGTGCTATCCATTCCTGCCATGATAAAAATCGGATCAGCGTTATTATTACAGATAATCAAGGCAGATGCTCCTGCTTCTTGAGCCTGTTTTGCCTTCAGTACAAAAGGACAAGAACCTCGGTCCACCATGGCTATTTTACCTTCCATATCGGTGTTGTTCAATGTCGTGCAAGCATCTAATGGGTCTGCTAATACAACATCTCCTTCAAATACTCCTTTTGCTGCTCCAAAATAAGCTGCTTTTGCTTCTAGAGTACCTGCGATGGAGCTGGGAGCATTGATTTCTACCATCGGATCTTCAGCAACTATTTGCCAGTTGTACATTTGCATCCTAGGCGTTTGCCCGTCAGGTGGCGTCGAAAAATTTGCATTATTAGTACCTGAGCCATCTTGACACTCAGCTTTTACATAGTCTTCACCAATTCCTCCATTGCCATAATTGTTTTCTTGGAAATTACCTGCACCTTCATCGAAACTATACTGATAAAGTATATCGTGTATGATATTGTTCCAATAAAATAAATTGCTCAATGCTGCATCGATATAATAAATGGGCTGCTGACTATCTAGTTCCATGGGATAATCAAAACACAATTCAGTGCCTCCATCAGGAGAATACCCCGGAACATTATCATCTGCAATATCCTCATACGCAAAAACATTATTGCCTCTAGTTATGGTATATTCTTCCCCGATTTGCCCATCTGTATCATGCCAGCCATAAGGAGAAGCATTTAAGGCATTGTCCCAAGGATTTGTGACTAAAGATCTATCCCCATACAATGGACTTTCTATTGGTTGGGCAAATACACGATAACTATTACTAGTAAAGACATTTTCCTTTTTTAGCGGTCCAATGTTGTGACTAGTAGCATGCGGCGATTCTTCATGATGACTGCAAGTCGAATGATCCCACTCACAATTTAGTGTCCAATCAGAAATGTGTGCTAAGGTACCGTCTACTGCTGTAAAGAAAAGGTCCCACCATATGTCTTTTTGATCTTCGTAGATGCTTACTTCCCAACAAAGTTCCAAGCTATTTTTGTTAGGAAAATAGATTAATTGGCTTCTTATTTTTTCAGAACTTATTGCATTAACAGTGTACCAATGCATAGGCAAAGTAGTTGCCTCTTTTTTTAATATCGGAAAATCTTTTGCAGCGTAACCTAAGTGCTTAAGCGCAACCTTGACAGCCTCATCGGCATTTATTGGTGTTGGAGAGCGATCATTCTTTGGATGATTATGAAACCGACAGGTGTGGTACAAGACCTCATTCTTAGCAGATATAACAACAGAAGATATTTGTTGGTATATATCTATTCCATTATGTTGTTGATAAAAATAAAGGTAATGATGGCCATTTTCTGGATGTACCGAATGATCAGAAAGTCGCCATTCGGCTGAAAATCCCACTTCATCATTTAAAAAAGAAATGGCTATTAACTCTTTTTCAGATTGAGCTATACTCAGCACCGAGCCTAAAATGAAGAATAGTAATGTAAGCCAATGCTTAATCAAAAGGAATTTGGTTTCGTCGTTTTCAAAAAAGTTAAAGATACAAATTAAGCTTAGAAATGGTTCTTAGTAATAAAAAGTCATTTTCGCATTACTTTTTTATGAGAACAATTTTTACTACCTCTTTATAGTTATGTTTTAATAATCAATCATTTACACCTAGAAATTTATTTGTTTTTGCTTGTTCTAGGGGCTAACACCTATAAAATTCCGTTAAACACTTGTTTTTTAACACTTTTTGTTATAATTTTACTTTTAAATAGACAAGCCTAAACAAAAGGGTATTTGAAAAATAGGCTTATGCGACTTGCGAAGCCGTCTTGAAAAAGATATACTTTTACAAGTAAGCTGACAAAGAAACATTCACTAGAATGTTTCTTTTTTTTTATAGGTTTTTGAAATCTTTAAAAAACTGGTTTAATTCTTTAAAATCTAATTTACCAGCCACCATCTTAATATACTCTGCAATAGCAATGGACCGGTTAATGCGTGTTTCGCTTCTCTTAGGCTTTGTGGCTATATATATTAAGTTTCTTTGTTTTCCTTTAGTAAGTTTATGGAAGAGCAGGCTAAATGCTTCGTCTTGTGCTAATATTTCTTCAAACTCTTCACAAATTTCTATTCCATATTTACTTTCATCCTTTTCTATTTGCACATGTACCTTATCACCAACTTCGATGTTCAATTTTTTTCTTACTTCTTTATTTATATTGATAAAGAAACCTCCTTGTCCATCCGGCATAAATGCGCAGTGGATTTTGATAGCATCATTGAGTAAGCAGATAAATCTTTTGTCCTTAGAATCCTCAAAATGCTTAGCTATTTCTTCTGGAACTTGAAGGTGGTAGTACCAAAGATTACTATCAAATTTTTTTAAATCAGCTGTAAACGTTTTCATTTTGATTTTCTGTATTTGTCATGCAAACCTATACCCGATAAAATCATCGGTTTAATCTTTTCTAATCTATTGTATTTGGTCGCTTCTCTTTTTGCATTAATTATGTATTCTTTATACTCATTTTGCTTACTTCTAGTTAAGCTATCATAAGCTAAAACCAATGAAGGATCATCATCAAGGGCTTTTTGGAGCAATTCAGGCATAGCTATCATTGGTTTAGCTTTAGCTTTAATTTCTAAACCCTCCTCGCTATTTTTAATAGCCTCTTTTACATACATCTTTATAGCAGTGTGATCTATATCTTTCATAGAAGTAAAACGCCATTGCCTTAGACCCATTGTTTTGCCTTTTTGAGCATTGATTAATACATTGAGTGGATCCGACAAAAAAACACCATGATGAAACCAAATACTTACAAATTCTTTAAAATGCCCTAAACCTATGACTAATCGTTTTTGATGGAGATAGGTAGGTAAAAACCATTTGATGGTTTCTTCCAGATCACAGGATAATAGTATGGCTCTTATTTCATTAAGGATCGCTGACCTTTCATGATCATCATCAAAGTATGCTTGAGCATCTACGTATTTTTTCATGGTATATAACTTACATTTAAAATAATAATCAGTAGCTAAATAAGTACATTTGAAACAAATCTTTTTACGAACACTTATAATATGTTACGGATTCCCGGTCTATACATTCAACATCATCCAGCTATGGGAAGAGGAGTACATACGAGTCAAACTATCAATGCTGAGGACATTATCGAGGTTTGCCCTATCATCAAAATTCCAAAAGAAGATCTTGCTTTAATCCACAAGACCACTCTACACGACTATTACTTTTTATGGGGCGATACACATGATGAAGCAGCCATTGCTTTAGGCTATGGTTCCATATATAATCACCATCCAGAAGCTAATGCCAAGGTTATTTTAGATTATAACCAAAACGAAATCATTATACAAGCTACTAAAACAATAGAGGTAACTGACCAAATTTTTATTAATTACAACGATGGAGACACAAAAAATATAGCACTATGGTTTGATGTAAAATAGAAAGGTCTTCGCTTTTACGAAGACCCTTCAAATCATTTTTTCCATGTGTCACTATTTGTGAAATTAATCTGGCAATAAACCTGCCTTATCTAAAACAAAGGTCAGTAAACCAGCTGCCGCAAAAAAGGAAAGGGATAATATTAGAATTGTCATGATAGAAATATTTTGGTTCCTTCCTAATATAGTTAAAATATCGGCATTTTGCAAGTTTTATGTTAAATTATTTTGTTTTTAGATGTATTTTATGGTTGATGTACTGGAATATTGCATATACACCAAATTATAAATGGATTTAACTAATTTTTATATAAGATCTACAAAACATCTATTTATCACTTATGTAATTTAATAAATGCGTTGACTTTATGATTAAACTTTATTTTTTCATTAATCATAGGGCTGTGTCCTGAAAGTTCAAAAAATTCGTAATCTACAAAACTGGATTGGACACTATCTCTTATTTCTTCAGCGTAATAAGGAGGCGCTACAAAATCAAATTTTCCTACGTAACTGGCGATTGGCAAAGTAACATTACTCAAATCACCACTGATATCAAATTGCGAGTATTCATCAAAAAGACCTAGATTAGCCCCTATGACATTAGAGGTGGCCGCAAACAATTCATAACTCGAAAAAAAGTAATAATTAACTATATCGTTAATCTTAATATCAGCATTACTCAAGGAGTCTGGTAATAGTTGTTCTAATTGATTGGCTATTTGATTAGCGGTAGAAATGTCAGAGGGCTCACCGTCGGTTAATGCTTCTAGTTCTTCAATATGCTCTTTCCATATTTCCGAATTTAAATCCTGATCGATTTGAGACTGACCAACTATATTAGTCATTTGTCTGACCTGATCAATATATTGACTAAAATCGTGGATTCCATCCACAATAAAACAACCATTTAATTTTGCTTGTCTTTCTGCGCTCAATACATAGTTAGCAGCCAGAGATCCTCCCCAACTGTGTCCTAGTAAAAACAGGCTATTATCTTCTCCATATCTAGCTTCCAGAATTTCGATCAGTAAATCTATGTCCGATAAATAATCAACCATTTCTAGACTCGCTATATTACAGTTTCCTTGTGAGGAACCACTGCATCTTTGATCAAAATAAACAACCGCCGATGAAGCTTCAATTTGCTCAAACAAGCTAAATTCTTCGTATACCGATGCATTTCCACCTGGACCGCCATGCAATACAATCAACATGGTTTTGCTAGCTGTATTACCTTTCACAGTTACTGGTAATAGAGCATTATCTACTTCTATAAAAAATCGATCTCTTACATCTTCACCAAGACTAATTTTTTCTTGACAAGCAAACAAAATCAGTGTTAATAAAAGTCCATATATACTAATGCGCATGCTTTTTATTTTGCAAAATGTAATGAATGCCTACAGTAGGTGCAACTCCTAATACCACTGAAGAATTATACGGTCCTCTCAGGTGTGCATTGAATCCAATATGCCAGGCTAATCGCTTTTGAGTTAACAAGGGGTTTTTCCCAAGGCTTAGATTAAAGAGACCTATCAAAGTATTTTGGCCATTTATAGCTTGTGTTTCAATAGAACCATCGTTATTTATCAAATAGCTGACGGCATCTAAAAAAGTACGGTGATATCCAAGGCCAAATCCGACATCCACATAATAAGCCCGAGTATTATTAAATCTCAATAAAAACTCTGGGATTATCGCTACTGCCCAATAGTTTTCTGGATTGTAATAACTGATCACATTAGCTCTAATAAGGCGCTGATTAAGTTTTTTCAATACCAACTTATCGTCCGTTTCGTACAAATACTCGTTTTTTACAACTTTATCTATATAAAGTCTCAGTCCAGGGTTAACTCCAGAATCTGCAAAGTATTCTATGCCTATTTGAGATGAAGTTTGAGCTAAAAGCAACATTGGACAAAAAAATAAAAACCCAAAAAGTAAATGCTTCATAGCTCAAAAATAGACTAATTAGACATCAAAAAAGGTTAACAAAAAGTCATAATGACATTATTGTGTACCCATCACAAATTTTCCGCTATATGATCTTCTACCCGATTGTATTTTATAAATCATTGGAAAGGGTACCAAACCTATTTGTCCGTGCACAAATGTTTTTTGATGGTTTCCCTGAGTATGATATCCGTCAGCTAGCTGAGCTACATGCTGTCCCATCATGGTATAAATATCTACTTTAGCATTTCCAGGCCGATCAAAGCTATACTCAATGACCATTCCTCCTCGGCCATCAGGTCTAGCCCTGTGGCTCACCTTTTGCTCGATAGGCACATCGAAAGTATTTACCGTCGAACAGTCAAAACCTAAATCTAATCGCTCGTATGACTCACCTAAAATCTCGTCAACACCTGACGGATCTAAGCACATCCAGTTCTCCAAAACACTGGCATAAACTGATCTAAAATCAACAGAATGTTTAAGATTACCATTGAAATCAAGATCCTGCAGGTCTGGCAAATCACCTAAAAATCCATTTTCATTAAGCCCCGGACCAAACATAAACATCGGTGCAGCGGTTCCGTGGTCTGTCCCTTGACTACCATTAGCATTCACTCGTCTACCAAATTCTGAAACGGTCATGGTTAATACATCTTGGTCATGATTTGTGCTGGATAAATCTTCATAAAACTGACTAACAGCTAATGATAAATCGCGAAGTAAATTTAAATGATTCGTTTTTTGGTTTTCGTGAGTATCAAAACCTCCTAAGGTCAGCATATACATTTTCGCTCCAAGATTACCTTTAATTAATCTGGCTAATAATGCAAATGAGTTACCTAAATTATTGTCATTATTAGAGTAAGTCACACTATTTTGACTATCCTGATAGGCTTCACTTATATTTTCAGCATAATTAAAAGTGACATTCAACACATTTCGCAGATATCCAATTTGCTCCCCATAATAGCAATTATCAGGCAAATTGTCTTGATCATACAAACTGCCTGTATTTACTATACTTTCTATTTGCGCAAGCGTATTAAAATTGACCGCAAGATCATATTGTTCAGGGTTATAAAAAGTCTTAACGCTTCCACTGTTTATTTTTATAGCTAGTGGCGTTTCTGGCAAATTATCAAGAAAATCTGGGTCTTGATCCAGAATAAATCCACCTAACCAACCCGTCTTGTTTTCTGAAAAATCATAGTTTACATTTCCGGTATCGATTATATCTCCTCCCCTAAAATGAGATAAGTTATGATTTTCATAGCCTACTGTGTGTATGATTTTCATTTTGCCATCATTCCACATTTCTTGTAATGCTTGCATCTGATTAGGCAGACCATTGGCTGCATCCAAAGAGAAATATTCTCCTTCATCAATAGCTAAATTACCTCTATTAGCCTTGTAAGTCCCAAAGTCATGCAAGGGTATCACGGTATTTAAACCATCATTACCTCCTGCCAGTCGAAGAATAATCAAAATCCGATCATCCACTCCACCATTTAATAATAATGGCAGAGAGGCATTCGCAGCTAGAGCACTTACATTCATCCCTCCTAGTGCCATGGCTCCACCACCGGCCATACCGATGGTTTTTAGAAAACTTCGCCTTGTCCAATGCTCATGATCTATGGCATGTAAATTACCATCCTTTAAGCTTATTCCTCTTATATTATTTAGATGTTTTTCATTACACATAATCACTTATTTTAATTGGAATTCAGGTGAATTGGATAAATGATCCAATAAGTAATAAACTTGGACAGGTACGAACTCATATTGCAGGTCCCAGGTTCCATCCGTAAAATAGTTTTCTGGTATAGTAGCTTTAAAGGCTTGTATTGCATTTTCGTATTCATGCTCGAATTGGAATTGCTTTGGAAATAAGAAATCAATAACTTTCCGAACGATAATATTCACATCAGATTCTGAGTCACCCACTACTCCTATCAACCATTCTCTAAGAAATTCTACGCTTTCTCCAGTCTGTTCGTATACATAAAATAAAATATTTCTGATACTAGCTGATCGATACAAGAAAGATCCAGAATTTATCCATGTTCGATTACCTGGCCATCCAGCTACATTAACCGGACTAAAAATAGCTTGACCATATTGCACTGAAGAATTCCCAATAGCAAAAATGAGTTCATCTGTTTTCGTTAGATTCAACTCATTCATAAACATTAAAAAATGTTCGATATGCCCAGGAATTACCGTGCTATAATTAGCTGTGTCAAAAAAATGTTCGCTCGCAAAAAGAGCTTTCATTACCGGAGCTATTTCAAAATTAGCATCTCTAAAAACCTGCGCTAAATCTGTAATAACTTGTTCGTCTTCCAGTGGATTAACAAAATGTCGATATAATTTCCCACAAATATGTTCTGATATTTCTACGGCTCTTTCTTCGAATAAAATATCTACCACATCATCATAGCCCCAATTTCCTGTTCTTCCAAAAATAGTTTTTTGCCCCGGATCAAAGAAAGTACTCACAAAGTCTATGGGACCACCAAGGTTGTTAAAATCTATATTATTAAACCCTGTGAGAGCACGTGCTGTTTCCGTAATATCATTTTGCGTATAGCCATTATCCACTCCAAGTGTAAATAATTCATACAATTCTCTGGCATAATTTTCATTGGGGTCAAATCGTGTATTGACATAGCCATCTAAATATATCAGCATGGCTGGGGTCTTTCCCATTTCGTGCACAAATTCCTTAAAGTTACCAAGTGCGTGCTTTTGCAACAAATGATGATATTGATACATCCAAGAAGAGTAGCCATAAGCTTCTATGTCCGTAACAAAGTGGTTATGCCAAAAGAAGGACATCCGATCTCTGAGTCCATTATTCTTAATATCCTTTAGCCATTGCACGGTCCAGTCATAACGTTGCTGGATGATTGCTTGAACAAAAAGATCATTATTATCGGGATAGTCATTACGTTGCCAAAAGGCCCATTCGGGCTCGCTGGCAAGTGGTAAATTTTTAGCTAAGTCCACAAGGTCATTAACTAAACTTACTGGGTTTTGGCCCAAGGCCCAGTCGGTAGTACTTACATAAGCTCCTAACTGTAATCGTCTAAATAAATGAGTCGCGCTTGATCGATTCCAAGGTTTGGATTCGCTGGGCACAAAAGGATTTAATCCTCCTACAGCACAATTTACAAATGGCATAATTTAGATTCTTTAAAAGATACTACAATTTAAAAAACTTCATGTATAACATTCGTTAGAATCAAAATATTGCCAAAGGTTTAATGGAAATTTTACCTTTTATTTAAACAGTGCATCGATAGATGCGACAAATGCCTTTTCTTTTTTTAGTAAATTATTAGCACCTTCTCCACTATGAAAACTGCCCTTATCTCTTTGTGGGGTTTTTATTTTATCGCCCACTATTTCTAATTCATATTTTTTGTTGATACCTCTTAGCACTAGCTTGTACCTAGGTGTTGTCTCAGCAAAGCGTATTTCTATATTCCCGGCACTTGGAAAACCTTTGAGTCCATTGATCAATCGACGGATGAGTCGTTCTTCGGTGATTTTTTTTCTTTTGGAGAGTGTTTCATCCGTCATGCCATAGTATTTTTCTACTATAATTTGCTTGATGTCCATGTTTAAAAAATCTGGAATATCTGGGGTGTCTTGATCGATAAATCGTACATCTTTAATCGACATTTCGTGCATATATTTTCCTTTATCACGTTTGCTTCTAACCTTGATTTTTTTCGGAAACCAGACGCCGTTTTTCTGAAAATAGTCTTCATAAAATGCTACCCCTTTTATAAATCCATATTGTTCCCTGATGGTATATTCAAGGATGTCGATGCGTTGATTTTCTGGATTGATCCAAATCAAATATTGGTCAACTTCTTTTTGCGGTTTTAGATCATTCCAGCTGGCAAGAATTAAATCATATTCTATGTTGTTGTGTGGAGCTTTACCAGCATAACTAATGCTGGTTGCTTCTTGAATTTTAAATGGAAACTCTATGAAGTATTGGTATGTTGGTACCCAAAATTTAATTTTTTTATTGTTTTTATAAATGCTAGTGCTGTCCGCTTTTATTTTCAGTGTTTTTCCATCTTCATAAATCCAGGATTCATTGAGCTGTTTTTGGTTTTTCAATGTCATTTTACCACCAAACGACATTGGACTATATTCCAAAAGCATATCTACTTTTTTGTCTTTATATGGATTAGCAAAAGAGCCTACCAGTCCATTAAAAGCATCGTTAAAATCTACTTCATACTTTTTTACATATCTCCAAACATGAAGGCCTGATGCTTCAGCTACTTTGCTCAGCATTTTCTTGCCTTCACTATTTTGTATCGTTTCGTTATAATCGTCACTTTTAATAAAATCGGTTCTTAAATCAGACAAACAACCAGCCAAAGAACTTGCGACTAATAAAAAGATAAACCACCGTGTTTTCATATATACTATATTAAGACCTTTCCTGTCATTTCTCGAGGGATGTCTATATTCATAATTTGTAAAATTGTAGGAGCAACATCGCCTAGCTTCCCATGCTGAATAGTATCAAATTGCTTGCCATTCGAAACTAGGAACACAGGGACCATGTTTGTGGTATGTGCGGTGTGCATAGAACCATCTTCATTCACAATAATATCTGAGTTACCATGATCGGCTATAATGACAAATACATAGTTTTCTTCCAAACCAGCTTTTACTAATTTTTCTAAACAAGAATCGACCACTTCAGCAGCTTCTATAGCTGCCTCCACTATGCCTGTGTGGCCCACCATGTCTGTATTAGCATAATTTAAACATATAAATTCTGGCGTATCCTTTTTAATGGCTTCGATCACTTGATTGCTTAGTTCTATGGCTGACATAGAAGGTTGCATGTCATAGGTTGCCACCTTGGGAGAAGGCACCAAAATCCTTGATTCTTTAGCGTAAGCTTCTTCTCTACCTCCGGAAAAGAAAAAAGTAACATGAGGATACTTTTCTGTTTCTGCTGCTCTCATTTGTGTCAGACCAGCTCGATCAATCACTTCTCCCAGAGTGTTTTTTAATTGATCCTTTTTAAAAATGACATCTATGTTCTTAAAGTTTTCGTCATAACTAGTCATGGTAATGTATTTTAAATCTAGACGTTCCATTCCATGTTCCTTAAAATCTTGTTGTGATAAAACTTCTGTTAGTTGCCTAGGTCTATCTGTTCTGAAATTATAAAAGAAAACAACATCTCCTGCTTCGATCGTGGCAGCAGGGTCCACCATGATACCTGGCATAAACTCATCGGTAATTCCTTCTTCATATTTGGATTTTACTAGCTCGTGATGATGCGCACTTTTTTCTCCTTGGCCATGGACTAATAGATCATAAGCCACCTTGATCCGTTCCCATCTTTTATCGCGATCCATGGCATAGTATCTTCCAATGATACTTCCTAATTTTACATTAGTTGTCATATATTTTTCAAGCTCGGAAAGGTATTTTACTCCATTTTGAGGATCTGTATCACGACCATCCAAAAAGGCATGGATGTAGACAGGTTGATCAGTATTCTCCCTAAAACTGGTACATAAAGCTTTTAAATGTTCGATATGGGAATGCACACCTCCGTCAGAAACTAAGCCCAATAGGTGTATTTTCTTATTGTTTTTTTCTGCATAGCTTATGGCATCAAGTAACACTTCGTGCTTTTGTAGTGTTTCTTCTTTGATCGCTTTATTTATTCTGGCTAATTCTTGGTAGACTACCCTACCCGCACCAATATTTAAATGACCTACTTCCGAGTTACCCATCTGTCCTTCAGGCAGACCTACCTCTTCTCCAAAGGTGATTAATTCCGCATTGGGATGATTTTTGTACAATGAATCGACAAATGGAGTATTAGCCATATCGATGGCACTTCGTTTTGGGTCTTTTGCATGGCCCCATCCATCCAAAATCACTAAGGCTACTTTTTGATTTTTCATTAATTGTTAAAATTTTTAATACATCTCACAAAACTAATCTGTATTCCTTAGACGTTATACTGATGAGGACTAAATCTCAAGACTATGAAAAACCTAATGTTCATCATACTTTTTGTTTTCAGTGCCGTGATCGGCTTTTCTCAACAAGTAGAAAAGAAAATCATGAATCAACTAAAGGCAAATGAATACAATGCTTTAAGCGAACTAATGGATAATCGATTAGATCTTTGTATCAAAGAAGATCAAGAGTTTATGCCTAAGGAAGAAGCATTAAATAGAATTAAATCGTATAACGAATCTAATCCTGTAAGCACATGGAAATTAATCCATGGTGGCCATTCTAAGGCAAATACTTCAAGGTATTCCGTCATCGAAGTCGCAACTAATGATGATCCATATCGACTAATGCTTTATTTCACAGGTGATATGATTACTGAGATTCGATTTGAATAATTACCGAATCAAGGTTACATCACCGATATAGTAGTCTCCCCTTCCATTGTGAAACTCTACATCTATAACATAAATGTAGACTCCTTGCACTAGTGGTTTTCCGTTAAAGCTGCCATCCCAAGCTAATCGGGAGTCATCAGGCAGGACATCTTCGACATTGTGTACCATATTACCCCATCGATCGTATATTTTCAAATGATTAACGTGGGCAACAAAACCATTGTCTTTGAAGATGAATATCCCGTTTTCATCATCATTAGATGGTCTAAATACATTCGGTATAAAAAGCTGATTTGCTTCTAAACTGAGGTCTCTACAAATAACCTCTTCGCAAAAATCATTGTAGTAAATAGTGGCGCATAATTCAGTAAATGTATTTAAGACTAAACTCAAATCATTGGATACTACAATAGTGTCTAAATATTCCCAAACGATGCTATCTATAGCTGAAGGATTCGAAGCATTAATGCTATAATTTACTAATTCGTTATGAGGTAATACTTCTAATCCTACCCATTCGAAATCAACATATTCTGGTGCATTAATCGCAAAGTTTTCGAAGGAACTACAAACTCCCTTTCGCACAATTTCTAAAGTTCTTCCTCCTACTTCCAATTGATGAAGATTCGCAGGGTCTACTTCAATACCTTCCACAAAATATTGGTTGTTTTCTGTATCTATATTACCCAAAATGGTCAAATACCCATACAAATCGCCTGGACAAGATGGATGATCTAAACGATAGGCAATTTCCGCTGGTTCTACGAATTCGATATTTATAGTGTTTTCATAGACACATACATTTTCACTGTATTCTATGGCATACTCGTATACACCTTCCTCGAAGGATTCATCGATGCTTATTACTCCGTTTTGGTCAATATTGTTACCAATCCAATTAATGCCTGAATCTATACTTGTACCATTTAGAATAGCATCTAACTGAATAGTATTAATACTACCATCCAAACAGTAAACCACATTTTCCGAAGCTATGCTGACTGCATTCATAGGGCAAGGAAGTGTTTCGCAACTAATAGAACTCATTTTATCACTACATAAACAATCGCTTTGGTTAGTTACATTGATGCTTATTTCCGTTTCTGGATCAGCTGCTATAGTTATACTTGCTTCATCTATAATTTGAGGAAAACCTGCCAAGTCTGCTTCTATCAAATAGCTTCCATTACAATCTGATGCATCCACTGTCCAACTAAAGACTATAGAATCTGTATAAGCAACACAATTAATTTCAGGCGTGCGCACTGAATCAAGAACTTCCACAGCAAGCACAGTCTCTACCGCTTCACAAGCTGAAGAGTTTGCATTAAGGAACAGCTCGTATGTACCTGGCTCATTAAAAGAAAAATTCAAAGGCTCTGTCGTTTGTTGGCTAATTTCCATAAAGGAGGATGTCCAAAATATATCGTATCCATCTAAGTCTTCACCATCATAGTCGACTAACCAAGTATCTTCAATACAAATAGTATCAACTCCACTGAGTGATAAAATAGGCACATGTTCCACCGTGACTTCTACTGATGCGCTAAAATCACAAGGCCCATCTGAAAGCGACACTTCTAAATCATAATTACCTGGACCCGCCGCATTTGGATCAAATATTCCAGAATCCTCGTCTATGCTAGCGCCGTTCCAATCAATAATTATAAAATCACTAAATATATCTTCGTCATACAAAACCTCTAAATCTAACAGGTCAAATACATCTTCGGAACACAAGGTTGTATCCGGAACATTTATACTAATACTTGTATTTGGGCAAGCCAAGGTCGTACAATCTAGAATCGCCATTTTTTGTGGACAAATACACTGGTCATTTTCATTAATAATTTCAATATTGACGGCTTGTTCCGCGTCCAAATTCGATATTGTATAACCTGTAGTATCCTGGGTAGATACTAAATCTCCATCTACATAAACAGCAAAAGTTCCATTACATTCAGAATCGTCCACAGTCCAATCTAAAACAATCATATCTACACCTGGATTACATGAAACTAATGGCGTTCGCGTGGAATCCACAACTTCAATATCGAAACTACTGTGCTGTGCAATACAATTAGAAGAACTAGCATCTAGCTGTATAGTGTAAATACCGGGTATATCAAAACCGATCATTTGATCTGAAGTCGTATTTTGATCAGCACTTGCAGGCAATCCGGTCCATTCGAAATTATAATTTTGCAGGTCATCTCCTTCGTAAGACAAAATAAAGGTATCATCAATGCAAATAACTGGTTTATCACTAGTGATCAATAATTGCGGTACTTCTTCAAAAAAGAAATCTACTGATTGGGCATATTCGCAATTATCTTCGATTAATGTAAGATCAATGGTGTAATTACCAGGTCCATTATTGGGTGTAAATACGCCATTAGCATCTACCGCGTTATTATCCGAAGTCCACTCTAAGTATTCATTTCCTCCTAACAAACTTGCGTCGTACACAGCATTTAACTGGATCGACTCATAATCATCAAATACGCAAATTGTCAGGCTATCTCCTGGTATCTCGATGCTTAAAGGTACCGAAGTACAATCTTGTGCTCGACAGGGTAGATTAAAAGTATTTGCTTCACAAGAATTGTTAGAGAGTGGAAAAATTTCAATGACTACATCTGTGCCATCTGGCAAATTTCCTTCGGTATATGTATTATCAAAGATGGTGTCGATCAGAGTCCCATTTATACTGATTTGATAAGCATCATATTCTGTTTCATCATTCCAATTGAAGATAACACTTGATGTCGATTCTTCGCAGGTTATATCTAAAGGTATGAGGGTTTCAACTTCTACAATGGCACTTTCTTGATAAGGTCCGCATCCTGGAATAAAAACATCTGCTAGGATACTTTTACTACCTGGAGAATCCCAAGAAACTACGTACTCACCTTCAGCTGGGTTATCTAAGATGCTAGCGTTGGTTCCGAAATCGACATTGGGCAAACCATTATTTCCATAATCACCAGAAATGAGAATGGTGACTGGATCTCCCAAACAGACGGTATCTGGACTTATAGATATATTGTACGAAGGTTCTTGTACAACAGTAATAACGGTGTCAATAGGTAATCCACATAAACCATCTTGGAAAGAATAAACATAAGTGATTGTATGGTTTCCAGGTCCCGCCGCAGTTGGATCGAAAACTCCAGTATTAGGATCTATACCAGGTCCAGAATAGGTGCCAGTGCCGGCAACCCCTAGGATTTCCATAGCACTGAAATTAACCAGTGCGGCATTACTATCTAAGCATAATGTATCACCAGGATTATCATGATTAATGACTAAGGAAACATCCATACATTCTGGAACAATGCAACTAGTATCAGCTACAATCAAGCCGCAATCTCCTTCTACACTAATTTGAATTTCGACGACATCACCTGCTTCTAAATCTCCGAAAACATATTGTGAGCCATTTAAAACACCAGGATCACCTTGGAGCACAGTAATATCATAATCCGTTAAGCCTGGTAAATCATCCCAGTCTATGGCCAAATTACCACCACTACCCAGGCAAGCAAGTCCAGTGATTTCAGGGTCTTCAATCACTACTACTTCAATACTATGTTCGACATCTGAACTACAACCATAATCCACTTCCAACTCTACAGTTTTAGTTCCAGGCGTATCCCAAGAAACTACATACTCATCAATATTAA
The DNA here is from genome assembly GCA_020631235.1 of Saprospiraceae bacterium. Lineage (GTDB taxonomy): Bacteria > Bacteroidota > Bacteroidia > Chitinophagales > Saprospiraceae > JAHDDO01. Next base: position 80,089 of record JAHDHQ010000008.1, on the reverse strand, counting down.
TGGTACTGACAATATTCGCATCTGTTCCGAAATCCCAGTCAATATCTTCTGCTGTGGTTAAAACAGGGCTTGCCTTTATATTTATTTCTTCTCCTACACAAAGAGTATCTACTGGTTCGATTGTAGGTATAGGGTTTTCAGTAAATGTCACTTCGTAACATAATCCATCATATAGAGCACAAGAGTTTTCTACTTGATAGCAAACCATAGCTGTGGTACATCCTGTAAAATCAACAGCAATAGCTTGTGTACCTTGCCCTACGACAATTTCTCCACAATCCACCTGCCAGTAAAAATCTAAATCATTAAAATGAGGATAATCATCTACATCTAAGGCATAATATGCTCCTGTTTCTTCTCCGTAACAAATCGTTAAATCAAAATTATTAGGCAAATCAGGAAGTATTACCGGCGCAAAATCTTCGGGATCAATGTCTATTTCTGGTGCAAAAGACTGACATTCTACCCCAAGAAGTTCACGGATAAAATCCACGGAATAAGTACCCGTTATTTCAGTATCTGCATAGTAGTATAATTCATCTTCAGAACCAGGAATTGGATTTCCATCTAAGGTCCAAACCCAGGAATTTGTTTCTAAACCAGTATCCGAATCCAAATTGTCGATATCAATTTCTAAATGTAACTCAATGCCAAAATCGCTACAATCACCCACGATAATTTCGAGATCATATCGTATCGCATATACAGTTACATTCATATTGCTATCGCATCCATTTGCAGCAGGTGTGAGGGCTATGATATCTTCTCCTGGATCTTCCTCAGAAGTGAAGGTGTATCCACCAATAGTTACAGAACCTCCAGGTAAACAGATGGCTGTATCGATAACGACAAGATCTGGTAGGGGTAATTCCGTAACCATAACTTCTTGTGTGTAAACACAGCCGATATTGGTTTCTGCATCAAAGACTACAGGCATACCTGGAGCAGTAATATCAGGACCTTGCCATCCATTGATACCATCTAAATTAGGATCAATGGGGGTAGTGGGTATCACACCATCGGCCAAGATATTAGCACAAACCTCCATCGGGTCAAATACTTCATTAGGATAAGGAACTACTTCGATGGTCAAACAATAATCTTCTGTATTATCACAGCCGTTATAACCCGATGCACAAAGTTCGAAAGTGCCTAAATCATCAAAATTTAACTCTATGTTATTAAGCCCATCAACCACATCTTCTGATACTTGAGTACTACTTACGACATCCGTGAGCACCCAAGTATATTCTATACTTAAATCAAAATTGATAAAAGCAAACTCAATGTCATCAGCTCCTTGGCAAATTTCATAATAATTATCGGACAATTCAGTGCAATCTGAAACACACTCTATATCCATATCTATAGGTTCATCTATCTCATCAAATTGGCCTCCTTCAACAACCGTCACTGTATAATCACAAACACTTCCAAAACAACCATCTAGGAAAATAAAATAGTCATCCCCAATGTCGAGGCCAGTCATAACAATATCAAAATTTGCATCGTTGCATCCAGGGTCACAAACTACCCATTCATCAAATGAGCAATCTGTATATACACCATATTGAATCCCAGGACTCGAACCATTGCAATTGGTAGCATCAATATTTAAAGTAACATTTGCAGATCCTGCTACAAAAGCAAACCAAGAAAGATTGTGAGGAGTGCCTCCTGGTGCTAAACCAGGGCATAGAGGATTGGGATCGTCATTTGGATTAGAGTCTGGCATGGTTGAAGAAAAGCCATCTAACTCATCATCCATAGAGCACATAATCGTCGCATCATCACAGGTGAGTGCTGGATCCACTAGTTGCGCATAGCCTGCTATGGATATACAACATAGCATTGTAAGGACAAAGTAAGTCTTAACCGATTGCATATGGTCAGTTTAGTAGGTTGTAGGAATGTTGTTCCTACCTAGCTTGCCACCCTACTTTAACAATGACAAGCTAGGCAGAAGCTTATTTATCTGATCAAGGTCACATCACCTCTATACATACGCACCTGATCTCCAATCATTTGAAGTTCGATAACATATATATATACTCCTTGGACTAATTGTTCTCCGTTAAAATCACCATACCATATCAAATCTGGATCTCCAGGCAGTTTATCTTCTTGATTAAAGACCATATTACCCCAACGATCGTATATCTTAAATGAATTTACATTTTCGATAACATCATTAGAAAATATTTGGAAACCTCCATTTTGATCATTGCTTCCAGGGCTAAATATATTAGGTATGTAAACTTTCTTGGCTTCGACACTTAATTCTCTGCAAAGCTCTGTCACACAACCACCATTAAAATAAATAGTAGCACACAGTTCTACAGGATTTGCCGAACTAAATTCGAAATTAGATCCTACAGAACTTGTATCTGTTGTTGTCCACACAATAGAATCTATAGTTATACCGCCAGATGCATCAATATTATAATTAGCCGTGCCATCAAAAGGTACTTCCTGTGGTCCACCGATGGTAAATGATGCCTCAGGTGCTGCATCAATCGTAAAACTTTCCGTAACCGAGCAAACTCCACCCGACTCTACCAAAATATCATAACTACCGGGATTTAAAGACTGTTGACTATCAGGGTTAAATGCATTTCCATTAATAAAATAATCTACTCCGTCTTCAACCATTAACAACCCAAAAGTACCTTGTTCGTCTTCAGGACAATTAGGTTGTATCACTTCATAATCCAAGATAGGAGGATCCACAAAACTTAATTCTATGTTCGTTATGTAATCACAAGATCCATTGACATAGGCTAGATCATAAGTATAATTGCCAGACATAATTGAAGCGTCTATATTTATCACTCCATCAGTCCCAATATTTTGTCCGTTCCAAGTGAGCCCAGTCGTGACTCCACTTCCTTCAAACAATGCCATCAAACTAATGCTTGAAGTCGTGCCATCTAGGCAATAAACTAGTTGATCAGCTACTATTTCTAAAGTGCCATCTTCACAAGGACTAGCTTCACATACAAATGGGCCACTTATTTTGTCAGGACAAGCACATGTATTTGTATTAGTTACCGTAAACTCAAAGCTTTCACCAGGATTAAGAGGCATGGTAAATGAGTTATTTAACACTAATTGTGGGAAGCCTGGTAGATCCGCATCTATAAATAAGTCACCAGAACACTCAGAGTTATCTACACTGATTTCGATCACTACCGAATCAACAAAACTATTGCAAGTGATTTGTGGAGTAAGGATAGAATCTAGCACTTTTACGATAACAGAATCACGAATCGCATCACAATTCTCGGTTGCGGCATCTAGATACAACACATAATCGCCAGGCTCAGAGAAAGTGATCTCCACATCTTGATCTAATCCTACTTGATCAATAGGACTAAAATTACCGCTCCATGTAATGTCAAAGTTTCCTACATTGTCCCCATCATAAGTAACAATCCAAGTATCCTCTATACAAATTTCTTCGACAGCCATTAAGGATAATTCAGGAACAACTTCTACATTGATCGTGGAAGTAGCTCCATAATCACAAGATCCATTCTGAATCATTAAATCGATACTAAATGTACCGCCACCAGTCTGATTAGGGTCAAATACACCTGTTGTAGGATCTACTCCAGTTCCAGACCACGACTCTAAAGCTTGAGATAAGACAGTATTATCATAAATGGCATCTAGATCTAAGGCCATAGTCATATCATCCAAGCATATAGTGGTATCCATTACGCTCACTTCTACTGGAGTGGTTGGGCAAGATTCAGTCGAACAAATTTCTACCGCTGACTTAGCACTACAGATACAGTCTTCATTTTCATTAATGACCTCAAAGGTTATTTGTTCGTTTTCGCCTAAGTTATAAATATTGTAAAAATTATCACTGGTAACTTCTTCCACGTTACCATTAATCAAAATGGTGTACATTCCATTGCAATCTGAAGGAGGTACTATCCACTCGAAATGTATCGTGTCGATCCCTGGCTCACAGAAAATAACTGGTGTTCTGGTAGAATCAACTACTTCTACACTAATAGGTACTCCAGTAGACATACAATTATCCGAACTAGCATTTAAAGTCAAATTGTATAATCCAGGATTACTGAAGTCAATGTTTTGACTCAACATTGAATCATCGCCATCTGCTGGCATTCCAGTCCAACTAAAAGTAAAGTCACCCACAGGATCTCCTGTGTATTCTAACATCCAAGTATCTTCTATACAAATCACATCTGCATTCGACATCAAGGCTAAATCTGGTACATCTTCTACGTCAAAACTGATACTGGCTCCATAGCTACAATTTCCTTCCACTAAGTTGGCATCGATGGTATAACTTCCTGGTGTAGTTGGAGTAAATTCACCATTGGAGATATTAAATGAATTACCATCCGGATCTGTTCCAGTCCAATTGATTGTTTCCCCACCCATTAATAAAGAAGGATCATATACACCCGTTAACGATATTGGATCAAAAGGTGCCGAACCACAAATTATGGTCGATGGTAAAGGATTCATAATACTGAATGGTACATTCTCACAATCATTCGCTGTACAAGGTTTTACTTCGATTTCATGTACACACGAATTATTACTATTTCCAAATATCTGAATAGTAATGGTCGAATCTGGATTAAGCCCGGAGAAAGTATATGTATCACCCGTTACATTATCAACAAATTCGCCTTCAACTAATATATCGTATGAGTCAAAAACTGCGTCATCTGTCCATCCAAAAGTAATGGATGTGGTCGTCGTATTAATACATTCAATATCTAATGTAGGCAAGGTTTCTACTTCAACTGAGGCTCCAGCAATAACATCTCCACAACCAGCCACGGCTAATACACCTCCAATATTTTTCATGCCGCCGGTAGCCCATGTTACTGTGTAATTTCCATCGGCATCAGGCCCTATGGCATCGCCACCGTCAAAATCAATGGTCGGGTTGCCATCATCTGACACCAAACCATTAATATTTATTGATACTGGATCTCCAGCACATACTACCGCTGGATCTACATCTATCGTATAACTAGGTGGTTGTATAACTTCTACTGTATAAGAAAATGGAGCAAAACACCCAGCTGAATATTCATAAACATATTCTATTAGGTGGGTTCCTGGTCCAGCATCAGCAGGATCAAAAGTGGCAGAACCTGGAGTTGAATTTGTAATACCTGGTCCAGAATAGGTTCCAGTACCTCCATTCCCTTCATTATCTACAATGGTTAAATTTCCAATGGTTTCTGTACCATCCAAACAAATAGATGCTGGAATGTCATTGACGATGGCCTCTAAATCAGCATCAGGACAATCTGGTAATGTACAACAAATTTCTGTACTGACCACATCAGCACATAAACCAGCACCTTGAGCAATGACTTCTATACATACCTCATCATTAGCAACTAGACCTGTAAATTCATATTGACTGCCATTTAGAGTTCCACCAGAACCCATGGTCTCATTCACTAAATAAGTATCTGCCCCTGGCACATCTGGCCAGTCAATAATAATCGTTGAACCGCTTGGTAAACAATTAGCCATCGGGAAAACAGGATCTTCCATTAGGCTTAAAAACAAGGTATCTACCACTGGATTGTTACATCCATAACCGATGATTACAGTGACAGTGTCCAATGTCGTTCCTTGTGGCCAAGAAACCGTATAAGGTCCTGGATCCATACCTGTTACCACAACACCATCACCCCAGTCTACCACTAGAGAATCATAAGTACTTAACTCGTTTAAGATATCAAAAAAGGTCTCTGTTCCTACACAAATTTCAGAAGGTCCATCTATTTCGGGTTCAGGATTTGCAATTAATAAAATATCATAACATCCTCCTTCGAAAGTCGAACAAGCATTTTCTATCACGTAACAAATCTGTGCATCCCCAGTCATATTTGTCCAATCGATAGTTACCGAATTAGTCCCTTGACCTCCTGCAATAGCACCTTCATTTGGTGGGTCTATCGTCCATGTAACAGTGTATGTGGATGGATCGAGTCCAAGGTCATCTAAAGTATAAACGACCGCTGAATTTTCGCCTTCACAAACCGAACTAAATGGTACTTCCCATTCTGGCAACAATACTGTTTGATAGTCATCCGGATTAAAGTTGACTGGAAAATCAGGCTCAAAAGTACAACTCACCGGTGTATCACAATTTGTGCATTCCACCGTGTATGATACATTATAAGCTCCTGCACCCATTGCCGGATCGGCAAAAATACACTCCATATTTTCAGTACCTGCAATGTCGACTCCATTGAAAGTCCATATCCAATTTTCCGTCTGACCAACGGAAGAACCTTCACTCGAATGGTTTAATGTAAGTTTTACACCATCATCCGTACATTCACTATCAGAAATGCTGAGTTCATATTCAAAGAGATAAACCGTTATATCATAAAACTGATCACAACCATTGGCTGCTGCATGATTATCTTCCACAATATCATTAATTACTTCTGAATTGTAACTATTAGGTCCTACATCCACACTGCTACCAAAACATACAGCAGTGACTACCACAATGGTCGGTTCTAAAGGAATATCTGTAGTCGTTAATATTTGATCATAGACACAACCTAAACCAAAACCATCTGTCACAGTATGTGTAATCACACCAGGGCCTGAAGGATCTGGTCCTTGCCATCCATCATCTTCACAATCCATATTGGGATTGTCTGTTTGTAATGTGGTTTGAGTGATATCAAATTCGTCGTACTCGTTTTCACACCATTCTACCGTAAAGTTTTCGTCCTGAATTTCTTCCACTTCGAATTCTGTACAATAGGTCCCCACATCTTCATCACACCCATTGTCCGCAGTAACACAGACTTCATAGGTTCCAGCATCGGGAAAATTTATAAGCACATCATCGCTGAGAAAAAATACTCCTCCACCAAATCCTGTGGCTGTAAAAGTAGCTGTTCCAGCGCCACCAGAAACAGTCCAAGTGTATTCAATGTTGGCTGTAATACCAGGAAAAACCAATTCAAAATCAGTGGCTCCTGCACAAATTTTACAAGCGCCATCAACTGGGTCAGCACAGGTAGGGTCACTCCATGCAGATTCATCTATGTTAGGAATGCCTCCTCCCGTCACATTTGTGATTTCATAGGTACAAGCACTACCTCCACATCCATCTAAGAAGAAATAATAAGTATCTCCTTCCGTTAAACCATTCAATACTATTGGGTTTACTGCATCATCTACACAATTTGGCTCACAAACCACTGAATTATTAAAGGAACAATCAGTGTAAACTCCGTATTGGATACCCGTCAAGTCTTGTCCAGATCCTGGAGGAAACTCCACAGTATCACAATCAAACAAGATTAAATCCATGGTAATCGTCGTAGAACCAGCTACAAAGGCAAACCAGCTAGAATTGTGTACTGCACCTCCATTAGGACATAGAGGGCTCGGACCATCAGCTGAAAGATCAGAAGACATAACTTCGGTAAACCCTTCTAAAATATCAAACTCGCAAATAATACAATCCGTAGCTTCATCACAAGTCATATAATCGACTGGAGTTTCACATCCGAAAGAAGAAGTTTGCGCGCTAATGGTTTGGTTCAATAGGATTACAGCCATAAAGGCTATAAATTGTAGAATTCTTTTCATCATGTTTGGTATTGGATTCAGCAAGTTAGCTAATCATCGCTTCATTTTATAACTAAAAAACACATTTAATTCTGCTATATACGAGTTCTACCTACTTTTAGATAAATTAAACAGGGAGTAGTCATATTTTATGGGGTCATTTGGGTCAATGTCAAGTAAAATATTACTTAGCGTTTCGACTAGCTTCCAGTTTGTTTTCTCAGCATGGATCATACCCAATGCTTTAGCAGAATGTAATACATGCACATCTAAGGGGAGCTTTAGTTGGCATGTCCTTATAGAATTAAAGATACCCATATCACCAGATTTGCTGTCTTGACGAACCATCCATTTTAAAAAAAGATTAATTCGCTTACAAGCAGAGTTCCTAGCAGGAGTAGCCACATGCTTTTTTGTTCGATGGGGAGCTAAAGGGCTTGCAAAAAACAATTCGTGAAACTGAGAGATGCTCATTTTTGCTTCAAACTGCCCATCCACCAAAAAGGCAGCTTCTAATGTATCGTGATTTTGATAATACTCTTTAAAAAAATGTATAAAATAGAGGGTGTCGGTATATTGGAAGGTACGGTGTTTCCATTGAGCAAACCTTTCTAAATCTTTCGGATTATGACTCATGATAAACTCATAAGGTGCATTGTCCATGAGATTAAATAGAGCCTTAGATTTATCTATTATTGTTTTGCGTTGGCCCCATGCCAACATGGCTGTCCAAAAAGCTGTAATTTCTATGTCTTGTTTTAGACTAAAACTTCTTGGAATCTGGACAGGGTCACTTTCTATAAAAGAAATCGGCAATTCTTTACTATACTCGGCATCGAGGATAGTCTTAAGTTTGACTAAATCCAACTTATTTCAGCGTTTGCTTAATTTGTTTTATTTCGTACGCTTCTATGATATCTCCAATCTTTAAGTCGTTGTAGTTCTTAATGCTTAGACCACATTCATAACCTTTTTTGACTTCTTTTACATCGTCTTTAAAACGCTTTAAAGAAGAAAGTTCACCTACAGCGCCAGGTTTATTTGGATAGATCACGATACCTTCTCTGATAATTCTGATTTTAGAATTTCGACTAATCATTCCATCTTGAACTAAACATCCTGCAATGGTACCAATTTTTGAAATCTTGAAAATTTCTCTAATTTCTACCTGTGCTGTTTGTTGTTCTTCTTCAGTAGGCTCAAGAAGTCCTTCAATCGCCGACTTTATTTCATCAATAGCTTCATAGATAATAGAATATCCTTTGACCTGAACACCTTCTTTCTCCGCTAGTTGCCTAGCAGATAAGGATGGCCTTACTTGGAAACCAACAATTATGGCATCTGATGCAGAAGCGAGAAGTATATCTGACTCGATGATTTGACCTACGGCCTTATGGATTACATTTACCTGTACTGTTTCTTGAGAAAGTTTGATCAATGAATCTGAAAGTGCCTCTACTGATCCATCCACGTCACCTTTAACAATTAAGTTTAATTCCTTAAAGTTTCCTAAAGCAATTCTTCTACCAATTTCGTCCAAGCTAATACGTTTGCTTGCTCGATTGGTTACTTCTCTTTCTATTTGAGAACGTTTACTTGCGCTAGCTTTTGCCTCTTGCTCAGTTTCAGTTACTTTGATTTTTTCACCTGCTTGAGGAGCTCCATCTAGTCCCAAAATAAGTACTGGTACAGAAGGGCCTGCTTCTTTAATTTTCTCACCTCTGTCATTAAACATTGCCTTAATCTTACCATAGGTAGCTCCCGCAACTACTGGATCACCAATTTTCAAGGTTCCAGTTTCGATTAATATTTTAGTGACATAACCTCTTCCTTTATCCAATGATGCTTCTAGTACAGCTCCGATAGCTGGCCTCTTAGGATTAGCTTTTAATTCAAGCATTTCTGCTTCTAAAACTATTTTTTCCAAGAGTGCATCAATATTTAAGCCTGTCTTAGCAGATATATCTTGCGACTGGTATTTTCCTCCCCACTCTTCTACTTGGAGATTCATCTCTGCTAATTCAGTTTTAATAAGATCTGGATTAGCTCCATCCTTATCTATCTTATTGATTGCAAATATCATCGGAACGCCTGCTGCTTGAGCATGTGCTATAGCCTCCTTAGTTTGCGGCATTATTCGATCATCAGCTGCAATGATTATAATTACAATATCGGTCACTTTTGCTCCTCTGGCCCTCATGGCTGTAAAGGCTTCGTGACCTGGAGTATCTAGGAAAGTTACTTTTTTGTTGGATTCTCCGACTAGAACTTCATAAGCTCCGATATGTTGAGTGATACCACCGGCCTCACCATCAGCCACTTTTGCATTCCTAATGTAATCGAGTAAGGAAGTTTTACCATGATCAACGTGCCCCATTACTGTTACAATTGGAGCTCTTTCTTCAAGATCTGCAGGATCATCTACAATTTCGTCTTCTTCTTCGATTTCTGCTTCGACATCTATAAACTCTATTTCATGATCAAATTCTGAAGCCACCAGTTCTATGATTTCTGCGTCGAGCCTTTGGTTGATCGATACAAAAACACCTAAACTCATACACTTAGTAATCACTTCTGTCGACGAAACATTCATTAGACTTGCAAACTCAGCCACTGAGATAAACTCAGTTAACTTAATTACGCTAGACTCTTCACTTGTTACTCTTAATTCTTGCTTTTCTCGCTTCTCTGCTCGAGAATCACGACGTATTTTTTGTCTCTTTTTCTTTCCACCACCAGTAATCCTGGCCATGGTTGCTTTGATCTTATCTTCAATTTCTTTTGCAGAAACGGTCTTTATTTCATCACCAGCAGTTTTCTTTCCTCCTCTTTGCTGTCCTCTTTTAAACTTATCTGGATTAACCTTTTTTCTAGTACGTTTTCTCCTTTGCCTATTGTCTTGCTGGTTTGACGAGCCAGGAGAACCTCCAGGCTTATTTTCAGGCTTTGGTTTTTCTTTTTTCTTAGGTTCAAACTTTTTAGTATCGATTTTACCTAAAATTTTCAAACCAGCCAAAGTTGGAGCATCAGCTTTTAAGACCTGGTCGGGCTCAGCGGCTTTTACTTCCGGTTTAGGTGCTTTTTCTGCTTCTTTTGGCGCTTCTGGACTTGGAGCAGTTTTTTCTTCTTCTGCTGGAGCCACTTCTTCCTGCACCACTGGTTTTACTTCTTCTTCTTTTACTTTTTCTTTCTTGATCTTCTTTGGTTTCGGTGTAAGATCAATCTTACCAACCACTTTCAGACCTGCACCTGTTGCTTCTCCTTTGACAATCTCTTTTTCTTCAGCTGCATTTGCCTCTTCCGTCGCAACTGGTTCTTCTACAACTGGTTCTTCCGTCGCGACCGGTTCTTCTACTGTTGGTTCTTCCACAATAGGAGGGACAACAGGTACTACCGGAGGAACTGGAGGAACTGGAGGAACTGCTATTCCTGGTATTACTATCGGAGGAATTTCATCTTTCGCTTGCCTTTGACCAATGACTATTTGATCTGCTTGCTCTTTTACTGCCATAGAATTACTAAAACGCTCCAATAACTTCTGGTGCATTTCTTCCGAAATTTTCGCTGTAGGTTTATTTTCCACTTCGAAACCTTCCGAATGTAGGTATTCGACAATCGTGGATAATCCCACATTTAATTCTTTTGCAATCTTAACTAATCTAACAGCCATTCAACTATTTATAATAACAACATTTAATCGTCCGCAAATTCAGATTCTAAAATTTTCAAGACATTATTAATGGTCTCTTCTTCTAAATCTGTTCTTCTGGTCAATTCTTCAATACTTAGGTCTAGCACACTTTTCGCTGTATCACAACCTATATTTTTTAGCTGGTCTAATACCCAACCTTCTATTTCATCCGAGAATTCGTCTAAATCCACATCTTCATAAACAGGATCATCTGACTCTCGATAAACATCGATTTCATAACCAGTCAATTGACTAGCTAATTTAATATTGGACCCACCTTTACCAATGGCTAAGGACACTTGATCCGATTTTAAAAATACTGCCGCCCGCATTTTTTCAGTATCCAAATTAATGCTAGAAACTTTGGCCGGTGTTAACGAACGCTGAATGAATAAATTTTCATTCTTTGTAAAGTTAACAATATCAATATTTTCATTTTTTAATTCACGGACTATACCATGAATTCTAGATCCTTTCATTCCCACACAAGCTCCTACTGGATCTATTCTATCATCATAAGACTCCACAGCAACCTTTGCTCTGTCACCTGGAATACGTACAATTTTTTTGATGGTAATTAATCCATCTTCAATTTCTGGTACTTCTTGTTCCATTAGTTTTTCCAAGAAGTTAGTCGCTGTTCTTGACATTACGACTACTGGGTTATTATTACGCATTTCTACGGACTTGATAACCCCTTTTACCATTTCTCCCTTTCTAAAAAAGTCTCCCTTAATGGTTTCTGACCTTGGAAGTACTAATTCGTTTCCAGTAACATCATCGATGATTAATAACTCACGTTTGAGCACTTGTCCCACTTCACCTAATATTATCTCACCTACTCGATCTGAATATCGTTTAAATATCTCATCTTTTTCGAGTTCCATGATTTTCGAAATCAATGTTTGTCTAGCTGCTTGAATGGCTCTTCTACCAAACATCTCTAACTCTAGTTGCTCATAACACTCCTCGCCTATATCATAATCTTCATCGATCGATTGTGCTTCAGAAATAGATATTTGACTTTGCTCATCAGTAACCTCTCCATCGTTTACAATTTCTCTAACTCTCCACATCTCAAGATCACCACTTTGCACGTTTACAATAACATCAAAGTTGTCGTCTGATCCATATTTTTTTCTGATTAAGGTACGGAATACATCTTCCAATACTCTAATCATCGTGGGCCTATCTATATTCTTCCCAGCTTTAAATTCCGCAAATGATTCTACTAAATTCATTAATTACGATTTAAAACTTACAATAATTTTCATCTCTTCAATATTTTGTATTTCTACTGTTTGTTCTTGATTTTTATGGGTGATTTTAATTTGATCAGCTGATATTTCAGCTAATTTTCCAGAAATCGAAGAACCATCTTTTAATGTCACATCTGCCTTTCTTCCTTCGTGTTTCGCAAATTGTCGAGCCATTTTTAAAGGTCTGTCTATGCCTGGCGAAGAAACTTCTAAGGTATACTTTTGACCCAACCATTGATGCTCATCAAAATGCGATTCCAAAAATCGGCTTGTTTTTCGACAGATCTGATAACTTACCGCTTCATCACCGTCAATAAATACCCTCAACTTTTTGTTGGTAAGATGCAGGCCAACAGGAAAATACGCTTTAAATTCTTCTTGCTCGAAGAATTTATCTAGCAATTCATTGACCTTATATTTTAATTTTTCTAATTCCATGAATAAAAAAGAGGGAACTTTTGTTCCCTCCTCTTAAATCTGCCGCAAATATAGGGCTTTAGTGCCTTAATTCCAAGAAAGCTTTAACTGTTCAACAGATTTCTTGTCTATTTACAATTTTATCCGGTATATGGAATACTTTTAAGCTAATTTGTGATTACAACTTTTAGCATATTCTTTTGTTAAACCTTAAGAAGACAAATTTTTCGCGACAATGAGGAACGAAATACAAAGTATTTTAGAAAAGGCCGTCAAACTAGAGCATCTTAATTTAGAAGAAGGAATGTTTTTATTGGAGCAAGCGCCGACTGCAGCTCTGATGTCTGTAGCTAATAAACTCAGATTTATGCATGTTCCTCATCAAAAAGTCACTTGGATCATTGATAGGAACTCAAACACTACAAATGTTTGTATTGCCAATTGTAAATTTTGCAATTTTTATAGAATCCCTGGCCACGAAGAATCGTACATCACCACCATTGAACAATACAAGCAAAAAATAGAAGAAACTTTTGCCTTTGGTGGAGAACAATTGTTATTACAAGGAGGGCATCATCCTGATTTAGGCTTGCAATATTATTGCGATTTGTTTAGTGAACTAAAATCGCTTTATCCAAATCTGAAACTGCATGCTTTAGGGCCTCCTGAAATAGCACATATTGCTAAATTGGAGCAAGCAAGTCATGAAGAAGTTTTGGCAGCTTTAAATAAGTCAGGTTTAGACTCCCTTCCTGGAGCAGGCGCGGAAATCTTAAACAATCGAGTGCGGCGTCTGATTTCTAGAGGCAAATGTACGGGTGAAGAGTGGCTTGAAATAATGCGTGTTGCGCACACCTTAGATATAACTACATCTGCAACGATGATGTTTGGTCACGTAGAAACTAATGAAGAACGCATCGAGCATTTAATTTCATTAAGGGAAATACAATCCTTAAAACCGGCTCACGCAAAAGGTTTTCTTGCTTTTATCCCTTGGCCATTTCAGGATATGGATACAATCCTTAAAAAATTAAAGCGCGCCAGAAATACATGCACAGGTGATGAATACATACGGATGATCGCATTATCAAGAATTATGCTTCCAAATATAACTAACATACAAGCTTCATGGCTTACTGTCGGCAAACAGGTAGCCCAAATGTGCCTGCATGCGGGAGCCAATGATTTTGGGAGCATTATGATCGAGGAGAATGTCGTCAGTGCCGCAGGAGCATCTTACCGATTTACGGCAAATGGTATTCAAGAGGCCATTCGAGAAGCTGGTTTTATTCCCCAACTTAGAAACCAACAATACGAAGAGCGAGATCTCCCAAATAATATCTTGCAACAAAATTTAGACACGACATCATTAACTGTAGACGTCTGATGGAGCTTTTTAATAAAATTGAGGAAGCGAGTCATTATTTGCAAACAACATTGGACCTAAAAACAATCGATATAGGCATCATTTTAGGCACAGGACTAACCTCACTACCATCAGCATTGTCCAACACACAAAAAATTGAATATCAATCCATACCACACTGTCCAACAAGTACTGTGGAAGGACATAAAAACCATTGTATCTATGGCGAATGGCATGGAAAAAAAGTACTCTGTTTTGCGGGTCGCTTTCATTATTATGAAGGATATAACGCCACAGAAATAAGTTTCCCTGTTAGACTCATAAAAAGCCTTTCAGCTAGTGCCTTATGTTTGTCCAATGCTGCTGGAGGTCTGAACTTGGCGCATAATGAAGGTGACATTGTGTTTATTAAAGACCACATAAATTTCATGCCTTTTAATCCACTAAGAGGAGCCAATGACCTTCGGCTAGGTGTGCGATTTCCGGATATGAGTGAGGCATATAACAAAAGCTTGTTATCCATCGCTAAACAAGCCTGTTCGCTGACACAAACACACTATTTAGAAGGCGTATACTTAGGATTACAAGGTCCATCTTTAGAAACTCCTGCAGAATATACTTGTTTTAAAAACATGGGTGCTGATCTAATCGGCATGTCTACTGTTCCAGAAGTAATTGTGGCTAAACATAGCGAACTGCCAGTATTAGCCATGTCCATAGTAACTAATGTTTTTAATCCAGAAAATGTAAAAACTACAAGTTTAGAATCTGTCATAGAAGTTGTACAGAAAGCCGAAACTAAATGCTTACATTTAATGTCCGAAATCATAAAGCAAATACCCACAAGGCATTGAAAAAAGATCAGTTTATACAAGTCATTGGCGCTAGAGAAAACAACCTTAAAGATATAAATGTAAACATCCCCAAAAACAAGTTAGTGGTTATTACTGGCTTAAGTGGTAGTGGAAAGTCCTCTTTAGCTTTTGATACTATTTATGCAGAGGGACAACGCAGGTATATGGAAACCTTTTCTGCTTATGCACGTCAGTTTTTAGGCAAAATGGAAAGGCCTGATGTAGACAAAGTAGAAGGTTTGAGTCCCGTTATTTCTATCGAACAAAAAACAACTGCCTGGAACCCTCGAAGTACTGTAGGCACAACAACTGAAATTTATGATTTCCTCAGATTGCTTTTTGCAAGGATCGGGGAAGCGTACTCACATGTAAATGGCAATAAAATGGTCAAATACAGTGAAGTCCAAATTATAGATAAGATACTTGAAACCTATATCGATCGTAAGATTGCTATTCTTGCACCGGTTGTGAGAGGAAGAAAAGGGCATTATAGAGAGCTCTTTGAGCAAACACGAAAAAAAGGTTATTCTAAAGTTAGAGTAGACGGTGAAATCATAGACCTTAAACCTGGATTAAAACTGGACCGATATAAAACCCATGATATAGAAATTGTTGTAGATCGCATTAAAGTAAGTCTTGACAAAAGAGACCGTTTAGCAGACTCAATCAGAATAGCTTTAAAATCCGGTCATTCTTTTATTTTAATTCTAGATATCGATAAAAAAGAGCTTAAAACCTTTAGTAAACATTTAATGGATCCCGAATCAGGAGTTTCATATGAAGAACCTTCACCTAACTCTTTTTCTTTTAATTCTCCTTACGGTACTTGTCCAGAATGTAAAGGCTTAGGTGTGGTCAACACCGTGGATATGGAGAAGGTTGTCCCTGATGAATCAAAGAGCATTAATGACACCGGGATTGCTCCATTTGGTGAGGTGCGACAAAATACTACCTTTACTCAACTAAGAAAGATTGCCTCCGATTATTCTTTTTCTTTCTCTACACCTATTAAAGAGATACCAGAAGAAGCATTAAATATCATCCTATTCGGTTCCGAAAAAAATAAAAATAAACGCTACAGCAGAAGCAAACATGACTTCATTTACGACCTAGAAAGAGAAGGCATCGTTAATATGCTCGAACGCTGGTATAAAGAATCTACATCTGAAAAAATCAGACAATGGGCTGAGGCTTTTCTTTCTATAAAAACTTGTCCATCTTGCGATGGTTATCGAATTAAAAAAGAATCCAGATTCTACAAACTTGGCGGAAAGCATATTGGTGAGCTTGCCCATATGGATCTAGAAACCCTAGCCCTCTGGTTTGACCATATCGATAAAGACTTAAATGAAAAACAAAAAGAAATAGCTAAGGATGTTCTTAAAGAAATACGCTTAAGACTTCAGTTTTTGTTGGACGTAGGCTTAAACTATTTAAGTTTAAATAGATCTACCAGAACTCTTTCGGGAGGTGAATCTCAGCGCACACGTTTAGCTACTCAAATCGGGTCTCAGTTAACAGGAGTCACTTATATTCTGGATGAGCCCAGCATTGGACTACATCAAAGAGATAACCAAAAACTTATAGAAGCACTTAGTAATCTCACGACTATAGGCAATACTGTAATCGTCGTAGAACACGATAAAGACATTATGCTCGCTTCCGATTATTTAATCGATTTAGGCCCTGGGGCTGGTGATGCTGGAGGAGCCATTATAGATAAAGGAGTTCCCGAAAGTTTTAAGGAGGGAAAAGGAATTACGGCTCAATATTTAAACGAAGAAATAAGCATCGAAATCCCTAAGAAGCGAAGAAAAGGTAATGGCAAAAAACTAATATTAAGTGGTGCCCAAGGCCATAACTTAAAAAAGATAGATTTAAAATTGCCTTTAGGAACCCTGATTTGCATAACAGGTGTTTCTGGCAGTGGCAAATCAAGCCTGATTAATGAAACACTCTACCCTATTGTACGCAGTCATCTGTATAAGAGTTTAAAGAAACCACTCAGTTATGACAAGATCAAAGGGCTAGAAGAAATTGATAAAATCATAGAAATTGATCAAAGTCCCATAGGCAGAACTCCAAGAAGCAACCCAGCTACTTACACTGGTGTTTTTACGGATATTCGTAATTTATTTGCTAATCATCCTGAAGCAAAAATTCGTGGATATAAGGCGGGACGATTTTCGTTTAATGTAAAAGGTGGCCGCTGCGAAACTTGTCAAGGAGGCGGTAAACGAGTCATCGAAATGAACTTCCTACCTGATGTTTATGTCGATTGCGAAACTTGTCAAGGAAAAAGATACAACAGAGAAACACTCGAAATTCTATTTAAAGGCAAGTCTATTTCAGATGTACTAAACATGCGGATCTCCGAAGCAGTGCCCTTTTTTGAGCATATTCCGAAAATTTATCGCAAATTAAAAACCATTCAAAGTGTAGGGCTGGGATACATCACTTTAGGCCAACAAGCCACTACCTTATCGGGAGGTGAAGCCCAACGAATCAAGCTTTCGGAGGAACTATCCAAAAAAGCGACCGGAAATACTTTGTATATTTTAGACGAACCTAGCACTGGATTGCATTTTGAAGACATAAAACATCTCATAAATGTTTTAAATAAATTAGTAGACAAAGGCAATAGCATTATTATCATCGAACACAATATGGACATTATAAAGGTAGCCGATCACATCATAGATATCGGTCCTGAAGCAGGTAAAGATGGAGGAGAAATTGTTTTTCAAGGTTCGCCTGAAAAGATGATCAAGTCATCATCCACCCACACGGCAAAATTTTTGAAACTAGAAATGAAGGCATAAAAAAACCGTCTCAAAGGCAATGAGACGGTCACTAAGCTTTTAAAGAACCATTGAATTTAGGCAAAACTCAATCTCAAAAAATGATGTGCAAATGCTGTGCCAACAATAAGCTGCAAAGCCTACCCATAGTAGAAATTCACTTTAATTATCCTTATTAACTAGCTATGATTAACTAGACCTCGTTTTATTTGAAAATAAGCCGAAAGGTAGTACCTTTGCACAGCTTTTACATAAGCAGCATTAATCCATAAATAAAAGAGAAGGATGGCAATAATTGGTAAGATTAGAAAAAACTTTTGGTTTGTACTTATATTGGTAGGTCTAGCCCTATCAGCATTTATCTTAATGGATATGACTTCGGCGGGTAACCGAGGAGGAGGTCCAGGTAGCTTAACTATGGGAGAGATCAACGGCAACAAAATAGATTATGCCGACTTCCAACGGACAGAATCTGCCTATTACAGATCAAACACCTCTGATGTTTTCTCAAAAAGAAAAGCCATTTGGGATTTTTACGTTGAAGACAATCTAATTCAAAACGAAGCAGAGAATTTAGGTCTCATGGTAAGTGAAGAGGAAATGACTGAGCTACAATTTGGACAAAACATGTCTCCTATAGTTAGACAAAATTGGACAAATCCACAAACTGGACAAGTCGACCGTGCTCAATTAAATACATTTAAAACAGCTTTAGAAAACGGAGATGATTTAAATCCAGATTTTAAGGCTTACTGGGATGAGCAAGAGAAACAAATTACAAAAAACAGACTTCAAACTAAGTTGAACAACATCGTGGCCAAAGGAATCTACATGCCTAAATGGATGGCTCAAGAGAGTTATAAAGAAGATAATACTAAAACTGATTTCAGTTATGTTAAAATTCCATTTGACAAAATGACGAATCAAGTTGAAGTTACAGATGCTGACATCACTGCGTATTTAAATGAAAACAAAGATCGTTTTACGAATGAAGAAGAAACTAGAGTTTTAGAATACTTAGTGTATGATGTTGTTCCAAGTAAAGAAGATTCTACTGCTCAATTTGAGAAAGCAACACAATTAGCTGCTGATTTTAAAGCATCTAAAACTGATTCCATGTTTGCAGTAAACAATGGTGGAGGATTTGCCAATTTCTTTTTCAATGAATCTCAATTGCCTGCTGTAGCTAAAGACGCCATAAAGAATTTGGAAGTTGGAGACGTATATGGACCTTACTTTGACAATAACACTTACTCTATGGTAAAGATGGTCGATAAACGAGTGGTACCTGACACTGTAGAAGCAAGACACATTTTAAGAAATGCAGATAGAACAAACAAAACAGCTTTAGCTGCAGCACAGAGTTATGTTGATAGTTTAATTACAGAATTAAAAAGAGGTGCTTCGTTTGAAGATATGGCCAAAGAACATAGCCAAGATCAAGGATCAGCTGCCAATGGTGGTTCTTTAGGAGAGTTTGGTCAGGGAAGAATGGTACCTGAGTTTAATGAAGTATGCTTTATAACTGGTAAGCCTGGTAATTACTATTCAGTTGTTTCTCAGTTTGGTGTGCACTTAATCGAATTACAAAATCAAACTTTTAGAACAAGAGATCCTAAATATAAAATTGCATCAATTGCGACAACTATTGTTCCGTCTGAAGATACACAAAATGCCTATTATGATTTAGCGGCTGATCTTGTAAGTGAACATAGAAATATGACTTCTTTACAAACAGCTATTGAAGGTGGAGATGTTTCTTTCCAATCATCTAATGGTGTAAGTATCAACGATTATACTGTCGGAACCTTAGGAACAGGACAATCTTCAAGAGATATGATTAAATGGGCTTTTGATGAGAGTACAGAATTAGGTGATGTAGCTCCAGATATTTATAGTTACGATGATCCGGTAAACTATTATACCAATAAATATGTGGTCACTACTTTAAAATCTATCGAACCAGCAGGTTTACAATCTGCTTCAGCTGCTAGGTCTACAGTAGAAACAGCCGTAGCTAATCAAATGAAAGCGAAAGCCTTAGCTTCTAGTTTAAATGTATCTACATTAGCAGATGTAGCTTCAAAATATGAAGTAGAGGTACAAGAAGCAACGGATGTATCATTAAAGAGTGGATTTATCCCTGGTGTAGGTAATGAGCCAGATGTAATCGCCAGTGCTTTTGCATTACCTGTACAGAGTGTATCAAAACCAATTGTAGGTACAAGTGGATTATTCTTAGTAAGTCCAAGAAGTAAGACCGAAGCAGGTGAAGCATCTAATTTGCCATTTGTGATGAAAAATGCAAATGATGCGACTCGATCAGCGATCAATGTAAAATTAATTGAGTCTTTGAAAAAAGGTGCTAATATCAGTGATGACAGAGCTACCTTCTTTTAAGTCTTAGCGATGGCGATAAAGCCTTCATAAAAAGTAATCTGAAAGTCAGTTCATATCTTTTGAACTGGCTTTTTTTTATCCTGTAAAATCTTTATTGCCTAAATTCGTTACATGATTACTTGTCTACATTCTAATAAAACTATGGACACTAAATTATCTCTATTTATCAGCCTCTTATTATTGTTAAGCGCTTGTTCTCAAAACAAGTTTATTGAAGTAAAAAACGACGAAGGAAACTTAACAGAGAAATATCAAGTCAATAAAGATGGGCTAAAAAATGGGCTCGCATATTCTTATTTTTCAAGTGGTGAGATTGAAACCGAAGAGTATTACAAAAATGGCAAACTGGACGGTAAGCGAAGTATATTTTTTAAAAGTGGCCAAACTGAAATAGAAGAACAATATGTTAGTGATCGTATACATGGTCCCTACAAGGTATATTTTGAAAATGGAACATTAAGTGTAGAAGTAGAATACATAGATGGTAAAATGCAAGGTCTATTAAATAGATACTATGAAACCGGTGATTTAATGGAAGAAATCACCATGAAAGATAACCAAGAGAATGGGCCATTTAAAGAGTATTATCAAAACGGCCAAGTCCAGTGGCAAGGTGAATATTTAAATGGGGAAAACGAATTCGGACTACTCCAACAATTTGACGAGCAAGGGACGCTGATCAAAAAAATGATGTGCGATAGTTTTGCGGTTTGCCAAACAATATGGACTTCAGAGAAAGGAGACATCATTCCTGAGAAAATCAAATTGACTCATGAAAAAAAATAAATACTACTTATATATTTTTTGCATCGCTTGTCTTAGCCCATTGAACAGCTTTGCACAATTTGGAGTCGCTAAAGTGTTTGATTTTGTGCATCTTCCTTCTAATCCAAGATTAAGTGCCCTAGGAGGCTCATTAGTTTCAGTACAAGACGATGATGTAGCGCTTGCGGCTATCAATCCTGCGCTGCTTAATGAACGATCTCATCACGAACTGTCAATCAATCATGAGTTCCATTTTGCTGGTATAAATTATGGTTATACAGCCTATGGTTACCATTTTGACAGCTTAGCTTTGACTATCCATGGAGCTGCGCATTATGTAGATTATGGAGAGTTTGTACGAGCAGATATTTTTGGAGAAAAGCAAGGCACATTTGATGCTTCGGAAGTTGCTTTTACATTGGGTGCTGCAAAAAAACTAAACGATCGAATAAGTTTAGGAGTAAACTTAAGAGCAATAAATGCTAATTATGCTGAATATGGCTCTTTTGCACTTTCAGGAGATGTAGGCATTCATTATACAAATCCAGCAAAAAGTTTTGAATTCGGGGCTGTATGGAAAAATGTAGGAACACAATTAAATCCATTTTATGAAACTAAAGATAAGCTAAGACAAGATGTACAAATTGGTTTTTCTAAGCGATTAAAATATTTACCTTTTAGGTATTCCATTATAGCCCATAATCTCCAACAATGGAACCTACGTTATAGTGACCCTAGCAATCTGCCTACAGATATTTTCGGCAATGTAATCGAAGAAAAAAACAGCTTAGTAATCATCGACAATTTTTTTAGGCACATCATTGTCAATGGCGAATTTCTTTTAGGTAAACGTGAACAAATTAGGTTAAGATTAGCTTATAATCATTTAAGGAAAGCAGAATTATCCGTGGCTTCTTTAAATAGTCTAGCTGGTTTTTCTTTTGGTTTTGGAATTAATGTCAAAAAGATTAAAATCGATTATGGTGTTAGCCTTTACCATCTAGAAGGAGGAACCAATCATTTAGGCATAAGAATGAATTTTGTGGACATGTTTATTAAAAGAGTTTAGTACAAAAAAGCTATGTTTGCGGGACAATGATAATCATTGATTAATGAAATTTGAATTAGATCTATTTAGAAAAATAACCGATGAGTTATTACAAGATGAAAAGGAAAATCCAGTTTTACCTCCGATTCATCCTAAAAATATCTCTAATGTTTTAGACTTAGATCTAAGTGAAAATGGATCTTCGGATGATGATTTTGCTAAAGCTATCCGCAATCTAGTCTTTAATACTCCTAGAACCACCACAAAATCTTTTTTTAATCAATTATTTGGTGGAAGAAATGCAAAAGCTACCCTTGGAGATTTGCTGGCAGTAGTACTAAATAATGCTATGCATACCTACAAGGTCTCTGGGCCAATGGTAGAAATCGAAAAAATAATGGTTTCCCATTTTAATCAATTAATCGGTTATAAAAACAATGCTGGAGGAACAATGGCTTCAGGCGGTTCTATGACCAATTTTATGGCCATATTAATGGCCAGAGACAAAGCACAGGAGTCAATAAAAAATAAAGGAGTACAACATAAACTAATAGCCTATACATCTAAAGAATCTCATTACTCTGTTTCGAAAAATGCTGCTTTTATAGGTATCGGAAGAGAACAAGTGAGATACATTGAATCTAATGATGATGGTGAAATGGACACCATACTATTACAGAAAACCATAGAGCAGGATCTAAACAAAGGTTATCAACCATTTTTTGTAAATGCTACAGCAGGAACCACTGTTATGGGCGCTTTTGATCCATTGGATAAAATTGCAGCTTTGTGTAAAAAATACAATCTGTGGTTACATGCAGATGGTGCTTATTGCGGATCTGTGATTTTAAGCAAGAAGTATAGACATTTAGTAAACGGAGCTGCTAATACCGATTCTTTTAGTTTAAATGCACACAAAATGCTGGGAACACCACTGACTTGTTCCTTCATTATGGTTAAAGATAAAAAGTATCTACACGATTCTTTTTCTAATAATGCGAGCTATCTCTTCCAGATGGATGAAGATGAGTATAATTTAGGTAAGATTTCCTTACAATGCGGACGCAGAAATGACGGTTTAAAACTATGGACTCTTTGGAAATCAGTGGGACATAAAGGTTTAGAAAAAATCGTTGACCATCAATTTTATCTGGCTGCTCAAGGTAGAGAATACGTTAGAAATCACCCTGATTATACCTTATACAGCAAAGAAGATACCTTAAGTATTTGTTTTAACTATAAAGACATTGCACCTGAAGAAATTTGTGCTGGCTTATACGAACATGGAAAATTAATGGTGGGGTACGGATCTTTTAAAGGAGACACTTTTGTAAGACTTATAACCATTAACTACAGCAACAGCAAAGAAGATATCTTATCTTTTTTCAAAAAGCTAGAAGCATTTGCGACTAAACATTACAGTTTATCTTTAAATCCCGCATAAAAAAAATGTAACCAAACATTCATTTGATTACACTTTTTCTTTGTTTTTTACACTAATATTAATTAGCTCTTGCCGGTCTTTTAGCAATCATCTGATCTATAGCTCCTGTAAAATCACCTGGTGTTTTTGCATAACCTGTTTTACCTAAAGCACTAATCTGAAACTTTCCTGCATCATCCTTGTCTAAATCAAATACCCATACAGTCGGATATCCAGAAATCTTGAATGCTCTTTGCAAATTAGCGTTTTGCTGCTTGATATCTTCCGGTAATTTCTTTCTTCTTGGATAGTCTAATTCTAATAGTATAACATTTTCATCCGCCCAAGTCTTAAAGTCATCTTTAACAAATACACTGGCCGTTAAACGTTTGCACCAACCACACCAATCACTTCCGGTAAAATTGGCTAGAATCGGTTTGCCCGTTTTTTGTGATAACTCATACGCTTCATCGATATTCACTAACCAGCCTTCGTTTTCTGCTGTATAGTTATCTTGAGCTACAATATGGGAACTTGCTAAGACAAAAAATAAAAGGGTCATTAAAACAGATAATGTCTTTAGCTTAATTGAAATACTTTGCATATTCTTTATAGATTTAATACCACAAATATCATACATATATTCTGCAAATGTGTTATAGATAGGTTAATAATCTTGACGAAAACCTTATAAAATCTAAAATGATAATTTAAAGACATTTTTAATGACTAAGCAAGATCTAAAAGAATTGTGGATTGGAGAACTCCTTCAAGTAATCTCTAGTGGTCGCGTCGGCACGTATGAAGGTATAAGTAAAAACGGAAAAATCAGGATAAAATCAGATGGAAAAATCTACCTTGCCAGCTTAAAAAACACACAACACCATACTGCACCCACAGATAAAAATCAATTGCCTTTAGAACCCATAAAAAAGTACAAAGAAGAAAAAACCTTTAACAACACACTGGATTTGCATATGGAGAAACTGAGCCCAGACCTAGTCCACGCAAATCCCATACAAATCCTCAACTACCAAATCAAAACCTGTGAAACATACCTTAAACAAGCCATAAAAAGGCGAAGAGCTTCAGTCACTATAATTCATGGAAAAGGTAAAGGCCAATTAAAAAATGAAGTGATCCATTTACTCAAAAGTTTTTCTGAAGTCAAATTTTACATTGAAAAAAATAATGGCGGCGCTCAAGAAGTCCTCTTCCAGTATATTTAATACATTTGGTTCATGGAAAAAGCCTTTTACATTGATCCAGATATTCGCAAAGCAGAAACATTACCTGCTCGATTTTATCGGGATAAGCAGCTCTTCGAACAATTAAAAAACAATGTATTTGCTAAAACATGGCAATTTGTAGGCGATGCTCAAAACTTACAAAAGCCTGGAGACTGCGCGCCCACCACTTTACTCGGAGATTTTGTTTCCGAACCACTACTATTAATGAAGGACAGTTCTACTATTCGTTGCTTAAGCAATGTCTGCACCCACAGAGCAAACCTACTAGTCGACCACAACAAAAACACATTTCCATCGATCATTTGTGACTATCATGGCCGTAGATTTAATATAGAAGGTAAAATGGAATATATGCCTGGCTTTAAAGATGCATTGGATTTTCCAAGGCCATGTGATCATCTTAAAAGCTTTCCCCTAAAACAATGGGGTCCCTTGTTGTTTGTAGGGTTGGAGCCAGTTTTTCACTTCCAAACAATATTGGACATCATGGAAGAACGCATAGGCTTTTTAAATATCCAAGATTTTATCTATGATCCAACGGCTTCTAAAGATTACAAGGTGAATGCTCATTGGGCTTTATATTGTGACAACTACCTAGAAGGTTTCCACATACCTTTTGTTCACAAAGGACTCAATGAAGTGCTCGATTATAGTCAATACGAGACTTTGTTATTTGACCATTGCAACCTTCAAATTGGTTATAGCGATGACGCTGATAGCTGTTTTGAATTCCCTGAAGGTCATATCGACTATGGTAAGAAAATTGCCGCTTATTATTTTTGGATATTCCCAAATTTGATGTTTAATTTTTACCCATGGGGACTATCGATAAACAGAGTTATTCCTGTAAATACACAGCATACTAAGGTGCAATTTCTAAGCTACATTTGTGATCCTTCTAAAATGCACATGGGTGCCAGTGGGGATTTAGATAAAGTCGAACAGGAAGACGAACGAGTCGTAGAAAATGTCGCTAAAGGTTTACAATCAAACTATTACAAAACGGGCCGGTTTTCTCCTACCAAAGAACAAGGTGTCCATCATTTTCATAAGTTATTAGCAGACTTTGTTTTGCTCTAAACTGAAGTATCTAGTACACACAAAATAGTAGCCATCCCTATCGCTTTAATGGCTGGCACTTTGCTTCCATCTTCGCGTGTATGTATTATTTTATTGACCGTCCAGTGAAACTTATCCTTTGGAATGTTGAGTTCGTTTATCTTTTCCAACAAGCTAGACTGGCTATCTATCCAATCCCACTTTTCTGCTTGAGTAGACACATTAGGTCTATCTTCTTTACGGTCATAAATCACCGTCCAAGAGACAGGAATATGGAACGAATTATTAAAAACAGAGCTGTCATTTGTCGTTTTTTTTATGGCTTTTTCCCACTGTATCGCATCACCAGGGTATTGCTGCCGCATAGCCTGAGCAATAGTGCTTTCTGATGGTCTATATCCTCTTTTATAGATGTATGGCCAGTAACTTGCTTTAAGCTTTCTCGGTGGGCTATCTCCGGTTTGTTGCTTAAAAACTACAAAATGGGGTGATGTATAAATCTGAGGTCTTTCTCCCGTTTTTGACTGAAAAAAAGAATCTAAAGCCATATTTATAAATGGGTTTTTTCCAATGCCGCATGCCCAAAAATTAATATTAGTCGACGCATTAATAGTGCCTTCTTCTAAACGAGGTAAATCGTTTGTTAACGTACTTTTTAATAAATGCTTAGGTGTAGCTTTCAGTCCTCCATCTCGGATTTTTGTGCTTAGTCCAGAGTAAGGGTTGCCATGGAGCACAACTTCTATTGTGCTCCATGGTTCTTGATTATTGTATTCGTTAAGGTAAAGAATGATTTCTTCGATCGAACGGCAAGTACTAACTACTCGGTCTGTTTTTTCGTTTTCATCTTGCAAGTAATAAGCTTTCGCCAAGGTAAAATATTCGTAGCCTGGCTTATCTTCGCCCATTATAAAACAAATCGACTTTTCCCTTTTGTTTTCTTCTTTCGGTGGTCCAATGTTGCTTGAAGATTCTAAAGTCATTTGACTTAATAGAAACATCATTAAGGTAATTCCACTTAAAAATATAGTTGCTAAAACACCCTTAATTATACCCATAAAAATTCGAATTTAATGGTCATTGATTGGGTAAAGTCTGTCATATGTGCTTTTAGTAAGGCGACGAATTGTTGTTTAAAATCATCGCTCATTGCTTGGTTCTTGTCAGTTAATACCCATTGGTTTGTGCCATAATGGTAATCTAGACTCAGTACGTTGTGCTGTAAAAAAGCTTCTTCTTCTGGTGTAAACACAATTTGTTTTGTCAGCACATGATGTAGTGATTGATTATAGTATTGACCTTTCTCTGTTTCCATAGAAACGAACAATACTTTAGCAGCTTTGTGTGATTTAGCTTCCACCACTTCTTCGATATCCATACTAAATCCGATGGCATGATTAGATACTCCTTGAGGCATAGGAAGTACTTGTTTCACTTTCACTGTTTTTCCTGAAGTATTAACTACTTGTTCGTGATTTACACCTACAAATGAAGTATGCTCAGTTAATAAATTATACGAGAGACCTAAACGAGTTATTTCTTCCTTTATAGCATCGTTATGCTCTAAATGATTTAAGTATTCCAGACTTTTTATTTGCTCTCTTGCCCATAAATATCGTATGGCTTGGTGGTCTTTACTCAGGTTTTTTGTGTCAATATTGAGCGAAGTTTTAAAACGTTTTCTTCCCTTATTAGCCTTTAGTTTTAGTTTGCCTCTATGCTCACCTTTGTATTTACCAAATATGTAGACTGGTCGCTCAGCTAATAGATCCGGAATAGTCTTAGGAATAACATCATACACTTCCATTCCAGAAAACTCAATCTCAATATTACTTAGAATAGGTCTTTGTATGTACTCCCTAAATTTACTGGCTTTGGCTTTTGCATTTTGCAGATCAGTAATGATTAATGGTTCGCCTCTACCGATATGGGCCATTCCTTCGATAAGGTGTCTATTAACCGAACTTCCAATTCCGAAAGTAAAAATATTAGCCTTATGTAGATTGTTTCCGATTAAATCAAATACTTCTTTTTCTACTGTCACATATCCATCAGTGATGACTACGATGGAGCGTGAACTGATGGCTTGATCAGTAGGTAGATTTATAGCTTCTTGCATTGCTGGCAAAAGCCTCGTACCTCCTCCATATCTACTTTCATCAGAAAGAAAATCAGTAGCCTTTTCCATGTTTTCTTGAGTGGCCAGTAAAGACATAGTAGACATAAGTTGGGACCCTCCGGCAAACAACATGATGTTAAACTTATCCCATGGATTTAGATGACAAACTAAGTCTTGCATCAAGGCCTTAGACACATCTAAAGGGAAACCAGTCATCGAACCTGACACATCCATTACGAAGATATACTCTCTGGGTGCTAGTTCAAGATCGTTTTCTCTTTGTGGAGGCTCTATGATGGATAAAAAGAATTTTTCTCCATTTTCTTCATATAAAAAAGTGCCATTAGACCATTCCTCTTTTGCGAAGCTATATCTGAGTATAAAATCACGATTGGCCCCATGCTTTTCTGTTGGATCTAGACGTAGATTATAGCTATCTGATGAAACGTAATCAGTATTTATTTTATGGGTTTTGCAGTGACTAAAAGCAATGTTTTCACTACCGTGCATGCTTACTTTGATATCAAATAAAAACCCTGGATCAATGCCTGATCGACTGTGAGGATTATTTGCATAGGGCGCATGGTCACCAGCATCTACGTATCTAGGACCTACCACCGTGGGAAATACAAATTCGTATATTTTATTGTTTGGTTTTAGTAGTTCGTTATATCGTAAGGATACTTCGATGGTTTCTCCAGGCATGATGTTCCCTACGTTCATTTGGAAAACATTTGGTTTGTGCTGTTCTAATAGACTGGCTGTTTTGCCTTCTTGTTTTGCTTTTTCATAGGTGTTTCTGGCTTGTTGCTTTTCTTGTATTTCTGCTACAATTATTTTTTCACCTATTTTCATCTCCATGTGGTAGACTGCAGCATTTGTAGAAAGTGGAAAAACATAGCTGGCTTCCATAGGGATGAGCCCCTTATTCTGATAGACTTGAGCAATCTCCACATCCGCTACTGGACCAGTAATATGAGCGTCTGCAGATGTACTGAGCAATGGAAAGTCTGTGGATGTTATTCCTTCCGTTAGTACTTGAAAATACGGTGATTGATTAGCTTTGTTTTCTTGTGCTTGTAGTTTGCCTA
The DNA here is from genome assembly GCA_020631235.1 of Saprospiraceae bacterium. GTDB lineage: Bacteria > Bacteroidota > Bacteroidia > Chitinophagales > Saprospiraceae > JAHDDO01. The sequence continues at coordinate 50,935 of JAHDHQ010000008.1, read as the reverse complement.
CACAAACTAGTAAGCAAATAAAATAACATACATTTTTCATAGTATCCTTTTTTAGTGATGTAATGATGCCCAAGTTAGTTGTGTTTTATGCCGAGATATAGAGCTAATGAGTATGCGTAGATGTTGAGTTAATATGCGTTATAATGAATCAAGAATTAAGTGGTCATACATTTTATGGAAGCTTCTAAATGGATATCTTTATGAGTCATCATGGATAAAACCGCAAAGAGTATATTAGTAAAGCAGTTGGCGCTGGATTATGGCTTTGAGCATATCGGTATTGCTAAAGCAGCATTTATGGATGAGGAAGCCCGTCGCTTAACTGATTGGTTAGCTCAAGGCAAGCATGGAAAGATGAGTTATATGGAGCGTCATTTTGATTTGCGTGTGGACCCCACAAAGTTAGTTCCTGGGGCGAAGTCAGTCATTAGTTTATCCTTTAATTATCACACGACATTGAACCAAAAAGATTCTGAAGCCCCAAAAATAGCTAGTTATGCTTATGGTCGTGACTACCACAAAGTTTTAAAGAAAAAACTAAAACAAATGCTGGCAAATCTCCAAGAAAAACTGGGTAATTTTAATGCACGTATTTTTGTGGATTCTGCGCCAGTTTTAGAGCGAGATTGGGCCAAAAGAGCGGGTGTAGGATGGGTAGGCAAACATACTTTATTGCTCAACCCGAAACACGGATCGTACTTTTTTTTAGCAGAAATAATTTGCGATTTGGATCTAGATGTGGACCACCCCATAAAGGACCATTGCGGCACTTGTACCCGATGTATAGATGCTTGTCCTACCGATGCAATAAGCCCAGAAGGGTATGTGTTAGATGGTAGCAAATGTATATCTTACGCAACTATAGAATTAAAAGAGGCCATACCTAGCTATTTCCAGGACAAAATGGAAAATTGGATGTTTGGTTGTGATATTTGCCAGCAAGTCTGTCCGTGGAACCGCTTCGCTAAGCAACACAATGAAGCTGATTTCGAACCAAAACAACAAACCATGGAGATGAGTAAACAAGCGTGGGAAGAGATTACAGAGGAAGTGTTTTTCGAATTATTTAAAGGTACACCTATCATGCGTACGAAATATGAAGGTCTTCGACGAAATATTGAGTTTTTAAAAAAAGAGAAAGGATAGATTGTATATCTTAGACTTAATAGGAAAAATATGCTGCTAAAATCCAGATATGTTATTGCCATTATATCCATTCTTTTGGTTTTTTTGGCTGTTTTTTATTTGAGCGATATCCTTATTTATATGGTGATCGCTTGGGTTCTTTCTATGTTGGGAGCTCCTATAGCTTCGTTTTTTACAAAATATATAGGGCCTACTTTCAGTGCTGTGGTAAGTTTAGGAGTGATAGCTCTAGGTTTTTTCTTAATCGTGAGAATTTTTATTCCACCTTTAGTGCAGCAAGTGAGAAATCTTGCTTCCATTGATTATGAAGCCATGATAGGCAGTCTGGAAGAGCCTTTAAATGACTATGAAGCTTGGATGATCGATAAGGGACTGATGGCTCCTAAGACCGAAGAAAGTACTGATGAGAAAAGTGAAGATCAGCAAATAATCGATGAACAGATAAGTACAAAAATAGTAAGCATCGATAGCTTACTTGAGGCAGAGTCTGATTCTTCAGGCCTTCGGAATGTTACTTTAATGGTTAATGTGCTACCTTCAGACCATCAAGGATTAAACGACATTGAAAAAGAAGAAAACTTAGACGATTTAAGCATTATCGAACGCACCAAACGAGGAATTGCTAGCTCGCTAAATCCTCAGCGTATCACTTCTGTTTTTGGTACTGTTTTTGGGTTTTTTAGCAATTTTCTCATTGCTATTTTTTCCATTTTTTTTATTGCCTTTTTCTTTTTGAAAGAGCAAGGATTGGTCGATAGGATCATTTCTGCCATTATCCCAGATAAATTTGAAGGTAAGTCGCTCAAGGCTATGGATGATGCCACTAAATTATTGATTCGGTATTTTTTAGGGATACTTACACAAGTGACTATCATCACCGTATTTGTGAGTACACTATTAGGATTGTTAAGTGTAAAGAACGCTTTGTTGATCGGCTTTTTTGCTGCTTTAATGAATATTATTCCTTATATCGGTCCGATCATAGGTGCTTCTTTTGCTGTCATTATTACGGTATCGTCCAACTTAGATTTAAGTTTTTATGATCAGATGTTGCCGCTGTTAGGTAAAGTTGTTTTGGTATTTGCACTTATGCAGATGTTGGATAATTTTTTGCTGCAACCATTTATTTTTTCCAAGAGTGTTAAAGCACATCCGCTCGAAATATTTATCATTGTTTTGGTAGGCTCTAAGTTTGGAGGCGTCTTGGGTATGGTTTTAGCCATCCCTGTTTATACTGTGTTTAGAGTCTTAGCTAAAATATTTTTGTCTGAATTTAAAGTGATACAAAGTATTACTAAAAGTATTGAATGATGGCAGGAGAATTGCATTTATTCCCTTGTCCCATTGCGGAAGAAACAAACCATCAATTTTCTGATTTTCTTTTAAATGAGATAAAATCTTGCCGCTATTTTATAACCGAACGAGCAAGGACTACTCGGCGATGGTTAAGTTCACTTAAATTTCCAGTAGCCATCCAAGAATTGAACATTTTAGAAATGGATAAAAACAATCCAGGATCACAAACTGACCAAATGCTGGCTTGGCTCCAAGAAGGAAAAAAGCTTGCCCTACTCTCAGAAGCAGGCACCCCTTGCATTGCGGATCCTGGAAACCTCTATGTAATGGCAGCACAAAGAGAAGAATACAAAGTAATCCCATATGTAGGTCCCAATTCCTTATTGCTGGCCTTGATGGCATCAGGATTAAATGGTCAGCGATTTACTTTTCACGGTTATCTTCCGATTAAAGATGACGCACTAAGAAAAAAACTAAACCAATTAGAAAAGCGCGTATTACAAGAAAAAGAAACGCAAATCTGGATAGAAACTCCCTACCGAAATGATCGGATGTTGAAGGCTTTAGTAAAACACCTCAAACCCAGCATCTTCTTATGTGTAGCTACAGAAATCAATGGTAAGGAAGAATCCATAATTACCAAAAAAATAAGTGATTGGAAAAATAGCCGTATAGAAATAGGCAAAAAAAATACAGTGTTTTTAATAGGCTGACAAAAATCATTAGACAGAATGATTAGCATCAGTGCAGGGCGCATTCATATAGTCCATCTTTGTTTTATAACAAAACAACAAATTATGAAAGCGTATCAAGCAACATTCGAAGCCATATATTGGAGATTTCAATTAATGATATTTATTGTAGTAGCAGCATTTGCTATTGGAGCACCGCTTTTAGGTATTTTGGCTGTACCTATTTTCTTTAGTTGCCTTATGGGTATTCAGTTTTTTGACAAGAAAGAGAGAAAAACGATCAACTTTAGAACTGCTCAACAAAATAAACTTGATCAAGCAGCTTAACATTATTGAGGCATTGATTTTAGCTCTTGTAAGGACAAAACAGTAAATTTATTTCCATCTACAGTAATTAGTTTTTCCGTTTTAAAATCACCTAGAGTTCGAATCAATGTCTCTTTTGCTACTCCAGCTAATTCTGCCAGATCATTTCTGCTTGACTCAAAGGAAATATTGTTATCCTGCTCATCCATACGTTTAGCTGATAAGGTAACTAAAGCATTAGCCACTTTTTTGCGAACAGAACTATAAGCTAAATCGATTAGAAGCTGTTCGTTACTTTCTGCTTCACTTGCTATCATCTGAATAAATTTTGCAGCAAAGTCTCTGTTGTTAAAAAGTAAAAGTTTAAAATCTTCTTCAGGTATTAATCGGAGGGTAGAATCTTGAGTTGCTTCGGCACTATTTACATATTTAGTTTCTTTGAGTAAAGGAAAATAACCAAAAAATTCACCACCCTTGTATATATTAATGATGAGCTCCTTACCAAAGTCATTTGTTTGGAATACCTTAACCTCGCCAGAAACTACATAAAATAACCACCTTGCTTTTTGGTCCTCTTGATATATAACATCACCTTTTTTAAACATTCTAACTTCTCGGTCCAAACTCAATTTTTCAAATTCCGTATTTGCTTTTGCTTCAGAAAAAAATCTTTGCAAACCTTCATCATCGGAATCAATGCTTTTTAATCGAGCACTTTTCTTTAAACGTATTTCTATTGCGCTTAATAATTCTGTATCATCAAAAGGTTTGGTTATGTAGTCATCCGCGCCTAGACCCATTCCTTTACGGTAATCCACTTTTTCAGCCTTCGCCGTTAGGAAAATGAAGGGTATATCATAGGTAGATTTTTGTTTGTTGAGGATTTTAAGTACCCCAAAACCATCTAGCTCAGGCATCATGACATCACAAATGATTAAATCTGGTAAATGTTCATTAGCAAGTTGCACACCGATTTTTCCATTGCTTGCAGTGATTACTTCATAACCATCTAATACTAAGATTTCCTCTAAGTTTTCTCTTACTTCAAGGGTATCCTCTATGACTAAAATTTTCTTCATAAAATCCCAATTGATAAAGATCATAAGTCGGGATGATTTAAATCATTCCTACTAAATGCCTTTGATTCTACATTTATATAAAATTAACAAAATGAATTTATTAGGTCCAGTTAAAAACATTATGACAAAGGAGATAGAAACGCTCCATCCTAAAGATCACTTAAATAAGGCAGACAAATTATTTGCTTTGAATAGGTTTCATCATTTGCCGGTTGTGGAAAGCGGAAGACTCAAAGGTATTTTAAGTAAATCCGATTTACTGTTCTTTAAATCAGGCTACAATAAGAGTGTCGATAGTGAAGAAGAATCGTTACGATTAAAAGCTACATCGGTCGAAGACATTATGACTACAAAAATGGCAACACTGCAACCAGATGACAAAATAAATGTGGCCTTGGAAATCTTTAAAGAAAATCTGTTTCATGCTATACCTATTGTTGAAAAGGAAAAGCTTGTAGGCATAGTAAGTACCTACGACATTATTAATCAAATTGCTGATGATAAAAATATCACCAATGAATACCTCTGATAAAATTCAACTAACCATATACGGAAGAAAATCCTCTAATCGAGAATATTTAAGACATATGGTTTCGAAAATGTTAGAACGTGGAAATGTAAGCGCTGATATTGAAATTGAAGAGGATGTAAAGCAGTTTATCAAATTAAAACTTCCTTCCATACCATCTATACGCATTGGCCAAAAAGAAATTATAAGCTTCGAAAAAAATAGCTCTCTACAACAATTTACACATAAAGTAAACAAGACCATTTTAAAAGCTTTAAACTATCCGACTATGAAGAAAATAATCATTCCAATAGACTTTTCAATTAACGCCGAGAATGCTTTATTATACGCATTAAATCTATTTAAAAACAAAGATTGTGTATTTCACATAGTGCATGTATTTAGACCCTCTTTGACGGATGAGGAAGTAGCCGTATCCAACAATTTTACTGATTTGGAACAATCCGCAAAAGATCGCTTTGAAGAATATGTGGATAAAATCAACAAATTATGGTTGGATCACGACCATTTTGGGCAAATTATCGAATCTGATTTTATATCTGGCTTCGCTGCTAAATCCATTATCGACTTTGCTACAGAAAAAGAATCTAGCTTAATTGTGATGGGTGCTAAAGGAAAAAATAAAATAATTAAGCAATTGTTTGGTTCTGTTTCATTAGATGTTGCACTCAAGTCTGACATTCCAGTTTTGCTTGTCCCGGAAGAGTACGAATTAAATACCCTAAACAAAATTACCCTGGCTGTTGCAAGTCCAAAAGATGCAGAAACCAGTATTGAATTAGTTAGTGAAATAGCTAAGCAGAATAATGCTGATTTAAACTTTGTACATGTTCAAGAAGAAGACGCAAATGTTTTTGATGAGTTTAGCTTAATGAAAAGATGGTCACTGCATTATCCCAAATCTAAGCTGTCTTTTGACCCATTAAATGGCGATGATGTAAGTGAGGCTTTATTGCATCATATTGAAGAAAACAATACAGGTTTATTAGTTTCTAGTAGAACATTTAAACCATGGATTAGCAACATTTTTAAACCTTCTGCTAACAAGTCCTTAGCCATCGAATTAGATATTCCTTTACTTATAGTCTAAAATGGATAAAACATGAAAAAAATACTAGTCCCTATTCAATTTAATGACCCATCATTTAATGCTTTAGCCTATGCAATAAGCATGTATCCAGATGGAAAAATAACCGTGCTGCATGTTAGTAATGGATTTAACCAAAAGCAATATCCAACATTCGATAAAAATAAATCGCTTATCGAAAACCTAAAACAATCTTTGATAGAAAAAATCAATGCTTCGTTTTCCATTCCTTCAAAATGCAAAATTAATGTACAAATAGAGATTGGTGAAATAGTCACAACCATAGCAAACCTCACCAAAAAAGTTTATTTCGATGCATGCTTTATAGGGTTGCGAGATAAACATAATTTGCTTAATAAGCTCATAGGCACCAATGCTGTAGGAATTGTAAAATCCCTCAAAATCCCAGTATATGCTATACCTAAATTTTCTTCTTTCTATGATTTTAATAAGGTAATCATAGGAGCTGATGAGCACATGCTAAATAAAAAATACATACAAAGAATTTCCAAATGGAATGAAGCACACCTCGCATTCTTGAAATTTGTCCATATCAAAAAAGAAGAAAATGCTTCTTTTCAAAAAGAAAAAGAAAATCTGGTTGATAGTCTATTTGAAGAAAATAAACCAAGTTTTTCCTTCGAAATTAGCCAAATAGACGGCGATAACGTTGCTGATAATATTTTAGGCCTAGCCTACAATGAAAAGGCCGAATTAGTGATGGTCATTCCAGAAAACCAAAACTTCTTAGGGGCTATACTACTCAATAATGTCAGTAAGGAAATCATTGAAAAAGCCAAAATACCCATTCTATTCTTAAACGATTAAAACAGCAAATTATGAACATTTTATGTCCAACAGATTTCTCTAATACCTCTGCAAATGCTATACAGTGGATTTGCCAGCTACTCAATGAATCAAAAGAAACACATAATTTAATTCTTTTGCATTGCATACAACCTAAAAGACAAGTCCGATATGCAAATCCGCATGAAGATGTAGAAATCGATATCGCAAAACGCAACGCAAAAAATCTGCTCAACGAAGTAGAAAAAATCAACAAAAATCTTTCAATAAGCAGCGTAGTGATCAGAGATGAGCCCAGCTCTTATATTGTAGAATATGCAAAGCATAACAAAATAGATTGGATAGTTATGGGATCCAAAGGCTTGACTGATTTTAAAGAATTAACCATTGGTAGCGTGGCAAATTACTGTATTCAAAATAGTGAAAAACCCGTGCTTGTCATTCCTCCTAATGTCAACTATAAACCCGTAAAAAAAGTAATGCTAGGTGTTGACGATGAATGTTTAGTAAATGCAAAATCACTAGCTCCACTCATAAGCGTGAATGAATTAGCCAGCATAGATTTAGATTTGGTACATGTGCAGCTAAAAGGTGATGACATGCTAGAATACGATCCATTGTTTGATTTATACTTGAGAAGTATTCCATTTGAGTATTGCTCTATTCCATTAGAACAAACAGTAGCAAATACACTAAAAAATCAAGCAGAAGAAAAAGATATCGACATCCTTTTTGTAATCCATAAAAAGAGGCACTGGATTTCGAAGTTGTTTCATTTTAGTGTGTCTAAAAGTGAACTGTTTAACATCAAAGTTCCATTATTTGTATTACAAGATGGCATTTAATGTAAAAACACATTTTATATTATCATTTTTAGTTTTAAGGCTTTTATTGTTTTCGATAAAGGCCTTTTTTTCATTACAAAATCTAAGCACAAGTGAAGAAAATTTATTCCAGTTTTTCAAATGCCTATCAAGGATTAGTGCATTGTATCAGCAACGAGCAAAATGCTAGAATACATCTTATGATCATGATCCTAACAACAATTATGGCCTTACTATTACATATAAGTCGGATAGAATGGTTAATGATTATACTGTGTTTTGGTTTTGTCTTTAGCGCTGAATTAATAAATACTAGCATAGAACGTCTCAGTGATAAGGTTTGTCTTGAGCAAGATCTATTTATAAAACAGACCAAAGATTTAGCAGCTTCAGCAGTACTCTTTGCTGCACTTTGCTCTGCTGTTATAGCCTGCATCATTTTTATTCCTAAATTGATGGCTATGTTGTAGAGAATAACTTACCGGATCCTTTAGAAAAACACCTTATTGAAGCCAAAAAAACTAGTTAGTTAAGCGACTATAAAAAGTGATCATTGCAACAGACAAAGCTTGACCAAATATCGGCTTTGCACAACCTAGCAAAATAGCTTTAATCCTGGAATATTGGAGATCAAATAATCTTTATATGAAGGTAAATGTACCTTTAATTTAAAGGAAGACGTGATGAGTTAAAACCATCAAATGGATAGAAAAAACTTATTCGGTAGTGTATAAATAGATGAGTGCTTGTAGGGAGTTACCAAGGTCATTACATGGCAAAATATAATCAGACTGATAGTCTAAGCTTAAGGATGTCTTAAACTCTTCAAGACATGAAGAAATATGATCTACATAGAATTGGTGTTTAGCAAAATCGATAGACGGAAAAAATCGCTGAATATTCTTTAGTGGGAAATCTTGATACCGCAAGTACGTATCCTCTAAATGATTCACTAAGGTTTCGAATTCATTCCATTCTTGTAATCCAAATAATGGATCATTTACGATGTAATGAATTTCCTCAAAGATAAAAATCAACTCCCACAATAAGTCAGTTGGATAAGATTTAATGCCTTCGCAATATCTCATTTGATAGACATTCTGGCTTAAACACTCTAAATCGAGTGAAATATCATAACGATCATTCATTGTGTGATCATTAATGATATGATTTACCTCAACTTTGTGTTCTTCAATTTTAGGCAACAAACAATTTTTGATGAGCGGGTCCTTTGATTCTTGATTCCATAGGGTTTCGAAATGCGCTAAGGATGAAGCTAAATTGTCATAGTCACTGAGTTGTAAAGAAACATATGTTTCTATCAAATGACTCTCCATCTTTTGAATATTTTTTAAAGTATTTATTTGTGCAGAAAGCTGTAAAATTGAAAGATAGGCTACCATTAAATATTTGATCATAATCAAGAATTATTAAGAAGAATGATGATTTAAACTACATACAAAGCAATAAGAGATCAGCATTCGTATTTTCCTTTATTTGAATACCCAAATCTCGATAATATTCGCTCCTATATTTATTATCTAAAAAGCCAGGAAGCAATACGGTATCTATGGCATTTTTTTTAATGTAACTTGAAATATCAGAAATACTGGTCGCTTTTATCTTTTGTTCAATATTGATCGAACATCTAAAGTGCATGTCATCAATAAATTGTAAATGCGGATGCAAACTCGTTTCGGTAGAATACATTTTCACACCACGTAAAGTAGTACCTATTTTATGCTTTTCGGAAACATCTACATTGCATACAGAAATTTTCTTTTGTGATTCGTTGGCACATAGTTTAGAAGCAAACTCGATCAATTTATTTTCTTCAAAATTGTGCTCTGCTATTATTAGTATATTTTTCATATTACAAATCTCTTCCTTAATCCCTGTATGGCCAATGATTTAAATCACTTCTCAGGCAAATACAAATCATTTTCAGGAATGACGATCATCAATGATTCGCTGATATTTTAGTCTCAACTTTGAATTATAATTAATAACAAATCAAACTTTAATAGTATGAATCAATTACGCAGACCTAAGCACAACTTAACAAATCGTGATGATTTTTTTGACCACCTTTTTGACGGAAGGAACCCACTTCCATGGGCAAGCATTAATCGTCCAGCAGTGAATGTATTAGAAGACGAAAAGAGTTATAAAGTAGAAATAATCGCACCAGGGCAATCTAAAGAAACATTTGAAATCAAAATAGAGCACAACACACTAATTGTTAGCTCGGAAAATGAAAATAGTGTCGAAAAAAATGAAAAAAACTATACTCGAAAAGAATATAGTTATGCATCATTCAGTCGCAGTTTCAACCTTCCACAAAATGCCGACAAGGAAGCCATACAAGCAAGCTATGAAGATGGTGTATTAAACATTACAATAGCCAAAAAAGAAACAGAAGAACCCACTACTAAAGTAGTTACCATAAAATAAAAACATTGAGTCTTTTGTAAAGGCTTACATAGTAATCAGTCCTTTTAATAAACTAAAAATGAAAAAAATGGAAATAATAAAAAATATGCCCTTAAGCGAAATTATGACTTCTAAGCCCATCTCGGTAGATCCGGATACAATAATGACAGAAGTGAGCAAAATTATGGAATCAAATAACTTTCACCATCTTCCCGTGGTCAATAGTAATCATGAAGTTGTTGGTGTTATCAGTGAAGATGAATTAAAAAGTTTAGAACATCATCTCACCTTATTGGGCAAAGCATATTCTGAAATGAGCAATGTTAAGCTATTAAAAACACTTCTAGCCTCCGATGTTATGACCAAAGAAGTAGTTTGCTTAGATCACAATGACACTTTAAATGATGCCATTCAATGGTTCCTAAAAAATCAGTTTCATTCTATCCTAATAACACAAGAAAATAAATTAGTCGGAATAATCACACCATATGATATAATTAAACTCCTTGACAAAATCATCTAATTATGGAAAACAACATTGGAAAATATATGACAAAAAACCCCATTTGTATCGATGAAGAATCACCTATAAATGAGGCGATTAAACTCATGGAAAAATCTGGAGTAAATCATTTACTAGTCACTAATGAACACCAAAAACTCTCTGGCATTATTTCACAACATGATATTCTAAAAATGTCTAAACATTTACTGTCACAAACAACTGGCAAGTCTTACTCCTCCTTGTATTTAGTGCATAAACCCATCAGGGAATTGATGAAGACAAAACCCATTTGTCTTCGATTTGAGGATGATGTGGACTATGGAGTAGAAATACTTTTACAAGGCTTGTTTCACAGCCTGCCAGTAATCGACGAAAATGAAAGACCAATCGGTATTGTGACATCGACTGATTTGATGAAAGCATATTACGAAAACAATTAATCTAAAAATTACAACTATGAAATCATTTATTACCCTATTCCTAAGTCTTAGTAGCCTCTTTTCGTTTGGACAAAAACCAGATTATTTTGAAATAGATCGAGCACCTCATTGCATAAAAATCAGTCCTTTCCAGTTTTCAAAAGCCTTTTTCGAAATGAGTTATGAGCACTTATTTAAAAACGATTATGCCCTACAATTAGCGCCAACACTTATGTTAAACGAATCCTCTGATGAAGATTTTGTTGGCTTCCAACTAGATCTTCAAGGAAGAAAATATTTGCTCCAATTTACCAAAGAAAAGCACAATGTCAAACTTTTTACAAACATAGAAATGTACACAGGTTTATATGTATTGGGTATGACTTTCGATAATAATTTTACCAGATCTTATTGGGATATTAACCAAAATGAACAAGTAGAAAATACTTTTCATCGAGAAGTGGATGCAATAGAAGGAGGCGTATTATTGGGCGCCAGTTTCACCATAGCCTATAAAGTAGTTTTCGACTTAACTATTGGAGGTGGAGCTAGATACAGTGATTATATAAATACTTTCGAAGATGCGCCTACTGAATATTATTATAGAACAGAAACTGGAATTTTTGATATAGAATATACAGGTATTAAACCAAGAATCAATTTCCAATTAGGCATACTTCTTTAAAAACTTGACCTTATGAAAGACCATGCAAAAATATACCACGAACTAAAATCATTGTTGGCAAATATTAATGAAGGGATAGGAAAGCCAATGGAATTATTTATGGAAATGAACCAAACCATACATTCTAATGGTGCCCTTAGCTCGAAAACTAAAACACTAATAGGATTAGGCATTGCAGTACAAACACATTGTAGTGAGTGCTTAACATGGCATATGAAGCAATGTATAGATCTCGGAATTAAAGATGAAGAGATTATGGAAACCCTTTCTGTAGCCATTTTGATGGGCGGAGGACCTTCTGTCATGTATGCTTGTCAGGCCTATGCAGCACTCAAACAGTTACGCTCAGATTCTGGAGAATATAAAGATGACATGTATTTATAAAGTGAACCTTTTTTGAGTCATTTACTCTTTGACTGAAATTTCTTTGCACTGCATCATCGCCCAGTGAGGCTATATTCATTGGAATGTTAACTAAAGTCTTTAATTGGCGTTCTATGATCCTTCTTTTGTAGCCATACTCCATTTTTTATGTTAGAAAAGGATGGAAACTTATAAGCAATTCTGTGTAATTTAGCTTTGTGCCAATGTTGCTTTACTAAGTAGCTCTTGCAATACAATAGGTAGACTTTTATTAATTGCTGATGGAATTATCAAACCTTTTTAAATCACTTTTTACCCAAGCAACTGTAGGAATTATCGTTGTTGACAAGCAGGGCATTATACTGCATTCTAATCCTTATTGTCATTCCCTTTTTGGGTACAGCACTGGAGAAATGTTAAACATACAGCTTGAGCAATTACTACCTAAATCATTGCATAAAAAACATGTAGGTTTAAGAAATAAATATCTGAAGCAACCAAAGCCAAGGTCTATGGGTGGTAATTTGGACTTGTATGGTCAAAAGAAAGATGGAACTAAATTCCCTGTTGAGGTCAGTTTAAGTCATTTCAAAGAAGGTCAGGAAGTATATGCGATTGCTTACATTAACGACAACACTAGTCAGAAAGAATTATTGACTAATCTGATACTTAATGAACAAAGATTAGATAAAGCTCAAAAAATTTCTAAAATGGGAAGTTTCGAACTTGATCTACAAAACCAAAAAGTTTATTGGTCAAAAGGAATGTACTCAATCCATGGAATAGAACCGGGAACCATGGAAATAAAATACGGTGAGCACCTACAATTTGTGCATCCAGATGATGTACAATTTGTCCAATCAAAGCACCAAGAAATAACAGCAAAAAGAAAAGGTCTTGATTTCAGTTACCGCATCATTGACTTAAAAAATGAACTCAGGTTTGTGGATGGCAAAAGAGATGTAGTCCTCGATGACCAAGGTAATGTGATTAAAATTGAAGGCTCTTTAATCGATGTTACTCAACTCTACGAGTCAAAAGAAACGAATCAAGATTTACTAAATATCATTGATGAATCCCTAAATGAAATATACATTTTCGATGCTGAGGATCTATCTTTTTTAAAAACGAATAAGGGTGGCCTAAAAAACGTAGGATATACCAATGAAGAATTATTAAATCTAACTCCTTTGGATTTGTGCCCTTCTTTTACAGAATCTAATTTTAGAGCTTTATTAGAAACTCTAATAATGGGTGACCATCCGCAAATAGATTTTGAAACTATACATCAACGAAAAGACGGATCTACCTACCCCATCGAAGTGAATGTCCAATATTCAAAGTACGGTAAAAGAAAAGTCTTTGTTGCTTTTGTTCAAGATATTTCGGAAAGAAAAAAACACGAAGAGCAACTATTAGAATATTCAGAATCATTAGAATTAAAAGTTGAGGAAAGAACTAATGAATTGCTTGAAAATGAGATTAAACTTACCAAAGCATTGGAAAAAGAAAAACAATTAGGAGAACTAAAATCTAGATTTGTTTCGATGGCTTCTCATGAATTTAGAACTCCTTTAAGTACCATTTTATCTTCTTCCAGCTTGATTAGCAGGTATACTGAAACAGACCAGCAAGAAAAAAGATTAAAACACGTAAAAAGAATTAACTCCTCCGTTAAAAACTTAACCAATATTCTAAATGATTTTCTATCATTGGAAAAACTAGAATCAGGGAAAGCCCTTCAGCACAACCATGAAAAGGTAAATTTTAAAGAATTTATTCAACAAATAATCGAAGAATTGAATGTATCCTTTAATCATAACGATATAGAACATAAACATGTAGGACTAGAATCCATCATTCTGGATGAGCAATTGGTCAGAAACATAGTTATTAATTTATTGTCCAATGCCATAAAGTATGGGGAAGAGAAGAGGGTAGAAATAACCAGCGAAGCAAATAAATCTGAACTCAAGCTATCCATTACAGATCAAGGAATAGGAATACCTAAAGAAGATCAAGAACATATGTTTACCCGTTTCTTCAGGGCCAATAATGTTCAAAATATTCAAGGAACAGGTCTTGGTTTAACTATCATTAAAAAATATTTGGATTTGCTCAAAGGCGAAATTCGTTTTGAGTCTGAAGAAGGAAAAGGGACAACGTTTTATCTTAATATACCGCTCTCCATGTAGGACTAATACTAATTTTTTTTTATTTCAATCCTAAAAAAGAACCCTAAAAAACATAACTCATTTTATAAATCTTTCTTGCAGCATTCCTTAAAGACTGCCATTCATGTTCCGATAAATTAAGTGGTAAAGGTTTAATGTAATTTCCAGAGACAACCGTCGGTAAAGAAATACTTATGGGCCTATCTATATCTAAATCGGCTAACATTTGCTCATCTTCTACCATTGTTCCAATAGGATAATAGATAGTTCTTGACTGATTTAAAGCATCAAAAATCATGATAGCACACCTCGCTACAGCAAACTTGGTAGACCCTTGCTGCTCAATAATTTTAAAAGGAATATTTTGTAGATAGCTTTCAGCCTTTTTTATAGTCGATTCCGATAAACTTTTGCTCTTCCTATTTATACTTAATTGCGACCAAACAGGAACAATGTCTTTTCCATGCTCTCCTATACAAAACACATCTATGTTTTCGTGTAAAATGGAAAATTCCTTAGCTAAGAAATGGCTTAGTCTCAAACTGTCCAACATCGTTCCGGTGTGCAAAATATTTTTACTGGGCACATTACAAGCTTCATATATTTTATAGCTGATTATATCAACTGGGTTTGCAATATTGATAATATATGGCTCATTTGTAAAGGTAGTTTGTCCGAAAACATCATCTACAATTTGTGTACTTTCTTTCAATACAGAAAGTCTGTCATTTACCGCGTAGTTGGTGCTTCCGGCTGTATGAAAAACAAAGTCAGAATCTCTGAAAGCTTGCGCATCATTCCAAAGCACTTTAATCGTTAATCTACAAGAATATCCATGAAGCAAATCTTCAAAAGCACCGCTCTTAGATGCATCCTTTTCTATTATGTTTAAAGTTGCGTGTGAAGGTAATTTTGGAATCAATCCAAAAGCAATGGTACTACCTACATTTCCTAATCCAGTTATTGTGACTATCATATACTAATATTCAAAATTCAATAAATCAAGCACCTCACATTCTACCCTAAATTTATCTTGAAGAAACTCTTCAAATTCAATCAAACTTGGATTGATCATGAAAAAATCTTCTTCTTCGTCCGGTTTAGCAATTGGTCTATAGTCTAAAGTCACTGCTTCTATTGCCTTAGGGTTGTTTGGAATTTCTAAATATTCAAACAATAATTGATGATGATCCTGCGGAGTGAGTAAAAAGGTTACCCAGCTATTATCTTGAGTAAGATGATTAATAAATAGATGCCCTTTATAGAATTTGGCGCACTCTCCCTCTCTAAATGCAAATAAAGTATCTCTATCTATTAATTCTACATAAATTCTATCATCTCCCAAATCTTTAAATGGAACACATTCCTCTATTCCACGAAAATAGACTCCTCCATCTTTTATGTTACATCCTTCGGTTTCATTCACCCTAAATTTTGTAGTTGTAAAACCAATGAGTTGTTCGCTGTAAACAGCCTGCTCATCAATTACTATCAAAGTGGAATCAGATTGACACCTATACATGCCTATAAATGCATCAGGAATTGCATTAATAACTGCTACATCTGGAGGCGAAGCTTGCTGAAATGTAACCGTAGTCTCACAAGCATATATTAAAAACAAATAGACTATTATAATTGAATATTTTTTCATTTCTTTTTTTTGCAAGTTAAGCCCAAGTCTAAGGAAAGTTGCTGATGTAAATCATCAAGCTCGATGATCATCATCAAAGTGAAGCTTCTGGTAATATTATGAGCGGATGTTCCGTCTTGTAAAGCATCGATTGGATGTTACTTAAATGAAACATTCTTGACCAAAATCCCCGATCCTTTTGGAAAAAGCTTATTAATACTTGGTCCGATTCGAAATGACTAAGTCCTTCTTCCAGTGTCTCAGCAAAATGTTTAATAAACTTGAAAGAGTCTTGCTGGTCTTCATAATGATGCAGATCTAAATACTCGCTATTTTCTATATTGATCAATGCCACCTCTGCTTCAATTACCTGGGCAAAGTTTTTTAATTGCTTTAAAAGTTGATGTTCAACCGTAGAAATAGCCAATTGATGCTTAGCCAGGGTAGAATGAATAATGGTACTTATCGAATTATATTTAGCTTCAGCAGGAATTACTAATACAGGGCAAGTGGCACGACTAGTTATATGCGCTGCAGTAGAACCCATCCACTTATTTGACCTTGAATAATCTGCTCTTAAACCAATAGCAATTAAGTCAGCTTCTATTTTTTGAGCACGGGATAAAATATCATTGCCTGGGAAATTGCCATAAATACTATGCAATGATCCTCGATTACTTTCTGGTAATTGATTGCGTAAAGCTTGTAATTGAGCCATGCTATCAGCTTTGTACTGATTTATGGTGATTGTAACCGCTTCAGGTGGGAGTGTGTTTAAGCTGGCAATTGGCACATGATAAACATGAGCAATATCTACAAGTATGGATTTACTGTCTACCAAGGATAGTAAGTATTGAAAGGATTGTAAACTCGCTTTGCTAAAATCAGTCGTAAATAATACTTTATACTTCATGTTTTGTCATTTTAATAATCAATACTTAATACTGGAATTTTAGATTCTACCACCACTCCTTCCACATTGCTGCCCTGAAAAATCCTTTTAATTGGATGTTTGATATGATTATTTATGCCGATCAAACCAATAGAAAAAGAATCTACAAAATGTCTTATTCCAGCCATAACCGAATAGTCTTGATAAAAGTGGGTTTTTACGTTAAAGCCATCACCAATTGATTTAAAATCCTTGAGGGCTTCCTGCATAATTATAGTCGGCTGGCTAAAAAAGCTAGTAGTATCTATAGATACAATATGTACTTCTTTAACATTGAACGGACTTAGAAATGAAAGAAATTTCTTGAAGGCTCTTTGATCCATTTGATGCAATCCCGAAGCAAAGGCTACCCTCTCAAACTGTATTTGCTCTACCTTGTTTTTTACTATCAGAATGGGAATATTGACTTTTCGTAAGGTTTTAATGGTTTGACTTCCCAGCATACTTTCATTTTTTGTTTTACCATGTGCACCCATAACTATCAAATCCACCTTTACTTTAGCTAAAACCTCATCGATGTTTTGGATATAAGAACCTCCTGTGAAATGGTATTGACAATCAATATTTAACGCTTCTGCTTTGGATTTCAAATCTTTAAGAAAAGTACCTGCTTCGATGGCCCTTTGTTTATTTATCAGATCTTTGTATCGTTGTTCAGCTGACAAATCCTCCCAGTCATCTGGAATTTCCGCAGAATGATAGATATGCAAGGTCGCCTTTTTCAGCTTAGCAATTTTACATGCTGCCTCAAATGCATAATCTGAATAAATAGAAAAATCAGTGGGTACTAAAATGTTATATCTGTTGTTTTCCATATACTTTTATTATGATGAGTGATAGTGCACTTGCTTATATTTTTCAATTTGTGGACGAAGTTTACCCAAGCACTTTTTAAAAGCAGATTCTTCCAATGGATCCATATGTTTTGCAAAAGCATCTTTTCCCTTTTCTAGACTTAGAGAGATACTCACCTTTACTCCTTCATCTTGCTGGTCTATTTTAACATTGGCTTTTTTAACGAAAGGATACTTTGAGTACTTTTTGCTTAACACATTTGTGTAATAATCTTTCAAACTTTCTTGGTTTGCATGTTTTGGTGCTGTGATGATGATATCCATATTTATTGTTTTTTTGTTTGAGATGCGATTCCTTTACGATTTTGTTCTTCTATGCTCCACTGATCACTTTGGCTTGTTTGTAACCATAAGTCCTTAGACTTTCTATAGATTTGAATATTTAAGCCTATAGCTTTAAAAGCTTTTTCTACCCTTTCTACAGAATCACTAGGCTTTATTTCTATCGCTCCTCTCGTTAATAATGCTTGATCCTTAATGATTGACTGCTCAGGACTTAATTCACCCTTCTCATGAGCTTACGAAAAGAATTCAATTTTTAAACCTTGAAATTCACGACTAAAAGATTCTTTGATAGATTGTATATTTTGATTTAAGCTTAACCACATATTTAATAATGTTTTGTTAAACCAAAGATGGATGAGATAACCAGACTGTAAAATGATTGGGGTCATTCCAGATGCTGATTTTCATCAGGCATCGCCGTCCTAATATTTAAAATCTATACCAGCAAACAGAAAAAATTCTGCATAATTTATTACTAAAAAACCGAACCATTTTAAGCAATTTTGCGTCTTACAATTAGAAAAAAGAATTACCGATATGTCAAATACAGCGTTAGCAACAGCCAAAGAAAATTTAAACAAGCTAGGATATTTAGATTTAGAAGTTGATCCAACTTTAGATTTAGTCGAGGAAATCGAAAAACTAAAAAAAGAAAAGAATGCAATTATTCTAGCCCACTATTACGTAGATGCAGACATTCAAGATGTAGCAGATTATGTAGGTGACAGTTTAGGTTTATCCCAAATGGCCGCCAGCACTGAAGCGGACATGATTGTGTTTGCTGGTGTGCATTTCATGGCAGAAACAGCCAAGATGCTCAGTCCTAGTAAAACAGTAGTTCTTCCTGATTTAAAAGCTGGATGTTCGCTAGCTGATTCTTGTCCAGCACCACTATTTAAGAAATTCAAAGACAAATACCCAGACCACAAAGTAGTCAGCTATATTAATTGTACTGCTGATCTAAAAGTTTTAACAGATATATGCTGCACCTCTACAAATGCAGTTCACATCATAGAAAGTATACCTAAAGACACGGGAATTATATTTGCGCCGGATAAAAATCTAGGCGCATGGCTTAAGAAAAAAACGGGTCGTGATTTAGTTCTATGGAATGGAGCTTGTATGGTTCACGAAATATTTTCAAACGAAAAAATCACTAAGCTGCAAGTGAGACACCCGGAAGCAAAATTAATTGCTCACCCAGAGTGTGAAGCGCACATTCTAGATAAGGCTGATTTTGTTGGCTCGACATCAGGGCTCCTCAGATTTACGCAAGAATCAGAAGCAGACACTTTTATCGTTGCTACTGAAGCTGGAATCCTACATCAAATGGAATTAAAATCACCTCACAAAACGTTTATTCCAGCTCCTCCTAATAATACTTGTGCTTGTAATGATTGCCCTCACATGAAGCGAAACAGCATGGAAAAATTGTATTTATCCATGAAACACGAACTTCCAGAAATCCATCTGGACGAAGAGGTTATCGAAAAAGGTAGAGCTTGCATCGACAAGATGTTGGATATTAGCGCCAAAGCTGGGCTCTAAAATCTACTTAAAACATACATAATTATTTAGTTTCATATTTGTTATACTGCAAATAAGGCTTACTTTTGCTGGCTGAATTAACGTATAACTAAAACTAACTTAAGAAATGGGACAAAACTTGATTTACGCTATTCCAGTCCTTGGAGCAATAGCATTATTATATACCATGATTAAATCATCATGGGTTTCTAAACAAGAAGTAGGATCAGATAAAATGGCCAGAATTGCTGATAATATAGCAGAAGGAGCCATGGCATTTTTAAAAGCAGAATATAAGGTACTTGCCATTTTCGTGGTAGTTGTTGCCATTTTACTTGGAGCAACAGCCAATGCTGATTCATCTCCATTAGTTGCATTATCTTTTGTACTTGGTGCTATTTGTTCAGCTTTAGCTGGATACATCGGTATGAAAGTAGCTACTAAAGCAAATGTTCGGACAACAAATGCAGCCAGAACAAGCTTAGGTAAAGCACTTGAGGTAGCTTTCGCGGGTGGATCTGTAATGGGTCTAGGTGTGGTAGGTCTTGGTGTATTAGGATTAAGTTCATTATTTATTCTTTATAGTGGAATGGATGGATGGGACATTAATAAAGTGATTACTGTATTAACAGGCTTCTCTTTTGGTGCATCATCTATTGCTTTATTTGCAAGAGTAGGTGGAGGTATCTATACTAAAGCGGCAGATGTTGGAGCTGATTTAGTAGGAAAGGTAGAAGCAGGTATTCCTGAAGATCACCCATTAAATCCTGCAACTATTGCAGATAACGTAGGTGACAACGTAGGTGATGTAGCTGGTATGGGAGCTGATTTATTCGAATCTTATGTAGGTTCGATTATTGGTACCATGGTACTAGGTGCAGCTTTTATGGCTTCAGCAGGATTCGAGTCAAGTAATGATTTTGGTGGATTGAATGCTGTTTTATTACCATTAGTACTTGCCAGTGTAGGAATATTAACCTCTATATTAGGTACTTTCTTAGTTAGAGTAAAAGATGGCGGTGATCCTCATAAAGCATTGAACTTAGGTGAATTTACTTCTGCAGGTATTATGCTCGTAGCTACTTATTTCATCATTAACTGGATGTTACCAGCTTCATGGACTTTTGGTGGTGCTGAATATAGCTCTCTAGGTGTATTTATTGCGGTAATTATCGGTCTAGTATCAGGATTAGCTATTGGTAAAATTACTGAGTATTATACAGGTACTGGTACAAAACCTGTAAAAGGAATTGTAGATCAGTCGGTTACTGGAGCTGCTACAAACATCATTGCTGGTTTAGGAGTAGGGATGTATTCTACGATGTTCCCTATTTTGATTTTAGCAGCAGCTATTATCGGAGCACATCATTTTGCGGGATTATACGGAATCGCTATCGCAGCAGTAGGTATGTTATCTAATACTGGTATCCAATTAGCTGTAGATGCATACGGACCTATTTCTGATAACGCAGGAGGTATTGCTGAAATGGCAGAATTACCAAAAGAAGTAAGACAAAAAACAGATAAATTAGATGCGGTAGGTAACACAACTGCTGCCATCGGTAAAGGATTTGCTATCGGTTCAGCAGCATTAACAGCTTTGGCTTTATTTGCTGCATTTATGACAACTGCAGATAT
Source organism: Saprospiraceae bacterium (assembly GCA_020631235.1). Taxonomy (GTDB): domain Bacteria; phylum Bacteroidota; class Bacteroidia; order Chitinophagales; family Saprospiraceae; genus JAHDDO01. Next base: position 29,704 of record JAHDHQ010000008.1, on the reverse strand, counting down.
TGCTACCATCGATATTGCAAAGCCTAGAGTAATGGCCGGACTATTAATTGGTGGTATGTTACCATTTGTATTTTCAGCAATGTCTATGGGTGCTGTGGGTAGAGCAGCTATGGATATGATTCAGGAGGTTAGAAGACAATTTAAATCTATCCCAGAATTAAATGCAGCCCTCTCTGTAATGAGAAAAAATGATGGGAAAGAAATGAGCGACTGGAGTGAGGCTGATAGAAAAACGTTTGACGCTGCTGATGGAAAAGCTGAGTACAGCAAGTGTGTAGATATATCGACTAAAGCATCGATTAGAGAAATGATCCTACCAGGATTAGTAGCTGTAATTTCACCCGTTATCATCGGTTTCGGTGGTGGTGCTGAAATGCTAGGTGGATTATTAGCTGGTGTTACTGTTTGTGGTGTTTTAATGGCTATCTTCCAGTCAAATGCTGGTGGTGCTTGGGATAACGCAAAGAAGATGTTTGAAGAAGGTGTGGATATCAACGGTAAAATGTTTTACAAAGGTTCAGATGCACACAAAGCAACTGTTGTAGGTGATACTGTTGGAGATCCATTTAAAGATACTTCTGGGCCATCACTAAATATACTTTTAAAATTGATGTCTGTTGTTGCATTGGTAATTGCTCCATTTTTGTAGACAACTAAGACGAATCATAAAGATTTATGAAGGAGACAAGCACATGTTTGTCTCCTTTTTTTTATCTTAAGAGTAATCAATACAACAACATCATGAAATATTTCATTTCATTACTTACCTTTTTTATCTTTTTTTCCAAAATTGGTTTTACTTGTAGTTGCGAAAATGTACCCAGCTTTTGCCAGTCTACTGTAGAAGTAAGCCAACATGAAACAGGACTGGTTTTTCTAGGTGAATTTATTGAAGCGCAAGAAGCCTCTGATTTCTATGGTATTGCAAAAAAATTCCGGATTGTGGAAATACTATCTGGAGAAATTATCTTACCCAATTCGCCTCAGGCAAATGACAATGAATTCGAAAACAATGCTGAAGAGGTGTGGGTCTTATCAGGAGAAAGCGCAACATGTTTGTACGAAATGCAAAATGGCTTAGGGATATTTTCTGTCTATTATGGGGAGTGGTTTGGCTATTCTCCGAGCATCTGTGCAAATAACTATCTTCCTGTCGATGAGAACATGAATGTATCAGGCACCCTATTCGATCCCTTCGAATGGGAAACTATAGCCTATCAAGAACTAATATCTATCATAAAAAATAACGGGTGTGTAACCTCGACTAATGATTTTAACACAGCCATGCAAGCCGGACTCCAGCTACAAAGCAATATCTTTTCTTCAGCTATTTCTTTTAGTTTATCCAATGTCGAAATCGATCATTTGGAAGTGGAAATTCTTAATGCAATGGGACAAATAGTGATCGCAAAAAAAGTGGAACAAGCTGCTCAAAATAAAATCGAAACCCACAAATTAGCCTCTGGCATTTATTTTCTCTCTTTTGTGAAAGATCGACACCGTTATACCGTAAAAATGATCAAACAATAAGCTGAATTAGGCCAAGATGAAGCTGCCAATAAAAACCCATCAAATGGCTATCAGAATGGCATTTATGCTTTTCGCTCTTTCCTTACATTCGTGCGCTATCGATTCATGTGAAGGTCTAGCTTTTTTTGAACGAGAGATACGCATAATATTTCTTGATGATAATGAAGATGTAAGAATTAGTGATCCTATTCGGATATTGATCAATGGAAATTTTGTGAACATTGTCGACGATGGTATAGTGGATTTAAAAGAATGGCAAGAAAATGGAACCAACGATCCTGCTACCATTGATCTAAACGCCATTCATTTCTTAGAATACCAATTGGACTTTTTAGAAATAAACGAAATTGACACCATCGTCACCCAGACTGATATAGTCAACTTAGCATATACGTTAAACAATAATTGTCAATATTTAGAAATAGAAACCATGATCGTGAGGCACAATGATGAAATAATATTTGAAGGCAATGAATTTGGTGCGTATAATCATCAAATAAGGAAATAATAGCTTGTTTTAATAAGCCTAAAAATACAAGGTCGGTCCTAGCAAAAGGCATCTAAATTCACAAAATGAAAGTAGCTAAAAGCTTAGCGTAAGAAACCATGTAAAAGCTTAAGCAAGCCATGCTTGTACTTAAACGCACGATGATACATTACGGGAAGAGCACCGAAATTTTTCCGCACTTCCTGCACTCCTTTTATCATGCTCCCTTCAAAATCAAAGAAGTCCTTTTGTAATGTATCCTTAGCAAAAAGCATCAAGTACCAAATCAAATAAAATGAAGCCTTGCTCGATCGCAAAGCTTTATCATCGACAATCACGTGTGTATAACAACTCGTATCATCCCACAATAAAAAAACCGAGCTGTGTATTTGCCCATCTCCGTCTTTAATCGAGAATAGTGCGCCCTGATCATGAACTTCCGAGGCCTTGAACTGGCTAGACAATTGATCCAAGCTATAGGGAATATTTAGACCTTGTTGATGAAATATATCCTTACTCTTTGCATAAAACCCCACAATATCATCGTCTCTATAGATCTTAAATGCTTCCGCAGGAAACTGATCAATGATCTTTTGGTACTGCTTAATCATCCCACTTTTTAGTGCGCTGATGCCTTGCCTTAAATCAATCCGAAAACTATATTTAATGGATTGTTCTAAACCTACCCATTCGAAAGGGGACCAATCTATATTTTCGTATGGGAAGTTTTGATCTTGATAACTTACTGATGGAAATTGATCCATCATTTCTCTGATAATACTAGCTCTTTTTTGTTGCCCAATTTTGGGATTAAAAACTGGACCCATCCACTTAGTCAAAACAGGCATTGTGATGTACGCAATACCATATTTTTTTTTCAAATAATAGGGCCATACCGCATGAACATCTGTTCCCTTTTGCAAGATAACCGCATCCCATTTTCCATCGGTCATGACATCTAAGTTCCAAGGATGCATACTCACCGGAAAAACGTCCCGACATTGGCCAAAAAAATCTTTATATATTTTCTGATTACTCTTCACTATCTCTTAATCATGACTTGATAACCATCTCCTAGAGGTAAAAGCATGTTTATTAACTGATCATCTTCTAAAACCTTCTTATTATAAGCTCTTAATGAGGCACTTTTATTATCCTGCCCGTCGACTATCTTTCCTTTCCAAAGCACATTATCTGCGATAATTAAACCTCCTGATCTCACTTTATCACAGATTAAATCATGGTACTCGCTATAATCCTTTTTCGCAGCATCGATAAAAACTAAATCAATAGCCTCATCTATCTCAGCTAAGCCATCCAATGCATCCTGATATCTTATTTCGATCTGATCATCGTAGGGAGTTGTCGGAAAAAATGAAGCATGGAATGCCGCCAATTCTTGGTTGATTTCAAAACTTATAATCTTTCCACCTTCAGCCAAACCTTCCGCAAAGCAAAGTGTAGAATAACCCGTAAAAGTGCCTATCTCAAGCACAAAAGATGGTTTATGAAGACGACTGAGTAGAGACAAAAAACGACCTTGGCAAAAGCCAGAAATATAACTCGGCTTAAGCATTTGTATATGCGTCGCTCGCTCTAAGGCTTTTAAATAGTCAGCTGCAGGCGTACTGTGGTCTTCGCAGTATTTTAGAATAGCTGATTCGTCTATGGTCATCGTTTAATTCTTTTCTTAATCATCGGATATGAAAATACCGCAAGAATTATGACAAAAGCACCGATATAAAAAGATAGATTTAATTCTTTATGTTCATCCAGAATAAAAATAGCCAATAATATACCGTATACAGGCTCTAAATTGATCGCCAAATTTACGTTAAACGCAGACAGTTTCTTTAAACTTCTTACCGTCAAATAAAACGCTAAACAAGTACAAAATACCGCTAAAAATATCAAATAAAACCAATCATTTCCCTGAGGAGTAAGATCTGAAACAGAACCCACAAAAAAAGGAACCACCAAACATAAAAAGATAAAAGCACTAGCTAATTCTATAAAGCTTATTCTAAAGGGTGATACTTCCCCCATCCACAACTTACTCAAAGAGGTAAATAATGCTGATAAAGCGGCCGATAATATACCCACATAAATACCTAAACGCATGCTCAAATCCACAGAATATACGATGAGCATCATGGCTGGTATCACTATCAAGCCTATCATAATATCCAATTTTACAAAAGCCTTTCTAAATACTAAAGGCTCAAACAAAGAAGTAAAAAAAGGAGTGGTACCGAAACAAACCAGTGCTATAGAAGCATTAGCTAATTTGATGGCCCCATAAAAAGTGACCCAATGCAGTGCGATTAATACTCCTACAAAAGAAAGTCTTATAATGGTAGGCCAGCCCACATCTTGTACTAAACGGCTGATGCGCACTAAAAATAGCAGTACTGCCGAACTGAGAAACACCCGCCACCAAACAATATTTAAAGCATTTAGGCTTATCAAATCACCTAAAATGGCTGTAAAACCGTACAACAATACAGCTATGTGTAACTCTATATATGATCGAATATTCCCTGCTTCAGACAAATCAATAAATGTCAAAAAAATTAAATCTTACGCTAAGAAACTTAGTATTTGTGAATTACGCATCCTAATTATTTTTATTTATTAAAATCCAAGCGCAACTTTGATAAATAAATTACATTTGCGCCTACAAAAAACACGTTCCATGAGTTTAAAACCAGGTGATAAAGCTCCCTTATTTAGCCTTTATAACACAAATAAAGAAGAAGTATCCATCGAATCTTTTCGAGGAAAAAATGTAGTTCTTTTATTTTTTCCACTAGCTTTTACAGGGGTCTGCACTCAAGAATTGTGTCAAATAAGAGATGAGAAGGCAGAATACAATAATTTAAATGCAGAAGTACTAGGTATCTCTGTAGATTCCCTTTTCACCCTTGAGCAATTTAAAGAAAAAGAAGGCTACAATATGGATCTCTTGTCTGATTTTAATAAAGAAGTAAGTCAGTCCTATGGTTGTTTGTACGCAGACTTTGCCTTTGGAATGAGAGGCGTTTCTAAGCGTTCTGCCTTCGTAATCGATGCCGAAGGAACAATTAGATACGCGGAAGTGTTGGAAAAACCAACAGATTTACCCAACTTTGAAGAAATAAAGAGCACATTAGCTTCTTGTTAATTATTTAAATTATTGACATGATATTAGAAAATACCTACTCGATCGAAGAAGAAGTAGTATTAGTAAAGGAGGCCCAAACCATCAATGAAACCGCTCAATTAATTATATACAATGATGATTATAACACCTTTGATTGGGTGATAGAATCGCTTATGGAAGTTTGTAATCATACCTTCGAACAGTCAGAGCAACTTTCTTTAATCATTCATTTTAAAGGAAAAGCAACTGCAAAAACAGGTGCCTTTAAACAGTTAAAGCCTATGAAAGATGCTTTAGTTGATCGAGGTCTTTCTGCAGTTATCGAAACATTCGTCAGCGAATAAATACTTTGTTTCTTTTACAAGAACACAATGTTCCCTTTTTTCCGCATCCCTTTTTAGCCACTGAAGATGGTTTATTAGCTGTAGGTGGAAACCTAAAGGTTAGTACCCTTATACAAGCTTATAGCTCAGGAATATTTCCTTGGTTTAATGCAGAAGATCCGATTGTCTGGTGGTTTACTTCACCTAGATGTGTACTCTACCCTAGCCACATTAAGGTGAGCAAAAGTATGCACGCATTCTTAAAAAAAGAATCGTACACGATCAAGGTGGATCACGATTTTGCAGGCGTTATACATCAATGTAAAACCGTCAAACGACTGGGGCAAGAAGATACGTGGATAACAGACGATATGAAGCAAGCCTATATAAATCTGCATAAAGCCGGTCATGCTCATTCGGTCGAAGTATACGATAAAAATCAGCTAGTAGGAGGATTGTATGGTGTATGTATAGGCAAAGTATTTTATGGAGAATCTATGTTTAGCCTTGCCCCAAACACATCAAAACTGGCGCTGATCTTTTTAGCTAGACGATTAGAAAAAGCTGGATTTATCATGATCGACTGCCAGCAAGAGACCAAACATTTAGTGAGCATGGGAGCAGAAATGATCAGTAAAGAAATATTTTGGGAGCATTTAATAAGCAATCAAAATTTTCCAAGAAAATCAATGTTCTATTAGCTTTGTAGTTTCTAGCCTTTATCTTCGCGGTCCACTTTAATTTGGTCATGGTAACATTTCAAGAAAAAAAATTATCCAATGGTTTAAAGGTCATAAGTCATTATGATAAAACAAGTCCTTTAGCCATTGTTAATGTCTTATATAAAGTGGGGTCTAGAAACGAACATTCCAGCCAAACGGGCATTGCTCATTTATTCGAACATCTGATGTTTTCTGGCTCTAAACACGTTGAAGATTTTGATTTACCATTGCAAGAAGTAGGTGGTGAAAATAATGCATTCACCAATGCAGATATTACAAACTATTACGACATCATACCCTCAGAAAATATTGAGACTGCTTTATGGTTAGAATCAGATCGGATGAAGTTTTTAGATTTATCCGACAACAATGTAGCTATCCAAAAAAAGGTCGTAATCGAAGAGTTTAATGAAACGTGCTTAAATCGACCTTATGGAGATCTTTGGCATCATGTAAGCGACCTATGTTACCAAAAGTATCCTTACAAATGGCCTACCATCGGCTTTACTCCTGAACATGTGTCCTCCATAAGTAAAGAAAATGCATTGGATTTTTATGCTCGATTCTACGATCCATCCAATGCGACCATTTCTATAACAGGTAATATAGAAAATGATAAAGCCTTTGATTTAGTTAATAAATGGTTTGGAGATTTTAAATCAAACCAAACCGTCCAACCATTGCTGGGCAAAGAGCCTACACAAACCTCTAAAAGAACTAAGACAGTATATGGAAAAGTGCCAACAGCATCGATTATGCTAGCTTTTCCGATGCACCCACGCATACATCCTGATTATTATACCTACGATCTTTTATCGGATGTATTAGGTTATGGAAAAACATCCAGGTTTTACAAGAAATACGTCATTGAACAAAGCATATTTAGTTCTATTAATGTCTATATCACAGGAACCCATGGTCCAGGTTTGTTTATCATAGAAGCAAAACCTGCGGATGGTATTTCGATTGATCAATGTCGTGACACTATTTGGAAGGAATTAAGCTTTCTTAAAAAGGAAGGAGTTACTACTTACGAGTTGCAAAAAATCAAAAATAGTTTGGTTTCGCATATGGCCTTTTCTGAGACTTCGATTTTAAACAAAGCCATGAGCTTAGCTTATTTTGATAGCATAGGTAATACACAGTTGATTAATGATCAAATGACAGCCTATGATGGGGTAAGCACTTCACAAATGCTTCGCATAAGTAAGGAACTATTTACCGAGGAAAAGACAAATGAAATAATCTATTTACCGATTGAACAAAAGGGATAATATATTTAGCATTAAGCCGATATGGATAATAGCCATTATACTGCTTATCTTTCCTGCACTTCTCATACATTTAGGTTCACTTACTTTCATCGAAGACGAAGCCATAAGGGCAATTGTTGCGCTAGAAATGCTAGATACGGGTCAGTATTTTGTGCCTAGTATAAATGGTGATTTCTACTATTATAAACCTCCCATTTATAATTGGGTTATTGCTTTTAGCTATTGGTTAACGGGAGTAGCCAATGAGTGGACCAGTCGTCTTCCCAATATTATCTTTTTACTGCTGTATGTCGGTTTAATTTATGCACTGACTAAGGAACACTTAGGTAAATCTTGGGCTTTCATTAATAGCATGATGTTTCTCACTTGCGGAAGGATATTATTTTGGGATTCTTTTTTGGCTTTAATCGATATTTCGTACTCTCTGCTCACTTATCTGAGTATTATATTAATATTTAGATTACGTAAAAAAAGGTACTGGCAAGCAGCTTGCGTATATTTTCTCTCAGGTGTGGGCTACTTAATGAAAGGCTTCCCATCTTTAGTTTTTATTGCTTTGTCCTATGGTGGATTTTATTTATGGAAACGAAAATGGAAAGGATTTTTCCATTTAAGTCATTTACTTGGTTTAGTCATTCTGAGTATTTTAATTGGTGGTTATTACCTCATTTATTACCAGTATAATGATGTCCAAGAAGCTTTAGGTCCTTTGCTTGATCAGTCACTTAGAAGAACCGTTGTTAGCAATGGTATCCTCGACTCTATATTGCATTTGTTCACGTATCCTTTTGAAAATATTTTCCATTTTTTACCCTGGTCATTGCTCAGTCTTTTATTGTTCAATGTCGAACAAGTAAAAAAAGCCTTTGCCAATGAATTTATTGCTTTTAATGCTATCATGTTTTTATCCAATATTACGGTTTATTGGGTTTCACCAGGGGTTTATCCTCGTTACATTATCATGCTGATCCCGATATACTTTACTTTTTTTGTCTATCTACTCAAGTTGCATTGGGAGGCTGAAACTAAATGGATTATTTACTTGAAGTTTCTATTTGTTAGTTTATCGGGCTTGGCGGGTTTAGGTATTTTATATAGTGTGATAGAGTCCAAAGTTCAAGCGATCGATGGCTACGCTATATGGTGTGTTTTAGCGGGTCTCGTATGTATCTTGTTGGCCTTTGTCATTTGGAAAAAACCCAAGCTTATGCTTCCGGCCATGGTGGTGGTATTATTAGTTATACGTATTTGGTTTAATGGTGTAATTATACCTACTAGGATTAATGATGATTTAGGTAGTGTGGTCAGAGCTGATGCAATACGGATAGCTTCAAAGTATCCTAATTTTGCCATTTATGGCAACTCTCGAATGGATCGTACCAGTTCTTTTTATCTAGCATCCAGCGCTATGAAAGCTAATAAACGCACCCTCGAAGTCGACAGCCGGCCACTCATTTACGATAGCTATACATATCCAGCCGACTCGCTTCGACCACTCGCTGTTGATAGTCTTAAGATTCGGGAATTTAATCGAATGGCTTATATTTTAAAATAAGTGATACATTGGACTACGTAATTTATATGCATGGAGATATTTATTAGAAAAGAAAAAGCTACTGATCATCATGCCGTTTTTGATGTCATTGCTAAAGCATTTAAAGAAGAAGCATTAAGTGACCAACAAGAACCGTATTTAGTAGAACGATTAAGACGGTCAAAAGCTTTTATCCCCGAATTATCAATAGTTGCTCTATTTGAAGAAAAAATTATCGCACATATACTCTTAAGCAAAATCATCATTAAACAAGGAAATAAAACACATATTTCCCTGGCTTTAGCTCCTGTTTCCGTCCTTCCACAATACCAATCTATGGGAATCGGTAGTCGCTTAATTAAGGAAGCGCATATTAAAGCGAAAGCTTTAGGCTATACTTCTATTGTACTTGTGGGTCATGCCGCCTATTATCCAAGATTTGGGTATTTACAGGCGGCCTCATTTGGTATACGTTTTCCTTTTGAAGTACCCATAGAAAATGGTTTTGTCAAAGAATTAGTAAAAGATGCATTACAAGGAGTGAGTGGAATGGTAGAATACCCTAAAGAATTCTTTCAGAGAAGCGAAGGTTCAAAGGGCAAGTAGTAAAAAATAAAAGGGAAAACATCATCGACATTTCCCCTTTCTTTACACCAAAATTTTTTATTTATAATTGGACCTTTAAGGTTTTTTCTTTTAAACCATTGACTTTGATTATAATATCTATTTTATCTCCAGGCCTAAGTGTTCCCATCTCAGATAACAATCGGTCCATAGAGTCTATCTCGGTGTCGTCTACCTTAACAATATGATCTCCTGACTGAATCCCTGCTTTTTCTGCGGCAGAATCTTTAATTACATCATCCACTATTACAACACCATTTTCTTCTTTGATCATCACGCCTAATCTTGCTTTATTGGGATCTTTAGCCATGAAGTCTTTTTCGTTCTTGAAAACAAAGGTGTTGTGTTCGCCTTCCTCCTCCATCATTCTTTTCATCTCAGCAGGTATCTCACCAGTTCCGTCCCATTCCATAACCTTACCATCGGCTGTTTTCATTTTCATTCTTCTTCGCACTTCTGGTTCTCCTTCTTCAGACTGGTCTGTTATTTTAATCGTACGTTGATCTCCATTAGTTTCAATGTCTACATCGAAATCTTTCATGATTTGCTCCATTTCTGCAGGCATCTCTCCTTTCCCGTCCCACTCTATGGTTTTTTCTTCCCCGTTTTCTTTAGTGACAATCTTGTATGATTGTGTTTCTCCATCATCATTTAGATTAATGGATTGTACACCATCCACTTCTTTTTCGATTTCGATTTCTACATCTTCAGACGCTTCATCTACTTTATTTTCTTCAAGGTATTTAATGGCTTCGTCTCCTTCTAATACTTTTTTCTCTTTGGTGATTGTACCATTTACATTTTCTTCCATTTCTATGATCACACGAGTGGTCGTTTCGGATTTATTTTGTGCACTTAAGCTTAACGTAAATAAGCAACAAAAACCAGCAATAAAGTAAAGTTTCATGAATGTTTATATTTAAGATTAATACTTACTAAATTAATTAAATACTCCCTGATTTCTCGGGAATATAAGCGCATTAAGAATCTTTTAAAATTTGCAGTTATACCCAGTGATAAAATACAGCCAATATCCTGTGATTGTTAAAATATTTAACACCCTTAGACTGAAATCATTGATTAAAGAACCTTTAAGAAGGACATGTTTTTTAGATACTTATACAAAAAATGCTGCATCAGATAGCTTTGTAACCATCAAATCTATATCAGATAATTATCCTTGCTGTATCAATACTGACTCCACCTAAAGGAATCATGGCATTGATTAAATAAACACTTTTGTAAAGTTTTATATCATCTAAATGTATTTGTCTTTCCTTGATCACTTTTTCATCAAGCAATCTTGCCCTGGTGGTACCTTTTAGTAGGGCGTGCGCGGGTGTAAATAGTCCTTCTTCATTTTCAAAGACTAAATTAGCATAATAGGAATCTGTTACCCATCCATTCCTTATGATGATGACATCATCGGCTTCATCGCGTTGATTGAAGCATTGGCTTAAACTTAGTCTGTCAAGAAATTTGCTTTCATAACTTATTTGATCAGCCAATACGGTTTGTAGTTGGTTTATCTTTTTTACTTGATATGGTCTGATAGATATCGATTGTATATCACTGTCGTACACCAAAGTGCATTTGTAGGTAGTTTGGGCATCTAATGCTGGGAATCTAAGGAGTTTATGGAGCAAAATAGTAGAAACTTTTGTTCCATAATATTCCCACCTAGTATCATCAAACCGCTGTTGATGATAAATTAGATGTTGAGGAGTTCCGTGCTGAAACTTGATCGTCTCTATAAATTGGTACATAAACTTTTTGTGCTAGTTCTTTGTATTCGTTAGTCACATTACTTTGGGATGTGATCCCTCCTCCACTATGATAATAAAACATTCCTTGATGTTTTTGTATACAACGAATCATGACAGAAGAATACAACTCCTTCCCATCAAAATAACCAAAAACACCCGTGTAATAATTTCTTGGACGGATTTCAAATTTTTGTATAATCTCTACAGTCTTTTGCTTTGGTGCTCCAGAAATGCTGCCTGCAGGTAAAAGATCCATTAAAATGGTTCCTATTCGTGTTTTAAAATCACTATCTAAATCACCAACAACCTGACTACTTGTTTGTAAAATGCCGCCCCTAGCATTGTGGATGTGCTGTACATATCTGTAATCTTGTACGCGCACACATTTGGAAACAATGGATAAATCATTACGGATTAAATCCACAATTGTGGCATGCTCAGCTTTTTCTTTCTCATCATCCATCAATTGTTGTTCAGCATTTGGTATGCTTGCATCGATGGTGCCTTTCATGGGAAAACTACTTATTTTCCCTTCCTTGATTTGAATAAATGGTTCGGGAGAAAACACAACGCACTGATCATCAATCAGCAATTTATAAGGCGCTTTTGCGTCCAAAAATAATTGGCTTAAATCTATAGCTGAAGACTGCTTGTGCGGAAAACTTAAATTGGTTAAATAACTATTGCCAAGCAATATTTCCTTTTGTACTTGTTTAAAGCTTTGGCTAAACGTCGCTTGATCGATCAGATTAAAATGAGCAAACTGCCCAGATGATGTTTTTCTTTGTTTAGGTAGCTTTTTTTGATGTCCAATGTCGTAAAAAATATGATTGGGCACCTCATCCAGTGGAAACAATATAGGCTTCTTACATTCAAAATCAATGATAAAGAAAAAAGGTTTTTCTTCTTTACCCCATTGATTCAGTGTGGCGGCTATTTCGGCTTTCTTATTCAATACATTATGATAATTGAAATGCCACACAAATAGTTCTATGCATTTCCAAATTCTTAACTCTATCCTTCCACTAGCTTTTTTAAATTAGCTAAACCTCTATCAAAGTCAGCTACCATTTTGTCTTTTTGATTCATGACTAACATCATCCCTCGAAGCATAAAAGGTAAATCATCACCCTTCATCCCCCAAGTTATTTTTGTTCCATCTTTTTTAGTTTCGAAGTCCCATTGGCCGAAACTTTCGCCATCAAATCCATCAAACTTTAAACGCGTCCTAATTTGTTGGTTTTTCTTAGAATCTATAATTTCCAAACTTCCTTTACCATTTTCTTTCCCATCCCATGCATAAATTCCTCCATCACCCTCAGTAATGTCACCATAGCTAAGCTTCATCGATGGTTCTTTCTCATACCATGAAGACCACTTTTGCCAATTTTTCAAATTATTAACTAATGGAAATACTTCATTCGTTTCGGCATTCACCGTGATACTTCGCTCCACATTTAAATTCTTGGGACCCATTAAGCAAGTCAGCAAATAAGCCACTAAAGAGACCAATAAAAACTTAGCAATTAATTTTCCAATTTTCATAATAAATATTTATCCAAAAGCTAATGTACGCATCTATATAGAAATCTAAAAAACTTAATATTTGATGATAAGCTAAAAAGTTAAAAGAAAGACCTGTGCTTTACCCTTTTTTTATTAACAAAATGATAATTTGCAATCCTCAATTAAATGGCCAATAACATTGGCAAAAATTAAAACTAACCAACGGAAATGCTGATTAAATGCTCAAAGTTTACGATAGTAGGATATTTATTCATTTTACTTTTTTTAAGTTGTTCACCCGAACAAAAAACGGAAGAATCTGATCGACCCATAGATCCTTGGGCTTTCCGTTCCGTACTCGATAAAAACCCTAGGGTGCTAAGCATGGCATTGGATGACGATTTCTGGCTGGCTTACCATACGAGTACAGGCTCTCCATACAAAGCATGGAAAGGTGGCGTTAACTTCGAAGGAGCTGTCTATGACATGGTTCATGGTCCTCAGCCTACAGCATATGGATCTATATATTTTCAAAATCCAGAAAAAACCATTTGGCATGTGACAAAAAATGGCGTCAATACAAAAAGCCAATACCAATATCTAGGTCATCGTTTCGAAAACAATAGCATTACTTTATTGCATGAAATTAGAGTAGAAGCACAAAAGATACTTTGTGAGGAACACATAGATTTTAACACTTCAGAGGGTGGTTCTCCAATCTTACACCACACTTTTAGCCTTCAAAATGCAGATGGTTATGAAGTTTATCGAGATATTGATATCCAATCAATGATCATTCAAGACCATATAAAGACTGATGGCGAACTGGTGGATATAAACACAAAAAATCAGTCTAAGGGAGGTTCAGAAACATTAGCAATTGGCGGGAAATTAAGATTGAATGGTGAGAGCACATCCATGAGTATCCAGTTTGGAAAACCAAGCATTCCTGATCCTAACTCTGTAGATGCGGAATTAGAAGAAGCCACCGTTCCACATCTCGGTGCACGATTAATTGCTAAAAATGATTGTAAAACCTGTCACAATAAAAATGTAAAAACCATAGGTCCAGCTTATGTTTCAGTCGCCCAAAAATATGCCGATAATCAAGACAATAAAAACTATCTAATAGCCAAGATCAAAGCTGGAGGCACTGGCGTTTGGGGGAAAGATATTATGAATGCTCACCCAGAAATCGCGGATGCAGATATAAGTCAAATGGTGGATTATATCCTTAGTCTTGCTGATCCAGAAGTCGATGATAACAAACCACAAAATAACCTCTCAGCAGAAATGCTCCCTGCCATCGAAGTGAATACAGAAGATATTCTTCCAGGCTTGGTAGTGAGCATACACGATATACCTAAAAACACAAAAAAGCTGCCACCAAGTTTATTAAAATACAAGACTGTGATGGGCGGTATTATGCCAGAGTTGGGCAATATAGACGATGGCCGTTTTGGGGATGTTTTCCCTCCATTTGGATTATATGCAGATGGTTATATTGAAATTCCAGAAGATGGTTTATACACTTTTAGAATGTGGAGTGATGATGGTTCAATATTGTGGATCGATGATAAAGAAATTGTCAATCATGATGGTCTACATGGTTTAAGTATGAAAGAAAATGCTGTCCAGCTAGCTAAGGGTTTTCATCGTGTGAAAATTCAATTTTTCGATGGTGGTGGTGGACGATTTTTATCCTTTAATATCAAGGGGCCCAATGATCCATTCTGGTTGACCGTGCCTTCAGAAATGCTATCCCACAACATAAATAATCGAGATCGGATTATCGGTTATTCATTACCTATGGCCTCCAGTAGAAATATTCCTGGTGATAAAAATCCATTGGCTGGAATGCATCCAAGCTTTGATGTACATCAAGCAAGACCAGATGAATTTACTCCAAAAGTAGGTGGTATGGATTTTTTGCCAGATGGCCGTTTGGTCATTTCTACTTGGGATGCTCTAGGAGCAGTATATATACTAGACAATATAAAAGCAGAAAATCCAGCTAACATAACGGTTAAGAAAATAGCAAGTGGTCTGGCAGAACCACTGGGTTTAAAAGTAATAGGCGACGATATCTACGTTTGCCAAAAGCATGAACTCACGAAATTAGTGGATTTAAACAATGATGAAATCATAGATGAATATCAAACCGTTTGTAACACCTGGGAAGTAACCTCTAATTTTCATGAATTCACTTTTGGCTTGGAAGAGAAAGCAGGCTACTTGTATTTAAACTTAGCGACGGGGATTCAACCTGGTGGAGCTAGTGCCCTTGATCAGCCTCTCGACCGTGGAAGTTGTATTAAAATAGACCCTAAAACTGGGTCATACGAAATCATAGCTAATGGCTTAAGAACACCAAACGGTATTGGCAAAGGATATAAAAACGAATTATTTATTTCTGATAATCAAGGTGATTGGTTGCCAGCATCCAAAATTGTGCATGTCACTAAAGATGCGTGGTATGGATCTAAAACCGTGAATTATGAAGGCTTGGATAGTAAAGTCGAACAAAAACCAGTGGTTTGGTTACCTCAAAATGAAATTGGGAATTCGCCTTCTACTCCTTCTTATCTCAATATTGGACCATATATGGGTCAAATGATCCATGGAGAGGTTACACATGGTGGTGTGAAGCGTGTTTTTGTAGAAGAAGTAGAAGGACAATTACAAGGTTGTGTCTTCAGATTTATGCAAGGAGTAGAAGCCGGAGTTAATCGATTAGTATGGGGTCCAGATGGTGATTTATACTTAGGAGGTATAGGTAACAATGGTAACTGGCAACATAATAACACATTATGGTATGGTCTCCAAAGAGTTTCGTTTAATGAAAAATCTACTTTCGAAATGTTATCCGTTAGTGCTCGATCAAATGGTATCGAGATTACTTTTACAGAACCGCTACATGCCAATGATGGCTGGGACATATCTGAGTTTTCCGTCAAACAATGGTACTATAAGCCTACCGCAGATTACGGAGGACCGAAGTTGGACGAAAAAATGTTGAATATAAAAAGCACACAAGTATCCGAAGATGGAACCAAAGTCTTTTTGGAATTAGATGGGATGAAAGAAGATCATATGATTTACGTGCATCTAGATAAGCATTTTATCAGTCGTAAAGGGAACCAGTTATGGTCTAATGAGGCTTGGTATACTTTGAACAAAATACCGACTGATAAGCCTGGTTTTACAGCTGCTAAACGCAGTCCATGGATAAATAACGCCTTGACAGAAGCCGAAAAAGCAGATGGCTGGAAATTACTTTTTGATGGAAAATCAATGGAACATTTTCGGAATATGAAGAAACAAACCATTGGAAAAGGATGGATCATCGATGATGGAGCCATTCATTTAAATGCCAAACAAAATGAAAAAGGTCATTGGCAATCGGAAGACGGTGGTGATTTGATTACGAAAGATCAATATGAAAATTTCGAATTTGCTTGTGAATGGAAAATTAATAATTGCGGAAATTCTGGGATTATGTTTAATGTGCTAGAAAGCGACTCTGTCAATTATGTGTGGGAATCAGGTCCTGAAATGCAGGTTTTAGATAACGTTTGTCACCCTGATACAAAATATGTTACCCATAGAGCCGGGGATTTATACGACATGATCGAAAGCAAATACCCAGCTTCTTTGCCTGCTGGTTCGTGGAATCAAGTGCGGATAAAGTCATTAAATGGCCAAGTGGAATTTTGGCTAAATGGTTTAAAAGTAGTTGAATTCGAAATGTTTACGGATGAATGGACGGAAATGATCGCCAATAGTAAGTTTAAATCGATGAAGCATTTTGGACAATACAAAAAAGGACACATTTCGCTTCAGGATCATAGCGACAAGGTATGGTATAGAAACATAAAGATTAAAGAACTGTAAATCAATATAGGATGAAAAATTCAATCAAAATTCAGCTGAGTCTAATGATGTTTCTGGAGTTTTTTATCTGGGGCGGATGGTTTGTGACTATGGGTACATTTCTAGGATCAACTTTAGGTGCGAACGGCGGCCAAATAGGTCAAGCTTATTCTACTCAATCTTGGGGAGCAATCATAGCACCTTTTATCATAGGCCTGATCGCAGATCGATACTTTAATGCTGAAAAAATATTAGGTGTTCTTCATATCGTTGGAGCCATCCTGATGTATTTAATGTATACATCGTCTGATTTTTCTGGCTTTTACCCATTGGTATTAGGCTATATGATTATTTATATGCCCACACTAGCATTGGTAAATTCAGTGGCCTTTAATCAAATGCAAGACCCAGCTAAAGAATTTTCTTACATTAGACTTTGGGGAACCATTGGTTGGATTGTTGCAGGATTAGTTATCAGCTATGTGTTTTATTGGGATGCTCCGGAAGCCATAGCTGCTGGTATGTTAAAAAATACTTTTTTGATGGTCGGTATCGCATCCATCACATTAGGACTTCTAAGTTTTACTTTACCTAAAACCCCACCAAAAAATACAGATGCAAACCCAAGTATTTCTAACATTTTAGGTTTAGATGCTTTGAAACTTTTAAGAAATAAAAACTTTTTGGTGTTCTTTATTTCTTCCATTCTTATTTGTATTCCTTTGGCTTTCTACTATTCTCAAGCGAATCCATTTTTAGTGGAAATTGGCATGGAAAAAGCAACGGGAAAAATGACGATTGGTCAAATTTCTGAAGTACTTTTTATGTTGGTTTTACCCTTATTTTTTAAGCGCTTTGGCATTAAGTGGACACTCCTTATCGGCATGGCTGCTTGGGTCTTGCGCTATGTCCTTTTCGCTTTTGGGGATGCGGGCGAATTGAGCTTTATGTTGCTTATTGGCATCGCTTTGCATGGTATTTGTTATGACTTCTTTTTCGTTTCAGGACAAATCTACACAGACTCCAAAGCTGGAGAGCATGTTAAGAGTGCGGCTCAAGGACTAATAACTCTAGCTACTTATGGCTTAGGAATGTTGATTGGTTTTTATATCGCCGGAAAGATTACGGATAATAACATCATAAATGATGGATTGCATAGCTGGGAAGCAATATGGTTATGGCCAGCTATGTTTGCAGGTGTTGTATCCATCTTATTTTTAGTGTTTTTTAAAAATGAAAAAGTAGAATACAATTAAAAGAGCCTAGTTGCATTATTACAACTTGCGCTCATTTGTTAAATAAAATTTTATCATGACACAGGTAGATCAGACAAACCCAGCTGGACAGGAAGATAAATTACATATTGGACTCATCCTGTTATCTTTTTTGATACCTATTGTAGGTATTGTACTTTTTTTTATTTACCGAAAACAGTTCCCTGCTAAAGCTAAAACGACTTTAATTGTTGGACTTATTGGAATGATTGTGGCTATTGTGCTTACGGAATTTGTACTAGTTATTTAATCATAGGCCGCTCACTTATTCCATGATTTTATCAAGTTTACGGTTAAGAAATTATCCCGAAGACAAGCAAGACTCTTTCCCTTGGACCTTACCACTAATCAAGGATTTTGAGGAGATTCTTTTCGAAAAAAGCATCAGTTTTTTTGTGGGTGAAAATGGAAGTGGTAAATCTACTATTCTGGAAGGGATTGCAGCTTACACGGGCGTACCGCTAGCCGGTAGTCTGCGTTTAGAAGAGGACGATTCTTTAAGCGCAGCCAATGATTTAGCCAACTATTTAAGCATCAGATATAAAGAAAAAACACATCATGGTTTCTTTGTGAGGGCTGAAGATTTTATAGGTTTTGCACGACATATAAAAAACGAAATAAAAGCATTAGACCAGGAGATCGAAGAAGTCAAAGAAAGCTTTACTGGAGGTGATATAAAATTAACTTTAGGAGCTATTGAAGGTGAGAAAAACAACTATATAAAACGTTACACCAGAGATTTAGAAGCTATGTCCCACGGAGAAGGCTTCTTAAAGTTTTTTACCTCACGCATTACTGGAAAAGGCTTGTATTTAATCGATGAACCAGAAGCAGCCCTATCTCCAACTAGGCAATTGAGTCTATTATCCTTTATACTCGAAAAAATTAAAACAACTGGATCTCATTTTGTCATTGCAACACACTCTCCTATTTTTATGTCAGCTCCTGACTCAGAAGTATTTTATTTTACGGATGGTAAGATTGCTAAAGTAGATTATAAAGAAACTGAGCATTACAAAATAACTAGGTCCATTTTAGATAATCCGGACCAAATAATGACTAAATTGTAGTCCTTGATTGCCACAAGTTTTGCTAAATCATTAAGCACATTTTCCGCTTCGAATAATTTCAATAAGAGAAAATTCCAATTATGAAAAAGATTCTTTACCTATCCTTGATGTTACTCATTTGCGCTTCGGATGCATATACACAAGCTAGTCAGTTCCTAGATGGAGCTCTATCTTGGAGAGAAATCGGGCCATATCGAGGTGGTCGATCATGTGCAGTTGCAGGAGTTTCAGGCAAACCAAATTTGTATTATTTTGGTGCGACAGGTGGTGGTGTATGGAAAACAGAAGATGGTGGTAGGTCTTGGCAAAATTTATCAGATGGATTTTTTGGCGGTTCGATTGGTGCTATTGCTGTAGCCGCATCAGACCCTAATGTTATTTATGTAGGTGGTGGAGAAAAAACCGTTAGAGGAAATGTTTCCAGCGGGTATGGAATGTGGAAATCAGTGGATGCTGGTAAAACATGGCAATCTATAGGTTTAGAAAAATCTCGCCATATTTCTAGGATTAGAATACATCCAGACAACCCATCCATAGTCTGGGCTGCCGTAATGGGTAATTTGTATAAAGATCACGAACAAAGAGGTGTATTTAAGAGTGTCGATGGAGGTAAAACTTGGGCAAAGGTTTTATTTGCCAATGCTGGTGCAGGTGCAGTTGACCTGACCTTGGACCCTAACAACCCACGAATTTTGTACGCCTCAACTTGGAAAGTGCGCAGAAACCCGTATAGTTTATCCAGTGGAGGGGAAGGTTCCGCTTTATGGAAGAGTACGGATGGTGGAGAGTCTTGGACTGATATTAGTGCAAATGAAGGATTACCTTCGGGCGTTTGGGGTATTAATGGCGTCACAGTTTCACCTGCTAATTCGGATCGAATTTGGGCCTTGATAGAAAACGAAAATGGCGGTTTATACCGTTCCGAAGATGCTGGAAAAACATGGAATAAAGTAAATGAATCTAGATCTTTAAGACAAAGAGCGTGGTACTACACTCGATTATATGCAGATCCAAAAGATGAAGAAATCGTGTATGTACTCAATGTAAATTACCACAAATCAAAAGATGGAGGTAAAAGTTTTAATTCATCACGAGCACCTCATGGCGACCATCATGATCTTTGGATAGCTGCCGAAAATCCCAATCGAATGATTATTGGCGATGATGGTGGAGCCCAAGTCACTTATGATGGTGGCGAAACCTGGAGCACTTACCATAACCAACCCACAGCCCAGTTTTATAGAGTAACAACAGACCATCATTTTCCCTATCGAATTTATGCCGCCCAACAAGACAATAGTACCATACGGATCAGTCACCGAAGCAACGGGAGATCCATTACTGAAAAAGATTGGGAATCTACTGCAGGTGGAGAATCAGCTCACATTGCTGTAGACCCAAAAAACAATGAGATTGTCTACGGAGGTAGCTATGGTGGATACCTTACCCGATTAGATCATAA
The DNA here is from genome assembly GCA_020631235.1 of Saprospiraceae bacterium. GTDB lineage: Bacteria > Bacteroidota > Bacteroidia > Chitinophagales > Saprospiraceae > JAHDDO01. Next base: position 9,117 of record JAHDHQ010000008.1, on the reverse strand, counting down.
TACCGGGTTTAATCGTGCGATTAATGTCTGGCCTGACAACCCCATGGGATACGGGGCTGAAGGGATGAAATATAGGTTCCAATGGAATTTTCCCATATTCTTCTCCAAACACGACCCAAATAAACTATATACCTGTTCTAATCACGTCCATCTGAGCACAGATGAAGGACAAAGCTGGGAAATAGTAAGTCCTGATTTAACAAGCAATGATCCAGAAAAGATGGTTTCTTCAGGTGGACCTATTACCCAAGACAACACTGGTGTAGAATATTACTGCACCATTTTCGCTGCTCAAGAATCACCCATAAAAGAAGGACTCATCTGGGTTGGTACCGATGATGGCTTAGTTCATTATACAAATGATGGTGGACAACATTGGCAAAATGTAAGTCCTAAAAATATACCAAAAGGATTGATGATAAATTGTGTCGAACCTAGTCCTTTTGATGAAGCCAGCTGTTATATTGCTGCTACTGCCTACAAAAACGGGGATTTTAAACCCTACTTTTTAAAAACTGACAATTTTGGTAAATCATGGAAATTAATCAACCAGGGCATTGACAATGAGCATTTTACGAGAGCTATTCGAACCGACCAACTGGACCAAGGTGTGTTGTACGGAGGCACAGAAACAGGCATGTATATTAGCTATAATGATGGTGTTTCCTGGGAGTCATTACAACTAAATTTACCTGTAGTACCTATAACTGATTTAGCTGTAAAAGATAATCACCTAATTGCTGCGACCCAAGGTAGAGGATTGTGGATGATAGATGATTTATCGGCCATCAAACAAGCAAAAGAAATACCTACATCGAGTACCGTCCATTTATTTAAACCTGCTGATACCTATCGAATGAAAGGTAGTCAAACCAAAGAAACCAAAGGAGCTGGAACCAATCATGCGGCTGGTGCTATGACTCATTTCTACCTAAAAGATTATAATGAGGAAAAAGACAGTATAAGCTTAATTTTTACCGAACTCAATGGAGATACCATCAGACATTTTAGTAATTATGCTGAGAAAAAATATAACAAACTAAGCATTACTACTGGACCTAATCGCTTTGACTGGGATTTAAGAGAAGCACCCGCTCATTCTTTTGATGGAATGATTTTGTGGTGGGGATCAATGAACGGTCCCAAAGTACTTCCTGGAAGCTACCAAGTACATCTAAATGTTAATGGAAAAAACCAAACACAAGCATTCAAAGTATTAGCTGATCCTAGAGTGAATTATTCGCAGGAAGCATTAAAGTCCGGAAACGATTTTATTAAAGAAATCAATGCTAAAGTCAGCGAATCACATAAAACGATTGAAAACATTCGAACCTTGAAAAAGAAAATGGCAAGCTTCAGTAAGAGCTATGAATCAGAAGCTCTTAAAACAAGCATTCAAACGATCGATTCAAGCCTTACAGCCATAGAAAAAGAACTGTATCAAACGAAAAATCAAAGTCGCCAAGATCCACTCAATTATCCGATAAAATTAACGAATAAATTGGCCCATATAAATTCGCTTATGCAAATAAGTGATGCACCACCTACGGATCAAATGATCCAAGTGAAAAACAAATTGGTAGCACTGATCGATGAACAATTAGAAAAATACCAAAAGATTGTCGATACGGACATCAAAGCATTAAACAAATTAATAAGTAATGAAGTAGTTGAGTTTATTAAAGTCGACCCTTAATTATTGCGGGCAAATTCGAGTTTATTTTTTAGATCTTCTACGGAGAATTCCCACTTATTAACATCTAATGCGTCATCGAAATCTAGGGCTGCTTCTTCAGTGGCAAATTGGATTTGTTCAGACCATTTCTGAAGCTTTTCTTCCACTTCGTTGGCGGATAAAGGTCCTTCTTTAAACTCTATACGTTTCTGCTCGAATAAATCATCAAATTTCACCCATGCACCCGTCAGTTTATCACAGGCAGCTGATCGTTGTTTAAAGCCCAACAAACTCCCATAAGGTTCACAGTTATTAGTGATTTCTCCCCAATCATCCATTACACCAGTTATAGCGTTCTCTTGTCCTCCTATATTTTCGAAGGCATGATCTAAATCCCAAGGGATGAGATGTAATTTTTGTCGATCTGTCTCTTCATACCAATAAAAGTTATGGCTAGCACACTCTCCACCAAAACAATACCAATGAAAAGCTCCATCATCATTTCTAATCGTACGATCTACTGCAATATAGGTCATGATATTCTCTACATCCATCCATTTTTCTACGATAGGTTTTAATTCTGTGGGTGGTGTAGATTGTATCTCTTCACCAAATGACTTAATCAATTCTACACTAGGGTTCTCATCTTCATTTGTTTTCAAGGCTTGCAAATATTCTTCCTCTGTAAATGGTCTTGCGTGCATATCTATAGGCCATATTTCTTTGTATAAATTTCCGTCTCCATCTTCAAAATTGTGTTTAGTAAAACGGCCATCGATTTGTTCTACTAAAGCAAACAATCCAGCAAACTTTCCATTGATCATCAACTTTGCATGCACACATCTTGGGGCTTTTACACCCATTTCTCTAAACATCCAATATCCTAAACGATCCCTCATTTGACTGGGATCTTGATTCATTGAATGTAACTGTATTTTGTTGAGTCCATAAAATCGCTCCTCCCGATCACCCCAATTAATTTTTATTTTCATGGAGAGTTTGGTACACGTTTTTCTGCCTGAAGGATTTAAAAAGTTAATGCCAGAAGTGCATCCTGCAAATGCTCCAAATGAACCTTTATACCTAATTCCTACTGGACTAATTGTTTCACCTTCGAACGTCATTGAACCCTCAATATATTCTTCAGCAACAGGATCTGCATCTATTTTAGCTAAGGAAGAGCCAGGTATACTTAAATGAATAGTCGGTAACTTATCCTCATCAAATAAATAATCAGCGTCCAGCTGTAAATACTTTTCATCACCAGTTGGGAACACAGTTTCTACCTCAAAGTCGGGTCCATCAAAGGGAGAGTTTACCTCAGATCTACATCCTAATATCAATAAACAAAAAGAAAAAAAGGAAAAAAAATACAGCTGCTCTTTTCGCATAAATAAGGCTTATTCTATAAAATTATACCAAACAGTACTTTACCATCCTGCTTATCTACGAAAATCGAATATTTTTAGGCAGAATGCTTCATAAAACTATAAATCATTCGTTTTATTGCACAAAAAGACTAGCTATGTCCATTAAAAACAAAGATGTTGACGATTATATTCTAAACGCAAAACCATCCCAAATCGATATCCTAACAAGATTAAGATCGTGGATTTTTGAAACCTTTGATCCTATTAATGAATCCTTTAAATGGAAGAGGCCTGTGTATGGAACCCAAAAAGACTTTTGCTATCTAGTATGTACAAAATCAACTGTTAATCTGGGCTTTTATGATGCGACAAACATAAACGACCCACATCATTGGCTAGAAGGAACAGGTAAAAAAATGAGGCACATAAAAATCAAACAATTGGATGATTACCCTAAAGAAACCATACAAAAAATGCTTGAGGAAGCTGAAAAAACTATACATGCCTAATGCAAGATTTAAGAAAACATCTAAAAGATGCCATTGAGATAAATCAAACCAGAATGCCCTTGTATGCTGAAGCTTCAAACGGCCAAACCCTAAAGTTTTCTAAAAAACTAATTAAGGCAGAAAAATGGGCTTTGTGGGGAACCCATATTTTCGATAATCAGGGCGACAAACTCCAATCACGTGGAATACCTTATATAAAATCTGAGTTTGTGGATATGAAACACACACCTAGCTTTAGTTTGCATTATCCACCATCTATTGATTTTACAAGACCACATGCCGAAATAACAATAGACTCATTAAAAAAAGATTTAAAGAAAAAGATTCAAACAAAAAATCATGACGGTATTGTGGTCTTGTGTGATGACCACTTACAAAGGCTAGATAGTCAATTACATGTATATTGTATGTTGAGACATTTACTTGAGTCGATGCGAAGAATTGCTTACATGATTCCATTTCATCATGAGTCTTGTAAAAACCAAAACATTGTATTTCCAGAACAATATTCCTACTACTTGCTCAAGATACACTTGCTGCTCCTTAAGCCTTCAAAATCCTTAGACGAAAACGTTGTTCCTATCCAACAAAAAGGAATACCATTCTTATTTCAAGATTTTCCGCACATTCCCAAAGTGCCTGCCTCGATAGAAATAGATAAATGATCTAATAAAAGCGCAGAATGATAGCTAAATGAAAAAGTTATAGTAGTATTGAGGTTTGAAAAACCTTTTGTATTATCCCTCATGTGTTTTAAACTAAGTGACATCATCATAATTTTCCTAGGCCTATTGTTGATCCAAAACAGTGTATCTGGACAGGCAAATAAAACCATTTATAAGGAACAGTTTAGATACGAAATCAAAGCTGTTAACGATCCCATAAAAGTTGATGGAATACTTGATGAGGGCATTTGGGAACAAGTTCCGGTAGGCACAAATTTTTGGCAAAAAGTACCCTATTTTAAAGAAGGTGCCGACCCCAAAACCGAATTTATGATGTGCTACGATGATCAATATCTATACGTAGCTACCCGATGCTACCAAGAAAAAGATGTGCTCGTACAATCTCTAAAAAGAGATGATTTTTGGAATAATGATGGAATAGCCGTCATCTTAGATCCCTTGGATTCTCGTGCCAATGCGGTATTATTCGGCACTACAGGTGTAGGTGTACAATGGGATGCTGTGCGCACAGAAACCTCAGATGTAAATGCTAATTGGAGTAATAAATGGTACGTCGAAACTCAACATAATGAAGGAAACTGGACGGCAGAATTTGCTATTCCATTTCGCATTCTTAGATATAACCAAAGCTTGACGGAATGGGGCTTAAATTTTGTGCGCAATAATACCAATGACAACGAATATCATAACTGGACATCTGTTCCTGAAGGTTTTTGGCCTCCTAACCCAGCCTTTGCTGGTGCTCTGGTTTGGCCTGAACCTCCCAGTCGTAAAAAGGGAAACATTAATTTGATTCCATACATCACTTCAGGAGTTTCTAAACAAGCAGATTCGGAAGCTAGATTAAACTATAATGCCGGTTTAGATGCTAGAATGGCCCTGAGTTCATCCCTTAATTTAGATGTAACCTTAAACCCAGATTTTTCTCAAATAGAAGTGGATGAACTGGTCACTAATCTTACACGATTTAATATCCAATTGCCCGAAAAGCGAACCTTCTTTCTCGAAAACGCAGATCTTTTTTCAGATTTTGGGTCTGGTGGAATGCGCCCATTTTTTTCACGAAAAATAGGCTTGGACAAAAACCTTCAAGCTGTACCTATTTTGTATGGAGCTCGATTAACGGGAAATATCACACAAACCACGAGAATAGGTGTCATGAATATCCACAGTGGAAGCACCGAAGATGCCCTAGCTCAAAATCAATCCGCTTTTTCTGCTAAAAGACAATTTGGACGATCATTTGTTCAAGCCATGTTTCTTAATCGACAAGCTTTTGAAGGTACAGAAACGGTTAATAAAGATTATGGCAGAAACCTAAGTTTAGAAGGATTATACACTACCGATAATGGACAAGTAAGTATATGGGGAGCTACGCATCGATCATTTAAAGATGGGTATTCTGAGAAGCAAATGATTTTCAATTTTGGAACTGAACTGAAAAATCAAAATTGGCAATTCTTAATGGATAATGTGATGCTGCAAGACAACTTCTTTGCTGACATGGGCTTTTTAAATCGAGTCGAAAATTATGATGCCGAAAGAGATACCATCATCCGACAAGGTTATAATTCGAGTTATGCTTCGCTCGATTATTTAAAAAGACCCAGAAAAGGGAAAATTACCAGACATAGATTCGGTATAGAAAATCTAAGCATCCTCCAACCTGATGGAACCTTTAACGAACAATTTAATCGATTGCGCTATTTTGCCAGTTTTCAAAATACAAGTGAATTCAGAATTCGTTTAAATTATAATGTATTTGATCTCCTTTATCCTTTCAGCTTTACAGGAGAAACCCCGTTTCCTGTCGATCGATACCAGTCTACTGATATAAATCTGGAATACGACTCCGACCGCAGAAAACCCTTGTCATGGAATGTATCTGCCACAACAGGTGGTTTTTATAATGGTACGCTCAACCGCTTTGAAACTAAGCTTAATTATAGAGTCCAATATTGGGGGAATTTTAGTGTCGGCTACCAATTAAATGATTTGAAGTTTCCAGATCCATACGGTGAAACCAGGATTTCTGCCTTAGTGTCAAAAATAGAAATAGGTTTTAATAAAAATTTACTCTGGACGACCCTCTTTCAGTTTGTGGACCAGTCTGACTTTATGGGTATAAATAGCAGAATACAATGGCGTTTTTCTCCTATGTCGGACATCTTTCTTGTATACCTCGACAATTATGATGTTCTAGAAACTATGGGTGCAGCATCAAATTTCCAATCTAATAACAGAGCTTTAATACTTAAAGCTAACTATTGGTACTAATCTGCTCTTTTAAAAGCATTCACTTTTAAAAGTTTTTGTCACTCATCGTAGACTTTTTATTAGGTCCAATGTCTTTTTTTATTCTCAAAAAAAGTCGACACAGAAAGAGTAGTCCATCATCTGACTATCATAATCGCCTGCTTACATTTGATAAGAAACAGCTAAAGATTGATTAACTTTTCTTGGAGTAAAGAATATTTTAAAATCATAATTCCTATTTTCTTTTACGTCTTTTTAAGATTCCATGCGTCTTTTAAATGAATGGAAAAAACATCCACTTTTTTGAATAATTATCAACATATAGCTGAGGCTGTCTCAAGAGTGAGAAAAAACGACCAGATGGCCATGCGTTTTCTCTATACAAGTTTTGCAAAAAGCATGTTGAATTTGTCTTTTAGAATTACAAATGACTTAACATTATCTGAGGATATTATCCAAGAAGCATTTTTAAAATCGTTCAAAGAAATTGGTCATTTAAAGGACCCTTCAAAATATGGTACTTGGTTAAAGAGAATAGTTGCTAATCAAAGCATTTCTTATGTAAGAAAAACTATGAAATTTGAAGTTATTGACGAGGAATTAGTTGTAAAAATTGAAGATGTCCATTGGTACAAAAAACTAGATTTTGCACAAATTGAAGAAGCTATTCTCTCTTTGCCAAATGGTTGCAGACAAGTGCTAACGCTCTACCTTTTAGATGGATTTAAACATAAAGAAATCGCAAGTATGCTTAACACCTCTGAATCAAATGCAAAAAGCCAATACAGCTATGCCAAAAAATTATTACGTACAAAGTTAAAAAGCCATAAATATGCCTGATTTTGAAAACTATATACAACAAAATAAAGAGCATTTTGACTCAAAGGAAGTAGATCCAAACATTTGGAAAAATATTGAACAAAAAATTAAGCCTAAAGCTCGAAAATGGCAAAAAATTGTGTGGCTCGTTGCTTGTTTATCTTTAATCTTTAGTGGTGTTTTAGCATACATGATTAAAGAAAAAAAGATTGTGCTCAAAGAAAGCGGCCCTCGCCTATTAGCTGAAACACCAGCAAATAAAGCTTATGAAAAAACCTTATGGCTAAAAAGCCAACAAATACAATCAACACCCGTTTCCAACGAATATAAAAATCAATTGCAATTGCTTTTAGATCAGGTTCATTACCTAGATAAATTGTACGCTTCAACCTTCGAATATTTACAAAATGCTTCTCATACTGATGACATGGCCAAGTCTCAACTAGAATATTACCAAGCAAAAAGTGAATTATTGGATAAGGTCTTATTTGAAATTGAAAAAATTAATAACAATGAAAAAGAATTTAATATCAATAGTGAAAAATCAACACTGGTTTATTAAAACACTTGTATGCATAGTACTTATTATTGGCCAAAATCCAGCTATATGTGCACAAACACATAGCGAACTATTAACGGCCGAAATAGAAGTCTTTAATGATACTAAAATTGAAATTGAAGGACCAGATGTTAAGCTGTTTGGTACAGGAACCATAGATACCAGGCATAGTAAACAACAATTTAGAATTGCAGGAAAAAACGAACAAGAACCCATCCTAATATTGAATAATATTTTAAACGTAAATACTTGGGAACAATCAGTCGTTAAACTTGAGCATGAGCTTACTTTAAAGGTAAAAGAAGGTGTAAATAAAGATGAGCTTATCCAGGATTTACAACCCATTTTAAGCTTAAATGCGGCGAATACCTTGTCCGTATCTTTCTTTTCTAATCTTGTTTCTTTACAAATAGAAAATGGGTGGTTTAAAGACGAAAACTCGCGATTGCATTTTAAAAATGGTAACATTCATGGCATTGATTTTTTAGAAATTTCTACTACCATTTATGTGCCGAAATCATCTACACTTCATTTGAGCGGAAATAAAATGGTAGCCCATATTGGCGAACACAAGGGTACACTAAAAACAGTATTAGAATCTTCAGATTTTACTGCAGCTAAACTTTCAAAGTTAATTGCTGATTTTAGCGATTGCAATGTCAATATAGATTATATCGAAGATGGGAATCTAGACTTTAAATCCTGCGACGTCCAAATTCAGTCAGCTGAATACCTAGATATTAATTCGTGCCTCTCCTCTTTAGATATTGAAGAAGTCGAAACACTAAAAATTAAAAAAACTTTGAATGATGAATGTCGTTCGCAATCCATCCATCACCTAAATGTTGACGAAGGCTTATTCTCTCAATTTGATTTTGGAACACTAGAAGACGCTTTAGACATGCAACTACTCAATAGTGATGTTAACATCGATCATTTAGGTGCTGAACTAGAATCATTAGTGATAGTAAATAAAAACGGTGATTTAAGTATCGGTATCGAAAAACTTGAAGAGTCATTAATGACACTGAGAAATGCAAACCTTTCTAAACTTTCCATTAATAAATCTTTTATCGAGCTTGAAGAAGAAGGTCATAAAAAAATATACAAATTAGGGAAGGCTGAAAACGCTTCGACCATAGATATTTCCTGCGAACTATGCACTATAAAAATAAAATAAAGGGTGTTAAAGAGGCTGTCTCATAAGTAGGCAGTCTCTTTTTTTTTTTATTGTGCTCATATA